>NZ_JBYNWZ010000008.1:0-223489 GCF_057799715.1 Flavobacterium sp. 38 | reverse complement strand
TGTTGTTGTTGTTGTTGTTGTTGTTGTTGTTGTTGTTGTTGTTGTTGTTGTTGTTGTTGTTGTTGTTGTTGTTGTTGTTGTTGTTGTTGTTGTTGTTGTTGTTGTTGTTGTTGTTGTTGTTGTTTGGGAGAGACGATGCAGTCTTTGCCGATGGAATCTAATTTGGAATGGTCATCACTGCCGATTGTCCTTGAGATTATTTTTTAGGGCTGGAATTATTTTTTGGAGCTTTTCCCGCTATACGCTTCAATCTTTTATGGCCAACCCCGCCATAAGAGGATTTTCGCTTCTATCGGGGCTAAAATATTGGAAGAAAGTTTTGCGGCAATAGAAGCAGACTATGGCAGGGAAATATAATTTTCGCCGCACCAGGCCCGCAGGTTAGACTGTGCCTTCGAAGACGCCGCACGCTGGATTGCGGCAGGCTTTGCAGATTTGCATCATTTGCAGCGGTTTTCTGAAAAATTAGCCCTATATTTGCATTTCACCAGCCGCATGCGGACATATTTCTATCGTTTATCTATTACAGAGGATTGTATTATTTTTTTAGTATAACTTTTGCAAGATTCATTTGCCCTTAATTGAACTGCCCTAAACTTGAAAACGATGTCTGAGCCCCAGAATTTCCATAAGTTTATTTTCCATGCCGATGACGACGAGGATGACAGGCTGCTCTTTCTCGATGCAGTGGATGAGCTTGATCTGAATATTACCGTTGGACAGGCCGCCGACGGAGGGCAGCTTCTGCAGTGCCTTTCGGGGAGCGGGGCGCAGATGCCCGAGCTGCTGTTTTTAGATATCAACATGCCCGGAAAAAACGGGTTTGAATGCCTAAGGGAGATAAAAGGCGCAGAGGGGCCTTTTGGCTGCCTTAAGGTAATTATGCTCTCCACTAGCAGGAATCCTGAAAACATTGAGCTTTCCTACGCGCTGGGGGCTGATCTCTATGCCGTGAAGCCCGCCACGTTTCAGGAGCTTAAAAAGCTGCTGTGGGCTGTTTTTATGATCGACTGGAGCGCATTTGCAAGAGATAAGAAAGGGTTCATTCTTACCTGAAAAGGCTGGGATCCTTATAGAAGACAGCACCGCAGCTCAGATGCGGACTGTATTTTTATGATTGTAAGGTAAGGTGATGCGGTGTTATGGACAGGTCAGGCGTCGGCCTCGGACTTCTCCGGGTTATGTTCTGATGCTGTCATCTGAGTTGTATTCTCTTGAGCTGCGGTTTCCTCTTCGGGAATTGCTGGCGCAGGATTCTGCTGGCTTTTTTTCATCAGGATGTAAAAATCCCGCAGGTGCCAGAAGGCAGGGCATCTCTCCACGGGGCCGCTGAAATTTCTAATGGTGGAGTAGCAGCTCTTAAGGAACACCTGGGTATCGGTGATATTGGCCCAGGGGGTCAGCTGCACTTCTTTCGGCGGGGGATGGTTCTCGAAATGGCGTTTGATCTCTTCGTAATTCATGGGGCAAAAGTAGGCAATAAGCGCGCGCGTGTCAAGGTTGGTGAAGTGTTTCTGTTATATTTAGTGCCAGTATTGTTTTGATAGGAGAAAGAAAGCTTTTGTTTTTTTCTTGCAGATGGAGTGGATTCTGCAGGGCTTGAATAATGACCTGTTGGAACGTTTTTAGCGTAATGCAGTTGGGTATGCGCGAGCCGCCGAGTGCATATAATTTTTTTGGAGCTAATCCCGCTATCCGCTCAAATCTTCTGCGCCGAACCCCGGCGCGGAAGGATTTCCGCTTCTATCGGGGCTAGGATGCCGGATTGTATTGTGAAAAAAAAGCGTCAGATCCGCTTGTTTAAAGTCCTTTGGAAATAGTAATCTGGATTCTGATTGGCTATATTAAGCCGGCATTGCATTATAAAGAAATGATCATCGCCCTTGGCGCAGGCTTTTCCAGTTTAATAATACACATTAGATGGGCTTTTTGCAGCAAAATTTTCCACAGCCTTACAGTGCATTCAAACACAGGGGAGATCTTCATGTCACTGTTTAAAAACCTTCAACAGCCTGATCACTTTTGGTTACACGGCAAATCAAGGAATGATAGTAATATTTTGCCTGCCTGCTGTGGGATTTATTGATCAGCAGGGTTTTGCCGTTTAGCTTCCAATAGGAAACCTGTCTCAGCCCTTCAGGCAGAATTTCCTCGCTCTGCTTCATTGGGGCGCAATTATAGAGCTGTGAGTATTTAGAATATAATTCATTGTAGCTGCTGGAAAATTCCTGTTCTTTAAAAACCTTTCCTGAATCCCATAAAATCTGCTTCTGGTAGCCGATTATTTTATTGTCTTTCACAAGTATTGATATATCCCCTGTCTTTACTGTGCCGTATAGTATATTAACGGGAAGAAAATCAAATTTCAGATCTGTGCTGTAAAAGTCATAAGAGCTTTTAGGCTGATACAGGTCAAACCTGGTTCCTTTAGTGAGTTTGTATTTCTTTTCTCCCAGGGCATTTGGGTATTGGGCCAGGAATTCATCAAGGGTGATGTCAAAAGGCAGGCTGTCGATTGAAAGTGCATCAAAGCCTTTTGAGCATTTATCCGATATCTCCTGTTTTTCTTTTGCTATGCGCGTGCTTTCCTTCAGGTATGCCGCTCTGCTTTTTGGCAGATTCAGGCTTTTTAATTTTTCGCTGATGGCGTATACCTCCTTGAATTTATCGTCCAGCCCTTTGCTCTCCATTGCTTTGATATATTTCTCTGCATCAGCCGATAGGGAAAGGTATAGGTCAAATTGTTTCTGGTCATCGTAAAAAGTAGAAGGGTCAAGCAGTTTGTCCTGGGACACTACCCTTAGATAAAGCGACTTATCGCTCACCCCGCCGACGGCTTTTTCAAATTCGTTAACTTTTTGGATTGTGAGTTCGTATCTGCCCTGGTTATAAGCGGTCTCAGCCTCTTCAAATTTCAGTTCAGCAATGGCCTGGGCAGAAGCTGGCGCAGCAGCAAGCAGGAAAAAGTAAAGTATCAGCTTCATAAATTGTTCATTTTTGGGTTTGGTGTACTCTGGCTGTTATCATCTGCAGAGCGCTTATTCGATAATTGTGCCGTAATTTTTTTCAGGCTTCTTTTGTGTGGATTTTGCAGCTTGGGTTTTTGGCGCGGCCGCATCTGCGGGGCGCAAATCGGCTTTTGCCGGTTTTTCAATTAAACTGCCATAGTTTGGCCCCTGGTTTTCTATTGTTTGAGCCGCCCCTGCAGCGCCGGGCTTTCCTTTATAAGTAATATAGTTTATCATAACGCCGTAATTCTGCAGGCTGCCGATCAGCTCCGATCTTTTTTGTTCGGCCTGATCCAGGGTGTAATAATAGCCATGCAGTGTTTCAGGGTAAGGGGTAAGGCCGGCAATTTCATTTTTAACTGTGGCCGTGTAGGCCCGGGTGCCGTCATTGTATCTTCCCACTTCAAAAACATTCGAAACGTAGGCGCTTGCGCCATACTCGCTTTCCAAACCGTTATGGGAATAGATGAAATAATAAATGGTTGGGGCTTTTTCCTGAGATGCCAGCGGAATATCTTTCCCGGGGAGTGCCTGGAAGGCGTTTTTTCGGCCGCTTATTTTCAAACTCAGCTCATATTGGCGCTGCTGCTCTTCCAGAGCGCGCTGCTCTTCCAAGGCTTCTTTTCTTTCTTTGTCGGCGCGGTTCTGCTGTATATATCCCGATATCAGGTTTGTCATATCGCTGACGCCTTTATTTATAGTCTCTTCACGCTGTGCATTGTATGCCCGATCCGCAGCCAGTTTCTGCCGGTACTGGGCCTGCTGCTCTGCAGGGCTGCTTTGTACAGGCTGGCGCTGGATATTGGGCTGGGCCTGCCCTTGAAGGGCTGCTGGGTTCTGCAGTTTTTCCTGCCTCTCCTGCTGGGCGGATCTTTGCTGGTCTTGCTGCTCTTTGCGGATCTGCTGGTTTTTTCTTTCCGCTTCCATTTTCTGCTGCTGCTGTGCGTTCTTTCTGGCCGCTGCATCTTCATTTTCCCTGCTTATGTCCACCACGCTGCTGATGGAATAGCGCAGGCTCTTAAAAAGGGTATATGATTTGCCTTCCGCAATTGCGCAGTCTTTGTTTCCGAAATAATTATGCACATAATCCTTGGAAGGGGTGAATTTTTCATTGGCCCGCAGATGCACTATGCTGTTTACGCCAAGCTTGAATGATTTTGTCCCTTCACAGGCCAGCTCAAGATCGATCTGGACAACAATTTCATATTCCCGTGCGGTATTGTTCTGGACATAAAACAGATAGCTTTCATATCCGCTTCCCAATCCGCTGCGGACAGCCGTGAGGGTGAAGTTTGGATTGGTCTGCTCTATGGGGATGGCGATGCTCTGCGCGTGGGATGAAAAACCCATCAGGGTTATGCCCAAAGCAATGCAGTGCCGCAGGCAGGCATTAAGCGGGAGGTCAAAACCGATCTTTATGCGGGCTGGATTTGATTTTTTCATTTTGTTTGTTTAATCACTGGCATAATCGCTGCAAATTAACATAAATTCGTCATTATTTGGAAATTATATGCAAATATATTTATGTTTTGATTTGTGAAGCTTCATTGTCAGATTCTTTCAGCCCCCAGGTCCGCTTTAGGAGCAGGAGTGCAAATTATAAAAAAAGCCTGCGGAATGCTCTCATCGCGCAGGCTTTTCTTTTTTGTATCGTTAAGATGAAATCTTAATGCTCATCGTCCTTGTCCTCGTCCGCCTGGGACTCGTCAAGGGTCCTTCTGTCGGCGTCGTCATGGTCAAGTTCGGTGGGCTGGCGGTCGGCAGACCGCTCCTCGCTCAGATGAAGGCTAGCGGCCTCTTCTGAGTGCTCCATTTCTTCCCAATGGTGTTGTTCTTCCCCGATGTGATAGGCATTGTCATCCTGATAGTGCGTATCGTGGTTCTGCTGTGGTGTCATAATGTTTTAATTTAATGGTTTGTAATTTTTGTAAAAGCCCTGCTGTGTGTTAGGGGCCTGTTAGAATTTCCGCTCCGAGGGCTTGTGGAAGCGGGCAGGGCCGCCTTCTGACTCGTCCCTTGCAAGTTCATCCTGCTGAAGCTCTTCACTGCCGTGCTGGCCGATCTCGAATTCCCTGTTTACGGGATTGCCATCATCGGGATCGATCGTTTCAAAGGAATCATTTTGTTCCCCATCTCTCTTCTGGGTATCAATATCTGTTTCAAACCCCTCAGATGGGTCGTTCTCCATAAGGTCTTTTTCTATGTCCTTTTCGGTTATGTCCTTGGAGGGGCTGTCTGATTCCTGGTCCAGGTTCTCCGAGTCGTAAGGGTTGGTGTTTGGGTTACTGCTATTGGGGCCTGCGGCCTGGTTCTGGGGATTGCCTTTGTCCTGCGGCGTATTCTGCGGTGTGTCTTGATTTTTCATTTTATTGTTTTTTAAGGTTGACTGCTGGTGTTTTTTTTTAGCGGCCTGCCCGTAAAGCGGCTGTATCGGCTTTCAGGTGCGGGCCTGCGCTCCGGGCTTTCAGCTCTGCGCCCTGCGTTCTGCCTCTGGGTTTTGGATTTTGGTTTTCTGCTTTCCCTTTATGTTCTGCCTTATGTCAAATGTAAGGGAGGCGGGGGCAGTTTTTCTTACAGAAAAATGGTTTTCATTTATAAAATGGCAATCAGATGGGCAAGGCGGACGGGACAGCCGGACAGGGGCGGCTGTGTATGGGCGGCAGGATGCAGGTGATAGAATATGTGCTGGCAGGGTATGGGTGGTGATGTTTGGGCGATAGGGTAAGAGAATGGGGTATGGGGATGGGGTATGAGGTATGAGGTATGAGGTATGAGGTATGAGGTATGAGGTATGAGGTATGATGAATAGGGTATGAGGAAGAGGGTATAAGTATTGGTTTAGTTTTATTTTTTTTATTTTTTTTTTTGGAGCTGTTCCCGCTATCCGTTCCACACGAGCGATAGCGAACTTACGAAGTAATCTTTTGCGCCGAAAACCGGCGCAAAAGGATTCCCGCTGCTATCGGGGCTAAAAGTTGTAACGGCTGCCATTTGTATTAATTGCATATTCTTCTTCCAGTCTTTTGTCTATTTTTTTGTTTTAGAAATATAAACTCAATTACTAATTACCGACACTATTAATAAGTATTCCAATAAAGCTTCATTTAATAAATTACTGGCGGAGAATGACTTAAATCGCTACAAGCTAGGAGGAGATTCAAATGGGTTAAAAAGAAATAATGACGGCTCCTTTGAAATTATTATACAGAAATGCGATGCCGAAAAACACAGATAACTGCTGCCGGCTCGAAATGGGGCATTTTATGTAATGTTGACAATGTACCAGCCAAAAGAAGAAGCGCTTAACGGAACTTATAAACTGTCTCAGCTTGTTAAAAAATAGGATGGACCGACAGCTATTTCTAAGTTTTTTTATATAAAAGCATAAATACTAAAAAGTAAATTCATTATTGATCTCATTTGTAGGTAAATCATACTCCTTAAATATTATGGAAGCAAAACAGATATTCACAGTTTTGATTGTATGTTTTCCTAGTTTGCAATGTAAGCAGCAGGAGGAAAAAATGATGCAAATTCATTGGAGGGCTGAAAAGTATTTTTCAGGTCGTGCATTTTAATTATACAACAGAGCAAATTTTAATTTATAAGGAATAAAATCCTGAATATTAGTAGGTTTCTATTTTTATAATGGTATCTTTGAGCAATTAAATACATTAAAATGCAAGAAGGTACAGTAAAATTTTTCAATGAAGAAAAAGGATTCGGATTCATAACCCCTAATAATGGAGGAGCTGAAATTTTTGTTCACGCTTCAGGCCTGTCAGAAAACATCCGCCAGGACGACGCAGTTCGATATGATATCCAGGAAGGCCGCAAAGGTCCAAACGCAGTAGACGTAGTCGTAGCATAGCCATACTATCACAGTTAACTTGTAAAGCACCTTTAATCAGGTGCTTTATTATTTTATGGATATCGCTAAGATTGTTTTCAGTGATAAAAGGCTTAAAATTAAAGTCGCCTTTTTTATATAATAACCATGCGGACCGCTAGAAAAAAGAAAGCAGCTTTACAACATACCAGAACGTGATCAATAAAATTGTCAGCTATTGGCAGTGCCGCAGCAGCCCCTCGGCAATGTAATTATTATACCGCTGTATTATATTTTATCAGCCTGCAATATTTGATGCTCCCAAGGACAATGCTCGAGCCTTAAAAGATCTTTCCTGAAATCACTTTTATTTGTAATAATTAAATTAGTATAATGATTTTTCTAATAAACATATCTCTATGGAAACATGTAATTATGGGTCTGTTTTTTGTAAATTCATGGGAAGATATTTCAGGATGCTTGTAAGATAAGTTTTATATTTAATAAAACGTTTAAGTTATTAATTAAAAACATGGAGATCATGAAAAATGTAATTTTATCGTTGGCAGCAATGTTTGCTTTTGGAACAGCCTCCTCACAGGATACACCTAAGAAATTGACCGCCACTAAGACCCAGACCGATACTGTAGTGTATAAAAAAAGCACTAAAGGATCTAATGGCGCATAGACCCCTTCCAAAACTAGTGCTGAGAAAAATAGCACCACAAAAACCACAACAACCAAAAAGTCAGCTTCCACTTCAAGAAGCAAAGACAGTGTAGGCACTCCAAGGCCTTAGTTGATTATTAATTCTTGAAAGAGCCTGTAATTTTCGGGCTCTTTTTTGTTTTACAGCCCGGGGAGTTCTTCCCGAGGTGAAAATCTCAATTATAAGACCAAAACGGGCAATATGCTAGACAGCCAATCCTTGAGTTTATTTAAAGTTCTGCCGTAAATCAATTATCGTTTGATTCGGCACATTAAGATTAACAAATCCTCGGCGCGGTCTGTCCAGATCCAGTGTAAAGAATACCACCAAGGATACCAGAAGACAGAATCCTATTTGTATGAGCCAGTCCACTCCGCCTTTACGGGCTTCGTTGTAAACGCTGTAGAAGGATGTTATGGCTGCCAGAGAAAAAAGCATTATTAAAATACTTTGAGGGACTTTTGCTTTCTCACCTGAAAGCCTAGTAGTAGCAACATCAATCATTGCATTTAGGGCGGGTATCATCTGCTGGGTCGCAGCGAGATGTGCAGGATGCTGTGAAAGCCCCGCTGCACGTTTCCATAATTTTGTGGCAATAACTTGGGAGAGGCTATCAGACTTTAAGACTGCATTTACATTGGCACTTGCTTGGTAATAGTCTATTCGGGTCTCGACATAATCTTGGAAATCACGACGGAAAGCTGCTCTAATGGTATCTGGATATAAGTCACTGCGCAATATTGCGGTGCCAATATCATTGGCTTCTTCAACCACAATTTGTCTTCTGGAATCATAACGGCTGCTGCTCATCCCATAGGTAAAGGCCAGCAGAAAAAAAAGCAGGGCGGTAAGAGAAGAAGCTTCGCCGGATCTGCCTTCGCCGGCTTTTTGCCGAAAATAATTTCCTGTAATTTTTCCCAGAAAACTGGCCAAAAGCATTGATGCAAATAAAAGCAGGGTAATAACCCAAGCGTCGGTATCTAGTAGTGTATCATTTTCCATATCATATTATGTTAAAGTCTGCAGAGAGTTTTTTTACATTTTGGTGATGATGAATTCGCTTCGGCGATTGATTTGATGCTGTGCTTCGGTGCAGGGAACTCCGTTGGAGCAGTTATTGATTAATTGGGTTTCGCCGTAACCAATGGCGCTTTCAATTCGTTCTGGTGCTACGCCTTGAGAAATTAGATAATCTCTCGTTGCTTTGGCTCTTCGGCCAGAGAGTTCTAAGTTGTATTGGTCGTCTGCTCGGGAATCGGTATGTGATTCTATTTTAATGACCACAGAGTTATACTGATGCATTAAGAGAACTGCTTTATTTAATTCTATTGCAGCATCATAACGGATATCGGATTTGTCTAAATCAAAGAAAATAATTCCGATTTTTATTTTTAAAAGTCCGTTTTCACGAACAATCAAGGCGGGATCTAAACCAATCGGAACTTCTGTTATCCCAGAGTAATTTGGCATTATAACGGACTTATTATTGCTGTTGAAATTGTCTTTTGAAACTTCAACTGTATAAGTCGAATTGCAATTTAAAGTGCTGCCGAATTGATATTTTCCGTCAATCTGCGAAACTGTTTCTGCTATTTTTTCGCCATTTTGGTTTTTAAGAATCACTATAGCGCCTGCAATTTTACTGTTGGAAATGGCATCAAAAACATAGCCATTGATCGACTGGCTGCAAAAGCGCTCAAACGAATAAATATCATCGTCGCCTTTTCCTGTTTTCCTATTCGAACAGACAAAACCGCGATTGGTTTCTTCGTTTACAATAAAAGCAAAATCGTCGAGATTGCTGTTTAAAGGCGCTCCAAGATTGGAAGGAGAATCAAAATTGCCATCTGCTATACGGCTTTCAAAAACATCGAGTCCGCCCAGGCCTAAAAATCCGTCAGAAGCAAAATACAAGGCTTGATCGGTAATGTACGGAAACATTTCACGTCCGGTTGTATTGACTTTTTCGCCCAAATTTCTAGGATTAGAAAATTGATTATTGCCTAGAATGTCCACTACAAAAATATCGGTAGAACCAATAGTTCCCGGCATATCAGATACAAAATATAGTTTTTTGCCGTCTTTGCTTACTGTAGGCTGCCCAACTGAATAATTGTCGCTGTTGAAAGGAAGTTCTTTCACGTCTTTCCACGAAACGGTTCCATTACTGTTTTCTACCGCTGTAGCAGAGAAAATTTTGAGGTTATTAATTCCTTTGCTATCGCGTTTTAATTTGCCGTTATAATTGTTTCTGGTAAAATAAATTGTTTTTTCGTCAGGCGAAAATGCCACGCAGGCCTCGTGGTACTGTGTCGTAATGTCTTTTCCGAATTTTTCTTTAAAAGTAACATTAGACTGCGTTTCGCTAATTTTTCCCAATTGCATGTTGAGATAAGGCTGATCGTTCCAGCCGTATTTGCTTGTTTTTACATACGAAGAATCGATTGTGGTGGAATAGACCAAATCTCCTTTGTAAAACATGGGGCCAAAATCAGAATATGCCGAATTGATTTCAAGATTTTCTAATACAAATGAAGGTTTAATGTTCTCAATATCTTCAATTGTCACATTTTTAAGCGAATAATTCTGCGCTCGAACATCGGTAGTTTTTTGTTTAGCTGCAAAAGCTTTCATCCATTTTTTAGCCAATTCGTAATTTTGAATTCCCTGCAATGACTGGGCGTAACGAAATAGATATTCCGGAGCCACTTCATTCGGATATTCAGCAATCAATTTTCCGTACCAATTGCTGGCTCTTCGCATTTGCGTATTAAAATAGTGCGCATCTCCAATACGCTGCAGTATTTCTTTGGAGTTGTCGCCGCTGTTTATAGACATTTCATACGATTTTGCCGCTTCGACATAGTACATTTTGTCAAACAACGCATCGGCGGCCTTATTTTTGGTCTGCGAAAATGCCATCTGAATGATGAGCAGTACGAGTATAGTAATTCTTCTTTTCATAGACGGTCGTATTAAAAGAATCTTGGTGATTTTAGTCCTTTTTTGCGGTTAACCAATTCAAAACGAAGCACGATTTCGTGGGTTCCGCTGTTGTAGTTATTCAGCTGTGTCGTGGTGTAATCATAAGAATATCCAACCATAAACATGGGCGAAATCTGTATTCCTGCCAAAGCACTTACCGAATCTGAAGTTCGATAAGAAGCACCAAGCGTAAAAGCATTATTAAACATGAAATTGGCTGAGAAATCGGCAATTATTGGCGCTCCGGAAACATATTTAAATAAAACCGCCGGTTTGAATTTGGTATGCGCCGAAAGATCAAAAACAATTCCTCCAATCAGATAAACATGTATTCTTTGGTTAACAAGATCATCACTGATATCATCATAGGTATAGCGTTCTCTGGTCATGAAGTTGGGAACCGAAAGTCCGATATAATCTCTTTCGCCGTGCCAGTACAATCCAGCTCCAACAACAGGAAGAAATTTATTGGTAATATTTTCTCTAAACTCGGCATCTGGATCTCGGTAACTTCCTTTTGTCCAATCGATATTTATGACGCGTCCGCCTCCTTTGATACCAAAAGAAAGTTTGTGCGTTTCTCCCGATTGAATGGTATAAGAGAAGTTGGCATCGAGATATTGTTCTTCTGAAGGGCCAATTTCTTCATTGACGATCGAAATTCCTAACCCCAGATTTTTGGCAACCGGAGTGTCTAATGAAAAGCTCTGCGTGTCTGGCGCGCCTTCAATTCCGACCCACTGCGTTCTTATAAGTCCGGTAACGGTTAAATGGCCTAATGAACCTGCATAGGCTGAGTTTACGGTCATGGTATTATACATATACTGCGTGTACTGCGGATCTTGCTGTGCCATTGCTCCAGAAACCGAAAGCAATGTGATGATGGCGAAAACCTTTTTTATATTTTTAATCATAGCCAATTTGAATTTTGGTTAATCCTATTTCTTAATTTGTAGTGCCCTGCTGTTTTATTTTAGATAAAGCCATCCAGAGGTTTTTTTAGAACCGTCGCCTAAATCGAGAATATAGAAATAGGTGCCTTCAGGGAGTGTTTTGGCAGAGCCATCTGCTTTTCCGTCCCACGTATTGTCGTAACCTTTTTTATAGTAAACCAAATTACCCCAGCGGTTGAATATTTCGAGCTGATTGTCTGGATAGCGTTCGATACAGTCAATGTAGAACGTATCGTTTTGTCCGTCATCGTTTGGCGAAAATTCATTATAAATCTTAAAGCAGTCTGCTTTTACGCTGGCGCTGTCTTGATTGTTGCTAGAATTGGTATCGATCTGATCCAGTTTGGTTAAAGTAGCGGTATTTACATAGTCGTTAAAATCTACCACTTTTACAATCAATGTTAGAGTTTGTGCAGAACCAGGATTAATAGAAGGTATGGACCAAATTCCTGTTGATGCATTGTAGCTTCCTGATGTAACGGTTGCGCCCACAAATGAATATCCTTTTGGAAGAACATCTTGAACTTCAACATTTGTCGCCGCGAGACTGCCTAAATTATCTGCCGTAATAGTAAAAGTGACTTCGCTGTTCATCGGCACATCTGTTTTATCGACAGTTTTATTTATGGCTACATCAGTTGATGGAATATTGATGAATTCCGAATCTTCGTCGTCTTCACTCTGATCTCCTTTATCGTTATTTGGAGTCGAATCAGGATCAAACTGATTGCTCGCGGTAACTTGCGCGATGTTTACATAATCGGTATGTTGCAGTCCGTGAGGATCTCCGACAACTGCTGAGTAGGTCAGGGTGATACCGCCAATAGGAACAGTTAAGCCAGTCCATTTGATGCTGCTCAGACTTAAAATACCGCCATTGCTGATGTTCGAAATGTTTTTGTAGCCAACAGGCATTACATCTTCTATACTTACACCAGTTGCTTCTGCAGGGCCATCATTTCCAATTTGAAGGGTGAAATTAACCGTTTCGCCAACATTCGCATTCTGATTATTGACTGTTTTGTTGAGACTTAAATCGGCTACGTTAACATTTATAGTAAGACTGTCATAATCATCTTCTGTAGTGACACCGTTGTTTGGCGTCGAATCTGGATCGGGCAGGTTACTGGCGGTGATTTCCGTAATATTGGTGTATTCTCCGCTTTGACCAGAAGGCGGATTGACACGAACATATACTTGCAATGTCTGTGTAGCGCCAGCGTTTACAATTCCCGTATTCCAGTTTCCGGTAACAAAGTTGTAAATACCGCTTGTTGCCGTATAGGTAAGATAGGTGAATCCTTTTGGAAGCAAGTCTTTTACCATAACGCCGCTGGCATTTCCTGGACCATCATTACTAACGGTTACTTCGAATATGATGTTGGCGCCAACATCAAAAGAAGTATTTCCGCTAAGCGTTCTTTTTTCGATAGACAAATCTGCCTGAACAATTACTGGTGTCACAGCAATACTGTCATAATCGTCTTCTGACGATATACCATTTCCAGGCGTACTGTCTGGATCATGCTGATCAGATGTCATAATTTCTGCAATGTTTAAATATTCGTTTGCAGCACCTGTTGGTGTTTTTACAAATACATTTAACAATAATGTATGACTGTTTCCAGGAAGAATAATTCCCGGAGTCCATTCGCCCGTAATTTGGTTATAACTTCCAGAAGTAGCATTATAGAATATATAATCATATCCTGGAGGCAGAACATCTTTGATTGTCACGCCTGTGGCAGCGCTCGGACCCGAATTTCGCACCGTAATGGAGAATGATATCGGTGCGCCCACATCTGGCGTCAATATATTATTAACGACTTCTTTTTCTAAAGAAAGATCGGCAACAGCCACAACAGGAGTGAGCGTTTCAGAATCCATATCGTCCTCTCCAGCAATTCCGTTGTTTGGCGTACTATCTGGATCAGATTGGTCTGAAGAATATATTTCTGCTATATTTTGATAATTTCCTGCCGGATTTACAATCGCTGATACCAATAAAGTTTCCGAATCTCCGGCTAGAATAGTGCCGATATTCCATATTCCCGACGCATTGGCGTAATTTCCAGCGGTTGAGCTGTAAACCAAATAATCATAACCGCTTGGCAGTAAATCCAGTATTTGCACTCCTGTTGCATTTTGCGGTCCATCATTTTTAACTGTAATTTCAAATGTTACTGTGGCGCCAAAAATCGGACTAAGATTACCGCCAACTAATTCTTTCGTTAGAGATAAATCGGCTTGAGAAGCAACTGGAACTGTTCCCACAGCCGCGTAATCGTCCTCAGTTGTGACACCATTATTTGGAGTCGAATCAGGATCAGGAAGCGTGCTAGCCGTTACTTCTGCAATATTGAGATAATTTCCAGTTCCGTTTGCAATAGCGGCCAACTGTAAGGTTTGAGAATCGCCGCTGATTAACGAACCAATTGTCCATTTACCGGTTGTGCTGTTGTAAGTTCCTTTTGTAGCGGAGAAACTGCTAAAAGTGTAGCCATTTGGAAGAAGATCTGTAACTTCTACACCAGCAGTATTTTCTGGCCCATCATTTTTAATGATGATTTCAAAAGTTACCGGTGTTCCAATTAAAGGAGTAGGTTTATTTACTGTTTTAGTCAATGATAAATCAGCAGCTTGGCCTATTGGAGCGGTACTTACTGCAGCATAGTCATTTTCTGTAGCAATTCCGTTTCCAGGTGTAGAATTCGGGTCAGGAAGTGCACTTGCTGTTACTTCAGCAATATTTAAATAATCTCCAGAAGGATTCACAACAGCTGTCATTTGCAATACGTGAGTATCTCCGTTTAGAATTGAACCAATATTCCATTTTCCTGTTGCTGGGTTGTAACTGCCTTTTGAAGTATTGTAGCTGCTAAAAGTATATCCAGAAGGCAGTAAGTCGGTTACGGTTACACCTGTTGTATTTTGAGGCCCGTAATTTTCAACTATAATTTCAAAAACAACTGTAGAACCGGTTAATGGGGTTGGATTATTAACGGTTTTTGTTAAAGCCAAATCGGCAGATAATTGGTTTGGAACTGTAGTTGCTGATGCATAATCATTCTCTGTCGTAATTCCGTTATTTGGTGTTGAATTCGGATCAGGAAGATCGGCTGCTGTAACTTCGGCAGTATTCAAATAATCTCCAGAAGCATTTACAATTGCTGAAATCTGTAAAGTTTCTGAATTTGCATTTAATAAATTGCCTATTGTCCATACTCCGGTTACGGGATCATAAGTTCCTTTTGAAGTGGTAAATGACGAAAAAGTATATCCAGACGGCAGTAAATCGGTTACCGCAAGTCCAGTGTTGTCATTTGGACCATTATTTGTAACTACAATTTCAAAATTAACAATCGATCCAACTAAAGGAGTTGTATTGTTTACTGTTTTAGTTAAAGAAAGATCTGAGGATTGTGCTGTTGGAGTGGTTGAAACCGATGCGTAATCATTCTCTGTCGTAATTCCGTTATTTGGAGTAGAATTCGGATCAGGAAGATCACTCGCGGTCACTTCTGCCACATTCAGATAATCTCCAGTTGCGTTTACCGTTGCTAGAATTTGAAGTGTTTCTGATTTTCCATTTTCTAAATTCCCTACAGCCCAAATTCCTGTCGTCGGATTGTATGTTCCAGTTGAAATCGTAAAGTTGGAGTAGGTGTATCCAGACGGCAGTAAATCGGTTACGGTTACTCCAGCTGTATCTTGCGGGCCATTATTAGTTACCACAACTTCAAAAGTAACTACAGAACCCACAATCGGTGTTGCATTATTAACGGTTTTGGTTAAAGATAAATCGGCGTATTGCAGTGTTGGCGCTGTTATAGCAGTTGCATAATCATCTTCGGTGGAAACGCCGTTGTTTGGAGTAGAATTCGGGTCAGTAAGATCAGCGGCTGTTATTTCGGCAATATTCAAATAATCTCCTGTCGCGTTTACAGTTGCTGTAAGCTGTAAAGTTTCAGATTTTTGATTAACAATATTGGCCAGTGACCAAACTCCTGTTACAGGGTCGTAAGTTCCTGTTGAAATCGTAAAACTGTTGTAGGTATATCCTGAAGGCAGTAAATCTGTTAATTCAACATTTGTATTGTCTTGTGGCCCGTTATTGGTGATAACAATTTCGAAAGTTACCTGAGAACCTACAAACGGAGTTGGATTATCTACTTTTTTAGTCAATGATAAATCGGATGAAAGCGGAACTGGCGTTACGGCTGCGGTAGCATAATCGTCTTCTGTCGTTACTCCATTGTTCGGTGTAGAATTTGGGTCAGGAAGATCGGCTGCTGTTATTTCAGCTATATTTAAATAATCCCCTGTTGCGTTTACGGTTGCTATTATTTGAAGAGCTTCCGTTTTTCCATTAGGGATAATACCGATATTCCATACCCCAGTAACAGGATTATAAATTCCAGTTGAAGCATTATATTCGCTGTACGTATATCCTGAAGGCAATAAATCTGTTACCAGAACTCCAGGATTATTCTGAGGGCCATTGTTGGTTACGGCAATTTCAAAAGTAACTCTAGAACCAACTAATGGATTTGTGTTATTGACTGTTTTAGTTAATGATAAATCGGATGAAAGCGGAATAGGAGTGGTGCTGGCCTCAGCATAATCATCTTCTGACGTTACTCCGTTGTTTGGGGTCGAATCAGGGTCTGGCGTGTCACTGCTGGTTACTTCGGCTGTGTTTGTGTAATTTCCGGTGGCATTTACTATTGCGTTAATCTGTAGGGTTTCAGACTCGCTGCTTTCGAGTATATCCAATGTCCAAAGTCCGGTTGTGCTGTCATAAGTTCCGCTTGTTGCATTAAAACTGCTGAAAGTGTAGCCAGCTGGCAGCAAATCGGTTACCTGAACCTGTGCAGCATCCTGCGGACCGCTGTTTGTTGCAATAATAGTAAAAGTTACTGTTGAGCCCGCTAAAGGAGTTGTGCTGCTCACGGTTTTAGTCAATGATAGATCTGCTGATGGCGGAACAGGCACTACAGCAGCGTTATCTTCATCGTCTTCGCTCTGATCTCCGTCATCATTGTTTGGTGTGCTGTCAGGATCAGGAAGATTACTTGCTGTTACTTGGGCTGTATTCAAATAATTCCCAGCTGGCAGTACTTTAGCATCCAAGATAAGTGATTCTGAAACGCCGGCATCAACTGTGCCTACGCTCCAAATTCCCGAAGCACTGTCATACAAACCAGCGGAGGAACTATAATTTATGTACTGAAAGCCTGAAGGGAGCAAATCGGCTACTTGGACTCCTGCAGCATTATCAGGGCCATCATTTTTGATAATAAGCTCAAATGATACCTGGCTTCCTGCTATAGGACTCGTATTTCCTGCAACGACATTTTTTACTAAAGATAAGTCGGCAGAAGGTCCGATAAAGGTAATTTCGGCATCGTCCTGATCGTCTTCAGTTGGAATACTGTTATTTGGAGTACTGTCAGGATCGGGCAGATCGCTTGCCGTTATCTGAGCTGTATTTAGATAGTTACCTATAGGATTTACCACGGCGCTGAAGCTTAGATTTAAATTGGCGCCGCTGCTTAGAACCAAATTCTCCCAGTTAATTGAGGAATTTGCGGCTTGATAGGTTCCTCCGTTTGACACCGAACCGGGCACCAAAGTATAACCAGCAGGAACAATATCCTGCACCTTCACTCCTGTTGCATTTCCAGGCCCTATATTTACAACATTTATTGTAAAATCTACCTGCTGTCCTGCTGCTGCAGAAGCAGGAGTTACTGTTTTTGCAAGTTCCAAGTCGGCTGAATTCAGGACAACATTGGCACTGGCAATATCGTCTTCTGGAAGGCCATTGCCGGGTGTACTGTCTGGATCTTTTTGTTTTGCTGTCTGTATTTCGGCGGTATTGATATAATTGGCTGCAGAAGCAGTGTTGACTTTAGCGGTAATCTGTAATGTTAGAGCGTTTCCATTATTTAAACTGCCGACATTCCAGATGCCTGTAGCATTGTTATATTTTCCTGCTCCATTATCGCTTACGTAGGCATATCCTGGAGGAAGGTGGTCTGAAACAGTAATTTCTGAAGCATTATTCGGCCCGCTGTTGGTAACTCTGATTGTAAATATCACGTTGTCATTTATGCTTACAGCGGCTGGCGAAACTGTTTTTTGAAGAGATAAATCAGCCAGATCCAGTGTAATAGCAGCATCATCCTGATCATCTTCTGCGAGAATATTATTATTAGGCGTGCTGTCCGGGTCAAATTGATTAGAAGCAATAATTTCTGCACTATTTACGTAAGATCCTGCCGATTTGATTACAGCCTGAAATGAAAGGGTGATTCTGCTGCCAGCAGGAATCGCAAGGCTGCTCCAGGTAACAGTATTGTCGCCAATATTATACTGTCCCGCAAAATTAACTGAACCTGGCACAATTGTATATCCCGATGGGATATAGTCTCTTACAGAAACCCCTGTTGCAGTCACAGTTCCGCCTGAGGAGTTGTTATTAAATACCTGAATATTGAAGGTGGCTGTATCTCCAGAACTTCCGCTGACAGGAACAACTGATTTTGCCAGCTCTAGATCGGCAACTGAAAGAATTGTCAGATTCATAGTATCTGAAGAAGCTGCGCAATTGCCATTGCTTACAGTCCATTGCAGCACATAATTTCCAGCAACTGTTCCAGTAACAGCTGTTGTTTCAGATGATGCATCTGTAAATCCTACAATACTCGGTCCTGAAACCTGAGTCCAAACTCCTGTGCCAGCCGCGGGAGCGGCTGCATTGAGGTTTACGGGAGAAAATTGCGGAATTATTTGGTTTGGTCCTGCATCTGCAGTTGATGGCAAATCGTAAATAGTAATGATTACTGTATCTTCAGAGGAGCATCCTGTTGTTGCAATTGTCCAGCTGAATTCATAAGTGCCCGCCACTAATCCTAAAATTAATGAATTTGGATTGTTTGGCGATGCTATTGTCGCTGCCGGCCCGGAAATTTGAGCCCATGTTCCTGTGCCAATGACTGGAGCATTAGCTGCCATAGTCACTGAAGCGGCATCACATAACTCCTGATCAGGCCCAGCGCTTGCTGCGGTTGGAGGATCGTCATTGAAGGTGATATTAACAGTGTCTGATGAGGGCTGACATAATGATGGGCTGGTAAAAGGTCCATTTGAAACTGTCCATGTCAGTGTATATGTTCCCAAAACCGTAACATTTGAAAGCGTTGTCGCTGGGCTGTTAGGGCTGTCTATTACTGCTGCAGCTCCTGGAGGCTGACTGGTGATCGACCACGTTCCAATGCCGACAGCTGGAGGCACAGCAGCTGTCTGATAAGTAGTTTGGCAGGCTGCAGCATCATCTGGTCCAGCATTTGCGGCACTAGGCGCCGCATTCATTACTATTCTTACAATATCTGACAATGTTCTGCATGACGGGCTTTCAAAAACCCATTCCAAAATATATAAGCCGGGAACTGTTAAGTTCGAAACGGTTGTTGAAGCAGCAGAGGGATTGTCTATTACTGCGACGCTTCCGGGAGGCTGAAATGCAAAACGCCATTCAGAAACCGAAACATCAGGCGGCGGAGCATTTCCCTGCAAAGCAGCGACTCCGCCGACATCAGAAATACACAATGTCTGGTCGGGACCTGCATCGGGCGGTATGCTCGCCCCGCTGAAGATTTCGACATTAACAGAATCTGATGATCCATTGCAGACAGACCCGTCAGGGAAAGTCGTTGAAGCAGTTGTGTAAGTAAAGACATAGCTGTTTCCTGGAACCACAGTTGCATTGGCAATATAGCTGTCAGCAGGAGATTGAGTTATGCTGACGGCTGCAGGATTTCCTGATGTGCTGGTAAGGGTCCAGGTTCCCGTTGAATTTTCATTTCCTTTAAGCTGAATGCTTGTAACGTCGCAATAACTTTGATCACTTCCGGCATTTGCAGCCGGTGTGACTACTACAACCGCATCATCGAATGTGCCCTGGCATAAGAAAATGCTTTTTGCAGTTATTGTCCATCTAAAAGTATAAGTTCCGGCTACAAGTCCGTTAATCACGGTATTAGGATTGGCAGGGTCAACAATATTAGGCTGATTTGGCGCGCCGGTCAGAACCGACCATTGGCCAGTCTCAAAAAAACTGTCATAAGTGCTTGCGGCCATTGTAACGCTGGTGTTATTGCAGATATTTTGATCAGGTCCGGCAACGGCCTGGTGGGGCGGAATGCCAATGGTTAAATTTATGTCATCAAAAGCTTCACCGCATACATCAGCATTTACTGTCCACCTGAAAATATAATAACCGCTGCTGGTGAAGGTAAAAACTGCATTTGGATCGTGTATATCACTTATAGTATAACCGCCCAAACCTGAAATTCTTGTCCAGGTTCCCATTGCTCCGCTGCTGGCTGCAGCAGCCATTGTAATTGCTGATCCGCAAATTTCCTGATCAGGGCCGGCGTCCGCCGCCGGCGGCGTATCTGCAATAGTTACAGTGACGCTGCTCTGGTTGGGCAGGCACAGTCTGAGTCTGTTTTCGATAGACCATGTAAAGGTGTAGGTTCCGCTGGCGGTAACAATAACCTGCGTGTTCGGATCTGCAGGATTTACGATTGTTACCCCGGAGGAAGGCACTACGGTCCAGGTTCCGAAATCCTGAGGCTGGGTTGTATTGCCGTTGAGGTTAAATGAAGTTGTTCCATTGGGATAACAGGCATCAGGTCCAGCATCTGAAGGGGTCGGTGCATTTCTATCATTTGTAATAATCTGCACAGTGTCGGAAACAGGGGCGCTGCAGGAGGGACCCGGATGAAGATAAGAGATAGTCCACTGCAGTTCATACGCTGCTGTTGAGACAGCAAATCCTTCTGCCGTGGCATTAGGATCATTAATATTGGAAAATGTTATTGCGCTCGGACCGGAAATCTGGCTCCATGTGCCGATCTCACCGCTTAAAGCCTGCGTGGCGGCCAAGGGTACTTGCGAGCCTGTACAGACAATCTGGTCAGGTCCTGCATTTGTTGTTCCCAGTGTACTGCCAGATACATATATGGTAACGGTAGAAACCGAAAAGCCGCAGGTTGCCCCGCCCCCTTTTGTGATATATTGAAAGACATAAGTTCCCGGTACCAGCCCTGTGACTTGTGTGTTTATAGCAAAACTATCGGTAATTACAGCATCATTCGGACCGCTGAGCTGGCTCCAGAAATGCATGCCGTCCTCTGTGGCGACCCCTGAAAGTATGGTGCTGGTATCGCCGCACGGAAGGCTGACATCAGACCCTGCATTTGAAGGTGTAGGTTCCCCGGAAACCAGAATGTTTAAAGTATCAAAACCATAACCGCATCCAACAGGAAGAGATCCGTTCTGGCTTCTTATAAATTCAACTGTGTAATTTCCTGGTTCGGTAAGTGTAAGGGTGAGTGAATTTCCAACGTTCTGAAGGGCAGTAGGAAAGGGTCCAAGCGGTGAATTATCCGGGCCTGCCACAATTCTGTACTGGTTTACTCCGGTTCCCGTTACCGTAAGGGGAATTGTAAAGACTGTCGCATCACAGCTCCCGACCATATCATTGCCATTATTGGCGGCAATGGTTCTTGTAGGTCCATTGTACTGAATATTGTAATCTTTAGTAAATACGCAGCCCGTATTGGCATTGGTAAGCGTATATCTAAACTTGTACGGGTCTCCTGAATCTGAAATATTAGTGACCAGAGTAGTGGGATTTGCCGGTGAAACAATCACAGCACCGCTGTCGCCCGATATTTGCGTCCATTGAACCGTTTCACCGGCATATAATGGGGTTTGAGCTGCTAAAGTAACTTGAGTAATGGTATTGTCGCAAAAGAAAATATCTTCGTCGCCGCCAGGAAGCGTTGTTACATCCTGCGTCGCAGCGGGAACAATAATGTTAACGGTGTCATTGCCCGAGGCGCAGGGGCCTGTTACGGTCCATCTGAAAGTGTAAGTTCCCTGTACAAGATTTGATACTTGCGTATTATTGGAACCAGGACTGCTTATAGCCGGCGTATTGGGACCGCTGACAAATGTCCATTGCCCATTTTGCCCGTTTAGGCCGCATCCTCCGTAAGTTGCGCTTAAGTTTGCGCTTTGCGTCGTGGTGTAGCAGTTGCTCAGTGTCTGGTCCGGTCCGGCAGAAACTGGCGTAACGCCTCCGTAGTTTGTAACTGTTATCTGCGAGGTGGTCCTGCAGCGCTGCCCTGGCGCAAATTCAGGGCCTTCTATAACCCATTGAAGGGTTGAAACGCCGCAGCTTGCTGCCGGTAATGCTATTGTTGAGGTTGGCAGATTCGGAAAATCAATTGCAACACCCGCATTGTTAGCACCAACTATTTCCCAATATCCGGTCTCTCCAGCATTTTGCGGGCTATTGGCCGAAATTGTTAAATTGCCGGAGCTGTTGGGACAGCTTGCAATATTTCCCCCTGCATCTGCAATAGTTATAGGCTGTATGTTGACCACTTTGTCCTGATAGGCCGCAATCCCGTCGCCGCAGGTTGCGCTGTATCTAAAGATATAAGTGTTTCCTCCAGTGTATCCTGTTACTGCTGTACTTGTACTGTTTGGGGAGGCTATAACCACGGCGGGTCCCGATATCTGTGTCCAGGAAACGTTTCCGATAATTGGAGATGGATTATTTCCGGTGAGAACCAAAGCGTCAGTTTCACAGATAGTAACGTTGAGCACTCCTGCGTTTACAGTACAGTTTTGTGCTGCCAGCTTATTTGCAGCGCTGAGCAGAACAATTAAAATTAGGACATGTTTCTTAAAAAAAAAGCGGATGGGTAAAGAATTATTCATAGGCAGTAAAATAAATTCTATAGCTGAAAATTTGAGAAATAAGAAGTGGCGATTTTTGATAAGGTATGCTTAATTTGAAAAAAGCTTCTCAAAATTACGCCAAAAAAAGCTCCGTTTTTTTTTAAAGATGTTGCAGATTATAATTTGAAACATATAAAAATCGCATGAGAATCAGGTCTTTTTGATTTTTTGTGCCTGTTAGTTGTTTTTGAAGATTTAAATGTGTAATGATTTGTTTTTTAAGTATTTATGTGTTTTTTTATTGATGATCTTTCATGTTTTGATGCAGCTTTTAAATTATAAAATGGTTGCAGATTATAATCTGCAACCGTTTAATGCGGCAATAATCTGCCAAGCTTTAGAAGAATATTTAAATTTGATTGACTTGCTTTTCGAGCTATGCTCTAGGGACTAAATGGAATCCCTTAAGCCAAAACAATTCACCATTATTTAATTCTGATTTTAATAAGTCAATAAAAGGAAGATAATGCAATTAAAAAAATTAATTTAAACCTAAGATTATGGAAAAGAGAATTTTACAGATTATTTTTACCGGCCTGATGGTCTTTACCTTTATCGGATCTGCATTCAGCCAGACTAAAAAGAAGCCCAATATCATAATGCTAATCTCTGATGACACCGGATGGGGAGATCTAGGAGTATTTGGAGGCGGCGAGTCCAGGGGGATGCCGACCCCTAATCTTGATAAAATGGCCAAGGAAGGGATGCAGTTCTGGGAGTTTTACGGACAGCCAAGCTGCACGCCGGGAAGGGCAGCAATGATCACCGGACGTATACCAAACCGAAGCGGAATGACTACCGTGGCATTTCAGGGGCAGGGGGGAGGCCTTCCAGCGGGAGAATGGACACTGGCTTCTGTTTTAAAGAAAGCAAATTATAAAACTTATTTTTCAGGAAAATGGCATTTAGGCGAAGCTGATTATGCTATGCCCACCGCTCACGGATTTGATATTATGCAGAACGTGGTACTGTATCATTTAAATGCTTACACCTATGCTTTTCCGTCATGGAATCCGGATATGACACCAGAGATGCTTAGTTTTTTCAAAAAGGTAACTACCGGCGTGTTGGAAGGTGAAGCAGGAGGAAAAGTACGAGAGGTTTCTAAAGTGACAGAAGAAAACATTGCCGAACTTGATATGATGATGACTGACAATGTCTTAAAGCAGCTTGACACATACGCAAATGGAGGCAGCCCTTTTTTTATGTGTGTAAACTTTGCCAAGAACCATCAGCCTAACCTGCCATCCAAACAATTTAAGGGAAAATCGCCTGGAGCCAGCAAATATGCAGACTGCGTGATGGAGATGGATTATAATGTAGGGCGCGTGATGGATGAAATTAAAAGGCTGGGTATTGCTGACAATACAATTGTGATCTATACCGTTGACAATGGGGCATGGCAGGATGTTCATCCAGATGCAGGCTATACACCATTCAGGGGATCGAAAGGGACCGACAGGGAAGGGGGAAGCAGGGTGCCTGCTATAGCATGGTGGCCTGGACAGATAGAGCCAGGAAGCCAGAATCATAACATAGTTGGGGGATTAGATCTGATGGCAACTTTTGCGGGTCTTGCAGGAGTTGAGCTGCCTAAAAATGACCGTGAGGGCAAACCGATGGTTTTCGACAGCTATGATATGGCAAATGTGCTGTTCAAGAAAGGAAAGCCGCTTCGCAATACGTGGTTTTACTTTACCGAATCAGAACTTTCGCCAGGTGCAGTAAGGGTCAGCCACTTTAAGGCAGTGTACAATACAAGAGGAGACAATGGAGCTCAGGCGGGAAGTGATGCGCCGGGACAGCAGCTTGGATGGAGAGGGGATGAAACTTATGTTGCGACTGTTCCGGCCATTTATGATCTATGGCAGGATCCGCAGGAACGATATGACCTGTTCATGAACAGTTTTACCGAAAAAACTTGGACGCTGCCGGTCTTTAATAAAGCCATCCAGGATCTCATTAAAACTTATGTGCAGTATCCGCCGCGACAGATGCAGGGAGAGGTCTATACGGGAAGTGAAAGCATTTCGAGATTTAGAAATATTCAGGAAGCCAAGAAAATGCTCGACGAGAAAGGAATGAAGCTGCCTGAGGATATAAAGTATTAGTTTTTAGTAATTTAAATAATAAAATAAGGCAGGTTAAAAACTGCCTTATTTATAAATGCTAATATTGGGGCATTGTTCCAGCAATGTTTTCAGCAGATAGCAAATCGCCAAACTTTTGGCTGTGTTAATGCGCCAGCTGGCATTTCCAGTTATATTTTATAATTTTTAAATATAGATATATGTCGCTTCCTAAAGATTTACAGAATGAAAAGTTTGCCCAGTATATGGAATCGATTACGGTATTTTATCTGGCAGATGACCGTTTTAAAATGATCTGTGATGAATACTGCAGCATTAAGGAGAATGTCAGGAAAATTAAGAAGAAGATCGATGAGGATTTCAGCAGCAGGGTGGAAAATGAAAATTTATCGGCAGAGCTGGAGGAGGAAATCTTAATTTATATACTCAACAGAATGGAATGAAAACTTTGGATAGCCGCAACATTAGAAGTTCTTAAAATAAGTAATATGAAAAACATTAAAAATTTAAGCAAAGTCGTGGTTTCCTGCGCTGCCCTTCTGCTGCTGGCAGCATGCAGAAAAGAACAGGCCCAAAGCGCTTCACAGGCTGGAACGCCAATTGAGCGTACAGATCCGCTTGCCTCGTGGAATGATACAAAAGTGAAAAAAGATATTATTGCTTACATAAAGGATGTCACAGATTCCAAAAGCCCTAATTTTATTCCGGTACAAGACCGCATTGCTGTATTTGACAACGATGGGACGCTGTGGTCCGAACAGCCTTTCTATTTTCAGCTTTTCTTTGCATTGGATCAGGTCAAAGCCCTGGCACCCCAGCATCCGGAATGGAAAAATAAGCAGCCTTTCAAGGCGGTATTGGAAAACAATATGGGCGATCTGATGAAGCAGGGAAAAAATGGGCTTCTGCAGATTGTCGGGGTGAGCCACTCGGGCATGACCACAGAAGAGTTCAATTCAAATGTCAGAAAGTGGATAGATTCCGCGCGGCATCCCGTCAAGAAAAAATTATATAAAGAGCTGATCTACCAGCCTATGCTGGAGCTGGTAAAATACCTTCAGGACAGGGAATTTAAGGTCTTTATTGTCTCTGGAGGCGGAATAGACTTCATGCGCGCCTGGACAGAAGAGGCATATGGAATTCCAAGCTATCAGGTTGTGGGCAGCACGCTTCAGGCGAGGTATGACTACAATAATGGCAAGCCGTCTATCGTGAAGCTTCCGGGACTGGATTTTAATGATGACAGGGAAGGCAAGCCGGTTGCTATAGAAAAATATATCGGCAAAAAGCCGGTTTTTGCGGCTGGAAATTCCGACGGGGACCTCCAGATGCTCCAGTGGACGGCATCCAATAAATATAAAAACTTTGAATTATATGTGCATCATACCGACTCAGTCCGAGAATGGGCTTACGACAGAAAGTCGCCTGTCGGAACTCTGGATAAAGGCCTGGATGAAGGCAAAGCTAAAAACTGGTCCTTTGCCGATATGAAAACAGACTGGAAAGTTATCTATCCGGAAAAATAATCCTCTAAATCGGCGTTATGAAATGTACAAAAGCATATACCATCCTTCGTGAAACAGCCTTGCAGGCTGTTTTGCTAATTTTTATATTTGGAATGCAGGGCATCACTGCCCAAGAGAACCCGCTGGAAAAGGACCAGCCTGAGGGCAAGACGTCTGTGAAATTATCCCAAGAGGTCATGAATCCCACAACGCTGGCCTGGCAGCTGCAGCTTGAAGAATTTGCAATCCTGAAAACGGAAAATCAGGATGGATTTGCGCAAAATTTCAGGGTCAGAGGAATCATACCGATGAAAGAAGGCTTTGTAATTAAAGTGCCTCAGCTCATCAGGGTGATCGCTTTTCTAAATACTGCACCAGGCGGAAGGACCGGTCTTGGCGATGTGACGCTTAACCAGTTTTTTATCCTCAGTAAAAAAGAATGGGGACAGTTTGGAGCCGGGTGGAATCTTCAGATTCCCACCGCGGGAGATCCCAAGCTGGGCTCGCCGCAATGGAGTCTTGGACCTGCCTTTACAGTAACGTTTACAAAGTTAGGCAAGTGGCAGATGTACTGGATACTGGAAAATTTTTTCACGGTTTCAAAAAATGGCCAGTACGGATCTTCTGCCTATGCGGTGCTGCAGCCTAATGTATTTTACACTTGGCCGAATGGCGTGTATGCTGGAATTGAACCCGAATGGCAGATTGATTACAAAACAGGAAAAGTCGCCATACCGATGGATTTCAGATTAGGATATATCTGGTCGGGCAAATTGAAATATAATGCTTATATAGAGCCTGAAATAATGGCTTACAGATCAGAGGGATATCCTCGAAATTCGGCAAATTTTGGCATTAGGCTGGGTTTCAGATGGTATATTCCCATGTAATCTGCTGTCTGCACGCAAGTGCGCATACTGCATTTGTTCCCTATAGGCAGCTAAGAGGGCAGACTGAGAAATCCTTTTAAGGTTTGTTCGCGGCGGGCCTTCGCCAGATGGTATTTTCACGCGTTTATAGATTAAGATAGTGGGCAGCAGTTACAGTTCGGCTTTACAGAAAGCTTGCTTCTGATGCTTTTATGGGCGGATCGGCGCAGGAAAGCAGATTTTCAGGGAGCATCCTCAGAAAGCTGTCTGGATAAATCATGCGTATGTTTTTGCAGGGCCAGACCAGAAGGGCGCCGCAGCACATTGAACCTCAAGCTTTGTGAAATGATTGCACAGGCATCCTTCTTCAAAGCAGTCTTGCGCTCAAAAAGTGCTGCGCCTGTCAGGGCGGCAGAGACAAAGATTATTATGTTTTGAGTATAATCCTCTAGAGAAACCTGAGAGATTAAAACCCTTTATTATGAAAAACAAGACTTTTTTGATTTTAGCTTTGCTGACAGCTTCTATTATTATTTCGTCTGCTTACAGTTACAGCAGATCTGCTGATAAAGAAGAGAAAAAAACTGTCGCAGAATGTCATGAAACTCCAAATAATACAGCATCTGAATTTAAGCCAACTGTAGAAAATAAATTCAAACCCGCTGTAAAAGCCCCAAAAGGAATGGTTTGGATTCCTGGAGGCGAATTCTCAATGGGTTCAAACGTTGAAGACGAGAGTTTGTGCAGCATTAAAGGCGCTGCAAAAGATGCGGCTCCCATTCACAGAGTTTACGTTGACGGCTATTATATGGACGAAACCGAAGTGACGAACGGAGAATTTGAAAAATTTGTAAAAGCGACAGGCTATGTAACCGTTGCGGAACAAAAACCAACAAAAGAAGAATTTCCAACTGCAAACGAAGAGGATTTGATTACAGGCTCTGTTATATTTACCCCTACAACATCTGCAGTTAATTTGAATAATTTTCTTCAATGGTGGCGTTATGAACCGGGAGCAGACTGGAGGCATCCAGACGGGCCGCAAAGCAGCATTAAGGGAAAAGAAAATTATCCTGTTGTTCATGTGGTTTATGAAGATGCCCAAGCTTACGCGAAATGGGCAGGAAAAAGGCTTCCGACAGAAGCTGAATGGGAATTTGCAGCCAGAGGCGGTAAAACAGGAAATCTTTACGCTTGGGGAAATAATTTAAAGCCTGACGGCAAATTTCAGGCAAATATCTATCAGGGACATTTCCCTATAAAAGACGGCGACACTGGAGAAGACGGATTTAAAGGAATTGCTCCAGCAAAGCAATATGCTCCAAATCCATACGGCTTATATGATATGGCCGGAAATGTTTGGGAATGGGTACACGACTGGTATAGCGTGGATTATTATAAATCCTTGGCAGAAAACGGAAAAACGATCAAAAACCCTCAAGGGCCAAATGCTTACAACGATCCGAATGATCCTTCACAAATCAAAAGAGTGCATCGCGGCGGTTCTTTTTTATGCACCGATCAATATTGCACTCGCTACATGGTTGGAACCAGAGGAAAAGGGGAATATCGGTCTGCAGCCAATCACTTAGGTTTTAGATGCGTAAAAAGCTTAGAATAAAAAAATGGCCTGATCTGCATGGGATGATTCTGGACAAGATGCAGTAAACGGCACATGAAAATGCCTCTGCCTGAGAAAGTTAAATAAGCCTAAATTTCAAGTTGTGATTGGATATCTCGCAGGCAAATACCAGATGCATCCAGAAATAGGGCAAATCGCTCAAATATTTTTCAATGAAGCGCCCTCAAAGGGAAAATTAAATCATTAAGTATTAATTAAAATCAGAAATTATGAAAAAGTACCTTTTACCATTTGTTGTTTTTTTCTTTTCAATTACGGCTTCGGCACAGAGTGCCCAGTCGCTGCTGCTTAATCTTTACGCAGGCTACACCTTTTCGGACAGGGTGGATTTTGATTCCTCTTATGCAAGAGTGGAAGACGGTTTTGAATATGGGGCCGGTCTGGAATATTTTATAATTGACAATGCTTCCATAGAATTGAAATACAACAGGCTGGATGCCAGAATGCCCCTGTATACCAAAGCCGCCCTGCCTGCGGCAGGCATCCCGGCAGGAGGACAGGTGAATGCCGGAGATGACAAAGGCGCCATTAATTATATACTGGCGGACTATACCTATTATTTTGGTTCCAGTTCGCAAAAAGCGCTGCCTTTTTTGGGGGCCGGTGCAGGGATTGCTGTGCTGGAAGCGCCGCAGAGCGGCAACGGGACTTATTTTGCATGGGAGGCCAAAGCGGGGGTTAAGATCAAAACCGATTCTGCGTTTTCCATCAACCTGAACGCCTATCTGCAGTCCATGTCGGCGGCCGTCGGTTATGACTACTATTGGGACTACTACTGGGGACCGGTCGCAGTGACCGATTATGCCTCAACATTCCAGTTCGGCCTGGGGGCAGTGCTGAGCTATGATTTCAGCAAATGAGAAAATGCGCGCAACCCTTGAACTGCAGCAGAAAATTCTCATATATAGGCGGCGATAGATAAAGCCCGCATGATAGCGTGCCAATAAGACACCTTATCTGCGGGCTTGTCCATAAACATAATCTTCCATTTATGCCTATATGAGGTGAAGCACTAACGCAAAAAAGCGCCGGTTATTGCATCTGCGGTGAAATAACAGCAGAAAAGACCCCCGGGCGCGAAGCACTTGCGGCAGGCAGGCGGCATCTGAGGAAAATCAGCAGCTTTTTAAGGGGCCAGGCAGGCGGTTTTCTCTTTGATGAATGAAATTATTTTTTGTGAGCTTTTCCCGCTATGCATTCCACCGAGCGCAGGCGAACCGGCCAAGCAGTCTTTTGCTGCCGCGCAGGGCTTTTAATCCCGGTTTTAAAATTTCCGCTCCGAAGGCTTATGGAAGCGGGCAGGGCCGCCTTCTGATTCGTCCCTTACTTGTTCATCCTGCTGAAGCTCCTCACTGCCGAGCTGGCTGATCTCGAATTCCCTGTTTACAGGATTGTCATCATAGGGCTGGATCGTTTCAAAGGAATCATTTTGTTCCTCATCTCTCTTCTGGGTATCAATATCTGTTTCAAATCCCTCTGATGGGTCATTCTCCATAAGGTCTTTTTCGATGTCCTTTTCGGTTATGTCCTTGGAGGGGCTGTCTGATTCCTGGTCCAGGTTCTCCGAGTCGTAAGGGTTGGTGTTTGGGTTACTGCTATTGGGGCCTGCGGCCTGGTTCTGGGGATTGCCTTTGTCCTGCGGCGTATTCTGCGGTGTGTCTTGATTTTTCATTTTATTGTTTTTTAAGGTTGACTGCTGGTGTTTTTTTTTAGCGGCCTGCCCGTAAAGCGGCTGTATCGGCTTTCAGGTGCGGGCCTGCGCTCCGGGCTTTCAGCTCTGCGCCCTGCGTTCTGCCTCTGGGTTTTGGATTTTGGTTTTCTGCTTTCCCTTTATGTTTTGCCTTATGTCAAATGTAAGGGAGGCGGGGGCAGTTTTTCTTACAGAAAAATGGTTTTCATTTATAAAATGGCAATCAGATGGGCAAGGCGGACGGGACAGCCGGACAGGGGCGGCTGTGTATGGGCAGCAGGATGCAGGTGATAGAATATGTGCTGGCAGGGTATGGGTGGCGGTGTTTGGGCGATAGGGTAAGAGAATGGGGTATGGGGATGGGGTATGAGGTATGAGGTATGAGGTATGATGAATAGGGTATGAGGAAGAGGGTATAAGTATTGGTTTAGTTTTATTTTTTTTATTTTTTTTTTTGGAGCTGTTCCCGCTATCCGTTCCAATCTTTTGCGCCGAACCCCGGCGCAAAAGGATTTCCGCTGCTATCGGGGCTAAAAGTTGTGACGGCTGCCATTTGTATTAAATGCATTTTCTTCTACCAGTCTTTTGTGTATTTTTTTGTTTTTAGAAATATAAATTCAATTACTAATTACCCGACACTATTAATAAGTATTCCAATAAAGCGTCATTTAGATTAATGGTTTCTTACTTTATACCATACGAGACGGGTTTGTGGGGTTGCAAATTGTTAAAATATAATTTAGATTCATACAGGTACCAACTGCAAAAAAAAAACTATAAACCATTTGCTTTTACACGCTTTAAGTGGTGGCCTTACATTTTTAGTATTTTTCTTCCAGATTTTATTAGCTCGTCATATTTTGCGATTAATTCTGCAGCAGACCTTTCAAATTCATTTTTATTTTCTTCGTACTTCGCAATATTGTCTTCTTTTGATGGTATGATGTGCCGATATCCACCATTTAATTGTTTGTCTTAGCGTGATTTTGACGTTAAAGACAAATTTTCCAAGTACTAAATTAATTTTAAATACATCCTACCGCATAAATCTGGGGTAGCTGCTTACAGCGGTTTTTAATGATAATCATCGTACTCAATATGGCTTTCAATTTTATATTCCGATGGAATGCTAACATTTGTACAAGAAATTATTATGTCTTGATTTTCATCTTTATCTTCAAAATAAGCCTCAATCGATATTTCAGCAGTTTGAGTAAAATGCAGTTCGTAGTTAGCTCTTTTTTTTCCAACATTATAATATTTATTGTCTTCTTTATCGTAACTGGCAAAACTATAATCAGTTTGTTCAATATCGGAAGTATAGATAATATCAAAATCTAATTGAAAATAATATTGTCCAGACTCTTTATTATTTTCAACTAATGAAGGATCAAATAAATGTATGCTCTTAATTTCTATATTAGAAATTTCTATATCATACATTGACTCATCCAAAAGTGTTTCTTCAAATGTTTTCCCAATTTCTAAAATAATTTTCTTTTCATAAGTTTGGAAAATTTCAAGTATCCATTCACTTTCATCATGAGAGTATTGACTATTAATTTTGTTAAGTAAAATTTTAGCTGATGGTAATATAATTAACCCTGGAATTTTAATATCTTTAAAATCAGGATCGCCGCTTATAAAATATATTTCTGTTGATTTTTTTTTGCACCATAAAGTAAGAGCTGAAATTACAATTGCATCTGGAAATTCATATTTTTTTCTACCTTTCGTAAATGGTGGCTCTTCATTGAGATACTGTAAAACAACATCACTAATATTTGCTAACTCAAATGGAATAAATTCTACTCTAGCTTTCTCTATAAATTCTTCCAATTTTTCGGAAAGCTCAGTATAATCTAGTTCTAATTCAATTTTTGGTAATTCAAAATATGGTTTGAATTTTTCAACATTTTTTAAAACCTTTCCTTTATTAGCAATTATTTGTCGAAATCTATTTATTTCATTAATTGCATTAGCTATATCTTCTTTAATATTTTTTTGGATTTCGCTTTTAGTAATTTCCGTCATAAAAATATTAACTATTTTGAGTTCTCCAAATTTCTGTATTCGGCGTAAATTTTCATTATGAAAATAATTACTTGCGACAAATATTTCAGTGTCAATATAGATATTTCTTGTTTTAAGCATAGTTGTTGAAATTTTGGCGACATTGTCTGGCACTTCAGCGTTTTAGGATCAAATTAAGTCCTGTTTTCGAATTTTCCATATCATCCATATTAAATAATCATTTCATCAAGCCAATTGGCAAATCAATTGTAATAACTGTTGATGAAAGTAATTATTTTTCACAAATATATTTTGCTCTCTGATATAATTCGTCGAAAGTTAAAATTTCAATATTTTTTAAATTTTTTCGAAACATTTCAAATGACGAGTATTTTATTTGGTTTATTCTGCCTTCAGTGATAAACTCATTTTGATTCCCTATCAATATGAATCCTTTTGGATTATATATATAAAGTTCTTCTCCTGTTAAATCACCTTGTTTATCTACAATTTCAATTTTAGTTTTCAAGTCAAAAACTGCCTTTTGAATTGTCCTTTGAACCTGAGCGATTGCACCAGATAATGAATCTGAAATTTGCCATGATTCTGGACGGTAGGAATTTTTAACCTGTTTCAAAAGGGTATGAGAACTAAGCTTTAACTCGCAAAAGCAAAGTGAATTTATAGCACCTTGAGATTTTAATAAACCATCAATTCGTTTTCCACTTTCATTAAAATTAGCACCGCTAGTTATTTGTTCTAATTTTTTATCATCTAATTCGGTATTAAAGAGATATTCTAAACCATAACCTAAAATCCAAGTGTTTTTTTCGAAAAATGATTGCCATAAATCTTCGTCTCTAGCTTTTGATGATAGTTTTCCCTCGATAATTAAGGCTTGCTTATGATTGTTGAAAAAGCCGTCTTCATAGAGTAAATTTTTAAATATTTCAAGTTGAGCTTTCCTGTAGCCATAGTTAATAATGTCACTGGTCGTGATGTTATTCTTAAGGGCTTTTTGTAATTGAGGGAGATTTTCTAAAATCAATTTTTTTGCTTGCTCATCATCCAAGAGCATTTTGCGTAAATCATCATCCTTTACATTGTAGGTTTGATTGTTTGGGAATTCAACCTCTTTAATGCTCTTCAGGAATAAATATAGCCTTTCTATTTCACCTTCAGTAAATGATGCTTGTTTAGACAAATTTTTTACTGGTAAGTGAGCTGTGTCGAATTGCTGAAGAAAAAGTTTTTTTATATTTCTATTATCTTCATAAAATAGAGCTTTTAATGCTCTTTTGCCGACAAAAGAATTACTTATGATAGCTTCTTTTCGTAGAATAAACTCCGTTTGATTATCATCTAAAATTTTGAATGCAAATCTTTCAGTTTCTCCTGTAAATTTATCTACAAATGATCGTGCAAAATATGTTTTGTCAACACTTCCCGTATTCATATAGTTCAAATCTATTTCGTTACTTTCCATATATTTATTGTTTTGTCGAGTGTTGATTATGTTGAATTAACCCCATTCTTCGAATTTGCTAATTATTTGAATACAATGCCAACTTAACATAATCCTATGGCGAAAAAAAATCCCACTGCAGAAGCTGTGGCTGGGGTTATTCCATATCTCGAATTTTTTGAATCAAATTTTCCGTAATCTCTTTTGCAGATTTTAATTCGAAAACTAAAAGATTGCCAACTTCTATAAGCTGCTTTTTGGCTTCCTTTAACGCAATATATTTGTTGGGTAAATTGTTTACGGTAATTACCATTTCACTGATATTAGAAATTAAATTTTCAATATTTTCAGGAATTATTTCAATTGATGTTAAGGCTTCTTTTGCATCATTTGAATTTTTGAAAATATCATATTGCATTAATAAAATAGTTTCATAGGCAATCACACCCGTAGAATATAATTCCGAAAAAAGATCTATCTCGCTTTCTAGTCTCGAAGCACTAATGTTTAATGTTCTGCCAAGTGTCTTTATGGTTGCTTTAACTTGCGCATCTTTATCTGATAACCCTTGATCTGCATAATCTCTAAACTTTGAATTAATTTGATCATTACCGGCAGTCAATTCGGTCATTATTTCAGCAATTTTAAGAATTGCTTTCGTAGCATCACTAATACAGTGAATGTCTTCTACAGATTCGTATAACAATTCAGCAGAGAATTTTCCATCATATTTTTTTGATATTTTCTCATTGTGCTGCGAACCGTAAATTATCTCGCTTAAGTTTTGTTTAGATTTTTCATTAAGGAGTTTATTTTTAGGAATTTCAATTTTCCATTTTTTCTTTGTTTTGCGAAAATTAGATTCTTGGATATATTCCCAATAAGTTTCCTCCTCTTCTGGGAAATGAGCAATAAGAACTATAGGAATGTTTAAGTTGAGCCAATAATGATAGTGAACACGTGAAGCGTAATAGATTATTGTTTTATCAGAAATATAAAAATTCCCCTTACCTGTTTTTATTTGAGCAGCAATGAATTTACCTGTAGGATTCCCGTTTTCGGATTCTTCTATGATGGCGTCGATTCCAACATCTGCAACTGGTAATTCTCGAAATATCCAGCCTAAATGTTTAGTAATTATTCTATCAGTCTCGATTACACCTAATCTTTCGGTATTACTGTATCTCATTATAATTTTATGTGTTTACGTCTCCCATCGTTTTTTGTTTTGCTTAAAAAGCGAAACCGGTTACGGATTATTACCTGATAAAAGTAGAGTTTTTCTGTGAACGAAAAAACTCAAGTTAGGTTTGCGGCCAGCTATTATTTCAACCAGATGACAGCACCAGATCATTTTTTTCGATAAACCGCAATAACATCTGATTGTCTTTTGTTTTTCAAATAATTTTTCTTGATTAAGTCCCTTTTGCCTGGATCAGTAATCCCATCTGCTTCTATATCTCTGTCCAGCCATTCTTCTGCTAAATCTCTTTCACTTTGTGAATCGCTTTTATCAATATCCGCATAATATATTCTTTCAAACAAATGATTTGGGAAAACTTTATCTAAATCTCTAATAGTAAAATAATGTTTGAAATAATTATTGTTGTTTGAATTTGACGGATTGTTTGCGTAGAACTTCACCGAATGCACGCCAACGTATATAAATGTCCCTTTAGTTGACTTATCAGATGTAATTCTACCAATCTCGACACATTCTTTGAGCGTAAAAAAATGCAGAAAATTGGAAAAAATAATTAAAGAATATTTTAAGTCCGGCAAATCATCTTTGGGAAAATTAAGATTTAAATAACTCCAGTTTTCCAAAGTAGCTGATTTTTCGCTTTCAACTCTTTTTTTTAAGTAATCCAATTGGATCTGCTCGTTGTCAATCGCTATAATTTTCCTACCAGTTGAAAGGTAATCAAGAAGGAACGGCGACTGTCCGCATCCGATATCCAAAATTGCCCCGTCTATCATTTCTTTCTCATATTGACGGAGTGGATTATTAAGTTCTCGCAAAAGTTCATTATTGGTTTGTCTTTTAAAAACCAAATCCCAATATAATTTCATTGAATTGTCCATAATTATACTTTTAGGCGTTGTCAAGAATTGTCATTAACATTCTCTCGCTTCCAAATGTTTTAGTCTTTCAAGACGAAAGTTATGTGTTTATCAATCATTTGCTCATCTACATTTTACACAGCTCAGTAAAATGTTTTATCAATGTGAAAAAATATAAATGCGGCATAAATTCTACAACAAAAGTCCGGAAATGATTTATACTTATTTTACGGATAACCGTATCTCTTCTACATAATTTTCTCAAAAATATCAATTATGTTGTATAAGGGGGTAGGTATATATACGTGATTTTCGTTAAAAGAAACTAAGTTTTAAATTTTTTGTAATGAATTGATTTGATATTTCTTTTTAGAATTCACCCCCGAAATAGACTGGTTTTCTTTCTGATTCCTTTTATCTACAGTATCCCTATTACTTCCCTTTATCTTTTTGATTAAAAAGCCGGTATGCTTTTGTCTTATTCCACGAGCAAAGGTAACTCCGTGCCCTTTGGCAGAAGCAAGGCCGGGGTCCCTTGGATTTGATAAAAAATCTCCACCCATCCGGGTTGTATTTTTTTCAAAGCCTTGCTTCTGCAGGGCACTAACCTTTTTATGCTCATGAAACAAAACACAGCATACTGCTTTTCTTTTCGTTCCCATTTTTTTCAAAGCCAGACTATTGCTCTGCGGCTATTTTTTTAAGCCGCACTGCCACGCTATCTAGTACTGAATTTTTGCATCTGCCGCTTCAGTTTTCAGTCGAAACCCCGCTGTGCGGAAGAAGTCTTTTGAGTTTAATTCCATCACAAAGTTCGGGCGCAGGACTGCGGTTCGCCGCAAAAAATTCCCCCATAAATGCAGGACGTCCGTCCTGCTTTATTGCGTTGCTTTCTGCGCTCGCTTTCCTGTGCCCGGTACATGTGCTGTTATTAATCTTAAATAGTAAAAGCCATGAAAGCAGATGAAAACAGCAGCTGGAAAACCGTATCGGAAATCGACCTGATTTATAAGACCAAAGTGAAGAGCGCAGACAGGCCAAAAATCACTTCCTCCAAAACCGCCTATGCCATCCTGATGGAGTGCTGGGATTCCGACAAAATTGAATTCATCGAGCAGTTCAAAGTGCTGCTGCTGAGCCAGTCCAACAGAGTGCTGGGGGTGTATCAGGCTTCTTCAGGAGGCATTGCAGGAACTGTGGTGGACATCCGCTTGCTGTTTGCCGCCGCGCTCAAAGCCAATGCCGTGGGGCTGATCATTGCCCATAACCATCCCTCCGGAAATAAAGCCCCTTCGGAAGCCGACAAAGGCATTACCAGAAAGATCAGAGCGGCAGGGGAGCTGATGGACATCAGGCTGCTGGACCATCTGATACTAACGGCAGAGGCCTACTATTCCTTTGCAGATGAAGGCGCTTTATAGCGCCTTTTTCCTTTTTGTTTTATTCTTTGTTTTGATCTGCATCGCCGCAGGCTTGGAATGCTGTAAGATTATCGCTATATGCGGTAAGGTCGGACTGCATAAACTGCAGTACATTTGCCTTTTTGCTGGTAATGGCACTGTAGAATCAGTAAGAGATAACAGCGGACCGGCGGGGTTCGTCCGGAGGTTCTGTCCCCAATGATTTAGTTAATTCCCTTATGCTTTTCAGGCAGCCGCCGGCCGCCTAAGGACTCTCTTTTTAAGGGAGTTTTTTGTTCAGTGTGTATTGAGGTTCAGCAGTGCTTTTAAAGATATAAGGTCAGTGCATCCTCTATATCAAGGATTTCCATGTCCGCAGACTGCCTGTTGAAAAAAATGACCTTATCGGTGTACTGGCGGTTGTACCGATACACAGGAGGCACAACGATTTCATTTTTGGAATTGATAACGCCCCAGCTGCCATTCTTCACATACCAGGCGCCGTCTTCCTGTTCGCTCTGATAATAATACATCAGCCCGGTGGGGTTGATTAAAAACAGATCATCATTGAAGGTGCTTTCAATCCAGCTGTGCTCAAATGGGATGACCAGATTGCCCCCATTATCAAATACACCCCATTTTCCTCCCTCCAGCGTATAATAGCATTCTGCTCCTAATGCTTCATCCGAACCATAATCGCCTCCTACTACAGCGTTTTTTTTATCGTAGGCCATACTAAATTTTTCCCCCTTTGCAATCAAATCATAAAGAGGCGGAATTATCATGTTGAAGTTTTGGTCCAATAGTCCTTGTCTGCCTATCAGGATCGAATCGTCAACGCAAAAGTCATAAGGTATTGCAACGTCATAAACCGTATAAAAAGAGGGGCTGTTTATAAAATCAACAAGTCCGTACTCCAAGGTTTTCAGTAAAATTCCGTCTTTGTCGTAGATCCTGTAGATGCATGCTCCATCTTGATTGATCTGTTCCCTTGCCTTAAAGATTTTTAGTGCTCCATTGTATTGGATTTCCCTGAATTTTAAAGCAATGATAACCTCAAATTTGGAATTGAGAATTCCATGATAATTGCTGATGCTAACGATGAAGCTTTCCTCGTTGATGTCCTGTATGGAATCATAAATGGCAGGAACCAGTATCTGAAAATTCTCATCCAGAACGCCTTTTCTGGTGGTGCTGAAGTTTTCCGGCTTTTCTCTGAGCTCGCTAAAAAACAGCATGTTTTTTCTGGTAGGGGACTGGTGGACCGAATAGTATCTATGGGTCTCAATGAGCAGCTCTGCAGTTTCGGAAACTTTCAATACTCTTGTTTTATTTCCCTGATCATTATAGATGTTAAGGACAGCAAATCCCCTAGTGTCCCGAAAGCCAAAAAACTCGCCGTATTTAAGATTGAGCCTGCTGCAGATAAGACCAAATATCTCTCTGGTCTGCTGCATTTCGGTCTGTCGTTCTTCAAAGGCTTTTAATTCTTCAGGGTTCATACAGCGAATGGGATGTTAATTCAAAAATAGCAAAAAAAAGACATTATGCCGCATAGGGCATAAAACAATTTTAATGCTCTTTCCGGATCAATTAATAAAGCCGTTAGGCTTTAGCTAACGGCTTTCATTTTTCTTTTCATTTTTCTTTTCATTTACCTTTTTTTCCCGCTTCAAGACCGGTGAGTTTCTCGCTGGTTTCGGTAAGACCGGCCCTGGCCAGACAGTCCGCTGAAAGCTGTCTGAGTTCATTGATGTTTTCTTCTGCCGTGCGCTGCAGCAGCACCGAAGGGCTCGTGTCATTTTCAAGCAGGCCGCGCCCAATTACATGGCTGAGCAGCAGCACATTTTTTCGTGAAATCTTCAGATCAATCCTCACCGGCTCGTTCATGCCCGGGGTGCTCAATATGGTATCGAACACCAGGGCGGCATCATTTTCTGTAAGCATAATTTCTGCGTTTTTAAGTTAATAATATTCTGCTTCAAAGATAGAAAGAAGCCCTGAAAACACCCCGTTCAAAATATGGACGGGATAGGCGAAATCAGTCAGGCTTTTCTACTTTCGTTTTCAGAATCGTTTGAAAACAGCTTCTAGCAAATGTTTGTTTTGCAAAGCTGAAGGACTGCCTGCTTTGCCGCAGTCGGCCAGATGTCCGTTTGTTAAACAAACGCATCAGGCTGCCTCTTGCTCGGAACTCGCGGCAGTGGAACTGAAAGAGAAGAGTTTAAAAAATGAAAGGGAAACAAGATGGGAAAAGAGATTTTAAACCGAAACCGCATAGCAGCGGTGCGCTTTACAGCCGCCGAATACGCATCGCTGGAAAGGAGATTCAAGGCCACAACCTGCAGGCAGATGAGCGAATACCTGAGAAGCTGCCTGCTGCATAAGCCCGTTACGGTCAGACACCGTGACGCCTCGCTTGATGAATTTATGCTCGAATTCATCCGGCTTCGAAAGGAGCTGGACGCCCTTGGAAACAACTTCAACCAGACAGTCAGAAAGCTGCACACCCTGCGGCAAAATCCCGAATTCAGGCATTGGATTTTAAGCACCGAAGCGCAGCGCGAAAGGCTGCTGCTTTCGGTGTCGGATATCCAGAAACTGGCAGCTGAAATCGCCTCGAAATGGTTGCAGTCATAAAGACCGGGCATTCGGTGCGCAGCATCTTCAAATACAATGAGAATAAAGTCAAGGAAGGGGCCGCAAAGAGCATCGGGGAAGGCAACTATCCTGTTGCAGCGACGGCACTATCTGCTGCTATGAGATTGAACAGATTATTGAATCAGAATGCCCTTAACGGGAATGTGAAAAGAAACAGCGTGCACATCTCGCTGAACTTCCATCCCTCTGAGAAATATGCCGATGAAAAGCTCTTGAAAATTGCCGATGCCTATATGGAAAAAATCGGTTTCGGCGATCAGCCTTATCTGGTCTACCGCCATGATGACGCTGGGCATCCGCACATCCATCTGGTGTCCATTAAAGTGAGGGAAGACGGCTCGCGGATCGACATGCAGAACATCGGCAAGAACCAGTCGGAAAAGGCGCGCAGGGAAATCGAAATAGGCTTTAATCTGGTCAGGGCGGAAGGCAGGAAGCCCGATGGGGTTTCTCCTGTAAAACCCGTCGCTGTCAGTAAGGTTTCGTACGGCAAGTCCGAGTCTAAAAGAGCCATGTCAGGGGTGCTTTCCTCGGTGCTTTTGAATTACAGATACACGTCGCTGGCGGAGTTCAACGCCGTGCTGCAGCTCTACAATATCAGGGCGGATAGGGGCAGCGAGCAGTCAAGGATTTTTAAGGCGGGCGGGCTGGTCTACCGCATACTGGACAGAGAGGGAAAAGCTATCGGAGTGCCCATCAAGGCGAGCGATTTCGCCATGAAGCCGACACTGCCTTTTCTGCAGAAAAGGTACGTCTTGAACAGCGGCGAAAAGGCATTTGAAAAGAAGCGGATAAGAAGTGCGGTGGACACCATATTTCTGGGGAAAAATGCGGATATGGACAGGCTGGCCGCACAGCTGAAAAAAGTTGGAATCGATACGGTGTTGAGAAAGAGCGATGCCGGCCAGCTCTATGGCATCACGTATGTCGATCACGTAACCAGATGCGTATTGAACGGCAGCGCGCTGGGGAAAAGCTACAGCGCCAAAGGCATGCTCGAACGCTGCCATGGAACAGCAGAAAAGAAAGGGATTTCCAAAGCTGAAAAGGTGCCGGGCAACGGGATTGGAAAGCAGGGGATGGCGGCTGATGAAACTCCTTCTGATGGGGTTTCAGCGAGGGTTCTGCAGGAGCTTTTCAAGCCCGAATGGCAGCCGGATAATGTGCCTGCCGCCTTGAGGCGAAAACGCCGCCGAAGAAAAAAAAGAGGCGGCTCGGAGCTGAATTGAAAGATAAAAATAATGCTAAAATTCTGAAGCCATGCAGACGGGAGAAAATGAACAGGCGCTGAGAAAAATAGTGGACATGACAAGGCTGATGGGCATCGCTCTGCTGCTGGGGCATTTCTACTATTGCTGCTATGAAGCTTTTAAATTATGGAATCTCACCAGTCCTTTCGGGGATAAGATTCTGGCATCGGTCTGCCGCACCGGACTGTTCGGGAATTTTTATATTTCCAAGCTTCTTGCGCTGGGTTTTCTCATGATATCGCTGCTTGGCGCAAAGGGAAGAAAGGACGAAAAGCTCCAGTTCAAATCGGCTTTTTATAAGCTGGCGGCAGGAGCGCTGCTTTATTTTTTTAGCGGATTTTTTCTTATGATAATTCCTGCTGTTCAGTATGCCGCTGCACTGTATATAACGGTGGCGGGTATGGGGTTTATGCTGGTGCTTTCAGGCGGGACGCTGCTCTCCAGGCTGATTAAAAACAGGCTGGGAGCTTCGGATATTTTCAACACCGAGAATGAGACTTTTCCGCAGGAGGAAAGGCTTCTGGAGAATGAATATTCGGTCAACCTGCCTGCGAAATATTATCTGAAAAAGAAGCAGCGCTCCAGCTGGATCAATATCATCAATCCGTTCCGCGGGCTGATGGTTTTAGGGACTCCCGGAGCAGGGAAGTCCTACTTTGTGATCCGCCATGTCATCACCCAGCACATCGCCAAAGGGTTCAGCATGTTTGTGTATGATTTCAAGTATGATGACCTCTCGAAAATCGTGTACAATACTTTTGAAAAGCATAAGCATGCATATAAAGTGATGCCCAAATGCTACTTCATCAATTTTGACAATATCATGCACCGCTGCAATCCGCTGGACCCGCAGAGCATGGAGGATATCACCGATGCATCGGAGTCTGCCCGTACCATCCTTATGGGGCTCAACCGCGAATGGATCAAGCGCCAAGGGGACTTTTTTGTGGAGTCGCCGATCAATTTCCTGTCGGCCGTTATCTGGTACCTGAGGAGATACAATGACGGGGAGTTCTGCACCCTGCCGCATGTCATCGAGCTCATGCAGATCGACTACGACAGCCTCTTTACCCTGCTTAGAACAGATAAGGAAATCGAGGTGCTCATCAATCCATTTATCAATGCCTATCTCAATGATGCCATGGACCAATTGGAAGGGCAGATCGCTTCGGCCAAGATTGCCATGGCAAGGCTTTCCTCGCCGCAATTGTACTATGTGCTATCGGGAAATGATTTTACATTAGATATCAATAATCCCCTGGAGCCGAAGATTGTCTGCATGGGAAATAATCCGCAGAAGATCCAGATTTACGGAGCCGTCCTGTCGCTGTATGTAAACCGCCTGATCAAGCTGGTCAACAAAAAAGGAAAGCTCAAATCAAGCCTCATTTTTGACGAGTTCCCGACCATCTATCTCAACAACATGGACAGCCTGATTGCCACGGCAAGAAGCAACAGGGTCAGCACCTGTCTGGGCGTGCAGGACTTCAGCCAGCTCAGAAAAGACTACGGACGCGAGCAGGCCGACGTAATCCTGAACATCACCGGAAATATCATCTCGGGACAGGTGACGGGAGATACGGCCAAGCAGCTTTCTGAAAGATTTGGGAAGATCATGCAGGACCGTGAAAGCGTTTCCATCAACAGCGCCGATACCTCCATCAGCCGTTCCAGACAGCTGGAATCCGCTGTGCCCGCATCGAAGATTTCCTCGCTCAGTTCGGGGGAATTTGTCGGGATGACAGCCGATAATCCGGACTGCAAGATTGAGCTGAAGACTTTCCATTCGGAGATTGTAAACGACCATGAGGCGCTGCGGAAAGAGGAGGAAAGGTACGTCGAAATACCGCCAGTCAGAAAACTTGATAGTGCGATGATCCAGCAGAATTTCCTGCAGATCAGGCGGGATGTTCAGGAGATTATCTATACAGAGATGGAAAGGCTTCTCAATGATCCGGCGCTCAAGCATCTGGTGGTGAAAAAGAAGAAGAGGTGATTTTTTGTATGTTTTTTTCATGCCTTAGCAGAAACCCATAAGCAGCCCTCTTCTCACGCAGGCCTGCCCTTCATAAAATCAATGCCCAGCGTCTCAATTAGAACCGAATGCATTTGCAGCTTTCAAAAAAAAAATTAGTAGCCTCATGTTATAATCCTTGTCCTTTTTAAGAGAAGGTTCAAGACAAGCAGAGCCCCTGTCTGCTCAATATGCTACAGCTAAAAATTGCGAGCAGATATTTTTATTTTAGGCTTCCCGCTAAATAGGGCATGGCATCATTTAGATTTCTTTTCAAATACGTTGAAGGGTATGGCGGCAGAAGCTTTCACTAAAAATAAGTCCCATGCATTTTTATTAAAGCCGGTATTTTCAAAGCCGCAGAGAATGGAAAAAGTGGCTGCGCTGAATGTCTTTGCCTTGTCTCTTGTCAGTCTGATCATTGGACCGATAAGCGCTGTGTAATTTTTAGTGTAGATATGATCATTTCCTTGAACTGGTAAGGCTACGGAAAATTTTCCTAAAACTCCCAAGAAGTTTGTTGTTGATTTTGGGATTATTCCGCAATTTATATAGGTGTCGGTGGTGAGTACTGCGTCGTGCAAATCATGGTAAGAACCAATAGGAGCATCAATTTCTTCCGCTTTAACATTGTAGGCATCTCCTGTGCCGTTTAATTCTATGGTAAATTTTTTGCCTGTAAAATCTACATTATCCAAATAGCTTAATCTGTTTAGGCGCTGGCCGGCATTTAAAAATAGGAAAAAGGCGTTATCTGCCCTAAGAAGCTGATAATTGAAATTTAGATTTAAAGATGCTTTGGATATGCTTCGGTATTTTTGTTCGACATTTTCATCAAGAATGCTTGCGTTTTCCAGCTTTATAGAGCTGTTTGTATAGGAGAAGGAAGTATTGAGCCATTTGGCGCTGTAGCCTTTATAGCTTTTTTTTCCTTCGTCAGATGAATCGAATTCGTTTTTGTATTTATCTCTTAAAGCCAATATCTGGTTTTCGTTCCATTTTAGAATGTATTCAATGTCCGTTTTTTTCTTTTTTTCCTGCGATAAAATTGCATCTATGCTGTAGGATTCTATTTTGCCTTCTATTCCTAGGTATAATTTTTTGTCCAAATCTTCATATCCTGTCTTTACATGCTGCAGATTTTTCCCTTCGCCACTTTGAAGGTTTTCTAATATTTCAATCCTTCTGCTTATGATGACCAGTTCTGCAGTCTTTGCAATTATACTGTCTCTTTTGGTCTTCAAATAGTCCGCACGCGATTTATTGGTGCTCTCGCAATCTGGCGCCAAATAAAAAAGCGAACCATTTCCTAGCGGAAAGATTATTCCGGCTTTTAACGTAATATCAGTTGACCATGCGTTATTTTGATAGTAATTGAAGTTATTGTCTTTGTTCTTGATTGAAAGCCCCAAATCAATAAGCATGGATTTTGCTTTCGTAGTTCCATTGATGCTGAAGGTATTTTTTACATTATCCAATGTATAGGCAAATGCGCTTCCGTTGGTAATCACATCGGAGCTTCCCAGTACTACAGTGGAGAATATTTCCTGATAAATCTTATTAAAGGCAATAGGATCGGAGACAGCGCCGTCACTGCCAATACATTTTTTATTTAAAAACGCGGTGTCCGAAAATTTTTCGTTTACAGATTTGTAAAATTCAACTTGTTCCGCTTTTGATGGCTCCTGGGAGAAAATAGTGCCTGCAATGCAAAACAAAAGTAAAGAGTAGAGGTTTCTCATAGCATTTATTTTTTAAATCAACATTATATATTAGTAAATAAATATGTGTTAAAAATAATAAGTTTCTATAAGTCTTCTATAGGTATTAATACCCGATTTTATCGCTTCAATCTCCAGCAATGGGAACATTTTATATGCACTGCTGCTGCATTTTAAATTTTATTAATGCAGTTAGTTAGTTAGTTAGTTAGTTAGTTAGTTAGTTAGTTAGTTAGTTAGTTAGTTAGTTAGTTAGTTAGTTAGTTAGTTAGTTAGTTAGTTAGTTAGTTAGTTAGTTAGTTAGCTAGCTAGTTGGTTGGTTGGTTGGTTGGTTGGTTGGTTGGTTGGTTGGTTGGTTGGTTGGTTGGTTTTGGCTTTTTATAATTATTGGAGACTTTTTTAGTTTGATTTTGGCCGGTGATGGGGGCGTTGGTTGGAGTGGAGGGTATTTGAAAATATCTCCCAATAGAATAGAAACTTAATTTAAAAGCTTTATATACATTATCATTACTGCTTATAATGGAGTAGTGATCATAGGCTAATCAGAAGGTTGTGAAAGTTCTGCAAAATTGCGATAAAAAAATATTTTCGATCTAATCACCCCGCATTCAAATAGATGTAAAATAATAAAAAGTCAATGTGGAAAGCCGTAATTATATCTCATCTAATAAAATTATTTTTGATCAAAATTGATTAAATCCTTAATTGAATGAACTAAGTGCACGTAGTTAAAGAAAGAGAATTTGATCATTTTTTAGAAATTAAAATTTTTAATGTAACCTTTAAAAAAATTAACAATGAAAAAACTAGAATTAAAAAATTTGACGGTAAAAAAATTGACTAAAGGAGAATTGGCTACAGTAAAAGGAGGAACTGAAGTGCTTCCGCATACATCTGGACCATGTAATCAAGAATCTGTTTGGCCGGTAAAATGTACTTCAAAAGCTTGGAATTGTACAACTAATTAATTTTAGAATATTTTTGGAGATTCAATATTATTGAGTCAATAATTATATTAGAGAAGAGTGATTTTCATAATTAAATGAAAATTGCTCTTTTCAATATTATTTTAAATATAGAAATTGACATATAAATTTGCTCAGAGTTTTTTGATATGGATGAGATACTTTTAAGAATAGAGCATAACATATGGGAATGTATTGATGGAGAGAGAAAAATTGGTCTAATGGATGGCTTGTCAGGTATAGCCCTTTTTTATTATAATTTGCATGAAGTTTTTGGAATGGATGAGCATCAGAATAAATTATTGCTTATTATTGACAAAATTGACACTCTTATTCAAGAGGAGAACACTTCCATGACTCTTTGCAGTGGGATAGCAGGGTATGGAATAACACTTCTAAGAATAAAAAATAATCTACTCGATGTAGATGAAGAGTATCTTGCAGCTATTGATTTAATGCTACAAGAAGAACTGTTTGAACAAACCTCTGATAATAACTATGATTACTTGCATGGTGCAATGGGGATTGCAAAATATTTTCTAGAACGTTACAAATCTTCAAAAAATCGTTTGGCTCTTGAAATATTAACAAAGTTTACCAAAGAACTGATCAAAAAAATTGCCGTTAGATTTGAAGATGTATTGATTCAATCTGTTTCTTCAGATAAGCACTGTTACTATTTTGGTTTAGCGCATGGGGTGGCTGGATATATAAATTTTCTAATTGATGTAAAAAGAAATGTTCCTGAAATAGAAGAAGATATTAGAGAACCGCTAAAAATAATTACAGCATTTTTAAACAGTCATAGAAGAATAAATGGTTTAAAGCAATTTTATCCTAATTTAATTATTTTGGAAAGCAATTTGGAGTTAGATCCATTGATTAGCTGGTGCCAAGGAGATTTAGGTATTTCAAATGCATTATTCAATCTAGGACTTTACCTTAATGACAATTCTATTACTGACGAAGCTTTAAAATTAATCATAAATTTAAATGATATGACTCTTGATGATTCAGGAATTAAAGACTATACGATGTGTCATGGATCTATAGGTATAATACTTCAATATTTTCTTGCTTCAAATTTTTCCACCTTGAATTTTGATGTTGAAATAAATAAATGGACAAAAATTATTGGTAATCAAACAAACAACTTTAATGAATTTCTTACATATTATAATGGGACATATGTAAAGGAATATAATTTAATAAACGGCATTACAGGTGTGGGTATGGGCCATCTTGCTTTAAGTAAGTACATTACATGCCAGTGGTTAGATATATTTAACTTACACTAATTTAATAATCCATAGATTTAAAAACTTAATACTCCGTAAATAGAAATGATATTTTTTGATGATATTGTAAAAAGAGTTGCAAATTTTTCGATTCAATCGCATAATGAAAACAGGAAAAAAAGAATTGATTTTTTTAAAGAGAACCAGCTATTTAGACTTTCGATTTTAATTGCTTCTAGAAGCTTATTTGAAGACGTTAGTAAAAGCAAAGAGAATAAAGTAAAAAAATCTTTATCCAAATATTTTATAAGGGCGCATTTTAATCCAACACCTTTTGGAGTATTCAACAGTGTGGGAATGTTAAGATGGGGAGATTTAACTTCAATTAATAAGAAACACGTTTTGGCATTAAATGTTAAGTACGATAGCTTGTTCATATCTAATAGTATTAACTACAGGTCTGAAAGTGAATGGTTAAGCGAAAGTTATTGTCTTAACCCCTCAATTCATTTTCTAAATAACTCAAGAATTAGCTTTTATAAATCAGATACAGAAAAAGGGGATAAAGTTGAGCTTAAATATGTTGAGATTGACTACGACAGCGATCTGGACTGGTTAATGAACAGATTTAAAAAGGCTGTAAAAATTAATGAAGTATTAGAGGAGATAATTTTAAATGGTTTTGAGAGAGATCATGTGGAAGCATATTTAAAAACCGTAATTGACTGCGGATTAATTATTCAATATTTTCTTTTTTATCCGTATGCAGTAAAATTATCAACTGTTAATTCATATTTATATTCTGAATTGATAAAAAAGGATTTTCATATACTTGAAAAATCAAATCAAATAGATGATTTTTCAAATCAATATCTTTTGGAACAAGATTCCTTTTTTTTGTCTCAAAATTTAAAAGCAAAATATTCCCACGCAGTTAATTCATTCGATACTGCAGAAGGAACTTTAAACTCGGATTTTAAGGAAAAAATTAATCGTTATATTGATTTTACCATTCAATATAATTCACATTCTAACCACCGAAATGATTTAATAAAAAAATTTATAAGTAAAATTTCTGAACGTTATAACGATGGATTTATTCCCATGAGTAAGATATTTAATCCATATTCAGGTATAGATTATACATCACTAGCATCTACTTATGAATTAAAGTTGGATAAAAAAGTGCTAGGAAAGATATTGGCTGAAACTGAAACCAGTATATATTTGGACATGCCGGTTGATAATAATATTAAAAAAAAGGCAACTAAACTTCCTGCGTCATTTAGTGTTATGGCAGAAGTTTTAATATGTAAAAAAACAAATGAAAGTGTTTTATATCTTAAATCCTTAGGGGCCAATTCTGCTTTAAATCTAGTAGCTAGATTTAGTGATGTCACAAACGATCTTTGTCAGGAAATCGTCAATTTCGAAAAAGAAGCCAATAAAAATAAGATATTAGCAGACATTAATTGCATAGGTACCTTTAGAAGTATCAATGTTTCTAGCAAAAATCAATTTTATGATTTTTCAATTCCTATTAATACCTCTTCTAGTGATGAAAATTCAATTTTAATTTCGGATATTTTTTTTCATTTAAATGGAGATGATGTGCGGCTTGTATCTCAAAAATATAAAAGGCAGATATTGCCCAAGATTACTTCATCTATAAATCCTAATCTTTCGGATTCCGAAATATATAAATTTTTATATGATTTTGAATTTTACAATCAGGAAATTTACGGGATAAATTTTGATTTTAATTCATACAGTTATTTTAAGCCATATATACCGAGAATATATCTGGAAAAGAACGTATTGCTCTATCCGGCACAAATATTATTAGTAGATAAAAAATACACATTTCAAGAATTTGAATCGTATCTAGCCGAAAATATTAAAAAGCATCAATTTTCAACAATGATTAGTATTTCTGAGGGAAATGGCACCATATTGCTTGATACGGAAGATGAGGATGATCTTGCGATCATTTACGAAAAAGTTAAAGAGAAAAATTATATCTATATTGCTGAATCATTATATGATTCTTTTAGCCCTGGAATTGAAGACAGCTCGAATTCGAATTATGCGCACGAGTTAGTAATTGGTGTAAAAAATACAGAATATTTTCGGAATGATTTCTCATATGATAATGTGAAGGAAATTTCAAACACTGACCAGAGCATTCCTTTAGTCTCCGACTGGCTGTATTTGGAGGTCTTTACGAATTCATATTCCAGTAAAGATATTTTGAAATATATTAATGCAAACATTCTTAATGATTCAAAAATAGATTTATTCTTTTTTGTTAATTATCATAATCCTGATAAGTGCATAAGATTAAGATTTAAAACAAATTCACAAAAAAGTAAAGAGAATATAATCGGCAAAATCCACCATCTTAAAAATATAAATCATATTAGCAGTTATCATATAAAATTATACGATCAGGAAATTCACCGATATGGAGGGATACAGTTAATGGAATTAGCAGAAAATATCTTTTGCTTAGATAGTAAAAATGTTATAACTATGGTGTCTGAGGAAACATTAAATGATGATATACTTAAAATAATTGCTATACTTAAAATAAAAAGCTATCTAGAAATGTTTAATTTTTCGCTAGATGATATGATTGAATTTTGTGATCAGTCAATAATCTTTTTTGAAAGAGAGTTTAATTTAACAGTTGAATTGAGAAAGTCATTTAATAAGGAATTTTTAAGTATTAAGTCTAAAATACATGACTTTCCCTTTAATAATTATTTGGACAGCGGCAACTTAAAAAGAGATATCAAAATAGAATTGGGAAGTGATAGATCTGTAATAGGCGGTTATGTTTCAATTTTAATACATATGAGTATGAATAGGCATTTTGAGGATAATCAGAGATTTAATGAATTTCGATCCTATTATCTAGCTAAATCGTATTTAAATCAAGTCAAATTTACAAGATCCATATAATGAGAAAAATTTTAATCATTTTATATATTCTATTTCTGCAAACTGGATATGCCCAAAATAGCGTTAGTGAGGTTAAAAAGCTAGTTCTAACGGGCAAAGTTTGGGGTTTTTTGAAGTATTATCATCCAAATGTTGCAGATGGAAGTAAGGATTGGGATGGAGAATTGTTGCAGGTTTTACCTAAGATTGAAAGGGCGCGAACAGCAGATGAATTCTCAAAAATTATTGAGGACATGGTTGACTCCTTGGGAATAGTGAAAGAAGCAAAAAACATTCCATCAAAAGATGTCATTTATTTTAATCGAAATTTTGATTTGTCATGGATAAATCGGAATGATTTACTCTCTAAGAGTCTTTCCGGCAAACTTAATTTTATTGAGAAAAACAGATATCAAGGCGTGCCGTTTTATGTCGGTCAAACTGAAGCTGGAAATGTGTTTTTAATGAATGAAAACTTTTCTGATTTTAATTGGCAAAAAACAGATTTACGCCTTTTGGCATTATTCAGATATTGGAATGTAATCGAATATTTTTATCCATATAAGTATTTGATGGATCATAATTGGAATGAGACGCTAGAAGAAATGCTGCCTAATTTTTTGAATGTTAAAAATGATGACGATTTTAAATTAGCAATGCTAAAGCTCGTTGTCAGAATTAATGATACCCATTCCAATTTTTATTATACATTGTCTAAAAATAAAGGGAAAATTAGAAAATTTCTGCCAATGAAATGTATAATTTTAGATAAGAAAATGATAGTGACTGAAATATTAAGTGATTCATTGGCAAATTATTATGATATTAAAATTGGAGATGTTATTGGTAAAGTAGATAATAAAGCCATCTCGGAAATCATCCAGGATCAAAAAGAGTTTATAAGCGCTTCTAATGACTCCGCATATCTTCGAAATCTGGTCTCGGAAATTTCATCTAATTATAACGATTTTATGGATTTGGAAATTGCACGAGGCAAAATAACAACCAACAAAAGAATCGAATGTTTTGACTATAATTTGTCTCATAGTAATGAATTTAAAAAATCAAAAAAAGAGAAATACTATATATTGGATGATAATATAGGCTATGTAAATATGGGTAAACTTAAGATTTCTGATGTGGCAGATATGATAACAAAGCTTAGAAACACTCAGGCCATCATTTTAGATGCGCGAAACTATCCTAAAGGAGCTAATTTTGAAATTTCCAATTTCCTCAACTCTAATTCAAAAGCTTTTGCCAAATATACTGCACCAGATCTTAGCTATCCGGGTAAATTTTATTGGCAAAAGGAAGTTCATTTTTGCGGTATAGAGAATAAAGACAATTATAAAGGAAAAGTAATAATACTGGTCAATGAAAACTCAATAAGCCAGTCAGAATGGGCTACTATGTGCTTTCAAACAGCAGATGATGCTACTGTAATTGGCAGTCAAACAGCTGGGGCAGATGGCAATACCAGTCACATTGATTTTGTTAAAGATTATGACGCTCCTTTTTCAGGAATTGGCGTTTACTATCCTGACGGCAGAGAAACTCAAAGGATTGGGATTATTCCTGATATTAAAGTTGAACGCACAGTTTTGGGTATTCAGCAAGGAAAAGATGAAATTTTAGATCGAGCCATACTTTTTATCAAGGAAAAAAAATGATTTTGTCATTATTGATGTCTCATCACAAACCGCAATGCTTAATTAAAAATTTGCAACATAAATTGTTGTGGATTATAGAATTAAAATTCTCTTTTTCATTAACATTAAAAAAGCCTTACTAATTTGATTTCTTTTCCTTTTTACAAACAGGCCGATCAAAAAGATTGCGGACCTACTTGTTTAAAAATCATTGTTAAATATTACGGCAAAACAATAAACATTCAAGAGCTACGTGAAGTAAGCGAAACAACGCGTGAAGGAAGCAATATGCTTTTTTTGAGCGATGCTGCTGAGAAAATCGGTTTCAGGACTATAGGAGCACAGTTAAGTTTAAAAATATTAGAAGAGGTGCCTCTGCCATGCATTCTCCATTGGAATAATGACCATTATGTGGTGCTTTATAAAATTAAAAAGGGGAAATATTATATTTCAGATCCCGCTTTTGGTCTTTTAGAATACAATAAGCAAGAGTTTGTAAAGTTCTGGATTGGCAATAATGCCGATGAGGAAACAAAAGAAGGCATTGCCTTATTGATAGAAGCAACGCCTAAATTTTTTCAATCTGAATTTGATAAGGAAGAAAATACAGGATTAGGATTCCGTTTCCTTTCCCAATATCTGCTGCAGTACAAATCATTTCTTATCCAGCTTGCTATAGGACTTTTAGCCAGCAGTTTGCTCAACCTAATTTTTCCTTTTCTGACACAGAGTATTGTTGATGTCGGAATCCAGAATCAGAATATCCATTTTATCTATCTGATACTTTTTGCTATGCTTTTTGTTTTTGCAGGAAGAACAGGCTTAGAACTTATCAGAAGCTGGATTCTATTGCATTTATCCACTAGAATCAATATTTCTCTCATTTCAGATTTCTTTATCAAATTAATGAACCTGCCTATTTCTTTTTTTGATGTTCGAATGACGGGAGATATTATGCAGCGAATAAATGATCATCGCCGTATCGAGAAAATACTGACCACATCATCTCTGAATGTTCTTTTTTCTGTAATTAATATGTTTGTTATGGGCGGTGTTCTGGCCTATTTCAATCTGCAGATCTTTTTAGTCTTTTTTGCAGGAAGCGTATGTTATTTTGCATGGATTGTTTTGTTTTTGAAAAGAAGGGAAGCATTAGATTATAAACGTTTTGCTGAAGTTTCCAATGAACAGAGTAAAGTGATGGAACTCATAAACGGAATGCAGGAAATTAAGCTTCACAACGCCGAAAAGCAAAAACGATGGGGCTGGGAGTATGTTCAGGCAAGACTTTTCAGGGTTTCTATAAAAGGGCTCGTTTTGGAGCAGACACAAACCATTGGTTCTTCTATTATTAATGAATTAAAGAATATCTTTATCATCTTCCTGTCGGCCAAATTGGTAATTGACGGTTCTATAACGTTGGGTATGATGCTTGCCATAAGCGCGATTGTAGGCAGTTTAAATGGTCCGATTACACAGTTAATTGAATTTGTGAGAGAATTGCAGGATGCTAAAATTTCGCTGGCCAGATTGTCTGAAATTCATGAGAAAGAAGACGAAGTGCAACAGGAAATCAATCAGACCAACGAAGTGCCGCAAAATGTTGATATCGAAATTAAGAATCTTTCTTTTCGATATTTAGGTTCAGACGTTCCCGTTTTAGATAATTTAAACCTGATAATTCCGTGCAATAAAGTAACCGCGATAGTAGGAGTCAGCGGAAGCGGTAAAACAACCTTAATGAAACTGCTTTTGAAGTTCTACGAACCCGAAAAAGGAGAAGTTCTTATCGGAAATTCGCAGCTTAGAAATATATCGCAAAGCGCTTGGAGATCCAATATTGGCGGCGTAATGCAGGAAGGTTTTATTTTTAGCGATACCATTGCCAATAACATAGCGATTGGGGTTGATAGAGTTGATAAAGAAAAACTGCTTTATGCGGCAGATGTGGCCAATATTAAAGAATATATCAGCGAATTGCCTTTAGGTTTTAATACCAAAATTGGGGCAGAAGGTCTGGGAATGAGTACTGGACAAAAACAGCGCTTATTAATTGCAAGGGCAGTTTATAAAAATCCTGAAATTCTATTTTTTGATGAAGCCACTTCAGCTTTAGACGCCAATAATGAAAAAGAAATCATGAAAAAATTGGATATCTTTTTCAAAGACAAAACCGTAGTTGTAATCGCGCACCGATTGAGTACAGTAATGAATGCAGATCAGATTGTGGTTTTGGACAAAGGAAAAATCATCGAGATCGGAAGCCATTCTGCATTGGTGGAACAGAAAGGAAATTATTTTGAATTGGTTAGAAATCAGCTGCAATTAGGAAATTAATCATGAACGAAGATACATTTGAATTAAGAAGCGAAGAAGTGCAGGATATCCTGACCAAAGTACCGCATTGGATGATACGATGGGGAACAGTTCTAATATTTGCCATAATTATAATGCTGTTTTTTGTTTCGTGGTTTGTAAAATATCCAGACGTTGTAAGGACAGAAATTGTAATTACTACTAATATTCCGCCAGAGAAAATAGTATCAAAAACCTCTGGGCGCATTGAAGCCATTCTGGTCAGAAATAAAACCGTAGTTGCCAAAAACAGCACATTGGCAATTATCGAAAATACAGCCAACTACAAAGATGTTTTTCTGCTAAAAGAGATTGTGGACAAATACGATATAAACAATTCTAAAAAAGAGTTTCCTTTTGAGTTATTAAAAAACAAACAGTTAGGTGAAATAGAAAGTGCATTTGCAGTATTTCAAAAAGATTATCAGGCGCAGGAATTAAACCAGGATCTGCATCCTTTTGAAATAGAAAGCAGAGCGCAGCGATCAGAAAAAATTCAGATAACGGAAAGATTAGAAATTCTGCAGCAGCAGAAAGTGATCAACGAGCGCGAATTGGAGCTTCAGAAAAATGAAGTTGCCCGTTTTGAAACTTTATTTAATAAAGGAATTATTTCGGCTCAGGAAATGGAAGCCAAGAAATTGAATTTTCTTCAGGCGCAAAAGAATTACAGGAGTTTATTGTCATCAATTTCCCAACTGAGGTCTTCTCTTATTGACAATACAAAATCGAGCCAGAATTCGCAGATAAACACCACCAGAGAAGAAGTTAATCTCGGGCGCAGTGTTTCGCAATCCTTTTATCAGTTAAAGAAAGTAATACGCGATTGGGAACTGGCATACGCCTTAAAATCTTCGATTAGCGGGAAGGTCACTTTTCTGCAGGTTTGGAATGAGAATCAGACCATAAATGTTGGCGACAATGTATTTTCGATTATTCCAGATGCAAAAAACAGCTTTATTGGAAAAGTAAAAGCACCGGCTTTAAATTCAGGAAAAATAAAAGTGGGGCAGAGAGTCAATATCCGTCTATCAAATTACCCAGATCGTGAATTTGGAGTTCTAAAAGGTGAAATCAAAAACATTTCTTTAGTGCCAGATAAAGATGGAAATTTATTGTTGGACGTGGCACTTCAAAACGGTTTAAAAACATCTTATAATAAACAGATTGCTTTTCAGCAGGAAATGAAAGGAAGCGCAGAAATTGTAACCGAAGATCTGCGTTTAATCGAAAGAATTCTGTATCAGTTTAAAAATATTTTTGAACAGATATGACTACTGTATTAAACTAAAAGAAGCTTAGTTAGTTAGTTAGTTAGTTAGTTAGTTAGTTAGTTAGTTAGTTAGTTAGTTAGTTAGTTAGTTAGTTAGTTAGTTAGTTAGTTAGTTAGTTAGTTTTGTGTTTTTAGATTGTTTTTAATTATGGGAGATATTATAATTTTCATTTTGGCCGGTGATGGGGGAGTTGGTAGTGGAGTGTAATTTTTAAAAGAAGAACTTGCTTTAATAATATTTGTAGCGTGTTGGTTCGAGTCTTGTTCCCGCTACAGAGAATAACCCATCAAAATTTTGATGGGTTATTTGTTTTTTATTACCTGCATCAAGCCCTGTAAATGTTGACACTAACCTAAAAACAAGGTTAACCTTATTGGTTAGATATTGCCTGTTTTCAGCCCTAATTGATAATCCCTCAGGAAATACCAAGTTTTGAATTTTTATTTTACTCTCTATATCTCCCTCACTCCAGTACTTACTGATGTTCGAGACTTTTTCAACTACCTTATCGATATGTCTGTTGTGGTTAGATATTTTTTTGCCATTGGAGTATATCTGGCTTTCAATCATCTTTAATTCGGTCTCAAACTGAAGCGCATACCTATTGTATTTATCATCTCCAAAATTTGTATTCTCAAAATAGCGTTTATCCAAATTCTCAATTTTAATTTCAATATCTTTTTTCTTTAGAAGTAAGCTTTTCGTTTCCTCTTTAGCCTCTGCGTTCACAGCGTCAAAAAATTTATTTAACTGTATTTTAAAAGGCTCTACAAATTTTGAGTTTAATGTATACTTTGACAATAATCTTTCGAAAGAATCATTCAAACCTTCCATTTTTGATTTTTGAGTGGTCAGAGCATTAAAACTGGCATTTTTACATTTTTGACATTTGTAATAATGTGCTTTCTTTTTTCGAACCTCATAACTTGTCAGCAGGCATCCACACTCGCATCTTAAAAATCCTGTGAGGGGTCTTAACTCATTGACTTTAGTTTTACAATATTCTTTAACTGTAATCACGTTGTTTTCCGAAAGCATATTATCAACTTTCAAGAAGTCTTCCTCACTAACTAAGCCCGCCCAGTTTCCTTTTACTGGTTCTTCAATTAGTGCATTAACTAAGATTCCGCAATAAAATGGGTTGCGCCACATGGAACTAATCCCCTGCTTTGAAATAATCAAATTCAGTTTTTCAAGTTTCTGTCTGATCACATAATCTCTTTCCCCTGCAAGTTTCCATTTCCATGCCTTTTTTAAAATCTCTCCTTCCTGATTAATTGTAATAGACTGCGTGTCCTGCATTAAGGCATAGTCGCCTACTTTTCTTCCCCGCATTGTATAGCCTCTTGGAGCTTTGCCAAGCCAGTTCCCTGACCGTAGCAGTGCTTTCATGCCAGGAATTGTTTTCTCTAATCTGTCCATATTTTCCCTTCTGGCGTCCAAAAGCTTGCTGTAAATATCCAGTTTACTGTATTCATCATTGGTGCATAGTCCTGATGATGTCTCAATTAGATGAACACCCAGTTTATCCACTAGTTCATGTACTATAGTGATAGCGTTGCCTCCTGTTCTGGAGAACCTACTGATAAATTTAATGGCAATTGCGAAAGGTTTCTTCTTTGAGTTTTTAACTTCTTCCAATAGTTTTGTAAACTCTTTTCTTGTAAAATCTCCCGAGGCGCTTTCATAAGTACCTCCAAGTATGTTCTTAAGTGTATAGCCATTCCTAGATGCGAACTGAACTATTTCACTGCGCTGTTCCTCCAGACTATTATTTACTAACTGTAATTTTGAGCTTACCCGAGTGTAGCCCCAAATTTCTTTTACCTCATCTTTTTGAGTTAGTTTTTCTTTTTGGAATTTTTTGAAATTTTCAATACTCATACTCTTAGTTTTAAAAATTATAAACTATTACTGCTAATTGAAACAGGCTTTCAATTATCTCCTGACCTTCCGCTTCTGATATTGTTTCAAAACCTTTACAACTTCTTAATTCTTCTATAGTTAATTTTTGCTGATTCTTTTCGGTTTTTTCTTTCTTATTGCCAGAAGCGCTCTCTCTTTGTTCGAGCATTATATTTATGCTTTTAGCATGTGGCTCTAATAAGTCCCTGCCAATAGTGGTTTTTCTTTCATCCGTTCTTTCATTTCTCATTGTTTACCTCCTACTCCAAACTGTAAAAGACCGCTTTCACGATCTTTACTAATTACACCTAATTATATTTATTAAAATAAATATAATTAGACATGTTGGGAGCTATGACGTTTATAGTGCCACTGGTACTCTTTGTCTTTTAAAGTCATAATATCCAAAGTGAAAATTGCAGGCTTACAACATATTTCAATAATTAAAGCTTGGCAAGAACATAACCGAAGGTGTTTTTTCGATAAACAGCAATTAATGAAATCTTACCAATGTATCTTATCAATTCTTTATATATAGTACACTGAAAATCATGTTTCATACATTGGACGGGAATTAAATACGTCTGCAGACTTATAATTCTTGAAATTTCGCTGTTATGTCAAGGTTTTATATTGTGCTTTTCTTCAAATTCCTCTGTAAGCTGTATTATCTTTTTGGATAAAACAGCTAATTCTATTGTCTGCCTTTCGAGTTTGTACAGATATGCCGAAGCTTTCTTTTCGGAAAATTTTTGATATAAAATCTTTACAACCTGATTGTAATTTAACCCGACAGCACTAAACTGGCTGTAAAAGGAGGTCAGGCGCATATAATAATCCATTGTCGCTTTATCAATCTTAACTATTTTTATTCCTTTTTGAAAAACACACGCTGTGATAAAGTGTGCCATTACATGCATCCCTGAGGTTTCAAAAAGAGTCAGGAAACGGGCATTTTCTTCTGCAGTAAGACTGATGGAATAGCGGTGGACGGCGGGATCTATTTTGGAAGGTCTTCCGCCTTTATTCCGATTCTTTTTTTCGTCATTTTCCATAACTTGTTAATTCAATTTCTTAAAACAATATAAAATATACCTAGAGTTAAAATCCAATTTGGAAGTGTTTGGATGCAGTTGGAAGCATTTGGCTTATTTGTTCCTAGTCCAGTCCTAAACCTTTTAAATTGAAATTCTTTTTATTTATAATTTATCCAAAGAAATAATAAAAAGAAATCGAAGATATGACGGGCTGAACAGTCTGGCAAAAAGACTTCGGCATAATGCCTTGCTCGTGCCTCACAAGACACCCTTCGGGACTTATTCCGATTCCTTTTGGCCTGTCTGCATCCCGTCCTTTGAGATTGCTTTCTTTTTCTTTTTTCCTTTTTTCCGTTTTCTTTTGGAAAAATATTTTTTGTAGGCACTGCTGGACTGGCGTAGCACCTGCTGACCGTTGTATATACTTGCACGCTTGAGTGCATGACTGCTTGCAGGTGTGCAGGCAGGAATGCCAACCTGCATACATGCTTATCTGCGCACTTGAATACGTGATTGCTTCATTACTTGATTACTTGAATACCTTAAGACTTGCCTACCTGCATGAGTAAATAATAATATGCACAGGTAGCCACTTTAAGTTTTAAACCTAATGGATCTAATCCTTAACACGCATATAATAAAACACTTAACTGCATTATCTTTTATTTTTTATAACTCAATGCCATTATATTTCTTAAATTCACATAAGTATAGAATTTGAAATTTAAGAAATGGAAAAACGTAAAATTTACGATCGCGATTTCATACTAAAAGCAGTACAAATGGCACGCGAAACAAATCCCATTAAGGTGGCTAAAGAACTGGGCATAGCTACCACAAACATCTATAGATGGCAAGCTGAATTTCAAAAATACGGAACAGAAAGTTTCTGCGGGCGTGGATATTTTAGAAACCCCGAACAAAAAAGATCTTCTGAACTTAAAAGAAAGCTTAAAGAATTAGAACTTCAAATTGAAATTTTGAAGAATGCAAGCAAATATATCCCTGAAGGGAAACCAATGATTTTTCATTTTATTAAAAACAATTTAAATAAATATCCGCTTTGGAAAATGTGTAAAGTTTTAGGCATAAAAGAATTTACATATTATCGATGGAGAGATAAATTACTTTCTCCCAAACAACTTCAAACAACTTTAATAGATAAAGAAATAACTTCTATATTTTATGAATATAAAGGGCTGTATGGCAGTGGAAAAATTACTGCAGAATTACAAAGTCGAGGTTTTAAATTAAAAGAGTGTTCGGTATCTTTTCATATGAAAAAACTCGGTCTTGTAAGTAAGCTTAGTAGCAGACATAAAACATCTGGCTCATCATTTATTCCCCATAATCCTTGTATCTTTCCTAATGTTCTAAATCGACAGTTCAAAGCTGACGAGCCTTCTCAGATTTGGATATCGGACATAACAAGTTTAGAAACAGTGGACGGACTCTTATTCCTAACTATTATTATGGATTTATTTGACAGAAAAATTGTTGGATGGAATTTGAGTGAAGGGTTGACAATAAAGGAAACTTCTTTGCCCACTTGGGAAATGGCTATTCAAAATCGTAAAATAAAAAAGGAATTAGTATTTCATTCCGATAGATCCCCTCAATATGCTAATAAGGTATTTACCCGTAGATTAAACACATATAAAAATATTACACGAAGTATGAGTCGAAAAGGAAATCATTTAGACAATGAGATCCCTAAAAGCTTTTTTATTTCACTTAAATCTGAACTAGTTGATTTAAATATGCTTTCGACTAAAGAACAAATGGAAAAGAAAATACGAGAGTATATTGAAAATCTTGATAAAAATATATTCTGATGTAAATTATCAAACTTCTGACTATGAAAAAATACGAACGTCATTTCAAAGAGAATGCAGTTATATTAAGTTATAAGCGAGGGAACAGGCAAACTGCAATCCTTGCAAGAGAGCTAGGAATAGCTCCAGATTATTTGTATAAATGGCGACAAGACTTTGAAAAATTTGGAACAGGAAGCTTTTGTGGATCGGGTCACCCTAAATTGACTCCTGAAAAAGCCATAATCAGTGACCTTGAAAAAAAAATTCAAAATTCAAAAATTACCCTCGAGATTCTAACTAAAGGGATCAAATTTGTTTCTCAAGGAAAGATAATGACTAAAAACTTTATCGAAGAAAACAAATCTAAATTTTCAATTGCAAAAATGCTAGATGTATTACAAGTCTCGGAAACCACATACTACAGAAAGAAAAAACAAGAACTTACAGATACAGAATCTCGAATTATTTTATTAAAACAAGAAATCACATCCATATATTATGAATTCAAGCGAACATATGGATGTACAAAAATCACAAAAGAACTTCAAACCAGAGGGTATAAAATAAAAAACTCATCAGTAAAAAAATACATGAGAATGTTGGGCTTGCGTAGAAAAGTTAAAAGAAAGTTTAAGGTAACAACTGATTCACACCATAATTACTATGTAGTTCCAAATATTTTAAATAGAGAATTTACAGTTAGTGAGCCTGCTAAGGCGTGGGTTTCAGACATAACATATATACAAACAACAAAAGGCTTTTTATATCTTACCATTGTTATGGATTTATTCGATAGAAAAATAATAAGATGGATTTTAAGCACCAAAATGAGTACCAAAGCAACAATTTTACCCGCTTGGAAAATGGCAGTTAAAAACAGGAAAATCACTAAAGATTTAATCTTCCATTCTGATAGAGGTGTTCAATATGCTAATAAAATTTTCACCAATACATTAGATTCTTACAAGTGTGTAATACGTAGTATGAGTCGCAGGCAAAATCATAATGACAATGCTGTTTGTGAAAGTTTTTTCAGCTCTTTTAAAAGAGAATTAATTAATGGGAATAAACTCCTAGCCAGAAAACAGATGAGAGCTGATGTATATGAATATATTGAAAATTGGTATAATAAAAAAAGAAGGCATTCATTTTTAGACCATAAAACAATCGAAGAATTTGATAGATTACATTTCATATAGTCACACTATATATTCATAATCCGGCATTGCATTAGTTTGCATCGCAATAATAACTTAACCCATTACAATAAAAAAAGGGCATCAAGCCTTCAATTAAATCATACCTAATATTGTGTTCACCAGAACACTGCAAGTTGTGTTTTGAGATGCTTGAAATGAATTCAGCATCTCAAAACAACTTGCCCTGCGGGAGCTAGAAAACACCTCCGAAGTCGGCGTTTTTAAAATTAATAATGAAAAAAAATCAGTCCGCACTGCTTTTTTCATTCTGCTTTAAATATTTCCTGTGGAGGATGTCCAGCAGATCGCCCTCTTCCAATGGAATGAGCATTTCAATCACTTTAAGAAGGCTGTAGACATATCGTTCAGTCTGCTTGTGATTGTTCTCACTTATTTCAATTCCCTCTAAAGCCAGCATTCCTGCTTTAAGCAAATCCATAATCAGAATAAAAAGATCAGAATACCCCTTAACATTTATGTTGAGATTGTATATGTCTTTTCTTGTTTTTGAGGCAGGTTTGAGCATTACAAAATAATGCTCTGGATTCTCAACCATGTCCCTTAACTTGATTTTATTTTTTTCCATATCAATATATTTTATCAGTTAACATCGATCATGTCCGAAATGATGCAGTAATGTTATTATTCTGCATGGTCTGTAATAAGGCTCACTTTTTTATTTTTTCAATCCCTCTATCACGCATAAGCTGGCTTGCATCAAGCATCTTGACAAGATAAATATAGGGAGTGATCAGGTCATAATCAAACTCTTCAGTGAATGGAGATAATGACAGGTGCGAGATTTCAAAAAGGAAAAATTCAAATTCATCAATGGTATTCTGCTCAAATGCTTTTTGAAATACTGCGAAAGGATTCTCATACTCCTGCTCTGTCAGTGAGGCCATGTCAAGTTTTGACTTACAGGCGCATGATGCTTTAACTTTCCATTTTCTGTTTTTGTACTGCAGAAGAAAACATGCTTTAACAAAAGAGCTGAAAGCGCTGCGAAATACAAACACCTCTCCTGGATATCTTATCCTGCATACTTCTGTTTTATGTATATACAAAAATGTCTCACTGAGTACCTCCTTATATGAATCAAGATGGGCAAAGTCAAAAAAAGCATCCATAACCTCAAAAGGATTTTTAATCTCATAGCCTGCCCAAAACTTGGTTTCAAATGATTTTATATTCTTTTTCATATCACGTTACTTTTTCTTTCTTTTTTCAATGCCTCTCTCATTTATAAGCTCTCCTGCATCCAGCAGTTTTATCAAGTGGATATATGGAGTAGTTATATCAGAGTCGGGATCAGAACCGAAAGGAGATAATGAAAGCTCTGTGATTTCGCTCAGGAAGAATTCAAACTCCTGCAGTGTTTTCTCTTCAAATGCATTTTGAATCGCCAGATAAGGATTGTCGTATTCCTCTTTGGTCAGGGAAGAGAGATGAAATACCGTTTCAGTACGGGTTGATTCTTTCACTTTCCATTTTTTGCTTTTATCCAGCATCCAGTAGCAGACTCTGACAAACGAACACACAGCTGTGTAAAAAACAAAAACGTTGCAGGGAGTTTCCTGCTTATACACTTTACCCTTATAATGAGTTTAATAATTTAACGAAATCGATATAGTGGATTAGGTAAAAAAAAATACTCGATTTAAGAGAAAGAACTGCTGGCAGACAATCCTTTCTCCTTTCCATCATTTTATAACTATAATGCCGTCAGCTTTTCAAATAAGGAATAGCATAAGACAATTTGCAGAATAGCCCAAAACTGCCATTTTATATAATCAGGGTGTGGTTAAGCATACGCGGTTTTGTAATAGCAGTAATAATCTTAAACACCAGTCCAATCTTTCTGTTTACGCTGAAATTTGCAATGCGGCGAAACTCAGGAAGAAAAAACTCTAATTCTGAGGACGAAATTATGTAATCTAAAATGACTGCTGTGTGTCTTTTGTCACAATTGAAGTTAGAGGATTATAATTTTTTTTGATTTTGCAAACAGCTGGGCCTGAAGTGTGAAATTGACATTTTCGCTCGATGCTTTGCTGTACTGATCTGTGATATTACAGTCATTTTGACCATATTATATAATGGAAATAAAGATTTTTTTTAAAAAATTTAAAAAAGTTTTTCTAAAGCTTTCTTTTTATTGAATTGCTTCATTGCAAAAATAAGCCGGCTTTAATTTAAAACTGAAAAGTCTGACAAAATGTTAGATAATAATTTAGAAGATAATTGTTGGTAGATCATCTATTCAGGAAGATCACTTAAATGTCCATTTTTGAAATGATTTAAATTTTTAAGATTAAATTATTATTCTGAAAACCGCGTATTGCATGAGGTAAAAATGAAGTGTCTGTTAAATAGCATATTAAGGATATGTTTTTTCTATTATTTAATATATTTGCCTAACTACTTTTGTAAATGTTCTGTTGAAAGCATGATTGTTTTCCTGAAAAACGGCTCTTTTTGATAGTTATTTTTGTAAGATTTTTAAATCAAAAATATTGTACCTTATTTGTACCTCATTATAGCTGAAGCCTTTTAAAATAAGGATTGCTAATTTCTGCATCGGGAAATAAGATTTATAAAATTTTCAACGTTAATCTTTTCACTGTTAACCTATTTTTTGACCACTTTCATTAAGAAGGCTTTAATGATATACTTTGTCATGTCATAATACAAAAGTTTTTGCATTATGTTATTTTTGAGTTAATATCTATTTGAAGATTTTTTCATGGAAGTTAAATTGATATTTTTAAAATCTAAAAATATACTTTTTAAAAATGACCCTAAAGTTATTAAAGAAAACTGCCATAATTATTTCAACCTTATTTTTACTTTTAATAATTGTTCTGACAGTTGTACCTTATATATTCAAAGATGAAATAACAGCTAAATTGGAAAGTTTAGCGAATGAAAAACTAGACGCAGACGTGCGTTTTGATGAAATTGGACTTTCTGTTTTCAAACATTTTCCAGCTTTAACGGTCTATGCAAAAAATGTTAGTATAGTCAATAAAAAGAACCATTTTACAGCAAGAAATGTTGTAAAAGCAGATAGGGTATCAGCTGGTGTAAATTTTTACAGCTTGATAAAAGGCAGGATTGTTCTCGACGCTGTGTATTTGGATCAAGCAGATTTAAATCTTGAAATTGATCCTAAAGGGAATGCCAATTTTAATATTTTAAAACCCAGCACTTCTACCGATACCACCGAAACAGAATTTAATATTAAAAGGATTGTTATAAAGCAAACAAACATTTCGTACAATGATAAAAGTGCCCTTTTAAAATTCAAGGTTCAGGATCTTAACTATAAAGGAATAGGAGATTTGAGTGCAGCACTTTTTGATCTTGATTCTAAAGTAAAAATAAAATCATTCGATTTCAGTTTAAACGGTGTTGATTACGTTCGTAGTAAACCGATCAATGCCGAAATTACCACTTACATAGATGCTAAAGCGCTTAAATTTAAGTTTGAGCGAAATGTCATTCGTATTAGAAATTTTCCATTTTCATTTAATGGATCTTTTGCATTTATAAAAGGAGGTTATGATTTTGATTTACGCATGCAGTCTAAAAATTCTACCTTAGAAGAAATGCTTTCGCTTGTGCCTCCAGCTTATGACAAATGGCGAGAACAAATGACCATTACGGGTAATATTGATTTTAAAATATTGGCACGAGGCAAATACATGCAGGATCAGTCAGAGAAACCAGTTGTTTCTGGAGATTTGCAGATTAATAATGGTGCAATTGTTTATAAAAGAATTAAAGATCCGGTAAAAGACATTAATATATCGGCTAAAGCGCAGGTCAGAGATTTAGATATCAATAAATTAAAATTTGATTTGGATAATCTGTCTTTTAATTTGGATAAAAAGCAGACAGTAATTAATTTTCATTCAGAAGGTTTCAAAAAACTGAAAATCAAAACCGCTGTAAAAGCAGCTATAGATTTAGGAAAGTTAAAAGATGCTTTACACCTGAACGACCATGAGATTCGTGGAGAAGTTGCTCTAGATTTAAAAGCCGATGGTGTTTTTTTGAGAGACTTAGGTTTCAGTCCGCGTTTAAATAAAATAGATACCATAATTAAAAGTATTCCTAAGTTTCAATTAAACGCAAGCTTGAAAAATGGATATCTGAAAAACATAAAGAAAACAGACGCGGTAAAAAACGTAAATTTCAATTTGAGCTTAACAGCTAAAGACAGTATTTTACGCAACGTTTCGGGTAAAGTAACCAATTTGAATGCAGAGGCTCTGAATAATTTTGTCCACGGACGCTTTGAGCTTCATAAATTATATCCTTTTACTGTAGACACAGAATTGGAGTCTAAAATTAATCTGGCAGAAGTGCATAAATTTTATCCATTAGACAGTTTGGAGATTAAGGGAGATCTTAATTTAAAATTGAGTATGCATGGCATTTTAAACCGTAAGCAGAAAAAATATCCGTCATCAAAAGCAATCGTAAATATTAAAAATGGGTATTTAAAAATGCTTAAATACCCTAAAATACCTGTTGAAAATATAAACATAAATGCAACTGCCATAAGCCACAATGGAACTGGAGAAGATTTGAATGTAAAGATAATGCCTGCGGAGTTTGTTCTGGCGGGATCACCGTTTAAAGTTCAGGGAGAAGTCAGCAATCTTTATGATTTAGTGTATAATATCAAAACTCAAGGCACTTTAGATGTTGGCAAATTAACCCAGATATTTCCGGTAAAAGATATGAGCATTTCAGGCGTTATTCAGACCAATCTGATCGCGAAAGGATCTAAAAAAGATATAGAGACTAAAAACTACGGGAATATTAAAAATGGGGGAAAACTAGAAGCCAAAAATGTAGTGATCAAAAGCGCCATGTTTCCAGAACCATTTGAGGTTTCTAAAGGAACATTTAAGTTCTTTAAAGACAAAATGCGTTTTGAGGAATTTAACCTTACTTACGGTAAATCAGATGTTGTGCTAAACGGTTATATCCATAACGTATTGCGCTATCTATTTAATAGAAAGCATTTAAGGGAGTCCAACGAAAAACTTAAAGCTGATATTGAACTTTTTAGTAACCAGATTGACGCCAATGAGTTTTTTGATATGATTGCCAAATATACAGATCAGAAAGCGGAAGAAGAAGCCCTGCAGCAAACAGATTCTGCTGCTGTTAAAACAATTTCTAAAAACACCACAGCTAAAAACAAAAATTACGTTATCAGGATTCCAAGCACAGCCGATCTGAAAATTGCAGCGAAAGTAAATAACCTTCAGTTTGATACGTATAAGATTAAAGATTTTATAGGAACTCTGGCGGTTAATAACCGAAAAATTAAGATAACAGAAGCTGCTTTTAGTATGGCAGGCACCAAAATTGAAATGTCAGGAGAATATAAAGCTCTGCATAGGCGTTTGGCTAAATATAATGCGAATTTTAAAGCCAGCAATTTTGATATCCAGCGTGCTTATGCAGAGATTCCGATCTTTGCTGAATTGGTTAGTATGGCTAAAGATGCTTACGGTTTGGTTTCGGTTGATTACCAGCTTGGAGGCAATATCGATCAGAATATGGATATTGATTTTAAATCTATTGATGGTGAAGGAACGCTGACTTTGGAAGATATTAAATTTAAAAATTTTAAACTTTTAAACCATGTAGCGAAGAAAGCCGCTGCTGCCGACTTGGAAAAAGCTTCATTTAATAAAATTGCAATTCATTCTGCTATAAAGAATAATGTGGTGACAATTACTCCTACAACTATGAAAATGGCGGGATTTAGGGGCAAACTCGAGGGGCAGGTTACTATGGATGGAAAAATAAATGTCGGGTTTCGTTTAGGATTGCCGCCAATGGGACTTATAAATGTTCCGATGAAAATTACGGGTACCGCAGATGATTTTGAAATTTCGACAGGTAAATTTAAAGAAGATGAAACCTTTGCAGAAGAAAGCGAACTTAAAAATCTGAAGCCAGAATATCGCAGAAACAGAGTGAAAGATACTTTAAGTTTATCTGAAACAAAATAAAGGACTTTAAAGCACTATAAATTTTGTTTGGTCTTACTTTGATAATTGTTTATATTTAATAAAGTAGACGAAATATCAAAAGTCGAAATTACTTTAAACAACGACTAAAGCGATCATGCTTCAAGTAAAAGTTTATCTGAAATCCATTATTTTTTTATGAAAACAAAATCAGATTTTGAAAGAGAAAAGGAGCTTGCCGCCAAAGAAGCGGTAAAACTTATCGGAGATAATATGATCGTTGGTCTGGGAACAGGTTCGACCGCATATTATGCTATAATGGAAATAGGACAGAGAGTTAAAGAAGGACTAAAAATTAAAGCGGTGCCAACTTCAGAGGAAACGGAAAAATTGGCTGCTTCTCTAAATATAGAATTGATTGATATAAAAACGGTTGATGCAATAGACTTGACAATTGACGGTGCCGATGAATTTACCTCTGATTTAATGATGATTAAAGGCGGGGGCGGGGCACTTTTTCGAGAGAAAATAGTGCTTTCTCTTACCAAAAAGAAAATTATTATTTCTGATTCTTCTAAAAAAGTGGAAATGCTAGGAAAGTTTAAAGTGCCTGTTGAAGTAGTGCCATTTGCTGCAAATTATGTGCTGAAGCAGATTGCGTCTAAAGGTGGAAGTGGCGCGTTAAGGATGAAAGACGGCAGAGAATTTCTAACCGATCAAGAGAATTACATTATTGATGCGGACTTCGGACTGATAGATGATCCCAAGACTTTGTCGACATTACTAAATGGCATTGAGGGAGTACTTGCCCACGGACTTTTTATAGGATTGGCCGATCAAATAATTATGGGTGACGCTGATTCTGCAATGGTTTTTGAGAAATGAAGCTGACATTTCTAAATGGATAAATTCTTTTACTTTTATCTATGACAGCATAAGATTTTGAAATCATTTCCATTTCTGTATTACGCATTATTATGCTAATTTTATGTGCATTTAAAAATAGACAGATTATTAAAATTTCGAAAACAAATACTATGGAAAATTTGAAGAAAGCCTATATAGCTGGAGGATGTTTCTGGGGCATGGAAGACCTATTTAGGGTGCGTCCTGGAGTTGTAGATACCGAAGTGGGGTACATAGGAGGGAATAATGAAAATCCGACCTACGAAAATCACCCAGGTCATGCCGAAGGAATTGAAATTACATACGATACACGCGAAACTTCTTTTAAAGAGTTGCTAGATTACTTTTTCCGTGTGCATGATCCAACAACAGTCGACAGACAAGGAAATGACAGAGGATCAAGCTACAGATCGGCTTTATTTATTCAGAACGAAGAAGAGAAACAAACTGCAGAAGAAGTGATCAAAATAGTAGACGATTCTGGAAGATGGAATGGACCTGTTGTAACACAGCTGGAGCCTATTGCGAAGTTTTGGCCTGCCGAAGACTATCATCAAGACTATTTGGTTAAAAAACCAGACGGCTATACGTGTCATTTTGAGAGATTCGGGACGTTTTTATAAACGGAATAACATTCATTACATAATCAAAATAATCAAAGCTGTGCAGATTAAAGATCTGCACAGCTTTTTTACGTTTATGATTAAAGTTGATCTGAATTGTGATTAGTGAAAAGCAACTAATTTCTGATTGTTAGATTTAGAGTACTTGAATCTGTTGCTTGATCCAGTATGATCAGATTAATATCAGATAGGAAGAGTAATGCGTTCATTATGCGGGTGTGCTGCACTTTTTCTGCCACAGGATTTTCTGCTGAAAAAGGCTCTCCGCCTCCAGATAAGAAAAGAATGATGCATAATTCTTCAAAAGGCACTAAGCGGCCTTGGTTCAAACAAATGTATTTATAGATTTGGGCAGGCAGACGGTAGGAATTGACAGTCATAACAAGCTTTTATTTTATATACGAGAACTGCCCAAAATTGGTTTTAATCTATCTTTAGTCTTCAGATTCCGTCTAATAGTAACTCTGCTCCAAATACGGATCGTAGATGTCAGTATCCCACTCTCTGTCATTAAAGTCATCGGCAAATTCTTCATCTGGATCTGGATCAAGAATGCTCTCGTTTCCGCGAGCGTCAATGCTGTCGCCTGATAAAAATTCGCAGTCAAAGTCTGGTTCGTCGTTAGGTCTGTTATATAAGGAAGTTATATTGTGTGATAATTGTGATGGCTTCATATTGTATTTAGTTACTGGTTTATAATGATTTATTGTAATCCAAAAATAGATAGACCAAGAACGTTTTAAATTACAGAATTATGTGGGGTTTTTATATAATTTTAAATCACAAGTAATGAGCGGACATATTTCTATTCCTGATTCTGAAGTTGTTATAAATTAAGTATTTCTATCTTTTTATAGAGTGCTATACCGCAAGTATTCAGCAAATTATTTATGATTGTACTAAAACTGTACGGTCAAAAAGTGGTTTCATTTTATAATTTGCAACATCATTGAACCCGTTTCTTTAGCGCAAAATGTTTTTGTAGGATAACTTTGGGTCAGATAGATTTAGCATAATCCTTAAAATCCCATGCCGTGAAAGCAGTTTTAGATTTTTATCAAATCTGACTTTTAAAGCTTCTAGAAAAAGTGAATATAAAAATAGGATTGATTCTATCTAATTAGACTAGAAACCCAAAGTAAAACAAATCATTTATTGTAAATTAAAATTAGAAATTATGAAAAAGTATCTTTTATTAACTGTTGTTTTTTCCTTTTCATTGACGCTGTCGGCGCAAAGTGCCCAGTCGTTTTTGCTTAATCTTTACGGAGGTTATACCTTTTCTGATAAAGTAGATTTTGATGATTCATACGCACGAGTAGAAGATGGCTTTGAGTATGGTATAGGTTTGGAATATTTTATAATGGATAACGCTTCTGTAGAATTAAAATATAATAGGCTTGACACAAAAATGCCTTTATACACAAAGGTTCTTACACCAGGCGGAGTTCCTGCAGGAACTCAGCTTAATGCCGGAGATGATAAAGGGGCTATTAATTATATTTTAGCCGATTACACGTACTATTTCGGAGCCAGTTCTCAAAAGGCGCTTCCGTTTCTAGGTGCAGGTTTGGGGGTTGCAATACTTGAATCGCCAAAGAGTGGCAACGGAACTTATTTTGCATGGGAAGTTAAGGCTGGTGTAAAAGTAAAAACCAATTCGCCTCTTTCAATTAATCTTCATGCGTATCTGCAATCTATGTCTGCAGCTGTTGGATATGATTACTATTGGAGCTACTATTGGGGGCCTGTAGCAGTTAATGATTACGTATCAACCTTTCAATTTGGACTAGGAGCGGCGATTAGTTATGATTTTAGTAAGTGATAACAATACATAAAATATAAGAGCTAAGGTTATTTAATGAATTATCTTGGCTCTTTTTTATTTAGAATACATTACAATTAATAATTCTCTTTTTGAAGATCCTTAATTATTTCATGAACGCTACAGTATATAATATCCAAATGATCTGCCGTTGCAGCTGTGAACTTTCTGGCAATAGCTTCCCTCTCGATGGCTTTAAGATCCATGCTTAATCCTTCTAAAAGAAAAAGATGCAGCCAAAGCTGTAGCTGTTCTGCAGTTTGGAGTACGGCGTTATAGTCAGCGCGTTTTACAGCGTTTTGTAGTTCTTCGAGTTCTGAAGGCGCTTTTTCTATGAATTGAGAAGTAACCTCTTTTTTCCAGCCTGGTTTCTGGCGGTCGGTTTGTTCTATTTGTGATAAATCAGCTTTTGGGCGGCGCATCGGACGGCGTTCTTTTCTAATAACCGTTTTAATAGCCTCTAAAAGTTCGTACTGTTTAAAAGGTTTCGGCACATAACCATCCATTCCCGCATTAAAACAGCGATCTTGTTCACCAGCAAGAGAATGCGCCGTCATAGCGATGATCGGAATAGCGTTGTTCATTTCTCTACGAATAAACTCTGTTGTCTGATAACCGTCGCGTACAGGCATTTGTAAATCCATTAGCACCAGATCATATTTTTTGTTCGAAAGCATTTCAATACCCTGATCGCCATTTTCGGCAGTATCGATTTCAAATCCGAAACCTTCAATTACATTCTGAGCTAGTTTTTGATTCAGACGATTGTCCTCGCAGAGCAGAATACTAAGCTTTCCAAGATCGTTGACAGGTTTAATTTCTGCTTGTACGTTCTCATTTGATGCTTTTTTATAGGCTATAGTAAAAAAGAATTCGGATCCACGGCCTTCGCGGCTTTTAACCTCGATTTCCGAATCGTGAAGTTCTGTAAGCTGTTTTACAATGCTGAGTCCAAGTCCTGTACCTCCAAATTTTCGGGTCGTGCTTTCTTCAGCTTGCGTAAAACGCTCAAAAATAGTGTCCAAATATTCTTCTGGTATGCCAATGCCTGTGTCTTTCACCGAGAAGCGAATCAGATAGTTATCAGCGGTTTCTCCCGTTTTTTTTACGGAAATGGTTACTTCACCTTCAGTTGTAAATTTCAATGCGTTCCCAGCTAAATTAACGAGTATCTGATTGAGCCTTCCTTGGTCTCCGGCAATCATTATTGGCAGATCTGCATCTAAATACAGATTAAATTCGACCCCTTGGGTTACCTTTACTTTAAGCAAATCGTAGACATGTCTTAGAGCTTTAGGTAAATCAAATGGCTGTAATTCTAAAGTAAGACCTCCAGATTCAATTTTAGAAAGATCCAAAATGTCATTTACGATAAGCAACAGGTTTTCTCCAGCGGTCTGCACATCCTGCACAAAGCTGCGCTGTTCTTGATCCAGTCTAGTACCCGAAAGCAGTTCGGTAAAACCGATAACGGCATTTAACGGAGTACGTATTTCATGACTCATGTTGGCCAGAAAGTTTTCTTTGGCTGCAACTGCTTGCTCGGCTATCTTTTTCTGGCGTGCAAGCTCATTATTCTTCGTTCCGAGTTCCAAAGTATTAATTACATGTCGAGCCACGATTTTAAGTGCATTTCGCTGGCTCTCATTTAGTTTTTTTGGCATGTGGTCTGCCGCGCACAAAACTCCTATATGGTAGCCGTCAGGAGTGGTAAGAGGCACTCCAGCATAGAAGCGTATTTTAAAGCCGCCTGTTACATTGGGATCATCTTTGAAACGTTCACTCAGCAGCGTATCCGGAATTTCTACCAGTTCTGAATCCATGATCGTATAACGGCAAAAAGTAATCTCTCGTGGGACTTCAGAAACGCCCAATCCAATTTCAGATTTGAACCATTGGCGACTCTCATCAATAAAAGAAATATAAGCAATAGGAACTCCGCAAATGTACGAGACAAGCGCTGTAGCATCATCAAAGGCATTATCAGGAAGTGTGTCCAAGATGTTATAGCGCTTTAAGGCATCAAGACGCTCAGCTTCATTATGAGGAATTACTGGTAGTGGGGCAGTATTCATAATACAGAAAATTAATCATAAAGATAGAAATAGCTGACGATGAGTTCTTTATATTCTTATCTGATGCTGTTATATAATTTACAGCTTCTTATTATACTAACTATGAATTTTAAAATACATTATAAGTTATTGAAATTTAGTAACGAGGTATTTCATTCAAAAAAAATAGGAAAAGGAGGAGCATTTTTATATATTTAATTAATAAAGCTGATATAATGAAAAACAAGATTATAAATTTTAGCTTATTCCAAAAGCTGTTTTGTGACAGCCGTTACGGAGTTATTCTATTTATTCTGATTTTATTTTCTTCTTGCGCAAAAGAGATTTATCAAAAAGCAGATTATACTTTTTACGATCAAAATTTTAAGCTTGACAACTCCACTTCGTTGAGAACAGATGGTGTTTATGAGTTGAAATCCATTTGGACAGATGAAGATGGCGGCAAGCTCAAACAGCCTGAAGACCATCGTTTCTATAAATTTTATCAGACTGGACAATGCAATCTGACATTGGATTCTTCCTTTAAAATAAAAACAGAAAAGGATTATGCTGATGTAATAAGTAAGGATTTTGTTACGCAGAAAAGAACACTTTTCCAAGCGTATTACAAGCTCAGTGGAGACAGAATTGTAATAGAGAACAGAGTAGTTCAACGACGTCAGTTTGCCTATAAATATGGCTATGTTAAAAATGATAGTTTAATCATTGTTAAAGCAGGAACTCACGGAAAAGGAACTTTTGCTGACTCCAATTTTCCTTCTTATTATAAAGAATATTATGTGTTTAAGCCATTGGCTCTGCAAAATGAAAAACAGCCGCAATGGTAGCAATTATAGCTATTTAAAGTTAACTCAATTGATTTAAATATGAAAATACGATTCAATTTAAACTCCGTCATCAAAAAAGCTAGTACTTTAATGTTGCTGATTTTGTTTGCAAACTGCTTACACCAAGAACCAGATTTTATTGTTAAAGGAGATTCCGCTTTACTTAAAGATATCAAAGTGAATATCGAAATGATTAGAGACAAACAGACTAAAATAGCCACGGCTTTTTATAATGGAAGTTCTTATGCTGTTGACAATGATGATGTATTGCGTTATAAAATATATGTGTCGTATCAGGATAAATATTTCAATACCATTGAAATGGATAATCTGCATGATAAGATTAAAGGAAAACCATTAAATGAAATTACTGTTGTGAAGAGAGACAATAAAATTATGGTTTCTTATAAAGGAATAGAAGAGAGCAGTGGCAGTGCAGGCAAAGAACTTCTTGTAGATGAAGTTTTTTTTGCTTCTAATGACGTGCAAGAACAAAAACAGAAATTTATTGATTTTTATAAATAAGGACCAATCCAATTAGAAATTAAAATATGAAAAAAATATATTTTATCTGCTCTTTACTAGCAATTTTTATGGTGAGTTGTAAAGAAAAATCCAATGAAGAAACGAAAGAAACTGACGCGATAAATGAGAGTGTTTCTGATACTTTAAAACATTCACAAAGAGCTGAAGATTGCCCGAAAGAAGAATCTTTAGTTTGGCAAGGAGAAACCTTTGCGTCTTATACCGAAGATATTATGAGAGGTAAAGGTGTAATTTCTTTTACAATGGATATTAACGACAGGCTCGATTTTTTTAATGAAGATGATAGCACTTTTGGCGAAATTGTACTAAACGAAGATATGACTTTCTTTACGCTTAAAATGCCGGGAAAAGTGATAGCCAGAAAAGTTATTCCCAATTATGATTTTGCTGCTTTCGATTTTGACTGCGAAGATATAAATGCAGACCCCAATTATTTCATTATTTATATTAATAAAGAGAAAAGAAAAATAAAGAAAGACGGCATTAAATATACTTTTTCGGCATGGGAAGATTATGTTAAAAAACAGCACATCGGACTTAAAAGCTGTAACTTGATTGCAAACCCTAAAAGTAGCAGTCAGGTTTTTACAGTAGAAAAACTAAACGGAGACGAAATAGAGATCGTATCAAACAAAGACTGTTTGGGAGAAGATATGCCATTTGAATCTCTTAAAGGAAAAGTAAAATGGAAAGCTGGAGATAGATTGCTGATAAATTTTGCGCTCTGCAATTAACCACCTTCAAAAAATGATTTCTTCTTTTTGAAAATAGTTTTCTGTTTTAATCATTCGAACAAAATTTTTCTAGTTTTTTATACTGGGAATTGTATAACATCTGCCTGAAATTTAATATTTTATCCTGCATCTGCCTTTGTAACTTTAATATGAAATTTAATAATCATATAAAAATTAAGTTATGGCAGAAATTAAAATTGAGAAAAAGAAGCCAGTATGGCCTTGGATTATCGCGGTATTGCTAATTGCTGCGCTTGTATACTATGTCTTTTTAAGAGAAGATCATGTACAGGATCCGAACAGAACAGAGATCGAAAATACCACAGCAGTTGATAGTACAAGTAACTATTAAACTAGTACAGCAAACAAAATAATGTTTTGCAGTCAACGCTCAGGGAGAATATATAATTCATAAAAGAAGAAAATAACATGGAAAATAAAGACAGAAATTTATACAGACTGGACGAACTTTCAGATTATAAGATTGCCTCGAACTATCCAGATGTGAGAGGTTGGAAAATTGTAGACGCAGACAATCGAACTATAGGGACTATTGATAACCTTTGGGTGAATAAAGATATGCAGCGTGTCGTGTATCTTGATGTAAAGGCAGATAAATCACTAATGGATGACAGCCGTAAAGAGGTTCATGAGACTATAGCTAATGATAACGGTAGGGAATTTATGTATCGTGACGGAGACAGTCATTTGATTATACCAATCGGATCGGTAAATATCAATAAGGATACAAAAATCGTGATGGCAAACGGAATTGGATACGACACTTTCAGAAGAACAGGACGTTATAATACACAGCAGCGTTTTGATCGTGATTACGAAAGAGCAGTACTAAGAAGCTACTATCCTAATGAAAATTATGATAATGACGATACTTTTTACAGCCGAAGAGAGTTTGATAACCGATAATAAGGTTTAAAATTTTCAGAGTGTTATATTTAAAAAAATACCAGATGTTTGAAATGAAGCATCTGGTATTTTTTTATGTTTCTATAAAATAGTAATTGAAATTAGTTAAAACTTTTTATTTAGAAAAAGTAATGCTGTGCTGACGGCTATTCCAGCAAACAAAGTTATAGCAAGAGGAGATGTTTTATTTAAATTTGGATTTCCGTAAACGCGAAGCGGTTCTTGCGAGTTCTCTAGAACATTTCCAGGATTCTCTTCTTTATTGTGGTTCAATTTCATTTTTAGACGCAAAGCTGCAGATGCTGTATTCATTACTGTTTTAGGAAACATTTTATACGTTTTGGTAAGCGCCGTAGCTTTTAAGTCAGGAAAAAGATCTTTTTTAGGATTTTTAGCCAGATTAACTATCGCTGCAGCCGTATCACGCGGGTCAGAAGCAATAAACGGAATTTGTATGTCAAACCCAGAATACTTAGCAGAATGCAAATTGCCTGTAGAATTCTGTAGCTGCGGATACAGATTGCTGATATGAATATTTTTATGATTGGATATTTCGCCCTGAAGACATTCCATCATTCCTCTGATTCCATATTTCGTTGCTGAATAAACGGCACTGTAAGGAGCAGGCATAAATCCGCCGATCGATACATTATTAATCAGAATACCTTCATTTTGTTTTTTGAAAATTTTGATTGCATTATAAGCACCGTGCATATATCCGAAAAGATTGGTTTTAATGACTTGCTGATGGATTTCCATCGGAATTTCTTCAAATTTTCCGCTGGCCATTACTCCAGCATTATTCACCCAAATATCAATTTTTCCATTTATGGTAAGAGCTTCTAAAGCTACTTTCTCAACATCTTCAACATTTGACATATCTGCAGAAATGCTTATTACATTTACGTTAAATCTTCGGCAGTTTTCCGTTGCAGCATCTAACCCTTTCTGACCTCGAGCCACTAGCACAACATTGCATCCTTCATTTGCAAAAGCTTCTGCAGTTGCAAGACCGACACCGCTGCTTGCTCCTGTGATTACAACAGTTTTTCCTTTAAGGCCATTGTCCTTTGTTTGAAAGTCTTTCATGATTTTATTGTTTTAATATGCACTAAAGATTTAAGTTAGAAAGCTATGGATTTAGCCGTATAGCTTTAGTTGCTTCAGATGCAATTTTTTCGTTAGTTCTCGATGAGACAGTTTTTGATTGGAATTTTTTATCACATGTCCTTGTGTTTGAAACGATGTTTTTATTATTCTGTGTAATCATGTTGTCTGTTTTTAATTATAAATAAGCAGAGAACTTAATTTTGCTCACGGCTTTTATATTGTTTTTTATAAATAGCTAATTTACAGCGGTAATAATGTTAGAATTTTACAGAAGACAGTGTGAATCTTATTAAATTTTCATGCTGACCCTATTAAATTTTGAACTATTTTAAAACTGTGTTAAAAGTCTAAGAGCATTGTAATATAAATCTGAACTTTACTATACTGTTTAATTTAAAAATGATGATATGGAAACGCAGATAATGGAATTAGAAAAAAAGTATTGGCAAGGAATGGAAAATAAAGAGTATGAAACAGTGAGAAACCTCACCAGTTTTCCTTGTATTGTAGCAGGAAAAAATGGCGTGCACAGCATTGATGAAGCCAATTTTAAAAAGATGTTTGAGTCGGGAGAAGGAGATAGAATAAAGGTTTTAAATTTCTCTGATTTCCATTCGCAACAGCTGGATGAAAACAATGCAGTTACAGCTTACATAATAGAATTGGGAAAAGATGGTGGAGGAGAATCTTCGAAATGTGCCTGCACTTCGGTCTGGATTAAGAAAGAGAACAAATGGCTCTGTGTACTTCATACAGAAACGGAACTGTCGAAATAATGAAAAACAAATTCTAAAATGAAGCCTGAGAAAACTATTTCTTAGGCTTTTTTATTGGAAATTACGATGTGATTGTAAGCCAGAAAAGAAGTCTAATTGTTAAAACTGGACTACTATGAAGAGTATATATCTTTATACCTTTACATTGTAAAATAGAACGAAATAATTGATTTTACAGAATGTTTATCATATCTAAATAATTATAGCGATGTCAAAATTTCATCTTAATATTCAGGATTTAGTTCAGGGAGAATTCAAATTGCATAAAGTTAATGTAGCATTTGTTTTTCAGGTCAATTGCCCTGGTTGTTTTATATACGGAATTCCCATAATGAATGAGATCAGCAGCTTGTTTGCAGATAAAGCTGGTTTTATTGGAGTTGCTACTGCTTTTGAAGATTTTCAGTTTAATAACGAAGAAAACTTAAAATTACTGTTAGCTGATGGTACGCTGGTGGGAGAGACAAAAAAGTATTACAATTCAAATTACGGTGTTTCCAATTATTCAGAGCCTTTAAATTTTCCAGTAACTTTTGATCGAATGAGCAAATCGGAAGATTTTTTCAATTCTCCATCTTATGACGTAATGTGTAATTCGATTCCTGATTTTACCTCTTTTTCTGAAACAGAGCAGCAGATTTTAAAGCAAAAAATAAAAGCGCATTACGCTCAGATTCCTCTTATTGGTGAAACATTCACGATTAATCAGCTTAGAGGTACGCCATCATTTATTATTTTTGATGACAATTTTACTATTTTAGGACATTATTTCGGTCATCAGAGTCAAGAGGTTTTAAAAGCTAAATTAACGGAGCTATTGGAAGAAGTGCATAGTTGATGCAAAGCTTATTCCATTCTTGATTGGATAAACTCATTCAAAATATGCTGAACTGATTTTTCTACATCTCCCGCAATTAGTTCTGGAGATTTCAGAAGATAGTCATCAATGAAGGCAAAAGCAGCCTTTTCGGTCTCATTAAATCTTTCAGCACTATCTTGCGCTGCCGATAAATTATAGCGGAACTCCAAAAATGCTTTTAATTCCGACTCAAATTGTTGTATTGCTTCATTCATTGGAGTATAAATTTAAGTTGACAATCTTATGGTTTCAATTGTAATTTGTTATAGTGCAACAATTTAGTTTTAAAATAAAGCTGAAATGTTACAGTTCTTTAGTCTGATGTTATAAAATTATATTGTCAGATTAAAAACCATTAATAAAAGTAAAAGCAGCTGATAGATTAATCAGCTGCTTTTTGCATTTGTAAATTTACTGTTTTAAAATTTTATCTCGCGCTAAGGTTTAAAGATACCGTTGACATATTTCCTGATCCATCATAGCGTTCTGCCCAGATTTCAATATAATCGTTGGTTTTTAGCTGGACTGTGCCTACAACTGGAAGTGCGAGAATACCAGCAGTGGATAAGAAACCAGTAGAAGGTTTTCCGTAAACTTTGGTATCGGTTAGTACTACTCCGTTTCTGGCGATATATAGAATCAAAGTTATATCTGTACCAGAGCCTTGATAAGAAACGGAAGCTGATACTTGAAAGTATCTAGTCTTGTTTCCTTTATAAGTAATTCTGTTATTACCGTCCTTAGAGAAACGAAATAGATTATTTGAGGTGGTAGTTCCGTTTAATTTAATTCTAGTTCCTGTGCCAGTACCAGTAGGGAATGTTGTGATCACTCCAGCGCCCACCGCAGCATCCAGATTAATATCACCTGTAGCATCAGCATCGCCTTCTCTTGGAATGCCTGGAGCATCAACCGTCCACGCTGTACTAAAATTATATCCTGTGTATGTGGAAGCTGCAGGGTAACGGTTAATGTATCCTCCCGCATTGGTAGTGCTGCCTGAGAAAACAGTTCCTAAAAGTACGCCTGTTCCAACAGCTAGAGAAGCGTTGCTAACATCCATGGCGACGTCTGTACCGTTTAAAGTGCTAAAACCGCTGTTTTTCTGGATTAATCCGAAAGTGCCTGTAAAGGTTTCGAATGTTCCGTTGTTGCTAGAAGTCCAAGCTTGATTGTTGAGAAGCAAACTGCCGATATTCGAATAGGTGATACCGTTAGTATTATTGACAAACTGAATGATATTGCCAAAATAAAGCCCAATTCCTGATATTGTGCCAACACTAGTGGTCATTCCGTCGACCACAACGTTCTGTACAAGAAATGAAGACGCAGTTGCAGCTCCAGGGCCATTAATGGCAAAGGCACTTGCACCTTTCAAAGTAACGTTTCGTATACTTCCTCCAGTATTGCCCTGAAAAACAGCTCCTCCTGTATAGGATAAAATATCTTCATTAGCATCTAAACCAGCAACATAAGCATTATTTATATTAATTGGGCGTGCAAGAGTAATGGTTCCGTTGATTTCATACAAAGTGTTACTAGTAAGAAGGTAAGCAGTTCCTCCACCTGCTGCAAGTTCAGGAGCCAGATCAGCTGCTGATTTTACGAGTTTGTAATTATTTCTTTTAAGAGCACTTTCGTTAGCCATTTTTATCCAAGTTGCCGTAAGTGTATTATAAAAATAAAAAGCTTTGTCTGTGGTGTCAAAGACCAGGAGACTTTCAGCAGGAGTTGTAATCGCCGTGCGTTGCGCTGTAGTCATTCGCGGTGCCAGCATTCCTTGTGTTGTTGAGGTTATATCCAGTATCGAAGTAGCATCTGGAGTAATAGTTCCAATTCCAATCTGGGCTTGTGATGCTGCCGATAGTAAGAAAAAAAACAGCAGGATAATGGTCTGGTAGGATAAAGTAGATCTTGTATACATATGCTTTAATTTTAGTTTATTATTTTGCTTCAGCAGTTTATTTATTTCCGCTATTGGAGATTATTACTTTTTTGGTGATTCGCTGATTTTCATCTGTCAGAAATTCGGCAATATACACTCCGTCGGACAAGCCATCAGTTGGGAAATTATAAGAAGGCTCCGCATTTAAATCTTTTTTTGAAATCACCGCTTTTCCTGACATGTCGAATAAAGTGAAAGATTTCACCGTGAGTGTTTGCGGATTGGAAACTTTAATGTTTTTGCGTTTGATGTCCTGATAGATTGTAAAATTTTGCACATCTGGATTTTCTTCTATTCCAAGAGTCTGATCTGTAAAGGCAATAAAGAATCGGTCTGTATGAATGCCTGTAGGGGCTAATAACTCATAAGATGCATTTCTGATATCATGATAAGAGTCATCAGCTTTATCATAGAGATATACAGATTGCGAAGGATCAATATTAACAGCTTCAGATATGTGAAACTTTAAAGTGCTCGCTTTGGATGCTTTTACAGAAAGAGGAATCTTTTTATAAGTATCAAAATTTACACCTTGTATAAGATAAGCTTTGTCTTCAATCCAGAAATTAACGTCATCGGGCAGGTCTAAAGTCATGTTTAATGCGTCTATTCCAAGATCAGGTCCGTCTGTTGCCTCATCGAGAAAGGCAAGAGCAAGCTGTCTGGTAAACTGGTTGTTGATTATGGTATTCAGTCTAAAATAAGAAAGAGGTTCTGCTTCTTCTGTTTCTTCTACTTCTTCCGTTTCAAGTTTCTTCTGTGCTTGTTTTTCAAACTGAGATAATCCTGTTGTTTCCCTAATAAAAACGCGATGGGCATTCTTGAAAGTGACATTTCCATTAGTTGTTCCGTTAAGTAAAAAACCTTGGCCTATTTGAGCGTATCGGCGAAGCTGTACTGTTCCTGATCCAGTTACTGGACCGGGATTGACAGTTCCATCCTGATTGTAGGCATTAAAAGCTGGCGGAACATAAAGCCCTTCAGCAGTAGTGTTGACAGCAGCATAAGAACCATAACCTCCGCGGTAAGCGCTTAGGTAATGCGAATTTACGGTACGATCCTGTTGCCAGAAATAAGCTGTTCCTCCCGTAAGGGCAAGATTGTCGGGGTCCCGCAAAAAGGCATTGAGATGCAGAACCGAAGGATAAGGATTTCCCGTTAGTGTAGCGCTGCCAGCTCCAAGCGCAACCGTAATGTTGCCGTTGTTTGGTTTTCCCCTAAAATCGTAGCGCTGTGCACTGCCCGGATTATTAGGAACTCCTATACTAGCTGGATCGAGCATATCGGTTCCTGAAGTGCCTTTCATGGTAAAACCCTCGCCTGGAGCTATAGTAGAAGCTGTTCCAACCGAAATCCATTGGGAATAATTATTGGCATTTATCAGTTTATAAATCCAATGAGAAGCTATAGCAAGCGGACTAGCAGTTCCGTCATAACTTCCTGTAGGCAATAGCGTAGCAGGAGTAAAAGCGATTGGGCCGTCTGGTCGTGAGAGCAAACCGATACCAAAACTGGTATTTCCCGAAGTGCTAGAAGGTGTTCCGACTGGAGAACACCAATAGTTATAATCAAAATTGTCTGATGTTCCTTCTTGGTAAATGGACAATGATCCAAGACCAGTGTTGGCTGAAGTAGTGTTTCCGCCCTGAACCAGCTGGGCATCATTCCTTAAATAAAGATTGGAATTAGCATTTAAATTCAAGTTTTGCCCGACATATAGAACTTGATTTTTAGCATAAATACTGGAATTTGTACTCAGATGCAGTTGAGGAAATCCTTTGATACTGAGCGTTAGAATAAACAGCGTAAATAGTTTTTTCATAATATCTTCTATAAGTTATACTGTTTTTAAAGTAATGTGATGCATTAAAATTTTCTTCGCGTAATCACGACAACAAATCCGAGAATAAGACCCGCAGCGAGTAACTTAGAAGAGTGTGTGTCAATCGGAAGAACGGGATCATCATCAGGAAGACCAGGCGGCGGCGGACCTCCTCCCTGTGCATACACCGCAGTCGAAAAAAGGAAAAACAAATAGAATACGGAGGTTAGTTTTCTGATGTTCATAACGCTGCTGGATTTACGTTGACGTCGCCAGCAATAATTAGGACGTTATTTTTCTGGTTGTTACTGAATTGTGGACAGCTTTTAAAAAGGGAAAATGGAAGAACCATTAAAGTAGGATGGTAGATTGAATTTTTCAGCATAAGTCTTGGGGTTTAGTGAAAAAGACAAAGTTAAAAATCGAATCAGATTTCACTTACATAATTATTTCTTGGAGTTACATAATTCCCACTAAACAAGTGGGTTGTGAAATTTAGATTCGTATCAACAAAAAGAGTCAAACTGTTTTACCAACAATTTGACTCTTTTATTTTATTGATTTTTGAGATAAGATCGCTTTACAGATTTAGATCTCAAATTTTATTAAGATCGCGGTTTAGATAAATTCCTATCATACATAACAATAGTACCTGCCACAGCTACATTTAAACTTTTTTCTGATTTAAATTTTACTAAGTGATGGCATTTCTCCATCGCTTTTTTGGGTAAACCATGATCTTCTGCGCCTAATAGATAAACACAGCGTCTAGGATGTTCGAAGGTTTCTAAATCTACAGCTTTATCAGATAGTTCAACCCCAACTAGGCGCGCTCCTTTTGGCAAATTATCAAAAAAAGCTTCGAAAGTATCATAATGAAAATACGGAATTGCTTTTACAGCATCATGTGTATCACAGGCTTGTTTAGCATATCGATTGCCTATAGTAAAGATAAAAGTAGCGCCTAAGTTTTGAGCCGATCGCCATAGAACACCTAAGTTTTCTGGCGTTTTACCATTTTGTATTCCGATGCCGAAGTATTCGTTTATAAAATTATCATTCATACGGCAAAAGTACAAACTGTATGTAGATAAATCAATTTTTTGTGGAATGAATGGAAGTTCTTGTAGATTACTCGAGTAGCTTTACTATCTAGAATATCTATTTCAGGATGATTTGTTTTATAAAGCTCGCATGCACCCAATCCTCTTGATTCATTATTGAGACAACTCCTCTTGTGCTGTAATTAATTTTTCAATAATATCTTCAACCTCTTTATCAGACTTGTCTGGATTTAATTTTTCAATATAAATTCTAATCATTTCTTTATCTACTTCACTTGGATCTGCATCTTCGCCTAATTTTTTGGCTTGCCTTTTTGCAGCTGTATTGATAGATGTTGCTTTAGTTGTGCTCCATTTCTTTTTAATAAATTCTCTTGCCTCTGTAATTGCTGGGTGTATAGGTTTAGGCGGAATTTTCTTTGCGGGACTGCCGTGCGTTTTACGCCATTGTGATGCTAAATTGTATAGTGGATTTCCATTGACCTTTCCAGTGTTTTTTATCTCAACATCATCTATACCCATATGCATTGGAGATTCGGGGTGATAATCTGATCCTCCATGTCTTGCAATCAATGGAGAACTATTTCCAGAGACAACAGCTTTTTTCCTAAAAACTTGAAGATAACTTTTTAATACATCCCTGTGTTTGTGTAAATCCTTTAATATTTCGTCATATCGTTCATCCACAGAATGTCCATCAGAAGTTAAAGCATCGCTTGCCTTTACACCAGTGTACTTTTCTTTTATTAGACCTTCAACATTTTCTGTAATTCTCAAATGAGTAGCAATGGCTTCTACAATACCAGTTGCGGGATTGCTTCTTTTTGAAATGGCATCGTCTCTAACTTCATGTATTACAGATTGTTTTTGTGTCATCCAGTTTCTTTGATATTTTTTTTGGAACGTGCCAGTATGTCCAGAAATTTCATCAACAAGATCACCCGCCCATATAATAAACTCTGTAGAAAGTCTTATTTGTTCTTGTGCATCCATCCAATCAAACTCTTCTCCATCAAAAGAGGCTACAGCCGACATTTTTTTAGGAGGGCGGTAAGACAATTCTAAATACTTCATAGTTTCTGAAGTTTTAAAAAGCTCATCTAATCCAGTGCCCGAACTGGCTCCTTTTGCTTTTGTAGCCTTTACTCGTACAGCATTATCAATTAATTTTTTTACAGATTCGTGTTCTTTGTAGCCATTTATGAGTTCATCCAATTTTTTTATTGCTTCTTTATTGTCTTTATGCATAGGATCTCTGGCTATCTTTAACAATCCGCGTACTTTTGAATAAAAATCCTTAGTGTTTGATCCTTTCCATTCTTCTTCTAATTTTTTTTGAGACGTCGCAGCCAATGGCACACTAGATGTAAATACAGGTCTAGTTCGGGTATCGCTAATATCTATTGCAGCACGTTTAGAGATTTTTTTATCAGTTTTAGCCCCATCTTCAGTATTTTCTACAGGTGCTGTCATGGCATTGTCATGCATTATTCCATTATTTATCCTCTCAATTGCAGCTTCATAGTTATCTGTCATCTCAATAGCATCGTTTATTAAAATGTTTAATACTATTGGATCTATATTTCTTAGAGCATAATGACTTTTAATTCTATTTATCACATGACTATCAATGATTTTTCTTTGAATGATTGTCATTCTCTGACTAATAGTATTATGACTAATCTCTTTTTTTATTATTTTTTTTGCGTTAGGGTTATTCTTAAATTGCAAAGCTTTCGCTCCCATACTATCAGCTTCATTCTCCAAACCCTTATTATCATTTACATTCACTTTGCCTTTCATCTGCAAAGTAGGCTTTACGCGTCCTTGTTTTTGCTGAACCACGTGCCAAGCTTCATGAGGTAAATGCTTTTCTTGACCAGAAGCCAGATGAATATCTGATCCTTGTGCATAAGCATGAGCATTCAGTTGTCCAGGCTTATCTGAGTTATAGTGTACCTTTACATCATCCATAGAATGACCTGAAAGATTTTCGATTCCTGATTTTAGATGGTCGGGCAGACCCGTATTGTTTTCTTTTTTCTGTAAGACAGATTTTGGCCTGTTATCTTGTAATGAAACAGCAGATTGCGTGTTGTCCTTTTTCTGGATTGAATTTGCTGCCGAAAATTGTTGTTTTGTATCTTCAGTATGTATTGTTTTATTATCCATAACTGTAATTGATTAAGATGCCTAAATGTCACATTAAGGTTTTAAAATCAGCGAGTAGTTTTCATTGGAATTAAGTCGAAAACTACCCACTGATTTATTGTAAATAAGAAACATTAAAAAATTATATTAAAAATTTGAAAAACCTTTCTTGACACTTTCATACAATGGCTTTTTTGCTAGTGTATCTATGAAATAGGGTTCTCCGCCTCCAGGAGTATAACCATACGTTATAGTGCCTGCTTTTGTATATCCCTCTCCTCGTTTCATCATTCCAAACGTAGCTTCAGATCCTTTTTTAAGGGCGAATTGATCAAGAAATTGAAAGATACAGACTCCTAAAAAGTTATTTCGAGGGTGTGAATTTTCTATTTGAGAAAGAACCCATGTAGCTTGATCTTCTTCAGTTTTTACAGCCGAATCCGATTTGATGGGAACTCCCATTTCGGCAAAGAAAAAGGGAAGATTAGGAAAGTAAGATGGAAATGTCACATCAATATAATTTTTAATATAGGCACCATTATTTTGCGGATTTGTTGAAGCAATAAACCTGGTATCCCAAACATCCTCTAAGTCTAGAGCTATAAAAGCGGCTTGAAGTTTTCGAATAGCCTTAATTCCAGGTATATCTTTATTTGTTGGATCAGCAAATGAAACTGGCGAAGTAATTGGCAATAAATTCGATGCTGGAATTCCTAAACTTTTTTCAATATCGATAAGAATCTGAATCATCTTCGCAACCTCAATTACCGTAAAACCTCCCGCTAGATCAAATTCATTTCCAATTCCCCACATACCTGCGGCTTTATGCGGAGTGGTTCCAGCATTGTAAATTTCAGTTACCATTGCCGTAATAAAAGGTATGACATCGGTACCTTTATGTAATTCCGACAGAAAATAATTAGAAATTGGCACGAAAACTTTAATATTGTTAGCTGCACATTCGTCTAAAAAGGAAATATGTGACCTTTGATACGGACCTGGTTGCTTACCTGGAGCTGGTGGAGTGCTCCAATCATACAGATGTAGAAAATTTACTTTAAGATCATTAGCAAGATTAGATACATCTCCACGACCACCATCTGCTTTTCCCCATAAAAGAGGAAAGGTCGAATTGGTAAAATCAGTGTCAAAATACTTGGGTGGAGGATTTGGTGTATCATCTGCTGGGGCAGGAACATAAGCACTTCCTCGTAATGGAACCAATGCCGAAGCATTTGCAATTTTTGATAAATCATTCATTTTTATAGTTTTTAAGGGTTAATATTTATATAAATGTTATTGTGTAATGCACCTTATATTTGGGTAGAATTTGATCTGCATTTCGTATCAATATTTCATTCGAATCAAAATTATTTCGGTAATAAATTGCTCCATAAGAACCGCTTCCGGATTCATAAGTTTTTTCACCTCTTATTGAATCATATTCGCTTTCATCAACATTATTCTGCTTTTGGTATCCAACAGGCACTGGAACTCGGTGGTTTCCGACTCTCTTTACCATAGAATTATGTGTGTTATGCCTTTCACTAGATCCGTCTACAACATTTTTTTGGTTTCCCTCTATAACATCGCTAACAATTAGAACTCCTCCTGATATAGGATCGAGACCACCATAAGTAGCCGCTTTTGCTGCTTGATCACTAAAATAGGAGCCTCTTCCAAGCGCACCAAATCCCTTCTGCGAATCATGTGCACCTATGTCTGGACGATAGCCTCCACTGACTACTAAATTGGTAACATGGCTTCCATGTCCTGCGTATAATTCTCTTGAAGTTTTTCCTTTTTTATGCGATCCATTAAATTTTGCCTTTTGAAATGCATTTGTTCTAACGCTTGGATTGATAATCCTAAAAACCTGTTGAATATCTATTGTAAAAGCTCTTCCGCCTCCGCCTCCTAATACAGCACTTTTGCCTGCCCATAGTTTTCCAAAAAAGCCATTTGCTGCCATAATACCTTTCATAAGTGGCTGAGTTTCATGAAATGCATCTGTTTTATAAGGTTTAGTTCTAACATTTTGTTCTATTTTTCCTTTAACTTGATTAAATTCGTTAGTTCCATTAGGTACTAGTGCCAATTGTCCTTTACCAGTTGCATCAGCTTTTGCTTGTTTGCCTGCTATTTTTTTATTTCGAGTAGTTGGGTCATTCCAATTTCTAATTGCGTTGTCGTGTTCATTACGTTTTTTTCTTTTTAACTGAGTTATAGGTATGGCATTGCTAATGAGCCTATTTTCATATTCTTTCGATTTCATCTGCAAAGCCTTGGCTCCCATAACATCAGCTTCCTTCTCCAAACCTTTGTCATCATTTACATTAACTTTACCTTTCATTTGCATAGTAGGTTTCACACGTCCTTGTTTCTGCTGTACCACATGCCAAGCTTCGTGGGCTAAATGTTTTTCCTGTCCAGATGCAATGTGGATATCTGTTCCTTGTGCATAAGCGTGAGCATTTATTTGCTGAGGTTTATCAGAGTTGTAATGAACTTTGACATCATCCATAGAATGGCCAGAAAGATTTTCGATTCCTGATTTTAGATTATCGGGCAAGCCTGTATTATTTGCTTTTCTTTGAACTGGAATAAAAGATGCAGGCTGTGTTTTTGAATTTTCTGAAAGTTTTTGTTGCAGAACAGAATATTCCCGATTATTTTTTAACTGCATAGCATTGCGTCCGCTGTTAATGTTGAAAGCAGTAGCTATTGTTTTGTCTTCGGATATTTTTTCTTGTTGCTGTTTCATTTTTATGCCGTTATACCCGCACCACCTGTACCTGGATCGGGATCTTTGCGAAAATCTTTATAAAAACCTTTGTTTTCTGGTTCATCATCTGGAGTATGATATCCATCTTCGTCATCTTCACTATCATAATTCACTTTTTTCTTTTTCTCATATTTATGGCTTTCATTACATACTTTGCAAAAAGCCCTTAAACGATTCGGATCATTGTGATCTTCTTTCATTTCTTCATCAGTTGCGCCTCTTGACTTTAAATCGCGTTCTCGAGGTGCCCAGGTAGGGAAGTGGTCTAATGTCAAAGCACGTTGTTGATGATGTTTACCACTTTTACTTGTAAAAGCGTATTTAGTTAGTTGAAGTTTATTGTTTCCTTTTTTTGTATAAGCTAATGGTCGTCTGCATCCAGGACAAGTGTATATTTCATCAAAGTTGCTATTTACATTAGTACGTTTGTGAGCCGTATGTCTTATAACATGTTCTGTTGTATCATTTGGAATGTGGAATCTTTTCTGTTTTTTTGCTTGTGGAGGAATATAATCTCCACTGCCATCATCATCGCTTTCTGAGTCTTGCCTTTTTCTTTTCTTTTGATTCTTTTTTCCACCGTCGCCACCTTTTAATTGTGTAACGGCATTATTTGGTATTGCAGTTTCTTGAAGTTTTCGTTGTACAATAGAAAATTCACGATTGTCTTTTAGCTGAACCGTATTATTTCCATGAGCAGCATTTGCAGCAATACTATCGGTTTCATTTTGAGATATTTTTTTGTGCTGTTGTATCATTTTTCTTCTTTATTAGAATTATATAACTGCTTAACTTTTCACGATCTATTTAATCCCTCAACGGCGTAACCTCAACAGGACCAACACCGCCTAAATAATTTATTGCTGAGCAAAAAGCATGATTGTGAATCATAACTTTTAAACTCTCAAGATCTCGATCAAAATAGGGGAGCGTTACTTTTTTTCCTGTAAGGAGTTTTACCAGATGATCGTTTTCTAAAGGCAAAATTTTGAATAAAGGTTTCCTTGCGGCATAAAAAAGATTTTCATCATCGGTAATAAAAGAAACCTCTCCACGGTTTTCTTTTAGTTTTTGGCGGTTATTTTTTAATAAAATAATAATCTGAGCTTCAATTTTATTAACGGTTGTGTCTATATGCTTCTCACTTGTCTGTATGACCAGATAAAGATTCTGACTCGTAATTAAATAGCCATTTATAAAAACAGCATTATTTTTACTGCAATAATTTAGAGCCATTGCAATTATGGTATTTACATAGTTGAGGTCGAAATGTTTCTTCCAATTCCCAATTTTAAGCTTCACTTCATGACGGTGCAATTTGGGCTTGGTAATAGTAACCTGAATAATGTTTTCATCCTTTTTCATAAGCCGTCAATTCATTTGAGTAACCACAAGAGTTTTATTCTCTTTTTTAAATTCCCGTCTAATGCCTTCCAGTAAATCTTGCTGACTTACAACAGTTTCATTTTTCTGAATCGCAGCCAAAGCGCAAAATCGCAGTACATTGATAATAGCTCCACCAGCAAGTTCATAGTTCTCGGCAATGCTTTCGATATCAATATCTGGACTAAGCTGACATTTTCCAGAGAATGCTTTTTCCCATAACAAAATCCTTTCTTCAGCAGTTGGCATGGTAAAATGAATCATCGATTGAAATCTTCTCGAAAAAGCTTCATCCATATTTTCTTTTAAGTTAGAAGCCAAAATCACAACACCTGGAAAATCTTCAATTCTTTGCAATAAATAACCCGTCTGCTGATTCGCATGCCGATCGTTTGAAGATGAGGTAGTCGTTCTTTTTCCGAAGAGAGCATCGGCTTCATCAAAAAATAAAATCCAGTCTTTGTGCTGTGCAACATCGAATATCTTAGAAAGATTTTTTTCGGTTTCACCAATATATTTAGAGACAATCATAGAGAGGTCAACTCTGTAAACTTCTCTGTTTGTACTTTTTCCCAGTAAAGTTGCGGTAAGCGTTTTTCCAGTTCCAGGAGGGCCGTAAAAAAGCGTTCGATATCCAGGTTTAATTTTATTCTCGAGACCCCAATCTTTCATCAGCGTTTCGCCATGATTGAGCCAAGCATTTATTTCCATAACCTGATTCATAACGTGTTCTTCCAAAACCAAATCGTCCCAGTTTAATTTGGTCGAAATTTGCTGAGCGGGAAACGAAACGCTATGTTCGAGTTTAGGCAAAGTTCCCGTTATAAAAAATTGTAACCAGCGTTCGTTAACCGAAAGCAGCTGATTTAAAACAGGCACATTAGATTCACCACTTTCTAGCACCAAAACCTGTTCTTTGGTTAGAATATTAGTACTGTTGAGAATCTGAAGCAATTCAATCCTTAATTCAGGATTCACAGCGGTAATTAAAAAGGACAAGGTTTGGCCTGTAGGCAGAAATCCGCTGTGGGTTTTATTGATGACACCGCCAAATTCGGTAAAACCACGATCGTACATGGCATTTTTGCTAAAGAAAATATCGAGAACTTCAGGTTTAATTTGAGGCGCGAGAATCAAAGCAAGACAAAGCCTTTCGTAAAGATTCAAATCCCATTCTTCAATTTTTTTGTAATAAACGCTATCTTTAGAGTCATCATCAGCTTCGGGCAACGGAATATCCTGCCATCGATTTTCATGACCTTCCTGAAGAAGATAACTGCAAATAACCTGATCGATTACCTTTTGCAGCCAATCCATTTCATCATACAAAACAAGAATATTGGAATTAGTTTCCATACGCTCCAAATAGTTTCTCTACATCGTCAAGATTGGCATCGGCCCATTTAAAATACAATAAAGCCGTGTTTGGATTTAACTCATTACATTGCAGCATATCTAAGTAAAAACCTTGCGCGTTTTGCATCATCATTTGAGGATTATAATCGATATCATTATGAAAATTAGATTCAAAAAAGGTATCTGTCCATTCGTTCGCATCATTTTCTTTGGTAATAAAATCACTGATGAAATAAGAGAGCTTTTCATCTTGAACGGCTAATTTTTTAGCTTTAAAATAAGCGGGTTTTCTTTTGGTTTCTCTATGGTAATATTCAATATCTTTTGATTGGATTGTTTTGGTATTGGGGTTTCCAAAAATATCTGATAAACCAAAATTTTCTGCTTCGCAAGCCAATTCCAATTCTGCATTTGTTTCCCCTGCAATAGCGAGAGTGGTGTTTTTGGCAGTAGCGCTTTCAGTTACTACATACAATTCTCTGAAAGAATATAGGGTTTGCGTGAGTTTTATAATTAACTGCTGCTGAATGTCATTCCAATTATTAATTTTTACAGATTCAGGTTCTTCGGCTTTAAAGATGAAATTTCCTCTATGGGAAAATGCTAAAATCTGTTTGCTGAATTCAAAATTTCCATCTATAGAACCATGCGCCTGTGAACGCCCCGAATAAGGTTTCGAAATTCCGTCGCTAAAATTCCAATTGGCTTCATTTAAAGCAATCACACTGCTAATATCTGCGTCGTGATGCGAGATAATGCCATTGCGATAAATATTTCCCAATAGAATGATTTCTCCATTTTTAATCTGGAAATAATCGCCTGGAAAAAGACTATTATTCAACGGTTTCGTAGGCAGAAATCCTCCAGTTTTGAGATAAAACTGTCTATAAAAATTCTTGTTAGTATGATTCATGACCTTAAGAATTATGGATTAAAGTCCACTGAATCCAATATTGGAACAGTGGACATTTTAATGTGTTTTAAGAGGCATAAGCAGCCGCAGTTGCCGCAGCTAAGCTAGATTGAAGCGACTGAAGTTTAACCTGAGCTTTATTTAAATTGGCCATCGCAATACTCAATTGTCTTGCTGTTTCGTCATTTGCATTATTAGCTTTTTCATAAGTAATCTGAGCATCTTTGTAGGCATTATACAATAACCCTCTGATCGAAGTGTCTGAAGCTGGTTGTGATGTCAATGAGGCATCTATAGATTTTTCGTCTGTTAAAGTCAGATACAATTTAGCAGCCTGTCTGTTTTCAAGCGTAATCGCCGCTTCAGACTCCAGAACTGCAGCTTCTGCTGCCAATGTAGATTTTAAGGCAACCAGCGTTAGGGCAACTGCATTATTAGCATCTGTACCAGCAGTACCGATTCTTGCAATCAAATCGTCTGAAATTAGCGGATTAAGCGCTTTTTTGCGGATAACAAGATTAGACAGCTTATTAATTATTTCTACAGAATAAATTAATTTAGTGATTAAATCGCTAATGTTTTGGCTTACAATTCCTGCGTCTTTAGTTGCAATTGTGGTTTTAGAAAAAGCATTATTTGAATTAAAAGCCAAATCGGAGGCATTTTGAATGACCTGATCGATTAAGTTTTTATTGCTTAATGCATGCGAACGATTGCTTTCTGCAACCAATAAATAACCTTGATATCTAGTTGATTTTTCATTCAGTGAGGTTACAATCGTTTGCTGTTGCTGTACAATCGCCGCTGCATCTGTCACTTGATTTTTTAGTAAATCTAGTTCTGCTTTCTTTTTCTCTGTAATCCCGTATTTCTGCAATTTCGGGCCTGGTGCTATTTGAGTTTCCATAGAATTGTAGTTTTATTTAGTTGATGGATTTTGATTTTCTTTTGTAGAATAAGGTATTGGATCCGTATTTTGCCAATCTGAAAGACTGTTGGTATATTGGCTTTTGTTGTTTTCGCTGCCTTTGTAATAAGACAATACAACCGGAATGTAATTTTTATCTTCAATCAGCGGATTTCCGAAATTATCCGTCGTGGTGCCGTCAATATGCACCGCATAAGTATTATCCGCTTTATGATGTCTGGCACTCGTAAAATTTCCTGCTGGAATGTTTTCTGCTAAGTTTAAATTGAAGTAAAAAGCTTTTGAATTTTTAGCCGGTTTCGGAGCTTTGTCTGTAAGCTCTTTCAGTTTAGCATTCAATTCAGTTGATAGCGCTCTTGCAATACGCAATTTCTCTTTTGCATCTGCCAAAGCTGTTTTCAGGCTAGCATTTTTTTGTTTTTCCTGATCCGAATCTTTGGCATTTTTATCCGTATTTGTTGCACTCGCAGAAGCATTTAAAGCTTCTATTTCGCTATTATATAAGTCAATATCTGCTTGAACAATTTTAATTTCTTCAGTTAATTCACTAGTTTCAATTTTAAAATCAAGCGTATTCAAATCTTCATTTGTAGCAATATCATCAGGATAAGGCAGGAAGAAACATCTGTAATCGACTTCATTTGATTTTAAAATTTCTTTTTCAACATTAAAAGTAACTTTAGACAAATCTTCTGAAGATGATTTTCTTGAAAATCCGAAACCTTGAGCACTTTTTAAAGTATAAGTCAATGCAAATGTTTCAGAAGGAGCAGACAGGTAATCGTCAAACGTATTGATTTCTTTTTTGTAGTTTTCAGAAAAAGTGATCAAAAGAAAAGCAACATAATTTTGGCCCAAAACTAACGGATCATTGTCTGCATCTCTAAATTGCTTATACGCTATAGAAGCTTTGTATTTGCCTTTTGCATCTGGAGTTTGAGAAGCAGGAATATTTTTGCATTGATCTGCATTGCCAACTAAATCTTCTGCATTAGAAACACTAAAGAATGATTTTTTACTGTCTTTTACCAAAATCAAATTATAGCTTAAAACAGGCGCTTTTAACCCAGTATTTGGATTTTCAGGATCTCTATCTTCTGGAGTAAAAGGAGTTTTATAAGCATCAAAAGAAATATTGAAATTCCCCGCAGCAGGATCAAAAGGTTTCGGAATTTCGACAATTAAACTCTGATTAAATTGCTCGTTATTATAAGAATATGCTTTTTTAGAAGCTTCATATTCCACTTCATTGCATTTTATTGCACCTTCTGCCGCTCTTGTCGCAATGCTAGCTTTGGCTTTAGTGTCATTGTCGACCGTTAATACTGCCGTAATTGCCGTTAAGTCAGCTGTAGTAACCTGCAATAAATTGTTTACAGAAGCATTCGTTAGCTTAGCTCCGTCGGCCACTACAGAAGTCGAAACTTCAGAAATAGAAGCTGTCGCTTCCATAGCAAATTGCGAAGTCTGCTCTGCCTTATAAGCTGTTTTATTGATGAGGTTGTATGCCACGCGAGCTTGCTGGTAAATTTGAGTTCCATAGTCGGCTGCATTTATAATACTGTAAATACTTCCGATATCGCTAGCCAGACGCACAACTGAATTAGCAGCAATTTGTATGTTTGAAGCGCAAACCGCCATATTGGTAACCGATTGTGTAACATACGTTTTTTGCTGATTTGCAGATAATAACAGATTGTCTGCCATGTTTTTATTCTTTACCACAACAGTATTGATAAGCTGTTTTTCTTGGTATAATTTTGTTGTTGCATCAAGTTTTTCTTGTGCAATAATTTCGGCTCCTTCGGCATAATAAAGCGTAAACATTGAGTTGTTCAATTCGTTGTTCAATTGCTTTTTGGTCATCTCTTGGCTTTCTAATGAAGACAATACACTAGAATGCAGATTTTCATTGTAAGTGTTCATAATAGTTTTTTTAGTTAATTAATTTATATTTCAATATTGTATTCAAGGTTTTATTAGCTTTTTTTGGGAATGTTAATAAGGCCAGATCACATGCAAAGGCTTATCCATCCAATGATATTTCATAATCGAAAAAACAAAAGGAGAGCGGTTTATCAAAATATCGTATGCCCTTTTGTCAACAGTCAGTTCCCATTTATCTTCGTGTTCTACTAGAATTCCTTCGCGAACGAGCCAGTTTCCTCGAAAACCATCTACAGAGCAATCTCCAATTTCTGGCCAATGCGAAATCGCAGCTTGTATCAAACCATTTATCAATTGTTTTTCAGAATCAGTTATTTCGACAAAATCTGGAACAGTATTGATCAATGGCAAACCGCATAAAACTTTATTCAAAGGCAAATAAACCTCTTCTGTTTCCTGCATTCCCGTAATTACGTATTGCAGATACTGAACAGCTCGAACCTGATGCTCATTGCTTATAAATTTATTTTCAGAGGTTAGCTGCAGTCGTTCAAACAGCATCGCGATATAATCGTTTAAGAGCACAATTCCGGCGTTTCTTACTGGAATTCCTAGCTTAGGACTGTTCTTTGGTCTTTCTTTAATTTTAATTAATTCCATTTTCGAAAATATTTCAGGTTGTTTTAAAAGAGGAGCAGTTTGTTTTTCAGTTCTTAGAATTTCTTTAAACCCAAGCTGTAAAGCGGGCGGAAACTGATAGATATATTTTTCCATATCTGCCAAAAAGCTTTTTTTAGAAATCCCTTTTTTCGTTACCACTTCCCAGATCAATTCATTCCAGATTTTATCGGCAGTAATAAGTCTCCAGTTGTCGTTGGTAACGGCTTTTAAAAGTTTTCGCAGTAAGAGATGTTGCATTTCTTTAGAAGCCAAACCTTTGATTTTAACCGAACCTAAAACATGGTTGAATTTTTCTAGAATTCGTAAATACAATTCTTTGTTTTTATCTACTTGACTAACCGCATTGCACAGATTATGAAAATTGATGTTGCGGCAAAGCCAATCCATTTGAGCTTCGGGAATAAATTCTTTCTTCATTATGTTAAAGAAAATCTTAGACTCTTTTATAATAATGATATTCAGAATGTCTTTGATTTCGATAGTTTTAGAAATGCTGAAAACAGTTGGAACCTTACGTTCTATAACAATTGACGAAATCCAGCTGTATTTTTCTTTTTCTGATAAATTTTGAATTTCAGACAAAATCTCAGAATTAATGGACTCTGAAATTTTATCAAAAGTTGTATAATCTGATAGTGTATTATTCTCAAAAAGAGGCATTAGTTCTGTAATTGAATTTGCAGATTCAAAAGATTTTGTTTCGTTTTGAAGCGCTATTTTTTCTTTAGTAATGTTCTTTTTCAGATATAATTTCAGTTCTTTCTGAAGCAGTTTTTCAAAAAGCATTTCATTGCCTTTATAAGCCGAATATTTTAAAATTGAATTCCAAAAAAGCTCGTTTAATTCTCCAATTATTTTAGTTTTCGAAACTGATTTTGCACTTCGAATTAGCATTGCTGAAGTTTTCTGAACCCAATTCTTTTTCAGCACAGCTCCATTTGTTAGAAAATAATTCAAAATATTTTCGCTTTCCTTTTTATCTTGTTTTCGAAGCAAAACAAATCCAGCATCGTTAAAATTTGCGGTCAACAATTGCGCTAATTCCTGCTGATCTTGCTGTGACGTATTTTGAATAAGCAATGCAAGCGCAACAGTATCAATAGATTTTGTGTTTTTTAATTGATTGATGAAAGTTTTTTTAATGGCAACTCCAAAAGATTTAATTCGTTTGGACTGAATCAGTTTTGTAATGAACTGAAAATAATCGCTTCGTCGCGTCTCAGTTACTTTTTTAGACAACTGAACGATAATCTTTTCCAAGAATAAAGAAGTGTTATGTTCTGGATGAAACAATATTTCCTGCATGCCGAGTAGCAATAAATTATCGGTTATTAATTCTTCCGGAAAATCATAGTTATCTTTTTCGTTCAGAATTTCATAGACAACTTGTATCGTCTGTACGAGTTTTGTTTTTTTATAATTGGCTGTTTTGACTAATAATTGAAGCATTTCGCGATTCAAAATCAGCGGCAAAATTTTCTTCAAAACTTCTTTATTTCCATAAGAAAGCATGACCTCAAAAGCCATTTTTGGATGCAGTAAAATAGTTCTCATCAGCGATCGTTGCAGATCGATAAAAAAGACACTTTTGGCACTGTTTTTCTGCAATTCTAATTCTAGTTTGGCAACCAGATTCTTAAAATAAACAGCAGGATAATTAGAATTGTTTTTACTGATTTCCTTGCAATAAATAGCATTTAAGTTGGTATAAATGAGTGCCGAATTATTGTTTTTTACTGCCGCAGGAATTTTTGCATTGGTAAATAAAACCAATAAATGCTCATGGCTCAGATTATTTTTTTTGCTCAATTCTTTAATGCAAAACAATAAAAATGCAGTATTGTCAGCATTTTTATTTTTGATGAGAAAAAGAATTCCAATTTGCCATAAATCCTTACTGTTTGTTTTTAGTTTAAAAGTCTGGCTCAGCTTATTCAGATACATTACAGATTCTGTGTGAAGTTGCGATGGAGTAGTATCCAGTTTAGAATACAGTATTTTTATAGAAGTTTCATTTAAATCCTGAAGCAACGAAATCAGCAGATTTTCATCTTTGAAAATAGGTTGGATAAGAGCACTGAATTTTGTTTTATTCTCATTGCTCAAAGCCAAAATCAATTCATTGAGATTGTCTCTTTCAGTTTTAAATTTTCTAGTGCTTTTGTTTTTTAGCAATTGCTCCAAAACCATCCAATAGTTTGTGGCTGTTTCAGGTTTGTAATTTTCGCTTTTTTGCGTTTCATATTCCTGAGTCAATATTTTTAGACAAGCAATAAAATTGTTATTCTGAGACGTTTTATCAGAGAGTTTGACAACCGTATTTTCAATCAGAATAATCAATTCTGCATAAGCAATATTGTAATGATTGGCCATTTGCAGAATACTGCTTTTCATGAAAGCCAGTTTATTGAAAAGCGTTCCGCGTTCCAACAGTAAAAAGTTCAGAATAAAGAACCACAAATTCTTTTTGAAACTCGCCGTGCTTGTCTGGATAATAGTTTCTTTAACCTGAATATTAACCATAATCGAGCTGAACTCAATAATCGAACTACTATTGTTGGGCTCCAGCGCCGCAATTATTTTGGTGATGTTTTTCTCGTCAAATTGCCATGCAATTCGTTTTCTAACCTCTTCATGCGATAATCCTGTTTCTTTAATAATCGCTATAACTTCTACCAAATTATTCTGAAGCAATTCTGCCATAATCTGGTTGACAGAACCTTCTTTATTCTGATAATTCCATGGCAGAGAACCTTCAAGCAAAAAGACCATCAAATTCTCGAGAATCGATTTTTCTTTGTTGTAAACCGCAATTCCGTTTTGCTTCTGATTGTTTTGATACAGAATTAATTCGGCTATTTTTTCTCTTAGTAAACTGCGTATTTTTCGGCTCAAATCAAACTCGAGATCGCTATAATCGCAAGAACCCAAATCAAGTTCCAACGATTCAATTCTCCAGCTTTGTTCCTGCGGACATAATTCGTTAAAAATAGCGGCGACTTCTCTCGGAAGCGTAATTTTGCTCCAGGCGCTCAAACGCTCCTGAAGTTTATAACCTTCATTTTTCTGGTCAAAAGTTGTGTCCCATTTTAGACTCGATACAATATGGCTATTTATTTCTTCCATTTTTTGTCGCTAAAATTGAGGTTAGACTATTGATTAAATTAACTGCAGCTTGTTCAGGATCTGAAATTGCTGTTTCTGGAGTAGTTTGTTTATCGAGTAAATCTTGCGCATTTTTAAACCTCAAGCTCTCATGCCAACTGCTATAATTCGGCATAAAGGTTTCCAATTCGGGAAGACTTACAAACAAACATTCGCAAATTATACTCGTCGGAAGGCTGACCGCAAGAAACTGTTTAAGGCGCTTTTTGAACTCAGGAGTTTGCAGCTCTGGAATAAAGTCGGGAAATAATAAGACGGCATTTTTCTTAAAGAGTTCATTATTGATTGTAATTGTCCCATTTCCAGATGAAATCGAAATCCTAAATAAATAATCAGATAATTTACTTTTTGTATAATCGCTAACCGTCACAGCTTCAGAATCGTCAGAAATAAAAGAATATTTCTGGTTGGCAAATTCCAAATAACCCTCAACAAGCTGGGCATCTAGCACTGCTTGACTAGTAGTATTTAAAATATAGTTGATATTTGCTGTTGATTGAAAATCAACATTTTGAATTTTATGACTTAAATTGTTACTTTTATTTAAAATTTCGATATTGTGTTTTAACTGACTTAATAAAAGTGATGTTTCTATTAAAAAACAGCCTTTTCTTTTCTCTTTCAACCAATATACTTTTTGTATTGTTTTATTGCTGTTCAGCTGATCTTCAATAGAACTTTGTTCTGTTTCAAATTGCGTCGTAATAAAATTGTTGTAGATGTTTTTTAATCCGAAAAGCAAACTCAGTTTTAATTCTAAACCCGAAAAATTACTGAAATCGGTTTTGCTTAGTTTTTCTTTTTTGTTGAGTTTATCCGACTGAAAAACAAAATCGGAAGTATTTTCGCTGATATAGTTATAATGCTCATTTTTAATATTCGACAAACCAAAATCGGCATTCTGACTGATTTTAGAAGCAGTTAGAAAATTGAATCCTTTTATTCGATTATAGGTTAATAAATCAAGGTTTTGCAAATACAGACTTTTCAAAATGATTTGATCTTTTTTCTTATTTCCGGTATAAATCGTATCCTCGATAATCGCATCAATAACCTTTGGAGATTCGCCATGTCTGGCCAATAAATGATCTAATATTTTGTTTCTTCTATCGAAATTTACATCTTCCTCTTCCATGATTTTCATCATTCCGAAGATGTACGAATTGTAAGGATCTTGCTGATATTCGAACCAGCTTTTTTCTTTCAGTTCTTTTTTAGTTTCCTCGCTAGAGCTGTATTCAAAAACAGTATTATTTTTTAATAAAGGCTTGATATGAGGAACATTGTACAAAGATTGATAGAAATAACTCGGAGCAAACATTTTGTACGGAACAGGATATTCTAAATGTTTTTTCTCGAATTTGTCTTTCAAAGCATAAAAAGTTTCATTGTCTGAAGGCGCTCCGCATACCGAATTGGTAAAAGAAAATAGCTTTGAAACATTTGCCAATTGCGAAAACTGATTGGCCAAAACCTGATCAAATAAAGTCAGATATCCTTTTAACTGGCGAGACTGCGCCACTTGAATTGGTGCCGAATCATCTTCGATTTTGTCGTCGCCAATGCCATATTGCTGCGGAAATGTATTTTGAATGGAGTAGTAGCTATTGATATCTCTAAAACTGCTTTTGGGCAATTTTATAGCGGGTTTGTTGTTTAAACTTGTGGCCGTGTCTTGATATTTGCTTAAATTAATTTGCAACGGACCAAAAGCGTCCGCCTGAATTTCTTTTCCGTTAGAATTTAATAATAGCTTTTTCTCTTTATAAGAAGCCAAGACATCTATCGACAAGATTTGGCTTTCAGTAGATTGCAATGCTTGCACACTGATTTTGTTCTGATAAAGCTGTAATCCTGAAACCGAAATAATTCCTGCTACAGATTCAATTACAGGAATCAGATCAATGGCTTTTACAGTGTCTTTTTTATCGGATAATGATTCGTCTAAAATCCACCCATTTTTAAGATAAGGGCCATCATATATTTCGGCAGCATTATATCCTTCTTCTTTTAAAGCATCGTAATTTACTTGATCTATTTTCGGAAATATATACGTGCGGAGTTTATTTTGAAGTTCTAATAAAACCGCATGTTCGTCTGCATCTTTTTCCAGTTCTATTTTCCCGCCAATCCAGCAATTTTGAGTTTGCAGTGCGACTGGCATATTAAAAAGTTCGCCAATATTACGGCTCTGATTGAGATAGTAAAAAACAGATTTGCAAATGTTTTGGCATTTTTCAGCATCGGTAATGTCAGGATTGATATACAGATAAACTTGATAAATTCTGCTAAAAGGCAAAATATTATCCTTGTACGTGGTAATAACAGCATTATAAACATCGTCTATGCCATCGATAATATATTTTCTATAGTCATCAATAGTATAAGGAGCTGTAGTCAGGATTTTATAAGGCAAATAAAACTGATTTTCGATTTCCATCTTTCCAGTAGAATCCGTTAAAATATCGGGAATCGAAAAATCGGTGCAATAGCCCAATTCGGTCATTGCGTAACAAACTTGATCCAGAATGGTCATTCCGGGATCGCTCGGATTAAAGTTAGTCCACTGATTGCCAATATGGTTTTGGATATAATCAATAGCTTCGTCTTTCAGGAAATTAAAATCCTGATGCGGTGGAAGCTGTATTTTTGTTATTTGATTATTGGTATCCATTTATGCTAAATATGAAATGTTATGATTGGGTGCAGAAACCAAAAGTGTCGCTGGCCCATAAGGCATTAAAGCTTTTTTTTCGCTTTTTAAAGTGGTCTGCAATCCTGTAATTGGATTGATATAATAACTCGTAAAAGTTACTTTTTCGACAGAAAGAACTCCTTCAATATTTTGAACAAAACTGCTGACTTTGCCATCGATGAGCGGTTTGCCAATTTCTATTTCAGAAGGGCAATTCGCAATCCATGGCGACAGATATTTTTTTAGAGCAAGATTTACATTCTTGCTGATTAATGCTGTCTGATAGTTCTGTTCGACTTGAATCATGATGTTTATGCAAACATATTCCAGATTAAAATTGGATATGTTCAGGTTTATAAAAGGAGACGAATTGGCTTTTAAAAATTGTCCAACTTCAATTTCAAGAGCATTGGTAACCAATGGAATAAAGGCATTTGAATCATTGTCTGACGCTACTTTTTTTACCAGATAAACATTTGTGCTGTTGTCGCTTTTTTTAGTCACTACTTTTGAGTAATAAACAGTATCAAATTTTTCGGCAATCAGGGTATAGTAATCTGCCGCTGTGCTGGCTCTATTTTTGGTTTTAATGCTGTTGCTTACTCTTTTATTTCGGTCGGTTTTGTTCTCGGCAGCTTTTCCTCCAAAAGAAGCAAAAGGTTGAATTACAGTGCCTATTTCGGGAATTTTGATTTCTGGTTTTGTAATAACATTGGCTTCAATTTTCGGACTTTCTGTATCGGTCAAAAATGTAGTTCCAGCTCTTTTTACACTAAAACCGTTGGTTTGTATAAAAGTGGTTTTCGAAAAAGATTTAAGATTGCCAATTGCCGCAATAGAAATCCAATTTTTGGTTCCATGCATTATGGTGCTATCATTGTTGCAATCTGCCGGAATCGGGATTTCGATTATTCCAGAACATCTAAATTTACTGGTTTCATCAGATAATGGATGAATGTTTTTCCAACCAGAATTACTCAAATAGTAATACATAATATCATTTTGATCGGTAAGTGCCGTTGAATTTCTTGCCAATTCAAAATAAAGATTGAGAGTGCTATTGCAAATCAAATTATCGAGTTCTATAAATAATGCTCCGTTATAATTAAACGAAGGATAAAGCGGAAAACCTTTTATAAAATTATTTTCAGCGCTTCCGATAATTTCTGTATTGAATGTTTCGGTATCGGTTTTATCGGCTCTAGCGCTGTCAAATACGGTATAATTTGAAAAGGGCGCATATATAAAATACTGCAACGGATAATCTCCCGCTGTACCATCAAGTTTGTACGTTACGCTGGCATTATAAATGGCAGAAAAGGTTTTTATTTTTGGTGCAAAAGGCACATTCGCAGCAGCGATAAAATCTTTTACTTCCTTGTCTCCAGCCATCGCCAGTTTATTGCCGTTTTGCAAAGCAATGCTAGCGACAACATTGGCATATAATTCTGAACCAAAACCATATTCTGGAGTCGCTAAAGTCATTTTTATAAATCCTGACGAACTTTCTTCAGTAAAATTCAAAGGCTCTTTTTGAATATTCGGATCGGGCTCCCAAATTTTAACGGCTGTTTGCGTTAAACTTAAATTTGAAGGTGATTTAGCATACACATAACAGCTGCTAGATGTACTGAGAATTGGATTGGCATTGTTTACAGGTTCTGGATCGAATAAATAAACAGAATCGGGAGTTTCATCAACTGCAATAAAAACTTTATCGACATCACTGCACTCTATTTTTGTCATTTTAAGACCCTGCCATGATTTGTCCTGCATGATGGTAAAATCAGCTGTAAAACTGGCGTTTGTAAATTCTTTTTTAACAACAATATTTTTTTCTCGTGGATGCAAAAATCTAATTGTTTTTGCAAGCCTTCTATTTTCTTCTTTTATTTGCGGATTCAGATAGTTATTGTATTGTTGGTAATACAATGAAAAATCATTAGGTCTTTTGTCCCAATCTATTTTTATTTTAAAACTGTCGAGCGGTTTGCTTAAGATTTCGTTATTTCCGATAATAAAATTGGCATTCACCAGCGGAACTGGCCCAAAAGGAGTGAAGGGGCTTTTGGTACTTAACTCTCCATAATCATTATACAATTGAAAGGTTTTAACTCCTTCTACATCTAATGCAATAGTTAGCGAAGTTATTTTCGGCGGTTCTTGCGGATTCGGAACATTTTGAAACAAAATTTTCATCATTGGCCAATCGCTTTTTAATCCATCGGGATTAATTAAGAACGGTTCAATTGCTACTACAGTGGGATCAAGATCTATCTTAATTGTAATTGTATTCTGTTTGGTAGAATCGGCTGTGAAATTTGCAGGAAGTAAATCCAATTTGAGCCATTCTTTTTGCGTGCTCAGAAAATAATTTGCTTCCTCCAGGATTTTCAAATCTATTTGCGAATCAAATTCCAATGTTAGCGTTATAGTTCTCTGTCCTTCGCGTAATAATAGCATCGGCGAAGCAAATGCAATTCCGATTAATGATGGATTTAGCGAAGCATCATCAGATCCAAAAGTTTCCCAGCTTATCGCTTTATTTTCTGGATCTAATTGAATTTCGGTAGGTTTTACAATGGTCTGCAAATTATACGACGCATTGTTTTGATCCTGATAAGAAAGTTTGTGAACGCTTGAAATCGTTGCAGGATTTAGATTGACATTTTTTTGAGAAGCAAATAGTATCGGATTCTTTTGCGCATCGACTCCTGCGTTAAATAAAGTTCCTGCTGGCAAAGTATAAACCGATGTTGGTTTTGTGAGCGTTGCACACAAAAAAGTCTGATCTGCAACGGCAGGCAATTTGGTTTGCTTTAAAATATCTTTATAATAAAAATCAAGATGTTTTTCAGAAAGTCCGTTCAATTGATCTTGCTGAATTTTTAAAATATTTACAAAAGAACGCAACAAAACAGTATCTGGAAATTGCCCTTTTTTTAGGTTTAATTTCTTAAATTCTTTTCCTGAATGATGAATTATCGTTTCTAAAAACTGAAATAATTTATCGCCAATTTTAGTTAGAATATCTAAACTAAAAGACGTTATCGATGCCGTTTCCTGCAATATTGGATGTTCGGTTTCAAACCCAAAAACTTGCCAGAAAGGCGTTTTATCTTTATTTACGTACCAGATGTTTTTATCGAAAGAATTGAAGTCTTCTAATGGTGCAGAATTTATAAACAAACCATCGATAGCCAGTTTGTATAAATATTGCCTAAAAGACTGGATTGCCCAAAAATCTACACTTAATTTGTTTTTTACTTCTTGTAAAATATAGGTTTTGAGATCGTATATTTCATTATTGCTCTGCATATAATGCGTCCAGCGTTCTATAATTTTATAAATCGCAGTAATTCGGTCAAACAAGCTGTTTAAAGCTTTTGAGTATGGAATTTTGACGTTTCCGTTTGTGATTAATCGCTGAATTTCTGTACAGCTGTTTTTGTAGTCAGTATACAGTTTTTTATAATTGGTTTTCGAAATGGAAGCCATCAAAAAAACGGGATCTTTTAATAAAAATGGACTCCAGTTTCCTTCAATGGTATTGCTGTCATTATAAAAATTGATCAATTTGCTAAATTCTGCCAAAAAGTACAGCCAGTCTTGCTCGGTTCTTCCGTCTATCAAATGCGGATTTGGAACGAGTGCTTCGTTAAGAGAATTTATAGCGCTATTTTGATCAATTAAAATCATTTTTTTCGATCTAAGTTTGTTCCTTCTTTTAAATAAAAAGGAAATACATAATTGTGTCTGGTATTGGTTTTAGAATAGATATAGCTAATCAGGATCTCTATTGTTCCGTTAACAATATCAGTTGAGGCAACTTTAACGTCTTGCACCAATATTCTAGGCTCATATCGTAATAGAGCAAACTTGATGGCTTCTATAATTTCGCCTTTAAGTGTGCTGTCAATTTTTCTAAACATAAATTGCTGTATTCCAGAACCAAATTCAGCTTCAAGAGTACGTTCGCCTTTTCGGGTATTTAGAATGACATTGATAGATTCGTTAATATTGGTTTCATTAGCAGACAAATTCAGCTGATGATTATCTGCAGAAAAAGACACAGGAAATGCCCATCCTGAACCTAAAAAAGCAGTGTCTGTATGTGCTGAATTATCCACCGATCATAACATTAAATGCTCCCAACATAATTGATCCTCCATGAGCTGTTGAATCTCCCATTCTTGCTGCAGGCATACCGTTTATCATAACCGTTGCAGATCCTTTTATAATAGAATCTGGCGGGCCAACACAAACCAGCATATCGCCAACTTTGGCGGCTGGTAATCCTGCTATTAAAACAGTTGGCGCACATGGCCCAACTATAGGTCCGCCTACATGCGGAATCGGTGGCACTCCTGGAGTAACCATCGGACATTGGTGAAAATCGGTAAGTCTTGCTGCTGGTGGCATAAGTTTATTGTTTATAGTTTGTTGTTTGTTGTTGATGGTCTATAGTTTATTGTTGATCGCTTTGTCAAAGTTTTAAACTTTGACAAAGCTTAATCGTAATTATTTTCTTGGTCGTTAGTAATTAAGCGGTTAACAATAAACCACAAACTAAAAACCATCAACCTTTAATTAATCATGACCATGGCACCTTTCAAGGTTAATTGCATTCCTCCGGTTACTTGCGCCATTTGTCCGCCTTGAGCATTGTATTGCATAGATGCATTTTCTTTGATGTTCAAGCCTTGCGTGGCTACATCGCCGCCGCTTGACTCTATTTTTACGCCTTGATCTCCTTTGATCGTAACATTCTGATTGGCTGAAATATTGATGTTTTTTTGGCTTGTTAAATCGATACCGCTGCTAGACATTACGACGCTGTTGTTATTTTCGTCCTGAATCGTAATTTTCTTGTCTTTATCGCTAATGATGATGGTGTTTTTATTGGGCGTTGTGACAGTCCATACTTTGTTTTCATCGTCAAATTGCACGGAAATTCCCGATTTGGAAACAATAGCTTTTACCGAATTTTTCTGATTTGGATCTAAACCAGTAAAAGGCTTTATACTTGTACTGCTATAAACGCTTCCTAAAATTATCGGGTAGCGAGGATCTTCGTTTATAAAACCTAAAACGACTTCATCTCCAACTTCGGGCATAAAAAAAGCTCCAGCCCCGCTTGTCGAATAAAAGTTCGTCAATCTTGCCCAGATTCCTTCACCTTTCGGATCCAATAGCGGAACATCGACTAAAACTCTGTATTCTGAATCAGGATCTTCGTACATCTTTTTTACAGTTCCGTTAAAGAGACCTTTTGCTCCAGGCAGAAGCCCAGAAGCGGGCGGTGCCATTACATCTGGCTCTTCGGTAAACCAGAACGGTGAAAGTCCTAGCGTAACTTCTGTAACCCAGTTTCCTTGTGATAAATCATGAACAACGCCACCAATAAGATAATCGCCATTAAAACGATCTCCAAGACCAGCAAAAGTCATATACTTTCCAGGATCGACTAAACTGGTACCTTGAAATTTGGCTTCGCCCATTATTTTAGCATATTCACTTTTAATGATTTGCGCTTTAGACCAATTGGTTAAATCTGCCGTTTCCAAAGGTGCCGAAGTCTGCAATTGATAAGTCGAAAGTCCGATAGCCTCGGATAGTTTTTTAGTGGTTAAATTTCCAGCTCCAGTGACATTTGGTGTAGCATTACCACTTACAACGGCTTGTGTTTTAAAATCCCAGCTGTTGGCGGTTGCACTTCCTAATTGTGTCACTGCATTCAATTTGGCATTAAATTCAAGCAGATTATCGCCATACGTTACCGTTAGCACCGACGTTGTTGTTTTATCAGGAGGATTTACAGCTACTTTTCCGTTTAAAGTCGTTACGATCAGTCCGTTAGCTTCGGATAGAGCCAAAATATAATCCCAGTCGGTAGCATAAAATTGGACTTGTTCTGGCCAAACTGTACTGGTTGCAGTAACATCTGAGCTTAATCCGGAATAGGTTCCTATAATAGAAGAAATAATATCACTGTCTTTTTGTTTAGAAAAAGTAAGGCTTTTGCGCCCCACAATCATTTTTATGGCTTTGTCACGGCATTCTATTTCTAAAGCTGATCCGACCAGATTGTCAATACGAAGCGTCTGACTCATAATAACACCAGAAAAAATAACGGTATTGCTGGCGTCATAACCAGCTTCGATACTAATTTCTGCGCCAGGCACAAAAATAGAAGAGGAGCTGGCGTCAAATTTACCTGTATTGGCTTCTCCGTCGAGAATAGTCACTTTAGCAGAAGCAATTCGATTTACTTTTTTTTCGATATGAATAGAAAGTACGCTGAGTTCATCGGCGATTGCGGTTCCGTTAACTTTAACTGCGAATGTTGCGATTCCGCCACTTTTTATTTCAGTTGAGGCACTCATTAATTGGAAGGGATTATAGGTGGAAATATTAATTTGTCGATACCATTAAGGTTTCTGAATTTGTTGAGTTTATTATACTGGGCAACTTGTATATAAAACGAATCATCGTTCCAGACTTTTTGGCACAATTGCGGTAACGACATTCCTTCAGAAACGGTTACAATGTGCGTAAGATCTGGAGATTCGGGAGCGTCTGTTCTAGTTACTGTTTTTGGTGAAATGTAACGGCTAAAAGACAATGATAGCTTGGCTCTCAGCGGACTTCCATCTGGTTTAAACAACGTATAAGATATATCGATAGAATCGAGAACTCCGTTGAATGTAATATTCTGACCCCATTGCACTTTTACAAAATTAGGACGGTGTATTTTACCGTTGTAAGTATAAATGATCGTTTCTAATGCGGTTATTTCTTTGGCCATATCGGTACGTTTCGCGTCTACGATTCCCGTACAGTCAATTACCATTTCAAAACTTAATTTATCACTTGGCGTACTTTTATATTTTTGCGAAGCCGAGCTTGTGGCAGGCGCTTGCTGTTCGTTGTACTCGATGCTTTTTTGTATTTTGATATTATCAGGATTAATCATGAAAGCATACGGATTTCCAGAGAATTTGTTTTGAAATTCTTCGTCTGTGTACCCCGTTATTTTCATTAATTCCAAGCTGGCCATTTGTTTACTATTTTAAGTCTATTTTTTTTTCACGCAGATTTTTTCTTTTTAATTCTTTTAATCCGTGTCTCAAATTATTTCACGCAGATTTTAAATTGATCTAAGCAGATTTCGCAGATTTATTGTAACTGCATTAAAATTAGATCTGCTTTAATCTGCAAAATCTGCGGGAAACTTTTTTTTAAATTCTTTAATCTGTGGCTTTAACGTTTATAGCTATTCTCCTGATTTTTCTCAGCAATTAATCTTTTGCATTCTTCCAGCAATTGTTTTCTTAAAATAGACAGCTCTCGTTCTTTGGCTAGAGCCGAATTTTTTGCGTTGGTCGTAACGATTTCAGTTTTGATAATGAGTTCTCTTATTTCGATTGGCATAATGGTTTACGTAAAAAGTTTATCAAATTTGGTATCCTTTGAAATGTCAAAATAGGTGTAAGCCAGTTCAATAGATTCTATCGCGATATTGCTTTCCTGAGAGTTTAAATCAGAAACAGCATATTTTACAGGATAAGCATTATTAAAAGTCCATTGCATGCATACGACTCCAGAGGCATTAAGCAATTTCAGAATCACATTTTTGGGCTGAATTGGGTTTGATAATCCTTGATCAATGCAGTTGGCGCACCAATTTACCAGCTGCGATCCTGCAGGCACCATGGCTCTTTTAAGTACTAAGTTTTGACTGTTGGAAATGGTTGGGAGGCGATATTTAAATCTATTTTCGCCTCCACAAACAATTTCTTCTAAGCTTAGTTCTTTAGAAATTCCAGACACCTCTTTGAAAGCCGCATCTACACCCGCAAATGAAAGTGTAAAATAAAAGCTAACAGGATAATCGTTACTTACCGCCATTTTTAATGATCAGTTGTTCGTGTGCAATTTCTATAGTGTCTACCGCAACCTCGTTACCATCAGATTTTAAATCGGTGCTGGTAATTTTAGTGGGCCAAGCATTATTTAAAGTCCATTGCATGGTTACGCCGCCTTTTTCGTCTAATAATTTGATCAGAACCGTTCTTCTTTTAATCGTATTCATTACGACTTGCTGATGCCAATCCCAGAAAGTATTGTCATTAACAAAGATTCCACGTTTCATGGTTACGTTTCCGTATTTGGTAATTCCTGGCATTTTCTCCACAGAAAAAAGCGGACTATTACTTTTACGGTATTCTATAATTTGATTTTCGACGTCCATTCCGGTAACTTCTTGAAAAGCTACTTTTGTTAATTCTGTTCCAAGGTCTACTTCGAATCTAAACTTTGGCATGGGCCATGTTGCGCCTTGTACGCTTCCGTCATCTGTTGCCATATTCTTTTATTTTTAAATTAAAATTTTACTTAATTGAGTATTTATTTGATTAACTAGAAGTTGCCATTTGCTGTTGAAATGTCAAGACAATGAATTCAGCAGGATGAACAACAGCTACTTTAACCGTAACATTCATGAAACCATTTAAAATGTCGTCTGCCGTCATGGTAGAACCCAATCCGCAGGCTACAGAAAAGGCATCAGAAGCGCTGGCTCCCTGTAAACCTCCTTGTTTCCAGATCGAATTAAGGAAACTGCTGATCATTGAAATCACGGCTTCCCAAGTGTTTTTGTCATTCGGCTGGAACACATAAGCCTGAGCGGCCAGTTTACAAGATTGTTCTAAGAATATCATAGTTCTGCGCACCGGAATATATCTCCAGTCTTGGCTATTTCCGTCTAATGTTCTAGACCCCCAGATTAAGATTCCTAAGCCGTTAAAAGTTCGAATCGCGTTGATCGATTTACCCGAAACAGCATCTACGTTTAAGTTGGCTTGTTGACTTTCAGAAATCGAAATCGGTAATGAAGCTGCACCTACGATCGAAGTATTTGCAGGAGCTTCCCACGGACCAACGGCATTGTCTACAGTTGTAATTACTCCTGCCATAGCACCGCTTGGAGGAAGAATATTAGCATCGGCTACAATGTGTTTGATCATTAAGGAATAGGTCTGACTTGCAATAAGTAAGGCATTGTGATTTTGAGTAACAGTTAAAGTACTTGCCGGACTTTGAATATTAGCAATAATTGCCGCCGCTGCTGGATTTGGAGCGCTAGCAGGATTAAGAATTGCTTCTAATTGTTTTACATCTCCGCCAAATAAATTCGTATAATCAATATCAGAATTTTGCATTATTGTAGTCCCGATAAAAGGATAATATGCCATTCCATAATTTAACCCAACAGAACCTGTATTCATTCTGAAATTGGTAATGTCTTGAGTATACAGAATTGGGTCTGGAGCGTCACCTCCAATAATATCAAACAAACACATTGCTGTTTGCATTTGCGTTGCTTGCAAAAGCATGGACTGCATTAATGTTCCATTGTTTTCTACACTTAACAAAGTCGCTTCAGGGCAGATGTACATAGTGGGTTCTTGCTCGTTTAGCAATAAAGCAAGTCCTTTAGTCAAATCATTCAGCTGTACATTCGGATTTACAACAGGAACACCTGGAGCTGCTGGTTTTTGCGACGGAGGTCCGTAGCTTCCAACAGAAACAATATAAGCATCTCCACCGCCATTTTCGTAAAAAAGCCTTACGCTATTGTACAAATAATAAACAGTGTTCGGGTCTGGAACTATAGAATAATAAGTTCCTGCAATTAGCATGTAGTCGCCTTTTAAGGGCTGACTTTTTTCTGCTACCAAGTAATATTCAGGATTGTACTGTTTCGACGGACTTGCAGGTGCAGGTGGATCTGGCAAACAGAAAAAAGCCTGAAAATCAGCAAAAGATGTGATTTTTACTGGCACATTCGTATACGATTTTCCTTCGTATGCGGCCTGTGGTGTGTACCCTATAAATGCTGGTATTGCTGTGGCAACTCCAACAACAGAATTGGGAAAAGCATTTAATTCTTGAATGTAAACACCAGGAGTTTGAATGGTAGATAAATTCATTGATTTTAGTTTTTAGTGTTCATTTTTAATAGTTTTTTTATAAGTAGATATACATTGGTGAGGCGACTTCATTTTGGTCGCTATTCTCGATTATTCCTATTCGGGAGACATCTGGACACGGAAGTCCTTTAATAATTACTTTAGGTTTGGCATTGTTTTGATTTGAAACAGAACTGTTTATTAAGTCAAATTTATATTTCGGTTTTTCACTAAGCGTAATGTAAGTTTTGCTGGAAGTAAACAGCAAAGCCGATTCTCCAGTTTGAATTGTGACTTGCTGCGGTCCGTCAAATTGTATGTTTTCTTTTTGAGTGATCGAAGGATTGTTTAGCTGTACAGCGTTTTTATTGATAAAATAATATTGCCATTGGGTGGCTCTTGCCGTAAAATTGATTTCAAAAAATATAAAATTAGCAGTGTTTTGTTCTTTCAATAGATCTTCAAAATAGACTTTTAAATGCCCAAAATGAGATGATGCAGGTTTGTTTTCTAAAGTCTGATTCAATACAATTTTCCCCTCATTGTTTAGATTTTTAGGATCCTGGCTAGAATAATTAGCGGTTCCGATCCAATTAATTGGCAAAGTTGTAAAGAGAATAAAATTTGGATTACTGCATCTAATATTAAATTCGAAATAATCTTGCTGTGTAGTTTTAGAAATATAATCTAACAGATCTGAAAGTGATGATTTTGTGTTTGAATATAAATCGAATCCGTTTGAAATGTGATTGGTTTTGAAACCGAATTTCTTGAATATTTTATCGGTTTTATTATTTGGCGTAAAATGAAGGCAATTGCATTTGCCGTTATCAAAAAAAGTATGATAAGCGCCTGTAGTAAAGATTTTTATGTAATTGCTCTGTATCATTTTACGATATTATTACTAGTGTTTTTTACAGACGGTATAATTTCCATAATTTCATGTCCTTGCGCTTTTATCAGTTTCATTTTATAAATAATCGAAGGCTGGTATTTCGCGCCCATCGCCGTCCATAAACTGTGCATTTGGTGGTAAGAAATCTTTTCGTACTCAAATTCTAATCTGCTTAAACCGTCTGGAATAGAAGAGGAGGACGAAGCATCTACATAATTGTTAATCTGAAAGAAGATGATAATGGCATCGAGAAATTTTAAGGATTCTGTGTAATCTTCAAAATTGCTGCTAATGAGTAAATCTATATTGTATCTTTCTGTTGGATTGAAATTGGAATAGTTGCCACTTTCTAATTTCTGATTTCTGATATAAAAAGGCTGATTGGTTTCTTTTTCAATATTTATCAGAGACAAAACCACTTTGTTCTGATTTACTTTTGGCAAAGTGCCACTTGGTTCAATGAGATAGTTTACAGTCGTTTTGTCTTCGGTTAGGCCAAAACGATTTTTTAAAAACTGTCCCAATAATTTATTCGTAAATTGAAGTGATTGATGTATCATCGTTTTAACTCTTAAATTAAGTAAGTGTGATAGCTAATAAATTAGCTGTTCTTAATTGTAAAAGTAACTGAGAATTAGATTTGTACGAAAAATTTGTAATATACTTTTCATAGACAAATTTGGCAGATAGTCGATGTTTTTATAGACAAAGTATAGACAAAGTTTTTTTTGTCTACGCTTTGTATCAGTTTGGTGTATATAGCCCTAAAAAGTATTGCTGCATTTTGACATATACAGTAAAAAACACTCTCAAAGTAAGTATAGATTTTGAAATTTAGGGAAAGAAAAATGGACAGCATTTTTATAGTACAAAGCTGTTTAACATTGCTAAAATTTACTGAAGCATGTAATGGTAAAATAACAAATAAGGGAAAGGAAATTAAGAAACAGTTCTTAAGTACGAAATGATATCGTCTTCTTTCTTAAGAGTTAATTTCTTTTTAAGACGATATTTATGAGTGCGAACGCTTTCTTGATTAATGCCGAGAAGATTGGTAATGTCATTGTTGCTCATATTCATTTTAATGTAGCAGCAATATTTTAAATCTCGAGAACTTAGAGAAGGATGTTTTTTGGCAAGAGCCAAAAGAAAATTAGGATTTGACTGTTCGAAATAAATTTTGAAATCATCCCAGAGCTTATTGTCGTTTGCAACTGTTTTTATAGAATTTACAATAGACATCAATTCAATTCTGGTCGCGTCATCTACGTTGGGATATAAATAAGAAATACGTTCTTTTACTTTCAAAAGCACTTCAACCTTTTGATCAAGTTCCATTACATAATGACTCAGTTTATCAGGATCATTCTTCTGAATCGCAGCTTCTGCAAAAGACGTTGGAGCTTTGCTTTGTGACTCTGTTTTTTTTAGAAGAAAAATAGATCGTATTCTGTAAATTAAAAAGTCAGTATTCTTAAGTTGCTGATAAGGAAAAGTAAAAACAATGCTTTGTTTGGACCAGCATAACGATTCGCATTCATAATTCTGTGTCAGGTATAAAATGGGAATATTCCTTTTATCAGAATCAAAATTAGTATCATTCAAAACAAACTGATTTTGTTTGAATCCTAAAATGACTAAATCTGGATTTAAAGAATTTATGGTGTTTTTCAAATCTACTCCTCTCGAAACAGAAACTGTAGAAAAGGCGTAATCAGATACTATTGATATCGCGTTTAATATCATAGTCAATATCGTGATATCGTCACATCCGATTACTATAGATTTTTTCTCAAGCATTTTTTGGGGTACTATATGTTGCTTTTTTTATGCGTTTTCGGTTTAATTTCTAAGACAGCATATCAAAATGAAATAAACATTTTTTCTCGTTAAAAACAGCTCTTAACATTGACAGAGTTTATCAGATAAAATAAAACTCACTTCTCCAGACAGTATTGATAACTTGATTTGAATAAAATAGAATTGCAGCTATTTTTGATGATTTGTGGCTTATAAATTAAAGGGATGTAAATTTATTTAATCATAAGAATATTACTATAAGTACTATTACGTGTTTTTGCATTTCTTGTGTTAATTAACAATTTCATCACTTTAGACATTGAAAATTAACTAAAAGCCGATTTTTAATACTAAAATCTAGAAAGCATGATGAATTATGTGGCCGATGTTACAAAACAACTCATTTCAGCATTGTTTCATTTTAGAATATTGATGGTTCATTTTACTATTTCTGGTTTCAGATTATAAACTGAAACCATTTACAGAGGGGTAAACAAAAAAGATTAAAGTTTTTCACTCTAATTTTAATATTATGAAAATGCAGCTTTTTAAATCGGTTGATCGAGGAGCTGTCTGAAGAATGCTTAGCACTTATAATTATATTATGAGTATTGTAAAATGAACCTGTAAGGTAAAATACAGTATTAATTTAAACGCAACAAAACCTATGGCGGCTATTCCTGACGAATTGTATAATGTTAAATTTGCAGCGTACTTTGATTCTATGAAAGAATTGTACATACTCGATGAAAAATTTAAGGTTATGTGCGACGCTTATTGTATAAGTACTGCAAAAACGGAGCTTTATAAGGATAAAAGCGAAAAAAACTACAAACGCAAGATGAAGTTTGAAAATTTGTCAAGAGAATTAGAAGAAGAAATACTTTTTTACATTATGAGAAACAGATAAATTTTATTGCTGATCTTCAATAGATTTGCAAAGAGCTATTTGCGATACAACTTTCCATTGTTCCATTTTTTCTGCTCTAGTTAAACCCGCATTTAGTCCGCTAGTTGAAGGTAATGTTGTATAAATGATGCCTTCTTGTGGAACAGTAAGTTTTTGGAAGTATTTTGCAGCAGCTTTACTTTCAAAAAAGATATATTTTATATTCGGATATTGTTTATGCAGACTTTCAAAATCGTTTATCGTTTCTTCTGTTATTTTAGCATCACTGCTTCCTTCTCTTTTGCAGCTTTCTAAAACATTCCAAAGACCAATGTTATACTTTCTTACGAGTGCTTTTCGATCTTCATAAGAGGCGCTGAATTCTTCTTCAAAAATAGCAAACAGAATTTTCCAAAAATGGTTTCCTCTATTGGCGTAATATTCCTGCTTAGCAATAGATTGCTCGCCCGCCATAGTGCCCATAATTAGAATAATTGTGGAATTGTCGATTAATGGGGGTAGGGCTTTTTTGAGCATGTTTTGTTTAAAATTCTGGTTTTGTAAAATTACAAATATGAATTTAAAATAGAGTTATAATTAGGTCTACAAGTTTTAGAAGAAAAGAATGTTGAAGAAATTACAAACTATTTGCTTTCTAAAATTTAAGGCAAAAGTACATTTGTTTTTATGTAGTGTGTTGGTTTTTAATTACTTGTGGTTGTTTTTATTGCTGAATTATAAAACAAACAATTTATAGTCTCCTGACAGTTCTGTTAAATAATTAAACAAAAGTTAAAGCTTTACGGGAAACCGTAAAGAAGTGTGATGTCATTCCATTATTTTCGCTCACAAATTATAATAACTAACCTCAAATTTATAAAAAAATACTTATGCGGAAAATTTACCTACTGCTTCTTTTTTTTGTGTCTATTAGTAGCTATTCTCAAGATATTCTTTGGGAAAAGTCATACGGTGGCACGCATGCTGACTACCTTTTTGATGCGCAGCCTACTGCAGATTACGGATTTATTTTAGCTGGAAGTTCGCTATCCAATAAAACTGGGAACAAAGAAGAAGATAATCATGGTGATTTAGACTTCTGGGTCTGGAAGATGAAAGAAAGTGGAGAGCTTGACTGGCAGAAAAGTTTTGGCGGTGCTGGTTTTGATTTTCTTCAAAGTATTAAAAACACGAGAGATGGCGGATTTATTCTTGCAGGAACTTCAAATTCTTCAAAAAGTTTTCAAAAGAAAGATAATTGCAAAGGGCTTTCAGATTTCTGGGTCATAAAATTAAATGCCGCTGGCGACGAACAATGGCAAAGAACTATAGGCGGAAATGGACAGGAAGAACTCTTATGCGCTTTTCAGACGAAAGATGGAGGCTATATTTTAGGAGGTTCTTCAAGCTCTAGCCCAAATTCGGTTTCAGGCTCTAAACTGGACGAAAATTCTTTTGCAACTGATATTTATTCGAAATCAGAGAAATCTAGAGGTAGCTTGGACTACTGGATTGTTAAGTTAGATAAAGAAGGTGTTATTCAGTGGCAGAAAACCTATGGAGGTCAATACTCTGATGTTCTAAGAAGCATGGAACAAACCTCTGATAATGGATATATTCTTGCGGGCTACTCTAATTCTCCTATTTCTGGTGATAAAACAGAGCAGCATAAAGGCGTTGGAGATTACTGGATTTTAAAAATAAACGATACAGGAGTAATCGAGTGGCAAAAAACTTATGGAGGAGATGGTGACGACCAGCCTTATGTCATTCATCAAACAAAAGATGAAGGCTATATCTTAGGAGGAAACTCAAATAGTAAAAACGCATTGACTACAGAAGGAGGTATTGTTGCAAATGGAACAGATTATTGGCTTCTTAAGCTTGATAAAGAAGGAGGAGTGCTTTGGAGTAAAACTTTTGATTTTGGAAAAGTTGATATTCTGACTTCACTAGTTGAAAATGAGGATGAAACTTATTTGATTGGAGGTCATGCGCGCAATTCTGGGCCAAAGTCTGGCGGAAACAGTCTTGCATCAAAAGCTGTCGGACTGGTAGCAAAAGAGAAAGATGGCATAAACGATTATATCGCCTTAAAGATTAATGGCCAAGGTGAGGAAATCTGGAACAAAAGCGTAGGAAGCGGGGGCGAAGATATACTTCGCAAACTTATCGAAACCAGAGATGGTGGTTATCTGATGGCAGGTACTTCTAATGGCTCTTCCAAAGATAAGAATTCTAATATTGGAGGAAACGATTTCTGGGTAGTTAAACTTAAAGATAAGGCCAAAGTTGAAAAGGTTAAAGCAAGTATCGAAGCTATTCCTAATCCTGTTTCTACTTATACAAATGTAATAATCGGATACGATTTTAATATGGGGACGGCAAGTGTAGTGGATATGCTTGGTCGTACACTACAGAGTTTTTCTATTTCAAATAGAACTGTTCCAGTAGATTTAAGCAGATACGCTGAAGGAGTCTACATTATTATTATCAAAACAGATATTAAAACCGAATCGGTTAAAGTAATTAAAAGAATAACAGGTAAATAGAATTGGAATAATCTTAATAAGAAATATCTAAGTTATGATATTGTTTAAAAAAAAAGATTTTATGAAAAATAAAATATTATGGGTTCTAATTATTAGCTTTAGTATAATGCGTACTAACGCACAAGATATACCTAATATAATGCCAGCTTCTCCTACTTCCGCGTCTTTGGGAAATTATGGACAGATACCTTTAGGATTGTTTTCTGGAACCCCACAAATTAATATTCCAATTTTTGAATTAAAAGGAAGAAAATTGACAGTACCAATTTCTTTAAGTTACAGTTCTAACGGAATACGAGTTGATGAAATGGCATCTGATGTTGGATTGGGATGGGTTTTAAATGCGGGAGGTTTAATTACAAGAACAATTATGGATGATGCAGATGAAAATCAGACTGTAGCAACACCAAATTTTTCTGATTTTACAGCATCAACACTCGCGTATTTGCAAAATGCTACTACTCAAGGTGATGGATATGATGCGTCAGCAGATATCTTTTCCTTTAATTTTAATGGCTTTTCCGGTAAGTTTTATTTAGACAATAATAAAAATCCAGTTTTAATAAATCCTTCAGCATTAAAAATTGAAAGTGCAGAATCTTATGCATTTAAAATTACAGATCCCACAGGTATAATTTATTGGTTTGGAGACTCATCTTCAACTGAAAAAATTATGTACAGAAGTAAATTGACAACACATAATACATGGACAGGGGAGGAACCTACGAGCTGGTATTTAAATAAGATTGAAGATCCTTCTTCAGGCGATATTATAACATTTGATTATATAGTTTCGAACTATACGTATGATGCAGGTTTGTCACAATCTGTTTCTAGAAGTGTTACCTCGACAGGTTCTGCACCGGGTCAAAATTTAGTGATTACTGAATCGAGAGTTCTAGGAGTTATACTAAGTTCTATTTCATCAAGTTTGGGTAAAGTTAAATTTATTTATGAAGAGAGGGATGTTAGCTCTAATACAAGAAAAATCGAAAGGATTGAAATTGAAGATAATAATCAAAATAGTATTAAAAAAATTAAATTGGGCTATAATATTGTTGCAACGACTTTAGCAACTCAATATGATAATCCTCATATATTTTATGAGCCTCAATATGGAAAAAGATTGTTCTTAACCAGTATTGCTGAAATTAAAGACGGCAGTAATATACCACCGTATATATTTACATATTATGATTACGATAAAATCCCTCCAAGATTTTCATATGCACAAGATTATTGGGGATATTTCAACGGTGATAGTAATAACAATTATCTCGTAAGCAATGATGACTATTATCTTTCGGATAGTAATTTCTCATTATCTATGTTAAAAAATATTTTTGGTAATGTAGGAGGAAATAAAAAGGCAAATGGACTTTACAGTAAAAATGGATTATTAAAATCTATTACATATCCAACAGGTGGATCAAATGAATTGATATATGAGCCTCATTCATATTATGGAACTAAACAGATTTTTCCTTCTAAGAAGCAATTAAGCATTAGTCTTTCTAACACTGCAGATCAAATGGCTAGAAGTGAAACAGTAGTTACAGAAACAATTCCATATTATCAGGAAAAAGTACCATTATATTTTTCTTCTGGATCAACTAGATGTTGGGAAAATGGTTGGCCTGATCATCATATAAGAGCAAGTTTAGTGGTAGAAGTTGCTGAAAACGGATCCGAAATATTTGAAACACCTCTAAATGGAGAAGGAATTTATAGTGTTGATGTGCATGGTATGAAGATATATAATAGTAATAGCTCTGTGATAGCTGCACCAACAATAACACAGCATTACATTGATTTGCAGCCAGGCAGAAAATATAAATTTAAGGTTTCAGTGCCATTTGAGTGTGTTAGAGGTGATTTTAGTACATCTTTTTACGATCAAAATCCTACATCTATTGATGCAAATATTGAAGTAGGAGGACAAAGAATATCTAAGATTATTTCCAATTATGGTAATGATAAACAAGAAGTGAAGAAATACTACTATGGAAATCTTTCATGTTTGGATTGTTCAAGTGGAGTTCTAGAATTACCAACACCTTCTATAACGTTAAAAACTTATCATGATTGGACAGGTACTACTTGGTCTGGGGATTCATCATACACGCTTTCGAGTACAGATGTTATCTCTTTGAACTCTAGTTCAATACTTCCATTATATACCAAGCAAAATAGTCATATTGGATATAGCTCTGTTGTTGAAAGTATCGGTAATAATTTTGATGGAGGTGGAATATTGCATAAATTTATGATTGCACCTATTGAAATTGCAAATCCATTAAGGGGAAGATATGTGCCTGGAACTCCTTTAAACACAACTTTTGGAACCGGTAACGAAATTGAAACGCAATATTTTTATAAAAATGCGGATAAATACGTGACAGTGAAAAAAGTTATAAATGATTACTATTTAAACCCTGTATTAAATAAAGAATACTATGGTTACAGTATAAGCCAACGTGACTTTTACTCAGGAAGTACTTGGACAGTTACGGATAAAATAAAAGCTTATGATATTACAAAATATATATTGAGGTCTCAATGGCATTATTTAAAGTCAATGACTGAAGAAACATTTGATTTAAATGGATTAAATCCAATTAAGACGAAAATTAATTATAATTATAATAATCAGGATCACTTACAAATTACTTCTCAGACTACAGTTAACTCTAAAGAAGAAACATTAGAAACCAAATACTATTACGCCCAGGATTCAGAGATGTCAGGTCAGCCATTTGTAAATGATTTGAGAACGGCTAATATTATTTTGCCTCCATTAAATACCAAAAGTTTTTCTTCGGGATCTAAGATATCAGAACAGTTGAGAGTTTATGATAAGAGTGCCACTACAAGCAATTTATTGTTACCAAAATCAGTTAATATTAATAAAGGATCAGCAGCAATAGATTTAAGCTCAGACAGAAAACTAACCTATGATCTTTATGATGATAAAGGCAATATTTTGCAATATACACCCGAAAACGGAATACCAGTTTCTATTATCTGGGGGTATAATAAAACACAACCTATTGCCAAGATTGAAAATATGGTTTATGCATCTATTCCAGCAGAAACAATAAACAATTTGCAAACACTTTCAAATAGTGATAAAGACAACTGCATGTCGGAAGGATGTACAGAACAGAAACTTCGAAAAGCTTTGAATTTATTTAGAGATTCACTTCCAAATGCATTTGTTTCTACTTACACCTATAATCCTCTTGTTGGCGTGACAAGCATTACCGATCCAAAAGGATTTTCTACCTATTATGAATATGATGAAGAATTGAGGTTAAAATGGGTGAAAGACAACCAAGGAAAGCTGCTTACAGAGAATATTTATCATTATAAAAACTAAGATTAGAATTATTTATGAAAACAAAATTACTATCAGCTTTTTTATTTATAATTGTAAATATTTGTCATGCTCAAGTTGCAACGTATTGGTATAGAGATGAAGACGGAGATGGATACGGAGAAAGAGGGCTTGAATGGCCCCCAATAAAGAGCAAAAACCAGCCAGCAGGCTATGTTGGTAATAACTCCGATTTGGATGATACTAACTATCATATAACAAATATTACTCCCAATTGGTTCTATAGTGATCTTGATAATGATACATTTGGGGATCCAGCTACAGGATTGTATATAAGTGTAAAACGGTCATATCAAGTTCGTAACAATACAGATTGCAATGATAATGATGCATCGATAAATCCCAATACAAAATGGTACCGCGATGCTGATGGAGACGGTTACGGATCAGCGTCAAACTATGTAAGCCAATGTGTACAGCCTGCGGGATATATCTCAAATGCATTGGATTATGACGATTCTAATGGGAATATTACCAATATTGCGCCTCAGTATTTTTATCAAGATGCGGATGGAGATGGTTATGGAAATGGAGCTGCAGCTGTCTATTATAGTTACATGCCTGCTGGTTATGTAACTAACAGTTCTGATTGTAACGATTCTGATAAATGGATTAATCCAAATACTAATTGGTATAAGGATAGTGATGGCGATGGTTATGGTAATGATCTAATTAGTGCAAAAAGTTGTGGAGGGTTTCATGGTTATGTTCTTAATTTTGAAGATTATGATGATGGCACTCCCAATATTACTAATATTCCGCCACAATATTACTCTCGTGATCTGGACGGCGATGGCTTTGGCAATCCGGCTACTACAGTATATTATAGCAATAGGCCAGCGGGCTATATTACTAATAATCTGGATTGCAATGATTACAATGCTGCAATTAATCCTAATACAGTTTGGTACCGTGATGTTGATGGGGATGGATACGGAACCGCTGCTTTAACGGCTGTAAGTTGTAATATGCCTGCTGGTTATGTACGTAATGCAGCAGATTATGACGACTCTACAGCAAATATTACCAATATTGCACCGCAGTATTTTTATCGAGACCAAGATGGTGACGGATATGGAGATCCATCCGCTTATGTATATTATAGTTTTATGCCTTCAGGCTATGTAAGCAACAATTTAGACTGTAGGGATATGGATGCTACGCTTACCCCAAATACTAGCTGGTATCGAGATGCCGATGGAGATGGTTATGGAAATAGCGGAATAGTAATAAATTCATGTACACAGCCAAGCGGATACATTAGATGGGCATTAGATTATGATGATTCTACAGCAAATATTACCAATGTAGCACCGCAATATTTTTATCAAGATGCCGATGCCGATGGTTATGGAAATCCATCTGTTTATGTGTATTATAGTAATATGCCTGCAGGCTTTGTTGCAAATAACTACGATTGTAATGATGCAGACAGTTCTTTACATCCAAACACCGTTTGGTATCAGGATGCCGACGGCGATGGTTTTGGAAATGGCGGAGTAACTACTGCTTCATGTACTCAACCGGCAGGATATGTACGTAATGCTGCAGATTACAGTGATACGACTGGTAACATAACCAATATTGCACCACAATATTTTTATCAGGATAGCGACGGCGACGGTTACGGAAATCCATCAGTTTACGTTTATTACAGCTATATGCCTGGAGGTTTTGTTGCAAATAGTTCTGATTGTAATGATGCCGATAACTCTTTAAATCCCAATACGGTTTGGTATAGAGATGCAGATGCAGATGGTTACGGAAATGCTGGAGTATCTACTTCTTCATGTATACAACCGGCAGGATATGTCCGTAATGCTGCAGATTACAATGATACGACAGGTAACATAACCAATATTGCGCCACAATACTTTTATCAAGATATAGATGGTGATGGCTTTGGTAACCCAAATGTTAGTGTGTATTATAGTGCAAAACCGTCTGGTTATGTAAATAATAATGCTGATTACAACGATTCAACAGTAAACATAACCAATATTGCTCCGCAGACATTCTATCGAGATGCTGATGCTGATGGCTTTGGTAATCCAAATATCAGTGTTTATTACAGCGCTATGCCATCTGGATATGTGAATAATAATGCCGATTATAACGATTCTACAGCAAACATTACGAATATAGCTCCACAGACATTCTATCAAGATGCTGACGGAGATGCTTTCGGAAATCCTTCGGTAAGTGTTTATTACAGTGCCATGCCTAACGGATATGTTACAAATAATTTAGATTGTAATGATACAGATGTGAACTTGAATCCAAACACAAAATGGTACGCAGACAATGATTCAGATGGATTAGGAGATCCTTCAGATTATGTGCAGCAATGTTCAGCACCAAATAGCAATTATGTACGCAACAATTCTGATAATTGCCCTCAAGTTGTAGGAAGCAGCGCAGATTGTAATGATGTTGTATCTCCTTCAGATTATAATTATATTATTACTAAAAAGTATAAACAGCCAACAGAGGCAGTTATAACTTCTCCGTCGTTAGAACAGGCACAAACCAGCATAACCTATTTTGACGGATTAGGGAGACCTATTCAGCAAATTGCCAACAGACAATCGGCAACAGGCAAAGATATTATTACTCATATCGGTTATGATAATTTTGGGAGACAAGATATTGAATATCTTCCTTATGTATCATCAGCTGCAAATATGGCATTCGAAACAAATGCAAAAGATAATACGAAAGCTTTTTACAATACAGAAAAATACGAGAATACAGCTAACCCATATTCACAGAAGAAATTAGAATCTTCGCCATTAAACAGAGTGTTAAAACAAGCGGCTCCAGGAAATTCTTGGGCTATGGATAATGGCCATGAAATAAAATTAGAATACCAGTCCAATAGTTCAGCTGATGCGGTCAAATTGTATAAAGCAACAGCAAGTTGGGCTGCAGGCTCTGGTTTGTACGATATCTCGTTTTCTGATGCAGGAACTTATGCAGATAATGAATTGTACAAAAACGTTACTTATGACGAAAATACAACAGCAAGTCCCGCAGAAGGTTCAGGTTCTACAGTAGAATTTAAAAACAAAGAAGGACAGGTTGTCTTAAAAAGAACGTACAATGGAGGAGAGAAGTATGATACCTATTATGTCTATGATATTTATGGAAATCTGACCTATGTAATTCCTCCAAAAGCAGAAGGAACAATAGACTATAATGTTTTAAACGGTTTGTGCTACCAGTACAAATACGATGATAAAAACCGTCTGGTAGAGAAAAAACTTCCTGGAAAAGATTGGGAATTTATTGTATACGATAAACTGGACAGACCTGTAGCTACAGGTCCAGCCTTGTCACCATTTAAAGGCGAGAATACTCAAGGATGGATCATTACAAAATATGATGCTTTCAGCAGGCCAGTTTATACTGGATGGAGCAACCAAACGTCAAATACTGCAACTCGAAAATCATTGCAGGACGCGCAGAATAGCGCTCCAGTTTTGTTTGAAAACAAACAGACTTCTGGAAATATTGACGGAATAGAAGCTTATTACAGCAATGTAATTGCACCAATAAGTTTTAAATTATTAACGGTTAATTATTATGATAATTATGATTTTCCGAATGCACAGGCAGTTCCGTCTACCATTGAGGAGCAGGATGTTTTGGCAAATGCAAAAGGAATGGCAACAGGAAGCTGGACAAGAGCAGTAACTACCGCCTCTTCTACAGCAGGTGAAACCAGTACAATAATTTATGATGATAGAGCCAGACCAATAAAAAATCACCTTCAGAATTATTTAGGAGGTTATACTTCTAGCGAGAGTAAAATTGATTTTTCAGGAAAAACGCTTTATACTGTTACCAAACATAAAAGAACATCTGGAAATGCTGAAATTACAGTGCGGGAAGAATTTGCCTATTCGCCTCAGGATCGACTGCTTACACACACGCACCAGATCAACGGCGGAACAGTCGAACTGCTGGCAGAAAACACTTATGATGCTTTAGGACAGCTTACAAGCAAAAAAGTTGGAAACAATACAGGAAACCCGCTTCAGAAAGTAGATTTTCAGTATAATATTAGAGGCTGGCTGAAAGAAATTAATAAAACAGCCAATCTGCAGCAGGATACCGATCCTGTAGACTTATTTGCTTTCAAGATCAATTATGATAATACAGAAACAGAAATAGGAGATGTAAAAAAGCTTTACAACGGTAATATTTCAGAAACGTTCTGGAAAACAGCTTCAGATCTAAACGAAAGAGCTTACGGTTATAAATACGATAATCTAAACCGCCTAACCAATGCGATTTACGAAAAGAACGGATTAACTACAAGCGCTTATGACGAGTATCTGTCTTACGATAAAAACGGAAATATTAAAACCCTTAGCCGTAAAGGAGATTACGACCCTCAGCTAGGTAATCTTGATATAGATGATTTGGTTTATACTTATCCGACAAATTCAAACCAATTGTCTAAAGTTGTAGATAATTCCAACAACAGTAGCGGATTTAATGATGCCAATAAAAAGGATGATGAATACAGTTATGATAATAATGGAAATCTGATTAGCGATAAAAATAAAAACATCACCGAGATTACCTATAATCATTTAAACCTGCCAAAGAAAATAACATTTGGAACAACAGGAACTATTGAATACTTTTACGATGCGTCTGGGCAAAAAGTACAGAAAGCTGTTACCGAAGATACGGTTACGACTGTTACGGATTATTTAGGCGGTTACCAGTACAAGGACAATGTTTTAGAGTTTTTCCCGACAGCAGAAGGGTATGTAAAAAACACGGCAGGAGCGCTTTCGTATGTATTCCAGTACAAAGACCATTTAGGCAACGTTCGTGTAAGCTATGCTAAAAATCCGACAACGCAGGTTCTTGAAATTATTGAAGAGAATAATTATTATCCTTTTGGATTAAAGCATAAAGGATATAATGATTATCTAGCGACGGCGAATAAGTATAAGTACAATGGAAAAGAGCTTCAAGACGAGCTTGGGCTTAACATGTACGACTATGGAGCACGAAATTATGACTCTGCACTTGGACGTTGGATGAACATTGACCCGTTAGCAGAGAAATATTTTGGAGCGACTCCATACAATTATGTATTAGATAATCCTGTAAATGCATTTGACCCAGATGGGATGGATGTCTATTTGCTTACAGAATCAGGAAGAACAATATTAGCTTTAAAAGAAAAAGATAAAAAAACAGATACAATGTATGCTGTTAATAGTTCAAGTGTAACTGATATAACTTCTTCAAATGGTACCAAAGACACTACTTCGGTATTTGATATGAAAGATACTAATGAGGATGGACAATTTACTAAAGAAGATGGAGTGACGGTAAAATCAGGAATAATAGGACAGATGGTAAATAGTTCTGGAAAAATGCATGGCAACGATTATTATTCTTCAAAAAGTGAGTATAGTGAAGAAAATGAAAACGATTACTTAAATGTTTTTAAGTATGCATCTGACAATTCAACCTCCGAATTCGGTATGCATACTTATATGAGTAATGGTAAAAAAATGATACAGTTATCCACGAATGCAGATGAAGGGGCCGTAAGTGCCCCTATAGCATTTGGGATAAAAAATTCAGATGTAATTAATAGATGGCACAGTCATCCAGGTATAAGAACTAATCCTTCTGTTGAAGTATTCAGTATACAAGGAAATACTGGAGATAGTGATTACGGTCATTCCTATGACCAAAATCGAAACTATCCAAATTACATATATTTTCCGAAATCATCTAGATTATATAATGTTACTCCAACATCAATTAATTATATTAAAACAATAAATAAAAAAAAGAAAGATAGTTATAAAGATTTAAAAAATTAAAAGATGAAAAGAAAAGCTCTATGTTTATTTTTACTACTAGTTTTTATATCATGTAAGAAAGAAGAATTATCAGTAGATTTTAGAAAAGTTATTTTAGATTATCAAAGTAAGGTTCCTTTACCAAGAGTAATAAATGCTGATATTGAGAAATATCTATATGTAATTAATTTTCAAAAAAAAGGAAATGATACATTGTTTAATCTTATTAGATGTCCTAGTATCTCTAAAAACGATAGTATTTCAGGAATATATCAAGATGAAATTCTTAGACCTTTAGCTATTATAGATAAAAATAAATTAGGAATAAGTTACTATCAAATTAAGAAGAAAAATATAGGCAATTTTATAAGCAATGATTTTTTTAGAGAAGATTATCCTCCACTATATAGATATCAGATTAAAAACAAAAAAATAGTGTTAATAAAAATTGATACAATAAGTGACAATTGGAAAAAATAATTATGCCCCCGCTCCGCAAAGTCTTCAACTGAAAAGCTGTGCAAATGTCTCTGACTTTGCGCATTTTTTTTTAGTTTGTTTTAAATATAGAACTTCTTAAAAGTCTCTGACTTTTTTAGAAATATCTTGATGAATTAATATGAGATAAAGTCTTTATAATAAATTATTAATGAGATTTAATTTAAAGTCAGAGACTTCCCGCTCTCCGAAGAGTTCAACTGAAAAGCTACGCAAATGTCTCTGACTTTGCGTATTTTTTTTAGTTTGTTTTAAATACCGAACTTCTAAAAAGTCTCTGACTTTTACTTCTTTTATTCAGTATATAAAAAAGTAAGATAAATCATCTATTTTTACAAAAAAAATAAAGATGAAAGAAGGATATGTTATAAGAGATCAAACACTACCACATTTTATAACTCCAACAGTTGTAGACTGGATTGATGTTTTTACAAGACAAAGTTACAGAGATATTATTATCGAATGTTTAGATTACTGCATTAAAAACAAAGGCATGATATTGTATGGTTATGTAATTATGAGTAATCACATCCACATGATCGTGCAGTCTGAAAATGGTAAGCTTTCAGATTTGATTCGAGATTTTAAAAAATTTACTGCAAAATCTATTTTAGAAAAGATCCAGAACAGTCCAGAAAGTAGAAGAGAATGGATGTTGGAACGTTTTAAACTAGCCGCAAAACAGCATACTAGAAATAAAGTTTTTCAATTTTGGCAATACGGAAATCATGCGGAAGAAATTTATACTAACAAATTTATGTGGTCAAAATTAGATTACATACATTTAAATCCTGTAAAAGCCGGCTTAGTAAATAAAGCATCAGACTATATTTATTCAAGCGCATCCAATTATGTGAATGATTTTGGTTTGCTTGAAATTGAAAAAGCAGAAAATCCTTTAGTTGATGTTTTATATTTTAAATCAATTTTTAGATTTGATAAATATTGATATCGTTTAAAGTCGGAGACTTTTTGTAGCAAACGTCACTAAAGATGTAAAAAAAATAAAAAGCGCAAAGTCGGAGACATTTGCGCAGCTTTTCAGTTGAACAATTCGGAGATTGCGCAGCTTCTAACAATAAGAACAGTGCTAGTCTTAGAATTTGTACTGTTCTTATTGTTTTCAATCTTTAACCCACCGAACAAACATTTTTACTCTCTTTACTCAAAGGTTTCAATCCAAGATTTTGAAACATCTGCATATCTTCAGATAATCCTGGATTTGGTGTAACGAGTAAAGTTTCGCGTTCTCCCGTAAAAATAGAATTTGCACCAGCCATAAAACACCAAGCTTGTTCTTCTTCCGTCATTTCGATACGTCCTGCACTTAAGCGGACAACAGCTGCAGGCATAATAATACGAGCTGTGGCAATCATTCGAACCATATCCCAAAGCGGCACTTTCGGATTATTTTCTAATGGAGTTCCTTTAACTCTCGCCAACGCATTTACAGGAACAGATTCTGGATGAACGGGCATTGTAGCTAAGGTTAAGAGCATAGAAACACGATCAGCAGGAGTTTCTCCCAAACCAATGATTCCACCAGAACAGACAGTTATTCCCGCTTTTCTCACATTATTTATCGTATCTAGACGCTGATCAAACTTGCGTGTACTGATGATTTCATCGTAATAACTTTCTGAAGTGTCCAAATTGTGATTATAAGCATACAGACCAGCTTCTTGTAAACGTATAGCTTGTTCTTCGGTTAGCATTCCTAAAGTGCAGCAGACTTCTAGTCCGAGATCGTTTACGCCTTTCACCATTTCTATAACGCGATCGAAATCTTTATTATTTCGGACTTCGCGCCAAGCGGCAGCCATACAAAAACGGGAAGAACCTCCATCTTTGGCTTTTTGGGCGTGTTCGAGAACTGTTTCAGTTGGTAAAAGAGCCTGTACTTTAATATCGGTGTGATAACGCGCTGCCTGTCCGCAGTAAGAACAGTCTTCTGGACAACCTCCAGTTTTTACAGAAAGTAAGGTGCATACTTGTATTTCTGAAGGTTTGTGCCAGTTTCTGTGTACAGTCGCAGCCTGATAAACCAATTCTAAAAGAGGCTTATCATATATAGCCTGAATTTCTTCTTTGCTCCAGTCGTGTCTTATTTGTCCATTCATTTTTATATGATATACTTTTATTTTTAGCCAAATGTATTGTTTTGCCGTATCACTAAAATGCACCAGTTTTTAGATTATGAGTGGTCCGGTTGAAATTGAAGATTCAGTAGGAATTATTTCAAGAAGAACTGTCTTTTTAGATTAAACAGTTTCTGAAATATAAAATAAGATTATAAGTAGATGATTTTTAGGTAGCTATAGGCCGAACAAAAATTAACTTCTGCTTTAACGGATATTTCTGCACATTAACGTATTTTAATTAAATCTTAACGTTTAATGTTGTTATTTTCAGATATTTATAATATCTTTAACTTATGAGATGGGAATTGTATAATCTTTCTACATAATTTTGCAGCATTAGATTATCGAACCCCAAACTACGTTTAACCTAACTTTTTGCCTGATATGAGAATATTTTTAATGGCACTGCTTTTTTCTTTAAGTTCCTTTACTGCTGTAAATGTATGGGAAGAGAATGAAATTTTAAGCGAAGTTGAATTCGCAAGACTTACCGAGCATGTAAGTGAAATTAAGGCTTACACATCAACTAATCACAAGTACAGTAATAAAATTGCTTTTCTTGTTGATATGAAAATTAAATCAGGAAAAAATCGCTTTTTTGTTTACGATCTCGAAAACAATCAGATTCTAGATCAAGGATTGGTAGCGCACGGCTCTGGTTCTGAAACAGGAATAAAAGGAGATATCCTGCAATTTAGCAATACTCCAAATTCAAATTGCACTTCGCTAGGAAGATATTCAGTAGAAAAGCCGTATAAAGGTGTTTTCGGAAAAGCTTTCAGATTGGCAGGATTAGATGAGAGTAATAACAATGCTATGAAACGTGCCATTGTATTACACCATTACAAAGAAGTTCCATCAGAAGAGCAAGGTTATTATATCATCAACAGCCACGGTTGTCCGATGGTTAACGAAGCATTCTTCAAAAGACTTGAAAAATATATAGAAAGTTCAAATTCTAAAATCTTATTGTCTGTTTATTATTAAAAGATGGAGTAATAAGTTTGGAGTAAACTAAAATTCCATTAGAATTTTGAACAGTAAAAATAAATTTAAAAGAGAACTTAGGTTCTCTTTTTTTATGCCGATAAATTAAATTTTATGCCGTTTAAATTTTTGCCCTTTATCTCTAAGTTCCTATAAATGCTCATTAAAAGCAATAAATTAGGATAAACTTAACTTGTCTGATAAACTAGATAGAAAATACAAGTTGTAAATTAGTAGAATAGTAATCAAAAGTTTATTTTATGAAAGCAGTACGTTTTTTTGGGCACAAAGATGTCCGCGTTGTTAATGATCTTGAAAGACCTGTTCCAAAAGGTGATGAAGTTTTGTTAAAAATTGGCGGAGCTGGTGTTTGCCACTCAGACCTGCACATTATAGACGAGGGAACAGTTGTAGGAACCGTTTTTACTCTAGGACACGAAAATGCGGGATGGGTTGAAGAAATTGGCGAAAATGTGAAAGGATATAAAAAAGGAGATGCCGTTTTGGTATACGGTCCGTGGGGATGCGGACATTGTAAGCCCTGTCAGCAGTCAAAAGAAAATTATTGCGATCATCAGTCGGAGCAAGCTTATGGGGGTGGTTTAGGACTAGATGGCGGTATGGCAGAGTATATGCTGGTTCCGTCTTCGAGACTTTTAGTGCCTATTTTCGATTTAGATCCTATAATTGCAGCTCCATTAACAGATGCGGCACTTACACCATATTCTGCCATAAAACGTTCTCTTCCTAAATTGATGGCAGACGAGTTTGTTGTAGTGATTGGTGTTGGCGGTTTAGGTCACGTAGCACTTCAGATATTAAGAGAAATTAGCGGAGCAGCTATTATTGCCTGCGACGTTACCGAAGATAAATTAGCATTTGCAAAAGAATTAGGAGCTGAATTTACCATTAATTCTAAAGATGCCGATGCAGCAGAACAAATTCAGAAAATTACCGGAATCAAAAAAGCTAAAGTTGTTCTAGATTTTGTTGGAGCAACTTCTACCATAGATTTAGGAACGAAAGTGGTGAGTCTGGATGGAGATCTTACGATTGTTGGTCTTGGCGGCGGACATTATCAGTACAGTATGAATGTTTTGCCTTTCGGAGTGAGTATGACGAATCCGTATTGGGGATCAAGAACAGAATTGATGGAAGTTGTAGGCTTGGCTAGACAAAAGAAAATTCATATCGAAATAGAAAAACATAAACTTGACGATGCTAACGAAGTGTATGATCGAATGAGACAGGGAAAAATAAAAGGCAGAGCCGTTCTAGTACCATAAAACTCAGAAGAAAAGGAATCCGTTTCAATTGAGACGGATTTTTTACTTCTAAGAAATAAATATTATTTGCAGATTAAAAAATATCAATATATTTGCGTATCAGATTAAACAAATGAAAAACACAATTAACATCGCTTCTATTATCATGATTATCATTCAATAATGATGGAGAGGTGTTATATAAATAAGTAAAAGATAAAATTTAGAAAGCCTCCCATAATCGGGAGGCTTTTTTGTTTACAGCAATTATGAAAAAATCAATTCAGAATAGCATTATTATTTCAATTATCATTATTCGCATTACGTGACGAGTCAGGATTATATTGTCTATTCAAAAAAGCCTTTCTCAGTCCTGCGAAAGGCTTTTTTTATTTCCCTCCAGCAACAAAAAGCATAAATAAAAATCACACAATGAAAAACGAATTTACCCTCACCATTTATTCTGAAGATCAAATAAGATTAATCAATAAACTCAGCTCGATGTTTATACGAAAACAAGTAGCTATTTTGAGTCTTAATATGTCTATTTGCGAAATTGATCAAATGTACAGGCACACTATAGTAGTAAATGAAACAGTAGATACCGTAATAAACTTAGCTGCACAGATTGAGAAAATTATAGAAGTTTTTAAATGCAGTTATTCTTCGAAAGATGAAATCGTTTACAGGCAGACCGCATTATTTAAGATCTCGACTGCGGTATTTATGTCAGATCCACGAATTGAAAGTGTACTTCGTGAAAAAGATCTCACGGTTTCAGAAATTCAGAAAGAATACACCGTATTGCAAGCCACAGGAACAGATGAAGAGATCATCAGCTTGACTGAAAAATTAAAACAATTGAAGCTTATAGAATTTATAAAAAGTTCCAGAATTGCACTTACAAAGTCTGAAGAAGGCTTTTGTGTAGAATTTTAGAAAAAAACCGAGTTTAAATCAGTTGTTTTCTGCTAGATTTCTTATTTTTAATAGTCTAAGTTACTAAAGCTAAAAATATGATTTTAGGTACTAAACGTTTATTGTCTTTTTTATTGCTGTTGTCGGCAGTACTGATAACGCCATTAAGAATGGAAGCACAGCTTTTGGGTGCAGCCAAAACTACGGCCGAAGAACCAGCAAAAATTCCAGATGATTCATTAGGCAGAAGAACGCCTCAAGGAACCGTAAACGGATTTATCAAAGCGATTGGCGATCAGAATTATCTGCGCGCCAGCCAGTATTTTATGCTTAGTAAACGTTCGTATCGCAAAACAACTGAAAGAGTGCGAATTGCAAAAACTTTTCAGCAGCTTTTGGATCAAGGAGGAAATTTTTCACCCTCATCTATTCTTAGCAATAAAGAATTAGGACGCATAGACGATAATCTGGCAACGGGAATCGATTTAGTCGGAAATATATCGACAGATAAGATAAACATAGATCTTTATTTAGAAAATCAGTCAGATGATAGTGAACCGGCGCTATGGCTTTTTTCGGCAGAAACCATTGAAGCCATTCTTTCAGCAGATGTTAGCGGAGAAAAAACATTTTTGGATAGAGTATTGCCAAAAGTCTTAAAAGAAAAGAAATTTGGAAATGTTCCTATTGGACATTGGGGAGTAGTGGTGATAATGACAATTGTTTCCTACCTGCTTTCGCGACTGCTTATATTCGTCTTTATATTTCTGCTTCAAAAAATATGGAAGAAAGCAGATACCGATAAAGGGAACGCTATAATCGAGGCTTTTACGTTACCGGTACAAATGTATCTCACGGTAATTTTATTTGTAGCAACGACGCAGCGTATGGGAATTTCGATAATTGTGCGCCAGCGATTTAGCATCATAATAATTACAATCGGAATTTTGGCTTTTCTGATCCTGCTTTGGAGAATGACCGATTTTGTGAGCATGTTTACCCGAAGCAGAATGAATAGGCGAGGACGCGCTTCTGCGGTATCTGCGGTATTGTTTTTAAGCCGCACCATGAAAGCCGCCATTGTTGTTATCGGAATTATTGCCATATTGGGAATAATTGGAGTAGATGTAACAGCCGGACTTGCCGCACTGGGAATTGGGGGGATTGCATTGGCTCTTGGAGCACAAAAAACAATAGAAAATTTTGTGGGAAGTGTCAGCCTTATTGCCGACCAGCCCTTACGCGTAGGCGATTATTGCCGTGTTGATGATATAAAGGGAACAGTAGAATCTATCGGAATGCGTTCTACAACACTTCGTACGGCAGCTCGAAGTATTGTAACGATTCCGAATGGCCAGCTTTCGGCTAGTAAAATAGAAAATTATGCCCATCGCGACCGATTTATATTCAATCCGATTTTTGGTTTTAGAATGGAAACCACTCCAGACCAAATGCGTTATCTGCTTGTAGAATTAAGATCTTTGCTCTACGCACATCCCGGAGTAATCAATACGCCTCCAATAGTCCGTTTTACGGGCATTACAGCCGATGCTTTAAAAGTTGAAATTACATCATACATCGAAGCGGTTAATTTTGAAACCTCACAAGAAGTTCAGGAAGATCTTTTATTGCGTATGATGGATATTATCGAAAAAAGCGGTACTTCTTTAGCTTATCCGTCACAGACTTTATACATGGCGAGAGACACTCCTTTTTCAACTGAAAAAGCAGAGGAAGTTGCAGAAACAGTTAAAAAGTGGAAGGAAAATAATGAACTGCAACTTCCTAAATTTGATCCAAAAAGGGTAGAAGACTTAAAGGGAAGCATTAAATATCCAGACGATGGAAGTTTTAATCCAGATACGGATATGACTATAATTTAATAAAAAATAGGCTGTTCAAAAGACAGCCTATTTTTTTATTGCAATTTATAATTTCAGAACTATTTCTCCAGAGTTATAGTTTTACCTGTAAAGTTTATTCTGCCGCTTTGAACATCTTTAGAACCATCAGGCTGTTTTCCGCCAACAAAAATCGTAAACCATCCCGGTTCTACAACACGTTGTTTTTTCTTATTGATCATAGAAAGCTGTCTTGGCGTAACGGTAAAAGTGACCGTTTTGGTTTCTCCTTTTTTAAGATGAATGCGCTCAAAACCTTCCAATTGCACAATTGGACGTGGAGTAGAAGCTTTTTCATCTTTCAGATATAATTCAGCCACTTCATCTCCGTCACGTTCTCCTGTATTGGTTACATCTACAGATACTTTAAAATCATTTTCGGAATTTAACTCTTTTGGAAGCTGTAAATTAGAATATTTGAAATTCGTATAGCTCAAACCAAATCCGAAAGGATACAAAGGCGTTTTATGAAAGTAACGATACGTTCTGCCTTCCATATCATAATTTTCAAATTTAGGCAATTGGTCAACCGATTTATAATACGTAACAGGAAGCCTTCCAGCTGGATTATAATCTCCAAAAAGGACATCCGCGATAGCGTTACCACCTTGCTGTCCAGGATATCCAGCCGTTAAAATTGCGGGAATATTGTCATTTGCCCAATTGACAGAAAGCGCGCTTCCGTTTATTAAAACTAATATAACTGGTTTTCCAGTAGCTTTAACGGCTTTCATCAATTCTTCCTGATTTGCTGGCAGATCCAAACTTGTTCGGTCACCGCCATTAAAACCATCTGCTTCAACTTTCATTTCTTCGCCTTCTAAACGCTCATTCAATCCTAAAACTAAAATTACAGCGTCGGCTTGATTGGCAGTCTGTACCGCTTCTTGCACTACATTTTCTTCAGGTTCTGCCCAAAACAGTTTTGCAATGGCGTCTCCGTAGTAATTCTGATACTTGATTTCTATTTTATATTTCTTTCCTGCTTCTAAATTAATTTTTTGCGGACGAAAACGTGGGTGATGCTCGTTTTTTCCGCCTTCAGCTTTTCCGTCTTCAATTTGAACAGTCATAAAAGGTTTTGACCATTCTGAAATGTTATAAATTCCCGTTTTAGGAACCGTAAGATAACCTGTCCATTTTACGCTGTAATTACCCATTTTCAATCGAGGATCTGGCGTATTGATATCCCATTCAAAATCGATATTATCATCTATTTGCGTAAATAACGGTTTTCCTTTCCATTCCAAATTATTAAAATATTCTCCAATTAAACCTTGAGTTGCGTTTTCGTTTTGGAAATATATTGAAGGAATAATTTTCATTGCCTCAACTCCTTTAGCTAAATCTGTTCCTTTGGCATATAAAATTTTAGCATTTGGCTCCAATTTATTTTGAATTCCTTTTAAAACTGTAACCGGATTGCTCGGAACCCCGCTGTAATTCCCCCATAAAGACTGAATATCATTTGCATTTGGACCAATTACGGCAACTGTTTTAATGTTTTTAGAAAGTGGCAGCGTTTTATCTTGGTTCTTCAAAAGCACAATACTTTTTTGAGAAGCTATTCTGGCAAGATAATCGTGCGCCGCATTGTTATTATCAGAATACGGAATTTGAGCATAAGGAACAATATCGTCTGGATCAAACATTCCTAATTTGAAACGAGCGGTATATAAACGTTTAACAGCAATATCAATGTCAGCTTCAGCAATTAATTTGGAATCTACAGCCTCTTTTAAAGATTTAAAACTGCTTCCGCATTCTAAATCTAACCCGTTTTTTACCGCTAGAGCCGAAGCACTTGCAGCATCAGTTGTTATTTTATGGTATTTCCAAATATCCGTTACAGCGCCACAATCGGATACTATATAACCTTTAAAACCCCAGTCCTTTCTAAGGATATTAAACAAAAACGGACTCGCACTGGCAGATTCTCCACGAAAACGGTTGTAAGCGCCCATTATGGAGTAAACATGTCCTTCTTTGACCAAAGTTCTAAAAGCAGGAAGATAGGTTTCGTAAAGATCAATATCGCTTGTATTGGCGTCAAAATAATGGCGTGATGGTTCTGGGCCAGAATGTACGGCATAATGTTTGGCAGTAGCGACTACTTTTAAATATTTCTCATTATTGCCTTGAAGTCCGTTTACATAATTGAGTCCCAACTGGCCCGTTAAAAACGGATCTTCGCCATAGGTTTCATGCCCGCGTCCCCAACGAGGATCGCGAAATATATTGACGTTTGGCGACCAAAATGTCAAGCCTTGATAAATACCGTGCTGATCTCTTCTTAAATATTCATGGTGTTTCGCACGAGCTTCATCAGAAATGGCAGTAGCTACGTCCAAAATCAATTGACGATCCCAAGAAGAAGCAATAGAAATAGATTGCGGAAAAACAGTGGCAAATCCCGCACGGGCAACGCCATGCAGCGATTCGTTCCACCAATTGTACTCAGGAACTCCCAAGCGGTCAATTGCTGGAGCAGAATCCATTAATTGATTTATTTTTTCGTCTAATGACATTCTCGATACTAAGTCATTAACACGCTGTTCTGTAGGTAGATTGGGATTTTGGTACGGAAAATTTTCCTGCGCAAAGGTGGTTAAAGCAAAAAAATGTAACGCAACAACTATGGTTCTTTTTTTCATTGGTTTTGGCTGGTTGGATTTGATTTAGTAAGTATTAAATAAATATACTTAAAATCTATTTATAGCCAACTTATAAAAATATAAATAATTTTATCGAAGAGTTTTAGAACCCCAAAACCTCTTTAATGTTCTTCGGGTTCTCTCACAATTTCCATATTCCCATCATTTTGCTTTACCGCTTTCCAATCGGGATTCAATTCTATTTCGTAAAATTCGCTTATAATTTTTCTGCCCTCAATTTTAGAAGGAAGCGGAAACACAAAATATGTTTTTCCCTCTTTTTCATAACTTAGAATTCCAGCTTTGCCCAATTGGTTTTTTCCTTCAATTGTGCCAAAATTTCCAAAGTTTTTTCCCGATTTATCTCGTCCTTTTATGCTAGAATACACAATTCCTTTCTCGTTTAAGGTCAAAGTGCCATTCATATTAAAAGTACGTCCGTAATGTTCAATATCGACAATAGCGACTTTCAAGGTTGGTTTATTGAGCAATAAATTACTGTAATAGTCAATTAGCTTCTTTTGTTCTTCTTCTCGCGCAACTTCCTGTCTGTTTATTTCCTCAAAATTGTTTCTAGATTTAGCAGATTCTAATGTCTTTTTATTGACGTTTAATGCCGATTTAAGAATCATCTTTTCGTAAATGTCGACAAAATTATAAATCTTGTTCAGACCATTTCTCCAATGAATTTCCAGATAATCAAAAATTAATCCGTAGGCTGGACCAGTGGCGTAGGGGAAAGGTCGTGTATACGTTTTGGCTTCTTCTCTCTGATTAATTTCTTCAATCGCTTTTTCATATTTATTCTCATAAGAAGATAGAGCAAAACCGGTGTAATTGGCTAAGCCTTCTAAGGTTTCTATTTCCAATTCGTCGTTGAGGTATTTTGCATATTGCTTTTGTCTTTCTTTTCTAAAAATAACGGCATCTTTCAGATAGTTTTTGACTTCAACGGTTTTTCTTTTTTCGATAATAGCCTTCAAAGCATTTTTTAATGCCTGATATTCTAATCGCAATAAAATACGGGCATTAGTTTCGTCCAAATATTCAATCGGATTTCCTTTAAACTTTCGAGATTTCATCTGCAGCAAATGAAACAATTCATGAATAACAGTTGCACTTTTATCATCCAGATAGTTATTCAAAACTGTAGCATATTCTTTTCCTTCATATTTCTGAGTAGTATTGACAAAAACCAGCGAATTGCGTTCCATTGTTTTATAATGTAAAGTATCATTATCGGTTTTGCTGTTTGATAAGTTTGCCAAACTGTAAATAGAAGTATCAAAATCAATCGAAATAATGCTGTCATTCCAGATTGGTTTTCCCCAAAGTTTTCCATTATCTTTTTCTAAGAGAACTTTGGCTTCCAGAAGTTTTGTTTGAATGTTTTGCCTGTTTGCTAAGGCTTTATCTGTTTCTTGTGCTGTGGCAAGTTGTAAAAGCATCGTGAAGATTAGCAATAAAAGATTCTTTTTCATTTTCGATTGATGTTTAAGATTTCGAAAACAAAATTAGAATTGCCAGTAATGAAAATGAGTTACTAAAGGGCTGAAATTAGGACTAATCCCTAGGATGATTTTTTAATTTCTCTGCCAATTCATGCCGATTTGCCACATCCAATTTGGCGTAAAGATTTCGGATATGCGTTTTTACCGTGCTCAAAGAAATAAAAAGTGCGTTAGCAATTTCTTTATTGGTCTTATCTGCCAAGATCAATCTGGTGATTTTCTCTTCTTGACTCGTCAAGCTTAAGTTTGAAAATTGGAGCTGGTTTTCTTTTGGTTTCAGCAGTTTCAATTTTCTGAATTGAAAAACAGCAACAATAATCAAAACGAAGACTAAAAAGCCTAAGAAATAATTTAGTTTTTTATGAAAAGCATATTGTTGCTGTAAAATAACATTCGATATTTTTGAGATTTCATCTTGATATTGAAGATAATAAGAAGTTTCGCCGTAATAGTCTTTTAGCGAATTTGATATCGTTTCGTAAAACTCCAGATTTTTTTCAAAATCAGTTTTAACATCAAAATCACTTTTTTTAATATCCGAAAATGCCAAAAGTTTCAGAAGCGGATGCTTTATATTCTTTTCGCTATACGATTTCACTTTTTCGGCAAAATCATTTACAGCCTGCTGCTGAGCTTCTTTATTTTTGATTTGAGAATTGTTTTTCTCCAATTGTTCTTCAAAAGATTTTAGCTTTTTCCATTCATTATCAATCAAATTGCTGTTTTTTGACAGACTAAACCAATTATTTCCCGATTTTGAAAAGTAAATAGTATCTCGGTTAGAGAAAATAAAATTATGATAATTGCTTTTCTCATTATCCTGAACCAATTGAAGTCCTTTATTGGTATTTATGTTGGAATGAATGCGATAGAGTTTGTCTTTTTCTGATAACAATTGCCCTTTAAACTCAAAATAACCCGAACTGTCCGTTTGGGTCGAAAAAAGAATCTGATTTTCAGTAATCATTGTTTCTTCGTCATATTTCAATAGACTCAAATAAACCGTTTTGTTTTGCTGCTCTGCGTCAATATATCCCGAAATTTTATACTGCCCGTAACAAAACGGAATTGAAAAACCGATAAGGATTACACACAAAAAAAGAGTCGTTTTTATTTGATGCATTTTATTTTTATATAATTATAGAAACTGATAAAGTGTAATTAATTGTAGTTTAATGTTTTATAAATAACTAAAATAAAGAAAAAACGCATTCGAATAAAAATAAGTAACTGAATTTTGCAGAGCTGAAGAAATAGGGATACTACTTCTTCATCGCTTTGGCTCGCATATTGGGTGGCATTTTTTCGATAGCATATCGAAGTGCGGTTCTTGGCATGGTCGCTTTATTTTTGATTACAAAATCGAACACTTCTTTTTGATTTGCTTCACTTGCCGCTTTAAGCATCCAGCCATAACCTTTTTGAACCAAATCATCTTTATCGTGAAGTAGGATTGTGGCTATTTCAAAAATCTCTTCTAAAAATAGTCCTCTGCGGGCGGGAATAATCAAGGTTACAGCAGCGGCACGACGCGTCCAACGGTTAGAGGAATGTGCCCATTTTTTCAGTTTCGCAATGTATGCAGGATACATTTGGAGAAAATCTCCAATAGTATGATTACACAGCGTATCGCACGAAGCCCAATTGTTTACGTAGTTTTTTACCCATTTTTCGAACGTTTCAAAATCTGAAGGCTCGTACTGTTTACGCAGAGCATACGATAAATTGCACGCGATAATAGATTCTTCTAAATTGCCAGATTGCCAAAGAATTTCACACAAATCAAAAATTTCTTGTTTCGGTTTGCCTTTTATGTCACTTAAAATTTCTTTACTGATTTGATGTACAATTGGAATTTTAACTCCATACGAATTAATTTCTTCTTTAAAGAAATGTTGAGAGCCGTTTTTTGTTTTTTCATCAACACTGTCTTTGAGCGTTTGACGAATATTATCGATAATTGTTTTCATATTGGTTTATTATCGTTATTTAAACTTGCTATTGTCATAATTATAAGGAATACTTGAGCCAACAACTACGTCTTCAATTCTTTCTATAATTAACCAGTCATCCATATTTTTTTGGTGTTCGAAGTTCAGAGGCGGGTCTATTTCCTCTACTTTCGCAAATTTAACGAGAATGAGGCATTTTTTTCGCCAGCGTTTTTTCTGGTTATCCGTCAAATTGAGATTTTCCTGATTGCTTTCAAGAATAGTTATAATCTCAGAATCTGCTAATTTAATATAGTTTTCTACATTGGTTACTAAGGCTTTTGCTGAAATTTGTTTCGTCCCTTTCTTCATGAAATACAAAATCTCATTTCTAAACACTCGGCTATGGGGGATTTTACGTCCCGCTGCGCCACGAACAATCATTGTTTTTTCTCCTTCGAGTATTTTTTCTAATACCTTTTCTTTGTCATCACAGTATACTAAATGTACCATACGATTATCATTTTATCTTATTTATATTCTTAAATAATATAATTAGGATACAGCCATTTTTGCCATACAGTATAAATTTCTGCTACTCAATATGCTGCTTTGATCGTTTTCGGATTGTTGGAAGTTTTGTAAAAGTAGGTATTTTCTGTAAACTATTTATTTGAAGTGTAATATTTATTTCGCTTAAATTAGTTCGGAGTTTGACAATGAAAAGAAAGCATTTGAAGGAATAAAAACGACAAGTTTAGTTTATTGCTGAATAACAACCCATTTTTCAAATCTTCCGTGATGGCTGATTGAAATATCCTGAAGCGAATTTGAAGTTTTTGAATACGGAATACCATTTTCGTCTTTTATAATTTCGACGTTTTCAACTTCAATCACATGATTTAAGTTTTCGGGATTGTTTACAGCAATGGTATGAATACTTTCAGGAGAAATTGTGGTTTTGGTATAATAAACATTTTCATTGCAAATTACTTTTCCGAATGCTTGATTAAGATTGAAAGAATCTAAAAAACAACAAAGCTTCTTCGGACAGAATTCGCGTATTTTAGTTTGACGGTTGTAGATTTTATAAGCCGCTTCTTTCATGCTCCATAAAAGCCAAACCATAGTTTCGGGTTTCGAATGATTTCTTATAAACTCTTGTTCTTCTGTGGTAAAAAGTTTTTCTATAAAACCTTTGCGCTGCCAGTTGCTTTCCAAACGTGACTGCGCAAGATCTATAATGTCATTGCCAATCATTTTTCGGCAAGTTTGGTTTCGATGATTTCAACTGCGGTTTTTACGTCAAGCATGCGTTCCATATCGGCATTGTCGATCACGATATCAAAATTTTCTTCAATATCCAGTACAATATCAACCAGATTAGCCGAATTGATATTTAGGTCTTTAATAAAATCGGTTTCTTCTGTAAGATTGTCAAACGCTTCTGTGTTTGTTGTAAAAGGCTTTATAATTCCTTTTAATTTTTCGATAAGTTCGGTTTTGTTCATATTAGTTTTCAAATTTTTTAAAGATTATGCATGCGTTCACATCGCCAAAACCAAAACTGGCTTTCGCAATTATTTTTGGATTTGTTTTAATTGTTTCTAAAAGCACTTTCGAAGGATCAATAAGAGAAGCGATTTCAGGATGAAGATCGGAGCAATTTTTATTTCCAAACAAAAATCCTTCGTGAAGTTGCAGTATAGCAGCTACGCTTTCAATACTTCCAGAAGCACTTAAACAATGTCCTGTCAAGCTTTTCAGCGAATTAATGTACGGAAAATCAGAACCGCTTCTGTTCAAAGCTTTGGTCCAATTTTCAATTTCCAAACTGTCTTTTGTAGTCGCGGTCAAATGTCCGTTTATGGCATCAATTTCATTTGGGTTTATTCCAGCATTTTCGACTGCGCTTTTAATACATCTTTGCACAGCAGTACTGTTGGGAGCCGTCATAGTACCGCCATCGCGCTGCCCGCCAGAATTGATATTGCCACCTAAAATTTCAGCATAAATTCTTGCATTACGTTCTAGAGCACTTTCTAAATCTTCAACAACAAAAGCTCCAGCACCGCTTCCAGGAACAAATCCTGCAGCCGAAGCACTCATGGGTCTTGAGCCTTCTTCGGGATTGTCGTTAAATTTAGAAGAGCAGACACGAAGCGCATCAAATCCTGCCCAAATATAGGGACCGCTGTCTGAAGTGCTTCCTGCTAAAATCCGTTTGGCATGTCCAGATTGTATTCGGTCATACGCCATCAAAATCGCTTCTGCGCCCGTAATGCAGGCCGAAGAATTGGTTGTAACCTGATTTCCGAATCCGATTTTACCGCCCAGATAAGCGCTGACACCGCTATTCATGGTCTGAGCAACGACTGTGCTTCCTAATTTACGAGTTTGGAGTTCGTCAATTTTATAAATGCTTTCGCGAAATTTATCTATGCCAGAAGTTCCCGCTCCAAAAATGGCGCCGCTGTCCCAATCTGGAGTTTCGTTTAGTGGCAATCCTGCATGATTCCAAGCTTCCATTCCTGCGATAACGCCGTAAAGAATTCCCGTGCTATTAAATCCGCGGAGTTCGAGTTCGGTAAAATATTGCGCTTTTAATTCTTCTGAAATTTGTGGCTGACCCGCAATCTGACAGGAAAATTGCAATTCTTCTAATTGTTTATCATGACGAATACCAGAAATGCCGTTTTGCAACGCATTTGTAAATTCCGAAATTCCAACACCATTTGGCGCAGCAACTCCAAGACCTGTTATTACGATTCGCTTTTTCATAATCTTTTTGTTATCATTCCAGCCAGAATTCCGCGACAAACTTCTTGTCCAGCTTCATTTTTCATTATGGCGTTGCATTTTAATTTTCCAAAACGAAAAAACAATTTTTCAGAAGCTACCGTCACTTTTTCGTTTGGATAAACAGGTTTTAAAAACTCCATTTCAGCCGAAGTAAAGGCAATTACGGTATTTTCGCCCAATTCATTTCCTAACAGAAATATTCCCAGACAAACCATTCCAATCTGAGCCATGGTTTCGGTTAAAATAACGCCCGGAGTAACTGGATTGTCTTTAAAATGTCCTTTATAAAAATCTAAATTTTCGTTGAAAGTATACGTTCCCGTCACGCCATTTTCATCTGCATGAAGCAATTCGTCTACAAATAGAAAAGGTTCACTGTACGGAAGCTGTTTGATGATTTCATTTAATTCCATAAGCTTTCAAATTACCATTGCAATAAAACTCTTTGTGCCGAAAAACCCGGGCCAAAACTCAGCATTAAACCTTTTTCTCCTTTTTTCGGATTTCGGTTCATAATGTTTTCTAAAACGTACAAAACAGTTGCACTCGACATATTTCCATATTGTTTCAGCACTTCTTTTGTATCGTCGATATTTTTATGTAATCCTGCAAAAAGTTCTTCGACCGTTGTTACAATTTTTTTTCCGCCGGGATGAAAAATCATATGATCAATATCTTTTATTTCCAGATTATTCTGTTTTAAAAACGGATGTATAATATCGCCAAAATGAGAGGCAATTGTATCTGGAACTTCAATATCGAGAACCATCTGCAAGCCGCCGTTGGTTAGTTTGAAACCCATCATGTGTTCGGCATCATAAAAATGATACATCTGTTCGTCCAGAATTTCGGGGCCATTATCATTTTCGCTTGACGACAATAAACAGCAGGCAGCTCCGTCTCCAAAAATCGCGGCACTGACAATGTTCGGCATCGAAAAATCATTCAGCTGAAAAGTGGCTGTTGGCGATTCTACCGCAATTACAGCGGCGCGTTTCCCAGGATTTGATTTTAGAAAATTCTTCGCATAAATAATTCCCGATATTCCTGCCGCACAGCCCATTTCGGTTACGGGAAGACGAACGATATCTTGTCTTAATTTCATTTTATTGATAAGATACGCATCAAGCGACGGAATCATAATTCCGGTACAGCTTACGGTAATAATGTAATCTAAGCTCTGCGGATCCCAGTTTGCTTTTTGAAGTGCTTTTTCCAGCACTTTTTCTCCGAGAACAATCATTTCGCGACTGTAAATGTCATTTTTTTCTTCGAATGAAGTGGCTGTAAAAACCTCTGTAGGCTCCATAATAGAATACCGTTTATCTACAGAAGCACCTTCAAATATCTTTTTTACTTTTTTGACAAAACGTTCTTCCTGACCTTCAAGCCAAACTTCTACAAGCGGAAGGATTTCTTCGGTCGTACGGGAATATTGCGGAAGCTGTTTTACAGCTGTAACTATCTTTACACTCATATTTTTGTAATTATCCATTGGTAACGGAAAGCCCATTTCCAGTTGATGGAATAGTTTTTTAAATTTAATTTTTTAGAAAAATGTTCTAATTCTTTCTTTTTGAATCCTTTTAAAATAGAAATCAAACCATCGTTGCGAGACATTGTATTGAGATTGAAAACCACGCCAATTAGCTGAAATAATCTATAGGCGACTTTGCTGCGATGCAAATCATTCACAACAATTCCGATCGAAGCATTATCGTTTAATGTTTCCATCAGATCGTTTATCTGATTTGTGGTAAAATGATGCAAAGTCAGTGTACACAAGACAGTATCGTATTTTAGCGATTTAAAATCTTCACTGAAAATATCCAGACATTTATATTCGATATTTGGAAAATCTGCTGAAAGTTTCTGGGCATAATCAATCGTAAAAGCGTTGGCATCTATTCCAATTAATTGAAATTTTAGATTATGTTTTTTTCCATAATTGGCAAGCATTCGAAGCATATCGCCATTTCCGCATCCAATATCGACAATGGTAATCGTTTTAGAAGTATCGGTCTTTTTTAAAAGTTCTTTTATGCCGTGAAGCGTCAGTTTGTTTCCGCCAAGCAATTGATTGATAGCAGCAATCTGATCTAGCGCACCGATAAGTTCTTCGCTTTGAAGCGAAAAATCATCCATCATTTCGATTTCTTCTGTTCTATATTTGGTATTTACACTCATTTATTCACTAGTTATGGGACGGCCGTGCGTTTGTTTTATAATGACTGAAAGCAATGACGGCAGCGATGCAGCGATGGTTGTCAAGGCATGAGTAAGGTTTTTATGTGTTAGCGCTTTGGCCAGTATTCGTCCGAAGAATAATCTTTTTCCGAAATGTTTTTTCCATTCTTTGCGGTATTTTTTTTCGAATTCATTTCTGGATTCGATTTTTCCATAATAAAAGTCCAAAACTAATTCTGAAGCTATTTTTGCACTGTGAATCGCCATCGCCATTCCGTTCCCGCACATCGGATGAATTAATCCAGCGGTATCGCCAATCATCAGAATATGATTTTCTACAGGTTCTTTTTTATCGAATGAAATCTGACTGATCGTTAAAGGTTTTTCGAATAGGGAAGTGCTGTTCTCCAAAACAGCTTTCAGTTTTTTATTTTTATAAAGAACCGATTTTTGATATTCTTCGATGTTTTTATACTTTTTAAAAGTTTCAAAATCGGCCAAATAGCAAATGTTTATAATGTCTTTTTCGACTTTTGAAACCCCGCAATATCCGCCTTGAAAATTGTATAAAGCGACAAGACTTTCGTCAAAGTTTCCAGAATAATGACTTTTTACAGCTAGCCACGGAGATTTTTTAGAAATAAAATCTCTGGAAAGGATTTGGTCAATATTGGATCTTTTGCCAAAAGCGCCCAAAACTATTTTTGCATTGAGCATTTGTTCAGAGGTGGTTACCGTAAAAATGTCGTTTTGAAAAGAAACATTGGTCACCGTTTCTGTAATAACGGTACAGCCATTTTCTATTGCTTTTTGAAATAAAAAATGATCCAATTCGTAACGGCTGATTCCGAAACCGCCTAGCGGTAGTTTGGTTTTTGCTGTTTTACCATTTTGCGCGGTGAATTCAAAGTTTGAAATAGCTGTCGGATGAAGTTTTGAAACGTCTATATCCAGCCAGAATAAGTAGGGAAGAATTTCATTTGAGATGTATTCTCCGCAGACTTTGTGTTTTGGAAAAGTATTTTTTTCGATAAGAATAACCTTCAATCCTTTTTTGGATAAGTGTAAAGCGCCCGCCAGACCAGCAAGCCCGCCTCCAATAATAAGTACATCCGGATTTGTTCTCATACTACCAATTTAACTATAAATTTTGATATGGATTTATTAAATTCTATAAGAAATTAACAAAATATCAACGTGGGGAAGTATGTTATGAGTTATGAGTTATGAGTTATGAGTTATGAGTTATGAATTATGAATTATGAATTATGAATTATGAATTATGAATGAAGAAATGCGAATGATAAATTATGAGTTATGATGTTACGCATATAAAAATTGATTTATATGTTTAAAATTCACAACTCATAACTCATAATTTATAATTCATTAATTTTTAGCTTTCTATCGAAGCTTTTAGCATTAAATAATGCATATCGGTATTTTTTACAAAAGGTTTTAAAAGCTCGCTTCCTGGACCAAAAGCGGCAAGCTCTACATAATCGCCAGAATGATCCATGCTGATCCAACCTACATTATTGTGTTTTTTCTGGATTTCTGAATAGGCCTTAAAAGGAAGTTTTTTGTAATTGTATAAGCCGCCTTCTTGTTTTTCGAGTCCCGAATAAAAGTCCAGCAAGTGTTTTGCTTCTTCGTCGGTCAGGCTAATTTTGTTGGTTTCAAAAATCCAATCTTTAATTTGCTGCAAATTAAAATCGCTATGAATGGCATTTAAAATATATTCGTTTGTGTATTTATAATCGGCAATGCTTTTGAAATTCTTTACGGCATCTGCTCCATAAATAAGCCCCGGATTAGCATTGCCATGATCTGTTGTAATAATGACAAGCGTTTCTTTGTCTTTTTCTGCAAAATCTATGACTGCTTTTATGGCATCATCAAAAGCCAACTGATCGTGAAGCAAAGCCGAAATATCATTAGCATGAGCCGCCCAATCTACTTTTCCGCCTTCAATCATTAGAACAAAACCATTTTCATGATCTTTCATTTGGTTAATGGCTGCTGTACTCATTTCGGCAAGAGTCGGCGTATTTTGCAATTCAGCAATATTTGTGCGGTCAATAGAATAGGGAAGTGCGCCCGAAGAAAAAATGCCAAGCGTTTTATTTCCTTTTTTTAAATTATTTAAGTCAGCACCATTTTTTAGAATCTGATATCCTTTCTGTTCGTATTTGCCGTAAAGATCTTTTTTATCTGCTCTTTTTGCAGCATTGAAAAATTCATCTCCGCCGCCCATTAAAACATCAATTCCAAGGTCGGCGTACATTTCGGCAATTTCAGGCTCTGCGTTTCGGCTATCAGAATTCACGCAAAAGCCTGCGGGAGTGGCATGAGTAATCGTAACGGTGGTCACGCAGCCCGCTTTTTTACCCGCATTTTTAAACTTTTGCCAAATCGGAAGGTATTTTTCTCCATTGGCTCCAACGTTTAAAACACCATTTTTAACGCGATGTCCGCCTCCAAAAGAAGAACTTGCCGCTGCAGAATCGGTTACTGCAGAACTGTCAGAAGCCGTATCCATTAACGCTCTCGAAACTTTATTTTCATCATAAAGCGTAATCCAGTTTCCGTTTTTGCCTAAAATATACTGAGAATATAAATTGGCCATTTGAAGCGTGCCAGAACTCATTCCGTCGCTGACCATGAATATAATATTTTTCGCTTTTTTGCTTTTTTTAGAAATAACTTCTGAATTATTTGCAAATAGCACTGATGGACCTAGAGTGAAAAGTCCGGTTAACGCGGTTGAGCCTTTTAAAAATTTACGCCTGTTCATTTTTGATTGTTTTTAATGCGATGTAAAGTAAAAATATTTTTCTTACTAACGAAACTTTGTTGCATTAATTTTTTGTTGTTTTTTTCTAAATTTGCAGTCTGCTCAAATTCCGAGTTCCGGAATGAGTTATTTAGCATTAAAAATAAATGACAATACAAGATTTAGTTGGAAATTATTCCATTTCAGGAAGCAATCAGGACGAAAGTAATGAGATTACCTACCAAGGTGTTCTGAGCTTAGCTTTAGACAAAAACAACCGTATCAAAGCGGACTGGCTTATCAATTCGCATCAACAAAAAGGAACAGGTTTTTTTAAGGATAATATTCTGGTTATCAATTTCAGTTACAAAGGCGAAGACAATAAAACCTATAAAGGAGTAGCGGTTTACAGATGCATCACAAAAGATGTTCTTGATGGTTTTTGGTCAGAGAAACATGGAAATCCGCTTTATTTAGGAAGCGAATATTGTTTGAGAATGGAAACTACTGAGCGATTGAATTAATGAATTTAAACACATAGTTTTACGTCAAGATAACTTTGTCAAAGTTCAAAACTTTGACAAAGTTTACCGCACTGGCTTATATTAAGTGGTTTGAGTTGCTACAGCTTTTGTTCTATATTTTCTGTTATAAAGAATAATAAAGCCAATCCACATTACTAGAAGAGCTACAATTAAAATAAGTTCTGTTTCGTGAAGCCCATTGCGAAAGAAATTGTTTAAAGAATGCACTCCAGCAACAGCTAATAAAGATCCTGTCGAAGCATAGACTTTTCCGATTCCCCAAGTTCCAAAGAAAATGATTCCGAAGAAAATCATATTGCTTGGCGTGGTTTCAAAATTAAGATGCCAAGCAAACCAAAGAACTGCGATAATTAGAATTGAAGTAAATTTAGGAAGCGATTTTAGCTGTTCCTGTAAAAAGCCTCGCCAGCCAATTTCTTCCAAAAGACCGTAAGCTAAAACGGTAAACATTAATAAAATTGGAAATTTCCCGATTGTGAAATAATAAACTGTAGCGATTAAAACCGCAGGAAGAATCCAGTAAACGGCAAAAGGAACAATTGCATTTTTGTATATTCCTTTTAAAGACATTGGATTATTTAGAGAAAATATTTTGATGGCAGCCAAAGCGCCCAAAGCAGGACCAACGCCACGAAGCAGAATTACCAAATACGGATTTTCGATTCCAGATAATAAATTAGTTTTTGTAGCTGCATATCTGCAGATTACAGCAATTATGTAATAAACTAGGATAGCGGCAAAGTTGATTTTATTTTTCATCGTTTTAAATTTGTTTGGTTTAGTGAAGCAAACTTAGTACGCGAAAATGAAAATAAAATTGACTTTGGGTAAGAAATCATTTTTCCATAACTCTTTTTCGAATTCGGCTTAAACTTTCAGCCGTTAATCCAAGATAGGAAGCAATGATTTTGAGAGGCGTTCTCTGGAAAATTTCTGGACGGCCTTCTATAAGTTTTAAATAACGCTCTTGTGGAGAAAGCGTTAAAAGATTAATCTGTTCTTGCTGTTTGCGCACGTAAAGCATTTCAGAAATCGCTTTTCCGATTCGCAAACCTGTTTCCGATCTTTGGTATAATTCTTTTAAATCGAGATGGGAAATAGACCAAAGTGTTACATCTTCTAAAGCTTCGGTTTTTATTACAGACGGCTGCTGATTTAGAAAAGACATATAATCGCTTATAAAACTATTTTCGTACAGCAAATTAATGCAAATGTCTCTTTTACCATCCCAAACAAATAATCCAGCCGATCCTTTAATGATGATGTTCAGGTATTTTTCGACGCCGTGGTAATCTTTTATAATATCAGATTTATCGAATTCACGCACTTTTATTTTCTCCGAAAAACCTTTCCAGATATTCATGTCGGCAGTAAAATAGTTTTCGAAAATTCGCTTTACCTCTTCTGGAGACGGACTGTGTGGCATTTTATAAAGTATCAGTTTGGAATGCCAATATAAGGTTTATCTCTCAAAATAAAAACAATTGTATTAACCAAAACTGATGTTCAACTTTGTCAAAGTTTTAAACTTTGACAAAGTTTGATTTGCGAACCAAAATCTACTTTAGACAAGGCAATTGCAAAACATTCGCATTCAGGGGCTGTTCTATTTTTCTTTCTAGTTTTTCAGCATTTACAGTGACGTAAATTTCCATAGAACCCGTTCCGACTTTTAGTCCGAGAATGTGACCGCCGTAAGCATCAAATTTGTCGTCAGTCGCCACACCGTGCATGTGGATTGAAGGTTTGTCACCACTCCAAGCGATTGATCCTGTAATACTTCCCATTTCGACTTTATTGAAAGTTTTAGGATGAAATTTCTTTTCGTTAAAATCATAAAAGCCAAAAGTAGCATCTTGTGCAAAACCAATTCCAGTAAAATTGGCCGACGGAATTTTTTGCTCTTTGGCTAATTTTTCAATTAATTCTAAAACATTATCGCCTTCGCGAAGAACCATCAGAAAGCCTTGAGCTGTTTTGGTATAACGGCATTTTTCTGCATCATTTTTCTGTGCGTGTGAAAGATTAAAAACCAAAAGAAATAGTAATGAAGTTGCGATTTTTTTTATCATGGCTGTTGTTTTTGTGTGTAGTTTTAAACACATAGAAACATAGAATTTTTTAGATTGTAAAGAGGCGTTTTACTTGCATAAAAACACATAGTTACGTTCGAGGCTATGTGTTGGAAACTAGTTTCCTTTCGTATTCTTTTTCACAATATAAAATCTATGTTTCTATGTGTTTAATTTTTTTTTAGTTATAGCTATACGAAGCTTGTTTATACGCTGATGAAACGGATTTACTTCGTAAAGACGCAGATAAAAACGAATTTATTTTTAAAAGTATAAAAAAATCAGTTTTTATCCGCGTTTTCGTGATAACGAATCCGTGTCATCAGTGTTCCATTCAATTAGAGTGTTCCCGTACCCTGAACTTGAATAATTCTATTATGATCTTTTTCGTATTTTTCTGGATCAGAAGCGGCATATTCATTTTCAGGTTCTGGAATGGCGTGAATTTTAGAATCGCTTATAGAAATCACAGCCGAACAAACATAGATTCCGACTTTTCCTTCGCTGTATTTAAAATCCAGTAAAGTCAGTTTTACAATGTCGTTAATCGAAAGTTCGTAATAATTTCCGTAGCGGATTATTTTGAAATAAATCTGTTTTTCTTCACTAATTTCAAACTGATTCGTTTGTATGTTTTGGAATATGAAATTGTTTTTGACATCTTTTTCATTAAATCCCCAAGCTCGAAACTGCACAAAACCATTCATAAAATCGATCGAAATATAATAGCCCGTTCCTTCTTTATCGCATTCAATTACAAAACCCGTTTTTCCCATTCCTTCCACAGCAAGAGTTCCTTCCCAAACAAAATCCATTGACGGTTTTTCGAAGCAGTAAATTTCGTAACCGCTACGACATCCAAAACGCCATTTATTTTCATTTTCCTGTAGAAATTCAGCTGTCGGATTTCCCAGAATTGGCATGGGTTGCGGCAGGTCTTTTTGCTGAATCGTTTTCTGATATAATTTTTCCCAGAAGTAATAGCTTTTTAAACGAAGCCTTCCGCTTTTATCGGTATCCAATTCTTTTGGCGGTGGAATCACACGATGTGTATTTACATTTCCATCGGCAAAATAAAAATTATAAACCAAATAATGCTTGCCTTCTTTTACCACTCTCGCCGCATAATTGCCCTGCGGCATTAAAACGTTATTGTGAAAAGCGCAATATTCACCCCTAAATTCTGGAGCCGACCAGTAACGGACTTTAATATCTTCTCTAATAGAACCTAAAAGATAATGCGTTCCCTTAATTTCGAAAACGCACGGACATTCCACATCGTCATATACGTACGGAATATGAAGCGGTTTTTGCAGCACAAAACCTTCTTTTTCTCTTTTGGCAACACCAATACAGCCTCTGCGGTATGTTGGTCCAGAGGCACTTCGGGCACAAATTAATAAATAATCTTCGCCTTTGTATTGGTATTTAAAAGGATCTCTAAAACTAATCCATTGTCTGGGATTATTGTTTTGACCTTCATAATGCGGGGCTTCACTTTTAAAAGGAAGTCCGTATAGGTTCTCTTTTTTCCAAGTAATTAAATCGGTCGAAACCGCTCTTCCTACTTTTTGTTCAATTCCTTTATCCTGACGCTTCAAACCAGTATAATACATTTCATAACCTTCGCCATCCGATTTTTTGCTTACATGCATTGTCCACAGCATATCATCATCCCATTCGCCTGGATCGCCTACAAATAAGGCGTTTTTTACTCGTTTCCACGAAAGGCCATCTTTTGAAACTGCATGCGCAATATAATCGTGATTGGGAATAATTAAATGAAATAAATGATGAATTCCTTTTTCATCTATAAATACATCAACATCTCCAATTTCCCAGTTGCTAAATCCTGAACCTGAATACATTTTATTATTTATTTTAGGTGTTAGTATTTTATTTTAACACATAGAAACATAGAATATATAGCTTTTACAAAGGCGTTTCACTAGTAATAAATAACATAGCGTCGTAATATGGTAATCCCAATATTGAATTTTTTGGCTATGTTCAAAGCTATGTGTTAGAAACTAGTTTCTTTCTTTTTCCTTATAAAATCAAAGAAAAATCTATGTTTCTATGTGTTTATTTTTTTTCATTAAAAAGCTTTATTTGATGATTTTATAATGTTTTAATCCTTCTAAAATTCCTTCTGAAGCTGACGTTTTAGCTACATAAATGCTTTTAGTGGTTTCGTAGGCCAAAAGTTCTGCGCTTCTATTTCCGACAATAATTCCTTTTACAGGACCTCTAAACATGTCTACATCATTCCCAGAATCTCCTGCGGCGACTACATTTCCTAAAGGAATTGACCATTTTCGGCATAAAAACTTAATTGCATTTCCTTTGGAAGCACGTTTCGGAATAAAATCCAAAAATTGCCCATGACTCGGAATGATATTTACTTTATACCATTCTTTTCCAAGAACCTCAATTAGTTCATCATGATCGTAATGTTCTGATTCATAATAATAGGAGATTTTATACGGATTCTGAGCTTCATCTTCTTGAAGTTTAATCCATTTTACAGCTTTTAATTTATTGACGATTTCGTCTCTTTTCCATCTTCCCGAAAGGAATTTTGCCCAGCCTTTATCTAGAATATAATCTTCTCCGTTGGTGTAATAAATTTCGGTTCCGACAGAACAAATGATAAAGTCGGGTAGAGGAAATTCTTCTTCATCGATTACTTTTTTAACCAAAGCTAAATTTCGTCCAGATGCCATTGCAAAAGCCATTTTATCGGTACGATTGGTTAAATGCGATTTTAATTCTTTCAGACCTGGATTTAAAAGTTTAGGTTCTATTAAAGTTCCGTCAATATCTGAAACCAATAAATGGTCTATTTTACGTTTTAATCGGCTGATATTGATATTAGGATAATGCTGCTTTTTGATTCCCGCACCAGAGGAAAGCGATAGATTTTCTTTTACTAAATCAACATACTGATTGACGTGGCTAACCCAGCTGTAATGTTTCTGAATATTGATGGCGCCGTTGTTCGAATAATATTTCCACTGATTTTCATCGGTTAGAATGTTTCGAAGCGCTTTTTTAATTTGGCTTTCTTCTTGCGGATTTACTAATTCTCCGTTCTGACAAACCGGAATAATTTCTGATGGCCCGCCGTTCTTGGTTACCACAACCGGAAGCCCCGAACTAGCCGATTCAATTACGGTCAAGCCAAAGTTTTCATGCAAGGCTAAATTCACAAAAACACCTCTTTTCTCTGCCGCATAACGATAGATAATCGAAACTTCATTTTCCACATCATGTTTCTTCGGAATAGCCATTTTTCCGTACAAATCGTATTTGTCCATTAGCAGAAGTAAATCAGTCAGAACATTTTTTTCCGATTCTGGCATCTTTGCAATGTCTTTTCTAATACCAGCAAAAATGACGAGATTGGCAATACTTTGCAATTCTTTATCTTTTCCGTAAACGTCAATTAAAGTATGCAGATTTTTGTGTCTGTCTGGTCTCGAAAGTGCCAGAATAATAGGCTTATGCGGATTAGTTAAGAATTTAGAAATGGTTTCGGCAACCCAATATTTTCGTTGCGCTTCTTCCATATGTTTGTCCGAATCATTTTCCTGATAATAATACGGAACAAATTTTCTAGTATCAATTCCTGGAGAAATAGCGTGGTATTTTCCGAGTTCGAAATTTTTATATGCTTTGTAGGTTTCAATTTCCTGTTCGGTAGAAGTTACAATGAATTCTGCGAGTTCTAAGGTTTTTTCTTCGGCAGCAATTCGGGCTTTAAACTTGAACTTTTTTTCGAGTTCTTCTTCCGTTTCTCCGCTTTCGATTAGTTTTTTCTTTTTATAAAAACCTAAAGAATGTCCCGTATGGGCGAAGGGAATATTTAAAACGGCAGATAATTCGGCTGCGGCGTATCCCGCGTCACCATAATGAGAGTGAATCCAATCGGGGAAAATATTATGCTGTTTAATGTGCTGCATCGCTCCGTTTACAAAAGTATCGAGACCTTCCCAAAGTTGTTCTTTTGCCTTATACTTTTTCCCCAGAAACGGAATTCGCCTGATGTCCAATTTGTCATTGATAACTTCTACAGGTACCGCATATTCAGGTGAAAGGGCAGGATCATCAATTAATCGGGTAAAAAGATGCACATGTTCTACATCTTCATGTTGTGATAAAAATTCGGCTAATTCGTAAATGTATTTTGTCTGTCCTCCGTTGTCGGCATCCCGTCCAATTTCTAGACCAGAACCTTTTAGAAGTCCGTGTATATTGATAAGTGAAATTCGTAATTTTTTCATCATTTTTCCTTAATTATATGAAAATGCAAGTTACAGCGCCCACACCGATTAAGAAGAAATAATTCCATTTTAAATTTACATAGTTCCCATGTTTTTGGGTCGAAGATGGTGTTTATAGTGTAAAAATGCTTAGACAAACTACATATTTTATATTCAATTGCCTCCAGCTTTAGCTGGAGGTTTGAATTTCAATTTGTGAATGGCTTTAGCCAAAATTGCGATTTGGCTAAAGCCTTGTTGGTAAAAAAAAACTGTACCTCCAGCTAAAGCTGGAGGCAATTCATTAAAAATAATAAACCCGACAGGTTTTTAAAACCTGTCGGGTTTTGATGTACATTTAGAATGTATATTTTGATGGATATATTTAAAATATATTTTTAATTTTTATTAATCAGATTTTCAATATCAAGAATTGAAATTTCAGGATTTCCGCCAGCAGATCCCGCTACCAAAGCTCCCGTCGCACAAGCAAAATTTAAAGCAGCCTGCGGTTCTTTTCCATTTAAAAGTGAAGTGATTAAAGCACCAAGAAATGAATCTCCAGCACCAACGGTATCTTGAACTTTTACCGTATAACCTTCATTTTCATAAAGATGTTTGTCCCACAATAATAAGGCACCATCTTTTCCTCTTGTCACGCAGATTGCCGTTGCATTGGTTAAAGAGCAGATAAAATTCATGTTTTCTTCTAAAGTAGTATAAGGAGAATCAAAAGCAGCGCTAATTTCGGTTAGTTCTTCATCATTAAATTTAATGAAATTAGCAGATTGCATTAGGTGTTGCAGCGTTTCATAATCGTAATGCGGTTTTCGCAGATTGACATCAAAAACTTTATAAGTGTGTGTGTGGAGTAGTTCGTCTAGTGCTTCTCTCGAAACTTGATCTCTGCAAACCAAACTTCCGTAGATTAAAACATCTGAGTTTACGACTAATTCTCTCGCTTCTTCGTTTAGCATAATTTTGTCCCAAGCAGAAGGGTAGAGAATTTCATAAGTAGCCGATTTACTTTCGTCTAAAGTTACGTTTACTAATCCTGTTGGGAAATCATCAGATTGTAGAATAGTATTGGTTTCTAAGCCTAATTTATTGACTTCATTTATAATCGCTTTTCCATCTTCATCATTTCCTACACAGCTAATCATATTAGAATCAACGCCTAGAGCTTTCATTCGAAGAGCCACATTTAAAGGCGCTCCGCCAATTTTTTTCTCATTATCAAAAATATCCCAAAGTACTTCTCCGAAAGCGACAGCTTTTAGTTTTTTGTCGTGGCTCATTTTAATTTTTTTCTCGTTTTAAAACATTAAATCGGATAAAAAGTGGTTCTCCGATTTTATAAAAATAGAAAAGATTGACGGTTTATGCAACCCGTTTTTTATTAAGAAACGATTCCTTAACTTACAATGGATTAAAATTTAAGTAGTAAAATACTGAAAATTAGATATTTGGTTTTGAATAAGTTTATTGTAGATTTATACTAGCCTTAAAAAGCTAAAAGCAAAAAATATTTATGGTTTTAGGCTTTTATTGTTTTTCGTAATCTTATGCTTTTAATTATTTTTAGACTTGAGTATTTTTATTGAAAATTATAGATAAATGAAGAATTACGAATTATACTGGAAAGCTGTTCACATTGGCTCATTAGTCAAAACTTATATTGATATGAGAGATTTTGGCATTATTTCATACAAATTTGATTATTTAAATGAGCAATCAGAAAATAGACACCTCGCAGGTTATATTAAAGTATCTATTCTAATTAGTATTTCTTTTGAAGAAGGGGAGGATGAGGAAAATAGTGAAATGTTATGCCAAGAGGAAGATAAATATTTAGATATAATAAATAGTTGTGACTGGTATCTTATAAATGAAGAAGGAAAAAAAATACCAATCCTTTGCCCCATGTTTCATGAAGATAACGGAGTAACCTGGATGAAAGATCTAAAAAGAAAATAATTTTTTTTACCATATAAATCGACAAAATGAAAAAGCTCCTTCTTATTATTGTTTTTGCTGTAATTACTATTGTCACTTATTTATATTTTAAAGATGCCAAAACTCTGGTGGTAGAAAAAAGATATATCCTTGTAAGTGAAACAGGAAAGAAAATCCAAGCAACTTTATTCTACAGAAATGTAGACGTAGAAGTGGGGCAAAAAATAGAGAATGTACATGAAATTCTAATATTTTTTGATCAAGAGACGAAAATGAAGTTTAATCCAATTATTGTAGTTCCTAAGTTTAAAATGATTGGTGTTATTGAGGGCGGAGAAAGCGGATTTTTGAAATTAGGAAATAAAGTTTTTCAACTATCAGAACAATCAAATAAATTTACAGCTTTAGACAATAATACCTATTTTGATAATGCTCCAGTAGAAAAAATAAATTTTAGTGAGCAGTCCATTTCTTTTAATAGTTTTGGAGGATTACGAAAATATGGAGAAGTTATAATGCTAAAAACGATATAGAGTTTTTAGTTGTAGCATTTTACATCTCCAATTGAACTCCGAACTTCCCCACATAAGGATTCTCCGCCATTTGAGAATGTCCAACGACTAAAATATAATCTCCTTTCTGTTCTAATTTCGTTTCTAAATCTAAACCAAATGGTCCATCTGAAGATTTATCTGGAGCTATGATTTGATTAAAGCGAATGTTTCCAGCTTCAGGCAATACAATTTTTGCTTTCAAGTTTGTCGAATTTTCGTTTTTAAATTTTATGTAAACTTTAGAAGTGGCAGAACTCAAAGTTCCTTCAGCAGTATATAAGCCTTTGTCATTTTTTACATTCATAAAAATGGTGTCTCCTTCTTGCATGTTTTTTTCAACAAGTGGAGCTTTCTCGGTGACTTTAAGTTGCTTTGTGGTGTCTTGGGCAGTTTCTAAAGAATTATCGATTTTATTTTCTTTTTTAGCGCATGAAAGACAGAAAATACAGAAACAGAGAAGGATTAGATTTTTCATAATGGAGATTTTTAATGTAAAGTCAAATTTAATTGGTTTCTAATCGAATTACGTTACATAATAATTATAAGAATTTGCATTTAAAACTTTCGATTTTTCATTTCACTACAAATTTTCCTTAACTCATTACAAGATGTAATTTTTCTAATTTATATTATAAAAATAATAAATTTCAATCTCCTAAATTTGGTCATAATACAAAATAAACGGCCATGGAAATCAATTTAATTACAGAATCAATTTGGGAGAATAAAAGGAAAACTTCTTTCTGGGAAAGATTATTCAGAAGAAATAAAGCCCAAGAGAAAGAGCTAACTACGCCAGAAATTATAAATAAAAATTGTGATGGATTGCAATTTGGGAATCATAATGTAAAATCATTTTTGTTTTCTACGGATATGGCGCTTATTGAAAACAACGACGCCGATGCAATTTTGGCTGTTTATCCTTTTCCGCCTTCGCCAAAAATCATTAAAACACTAATTGAATTTGCAGGGAAACCTATTGTCTGTGGTGTAGGAGGAGGGAAGACAAAAGGCAAAAAGTCTTTAGAAATGGCTATTTATGCAGAAGAAGCCGGAGCGGCAGGAATTATCGTAAATGTTCCGTTTGAAAATAAGGATATAAAAAAAATCAGAGAGAAAGTCGCAATACCAATTATATCAACAGTTACTACTTCTAATTATAAATTTTTAAAAGAAAGAATAGAAGCAGGAGTAACTATTTTCCATGTTTCAGGCGGAGCGAACACAAATGAAATTGTAAAAGAAATAACAGCTCAATTTCCTGATTTTCCCGTAATGGCAACTGGCGGTAAAAATCTGGAAAGCATTAATGAATCGATAAATTCTGGTTCTAAAGCAATTGTGCTTTCGCCGCCGTCCAATAAAGATTTGTTTAAAACTGTAATGGATAAGTATAGAAAGACTTTTGGTTCTTTTTGAGGTTCTAAGCTTCTAAGGTTCTGAGGTTCTGAAATGCTAAGACGCTAAGATTCTAAGATTAAACATAGCCGAAGGTTTCAACCTTGGGTACACAAACAGAAGAAATTTTCTTCTCGTACTCAAGCTTGAAACCTTGGGCTATATAGAATTGGAAAATGTGATTATTTATCCATGAGCTTCAACAGAAACATCATTCCATTTTTCCCAGCTTTCTAAGCGTTGTTCGTAGCTTTGTTTTACGAATGGAAGCGCTACTTTTCCTAATAGTAATCGTAACGGCGGATTTTCGTTTTCAACAAGATTTACAATTATTGGAGCTGTAGCTTCAACTTTTCCGAAGATATTTTCTCTTTCGGCTTGTGCTTTTTTAATTTCGTCGTAATAAGGTAAACTTTCGCTGGCAATTCCAGTATGCCAAATATTCGATGCGTAACCGTTTGGTTCTAATAAAGTTACTTTGATTCCGAATTGTTTTACTTCTGAAGCTAAAGTTTCGCTCAAACCTTCGATCGCAAATTTAGAAGCACTGTAAAGTCCCATTGCAGTTGGTAAAGTTGCCAAACCTAAAATAGAAGAAACCTGAATAATATGACCGCTTTTTTGTTCTCTCATAATTGGAAGCACGGCTTGCGTTAACCATAAAGTTCCGAAAAAGTTAGTTTCAAACTGTTCTCTGGCTTCGCTTTCGCTTGCTTCTTCTACAGCGCCTGTAAGTGCATAACCTGCATTGTTAATCAAAACATCGATAGTTCCAAAATGCTGTTTTACTTTCTGAACTACTTCTAGAGATTCCTCTCTTTTGTTTACATCTAATGCAAGTGGCAAAATAGATTTTCCGTATTTTTCTTTAAGGTCGTTTAAAGTTTCTAGATTTCTAGCCGTAGCTGCTACATTGTATCCTTTTGCTAAAAATGCTTCGGTCCAAGCTCTCCCGAATCCTTTTGATGCTCCTGTAATTAAAATTGTTTTTGACATTGTATTTGTTTTTTATAATTATTAATAAATTTAAATATGACCAATCGGTCATTTTTATAATAAAAAAAATTAGAGCTTTTTTTTAGCAATAATTTTTTTGAGTGATTGTACTATGGTTTTCATGCTGTCGTTATTGCCAGACATTCTAGACATTAAATGCCCGCCTTCCAGCATAGCAAAGAGAATAGTTGCAAATTCTGCTGCATTCCAATTTGAATCAAATTCTTTGTTTTCGATTCCTTTTTCTATAATAGAGGTCAAAAGCTGCTGCCCGCGTTTGATGACATGGTTCACTTTTTCTTTTACGATAGGATTGGTATCGTCGGCTTCTGTACCAAAATTTAGTAACGGACATCCGCCAGTAACAGGAGGATTTAACGGATTGCTGAAAAAGTCGATATAAGCAAAAAGCTGTTCTTCGGCCGTTTTTCCCTGAGTTACTTCTGCTTGAAGTTTACTGTTCAAAATTTTCATGTTATGATCTACAGCAGCGCAGGCCAAAACGTCTTTATTTTCAAAATGCACATACATGCTCCCTTTAGACAATTTGGTAGCCTCCATAATATCGCTCATAGAAGTTGCTGCAATTCCTTTTGTATTAAAAATAGGAGCGGCTTTTTCTATAATGAACTGTCTGGTTTCTTCACCTTTTGTCATGATACATTGTATTTATGATGCAAATATATGACCGATTGGTCATTTCTGCAAATCTTTTTCTGTTTTTTTTAAAATTTAATTTTACGCAGAAATTATAAATCTCTTGAAAACCTTTAAAATTAAGGGCTTTCAAGAGATTTTTTTTAAGAATAAAAATGGAAAAATTAGATTGCTCTATTCCTTTCATCCTCATTTCCAAAGTTTCGTTCTTTAGATTTCACATTTTCATTCCCAAATTTATAACTCAAAGCAATTCTGAAACCTCTTGAATCGCTGTAATTTTTCATCGTATTTTTAATTCCGTTCGAATAATAAGAGATTAAAGGTTTTTGCGCATTCAATATATCTTCTCCAGTCAAAGTAATCGAAAGACTCTTTTTTAAAGCCAGAACTTTAACTGAAAAATCTAAAATATTCAAAGTCGAAATATTAAAAACCTGATAACGTCCCGGAAGCTGCAAACCGTAATTCAATCCCAGAAATAAAGTTTTGGACTGATTTATGGTAAAGTCATTATTGCTGTAAATATAACCATTGTAACCGCCTACAGAAGCAATAAGATTGGTTTTAGATTTTACATTTTGATAGTTTAAATTGAATCCCATGTAGCTGTTCCACCAATTGTATTTGTTGAAATTGTAGTAAGTGGAAAGTCCGATTTGATAGGTATTGGCATAATTAATCGGCGTGCTTTTGGTAATATTAGTTTCAGGATTAATGATTGCCAATTCTTGTCCGAAATCGGAAACCTGAGAAAAGTATAGCGAATTCACCCATTTTTGATTGCGGATATAAGTAAATTGCAGATTATCAATAAGCGAAGGCTTCAGAAACGGATTTCCCTCAGAATAATAAAACGGACTCGTTCTAATCACAAACGGATTCAGATATTCAAAATCAGGTCTGCGGATTCTTCGGCTGTAGTTTAAAGAATACGAATTGTTATCGTTCGCATTATAAGTCACATAAGCCGTTGGAAATAGCTTTAAATAGTTGTTTTTATTGGTTTGATTCAGGTTTTCAGAATAACCTTCTGTCTGCGTGGCTTCGGCTCTTAAACCAATTTGCGTTTCCCATTTTTCGTTTAGTTTTTTATTCGCAGAAAAATATAAAGCTTGATTGTATTCTTTGTAAGTGAAGACATTAGAATAATTTGTATTCAAAATCGGAGTTCCAGTTTCGTTATCAAAAACGCTTAAATTGTTTTTTGTGTTTGTATAAAATCCTTTTCCGCCAAAACTGATATTCGCCCAAGAATAGGGAAGTGCTATGTCAATTTTTGCCGAATAATTTTTCAATCGGTTTAAGTTAGAATTGATGGCAGAAAAATAAGTTCCATCAATATTTTTTCTCTGATTATCCATTTCATTACCAGAAAATGCACGAGAATCCTCTTTTTGATAATCGAAATAATCTAAGTCTACCGTAATATTTTTTCCTTCGTTATTCAAAGCAAAAGCGTTATTCCAATTTAGCGAATTCATTTGCGGTTTGTTCTGTCCCCCAACATCAGACAAAATATAAGAATTGATTTGTCCTAAATTATCAAAACGCGTCGTCAGCGGATTATTAGATGAATTTCGATCATTAAAACTTCCTAAATATTTAATTCCAGAAGTCCATTTCTCAGTCAGTTTATAATCTCCACCAAAACTAATGCTTAATAAATCGGTTTTAGATTTGGTTGTAATATCCTGTTTCCAAATTTCATTCGGATAATAAATTCTGTTATCTGAAGTCGTTCGAAACTGATCTTTACCTTTATTTATAGAAGCCTGGAGCGAAAGTTTATTGTAATTGTAAATAAACAATCCGCTTATGTTTCCGCTTGCATAACTTCTTTGCGTGTAAGTAGTTCCAAGATTTGCATTCCACGAATTGGCTTTTGCAGTTTTCAATTTAATATTGATTAAACCGCTGTTTCCTTCGGCTTCGTATTTTGCCGGCGGCGTTGTAATTACTTCAATACTTTTAATGTTATCTGCCGGAATCGACCTTAGAAAAGCAGCCAGATCTTCCTGCGTCATTTTATTCAATCGGTCATCAATCATCACCAGAACTTCTCCTTTTCCAACAATAGAAATCGTTTCGTTTTGAACTCGCACAGTTGGAGTAGATTTTAAGGCATCCAAAGCCGTTCCGCCAGTTGCTGTAACCGAGTTTTCGATATTAAAAACCAAACGATCTACTTTTTGTTCTACGAGTTTCTTTTTCGATTGGATTGTCACTCCATCAAGCTGAATTTGTTCTTTTACTTCCAATTCGCCTAAATCCAGATTTTGGTCAATTGCAATTGATTTATTGCTGAATTCAGTTCCGAATTGCTCTATTATCAGCTGATAAATTCCTTTTTCGGCTTTCAAAGTAAAATTCCCCAAACTGTCTGTCGAAGTTTGTTGATACAAAGTTTTATCTGTTTTTAATAAAGTAGCTGTGGCAAATTCCAACGGCATTTTATTTTGGTTGATAATTTTTCCTTTTACAGAAAACTGCTGGGCAAATACATGGATTTGAAAGAGAAATAAAACGGAGATGAAAATGATTTTGTTCATGGTTTAAAAATTAATTACAGGACAAAACTGTTTCATTTACAACCCAAAAACCACTTTTATCGACAAACCCCTTCGATTAATCTGCAAACCCGTTCTAATGCTTTTTTCTGAATGTATATCTTTGTTTTAAAATCAAACCTAATGTATAAAGGCACTTTAACCAAAAAGCTCGAATTCATAATTCATATCATTTATTGGCTTTTAATTTTTTATTTCACTTTCGTGAAAAATGCGATCAAAACTAAGTTTGTTGTGCCTGATTTATTTATCTGGACGTATTTTATCGTTTTTATTCTAACCTTCTATTTTCATTATTTAATTGTAATGAAACAGGTTTTTAAATCCTTCAGTTGGAAAAAACTGTTCGTCGGAGTTTTCGTTTCGTATTTGGTTTTTACTTTTTTAAGATGGATAATTGAGCAGGTTTTTACCGGAATTTTGTTTGATCGTATCAATTATACTCAACCAGATTTTGTTAATTATTTGTTGGATAATGTTCAGTACAGCAGTATGACGATTATTCTGAGTTCGCTTCTTTGGTTTGTCATTTATTCGATTCGTCTTTTAGAATATAATAAGTTAATTCTGGAAGAAAATAAGAATACCGAAATCAAATTTTTGAAAGCACAGATCAATCCGCACTTTGTATTTAATACTTTAAATAACATTTACTCGATGGTTTATTTTCAGTCAGATAAGTCATTAACTGCAATTGATAAACTGAGCCAAATTATGCGTTTTACGACTTACGAATCACAGAAAGAAAAGATCAGATTGACAGATGAAATTGACTATATAAAAGCGTATATTGAACTCGAACAGTTGCGACATCAGGATGCTATTTTGGTTGATTTTAAGGTTGAAATAAAAAATGAATTTGAAGAAATTCCGCCTTATATTTTGTCGCCTTTGGTTGAAAATGCTTTAAAGCACGGAGAAGTTTCTAATGATGAACCTATACAAATTGAATTGAAAGTTTTAGAAAACCAATTGAATTTTAAAGTAAAAAATAAAATCGGAACGCAGAAAAAAGACAGTCTTGGCGGAATAGGTTTGGACAATCTGCAAAAACGTCTTGAGATTCATTATCCTAAAAAACATCAGTTAAAAATAGAAAACGACCAAAGCCATTTTACAGCCGAACTTGAAATAGATTTAAAATGAATAAAAAAATAAATTGCATTATTCTGGATGACGAACCGTTTGCTGTAAAACTGATTGCCGATTACGCTTCTAAAATTTCTAGATTAAATGTTTTATACGCCGACAGTGATGTTTTTAAAGCTATTGAAGTTTTGAATACCGAATCGGTTGATTTGATTTTTATTGATATTCAAATGCCACAATTGACAGGAATCGAATTGATGCAAATGTTCAATCAGAAATATAATTTTATTATTACTTCGGCTTATCCGCAATATGCTCTAGAAGCGTTTCAGTTTCATGTAATTGATTATTTATTGAAACCGATTACTTTTAATCGTTTTTATCAGAGTGTGGAAAAGTTTATTCGTTGGCAGGAAAGTTTCCAAACGAGCGAAAGCAGCGAAGATTTTTTGTTCGTAAAAGCAGATCGAAAGCATTACAAAATTGCAGTTGAAGACATTTTATACATCGAAGGATTACGTGATTATATCCGAATTCATACGAATGATGAAAAAATTATGGCTTTAGAAAACATGAAAGATATTCTGGAGAAACTGCCTTCAAACCAGTTTATTAGAATTCATCGTTCGTATATTATTCCGAAAAATAAAATTAAAGTAATTGATGGAAATCAGATTGTAATGAAAAGTGGTATGGCTTTGCCAATTGGGGAGACGTATAGAAAATTGGTTAGTGAGTGGTTTAGATAGTTTTTAATTAGTGCTTTAAAATTTTAAAATAGCAACTTATGAAATGGAACATTATTATTTTTATTTTCTTGCTAATTTCTTGTAATAAGAAGAATGAAGATGTAGCTGTAACCTCAGATAATTCAGGAAGTTATTTTAGAAGGAAATTAGATGATAAAAAACTCATGGACAGTTTGAATTATCTTGTTCTAAACAAAGGTGATACCTTGGCTTATAATGAATTAAAAGGTATTCATTACATTGGAGAACAGAAGTTTACTGGCTTTTTATATTACGCCTTAATAATGTCAAATAAGTATAATTATAAACGAGCTTCTTTTGATGTGTATGACATTTTAATGACTGATAAGGAATTTTTGGATGAAAAAACAAAAAAGATGGCTGAAGAATATTTAATGAAAAGTAAATAAAATCATTTTCTGTAATCAACAAAGATTGAATGTTTACAGATAAATTACTTAAAAATAAAAATGTAATTAATTGTTTGTAAGTGTTTTAGGTGTAGTGCGTTCTTTTTTTGATTAAATTTATCAGAAAATAAAGCAATATGTTTACAACTATACTTAGAGAACATCCTGAACTGGCGCTTTTTTTATGCTTGGCTCTTGGATTCTTAATCGGGCGCATTAAAATAGGTACATTTAAAATCGGTGTAGTATTAGGAACTTTATTCTCTGGAGTGCTAATTGGTCAGTTGGATATTCAAATTCCTGATATTGTAAAAACCATTTTCTTTGATCTTTTTCTCTTTTCAACAGGATACAAAGTAGGTCCTCAATTTTTTCAAGGTTTTAAAAAAAATGCTTTTCCGCAATTATTGCTCACTTTGGTAATTTGTTTATCGTGTCTAGTAGTAGCCTATTCTATCTCTGTTTTTTTAGGTTATGATATAGGAACCGCAGCGGGATTATTAGCAGGAGCGTTTTCTGAATCTACTGTTATTGGCACAGCTTCAGATGCTATCAGCCACTTAAATATTGATGAAGCAGAAAAAATCAGATTAATCAATAATATTCCGGTAGCTTATTCTGTAACTTATTTGGTAGGAGCAGCAGCTTTTGTTTTTTTCCTGACTGGAATTGCTCCAAAATTGCTTGGTGTAGATTTAGTTAAAGAAAGTGATAAACTGGCCGAAATCATTTCAGGAGAAACGGAATATGGCCCAGGAATGAAGAGTGCCTATCAGAGATGGATCATTCGGGCATACAGAATAACCAATGAGAAATGGATTGGAATCAGTGTAAGCGATTTTGAAAAATTAATTTCGAACAAAAATATTGTTGTTCAGAGAATACGCCGTAAAGATCAATTGCTAGATTCGAAACCTGATATAATCATTCAAAAAGATGATGTCATGGTTATTATGGCACAGCATGGAATCATTTTAGACAGCCTCTTTTCTATAGGGCCAGAAGTATTGGATGAAGAATTGTTGAATTTTCCGTTGGCACATTTAGATGTGACCATAACCAATGAGGCTATTGAAGGAAAAACGGTAAAGTTTCTTCGAAAAAGCAGTTTTTATCATGGATTAATGCTAAACAGCATCACGAGAGAAAATCATGAGATACCCCTCGAATCGAATACGGTTTTAAACAGAGGTGATATTTTGAATCTTTCGGGCAGATTTGCAAAACTGGAAGAGGCTGCAAAAGAAATTGGTTATCTGGATCGTTTAAGTCCAGAGACAGATATTATTTTTGTTGGTTTGGGTATTGTCCTTGGAGGACTTTTAGGTTTGCTGTCGGTAACATTATTTGGAATTTCAGTAACTTTAACAACAAGCGGTGGTGCATTGGTTATGGGGCTTATTTTTGGCTGGCTGCATTCTAGAACTCCAGTTTTTGGCAGAATTCCTGAACCTGCTCTATGGATATTTGACAACGTTGGTCTTGCAGCATTTATTGGACTTGTTGGTCTAGCTGCCGGTCCAAGTTTTATTTCAGGTCTTAAAGAAACCGGTTTTGGTATTTTGTTTGCTGGCGTAGCTGTTGCCTTAATCCCTCACATCATCGGACTCTATTTTGGAAGGTATATATTAAAAATAAATCCCTTAATCTTACTTGGCGCGCAAACAGGTGCAGGTACATCAACAATTGGATTAAAAGCAGTTCAAGATGCGTCAGGCAGTAAATTTCCAGTTTTGGGCTACACTATTCCTTACGCATTAGCTAATATACTATTGACAGCATTCGGACCAATACTTGTAGGGATGATGTCTTAATTCTTGCTTAAGCAAGGCATAACGGCTTCTATTTGAGGTTACGTAAGTAAATGCAAAAAAGCTTCTAGCAATTTAGAGGATTAATTATTTCTTATATTTGAATAATAAAAACAAGTATGGAAATATTTATAGGAATAGCAGGACTTATAATTGCTTGGTTAACATTTCAAAAGACATTTTACTCTAAACCTAAAGAGGAAAAAGATAATCTTTTAGGCACTTTTCTGACTACTCAAAAACTTCATTTGGAAGTTCAGTCTCTTCTTCAAAAATATATAGATGATAATAACGGAGCTGAACATTTTATTTATCCTGATATAACTTTTCAGCATTTGTTGAATATGTACAAACAAGGTTTTGAAAAAGATTTATCTGATAAAGTTTATCAAGATTTAAAAAATAACCAAAATTACACTAAAAGTAATATTGCTACTTTTCAAAAAATGATTGACACACAACATGATGCCTTATTACAATTTAAAAATCAATTATTATTTTTAACCCCGCCCACAAAAAACTAGAAACAAAAAATTTCTAGTGTAAAATGGGTATACTTACTAAAGTTAAATCCCGCCATAACGCAGTGTTGATCCTAAAATAAGCATTGCAACTCCTATTGAAGTTACAGTTAAAATAATCACAGCCATATTTTTGATATTGTATATATTGAGTTTTGGAATAATATAGAGCTGTGCAATAACCGCGCAAATAAAAGTGCAAAGAAGTAAAATCAGTTTTATAGAAACTACTTTTTCAAATCCGCTCGAAAAACGAAACCAGGTTTCTGCCGTAACACCGAAATCGTATGCCATCCAAATTCCAGATATAATTAGTAAAGCGAGAGAAGACATTCCGAGTTTTTCGAATCTCTTTTCAAAATTTAAAATAATATGCGGATCTCTTTTTTTTAATGCTGTCGGAAGATAACAAATAGCTAAAAGCAAATGACCGCCAACCCATATTGTCGCTGCCAATAGATGAATTATAAGTACATAATGATGTAAAGCCATAATATGTTTATTTTCAAATTAAAAGTCGATAAATTTTATATTCCGTAGGAATATTTGGTTGGTAAGCCAATGTCACGACTCGAGAAAGTGTCCCGTAGGGACACCTGTTTTATAGAATCCAAATAATTCTTTTGCTTGTCAAACGTTCCTCTGGAACGTGTAATCTATGAATTCTACCGATGAGACATTCCTACGGAATGTTTATAGTTGTAATATTTTGATTTTTAAGTTTGTTACTCTCTAAAAATAACTTTTATTTTTGGAGTTGAAAAGTTTTTAAGCTGTATTCTTTTATTCGAATCGTCTAATTTTGAAAGAGTTGGTACATTGTTCATGAAATGCTGGACATAATAATTTCCTTCAAAATTCTGTTTTTCCAAATATTCAATCATTTTCACAAAATCATTTTCTGTAATTAAGGAAGAATGAAAAGTGGTGCGGACTTCAAACGGAATCCCCGAACGAATTAAAAGCGAAAGACTTTCTTCGAACTCAAAAAATAAGCCTGATTGCGTTAGCTTTTCAAAGGTATGAGGAAGACTTTTATAATCTAACGCGACATAATCAATTAATTGATCATGAATCAGGCTGTTTAATATTTTTGGATTGGAACCGTTGGTATCAATTTTAACCGTAAATCCCATTGCTTTGATTTCTTTTATAAAATCAATTATTTTTTTGTGTAAAGTGCATTCGCCACCGCTTAAAACCACACCGTCTAACAATCCTTTTCTGGTTTTGAGAAATGAAAGAACATCGTCAAAACTTATCTTTCCTTTTCCTAAAACAATATCTGGATTGTAGCAGTACAAACACCGCATGTTACAGCCCGCAAACCACACTATGCAGGCTGTTTTGTGCGGATAATCTAATAAAGTAAAAGGCGTGAGGCTAAATATTCCTTTACTAGATAATGCTTTCTTCGAAATGTGTACGCTGCTGGTGTTCACCTTTTTTTCCAATATTAAAACTTTCTACAGGTCTGTGATATCCCATTACACGTGTGTAAACCAAACATTTGCTTCTTTGGGATTTGTTTTCTTCTAGAACTTTATGCGTTTTCGTTTTCATAAGCCAAGTGTTTTTGATTGTTTGTATTGAGTAAAATTTCGTCGCATTTAGGACAATATTCATGTTCTCCGTTTAGATAGCCGTGAATAGGGCAGATGCTGAAAACTGGAGTTACCGTTATGTAAGGCAGTTTGAAATTGGTTAAAACTTTTTTTACGAAGTTTTTACAGGCTTCGGGACTGCTTATTTTTTCTCTCATATAAAGATGTAAAACTGTACCGCCAGTATATTTACATTGCAATTCGTCTTGAAGCAATAAGGCTTCAAAAGGATCGTCGGTATGATCTACAGGAATTTGTGAACTATTCGTATAATAAATATTTTCATTTTGTCCCGCTTGCAGAATCTCAGGAAAACGTTTTTTGTCTTCTTTAGCAAAACGATACGTTGTTCCTTCTGCGGGAGTCGCTTCAAGATTATAGAGATTTCCTGTTTCTTCTTGGAATTCTTTCATTCTCAATCGAATGTGATCCAGAATTTCTGTAGCAAAATGAATTCCTGAATTTGAAGTGATATTCTGCTTTCCTTCAGAAAAATTCAGAACCATTTCATTCATTCCGTTTACACCAATTGTAGAAAAATGGTTTCTAAAATGTTTCAAATAACGTTGCGTGTACGGATAAAGTCCGCGGTCGTACATTTGCTGTATAAAGGTTCTTTTCTTCTCTAAGGTCGATTTTGCAATTTGCAATAATTCATCTAAATGTTGAAATAGGCTGATAATATTCCCTTTGTGAAAATATCCCAAACGCGCCATATTGATGGTAACTACGCCAATACTTCCCGTCATCTCAGCACTTCCAAAAAGACCGTTTCCTCGTTTTAATAATTCCCGCAAATCGAGCTGTAAACGACAGCACATGCTTCGAACGGCATTTGGTTTATAAGCATCTGGATTTTCCATACGATTGCCATTTTCATCCAAAATATATTGGCTTCCTATAAAATTCTGAAAATAAGACGAACCAATTTTGGCTGTATTTTCAAATAATAAATCGACATTTTCTCCTTGCCAATCAAAATCTTCTGTAATATTTACTGTTGGAATCGGAAAAGTAAACGGCTGCCCGTTGGCATCTCCTTCAGTCATAATCGTATAATAGGCCTTATTAATAAGATTCATCTCATCTTGAAAATCGGCATATTTTAAATCGATCAATTTAGATGCGCCTCTTTTCTCAGCTTCCAGAATTAGATTTTCATTATTGCTATTTAAAAATAAATGCTGATCGTTTCGGGTCGGAATCTGTTCTCTTAAATCTTCTGGAACATTCCAGTCCAGAGTAATGTTCGTAAAAGGGGACTGGCCCCAACGCGCTGGCACATTTAGATTGTAAACAAAACTTCTAATGGCTTTTAAAACCTCATCATAACTAAGCTGATCTTTAAAAACATAAGGAGCCAAATAGGTGTCAAAAGAACTGAAAGCTTGAGCGCCTGCCCATTCGCTTTGCAAAATTCCCAAGAAATTAGCCATTTGCCCTAATGCTTCTCTAAAATGAGAAGGAGGTCTGCTCTCGACACGGCCACGCACGCCATTAAAACCTTCATTTAATAGCACACGCAAGCTCCAACCAGCGCAGTATCCGGTAAGACAATCCAAATCATGAATGTGTATGTCGCCATTCCTATGAGCAGAACCTTCTTCTTTATTATATATTTTATCAAGCCAATAATTGGCAATAATTTTTCCCGCTGTATTGCTGACTAAACCAGCGTTTGAATAGGAGATATTTGCATTGGCATTAATTCTCCAATCGGATTGATTGATGTATTCTTCGACAGTTTGCGTACTGTCTATATAAGTGGTGTCGTCGTTTAAACCATTAATATGTTCTCGTTGCAATTTTCGCGTATGGCGATAAATTATAAACGATCGCATCACTTGAAAATAGCCATTCTCAAAAAGCACTCTTTCTATTATGTCCTGAATTTCTTCGACTGGCCACGAATATTTTGCCTCAAGACCAGCAAGAACAACTTTAAAGATTCTCTTGTCTACTGGCTGATTAACGCTTTGAAAGGCTTTTGAGATTGCATCCTGAATTTTATAAGCTTCAAAAGGCTTATACTCTCCATTGCGTTTGATTACATATTTTTCCATTATTTATGACAGGTTTCAAGTTGTTTTTTCTTTGGGGTCATTTTTTTTTTACCGCAAAGTGCGCAAAGTTATTTTATAAAGAAACTGAGCAGAATCTTTATTTTAAGTTCGCAAAGCTTTCTCTACACAAACTTTAGCTTAACAAAGCTTTACGAACTTTTCAGTATTAATAACCTTAAAAAAGCCTCGCGCTCTTTGCGTAAACCTTTGCATCCTTTGCGGTTAAATTTTACGCAAGATCCATTAAGATACTTTTTCAAATGTTTTTTCAAGCTCAATTGCTTTTGGGAATAAGATATTGTTTTCCAAATGAATATGTTTTTTCAAATCTTTATCAAATTCTTCGAGCATGGCAAATGCTGCTTTATAAGTATTGCATGAATCAATAGGCGGAATATAATTGTTGCTTAACGCTGCAATTCTTCTAAAACGTTCTCCTTCGGTAACATGATCGTCTTTTAATGTGGCAATTGGATTTTCTATAGATAAAAAAGGCGGTGTTTCCAGTTCTGTACCTTTACTGTGGGCGATTTTCATTTTTTTAATGAAAGGAAAAACAACCAACTCTTCTCTTTTCATGTGAGCTGTCAGATCCAAATACGATTTTGAAAAAATAGTATGAATCTCGTGCAACTCGGGATGAATCGCACCGTGAACACCGCATAATTTATCTAAATATTGAAGAATTATTGGGGATTTTTCTTCAACATATCTATGATGGATTTTAGTAATATAATCTGCTATCATGTCTGCAGTCCAGCTTTTATAATCAAAAGACTGATTAGCAGAACCGTTTCTTGCTTTTTCTATATGTTCAATTAAAACACTTTCTTCAATATCTCTTTTTCTGCAGACTTCTTCGATTGTGCGATGTCCTTTGCAGCAAAAATCAATATGCAGTTTGGTAAAAATGGCCGCTGTTTTGAAATCGTCTGCTACGATTTCACCAATTGTGGTATTGCTTGTTAGTTTCATAGTGGTAGGGGGTATAGATTAATTTTGGTTTCAGCACATTTGTTTGTTTGCCGAAGCTTTACATTGTTTAACTATAAGTAATGAAGCGGCAATCATATTCGAAAATTCTATAAACGGAATCGTAATTTCATGTTTTTCTATAAGCGAAATAGCATGATTATGCAGTGATTTTATTTTTTCGAAAGCCAAATCGGCATCGCGTTCTTCACTGGTATAAAAAGAAGTAACCAATTTTTGCAATTCTTTTTTTAATATTTCAAAAGCATGATAATCATCGGTTTGTTCTGCTTTTGGGAATTTTGGAATTAATATTTTGGATGAAAAAAGAAATTCTGCAATAGTTTTATCTACATTTTCTGAAGCTTGATGCGCAAATACTAAAGCTTCAAGAAGGGAATTGGATGCCAAACGGTTTTTTCCATGAAGTCCTGTTCTAGCACATTCGCCAATAGCGTAAAGATTTTTTATGGTTGTAACTCCGTTTTGGTCAACGCGAATTCCGCCACACTGATAATGTGCCGCAGGAACAATTGGAATCAGATCTTTTTCGGGATAAATTCCTAAATGGTTACAATGGGCAGTAATAATAGGAAAATGTTCTGAAAAAGCTTCGTGATCCAAATGTCTGCAGTCTAAGTACACATGATCTTTTGAACTCAATTGAAGTTCTTTGCTTATAGCGTTTGAAACAATATCTCGAGTCGCGAGCTCGCCACGTAAATCGTATTTAAATAAAAATCTTTTCCCTTCTTCATTGACAACATGCGCGCCAAAACCTCTAACAGCTTCTGAAATTAAAAAAAGCTGATTTTCTTTTCCTGTATATAAAGCCGTTGGATGAAACTGTATGTACTCCATATCAGCAATTTCCGCACCCGCACGCGCTGCCATTGCTAGTCCGTCTCCAGTTGCTATTTTTGGATTTGTTGTGTTTTCAAAAAGCTGACCGCATCCGCCCGTACTTAGAACAATAGTTCGGGTTCTGATGTATTTAATGCGATTGTATTTTTTTTCATAAAAAAAAGCTCCGGTACAAGTAGTTTTAGCTTTTTTTGTTTCGGTATTGATATCGATGACCATGTGATTTTCTAAAAGTTCAATGTTGGGCATCTTCTTAATCATTTTGAGCAGTTTACGCTCAATTTCCTGTCCGGAGCTATCTTTATGATGTAATATTCTGTGTTGTGAATGTCCGCCTTCTAAACCTAAATCCCATTGTCCGTCTTCGGTTTTGTCAAATGAAGTTCCTATTTCAAGCAATTCATTCAGTCTATCTGGCGCTTGGCTGATAACCATTTTCACAATTTCTTCATCGCATAAACCTCCTCCAGATTTAAGTGTATCTTCAATATGTTGGTTAAAACTGTCATTTAAATTTTCTGTTACTACAGCAATTCCGCCTTGTGCCAGCCTTGTATTGGTGTTTTTGGCTGTTTCTTTCGTCATTATAACAATGGATAAATCTGGACGTTTTTTTGCTGTTTTCATAGCAAAGAACAATCCCGAAATACCAGAACCGATGATTAGTATATCTGTTTTAAGCATGTTATTTTGATTTAGAGTTTATTGCGTTTTTATGATAATTCGAGCATTCTTTTTATTGGTTTCAGCGCCTCGATTCTCAGTTTTTCTGTAACCAGCATTTCTGGACTTTCGTTTTTAAGGCACAAATACAATTTTTCGAGTGTATTCATTTTCATGAAGGCACATTCACTGCAGGCACAGCTGTTGTCTTCTGTGGTAGGAGCCGGAATCAGCGTTTTATCGGGAACTGCTTTAGCAAGTTCATGCAGGATACCGGCTTCTGTGGCCACAATGAAAACGGAAGCAGGATCCGTTTTAATGAAATTAATAATTCCCGAAGTTGAGCCAATGTAATGTGCTGCTTTTAAAATATGGCTTTCAGATTCAGGGTGTGCCGCGATTTTGGCTGTTGGATTTTTATTGTATATTTCGATGAGTTTGTCTAATGAAAAGGCTTCGTGCACAACGCATGAGCCTTTCCATAAGACAAGTTCGCGCTTGGTTTCTTGTTGAAGATATTTGCCTAAATTTTCATCTGGAGCAAATATGATTTTTTGTTCTGCTGGTATCGAACCGATTATTTTTTTAGCATTCGCCGAAGTGCAAACTAAGTCGCTCATTGCTTTTATTTCGGCAGAACAGTTGATGTAAGTTACAACAACATGATCGGGATGCTGTTCTTTAAATAATTTAAAATCTTTTGGTGGACAGCCGTCTGCAAGAGAACAGCCAGCATTCCAATCGGGTAGGACTACTTTTTTTTCTGGGTTTAGAATTTTAGCTGTTTCTGCCATAAAATGTACTCCTGCAAAAACGATTATATCGGCATCGGTATTTTGAGCTTTTTTTGCCAATTCAAGACTGTCTCCGATAAAATCTGCCACTTCCTGAATATTCTCATCTTGGTAATAATGAGCCAGAATAACAGCGTTTTTTTCTTTTTTCAATCGGATTATCTCCTGTGCTAAAAAGTTCTTGTCCATATTAATTCTTGATTTTCTGCTTACTTAAAATATATTTAAGTACATCATTTTAATAGGGTAAATATATTATCATCATTTTGTTCAAAACATGATTCTAATCATACTGTGTTAGATTTGTTTTTTTATATTACGCGGATGATTAATTTATAAAAGTAGCTGAAAGAAAGGATTTTGTGTTTTCAAAGAAAAAGCCTGAAAGAAGAGATTTTCTCTTTTTTCAGGCTTTAATTTTTAGGAAACTAATAAGATTACTTAGCGTCTATCAGCGTAAGCGTAACTCTTCTGTTTAGTGGTTTATTTTCGTCTGGAGTATTTGGAACTAAAGGTTCTTTTTCTCCTTTAGAAAACAAATGCATGCGGTTAGATTCTATTCCTTTATTCTTCAAATAATCAGAAACTGCTTCAGCTCGTTTCATACCGATTTCAAGATTACGGGCTTCGGTTCCGATATCGCAAGTGTAACCTGTAATATTTAAGTCGGTATCTTTATTCGTTTTTAGAATTTTAGCAATTTCGTCTAATCTTGTCGCCAATTCTGGAGTTACATTTGTGTTTCCAATTTCTTGAAAGGCAAGAGGTTTTTCAACGATGCTTCTTTCAGTTGGTGTCAGTTCTTTTTTTACTGGAGCAGTTGGAACCGTTTTTTGTTCTACCGGAGCTGTTTTTTGAACTGGAGCTTCAGTCTGAGCTGCTGGTTCTGCTTTTGGAGCTGCAGCTACAGGTTCTGGCTTGCTTTTATTTAGCATAAAACCAAATTTCAGCTGAATACCAGCAGAGAAGTAACGGCTTTCCTGAACAATTTTTCTGTTTCCGCTTGTGCCATTTGCCTGAATATTGTCAAGTCCGTTCGGATTGTATGCAACGATGTTGACATCTACATTTTCTTTTGCTAATTCTGTTAAGCCATAATCGACGTATATTCCAGTGTAAAGCTGTGTGTTTTCTTTTAATTTGAAAGTAAGACCGGTTTCAGCACTTAATAAAAAAGAAGGATCTAAGCTTACCGTTGTTTTATCCTGCCAGTTTGTTACTTGACCAAATCCGTGAGAAGGCAGATCATCAATTAAGAGATTCATGTCTGGATAATAACCGCTCAATTGTAGTTCTGATGCCGAAGCTTTTACAGTTTGTTTTCCTGGAAACAGAATTTTTCCTCCAAAACCAAAATACAATTGTGTCTGAGAAGCTATCGAAGTTCTGTATTGCATAAGAAGCGGAATTGCCACACCAATAAAATGCTGATCTTCTTTATAATTGGTCGGGGTTACTTGATATTCAAATGCAGAAGTTTGGTCATCAACTTCATAAGTTGAAATTGTCGTTCCGTTATTTAATTCAAAACTATTCTGATTATAAGTAACATCAACTCCTGTTGAAATTCCCCAGTGATCGCTGAAGAAATAGGTGTATCCAACACCTATTCCTCCGCCAAATTTCAACTTACCTTCTCCGATATTACTATCATAAAGAATTCCCGAAGGCCCCCCATTAATCTTAAAATTAAGTTCCTGGGCTTTTATCGTGACACTACAGAGCAGTAGTATAGTTATAGTGATTTTAATCTTCATTGCGTGTAATTTTAAATTGAATCTCATTTTTATTTAACCAATAAGTTGATTGTTTTTAGCTGACCATCGGCCAGTTTAAGAACGACAACATATAAGGCAATCTGCGATGGAGCGATAATCTTATTTTGATTTTTTACGTTAGAAATAGTCTGAACTAATTTTCCAGTAATATCATAAATTACCACTTCAGATCCGTTTAGTTGAGATTCGCTAAAATCACATTCTAAAGTAAATTCAGCTCCTGGTTTAACTGGGTTTGGATAGATTTTGATTTTTTTAGTGAAAATCGTTCCGCTAGTCTCAATTGGACAAGATTTGATTGAGTTTCCATTTTTATCTTTTGCAACTACATAATAAGTGCCATTTAAAGGTAGAATTTCGCTATAATATTGGCGGGTTGCACCAGAAACAGCCACTCCGTTTTTGTACCATTGCCAAGCCACATAATTGTTCGATTTATTATCAAAGAATAGAACATTAGCCCATTGCTGTATAACAAGTCCTGATTGGCTCACTTCAATTGGTTTCACAACGGCAGTAGCAGCGTTATGATTTTGATCACCATTTTGTACAGCTGTAATCGTTGAGCTTCCAGATCCAGAAATGTTTAAAGTTGAACCTGAAATAGTTCCCAATGAAGCATTTGCAATAGTATATGAAACTGGTAAACCGCTGTCTGTTGTTGCTGTTAAAGCTACCGTATTAGAATCGGAACAACCAAATTCTAAAGTCTGGTTCCAGGTAATTATTTGGTTAGCTTTAGTAATTTCAAACTCTGCGCCAGTAAAGACAATGGTATAATCTGCACCAGCATTGATTGTTCCTAGTTTAATATTGTATTTTCCAACATTTTCGCCAGCATCTCTAGAAAGTAGACCTGTAATGATAGCACTTGTGTCTCCGTTAGCGAAACCTAGCGGTGTATAGTTGAATATTGGATCAGTGGTACCATATACTTTAGTATGTCCTGCAGCTGCAGTTATAGTAAGCGTATATTTTTGTGTAGTAAAACTAACTTCATTTCCATAATTAATTACTCCATTGCTGTTTATTGCATAGGTTCTAACATAATACGTTCTATTTCCTCTAAGTCCAGATAGTGTATTTGTAAATGTTCCTAAAGAAGCGCTAACATTTATTTTAGTATCGGCTGTAATAGGATTTGAGTGTAATGCGTATACAAAACCAATTTCTGTTAAACATTCTCCTTTATCTGTATTTATTCCGTTTGAAGACGCTGTACCAGATAAAGAAACACTAGTAACTCCGACTTCAGATACTGCTAAAGTATTTAGTGTTACAGGATTAGCAGGCTGAATGATTTCGACAGTTGCAGAAGCTGAACAAGAGTTAGCATCTGTAACAGTTACGGTATAACTTCCAGCAACTAGGCCATTTGCGGTTGCTGCATTTCCTCCAGATGGTGACCAAGAGTAAGAATAAGGAGCTGTACCACCAGTTACACTAACAGTAGCTGATCCGTTATTTCCATTATAGCATGAAACTTCTGTAGGAGTTGCTGTTAAAGATAACACGTCTGGTTCCGTAATGGTGATAGTATTTACCACAGAACAAGAGTTTTCGTCTGTAACAGTTACGGTGTACGTTCCAGCAGAAAGACCAGTTGCCGTTGCAGCTGTACCTCCTGATGGTGCCCATAAATAGCTGTAATCGCCTGTTCCTCCAATAGCTACTACTGAAGCAGTACCATCATTGCCATCTTTACAAGACACATTCGTTTGTGAATCTGTTGCTGAAAGCTGAGTAGGCTCTGTAATTGAAACAGTTGCTGTTGTGAAGCATCCGTTTGAATCGGTAACTGTAACAGTGTAAGTGTTTGGACTTAATCCTGTTGCTGTTGCGGCAGTTCCTCCAGATGGTGACCAAGAATAGGTATACGTTCCAGTTCCTCCAGCAGGAGTTACTGTAGCTGTTCCGTTATTTGCTTGATTACATAAAACATCTGTTTTAGCTATTGTTGCAGTAAGTAAAGGTAGCTCTTCTATAACTACAGTCGCTGTTGTTTGGCATAAATTGGCATCTTTTACCGTAACTGTATATGTTCCAGCAGAAAGTCCGGTTGCAGTTGCAGAAGTTCCTCCAGAAGGTGCCCAAGAATAGGTATAAGCGCCAGTTCCTCCTGTAACATTAACTGTTGCAGATCCGTTAGTGCCTCCGTTGCAAGAAACATCAGTTTTAGATGTTGTTGTGTTAAGTGCATCAGGTTCTGTGATCGTAAAAGTTTGTGTTTGAATGCATGAATTAGCATCTGTAACAGTTAAAGTATAAGTTCCAGCTTGAAGACCATTTGCAGTTGCAGCAGTTCCTCCAGAAGGTGCCCAAGAATACGTATAAGCTCCAGTTCCTCCAGCGACAGTAACGCCTATAGAGCCGTTAGAACCTCCATTACAACTAACATCTGTTTGCGAATTTTTGGTAATTACAATTGCTGGTGGCGCATTGATTGTAAAGTTTTTTACAATACTGCATCCGTTACCAGAAGTAATCGTTACAGAGTAATTTCCAGCAGCTAGATTAGTAGCTGTATCTGAATTTCCTCCAGAAGGAGACCATACATAGGTAAAAGGCCCAACTGCACCAGATGGAACTACTGAAGCAGATCCTGTATTTATACCATTACAATCTAAATCAGTTTGTGAAGTAGTTGCGACTAAAGTATTGGTTGTACCTATTGTAAAGTTTTTAGTAATAGTACATCCATTAGCATCTGTAATAAGACAGCTATAATTTCCTGCAGCCAAATTGCTAATAGTTTGGGTTGTTTCATTTCCTGGAGTCCATAAATAAGTATAACCTCCAGCGCCTCCAGCTGGTGTAACTCCTGCTTGTCCTCCGATAGTACAAGTAGCATTTATTTGAGAAGTAGCAGCTGTTAATACAGAAGGCTGATTAATTGTAAAAGACTCAGTGAGAAAACATCCTTTTCCATCGGTAATTCTACAGGTGTAAATCCCCTGTGTAAGTCCTGTAGCTGTAGCAGCTGTTCCTCCAGATGGAGCCCAAGAATAGGTATATGAGCCATTTCCTCCTGATGCAGTAACTGTCGCTGTTCCTGTAGCACCGCCATTGCATAGTACATCTGTATGTGATTTTGTAGCTGATAAAATAGGTGGCTGTAATATAGTAAAACTTTGTGTAGTTTGACATGAATTACCATCAGTTACGGTTACAGTATAAGTACCTGGGGCGAGACCAGAAGCTGTAGCAGCAGTTCCTCCAGATGGAGCCCATGAATACGTATAAGTTCCAGCTCCAGTTCCTCCTACGACATTTACTGTTGCATAACCATTTGTTCCGCCATTGCAAGACACATCAGATTGAGCACCTATACTTGCAACAAGGGCAGGTGGTTCTGTTATAGTAAAGTCTCGGGTTGTTTGACATCCATTAGCATCGGTTACGGTTACAGTATAAGTGCCTGCAGTAAGTCCAGTTGCCGTGGGAGTTGTTTGAACAGGAGTTGTATTCCAAGAATACGTATAATTTTTCGTTCCTCCACTTGCTATAACTTGCGCAACACCATTAGCACCTCTATTGCAACTTGTATTTTGTTTAGTTCCTTCAATTGTGCTTAAAGGCGCGGTCGGCTGCATGATGGTAAAGCTCCTAGTTGTTGTGCAGCTGTTAGCATCCATTACCGTTACAGTATAAGTTCCCGCAGCTAATCCCGTTGCAGTAGCCGTTGTCTGAACAGGAGTTGTATCCCATGAATACGTATAAGCTCCAGTTCCTCCAGTTGGAACTACTGTTGCAGTACCATTTGCAACTCCATAGCATGATACATCCGTTTTGCCCCCTCCAGTAGCTATGTTTAAAGCTGTAGTTGGCTGGTTAATGGTAAAGCTTCTAGTTGCTTGGCATCCATTAGCGTCGGTTACTGTCGCAATATAATTGCCTGCAGCAAGTCCGGTTGCTGTAGCAGTTGTCTGAACAGGAGTTGTATTCCATGAATAGGTATAATTTTGAGTTCCTCCAGTTGCAAAAACCGTTGCAGTACCATTCATGCCTCCATAGCAGGATACATCTGTTTGGCCTCCGCCAGTGGCTGCGCTTAAAGGTGCAGTTGGCTGGTTAATGGTAAAGCTTCTAGTTGTTTGGCAGTTATTGGCATCGGTAACTGTTACGGTATAAGTACCTTGTGTAAGACCTACTGCAGTAGCAGTTGTCTGAACAGGATTTGTATTCCACGTATATGTATAGCCTGGAGTTCCTCCAGTAGGCGCAACGGTTGCAGTACCATTAGCACCGCCATTGCAAGACACATCTGTTTTGCCACCTCCTGTCAATGCGCTTAAAGGTGCGCTAGGTTGAGTAATTGTATAACTAAATTCTTTTGTACATAATCTATTGTCGGTTATTGTTACAGTATAGGTACCTGCAATAAGCCCCATTCTATCTTCTGTAGTTACTCCGTCATTCCATAGAAAAGTATAAGGGCTTGTTCCTCCACTCGGAACAAGGTTTATAGCACCTGTATTTCCGCCATTACACGCAACACTAGTTATAGCTGCTGTCCCTTCAATTAGAGAAGGCTGAGTTATAGTTAGGTCAGTAATGGTTTTTGTGCAAGTTTTTGAATCCGTAATAGTTACAGAATATGTACCTACTGGAAGTCCTGTTCTATTTTGAGTTGTAGTTATATTGTCATTCCACAGATAAGTATAGGGGCCTGTTCCTCCAGTTGGAGTAAGATTAATTGCTCCTGTACTTTCGCCATTACAAAGTACATTTGTAATTAGTGCTATTCCGTTAAGTGCTGCTGCAGGTTGACCAACGACAATATTGTTTATAGTGGAATTACAAGAGTTAGTGTCGGTAATGGTAACAGAATAAGTTCCTGCAGTAAGATTTGCTCTATCTTGTGTTGTTATTCCGCCTCCCCAGTTATAGGTGTAAGATCCGCTACCGCCTGATGGTGATATATCTATAGCTCCATTATTTCCGCCGTTGCAACTTACATCAGTAATTTGAACCAATGTTATTATAGCGGGGTTTTGACTTATTACAAAGTTTCTTTGTATTGAAGTTCCTTCATTATCTGTTATTGTAACAGAATAATTAGTTGGGGATAAGTTAGTTGCAGTTGCTCCAGTTCCTCCTGATGGAGACCATGAATAGAAATATGGTGATTTTCCTCCTGAAGGCACAACGGTAGCGGTACCATTATTAATACCATTACAAGCAATTGTTTGCGATTGTGTGGCAGATAGGGCAGCATTAGTTGTAAATGTTGCATCACTTCCGTAAGCTGTTCCGACCGAATTTCTTGCATATGCTCTATAATGTATAACGGTTCCAGGAAGCAGTGAAGTAGCGTTTACAGTGAAAACACCAGTCTCATTGCTCGTCGTTACATTTGTAACACCTGCACCATTTAGTACTGGGTTTGCTGTCGTGGACCATACAATTCCTCTAGCTTCTATCACTGCACCACCATCATTATTTGTTCCTCCTAATGTGGCTGTTTTTGCTCCTATATCTGTTGCCGGAGTGGTGGTTACGCTAGGAACAGTAACTCCATTTTCAAATGTAAAATTATCAATAGCAAAATAATCGTAATTGCTACTCAATTGGATTTCTAGTTGATCTATAATTTGATTTGTATTATTAGAACCACCTAAAGTGGCAAAATCTACGAATGTAAATCCGTTTCCAGGCAAACTGTAGCCTATATCAAGACCAGTAGTAGTTTTTACTACTGTGAATACGGTTGATCCAGCAAGTTTTCCTCTAAAAGTTATACTCCCTGGTAGCCCATCAAAGGTTTTATTTGGAAGTATTTCAGCAACTCCAGTTGCATAAAGCCAAAGATTTTTTATTTTAAAAGTACCAGATGCGGAAGTAATAGTGCCAGCTTGTCCAAGAACAACCTGGCCTTGCGGATCAGCGACTTGAATAAAGCCTGAAGTTGCGCCATAACCTAGACCGCCTAATTGTGCTGTCTTAAAGCCAAAATTAGAAGTTAGATTAAAAGTTTTTCCATTTGATGTAAATGTTGACATATCATTAGGTGCACTGTCAAAGTTTTCGGTATAAGCCTGCGCAATTGTATGCTGTATAGCAAAAAGAAGCAGAGGTATTAGTAGGTAAAGTTTCTTCATAATTTTCTGATATTTAATTATCTATTTAGTATTGCAGTAATATCTTTTTGACTTATATTTCGGACTTTTAAAAAAAATTCCAAAGTTTTTTAATATGTCTAAACAAGAACTTACGATTATTGTTAAATCTATCATAGCATCAAATACTTTAGGAGAGCAGTTAGAAGCTGCTCAGCAGCTTTCTTTTTTTTATAAAAAACTAATAAAGCATAGTCATTCAGATACCAATGAAACATTGGTAAGTGGAGGAATTGCTTTATCGAGTTCAGGTGCAGCTGACTGTGTTGATGATTATCTTAGAACAGTTTCTTTTATAAAAGGAATTTATAAAGCCATAACAAAACTTTTAACAGATTCGACAGAAAAGAATATTAATATACTCTATGCAGGCTGTGGACCTTTTGCAACATTAATTCTCCCTTTATTGCCATTGTTCGATAAAGGAAGAATTAGTGCTATTTTAATTGATATAAATGCTTCCTCTTTAGAATCCGTTCAAAATTTTATTACTTTAATTGATCTTGAAGAATATGATCTTCAACTGATAGAATCTAATGCAATCACTTATGCAATTCCTGAAGATTTTATTGTAGATTTGACGATTTCAGAAACGATGGATTGTGCTTTAACACGTGAACCTCAAATTGCCATTAGCAGAAATATAATAAAACAGTTATCTTCTAATGCTATATTTATTCCTCAAGAAATTAGAATAGATTTAGCCTATACATTTTTTGATTATGAGCCTTATTTTAGGAAGACAATAAACGAAGTAAAGGGCTACAAAGAATTGCAGCCCTATCCTTATAAGGTATTTGTAGATAGATTATTTACAATAAACAAAGAACATTTTGGCAGAGAAAATCATAATTCAAAAATAGAAAGTGCTTTTTATACTCTGCCAGCTACTTTTGAAAATTATCCTGATGTGTGTCTTTTTACCGAGCTTACAATATTTGATGATGTGGAATTAAAAACTGCTGAGTCTTATATTACAAATCCATATTGTCTTATGTCTATGTATGGCATTAGAGATTATTCAGAGATCAAATTAATATATGATTTTGGCGAAATACCAAAATGGTCCTATCAATTGCAATGATGCTATTACAATTTGGTATTAATTTCTTGATGGATATATACCTTCAACACAGATAATATAATTTATGGCTAGGTAAGGTTGCATATTATTTATAGGAAGACCTTGACCAGTAGCAGCGGTGGTAATATTGCTGTTTAAATTCACACTTGGTGTTGACGTTGCAAAACCTAAACTTGGTGTAAATACTCTTGATACGAAAGAACCTGGAACAGCAATTGAAGCATCAGCCACAGGCGTAGAATCAGTTGAATTTGCGCTGCTCACAGAAATTTTTCCAGGTCCAGTATGCACGTGTGGCGGCATATTACTTGTCAGAATTGTAGTAGTTTCTGTTCCAGCTGTTTGACCTAAAGCATAATTTTGACCAGATCTGCTGTTTCCTTGTCCAATAGGTACAACACCTTGTAAATTTGGTAGAGCAAAGTTTGTTGTTCCATTTCCCCCATAAGTAGTGCCTAAAATTGAAAACAAAGTTTGGTTTTGTGCAATAGACAATAGCTGTCCTTGACAAAACATGTAGCCTCTAGGAGCAAAATTTCCTGCAAAAATTTTAATTACACCAATCAATTCTTCCATAATTTTTTAATATTTAATAGTTAATGTTAGTTCTCGTAGTATTTTACTACACTGCTAAATTACTTTATAACTAAATTTTGGGTACGGGGGTTTTTACCTGTTTTTAACTAAAGTGCTATTATTTAACATATTACTTTAAAAGTAAGAAAATAATCTAACCGTTTAACTAAGAAAAAAAATTATTGAGAGCAAAAAAAAGACGGTAAATTTAATTACCGCCTTTTTTAAATTTTTAGCTTGAGAAAGTTAAACCTTTGTTTTTGAAACTGATATAGAGTTCTTGTCTGGCTGAACTTATCGTTTCTTCTGTCCTGTAAATACTACACCAGAACTTGATTAAAAGTTTATATTTTCCATCAGAAATTGAGCTGTAGTATATTTGTGATGGTTTTGAATTGTTCACTAACGGAAGATTGGCAAGCGTTTCATTAACGATTGTATTAATTTCTTCTGGAATAGTTTCTCCAGTAATTTCAAAAGTAACTTCTACCAATTTGAAGTTGTCTGTATAGGTCCAGTTTGTAATATTTTGCGATAATAAATTACCGTTTGGAATAATAATCTCGGCACCATTTGGAGCATTAATTTTGGTTGTACGGAGTCCCATCGACTTGATTCGTCCCGATTCTGAACTAATTTCTACGACATCACCGACCTGAATTGGCTTGTCGAAAATCAAGATAATTCCCGATACAAAATTGTTTACCACATTCTGAAGTCCAAGTCCGACACCGACACCTAAAGCCCCTAAAAGAATACTCAGTTTGTCTAAAGGCATTCCAGATGCCGCAACAGCTAGCAGATAACCGCTTATTAAAACGACCAATCGGGTAATAAGCAATTTCGAATGCTGTCTTTTGTTGATGTTTTCTTCGTTTTCATCGTCGATTTCGCCAAAGAAATAGGCCACATATTTTTGCAGTAAATGCGCAGCCCAAATAATAATAAAGAATAAAACAACATTACCCAAAGTAAATGTAATGCTTCCAATAGTATTTGGATGACTTAATAATTTTGTTAAAGAGCCACGAAGCGATTCCCAAATATTCAAATTTGAAGCAATCACAATTACCCACATATAACTGATTGCAATGATGAAAGGCTTCTTTAAGGTGTCTGATAAACTTTCGTAATCAAACATTTTTTCAATTCCTCTTTTTACTCTAGTGGTGTAGATTTGAAGTAAAATAATCTCTAAAATGATCTTTAAAAGAACACTTAAAGCAACAATTTGAGTAAGTGATATAAAAGCTGTAAGGCTTAACATATTAGAAAGAGAAACTCTTCCGAATAAATTATAAAGAATAGACAAAACATTCAAGCCAATAAATAGGATACTTGCCCATTTAAAAAAGCCTTTTATATAAAGTTCTTCTTTAAGTGTTTTAATCTGCACTAATCCGTAGCGAATGCCAAAAAGATTGATAGCTACAAAAGCCAAGCGCTGCAATAATCCGATTGTGATAAATAAATCTAGAAAGCAAAGTGCAAAGAATAATCCTAGAAGGAAAAGCCAGTTTCTCATAGCAACGCCAGACCACTGATTTTTGAAAAGTACAATTAAAACGCCAAGCAGGAATAGCTGAATTAACTCTAAAAATAGGGCAGGAGCGTACAAATTGGTAACGACAGCAATGTTTAATGCAATAGTCAAAACAGGCATTAAAACCCCTCGATTTAGATATTTAAAGTTTAAAAGCTGAAGGTTTTCGGCATAACCGTTTGTTTTAAGATACTTGATATTTCGAGAAATATACCAAAACAAAAGTCCCATAAAGAAACAAAGGGTGATAAGTCCGCCAGCTTTGTAACTCAGGTAATAAGCAGCAACATTTTCTTCAATTATGATTTTTGCCTTTATATTATGCGTCACTTTTTTCTTTGAGACAGAATCATTAATCTGCCATAAAGAAGGATATTCTTTGTTGAAAATACTAATTCCAGATTTTTCCAATTTACTTTCAACGGCAACCAAAGCATTAGAAACCGAAATTTTTCGCTGTACAGTAAGTCTTTTTTTATTGTTTAAGGTAGTCTGGTTTTTGGTCATCAGACTATCAGTCGCCACATATCTCTTTCTAAGATCTCCGAATTCTTTCTTAAACTGTTTGCGACGAATCGTATCTTTTAATAGCGTAATCAACGTTTTGTCTTTACGAAGATCGATTACGCGTTTTTTTATGCTTTCAAGATTCAGATTTCGCGCATCGATTGATTTGTTTTGTTCTTCCAGTTCTTGCTCGATTTCTTGTAGCACGATACGATACATCTGCTGGTTTCGCACATTCGGATTTGCTCCTTTTAAACTGGCTAAAATCAAGTCTAGTTTGCTTTCCGTTCGTTTCATTTCACCAAAAAGATGACGAGTGTCGCCGGCAAAATCAATATCGTTATAAGCAGATTCTAATACTTCTCCAGCTTTTTCAATAGCCATTAAGTAGTCACTGTCTGTGGCTGTAGTATCATTAAATAGTTTTCCTCGGCTTTCTTTTTTGACTGTTTTCTGCTGTTGGGCGTAGTTAAACTGCGAGAAAAAAAGAAATAGGAATAGAGGGAATAGATAAAAAGTCTTTTTTTGAATAATCATAATGTAAGGGCTTATTTAGGGAAGCCAAATGTAATTTTTTTTGAAAGACTTTCAGTTAAGAAAAATTAAATTTAAATGAAATCCACTCGATTTTATTTCTTGGTTTTTACGTTAAATTTCTAAAGAATTGCGAATACAATAATGATAAATAAGAAGATAGCGATTAGAATTAAGATCTTAATGGCAGATTGAATTGTTTTCTGTGTTTTTAAAAGGTCTTCGGTACTTATTTCGCTTGGTTTCTTTCCTTTCATTTTATATTTTTACTTTAGAATTAGAACAAATTTTAATCAAAAAACTTTCGAAAACAATAGGTCAATTTTTTTTGACTACCCGCAATAATTATGGAAGAAAAGGAAACTTGCCCAGCACAAAGATTATTAAAGATTTTATCTGGTAAATGGAAGGCTGAGATTTTTCGTCTCGCTGTAGAATCTCCTTTAAGATTTAATGGTTTACTGAGACAAATTCAGGGTTCAAACAAACAATCCTTGTCTACGGCTTTAAAAGAGTTAGAAGAGGAAGGGCTTTTAGAAAAAACAACAATTAATCTTAAACCTTTGCATATCGAATACAATTTGACAGAAAAAGGAAAAGCGCTAATACCTGTTTTTCAGCAATTGGAGAGTTTTTCTTAATCTTCAAAAAGTAAAAAATAATCCATTTGGTTTATTCAAAAGTTATAAATTTATAAGCATATTTTTTGCATTCCGCTCATAAGAATCCGAAGGATTCAAATGTTTATAGCGCTTAATTCCTCGCCGCGGTTATGTGACTCCGAAGGAGTCATACTCACCATACAGCATATAATTCTATAGATATTTGAATCCTTCGGATTCTTTGGTGATTATTTTTTCGGAAAATAAATCCAAAAAGTAGTGCCTTCTCCAGGTTTACTGCTGAAATTGATTATTCCGTTATGGTTTTCAATAATTCTTCGGCATAGAGCCAATCCAATACCATTTCCGCCATACTGATCGCGTTCGTGAAGACGCTGGAACATATCGAAAATTCTATTCGAATATTTACTATCCATACCAATTCCGTTATCAGAAATGGCGATTATATCATAATTTTCAGCTCCTACGGGTCTATTTTCATCGTTAGGAAGATTTTCATGGAAAACAGTTACAGAAGGTTGGTCAGCATTAAATTTTAAGGCATTATTAATTAAATTATAAAATAATTGACGAAGCTGAGTGCCAAGACCCGAAACTTTAGGAAGCGGATTTACATTAATTACAGCGTCTTTTTCTTCGATCACAAGACTTAAATCCCCTAAAACTTCAATAAGAACCTGGTTAAGATCGACTTCTTCAAAGTATTGTTCATGATTATCGATTCTCGAATAATTTAAAACGTCGGCAATTAAGTTTGAAAGCCTTCCAGCCGCCAGTGTAATTCGGTCAAAATAATATTTTTTCTTCTGGTCTTCGCTTAAATGCTCTCCGGCACGAGAAAGCATAATCATGATTTTTCTAAGTGGCTCTTGTAAATCATGACTGGCAATATAGGCAAACTGCTCCAGTTCTTTGTTTTTGAAGCGAAGTTTTGAGTTAGCACTTTCCAATTCGCCCTGAATAAGCTTTAATTCTGTATTGTCTCTTAATGTCTCAACCATCATTTTCTGAGCGTTGATATCTACAAAATAAACCAGCCAGCTATTAAAACTACCATCTTCGGCATTGTTTGGTATAATCGAAACCAAATGCCAAATATAGCTTTCTCCATTTTTTATTCGGGTTTCGCCCAAAAAATTAGATCTGTTTTGTTTAGCTCGGTTCCAGCCTTCTAAAATCGCGTCAATATCTTCTGGGTGAATAAAACTGATTAGAGTTTTGCGGTCAAAAACTAATAATGGTCTTTCTAAATAATTTTCTAGAGATTCATTTACCAATAAAACATTATTTCGATCATTAATAACACAGATTAAAATCGGAATAGTATTGGCTAACTGTTTGTATTTGTTTTCACTTTCAGCCAATTTTTCTGAAAGCGCAATAAGCTCAATGTTTTTCTTTCTTATTTCGTCATAAGGAGACAAAGGCGGCTCAAATTTGAAATAGTCAATCAGCGTTTTTATCTTAGTTTCTGATAGAAGGCCTGGCGATGAAATGGGTTGGCTGATTGTTGTAGTAGATTGATTATTAGAATAATTATAATCAATGTTACCAGAGATTTTTGAGGCGTAAATGAATGCTTCTGGGCTGGAGCTTTTTAAATCTTCTGTATCTGTAATTATCGCAATAATTTCTTTCTGGGTAGCTTTTATAATATTAACTCCCAAAACAAGCAGCGAATTTTTGCCTTTTGCAATAGCGCATCTTGCCACTTCAGATACAGCAGTAGAAAATCTTGTCTGAAATGAAGATGGCATACCACACATTTCCGCAATTTTCATGCATCGTTTATGAGCCAGTATCAAGTCCATTTCGTTATCAAGATTTATTTGAATAATCTCCTTCATACGCCTTAATTTATTTTGCCTACAAGAATTGTTGCATCATCTGTACCTCTAATATTTTCTTTATAAATAGCCGATGCGATAATGCCGGGACTTTGTTTAAAAACGCCATTTAAATCATTTAAATTCCATCGCGTGCGTAGTCCGTCACTGTGCATTATTATAATCTGATGCTTTTTATAAGGCACAATAGTATTGTTCAAAGTTCGCGGAATATTGTGACCGATAATTCCATTATACGGAGTATAAGTTTTATTCTCTAGTCCGTTATAAATTCGGGTATTGATATTGCCAATACCACAAATATTCCAAAGCTCTGATTTGTAATCTACTGTTGCAATTGTGGCAACTAATCCTCGTGTTTTTTTTACTTTTGAATGAATATCTTTAAGAATTTCTGTAGGATTAGTTTCGAGTGATTGCCTGAAAACTTTTATTGCAGATTCAACCGCTTCGTTGGCACTTTCTCCATGACCTAATCCATCGCCTACAAATATCTGAAAACCTTTGCTGTTTTGTTTTATATAATACCCATCTCCGCAAAGTTTTTCACCTGGGTAATTGACAGCAATTGTAGTGAAATTAAGACTGCTTTTTAAAGGAGGCAATTGAATTTCTGGTTTTTCGCAAATTCGGACATATTGAACACAGCCCCAATTTTTGATGGAATAGATTTGAAATTCATTGCTCAGCCTTTTAATAGAACCCAAGCCATGACCAAGTGTGTTAGTAGAGGAGTAGCCATCATTCATAATTTTGGCCACATTATCAAAACCTACGCCTTTGTCAAGGCAGTAGATTTCGATTTCGTTATATTCTCCATTTAAATGTGCGCGATAAAGCAGTTCACCGCCATTCGCAAATTTCATTAGATTTGATGTAAGTTCTGCAACAATAATATCTGTTTCTGCAGCTCTATGTGGAGTAAAGCCCAACTGAAGGGCTAGATTGTGTATTTCTCTTTTTATAAAAGCAATGAGACTTCTGTCATCTATTTTATAAGTGGAAAACGTATTATCCATTTTTCCATTTTGTTATAGTAACGGTTGTTCCGTTTCCTAGTTCTGATTTTATGTCAAATTCATTGACAAGTCTTTTTGTTCCAGGCAAGCCTAATCCTAAGCTTTTTCCTGTACTGTAGCCATCTTTCATTGCCAGTTCTATATCTGCTATTCCAGGTCCATTATCAATAAAAGTAACTCGTACGCCATTTTCTTTTCCTTTGCTTACAGATTCGATAATGACTTTTCCGCCTCCGCCATATTTGAGCAAATTACGCACAAGTTCGCTAGTGGCCGTAATGAGTTTGGTCTGATTTAAAATACTCATTCCAATCTTTACGCCATATTCCTTGACACGATTGCGCAATGGCACAACGTCCTGTTCTCTTACGATAAGGGATTCTTCTTTGTTATTCGTTATCGTCGTCATACTCCAGCTCTTCGTTATCGCTTGTGTGCATTCTTGAGCGAAGTAAATCCATTCCTCTTTCAACATTTAGGGCGCTTAAGACCCCGTTTAAAGAAAGTCCTAGTTCAACCAATGTAATAGCAACAGCAGGCTGCATTCCAACTACAACAGTTTGAGCATCTAGTATTTTTGACATAACGGCAATGTTTCCTAATATTCGTCCCATAAAAGAGTCTATAATAGAAACGGCTGAGATGTCAATTAAGACACCTTTTGAACTATGTTTACTGATGGTATTTATTAAGTCTGATTCAAGATTTTCTGCCAGCTGATCGTATAAATCTACCTGTATCGTAACAAGCAGAAAATCTCCCATTTTTAGTATAGGAATTCTTTCCATAAAAAACCTTTAATCTTTATTCTACAATTTTCTTTCTTTTTACAACAGCTAGCTGAAGCATGTCGAAAGCTGTCTGTAATGCACTTGCAAGTGATGCTTTAGTTGTAATTCCGCTTAAGTCGATTCCTAAATGGACAACTGTTTGTGCAATTTCTGGACGAATACCGCTAATGATGCATTCTGCTCCCATTAAACGTGTTGCGCTTACTGTTTTGATAAGGTGTTGCGCTACCAAAGAATCTACGGCAGGAACACCAGAAATATCTAAAATCGCAATAGAACTTCCTGTGTCTACAATTTGCTGTAAAAGACTTTCCATTACCACTTGGGTACGAGAGCTATCCAGCGTTCCGATAATTGGCAGAGCTACAATACCGTCCCAAACTGTGATTACAGGAGTAGAGATTTCGCTGATTTCATCTACTTGTCTTGAGATGATATCTTCTCTTCCCCTCATAAAAGCTTCGAAAGTCATAATCGTCATGTCGTCTATGATTGCATTTAATTTTAGATTGGCATCATACAATTTTGCGGAGTCGCTAATTAAATCAGATAAGATTTGTGAACATGCTTCTTTAAACGAAATTAAGTACTGTGCATTTTCTCTTGGCGAAAATCCGCGTTTACCTCTAGAAGAAGAAATTCCAACAATCAAATCTTGAACTTTTTCAAATTCTTGAGAGTTGTATTTTTCGTCCGACTTAGCTAGTGCGTTTAAAAATAGCGAAGCAAATTCTTTTGACTCTTCTTCTTCCATTGCACCATCACCAGATCCGCTTTCTAAAAGAATTTGAGACCATATAGTTAATAATTTGTTTTCGTGCTCTTTTAGCACGCCTAGTAAGTTGTTTTGCATTTTGCTGTAATTTGGATTTTTCTCTATCAAATATAAAAATTATTTTTTAAGAGAAGAAAAGAATTACTAAAATGAATTAGCAATAAAGAAAAAAAATCTGTTTTTTAGAATGTGCTTATTATCTGTTGTTTACATAATTATATTTCTAATTTTAGTTTAAATGTTTTTCCGTTCTAGAAAAAAGTAACTTGATTACATCATGTTTGTTTCCTATTTATTAAAATAACTTCATTACCCGCGATAGCATAAACGATATGATCTGTTTCTGGCTTTAAGATATATTTACCGGTAAATTCTCCAAACGCAGGCAAAATCATCTGGTTGAATTTATGAAAGAAACAACGCAGTTTTAAACTTTGCATTCCCAATCCGCGTAGAATGATTCCGGGATGAATATGTCCCGAAAAGTTGAATAAATCGTCTTTTTCTGTCGGATGATGTGTAAAGAAGAAATTGCCAATTTCAATGATTTGTACAACAGAAATTCCAATTTGATGATAATGTTTTTCATCAATAATATCATGGTTTCCAGCAACAAGAATCAATTGGCTTTTGCACTTTGTAACCCAGTTCTCAAACAAATTCCATTCTGTGTTTTTGGCACTATGAAATAAATCTCCAAGAAAAATGACTTTTTCAGGACAAAAATTTTCAATCACATCAGTTAATCTTTTAAAATTTTCTGCAACAGCATTTTGCGGAATCGCGATTCCGTGTTTTCTAAAATGAGATACTTTGCCCAAATGAACATCAGAAATGATTAAGATATTTTGATCTTCCCAAAAAACAGCTCCGCTTGCGTCAAGTATAAATATTTCGTCTTGTATTTTAATTTTCATAAGCTGTTATTTCATGTAGGATGCCGTCATTTTCTGGATTCTTTCCGCCAGAGTTTCGCTCGACAATTTTTCTCTTAATCGGTCTGTGATAATTGGGAAACTAAAAGGTGTTGGCTTTAAACATTGCTTCCAAATGATATTCTGATTGGCAATTCTTTCTAAAGCCAAAATTAATCGTCCTTCTTCCAATTGATGTTCAAATGTTTCGCGATAAGCTTGATGCAATAACAAATTATCGGGTTCAAAATCTCTAAAAACTTCAAACAACAATTGAGAACCACTTTGCAGGTGTTTGGTTTTGACCATTTTTCCTGGAAAGCCCGTAAAAACCAATCCCGAAATTACCGCAATATCTCTAAACTTTCTTCTCGCCATTTCGGTCGAATTTAAGCTTTTCTGCAAATCATGATGAACATATTCGGTTGAAAATAGATTATTGTCTAAAACGGCTTCTATATCTATTTCCTGATCTGAAAGCAATTCAAATCCGTAATCGTTATAAGCCAAAGAAAAGGTTATGGATTGCAATAAACTAATTCTGAAAGCCAGTAAACTTGCTAAGGCTTCATGTACAAAACGGCCTTCAAAAGGATAAAAAATGGCATGAAATCCTTCTCGGGTTTTGAAAGTTTCAATCAGAAATTCGTCGGAACTTGGCACAATAGATTCTTTTCGCTGTCTTTGAAACAAAGGTTGTAAAGCTTTTAATTCTGGGGAAAGATTATCTGTGTTGGCGCGATATAATTCTTTTCGAAGCAATTCGCTCATTTGAGAAGAAAGTGCCAAACGGCCACCCATCCAACTCGCAATTTTTGATTCTTTCTTCGGACTTGCCTTTTTTACCAAAACCTGCATATTTCTGATTTTGAACAATTCGAGTTTTTTTCCAGCGAAAATAAAAGTGTCGCCAGGTTTCAATTTCGAAATAAACCATTCTTCAATTGTTCCAATATAACCACCACTCAGAAATTTAACATTCATAACAGCATCTCCGACAATAGTTCCGATCTGCATTCTGTGATGCATGGCAATCATTCGACTGTTGATTTTATAACAGCCATTTTCGTCGATTTCAACTTTTTTAAATTCGTCATAAGCATGAAGACTTTGGCTTCCTTGGGTAATAAAATTGAGAATCCAATTCCAGTTTTCTGATGTAATGGTCTGATAGCTGAAAGTGCCGCTGATTTCTTTGAAAATTTCGTTAGGATAAAATCCGTCAGAAACGGCTAAAGTATTGAGATATTGCACCAAAACATCCCAACTATTTAAATACGGAACACGATCTTCGATTACGCTGTTTTCTACCGCTTTTTTTAGTGCCGAAGCTTCTATAAGTTCGATAGCATGCGTTGCTAGAAAATAAATAACACTTTCTTTGCCGGGTTGATGTCCGCTTCGTCCGGCACGCTGCATGAAACGCGCCACGCCTTTTGGTCCGCCAACTTGAATAATCGATTCGACAGGAGCAAAATCAACTCCCAAATCCAGACTTGAAGTGCAGACAACAACTTTTAATTCTTCATTTCGAATGGCATTTTCTACCCAAAGTCTGGTTTCTCTATCGATACTTCCGTGATGCATCGCCATTTCGCCAGCAAATTCAGGATATTTTTCTAATAAACGCTGATACCAGATTTCACAAGCCGAACGAACATTCGTAAAAATCAACGTGGTTTTACTGGCTTTGATAATTTTTGCCGCTTCATCAATTAAATGCAGTCCCATGTGCCCGCGCCACGGATAGGTGTCCATCTTTTCAGGAATAATAGAAACTACTTTTATTTTTTTATTAATCACTGCTTTGATCAAAACAGAGTTGTTGAAAGCTTCAGAATCAACACCAAGTAAAACTTCTTGGGCTTGTTGTAAATTGCTAATCGTAGCTGAGATTCCCCAAATTCGTAAATTTTTAGCAATGGTTTTTAATCTGGATAACGCCAATTCGATTTGCACGCCACGTTTTGTTCCAAGCAATTCATGCCATTCGTCAATAACAATCGAAGTGCAATTTTTAAATGTATTAGCATACCCTTTGGAAGCCAAAAGCAATTGCAGACTTTCTGGAGTAGTAATAAGCAAATCTGGCATTTTTCCTTTTTGTTTGGCTCTTTCAGCTGTAGAAGTATCTCCTGTTCGTATTCCAACTGTCATTGGAATATCCAAATCATTAAGAACTCTTTCTGCAGCTTGTTTGATTTCAACCGATAAAGAGCGAAGCGGTGTAATCCAAATGGCTTTTAGTCCAGGATTATGTTTCGCTTTATAATTCGGATTTTCTTTGATATAATTTAAAATGATCGGAAGCCAAAGCGCATAGGTTTTTCCGCTTCCAGTCGGGGCATTTAATAAGCCATTTTTTCCTTGTAGAAAAGCAGTCCACGTTTGAGTCTGAAACGGAAAAGGTTTCCATCCCTGACTTTTAAACCAATTATTGGCGATCGTAAATAACTCTTCTCTATTCATTTTTATTTTTTTTGTTTTGCCACGAAGGCGCTAAGGCACGAAGTTTTATTAATCTCGCAAAGTCGCTGAGTCGCAAAGTTTTTTTGTTCATTTTTGTCATCCTGGGCGGAGTCGAAGGATACATAATTAGCTCTACAATCTAAGTCGACAATCTTTACAGAATTTTATTTTTTGCCACAAAGTCGCTAAGGCACGATTTTTTTTTAATCTCGCAAAGTCGCTGAGTCGCAAAGTTTTTGTTTTACACTGATTTATTCTCATTTTTTGTCATCCTGAGCGGAGTCGAAGGGCACATAATTAGCTCGACAATCTAAGTCGACAATCTTTACAGATTTTTATCTTTTGCCACAAAGTAGCTAAGGCACGGAGTTTTTTATTAATCTCGCAAAGTCGCTGAGTCGCAAAGTTTTTGTTTTACATTGATTTATTCTTCATCTTTTGTCTTCCTGAGCGAAGTCGAAGGACACGCAAGTAGCTCTACAAAGATTGGCGATTTTGATTGTGGAGTTTCTAACGTGTGCTTCGACTCCGCTCAGGAGGACAAGCGTACTATTTGCATTCAAACCCAGTGAAACGCCTTTTGACCATCCTCTAAAACTATGTCTCTATGTGTTTAAAGAAAATCATCAAACAATCATACTTTTCAAATCTTCTATTGAATTAGCTTCCTCAATTTTTTTATCATGACGCCATCTTAAAATTCTAGGAAATCTCGTTGCAACACCGCTTTTATGCCTTTTTGAAATTGCAATTCCTTCAAAACCAATTTCAAAAACCAATTTTGGCGTAACACTTCTAACAGGCCCAAATCGCTCTAAAGTATTTTTTTTAATGAAATCATCTACCATTCTAAATTCGGCATCTGTTAAGCCAGAATACGCTTTCGCGAAAGTGACGAGTTCGCGTTCGTTGTTTTCGTTTTCCTGCCAAAGCGCAAAAGTATAATCGGTAAATAAGTTCGATCGTCGTCCGTGGCCGCGCATGGCGTAGGTGAGGACTGCATCGATTGTTAAAGGTTCGATTTTCCATTTCCACCAATCGCCTTTTTTTCTTCCAACCAAATACGGAGAATCTTTTCGTTTCAGCATTAAACCTTCGCTTTTCATTTCGCGAGATTTAAGTCTTTCGTTTGTAATATCTTCCCACGTCGAAAAAGTAACTCTTTCTGAAAGCTGTAACGGAATATCTTTTCCTAGTAAAGTCGTAAAAAGTTCTTCCAATAAATTTCGTCGTTGTTCATAAGGCAGATTTCGAATATCATTTCCTTGCCATTCTAATAAATCGTAAGCTTTAATAATTACGGGAGTTTTCTTTAAAACCGAAGCAGAAACATTTTTGCGTCCAATTCTAGTTTGCAAATCATTGAAAGTCCCAATTTGATTGTCTATGAAGGGAAGAATTTCACCATCAATAACAGTTCCGTTCGGAATAACGCCTAAGAAAGAGCTAAATTCTGGATATTTGTCGGTCACCAATTCTTCGCCACGGCTCCAGACATAAATTTCATTATCGCGAATGATAGTTTGAGATCGTATTCCATCCCATTTATGCTCGGCACTCCAATCTTCAGGATTTCCAAGATTTTCTAGTTCGCCTTCAATAGGATAAGCCAAATAAAAAGGATAAGGTTTAGATAAATAATCGCTGCTTTTTTCGTCTAAAATCAATTCTTGAAACGTAACCGTATTCGGATTCCAATCACCCATTAATTTGTAAGCAAGCGTGTCTTCGTCAATATTTTCAGCTTTAGAAAGTGCTCTTGTCATCAACTTCTGACTTAAACCAATTCTGAAACTGCCTGTAATTAATTTAGTGAAAACGAAGCGTTCGTAATAATTTAAATTCAGCCAATTGGTCTGTAAATATTCCTTTTTATCTAAATCTGTTTTCTTTTTTAAAGCAATTATTTCTTGTAAATATTCGGTAAGACTTTTATCGGAATGTTCCTTTGTAGTCGGAATAACAAGCGCAATAGTTTCGGCCAAATCACCTACGATATGATAACTTTCTTCAAACAGCCAAAGCGGAATGTTGGCAAGTTCGTTTGCCCATAAACGCAATAAAGTAGTATTGACTGGTCGGGGAGGACGGCGATGAGAAAGTATAGCAATGGTCCAAACTTTGTCTTCATCGCTTGCTTTCAGGAAATAATGAGTCAGCGCATCAACTTTTACCGATGTTTTATTAGAACTATCTAAGGTTTTTATAAGTTCGGCAAAGTTTTTCATTTTGAATTATAAATTATGAGTTATGAGTTATTAGTTATGAGTTGAATTTATAATTCATAACTCATAATTCATCAGTGTCATTCGTTTCTCCATCATATTGTGTGTGAGCTGTTCGCGCATCGTAACCAAGTTCTCTAAGGTATCTCGAAAATATATCTGAATAACCATGAGTGCAGATAACCTTTTCTGCTCCGGTTGCTTTAATGCTTTCCAGTAATCCTGTCCAATCGCAATGATCGCTTAAAACAAATCCTCGGTCAACGGCGCGTCTTCGTCTTGCTCCGCGAAAAGCCATCCAGCCGCTTGCTGTTCCTGTTACAAAAGGAGTCATTCGTCTAATCCAAGAACTTCCATGCGCGCTTGGAGGCGCAATGACAATACTGCCCAACAAATCTTCTTTTTTAGTTTCTACGGTAACTCTGGTTGTTGGCGGCAAATCAATTTGCGGACGAACAATATTGGTCATATTTTCGATCGCACCATGTGTGTAGATTTGCCCGATACTTGGATCAAGATATTTTAATAAGCGCTGGGCTTTTCCTAAAGAATAACCAAAAAGAACAGAAGTTTTTCCTTCCGCGCGATTTTCGGCCCACCAATTATTAATATCGGTCATCACATCGTTTTGCGGTTCCCATTTAAAAGCGGGAAGTCCGAAAGTGCATTCGGTTATAAAAGAATGGCATTTTACAACTTCGTATGGAACTGAAATTCCGTCGTCTTCTGTTTTATAATCGCCAGTAAAAACCCAAATTTCACCTTTGTATTCTACTCTTATTTGTGCAGAACCAATAATATGACCAGCAGGATGAAAAGAGAATTTTACTCCATTTATCGTAAAAGTTTCGTTCCAGTTTTTTCCTGAGACATTTATTTCGCCCAAACGATATTTAATAATAGGCACATTAGAATAATGCGTAATATAATTTTCATGTCCCCAGCGCGCATGATCAGAATGTCCGTGCGTAATGATTGCATTTTTTACCGGACGCCACGGATCCAGATAAACATCTGCCTGCTGGCAATAAATTCCTTTATCGTTAAACTGTAATAGCGGCTGATTCATTTTTTAATTAGAGAATTAGAACATTTGGACAATTAGATAATTATATTTTATGTAGTGGCTGCTATTATTAAGTAGGCTATAAGCGATATGCTTAGCACAAATAGCATCATGGTAATAAAGGTAAGCATTGCGGTCGAATATTGGTACTTTCCTTTCTTTAAGAGTTTGATAGTGTGAATGTAACGCAGATAAGAAAGTAAAATCGTTAGCGCACCAGAAATCAACAATCCAATTCCTAGATAAATAGTGTAATTGCTATTTGGCGCGACAGTTTCAGCAATATATTTTGCAGGAAGCTGTTTTAGAAATAATGAAAATTTAACCGCTACAAATCCAAAAACCATTATTCCGATTCCAGTACGAATCCATGCTAATAAAGTTCTTTCATTAGACAAATATTCGTTCATAATTTCCTGATCATTTTTTGGAGACATAGTGTTTTTTCAAATTAGTAGTGATCAAAATTTCTATAAGGAGGACAATTGTATTTATCATCTTCCTGATCTAGATTGTAACTGTCATACGGATTTGATTCGTCATAAGAAGAAAAAGGCGTATTGTCTTCAGCCAGATTTAATCCGCTTTCTATGATTTCGTAACAGTCATCAGATAAGTCATTGCATCTGTAATTTGTATCAGGATTCTCTCCAGAAGTAAATTCAGTATCCATTGCTTCATTTTCATGTGCAGTGTCAATATGATCAGGTTTACTGCATCTAAAATCATTTATTTCTGCAGTGTATCGGCTGTTGGCATCTTTTCTCATGGCTGCTTATTTTAAATTAGTAAGTTTTTCCAAATTCGTTAATACAAATTTGAAAATTAAGCACTTAAAAAAACTTATATGATTCACATTTAATCTTACAAGATTTATTTATAGCCGATTTTTGAGTAACTTTTTATTTTATAAAACTGAAATATAATTCTGTAAAATAAGCACTTATGTATTTTGCAACTTTGTACATATTAATAATTTAAAAAATTATAACATTATGGAAACTTCAAGAAAAGATTCGAAATCTGGAATGAAAGATTCTGGAAAAACTCAAAGATCAACAACTGGTACTAGAGGAAAAAGCACTACAACAAAATCAAATGATTCAAAAGGTAGAGCTGGTCATTAATTTTTTAGTTTATTAAAAAAACTAAATAATAAAAGCGTGCTGTTTAATTGTAGACAGCACGCTTTTAAGTTTTATAATATTGAAGTTTATTTTAAAACTTCCTGAATTGTTTTTACAAAAGTTTCTATAGGCTGGGCACCCGAAACAGCATATTTGCGATCAAATACAAAAAAAGGAACCCCTTGAACTCCAATTTCGGCAGCTTCTTTAATATCTGCTTGCACTTCTTTAATAAAAAGGTTTTCGCTTTCTAGAACTTCTCTAATTTCATTTTCTTCCAAACCTGCTTGAATTCCTAATTTAATTAAAGTTGGACCATCATTTAAATCCTTGCCATCTGTAAAATAAGCTTTAAAGAAAATTTCTTCCATTCGGTCGCCCATATTCTTAGTTTTCGCAAGCTGAATGATTCTGTGCGCGTTTAAGGAATTAGAAATAACAGCTTTGTCAAAATTATAATCTAAACCAACACTTTTAGCGCGTTCTGCGACATTTTTATGCATTTCTTTAGATTGTTCAACTGACATGCCTTTTCTTTCTGCTAAGAACGTATAAACATCCATATCAGGCTGTGAAGTGATCGTTGGATCAAGCTGAAAGCTTTTCCATTCAATTTCAAATTCATCATTAGGAAACACCGCAAGAGCAGTTTCCAATTGTCTTTTTCCGATATAACAAAACGGACACATGATGTCCGACCAAATTTCTATTTTCATATTGTAAAGATAGCGAAATTTGTTTGTTTTTGTTTCAGTTCTCGAGTTTCAGGTTTCAAGTTTAAAGTTTCAAGTTCTCTGATTATGTAGATTTAACCGCAAAGTTCGCAAAGAAAATTTTAAAAAAGAATCTCGCAAAGGCGCTAAGTCGCAAAGATTTTTTAAACTCAATCAATATAAAACATAGCCCACGGTTTTAACCGTGGGCTATGTTTTTATTAAGTGCAAACCTTTTAAAAATTATAACCTTTGCGTACCCACGGTTGAAACCGTGGGCTATGTTAGACATTGATTGCGAAAAAAAACACAAAGCATATCAACTTGAAACCTGAAACAAAACCAACAAAAAATAACTTAAATAAAAAACCGCAACTCTTTATGGGAATTGCGGTTTCTAGGTATAAAAAATGGTTGGTTAATAGCGATATCTTTTTTTTTACAATGATATATCTTTAATTCGAAACTAAAAAATATCCCTGTAACAGAAAGAAACTTTAATGTTAACTATTTAACATTACAGGCATTACCAGCATAGTAACTGTTTCTCCTTCTTCTAAACCATCAACTGGAGTCAAAATTCCAGCTCTGTTTGGTAAAGACATTTCAAGCATAATCATATCAGACTGAAGGTTAGTCAGCATTTCTGTTAAGAAACGTGAGTTGAAACCAATTTGCAAATCATCACCTTGATAATCACAAGTCAATCTTTCTTCTGCTTTGTTAGAGTAGTCAATATCTTCTGCAGAAACGTTTAATTCAGCTCCAGCGATTTTTAAACGAATCTGGTGTGTAGTTTTGTTAGAGAAAATCGCAACACGACGAACAGAACTTAAGAATAAAGAACGGTCGATCATTAATTTGTTTGGATTTTCTTTCGGAATTACCGCTTCGTAGTTAGGGTATTTTCCATCAATTAAACGGCACATTAAAATATAATTGTCAAATGAGAAAGTCGCATTTGAATCGTTGTATTCAATTTTTACTTCTGCGTCAGAAGTTCCTAAAATACTTTTTAAAATGTTTAAAGGTTTTTTAGGCATGATGAAATCTGCAACTTGAGAAGCTTTTACGTCTGTACGTGCATATTTTACCAATTTATGAGCATCTGTAGCAACAAAAATTAATCCTTCTGGTGAGAACTGGAAGAATACTCCAGACATTACCGGACGTAAATCATCGTTTCCGGCTGCGAAAATAGTTTTGCTTACCGCAGTTGCCAAAACTTCTGCAGGAACAAGCGTTACAGATGGATCTTCAAGACTTACAGCTTTTGGAAATTCTTCTCCAGCCGCATAAGCCAAGGCGTATTTACCAGAATTTGAGCTAATTTCTACCGTATTGTTATCTTCAACAGTAAAAGTTAACGGCTGCTCTGGGAAAGTTTTTAAAATTTCAAGCAAAAGTTTAGCAGGTACCGCTACGCTTCCTTTACTTGTAGAATCGATCGATAATGTAGCCGACATTGTTGTTTCAAGATCTGAAGCCGAAACGGTCAACTCATTGTTGTTTAGTTCAAATAAAAAGTTGTCTAAAATAGGCAACGTATTATTACTGTTGATTACACTACCTAAAACTTGCAATTGTTTTAATAAGTACGAACTCGATACTATAAATTTCATCTGTTTTATTTTATTTTTTGATGCACCTTTGAGTAAATAAAGGTCTAAATATACGGATTACAAATATATCTTAAACTATTCAAAGTATTACATTTTTTTATTAACATCTATTTGCTGTATTTTCTTTTTCTTACAAAAGTGAATACAAGACCAAATATCAATAAAATTAGAATTGGAACTCCGATAGTTATGAATTGGGTCAAAGTGTAACTTTCGTAAACTTTTTCCTTATCCAATAAAGGCAGTTCTACATCTTTGCTTCTAATGTTAATAAGTCCTGTGTCATCAAGAAGGTAATTGATACAATTCATGATGAAGTCTTTGTTGTCGTATAATTGGCCAGTTCTTTGGTCGTAACCCAATTCAACTGGCATTCTATTTTTGTCTAATTGATTTCGGGCTAAATCTCCGTCGGCAACCACAATCATTTTATTCGGTTTACCTTTTGCAGTAAACGAATTGTCCTTAAAAGGCAAAACTCGATTTTCGAACGCGGAATGGAAAGAACCCTCCAATAAAACAGCAAGCGGTTTGTTGCCTTTGTTTAAATATTCTTGTGGAGTTGTTTTTTCGGTAACCATGTTCAGACTAATTTCTACAGGCGTTCCAATGGTTTTAGAATATTGAGATGATTGAAGTAAAACCGTTTTTTTGATTCCGTTTTTCAAAGTATCAATCGGATTAGCGAAATCAAATTTAATTCCGCCCAGATTTTTTACAATCGGGTGCTGGTTTGTCGGATACACTTGCGGAGCAAACTTCCAGATAAAATCTTGATATTGCGTTGCACTTCCTTGTTCGCCAGTGGCTAGTTTTATCGGGCTTCCTTGTTCGTCTTTAACCAATTCAGGATTAATTCTGAATCCGTATTTGAAGAACATATCATTCAAATTTAAATCTCTTGGATACGCCAAAGTTGCGCCCATATCATTATATAAGCTATCCATATCGGCAGCCGCCTGATCGATTAGCCAAAGCGTTTTTCCGCCATTCATAATAAACTGATCTAGAACTTCTTTTTCTTCGTCAGAGAATTTTTCTGTTGGTTTAGAAATAATTGCTAAATCGTATTTTTTTAACGCGTTTAAAGTTCCGTTTGGATCTTTGGCAACAGAATCTAAAGTGAAAGGTCCGATGTAATAACTTTCTTTAATTTGCATCAGCATTTTAGCGATATGAATCTCTTTCAATTCGCCGTTACCTCTTATGATCGCAACTTTTTTCTGTTTGTTTTTAGTGATTTTATTAATAGCATCGGCAATAGAATATTCCAAATGCTGAATCGATCCGATTACTTTTTGCGTAGTCGAAGCGCCCATTATGTTTTTCAATAATGGAATATTGACTTCTTTTTCGTTATAAACCGCAACAGCCCAAGGAAAAACCATTTCCTGAGATTGTTTTCCTTTGTCGTCAACGGTAATATTTATTGGGGTTAATCCTTTTTGGAAAAGTGATTTTGTAAGTTCATCGCTTTCTTCTTCATTTTCTAACGGATCAACAAATTCGAAAACTATATTTTTATTATAAGCTTGAAATTCCTCTAATAATTGTTTTGTTTCCTGCTGTAAACGTTTAAAATCTGCTGGAAGATCGCCTTCCATATAAATCTTTATAGAAAGCGGATTTTGAACTTGTTTTAGAATTCCTAATGAAGTTGGAGATAAAGTATATCGTTTGTCTTTGGTTAAATCAAAACGATGAAAAAATAGGGTTCCAAGAACATTTAAAACAACTAAAATAAAAATAGTGATGCCTAATGTCTTTAAATTATGTTTGGTAGCAGATTTCATTAAGCTTTATAAGATTTTAATTGGTAAACAGTAAAAGACAAAAATGCGATTGCAATGCTTAGAAAGTAAATAACGTCACGCGTGTCAATGACTCCGCGGCTCATACTTTTAAAGTGATTTTGCATTCCTAAAGCAGAAATAAAACCATTTGATCCTGGAATTAGCGAACTTAATCCTTCAAATCCAAAATAAAAGAAAAAGCATAAGAATACGGCAATAATAAAAGCCACAATCTGATTTTCTGAAAGGGTAGAAGTAAAAATTCCGATTGCTGAATAAGAAGCGATTAAAAACAATAAACCGAAGTAAGAACCAATTGTGCTTCCCATATCGATATTGCCTTCTGGCGAACCTAAATCTGAAATTACTTTTACATAAATTAAGGTTGGAATGATAGCTAAAATGATCAATAAAAATGAACCAAAGAATTTACCATTTACGATTTCCCAGATGGATAAAGGTTTGGTTAATAATAATTCTAAAGTTCCTTGTTTTTTTTCGTCAGAGAAACTTCTCATGGTTACGGCTGGAATTAGGAAAATTAGAATCCAAGGCGCTAGAGTGAAAAACGGAGTTAAATCGGCATAACCTGTATCTAATATATTGTATTCTCCTTTAAAAACCCATAAAAAAAGTCCGTTGCTGATTAAGAAAATCGCAATGACCAAATAGCCAATTGGAGAACCAAAAAAGGATTTTATTTCTCGTAAAATGATTGATTTCATTTAAATATTTTGTTTCAAGTTTTTTATTGTTTCAAGTTTCAAGTTGCCTTACTTTGTGTTTATTTTTTTTAACCGCAAAGTTCGCAAAGTTCGCAAAGTTTTTTACACAACGCTTTGCGAACTTAGCGTTTTTAAAAAGCATCTAAAGATAAAATCCTTGCGTGCTTTGCGGTTAAATTTTTTAATCTAAACTAACAAGTTTATCAACACTCCACGCTTCTGGTTTTGCATTGAATAACTTTTTTGTAAAAGTCCAAACTGAATCAAATAGCTCAGAATTTCTATAATTTTCCAAATCGGCTTCAGTTTCCCAATAGCTGTATGTGAAAAATATTTCTTTATTGTTTTTGTCTTGATATAATTCTAAAAAACGATTTCCTTCAGCATTTCGTATTTTGTGTTTTATAGATTCAAAATTCTCTAGAAAAGCGGGAATATTTTCTTCGTGAAAACTCATTTTTACTATTCTGACAAACATTCTTTTTATTTTAGATTTGAGATTGCAGATTTTAGATTTTTTGAAAGTCTAAAGTCTTACAGGTGCGCAAAAATACCAAATTTGATTGTTGTTTTTAGAAAAAAAAATAAATTCCAATAATCAAATTCCAAATTCCAATTTTCCAGCATTTATAAATCTAAAATCTGAACTCTAAAATCTAAAATTGTATCTACGAAAACTTAATCGTAATCACATCACGATAATTCAACCCTAGCAAACTATTTGCAGAACCAACTTTAGAAGGATTGCTTCTAAAAATGGCAATTTCAAGATAACCTGCTTCGTTAAAAATTGCCAATTTTTCGCCTTCGTAAGTTTTAATCGGATATTTATCAGAAGTTGCTATTGCCGAATAATTTGGCAAAATTGTTTTGATGCTTTTTGGCTTCATGAGGATTTCATACGGACGGCCACGCGAAATTTCTAAGAATTGCTTTTTAGAAATATTCGTAACCACGTTTCCAAAATGATCAATGTAAATGATGTTGCCTTTTATAGAATTTCCGTCATCAGAAACAAGAGCTTGGAGTTCGGTGGCTTCTTTAATGGCTGAAATTTCTTTTCCAATTACATTCAATAAACCGCCTTTTGACAAATGAGAAGCCACTTGAATAAAAATATCCAAATCGGTAGCTTCAATCGGGAAACGATCGTGAATATTGATCGCGACAATTTTCTGCGGAACGATTTTTTGCGTCAGCATACTCAAAATTCCGTTATCGGCACAAATAAAGTAATGGTCGTTCCACTGCATGGCAATGTGCTGATTCTCTTTATTGCGCTCAATATCAACGCCAATAAGGTGTACCGTTCCTTTTGGAAAGCTCATATAAGCAGCGCCAATAATGTAACTGGCTTCGGCAGTATTAAAGGGATCAATGTCATGAGAAATGTCAACGATTTGAACCTCTGGATTTTCAGAAAGTATTTTACCCTTCAGCGACCCCACAAAGTGATCTTTCAAGCCGTAGTCTGTAGTAAGGGTAATTATTGACATAATTTTGTTTATAACTATTGATAGTATTTAAATCTAAATTTCATTAAATTTGAGAAATGCAAAGCTAATAATAGTAAACGCAAATTGAAAGAAAGAAAACACAATTTGTTAAAATACTATCAGTTTATAGCTTTAAGTATTCAGTTATATTTGTTTAGAAAATTAGAACAATTGAAAACGGAATACTGAAACAAAAAGAACCCGACAACTCTAAAATAATAACTGAATTATTTAATTTAAAACTACTTCATTTGAACGAAAGAATAATCGAGCTAGTAGATATTGCACCAAAAGAGTTTTGGGGCGCGCAAGACAGCCATTTAGAAATTATTAAAAAGTATTACCCGAAGCTTAAAATCGTAGCGCGAGGGACAACTTTAAAAGCATTTGGCGAAAAAGAAGTTTTAGACGAATTCGAAAAAAGATTTCAGCGATTAATGCTTCATTTTACACGTTACAATAATATTGATGATAATGTGATTGAACGTGTTATAATGAGTGACGGTCAGGATGAAAAAAGAGCTTACGATCATGACAAAATTTTAGTTCATGGTGTTGGCGGAAAAATAGTTAAAGCCATGACGCCCAACCAGCAGTTACTGGTGGATACGATCAAAAAGAACGATATGGTGTTTGCTGTTGGTCCCGCTGGAACAGGTAAGACTTATACTGGTGTTGCAATGGCAGTAAAAATGCTGAAGGACAAAGAAGTAAAAAGAATCATATTAACGCGTCCTGCGGTTGAAGCAGGAGAAAATCTGGGATTCTTGCCTGGAGATATGAAAGAAAAACTCGATCCTTATATGCAGCCTCTTTATGACGCTTTGAGAGATATGATTCCGAATGAAAAATTGGAAGATTATATCTTAAAAGGAATTATTCAGATTGCGCCATTGGCTTTTATGCGCGGACGTACATTAGATAATGCTTTTGTAATCTTGGATGAAGCTCAAAATACCACGCATTCGCAAATGAAAATGTTTTTGACCCGTATGGGAAAAAATGCCAAATTTATGATTACAGGAGATCCTGGTCAGGTCGATTTGCCTAGAAGAACAATTTCTGGACTTAAAGAAGCGCTTTTGGTTTTGAAAGACATTGATGGTATCGGAATTATTTATCTGGATGACAAAGATATTGTGCGTCACAGATTGGTTAAAAAGGTTATCGATGCTTACAAACAAATCGAAAATCACGATTAATACTAATTTTAGTGAAATGTTAAATGTAAATCGTGAATTGTGTTTTAACATTTAATAATATTCGTTTTGTACGTTTTTAAAAGGTGCAAAACGAATATTTTTTTATTTTAATTGGAAATGAAAGAAGTAGATGATTTTTATGAGAATTCAAAAATACCATTTAGAGAAACTTTGTTAGCTCTAAGCGAAATCATTCTTCGTCAAGATAAAGAAATTACAAATGTTCTAAAATACGGAATGCCATTTTTTTGCTATAAAAAGAAAATGTTCTGCTATTTATGGATTCATAAAAAATTAAATCAGCCTTATATCGGAATTGTAGAAGGAAAGCATTTTGATGAGCCATTTTTAATTCAAGAAAATAGATCAAGAATGAAGATTTTTTTGATGGATTCAGAAAAAGATTTGCCTTTAGAACAAATTGAAACGGTTATTCAAAAAGCACTAAATTTATATAAATCAGGAACTATTAAATTTTAATTATCGAAAACTTAATATTTAACGAAATAGTTAAATAAATAATAAACTTGCCTTATTTCATGCTTTCAAATGGCTCAAACTTTGGTCTTCCGGGCTTAAAAACGTAAATTTGCAATTATACCTATTTGAATATTAAGATGACAAAACTTAAAAATATAAAAGTGGTGGTAAGTGACCTTGACGGAACTTTACTTAATCCACAGCACAGAATTTCAGACTATACCAAAACAATTTTTCAAGAACTTCACAATCAAGGCTATTTAATTGTGGTAGCAACTGGGCGCCATCATTTGGATGCAATGGCTATCATTGATAAACTTGAAATTCCCGTTTATTTAGTAAGTTCAAACGGAGCTCGAATTCATTCGCCAAATAAAGAAGAACTTTTTGCATTCAACTTAAACAGTGATGTTGTAAAAGCGGCTTTAAATGTAGAAATCGATCCAGAAATTACAGTTGTATTGTTTAAAGAAAATACTTGGCAGACCAATAAATGGAATGAAAAATTGAATTCTTTTCAAGAAGAATTAAAATACCGTCCAGAATTGGTTGATTATAAAGCTTTGGATGATTTTGCTGCCATTAAAATTTTCTTCTCTTGTGCAGATCATGAGAAATTAGTGAAGTTGAAAGACGAAATTTTAGCAAATTCTTCAGAACATTTGCACCATGCTTTTAGCTTGCCGACTTGTTTAGAGTTTATGGACAAATCGATCGACAAAGCGGTTTCTATTGAAAGAGTTTTAGAAAAAGAAGGTTTCACTTTAAAAGAAGCAGTTGCTTTTGGAGACGGCTACAATGATGTTCAAATGCTTTCTGCGGCTGGAAAAGGACTTATTATGGGGAATGCACCAGCTTCGCTAAAAGAAGAACTTTCCGATTTAGAAGTTATTGATACCAACGACGAAGATGGAGTAGCAAAATATATTGCCTCTAAAATTCTAGATAAAGAATTTGCAACAACCTAATTCATAATGTTTTATATTCAGTTTTATTGCTGGATAATAAATTATAGTTATTTTTATAAGAGCTAATTCACAGAGAGTTAGCTCTTATTTTTTTAACCTTAATTTTCAAACCATGAAAAGATTTTTACTTCAAGTTGAACGAAATTGTATTTCGGGAGCATTGGTTTTATTGCCGCTTTTAGTTTTTTTTGTTTTGCTGGAAAAAGTCTGGAAGTTCTTTCAGAATTACGGAGAAAAGTTTGCGCATTTGCTGCGATTGGATCTTGTTTTAGGAAAATATGCCACCGATATCGCAGGCGGAATAATTCTACTGGCTTTAATTTATTTTAGTGGTTTTTTGATGCGTTTGGCTGTTTTAAAACACTTTACAGAATGGATAGACGAAAAATTAATGATTTTTTTGCCAGGTTATGAAAAGAATAAGAAAGAAGCGGAAGAAAAATTATTGAAGAGAAATGCTATTCCAAAACCTGTAACAGATTTGCCTATTCTGCTTAAAAATGGAAATTTCTGGCAGCCAGCTCATTTAATTGAAGAAGATGAAAACGGTAATGCGGTGGTTTTTGTACCCAATGCGCCAGCCAAAGATCAAGGGCAAATTTTGATTGTTTCGACAAACCATATAAAAAAGTTATCAGAAACTACACTTGGCAATTTAGACAACTCCATAAAATCATTTGGAAAAGGCATTTTAAGTTTTAAATAATTGCCTCTTTAAATTGAAGTAATATTTTCTTTGTTTGCTCTGTCAAATAGTTTTAAATTTGCATTCATAAAAAACAACACAACCAAAAGGATAATGAGTAATACGATCACAACTACAAATTTTAATTTCCCGAACCAGAAATCAGTTTACCGCGGAAAAGTTAGAGAAGTTTATAATATTAACGACGAACTTTTAGTAATGGTGGCTACCGATAGACTTTCGGCTTTTGATGTAGTTTTACCAAAAGGGATTCCGTACAAAGGACAAATCCTAAATCAGATTGCAACAAAATTTATGGAATTGACACAAGATATCGTTCCAAACTGGCTGATTGCAACTCCAGATCCTAACGTTGCTGTTGGACATTTATGTGAGCCTTTTAAAGTAGAAATGGTTATTCGCGGATACGTTTCAGGACATGCTGCAAGAGAATATGCTGCAGGAAGAAGAAAAATTTGCGGTGTTACTATGGCAGAAGGTTTAAAAGAAAATGATAAATTTCCAGAACCAATTATTACGCCAACCACAAAAGCAGATAATGGTTCTCATGACGAAGATATTTCCCGTGAAGACATTTTAGCAAAAGGAATTGTTTCTGAAGAAGATTATTTAGTTTTAGAAAAATATACTCGCGCTCTATTTCAGAGAGGAACTGAAATCGCTGCTCAAAGAGGATTGATTTTAGTAGATACAAAATACGAGTTCGGAAAAACAAAAGATGGTGTTATTGTTTTAATTGACGAAATCCATACTCCAGATTCTTCTCGTTATTTTTATGCTGAAGGATATGCAGAAAGACAAGCAAAAGGCGAGGAGCAAAAGCAATTATCTAAAGAATTTGTTCGCCGCTGGTTAATCGAAAATGGTTTTCAAGGTCAAGAAGGACAGCAAATTCCAAATATGACAGACGAATATATTGAGTCTGTTTCTGAAAGATATATCGAATTGTACGAGAATATTCTAGGAGAAAAATTTGTAAAAGCTGACATTGACAATATCGATCAACGTATTGAAAAAAACGTATTAGATTACCTTTCTTCAAAATAGTAATTTCGGGTTTAAACTAACTATTTAAGCCATGAACTTTATACCGAAAAAAAATGCCTTGCTTTTTGTATGTATTACAGCAGGGCATTTTCTTTTTGCGCAAATTGATAAAAATGCGACAAAAGAAACCAAAAACCTTTACCAGAATTTAAAAACGATTTCAAAAAATCATATTCTTTTCGGGCATCAGCACGCGCTTGAATACGGACACGGATGGAGTAACGAACCCAATCGGTCAGACGTTAAATCAGTTACGGGTTCTCATCCAGCGGTTATTGGAATTGATTTTAGTGATTTTTCTGGACGATCAATAGAACAGATTGAAAAAGCTAAAGAAGTTTTAAGAAAAAATGTGATTGCTACTTATGAAAGAGGCGGAATTACAACGGTTTCTTGGCATTTTAATAATCCCGCTTCTGAAGGCGGATTTTATTGGAAAGACGGAATTTCGACAGCTTCAATGGCTTTGATAAAACCTGGGGGATCTCATCATGAACAGTACAAAGAAATTTTAAAAACTATTGCCAATTTTGCCCATTCAGTAAAAGCCAAAGATGGAAAACTTTCTCCAATGATTTTCAGGCCTTTTCATGAATTTGATGGCGATTGGTTTTGGTGGGGAAAATCGCATGCTTCTCGAGAAGATTTTATTGCGGTTTGGCAGTTTACGGTTTCTTATTTGAAAGACACTTTGAGAGTTCACAATTTTATTTATGCTTTTTCTCCAGACAATCGATTTAATTCTGAATCGGAATATTTAGAGCGTTATCCCGGAGATGAATATGTTGATATGTTGGGTATGGATGATTATGGAGATTTTGGCAGAGACGGAAAATATGATTTAGAAGCAGGAATAAAAAAGCTTAAAATATTTTCTGATTTGGCTCTAAAAAAGAAAAAACTCGCTGCATTTACAGAAACAGGATTAGAATCTATTCCAAACGAAAATTGGTGGACAGAGGTTTTGCTTAAAACATTAAAATCTGAAAATCTAGAATTGGCTTACGTTTTAGTATGGCGAAATGATGCTGTAAGTCCAACGCATTATTATGCGCCTTTTTCTGGACAAGTTAGCGAAAGTGATTTTTTAAAATTTTACGATGATCCTTTTACTTTATTTGAAAAAGATGTAAAGAATATTTATAGCAAGAAGTTTAAAATTTAGACTATTCTTAATGTCTATATGAAAGCGCAATTTGGATTAAACCGAATTGCGCTTTTTATTTTTTTCAAAATCATGCAACCAAATTCATTTTTGAGTCGTCTAAGTAGTAAATCATCATCATCAATCATTTAACAAACAATCATCATGAAAAAAACAGTAATTATTTTAGGAGCAGTTTTCTTTTTAGGAAATGCTTCGTTTGCATCAAACTTTGATTTAGAAGCTAAAAACCAAGTTGAATTCTCTGCTTTTGGAAACTCACCATTTCATCTTGCAGTAAGCAAAGGCGATATTGACGCCGTCAAGAAATTTATAATGTATGGAACCAATGTCAATAAAATGGTAAATAATATGACGCCATTAATGCTTGCGGCACGATTTGATTATTGTGAAATCATAAAAATTTTAATTGAAAATGGCGCAGATTCGTCAATCGAAAATTCGCATGGACTTACAGCCTTGAATTACGCAGAGTATGCAAAAGCAACCGATTCTATTACGATATTGAAAGTAATAAAAGAAAATCGCAGAAGTAGTAAATAAGAAAAAATAAAGTGCAATTCAAAAAATACTGAATTGCACTTTTCTATTTACAGGCTTTAGAATCAGGTTTCTGCTCTCTTAATTTTATCCATAAAAATAAGATTTAGAAAAGAGCGCTTCTGTTGTAATGTTATCTTTTTCATGCTAGTTGAAAAATAAATAAGATTTATTGTAACATTTTTGGTTTTCTGTAGTCTATTATAGTAAAACCATTAATTTGGTAACGTTTAGGTTCTTTAATTATCGTATTATTAAGTAAATGTTAAGAATTGGTTAAAACATGGTACTTTGTAATGCATAATACACTAAAATAATTTACCTTTACATCAGAATTAAAAAAATCATCATCATCAACAATCATTTAACAAACATCAATCATTATGAAAAAATCAGTTATTTATTTAGGACTAGCCTTAGTAACATTTGGAAATGTAGCAATGGCTTCAAACAAAGTTTCAACTTTTAAAAATCCAGTTGAACGTACAGGTTATGCAGCAAATCCATTAAATGTTGCTATTAGCAAAGGAGACCTTGAAACGGTTAAAAAGTTTATTGAATACGGAGCAGACGTTAACCAAATGTCTGAAGATCTTACTCCTTTAATGATCGCTGCACTTTACAATAAACATGAAATCATTAAAGTATTATTGGCTAGCGGAGCAAATCCAAGCACCAAAAATGAAAAAGGTTATACTGCATTGAAATATGCACAAGGATCAAATGCTTCAGATGCAATTGCGCTTTTGAAAGATTTGAAATAACAGTTTAAAAAAGTTTTGAGTTAGTATAAAAATGACCTTTCTGAGCAAAAGGTCATTTTTTTTGCTTTAGATTTTGCATACTAAAACAAAAAAGCACCATTATTTTTAATGATGCTTCTTCTTTTTTTAAATCCCAACAAATGATTTAAAACTAAATATTTTTATTCTATTGGTACATCTTTCTTTCTGTTGAATACCCAAAATAAGATCGGGAATACCAATAGCGTCAAGACTGTTGCAGTCATTAATCCGCCAATAATTACAATGGCAAGCGGTTTTTGCGATTCAGAACCAATTCCGGTAGAAATTGCTGCTGGCAATAATCCGATAGAAGCCATTAAAGCAGTCATAACTACGGCTCTTGTTCTCGCTTTTACTCCTCTAAAAATAGATTCTTCGAGCGAAAATTTCGCCTTCAGATTATGATGAAATTCCGATATCAGAATAACACCATTTTGAATACAGATTCCTAGAAGGGCAATAAAACCTACTCCAGCAGAAATTCCGAAATTCATTCCTGTAATATGTAGCGCTATGATTCCGCCAATAATTGCAAACGGAACGTTAGCTAAAACAAGAAGCGAATCTTTAAAGTTTCCAAACAGAATAAATAAAAGAACAAAAATCCCGATTAAACTGATTGGTACAACCTGCGCCAAACGTGCACTCGCACGAACCTGATTTTCAAATTCGCCTGTCCAACCCGTTGTGTAACCCGCAGGAAGTTTAAGTTTATTTATTTTAGATTGCGCTTCGGCAATGGTACTTCCTAAATCTCGATCACGAACAGAGAATTTTACTCCAATAAAACGTTTGGTATTATCTCTATAAATAAATGCAGGCCCTGTAATGGTTTTAATATCGCAGATTTCTTTCAAAGGAATTTTGATTCCGCTAATCGTTGGAACTTTAATTTCTTCCAAATCTTTTTCATCTTTTCTGTATTCTTTAGAAAAACGGACACGAACATCAAATTTCTTTTCATCTTCATATTTTTCAGTTGCCGTTTTTCCTCCAAAAGCCAACTCTAAAACGGCTTGTGCATCGCTTAAAGTTACACCGTAAGCCGCCATTTTTTCGCGGTCTAAGATTACGCTTATTTCGGGTTGACCTACATTTCTAAGAATTCCAGCATCTTTTATTCCTGGAATATCTTTTATTTCAGCCAGAACTTTATTGGCAAGTTCGTCGAGTTTGTTCAAATCATCGCCATAAATTTTAACTGCATTCGATGCTTTAAAACCAGCAACCGATTCGGCAACGTTATCAATTACAGGCTGAGAATAATTATACGTAATTCCCTGATGAATTTTCAGCTTATTATCCATTTCATTAATTAGATCGTCCATAGAAATTTTACGTTTCCATTCTGCTTTTGGAAGCAAGTCAACCTGAAGCTGAATAAACCCAAAACCATTTGGATCGGTTCCGTCATTGCTTCGTCCAGTTTGAGATAATACTTTTTTAACTTCAGGAAAACTTTCTAAGTCTTTTCTAATCATCGCCGCCGTTTTCACACTTTCAGGAAGAGAAGTACTCATTGGCAATTCAGCCGTAACCCATAAGGCTCCTTCATTTAATTGCGGTAAAAATTCTGTTCCTAAGAAACCTGCAGAAAAGAAAACTGCTCCAAGTAACGCCGTAGAAGCAATTAGCGTCTGAATTTTATGTTTAAAAGTCCAAGCAAATCCTTTAGAAACAATTCGATCCCAGAAATTTACAAACGGATTGTGCTTTTCTCTTACATTTTTATTCAATAAAATATGAGAAAGAACTGGAACTAAAGTCAACGTAAAAATAAGTGCTCCCAATAAAGCAAAACCTAAAGTAAAGGCTAGAGGAGAGAACATTTTTCCTTCTACTTTCTGGAAAGAGAAAATAGGAAGCAGAGCTGTGATGATAATCAGTTTAGAAAAGAAAATAGCTTTACCCATTTCTGTTCCTGTTTTCTTGATTAAGCTTCCTTTGGCAATTTTATTGAATTTCTCCATTCCCAATTGATGCGCTCGATGATCGAGAACTACAAACAATCCTTCGACCATTACGACGGCTCCGTCAATGATAATTCCGAAATCGACAGCACCTAAACTTAATAAGTTGGCACTCATTCCCATCATTTTTAAACATAAAAAGGCAAATAAAAGCGAAAGCGGAATAACAATAGAAACCGTAAAAGTGGTTCGCCAGTCGGCCATGAATAAGAATACAACACAAGTAACCAGAATAATACCTTCAAATAAATTGTGCATTACCGTTTCGGTAGTAAAATTCATTAAATTGTCACGATCGTAAAAAGTTTCAATTTTTATGTCTTTTGGAAGAACATTTTCATTAAGATCTTTGATTTTTGCTTTAATCAATGCCAGAGTTTCCTGCGGATTTTCTCCTTTACGCATTACAACAATTCCTTCTACAGCATCGTCATTATTTCCAAGACCGGTTTGTCCAACTCTAGGCATTGAACTTTCGTAAACGTCAGCTAAGTTTTTAACCAAAATCGGATTTCCGCCGGCATCGTCAACAATAATATTTCCAATATCTTCTCTTGACTTTAATAAACCAACACCACGAACCACAAAAGCTTGTCCGTTTTTTTCAATTACATCACCACCAACATTCAAGTTTCCGGAGTTTACTGCATTATAAACTTGCAATGGCGTAATGTTATACTTTGCTAATTTAATCGGATCAACTCCAACTTCATAAGTTTTAGTCTGACCTCCAAAAACATTCAAATCGGCAACACCAGGAAGTGAACGCAATTGTTTATCGATAACCCAGTTTTGGTAAGTCAATAATTCTCTACTATCTCTGCTGTCACTTTTTACGATATATCTGAAAATTTCCCCAGTTGGGCCGTACGGAGGCTGTACATCTGGTTCGACATCATCGGGAAGCGAAACATTTTTCAATAAATTGTTTACCTGAAAACGGGCGAAAGTATCGTCAACACCGTCATCAAAAATGATTTTTATTACAGACAAACCAAACATTGTAATGCTTCGAACACTGGTCTTTTTCTGTACAGAGTTCATGGCAATTTCAATGGGAGAGGTCACGAAGCGCTCTACTTCTTCAGCACTTTTTCCATTCCATTGCGTAATAATAATGATTTGTGTATTGGTAACGTCTGGGAAGGCGTCGATTGGCATATTTTTGAATGAAATAAATCCAGCCACAGCTAATAATCCAACCCAAAAGAAAGTAAATGCTTTGTTCTTTAGCGAAAAAGCAATAATATTTTTAATGAATTTGTTCATGTCTTAATTGTTTAAAGCACCATAAATGAATAACTGGTTGTTTGTAATTACCTTTTCATTCTCTTTTAAACCGCTCGAAATATAAGTTGTGTCTCCAACAACTCTGTAAACTTCTACTTGTCTGGTTTCGATATTATTTCGGTCTTTAAAAACTACTACAAAATTTTTGCTTTTATCAAACACAATAGCTTTACTAGGCACGGCTATCATAGATTGATTTTCATTAAAAGACAATTTGATATTGGCATTCATATCAGGTTTAAGCATATAATCTGTATTGCTTAGTTTAATTCTGGCCTGCATGGCTTTCGTTTCTGGATCAATTACATTGTAGATTTTGTCTACTTTGCCATAAAACGTTTTGTCAGGATAACTTAAAGTGGTAACCGCAGCGTTAGTTCCCAGTTTTACTTTATTAATATCAATTTCATTAATATTCGCCATTGCCCAAACCTCACTAATTTCTGCAATATCAAATATGTTCTCAGAACGGTCATTACGCAAAAGCATATCCTGATTGATGCTTTTTTGAATGATAAAACCGCTTATAGGAGCCGTTACTTCATAAATAGATCCAGCTTTGATATTATAAATTTTATAAGTTTCCTGAATTTTACTTAATTGTGACTGCGCTTTGTTTACTTCAGATTTTGCTTGAAGAACATCACTTTCAGAATTTAATTTTCCATCAAATAATTCTTGAGCTACTTTTAAATTGTTTTTTGCAACCAGCAAATCACTTTTGGCATCAATAGATTGTTTTTCAAAATCGGCAACATCAGTACTTTTTATTGTTGCGAGAACTTGTCCTTTTTTGACATAATCTCCAAGCTCAACGTTTACTTTCATTACATTTCCACCAACAAGCGGATATACATCGATCATTTTATTATTATCGGCTGTAATTTTACCGTAAAAACTTAGCTCGTTTTTTACAGGCTCCGTTTTAGCTTCGGCTGTTGTAGTCGTTTTTAGCATATCGTTGCTTAAAACAAACGAAGTATTGGTTTCAGGATTTTCAACTTCCTTTTTGCAGCTTGTCAGAGCCAAACTAACTATTGCGATTCCTAAGAATATATGTTTCATTTCTATAATTTTTTAAAATAAATCTTTGTTGATGGTACTATTTAACTCTTCGCCTGCGATAACGACTTTTTTCTTCAATTCATTTAACTGAATTATTGCCTGATTGTAACTTTCCATGAAATCGGTAAATTCTAAAAGGCTTACGTTTCGTTTCTGAAAGTTGGTCAGCATTCCGTTGTAAACCGCTTCAAAATCAGAATTTACAGTTGGCTTGATCACGCTGTAGTTTTGTCTAGATTCATCCCATTTGGTCCAAGCAGAAGTAATTTCGGTTTGCAATTGCAACTCGAAATTTTGTTTTTCAACTTTCGATTGTTCCAGAATAGATTGAGCATATTTAATATTTCCTTTGTTCTTGTTCCATAAAGGCAACGGAATACCTACGCTTAAATTAGCTTCATTGTTAAACGCTCCGCTTCGCTGATCGTAGTTGGCGCCCAAAGTAATATCTGGAACCGAAAGCGATTTTTGCCATTTTACATTCAGTTCATTAGCATCAATTTCTTTTTGTTTGGCCAGATAATCAGGACGGTTTGCTATGGCTTGTTCTTCAAAACCTTTAAGATCAAAAGCGATTATCTTTAAATATTTATCTGAATCTTCTTTTCTTACTGTCGGAACTACGTTTTCAGTTTCATTCAAAAGAAGTTTCAAATTAGCCTGTTCTTCAATATTATCATTAATGACTTCCAATCGTTCATTTTTGAAGTTAAGATACAATGACTGCAAACGAACGACGTCTTTTAAAGGAATATTCCCTTTTTGCGCCTGAATAGAATACGAGTTAATCAAGTTCTCGATATGAGCCAATTGTTTATCTGTATTTTCCAGATTTTTAGTATTGTAATAAACAGTAAAAAAGCTTTTGCGCAATTGTAGTTTTAAGGTACGCAATACATCATTAAACTGAAGTTCTGCCAATTGTGTATTAGCTTGAGCAAGTTTAACTTCATTTCTTTTTTTACCGCCAAGATAAATAAGCTGTTCAATTGCAAACACTTTCTGTCCGTTTTTGCCAATGTCAAAAAACTTGTCACGTTCAGGATTATAAGCATTCAATTCGGCAGTTATAGTGGGGTTGTCCCAAATCCTGGCCTGAATAGTTAGGGCTTTTGCGGCATCAATATTATATTGCGACGCCAGTAAAAAAAGATTCTTTTTTAAGAATTGGCTTTCACAGTCTTGAAGAGTAACTGTTTTTTGAGCCATAACTACCTGATTGAGCAATGCAAGCAGTAAGAATGCATATAGTTTTTTCATTGTATCAAATTTATTTTATACAAATATGCTATCAGCCGACTTTAAGACGCCTTAAAATCTACCTTAAAAATAGCTTAAAATAAATTATCTACGAAAAATAATACTAAATAAATTAATGTTAGTATCTGGAATACTGTAAGTTATGTGTGAGTTGTGAAGATTAAGAATACGATTTACTATTCGAAGCCCAAGTCCAAAACCAGTAATTCCTTTAGCATTTTCGCCACGCATAAAAGGCTGAAAAAGATTTTTTTGTTCCGAATCATTTAAAGTTCGGCCAGAATTTGAAATCGATAAAATCAACTGACCGTTCTCGGTACCGATTTTTACCTTTGCCTGTTTGTTGTCTGAATAAATGTAGGCGTTCTTTAAAACATTGGTAATCGCGATTTCGAGAAGGTTTTTATTTCCGTTAAATTCTAATGTGGTATCTAAATCATCACTTTCTTCCATTTCAAAAAGAATAACAAAATCTGGAAATGTTTTATTGATTTTTTCAATAGAAGAAAACAAAATCTCATCAATACGCTGAACATCATTATGATGCGTTTTTCGATTATCAATTTTAGAAAGAATCAATAACGAGTTAATCAATTCGCTCAAATGATTGACATCATCTAATATATTATTTAAGAAAGATTTCTTTTCGGGATTAATTTCAGGATCAGTAATAGCATTTTCAATCTGAGAAGTCATTCTAGAAAGCGGAGTTCGCAGTTCGTGAGACGCATGTGCCGTAAACTCTTTCTGCTTTTGATAGGAAATCTCAATTCGATCCATCATAAAATTAAACTCGTCCGCAATTAAATCAATTTCGTTTTTAGTACGATGTGATGTAATTCGGGTGTCGAGATTATTTTCGTTAATATTTTTTATTTTCTGATGAAAAGCATCCAGAGGTTTCAATGCTTTCTTTACAGCTAAAGAAGTCAAAAGCCAGCAAATAGTAGTAAAGAACAAATAAGAGATAACCAACGTATATCTCAAAAACAGCAATTTCTTTTTGCCATAATCGTCCGTTGCAGAAATAAGTGCATAGAAATCCTTATCGTTGGTATCATAAAAAACACCATAAACTTCATAGTCGCCTTGCTGTTTAAAAAAGGTTTTATTCTTCTTTAAATATTTTAAATCCTCAATAGACCAATTAATTTTAGCATCATCAATACTGCTGTAAATCAATTTAAAATTAGAATCAAAAACAAGCGTTTTTTCATCGTAAAGTTTATTGATAGAATTTTGGTCAATTATTTTTAAAAGCTGATTATCGACACGCTTTACATTAACAAGCAATTTGATGTTAGATAAAGCTTTAATCTCTAATCGATCTCTAAATTCTTCTTTTCTATAATTAGAATACAAAACGAATATCACAGTAGAAGCCAAACCAAAAAGAATGGTAAACAGCAAACTAACCAAAAGTGATATCCGATTTTTTAATGTCATTCCTTGTCGCTTAAATAATATCCGTAACCTACTTTAGTGCGGATAAGTTTTGTTTCGTGTTCTTTATCGATTTTCTTTCTCAAAAAGTTTATATAAACTTCTATAGTATTCTGATTGGTTTCTATATGATAATCCCAGAGCTTATCGGCAATAAACTGTTTAGAAAGCACTTTTCCTTTAGCATGTGCCAAAATTAAAATTAAATTGAATTCTTTTGGCGTTAGTTTTATTTCTTCTCCAGATCTAAAAACTTTCATTTCTTCTTCCAGAATTTCAAGATCGTCAATTACAATTTTATTTTCAATCTGCTGCGGAACTTCTTTTCTCCTTAAAAGCGACTGAACTCTCGCGTACAATTCCTCAAAATGAAAAGGTTTTACCAAATAATCGTCTGCGCCGTTATCAAAAGAAGATAATTTGTCTTCAATTTCGCTAAAAGCCGTAAGCATTATAATTGGGGTCTTTTTGTCAACTTTACGAATATCCCTGCAAACATCAATTCCGTTTGTTCCTGGAACATTAATATCCAGAATAATCAAATCGTAATCGTAAGGAAAATACTTTTTGATGAGAAGCGAGCCATCATAATAAGGAAAACACTCGAAATCCTTCGAAACAAAGAACGCCGAAATTTCTTTAGACAAAGTAAAATCGTCTTCGAGCAGTAATATTTTCATATTATTTATTATTTGTAAATCCAGATCTGTGTATTGATCTGGATTTACATTAGAAATATATTTTTATTTAAAATAAGAAAAAGTTTCGTTATTCTCAATTTTTAATAAGGCTTCATAAATAAGTTGGATTACATTTTCAACATCGTCTCTGTGAACCATCTCAACAGTTGTATGCATATAACGCAACGGAAGCGAAATCAATGCAGAAGGCACACCACCATTACTATAAGCAAAAGCATCTGTATCTGTACCTGTAGCTCTTGATGTAGCATGTCTCTGAAAAGGAATTTTATTTTCTGAAGCTGTATCTACAATCAAATCACGCAATTTATTCTGAATTGCCGGTGAGTAACCAATAACAGGACCTTTACCCATTTTAAGATCGCCTTCAACCTTTTTATCAATCATTGGAGTAGTGGTATCGTGGCAAACATCAGTCACAATCGCAACATTTGGTTTAATTCGGTGAGCAATCATTTCAGCTCCGCGAAGACCAATTTCTTCTTGAACAGAATTTACAATATACAAACCAAAAGGAAGCGTTTTTTTATTCTCATGTAGTAAACGCGCAACTTCAGCAATCATAAAACCACCCATTCTGTTGTCAATAGCTCGGCAAACAAATTTATTTTCGTTTAAAATCATAAATTCGTCTGGATACGTAATCACACAGCCAACATGAACGCCTAATGCTTCAACCTGTTCCTTAGTTTCGCATCCTAAATCAATAAAAATATTACTCAATTTTGGAACCTCTTCTTTGTCACGTAAACGAGTATGAATCGCTGGCCATCCAAAAACACCTTTTACAATCCCATTTTTAGTGTGAATATTAACCCTTTTAGAAGGAGCAATCTGATGATCAGAACCACCATTTCGTATTACATATATTAAACCATCTTCCGTAATATAATTTACATACCATGAAATTTCATCAGCATGCCCTTCAATAACAACTTTATAGGGAGCGTCAGGATTAATTACTCCAACAGCAGTTCCGTAAGTATCAGTTATAAAAGTATCCACATAAGGTTTTAGATAATCCATCCAAAGTTTCTGACCTTCACTCTCGTAACCAGTAGGAGAAGCGTTATTTAAGTAACTTTCTAAGAAAGCTATAGAGTTATCATTTAAGATAGAATTTGTACTCATAAAAATATTTTTTTGCTAAAATAGAAATTTGGTATTAGAGTTGTGTATAAATATATAATTTTACACTTAAATTATGATTCAATGAGACTAACCACCTTTTTATTTATACTATTAGTTTGTTTTTCTTCCAAAGCCCAAGTTACTCCCAAAGAGAACGAACAAATGGGGTACATTCTCACAGAGAGAGATTCAATTTTAGGTGATACCATTCAGCTTCCTGAAATAATTATTTCTAAGGGGCAGAAGATGAGCCCAGAAGAAATGAAGCAATTCCAAATTCTGCAAAATCGAGTTTATAAAGTTTATCCGTATGCAAAACTAGCTTCAGAGAGATTAACAGCTTTAAACAACGGAATGGCTAGATTGAAAACTAGTCGCGAAAAGAAGAAGTATTTTAAAATCGTAGAAGATTACTTAAATAACGAATTCGAACAAAGGCTAAAAAAATTATCCAGAAAGCAAGGACAGATTTTAGTAAAGCTGATTCATCGCCAAACTGGTATTACAACCTACGAATTAATAAAAACACTAAAAAGCGGATTCAAAGCCTTTGTATCTAATACAACCGCCAATTTATTTGATATTAGTTTAAAAGAAGAGTACAAGCCATATGATGTAAACGAAGACTATTTAATAGAAACCATCTTAGTTAGAGCATTCGAATCTGGTCGACTTGTAAATCAAAAACCCGCCAATCCAGTAGATTACCAAGATCTAGCAGAAAAATGGCAACAAAAAGCAAAAGAACTAAACAAGAAATAATTCGATACATATATAAAGGTAACTATTTAACGCCTACAACCCGACAGGTTTCCAAAACCTGTCGGGTTTATTTTTACACAATATATATGGTATAAGTTCAGCTCCCAGTTTTCCTGTAGAGGCGCACTGCAGTGCGTCTCACGCAGCGCTATTCACTAACACTATAATATTAATGTATAAGTCTCTTCTGTCCGGCTGAGCGAAGTCGAAGCCTTTCTCGATGTAATTTAAGAGATGAGAATATTTAGGAGCTTAATCCCGCTATCCGCTGCAATCTTTTCTGGGCGAACCCCGCCCCAAAAAGGATTTCCGCTTCTATCGGGGCTAGGGGAGCCGTTTCCAGAAGAAGCTTTGCGTCTGTTAAGTGTAAAAAACAAGCTAAACACTGAAAACTCCCCAAAAAACGGGAAAGAATAAAAGCGTAAATTATGGAATCTAGAACTGAACTAAGAAAAAACCCACGAAAGGCTCAAAATAATTAAAACGCAAAGCCTATGTTACCAGCGCGTTAAGAAAAAGAACGCAAAAAGATTGAAAAAACATGATAAAAAATCTTGTATAACTGGAAAAAGGGTCTACTTTTGCACCCGCAACAGCGAAAACGCTCATCGAAATGCCGGCAGGCTTTAAGGATAAAAAAGAAAAGAAATTTTCAGAAAAAAGATTCGGAAAAGCTTGCAGGAAAAGAAAATGCTTTTTACATTTGCACCCCGCAAAACACGGAAGGCTCTTTGAAAGATTGGAAGAAAAATTAAGGAAATGGGATGAAAAAAATCCCCAAAAAAAACTTTAAATTTTTCTTGCAGGAAACAAAAAGAAGTTTTAGTTTTGCACCCGCTTTGAAACACAAGCGAAATTAAAAGAAGACACGTTCGTAGATATATTGAATTGACAGCCGTCCCGATTTATCGGGACAAAAAGAATAAGAGCAGTAGAGTCGGAAGATTCGAAAAAGAACCGATAGGAAAAGCATCGATTATATAATATTAAAATATACGATGAAGAGTTTGATCCTGGCTCAGGATGAACGCTAGCGGCAGGCTTAACACATGCAAGTCGAGGGGTAGAGCACTTCGGTGCTTGAGACCGGCGCACGGG
>NZ_JBYNWZ010000007.1:0-263954 GCF_057799715.1 Flavobacterium sp. 38 | reverse complement strand
CTAGACAAAATAGCCGATATTATCGTAAACTCGTAAAGAAATTACTAAAAAAGATGAATAGCGGTTTTTATGAATGTCTTGATTAAGAAAAAAACATAAACGTTGATAATTTATGATGAAGAATTTGATTTTACTGTAAAGAATTCAATTTCAATGTTCAAAAAAGAGCTTCAAATTAATTTTATTAGGGATAGTAATTATGAACCACTAGTAATAGAAAGATCGTTTTACAAGCGATTCTATTTTATGCCTAGTTACTGTTATTCAATACAGATAGCCATAATGGCAAAAACTAGAACAATTCAAATTGATGGTAAAACAGGAGAAATATTAAATGATATTACCGCGTATATTGAAGAATAAACTTCCTGCAATAAATATTTTTACAGCAATTATAAACTCGATAGATCAGTTAATATCCCTAATATTATACATAATTATGAGAAACTATATTTACACACTTTTATTTATTCAATCTTTTTTTTGCTTTGCTCAAGAACCACCCGCTATTTTTAAATTAAAATATAGCTTGTTAGAAAAAGATTCAATTAAGGTTAAACACCATTTTAAATTATACTCTCCTTCTTTAGAATATTACAAAAAATCAAAAAATACTTATCTTACAGATGAATACTGGAAAAATTATAGAGATAGAATTCGCACTGATAAGGAATTTATGTACATATATATGGGAAATCCTTATCCCCGAAAAAACGATATTATTATTTTGAATATCATTAATGATAAATCCATAATGAGTGTTTTCATAAAAATAAATTTTAATTTAGATTACGGAGAGAAATTATATCTAAAAGAAATTAATTTCAAAAAGGGAATATATTTTATTGATTTGTCGCATATTAAAAAAGAAAATAGTGACACTTCTTTATACAATTACAATAAAGAAATTGACTGTAGTAAAATTAAAAAGTATCGAATTACTCAGAAACAACTAAATAAAAAATTGAAAGATTAACATTCTAAATTTATCTTGCTCTCAAAAAGGAAAAAAGTAAGATGTCTGTTTTCTATACCTGTTAAAAACAAATTATTCTCTTTATCATTAATTATATTTATTCTTCTTAAATCATTTGTAAAATGGTTCGAGAATTGTCCCGTTAGGGCTACTACAGACTTAATCGTCCAAAATTGGTAAAAAATCCATTTCAGCGCTCAATAGAAAATTATAACCAAAAGCTCAATAAAATTTTAACTCATTCAGCTTTTAGTTTGTACATATATAAAGTCAAAAATTTCTTAATATTTATACAATTGTAAGTTTCAAAACTGATCCTATCATAGCTTCAGCAATTTTAAACAAAGGAGAATCTTCATTAAGCTCATCAATATCTAATAAAATTAATTTTTCATCTTCCTTAAACAAATTCTGAACTTTTTGTTTCATTTCGATAGAAGTTGCTACTATAAATCCGTCAACATACAAAAGTTTATAAAAGTCTATCAATTCGGCCATTTTATCATCTTTATTGCTATTGCAACAAAAAATAACTTTATATCCATTCTGATAGGCAAGATCCTCAAAAATTGCAGCAAATTTAGAAAAGAATGCATCTGAAAAGTCTTTGACTATAAATACTAAAATCTGTGACTTTCCTGTACGAAGACATCGTGCAATCTCATTTGCTCTATAGTTAATCCTTTTTGCGTAATCAGTAACTTTTTGTGCAGTTTCTCTGGAAATATGTTTTTCAATTGCTTTTCCATTTAAGACAAACGAAACTGTAGTAACTGATATATTTAATTCTGCCGCTATATCTTTTATTGAATAGTTTTTTTTCATAGCGAATGTATGTCGAAAATGAATTGAAAGAATCTAATAATAGACCCTACAGATTTCCTTTGTTTAGTTTTAAGGCAAATTCACTTATTATATCTTGCGTTTCTTTATCAGTATCATAAACCGAATACCATCCTTGAAATTCATGAGGAGGATCGCCAATTAAATCGTCTCCGGTTTTCCAGACTGACATCGGTTGTGAAGGTCTGCCCTCGCCTCCCCAAGCCCAGAAATTTACACCGGAAACTTGTGGAGTTGTTTTGCTTAATTTATAGATCATATCGAAAATAAATGCATAATAATCATCTCTGATTTTTATTGATGAATTAGCTTCGTAACTGTTCTCGTCTCTCGAAATCCCGAATTCTTCAAGAACGATTGGTTTATTGAGTTTCTGAGCAATCTTTACATGTTCATCAATATAATTTGTTGCTTTCTCTAATGCTTCTGGATACGTTTCTTTCGCTTTAAGCGGGGCAAACCAGCCCCAGTTTTGAACCCAAAGATGAAAAGTACAATAGTCAATATATTTACTCTGATGATCGATTTCAAAATTGGTTCCGTTCGATGGTGATGGTGTATTCCCTTCTGAACCAATGGAAACCAGATGATTCGAATCTAAGCTTTTAATAAACTTAGCCGTTTCATGAATCCAATTTCTATAATGTTCGACATTGTTACTTCCTTCAGGTTCATTGGCCAATTGCCACGCCATAATCGTCGGATCATTTTTATATGATATTTTATTGATTGAGTTTTCGCGGCTAATTACTTTTTTGATATGATTTAAAAACCATTTCTTAGCCTTTTCATTACTATAAAATTGCGCTGAATAGTGCTGATAAGTTCTCCAGTTACCATTTTCTGCTGGCGGCGGATACGGAATATATTCATTTTTCTTTGTCCAGGAAATATATTGCGCAAAACCACCAGACCATGGCCAGAAATTATTAAGACAAACTACAGCCCTCATATTCCTCTTTTTCATTTCATTTAAAAGAAAATCAAGTCCGAGCCAAAGTTCTTCATTATAAATTCCGGGTTCTTTCTGCATGGTTGGCTGCACGGTCCACGGTATTTTGGAATTTCCTTCAGAACCGGCAATAATTCTAAGATTAATTACGCCCAGATTTTCTAAGCGATCTAATTCACGAATTAATCTTTCTTTGTTGGAAACAGCCAGATTCATTCCGTACCAAAAGTTGGTGCCTAAATATTTATATGGTTTTCCGGCTTTTAGAAAATGTCCGTTTTCTACTTTAATAAAATCCTGCGACTGCACTGTACACTGAAATAATACAATTAGCAGATATAATAGCTTTTTCATAATTTATTGTACTTCAAATGAAACTTTTTCTCCTTTAGAACTGCATCCGCCAATCCACAAATCAAACTTTCCTGGCTCTACTTTTTTCTTCATATCTATTCCGTAAAAAGCAAGGTCTTCCATTTTTAATTCGAATGTTATCTTTTTACTTTCTCCCGATTCTAATTCAATTCTTTTAAAACCTTTTAATTCTTTAACTGGTAAAGCAATCGAAGCCGAAATATCTCTCACATACAACTGCACAACTTCGGTTCCTTTGTATTTTCCATTGTTTTTTAAAGTAAACGAAATTTCAAGTGTTTCTTTTGGATTGAGAAGAGTTTTCGAAAGCGAAATTTTCCCATATTCAAATTGCGTATAAGAAAGCCCAAAACCAAAAGGAAACAAAGGTTCTGTTCCGTTGTCTAAATAATAGGATTTATTTCCTAACGAAGTCTGAGAAGCTTCAACAGGAATATTATCCAAATTGATTTCCTTTCCATTTGCCGGACGTCCTGTATTTAAATGATTGTAATACATCGGGATTTGTCCCACATTTTTAGGAAAAGTAATCGGTAATTTCCCAGACGGATTTGCCTTTCCAAATAATAAATTAACCATTGCCGGACCGCCCATCGTTCCCGGATGCCAAGCGTATAAAACTGCATTAGATTCTTTGACTTCTTTTTCAATTGTTAAAGGTCTTCCTGCAACGAAAACTGTTACAATCGGCTTTTTAGTTTCATTTAAAATTTCTAAAAGCTTCGATTGATTGCCTTGAAGATTCAGGTTCGAAAGACTATGCGCTTCTCCGGAAAGAATCGATTCTTCTCCCAGAAATAATAAAACAACATCTGCCTGTTTTGCCATTTCTCTGGCTTTTCCAAATTGAGTAGAATCGATATCTCTGGAATATTTTAAAATTGGCTCGTAAAGAATTTTAATCTCTTCTCCATATTTTTCTTTTAAAGCCTTAAGCGGTGTGATTGTGTGGCTTTTATCTCCGTCAAAAACCCAAGTTCCTAATTGATCATGTGGCGCATCGGCTAAAGGACCAAAAACGGCAATTGTTTTCGGCTTTTTTAAAGGCAGAATATTATTTTCATTTTTTAATAAAACTATAGATTCTTCAGCGGCTTTTTCAGCAATTTCTAAATGTTCTTTTTTATAAAAAACTTCATTGAGATTTCCTTTAACATATGGATTTTCAAACAAGCCTAATTTGAATTTTATTCTCAATATATTTCGAACAGAATTATTGATACTTTCCATACTTATTTTCTTTTCCTTCAAAAGAGATTCCGCATAAGCCACATAAGTACCGCTGACCATTTCCATATCAACTCCAGCGTTTATAGCTTTTTGAGCAGCTTCTTTTGTATCAGAACAAAATCCGTGATCGACCATTTCAGTAATCGAAGCCCAGTCCGAAACTACAAAACCTTTAAAATTCCATTGGTTTCGAAGAACTTGCTTTAGCAGAAATTCATTTCCAGAAGAAGGAATTCCGTCATTAGCATTAAAAGCCGTCATAATTGTCGCTAGATCTGCTTTTTTAACCGCGTCTTCAAAAGATTTTAAATAGAGGTTTCTAAACTGTCTTTCAGTAATATTCGTTGTATTGTAATCTCTTCCTCCTTCCGCAGCACCGTAACCTGCAAAATGTTTAGCGCAAGCAGCAATAGAAGTCGGATCTGATAAATCTTTTCCCTGAAAACCTCTTACCATTGCAGCTCCCATAACTGAAGTTAAATAAGGATCTTCTCCACAGCTTTCGGCAATTCTCCCCCAACGCGGATCGCGGGCAATATCGATCATTGGTGCAAATGTCCAGCGAATTCCGGTTTCTGATGCTTCAATCGCAGCAATACGAGCCGCTTTTTCAGCTAAATCAGGATTAAAACTTGCTGCTTGCGCCAGCGGAATCGGAAATATGGTTTTAAAACCATGAATAACGTCACGCCCAATAATAAGCGGAATTCCTAATCTGGTTTGTTCTAGAGCAATTTTCTGTGCTTTATTGGCAATTTCAGGATTTGTAATACTCAAAACCGAACCTGCCATTCCCTTCTTAATGACTTTATAATTGGTTTCCATATCATCTGCAGAAAGCTGATTCATCTGACCGATTTTTTCTTTTAAAGTCATTTTCTTCAAAAGAGTTTCTATCTTCTTTTCGATTACAGCATCAGTCGTTTGAGCGCTTGCTCCTAATCCGGAAATGATTAGAAGAAGCGCTAAAATTTGAAGTTTTTTCATAAATATCTTTTTGTTGGCTGTGTTTTTAAACACATAGAAACATAGACTTTTTTAATGCAGAAAAAGAGTATGAAAAGAAACTAGTTTCCAACACATAAATAGTATGTGAATTTTAGAAATGTGAAATGCCATTTCCAGTTCTGTAAATCTATGTCCCTATGTGTTTAAAAAAACACAGCAATTAGAAAAATACAGCATACATCACGAAACACGCAATAACCAAAAGAAGTGCCTGAACACGAAAGTTTTTATACCAGACCACATCTTTTAAAGCAATTGTTTCTTCCGTCCAAAGTGCTTTTGTCCAAGTGTTCTCTTTCACTTTTTCCGTTGAAGGAGGTCTTGTAGAAAGACTTACAGTAACATTAACCAGAATACTTAAAACCAGAATAATTGGAGCTAATAATAAAAAGTGCAACCCGATTTGAATACCTAAAATATACTTCGCACTCATAATAATCACTGCAATAAATAATCCCGACATTAAACCGCTGAAAGCTCCGATGGCATTAGAACGTTTCCAGAATAATCCGAGGAAAAATGTTCCTACAACCGGCGGTGCCAAATAAGATAATATCTCTTGATAATAAGCAATCAACGAATCAAATTTACCAATATACGGCGCCCATAAAATGGCAATTATCAAAGTGACAACCGCAGTAATTTTTCCGACTCTTACCTTTTTTTCGCTTGACGCATTTTTATCAAATTTGCTGTAAAAATCCATTGTAAACAAAGTAGAAACTGAATTTAAAGTTGCGCTTAATGCGGATGTTAAAGCCGAAATCATAGCCGATAAAATAATCCCGATTAAGCCAATTGGAAGAACTCTGCTAATTAATCTCGGATAAACCTGATCGGTATTAATACCGTATTTTGATTTTAATTCGCTTCCGCTGATGATTTCATGCGGTAGATTTTCAACTCCAAACAAATTAATTCCACGCGCAATTACTCCGGGAAAAATAAAAATGAAAAGCGTAAACAAATACAGAAAACCAACCAGTAAGACGCCCTTTCGACCATGATCGATTGATTTTGCAGATAAAACCCTTTGTACCATAACCTGATTGTTTCCCCAGAAATAAAATCCAAGAATAGGAATACCGACCCACATTCCTAACCATGGAACCGTCGGATCGTCCATTGGTCTTGTAAGTTTTAACCAAATTCCGTCATGAAATTGTGTATAAAATGCATCCCAACCGCCAATGCTGTCCATTGCAAAAAAGGCCAATAAAGTCGAACCAATTATCAGGATAAACGCCTGAATAACTTCGGTATTAATAACAGATGAAAGTCCGCCAATAATCGTGTAACTTCCGGCAACAACAGCCATTCCGATAATAATCAGCATCATATCGGCGCCTGGAAAAATCATATTGATAATTAAAGCTCCGGCGTATAAAGTTGCGGCCGCATCGAGGAAAATATTTCCGATAATAGTTATAAACGAAAAGTACGTTCTTGATCTAACATCAAAACGTCTTTCCAGAAATTCAGGCATTGTGAAAATTCCTGATTTAATATAAAACGGAAGAAAAAAGATCGCAAAGAAAACCATTACCAAAATCGAAATCCAGTTGTAATTAAAAACGGCAATTCCGTTTATAAATCCTTCGCCTGAATTTCCCATCAAAGTTGAACTTGAAATACTCGCTGCAAAAAGTGACAAACCAACCATTGGCCATTTTAAATCTCTTCCTGCCAGAAAATAAGCATCTGAATCGCTTGATTTACTATTTTTTAAACCCCACCAAACAATAAAGATGATGTATAAAACGATGACAACTAAGTCAATTATATTTAAATTTAACATGTTTATTTTTGGTATGAAGTGTAAAGAATAACGCTTTGGACTGGTATAGAAACTTTGATAGAATTGTCTTTTACATCAATTTTCTCTGAAGGAACAGGAAATCCGTTTTGGTCTACAGTACGTTTGTTTTCGCTGTACAAATATTTATTCAGCTTTGATTTTACTTTTAGTTTTTTAGTATCAATAATAAAATCAACTTCTTTATCACTGTTGTTCGCAATTGCGATTGTAATTTCTCCAGAATTAGTAATTCCGGCAACAGAACGAACTTTATCTATTTTTGAATCTAGTTTTAGGAGTTTCATATCTCCGGTAAAATAACGCGTCATAATCGACCAGGTATAAAACCAAGGGCGCAAATTTTCATCTGACGGATCTTCTGTAAGTTCTTTTCCTAAACTATTAAACATTCCCCAGCGCTTCAATTGATATTTATCGCCTTTATCATCTTTGGTATGCATGGCATCATCTAAATCCCAAGCGATTACAGCATCAAAACCGGCATTCATAGCCTGAATCAAAGCATCGGCCATATCAACTCCGTAATCATAATCGTAAACCGAAAGCTGACTATCAACACTTGTATATTTATCTCCAAGATGTTTTTGAGATGAAGGATCGCCTTTGATTCCTAGCTCGCCCAAAATAAAAGGCTTTTTATGAACTGAATCGGTAAAACGAACCAAATCACCAAATGTCTTTTGAAATTCTCCTGAACGAATACTTTCTTTAGAAGGATAATCGTGCGCATCATAAGCCGAAACCAAATCCGGAATCTGAAGAGCAGTTTGTTTTACCCAATCTAAACCCTTGTATTGTGATTTTCTGTTATTGAATGAAGTTGCATCGGGACCAATAATCGAAATCTTTTTATCTAATCCCGCTTTTTGAATGGATTTATGAAGCAGTTCGATTCCTTGTTTCCATTGCTCGAAATCGCCGTCTGTAGTTGCCCAGTCGCCGTTTGGTTCATTTACTAAATTGTAATATTTAATACAGCTGTATTTTTTTACATTCAGTAAATGAGTCAGATTTTTAACGATCAGGTCAATCCATTTTGGGTCGTTTGCTCCCGTAAAACTATTTTGAAGATTCAGATGCGTATCGTGAAATTTGTACGGCTGTCCCCATTCACCCAAAATAACTTTTATATCATTCTTTTGACAATAATCCAGAAGTTTATAAAGCGCCTGCATCTGATCACTTTCAAAATCAACAATCGGATTTCTTGCAGCATCAAAACCTTTCAGATATCTCCAATTGGCCTGATCCATAACGCGGGCGATCTTAGGTTTAATGAATGAAACACGGTCAAAAACCATTTGCCATTTTTCATCGGTCATTAAATTCCCCCATTCAGAACTTTCGGTATCGGCGTGCGGATAAGCAGAAAATTCAATTCCGTTTCCTATAAATTCACTCGAAATTATCTCATTTGGATTGATAGTAACAACTGGAATTTTGCTTTGGCTTTGAACCGAAAAACTGACTAAAGCGCAAAGCATCAGGATATTATTTTGAATTTTCATTTTTTGGAATCTTTTAAAGTTTGTAATAATTCGTTGATATCACAAGTTGCCAGACCAACGTATTTATCGGCAGCGCCGTAATAAACATATAAAATATTATCGAGAATCATATTTCCTGTAGGAAAAACGCATCCTTTGTAGAAACCTTCAATTTCGTAATCGTGTTCCGGTTCCATAATCCAGTCTTCAAGCCTTGCCGTTACTTTTGACGGATCTTCTAAATCTAATAAAGCTACCCCGACTCTGTAATAGCCATTTCCGCCATTTTCAACTCCGTGGTAAATTAATAACCAACCGTCTTTTGTACGTAAAGGCGGTGTGCTTCCTCCGATTTTTTCTTCCCAAGTTCCGTTTCTTCCACTTAATAAAAGAATACTTTTTTCTTCCCAAACCATTAAATCATCCGAATAACGAAGCCAGATTGATGGATAATCACAGCCATATTCTACTCCTATCCATTGTTTTGGACGGTGTAACATCGCATATTTTCCGTTGATTTTTTCAGGGAATAAAATCACATCTCTGTCATCTAAATTAGAAGTCGTAATTCGACCTAATCTTCTGAAATTCTTAAAATCTGAAGTTACCGCCAAACCAGAATTTGCAATGTTATGTTTGAAAACCGCAGGTGCATCTTCGCCCGTTTCAGGAAGATTAATTACGTCGTGTGGAAAGGTCCAGTAACGTCCAGGAGGATAAGGTCTGTAAGCATACGTAACATAATATTCACTTCCGAATTTAATGATTCTCGGATCTTCAACCCCGCCCATATCCGGACCGTTGCTGCTTGGCCCAAAAACTGGTTCGTCTGATTCTCTTTTAAAGTTAATTCCGTCCGTACTTGTTGCCAGTCCGACACGAATAAAATGATCAACATCGTCGCCCGCCGCTCGGTAAAGCATATAAAAAGTTCCGTTTTCGTACCAAACTCCCGGATTACAAACAACAAGATTTTCCCAATAATTATTAGGGTTTGGGCTTAAAACTGGATTCTGAGTGCACTTAATTAATTTCATTTTTAGAATTTTGTATTTTGGTTTTTATTTTACAATTGTGTTGACTGCCAACGTGTACATATCCGGCAGTTTTTTGCTAAAGATCATATTCGGACTTGCATAAAGCAGTTTGAAGTTTGCAGCAGAACTATGACCGTCAAACGGAGCATAAAAATGGTTTCCTTCGTGAGACGGATCGTATTTGTTTCTCCACAGTACAACCATCGAAACTTTTTTTCCCGTTAATGGAACACTAATTTCGTTTGTCCAATACGTATCGTACGGAGCCCCGTTTTTTACAATTCCTTCTACTCCTGTTTCTGTAACACCGCATGGTTTTAGTTTTTGCTGCGAAAGTGTCGCCAGATTTCTAAGATTGGTGCTAAAAGCTGTGGTATTGGTTCCGTGATAACTGTCCCAGCCAATAAAATCCACATAATCGTCACCAGGCCATCTAAACAAAAAGCTCTCAACAGATCCCTGTGAATCTAATTGCGGAGAAATCGCATAAATAAAGCTATGAACTCCTTTTTTATTCTTCAAATAATCGATAGTGTATTTCCATAAACTGATAAATTCCTGCTTTGTTGTTGCTCCAGAACCCCACCAAGACCAGGTTTGTGTATGTTCGTGAAAAGGGCGAAAAATAACCGGAATCAGTTTTCCGTCTTTGTCTTTTAAATTATTGGCAAAATCGGCCAGTTTATCCAGCCAGGAATTAAATTTTATATTAGTTGCGCTTCCGTCTGTGAGGATTTCTTTTGCCACCGTATTTTTAGAATTATCCCAACTGTCTCCTCCTGTTAAAGGATTGTTTAAATGACAACAAGCTGTAATCACTTCGCCTCTTTCTCTGGCTTCTTTAATAACTCTTGCTCGATCATTATTTAAGGTTGAAGTCGAACTTCTGTCGTCCATAATTTCGGCAAAATCTACGCTAAAAACAGCAGGATAATCTCCGCAAACATCTTTAATATCAGAATGTCCGGCTTCTGTCATCCAGTTTCTTCCGTATAATAAATCGTCGTGATGTCCGAACATAGTTCCTTTTTCCTGAATTCTCCATAAATTAGAATACAAGGCTTTGGTTTCTGCGGTGGCGTTTGGATCAGATAATTGAAGCGTAACCGGAATCGGATTTTCAGGCTCGTTTCCTCCAGGATCTTTTTTGTCATCAGAAGAGGAGCATCCGAAACACAAAAAGCCCGACAGCAATAAAATTGTATATAATGATTTCATAATCGCATTTTTAAGATTAATATTCAAAATTGGTTAAAACCAAAAGTCCTTCTGCCGGAATGGTTTGCGTTGTATTGTCTTTTAAATGTAAAGTGAAGTTGGTCTTGTTCGGAAGCATTGTATGATCGCCTTCGAGTTTCAGCTGATTTTTCGCGTAAGCAAAACTTTTTACTTTTTCTAAAACAGGTAAATTCTTCGAAGTCAGATTTACTTTAAGATTTTGATTCGAAACATTGACAATCGCGATCATATTTTTTCCGTCTTTAGAAACTGAAACCGCTTTTAGGTTTGGATTTCCGTTTACCGAAACCTGATGCACTTTACAACCCGTCGGCATGTATTTTGTCAATAAAGACCAGGCATAAAACCATGGGCGGACTTCTTCTTCTTTACTTCCAAAATATTCGTCTCCTAAAATGTTCCAAAAACCCCAGACTTTTAGTTTGTTTTTTTGTTCTTTGGCATGCATGGCATCATCAAGCATCCAGGCAACCGATCCCGAATAACCGGCATTTACGGTTTGAATTAAAGCATCGGCCATATCTGAACCATAGACATAATTGTAAACAAACATTTGAGAATCTTCAACCGAAGCGTAAGGTTTTGCTTTGGCTCTTTCTATATTTTCGTTCATTAACCCTTCATCATGTTTTTCAACAAATTTGAATCCGATTTCTCCCATAACGATTGGTTTTCCTTTTGGAACAGCATCTTTATACGCTTTTAATATCGAAGTATATTCTCCTGAATTGACCGTGATTTTTGACGGATACGTATGGATGTCGTATACGCCGATCGCACTATCTAAATCTTTAACAGAATTCGTAATCCAATCTACTTTATCGGCTTTCCAAATCGCAATATCCGGTCCCATTAAAGACACTTTTTTATCAAGATTTACAGCTTGAAGATTTGTCCAGAAAAATTGAGCTGCATTTTTCCATAGCCCATAATTTTCATCCGTAGCCGACCAGAATCCATTCGGTTCGTTGATCATGTTATAATATTTGATACATGAAAAACCCTTTTTATTCACAAGAAAATCAAGATATTGAGCAGCCAGTTTTAAATTATTTTCTGAAATCGTATTGGCTTTACTATTAACCATTCGGTCGCCCCAGTCTCCTAAAACAACCTTCACATTTCGGGACTGGCAATATTCCAGAATTGGGGCAATATTTTGGTAATTTTTAGTTTCATTTAAGACTCCATTTTCAATTACCGAAGTTGTATTGATCATCACTCTTATGAATTGGGGTTTCATAAAATCAAGACGCGCATACAATTTCTGCCAGTCTGCCGCCGAAATGTTGAGCTGTTTTTCTCCGTAATCCAATTGATACGGATCCCATTGGACACCGTTGCCAATGTAATTTTCATTTATAATGGTATTGCTATCAACAGCAATAGTTGCATCGGCCGAAGCCGAGCAACTGATTACCGAGTTCACTAACCAAAATGATACTAGAATTTTAATAAATATGTTTCGCATACATTTGATTTACAACCTCTTTACTTAATCTTTTTTGGTAACATCTATCCAAAAACGTCTTGGTTTCTTCACGAATTTGTCATAGTCCGAATAAATATTCGTCCAGTCGTCTGTACCGTTTAGATTAAAGGCAAAAGCGTTATTGGTAATGGTTTTCTTTTGTCCATTTCCTAAATCTTCTGTTCCGGCATTTTCAAAAGTTCCAACTTTTATAGTTCCGTCTGCGAAAGTGAATGTGATAGTTCCCGCTGCATAATTTCTCAACCATTTTCCTTCTCCGGTCGGAATTTGTCTGTAGAAATTTTTAACATCGGTTTGAGGACTTCCTACGTAAATAAAATCGGCGTATTGGCCATCTGCTCCAGCAGTATTAGTCACTTTTCCGTACGTATTTCCATCTTCTGTAATTCCTTCCATTTCAAAAATTAACTGATTGTCCAATTCTTTGTCCGGACCATTTGTTGTTGACCATATCCAAGGTTTATCGGTCATGGCTAAAACTGCTCCACCACCATATTCCGGGCCTGTTCCTCCGTAAACAATCAAGTTATCTATATCGTAAATTCCGATTAGAGATTCTCTAAATGAGCTTGCTACAACTGTATAATTTCTTGATTTTCCTGTTGGAGAAGTAACCGTTAAACTGGCGCTGTTCTCAGCATTTTCAAAGTTTAAAGCTTCGCCTTCAGCAACCGATGAATTTGCTCCATAAGATAAGACCAATTCTTTAATTACAATATTGCTTAAGTTAGGAACGGCATCAACGTTAATTGCTAAATTGATAGTTCCTGTTTGCTCGTCTACGCGAACGATTTGTGCATTACCAACCTGATTTTCGAATTTTATATCCAAAACATTGCGTTCGTTATTCCAGTCTCCTTTTTCGATATCTTCCAAAGGATCGCTTTGACAGCTTGTCTGCGCTAAGGCAGTAATGAAAAACAAAACGTATATTATTTTTTTCATAATCGTATATTTTTAAAATTATAACCCTGTGTTCAAATCGATTTCTGTTTGTGGAATCGGATAAAACGCTGCTTCTTCTGCTGTAATTCCGGCAGCTTCCGGTACAACCTGAGAAACTTTGTTGAAACGACGCAGGTCATAAAGACGGTTTCCTTCAAAAGCCAACTCTAAAGCACGTTCATTCCAAACTGCCTGTCTAAAACTTTCCAAACTCAATCCCGGTGCAAGATTCCCTAAACCGGCTCTGTTTCTAATTTGGTTTACCAGAGCATAAGCCTCAGTTGTTGGACCTGCAGCTTCAGCATAAGTCAAAGCCACTTCGCTAAAGCGAATTAAAAAAGGCTTTGTGCTTGTTTTATCTCCAATAAAATTCGGGTCAATATACTTTCGTGTAAACGGATAAATAATTTTTCCCGGATATTGAGCCGAAACAACTCCAGATGCATTATAAGTTGTGGTTACAAACAAGTCTGTTTTTCTTTTATCTGAGTTATCAAAACTGTTATAAAAGCCTGTCAGAGTTTGAAATACACTCCATCCGTCATGCGATTTGGAATAGGTATTATCAGGGTTTTTCAAATAAATAGTTGCACCGTCGATATACGGAATAAACAGTTTCGAAATTTTAGAATAATCTCCTTCCGTTGCTCCGGTTCTGTCCATTGAAAGCAAAAAGATGTTTTCTCTTCCTAATGGTTTTTCAACATCGTATATACTAATTAAATTATTCTCAAAACCATACACACTTTGGCCTGTAATTACATCTCCGGAATATTTTGCAGCCTGCTGATACATAGTCGCTACCTCTTTACTCATTTCTGCATATTGCGGAACGTTATGTTCTTTTGAAGAAGCGATATACAAATACACTTTTGCCAATAAAGCCTGCGCCGCAACTTTATCTGCGCGCCCTAAAGCCTGATTTACTTTTAATAATTCGATTGCTTTTTCAGCATCAGCAATAATAAAATCATATACTTCATCTAAGTTTTTTGCCATCGGAGCAGCAGTCTGACTTACAGTTTCTACAACAGAAGTATGCATTGGTACGCGACCGAAGTTTTTAACGAGATTGAAGTAATTCCAAGCTCTAAGGAAATAAGCTTCTCCCAGAAATTTATCTTTTAAATCCTGTTCAAATTTTCCGTCCGGTACATTTTTAATAACAGCATTCGCTCTATTTATGGCGATGTAAGCATATTTAAAATAATTGCCCAACATTCTATTGGTATTAAACGTTCCCGTTTGCCATTTATCTAAATTCTGATTATCAACGGTTTCATCACCCTTTGGGCCACATTCTTCTGTTGGAAGATCTCCCACATAAAAAATGGCTCTTGAATACTCAAGGAAAGTCAAAGCATCGTAAGCGTAATCAACCGCAGATTCGGCATCAGAAGCACTTTTATAGAAATTATCTTCCGAATAAAATCCGTATGGTTCTTCGTTTAAGTCGCAGGCAAAAGCACTAATGATAAGCGCCATTGCTGCTATTTTATATCTTGTTTTCATAGTAGTTTTTTAAAAAGTTAAGTCCAGTCCGAATGTCCATTTGCTCAATCTAGGATAACCACCCCAGTAAATTCCGTCTGTTCCCACTTCCGGATCGTAACCGTCAAATTTGGTAAAAGTGTATACGTTGTTGGCATTTAGATATAAGCGTACGCTTTGGAATGCACTTTTTACTGGTTTTAAAGTATACCCCAGAGTGATGTTTTGAATTCTAACGAATGATCCGTCTTTTACCCACCAGTCTGAGAATTTCAAAGTTCTTCCGTCTCTTAAACTTGGATAATCGTTTGTCGGATTGTCCAAAGTCCAGCGTAAAGGCGCATTACTTGGCTGATTAAATGCCTGAGTATCTAATACATCCTGACCAAAAACGCCGTTTAAAAAGAAACTGAAATCAAATTGTTTGTATTTAAGACTCATATTAAAACTCGCCATAAAATCCGGGTTTGGATTTCCGATAATGGTCTGATCTTTAGTATCTACAACTCCGTCGCCATTGATATCTACATATTTAAATTCTCCCGGCTGCGCCAATTGTCCGTCCAGACCAGCGTTGATTCCTTCCTGAAGATTTTGTACAATTCCGTTAGTTTTATATCCGTAGAAAACATTTACCGGCTGACCGATTGCTAACAGATTTGGAAATTGTCTGAACTGCTCTAAACTGTTTCCAGAATATTCGTACTGCATTCCTGTGTTCGGATCTACATTTAAACCTGATTGCGCAACAGAACCAAGGCTTACAATTTCATTTTTATTCTTTGAATACACTAAAGAAGCATTAACCTGCCAGTCTTCATTTTTGAAGATTTCACCGTCAACAGTAATCTCATAACCTTTATTCGTTAATTCTCCGTCGTTAACCCAAATTCTATCGTAACCAGATGACGGAGTTAGAATTCTTTCTCTCAAAAGGTCTTTTGTCTGTTTGTTGTAATAATCGAATATGATGTTTAAACGGCTTTTTAAGATCGAAATATCAACTCCAAAGTCACTTTGAGCAGTAGTTTCCCATTTTAAATCTGGATTCGGGATTCCGCCCCAAAGTTTTTCAATTCCGTCCTGACCTGTAGTTCCGACGACATAACCTGGCCCAATTGCAGAAACCCAGCTTCCATTATCATAGTACTGACTTACTCCATAACGACTTAAAGTCTGGTACGGATTGATTCCCTGATTTCCAGAAATACCATAACTAGCACGGAATTTTAATTCATCAAAAACATTTAAACTTTTAATAAAAGTCTCATTATGTGCTTTCCAGCTTACTGCACCAGACGGGAAATACGCCCATTGATTGTTTTTACCAAATTTTGAGGATCCGTCTGCACGGCCTGTAACAGTCAATAAATATTTATCATCATAACCGTAATTCATTCTAAAAATTCCTGAAACCAATCTAGTTTCTACTTTTCCGTTAGAAACGGTATTTCTTTCGGGATTTCCAGCGCCCATATTTTCGTTTCCTAAAGTTTCATTCACAAAATCAAATGCACCAAGTCCTGAACTTCTTAATAAATAACTTTCGAATGTATAACCTCCAGTTACACCAAAATCGTGTTTATTGAATGTTTTATTGAAATTGGCAAAAGTTTCAGACACAAAATTCTGCCCTTCCCAATTGTTGATATAACCCGCACCGTTATTAAAATCTCCGGTTTCGGTATATTTACTTGGATAATACTGATCATTTACAGAAGATCCGTATTTGTAATTTAATCTTGAAGTCAATTTCAAAGACGGAATAATCTGCCATTCTAACGCCGCAGAACTGATAACATCTATAGTTTTAGTTTCGTTCTGACGAAGATTGGTAATCGCAACAGGATGTGTATAATCGTTCTGACCAATCATATAATAATCGCCATTATCATCGTAAATTGGGAAAATAGGATTTCTCCAATACGCCAGACCTCCGTTTGAAGTTCTTTTTCCTTTACTTACGATATTTGAAAAGCGAACGGTGAAATTATCAAAGACATCATGCTTAATACGTAAGTTGTAACCGCCTTTGCTGTAACCATCTTTTACGAAAACACCTTCTTCGCTGTAATAATTTCCGCTTAAATTAAAACTCGTTTTATCGGTTCCGCTGTTAATGCTCACAATAGTATTATTTCCTAAAGGCATGTTTCTAAAAGTCACATCGCCCCATCTTGTAAAATACGGCCACGAACCCGATTGCAATTCCTGAATGGATGGATAATAAACTCCGTTTGAGTTATTCGCACCTACATATAAAGGCGTCTGTCCTCCGTTAATTCTTCCCTCATTACTTAATTGCGCCATTAAAACTGGATCTCTCCAAAGATTTAGTTCTGAATTAAACTCGGAAAACGTAGATTGTTGCTGCACCTGAATCTGGGTTTTTCCTTTTTTAGCTGACTTTGTAGTAATAATGATAACTCCGTTAGCACCTCTTGAACCGTAGATTGCAGAAGCCGAAGCATCTTTCAGAACATCTACTTTATCAATATCGGCAACATTTACCTGCTTTAAATCGCCGGCATCTCCCAACGGAAATCCGTCCAATACCACTAAAGGTGCATTTGAACCTCTAAGCGAACTTCCTCCTCTGATTCTTACTGTAGACGTAGAACTAGGATCCTGGGAAGTCGTAACTTGTAATCCTGCAACTCTTCCTTGTAAAACCTGCTCAACAGAATTGGTTGGAATGTCTTCTAAAGTTTTGGTTTTGATTGTCGCTACCGAACCCGTTAAATCCGCTTTTTTAACAGAGCCGTATCCGATTACAACAACTTCTTTTAAGTTTTGGGAAGAAGCTCTTAAAACAACATTCAAAGTATTTTTTCCTGCGGTTTGAATTTTCTGAGTGTCAAAACCCATAAAAGAGAAAGATAAAATTGCATTTACTGGAGCACTGATTTCAAATTTCCCGTCAAAATCTGTAGAAGCACTTTTAGAAGAACCTTCTACGGTAATATTTACTCCAGGTACTGTAAGACCGCTTTCGTCGGCAACTGTACCTTTAATTATATTCTGACTGTAAGCTGCAAAACTGCTAACAAACAGAATACAAAAAAGTATACTTTTTGTCCATTTTTTTTTCATTTGTTTGATTGGTTAAAGATTAGTTAATAGTTTCGAGACAAATTAACTACTTCGTTTTCGTAAGCATTTTGTAAATTACATCAAATAGTAATACTTTAATGAATTACGAATAATACTTTTATCAATAAAAGTAATTTTTATTTGAACATATAATTTTTATTTGAGCCTAAAATTGTTTAAAACAGAAATTTATTACTTATTTTTGACCAACTTTATTATTCAGTAAGTGAAATAAAATAATACTATTATGAACGAAAAGCGCAATATTTTAAGAGAATTAGTACCAATTTCAGATGACGACTTCTTTATAGTATTAAATCATATGAATGCAAAATTTGACTTTCCTCTTCATTTTCATCCAGAAATTGAATTGAATTTAGTTTTGAATTCTTCAGGAAAAAGAATTATTGGAGATTCTGTAGGAGAATATTCTGATTGTGATCTGGCGCTGATTGGTCCTAACACGCCACATTTATGGACAGGAATTAAAGAAAACAATGATGCTCATGTGGTCACCATTCAGTTTCATGAAGATTTATTTTCAGAAAAGACTTTAAGGAGAAAACTTGCTATTCCAATTCGAGAGTTATTGGAAAGATCAAAACGCGGTATTGCTTTTTCGAAAGAAACAATTGAAAATTTAAAACCAAAAATTTTACAATTATCCGACTCTCAGGATTTTAATTCGTTGTTGGATTTTCTATCTATATTACACGATTTAGCAATAGCAAAAAACTCAAAAACCCTTGCCTCTCATTCTTACGTAGATTATTACAGTTTTTCTGAAAGCCAGAAAATCGAAAAAGTAAATGAATTTATAAAGAATAATCTTCAGAATAAAATTCAATTGAAGGAAGTTGCAGATTTAGTTAACATGTCGGAATCTGCGTTTAGTCATTACTTTAAAAAATGCACAAATAGCTCATTTTCGGATTATGTAACCGATTTAAGATTAGGTATGGCCGCAAGATTATTATTTGAATCTGAACAATCAATAAAAGAAATATGCTACGACAGCGGTTTTAATAATATTTCAAATTTTAACAGAACTTTTAAGCGCAAAATGGGATACACCCCAAGTGATTTCAGAGATCAGAGTAAATTGATCACAAAACATTAAGTGAACTTCATCCTCTTTCTCGCAAAAAAAGTTAAGGACAATTTCACTGATGCTTCTCCTGTTTTAGTTTTGTGGCAGAATCGTGGCGCATGGTGTTTTGGAAAACAGCAAATCCAGTAAAATCAAGATATGAAAAGCTAAGGTTCGAAACTTATACAACATCAAAAACTGTTATAATTTAGCAATCAGAGATTTGTGGCAAAACCGTGGCACACGGTGTTTATGAAAACTAGAAAACCAACAAAATAAGGTACTGACGCTTTTAGGTTTGAATAGATGTATATACGAGAAAAAATGTAAAGCCTGAGAAGTCCATGTTTCTCAGTCTTTTTTTGTGATTTCCAAAATGTCCCTTTTCTTACTTAAATTTAAAATCTTAATGTTTTCGGCAAAAATTGGTTCATGTCCCGTTAGGTCAACCTGAAAGGACAAAAGCTAAAATTGCTACTTCGCTTATTATTCCATCTATTTATACTCAGCGTGGCATAATAACAAAAATAATGTTGCATAATCAATTAACTGGTTGCAAATTATAAAATGAAACAATCTTTTCCAATAAGAATTTACTTTCTTCTTATTTAAAATTTAATTTTAGATACCCATCAAAATATAGAAATCAGCATTCTATTATTTTTTAACAACTTAAAGAGGTATCACCATGAAAAAATTTTCAGAAACAGCAGTCGGGTTTTTATTATTTATAACCTTGTTTACAACAGTAAGTACCTATTCTCAAAAAATCAAAACAGATAAAAATCAGAAAGAGGCATCAAGCTTTACGCAAAAAGCAAATAATGATCTCTTATCTTATCTTCCTTTTGCAGACAAAACCGATTATGAAAATGCAAAAAGGGGACTGATAGCTACTATTCCAGCAGGAAATATAAAGGATTCAAAAGGGAATATTATCTACGACATGAAGCAGTATGACTTTATAAAAGGCACTGCACCCGCAACTACAAATCCGAGCTTATGGCGTCAAAGCGAACTCAACAGTATCAATGGGCTGTTTGAAGTAAAGAAGGGCTCAATATATCAGATCAGAGGGTTCGACTTGGCAAACATGACTTTGATAGCAGGGAAAACAGGATGGATTATTATTGATCCTCTACTATCTCCTGAAACAGCCAAAGCAGGTTTGGAATTGGCAAACGAAAAAATAGGAAAAAAACCTGTAGCCGCTGTAATAATTACCCACAGCCACATAGACCACTTTGGAGGAATAAGAGGCGTTGTTGACGAAAAAGATGTAAAAAGCGGTAAAGTGCCTATTTATGTGCCTGAAGGATTTTTTGACCATTCTATCAGCGAAAATGTAATGGGAGGAAATACCATGGGAAGAAGAGCTTCCTATATGTACGGAAATCTTCTTCCAAAAGATGCAAAGGGAACATTAGGAACTGGTTTAGGGCAGACAACGTCAACAGGACTGGCAGGGATTTTAGACGGCACCGTAAAAATCAACAAGCTTTCGGGCGAGGAAAAAATTGTCGATGGCCTTAAAGTTGAATTTATCTATACTCCAGAGTCGGAAGCGCCTGCCGAAATGATGTTTTATTTTCCAGAACTTAAAGCATTCTGCCAGTCTGAGGATATAACACATACACTTCACAACCTTTACACATTAAGAGGCGCGCAGGTTCGTAATGGGCAGAAATGGAGCGCCTATATTGATTTGGCGCTTGCAAAATGGGGAGACGATGTAGAATTTTCTTTTGCTTCGCATCACTGGCCTACTTGGGACAACAAAAATATCAAACCGTATTGGGAGAAGCAGCGTGATTTATACCGTTTCATCCATGACCAGACGCTAAGACTTGCAAACGAGGGCTATACTCCTATAGAGATTGCTGAAATGCTGAAGCTTCCCGAATCGCTGGATAAAGAATTTTACAGCAGAGGATACTATGGAACTTTAAGCCATGATGTACGCGCACAATATCAATTATACTTTGGATGGTTTGACGGCAACCCTTCCAATTTAAATAAACTGACACCAGTTGATGCGGGCAAGAAGTATGTTGAATTTATGGGAGGTGCGGATAATTTATTATCAAATGCTAAAAAATCGTATGACAAAGGAGAATACCGATGGGTGGCTGAAGTTGCAAGCCATCTGGTCTTTGCAGATCCGAAAAATCAGGATGGAAGAAACCTTTTGGCAGATGCTTACGAACAGCTGGGCTATGTAGCCGAATCTGGTCCATGGAGAAATTTTTATTTGTCAGGAGCAGCAGAATTAAGAAATGGAGTTAAGGTGCTGCCATCACCTGATACAGCTGGCCCCGACATGGTTCGCGGAATGAGTACTGACTTATTCTTTAATTTTCTTGCCATGAAATTCAAAGGAACAGAGGCTGATGCTGCTGCTATGAAATATAATTTTAACATTGTTCTTCCAGATGTAAAAGAGAAGGTAGCATTAATTGTGGCAAATGGAGTTGTAACACCTCGAATTGGAGGAAGCGTTAAAAACGATGTTACAGCAACAATAACAATCAACAGAAGCGATCTCAATAAAGTGAGCTTAAAAGAAGCTTCTTTTGCTGATCTTTTGAAATCCAAAGCGATAAAGATCGATGGGGATCAAAATGCCTTTACTTCATTTTTAGGAAAAATAGACAGTTTTAATTTCTGGTTTAATATCGTTGAGCCTTAAATGGAATACTATTGATTTGGAGAGGCTAAAATAATTTAGCCTCTTTTGTTTGCAGTCACCGCATTGAACTTATGCAGCATATTTTAACTTTTTCTGTTTTCTACACCTCTAATTATGATCCAATTTAAAAGAGTTATCATTTCTTTATCCGCACTTTTAGCATCGCAAATTTCAAATGCACAGCTTGATCCGCCTTACACAGTTGGATTTATTCCAGCTTCTATAACGGAAGGTGATATTGCTTTTCCCCTATATGAAAAATGGCACTTAAGCGGTCAGGCTGATATGCAATTGGTAACGCAGGGATCCTACGATACAAAAAATCCTTTTGAATACACTCAGAGAGTCGTTTTAAGACCATGGCTTGTCTATTCTTGCTTCAAAAATATCAAATTGTGGCTGGGATATGCGCACAATCAGAAATATGCAGTTGAAGAAATGGGAAATTATGAAACGCTTGAGAACCGCTTAATCATAATGGGCACATTCTCACAAGATATGCCGAGAGGAAATATATTTGAGTAGATCCGTTTTGAAACTAAATTTTTTGATGACGGAAACGGAATCCATCAGACCGTCCCAAGAATTCGTATGAGATTTGGAGTAAATCATTTTCTCCCTCAAAGCAAGAGCAAACCGTTGTTCTTGGCTCCCAATATAGGCTACTATGCGGAGCTGATGCTTAAGTTCGCGTCAAAAGATTATGCAAAAGAGAATTTTGATATTTTTAGATTGTCAGTATATTATACTGCAATTACTCCTAATATTCATTTTTTAGCTGGCGTAATCGGACAAATACAGCTTCGTACAAATGGAACTCAGTTCGATATCTACTATGGTCCGATGGTATCTGTCAAATACAGCATCAAACCTAAGGAAAGAGAAACTTTTGACAGTGTCGATGGGGGAGCAGATTGATAATGCGCTAAAAATAAAATTGCATGGAAACTAGATCTTAAGTAATATTTATTTTTTTCAAATCATCTTGAAAATGGTTCGAGAATTGTCCCGTTAAGGCTAGTATAAAAAAGATTTTTATAATTAAAAAAAAATATAAATTGATGCTCTAAGTTATGTGTCAAAATGGTGGCACCTCAATTTTGGATTTGATACATTTTTTGTACATAAAAGTTAAGGCGCTTTTCGGAATACAAGTTTTTGACAGAATCTTTTTCTATCTTATTTTTTTGGTGTATATTTACACCAATCCAAAAGCTTTTATTATCATGACACGACAAAGTATATCATTGACAGCTCCAAATGAAGAATGGTTAAAAAATCAAGTTAACTCAGAAGAGTTCAGCAGCAAAAGTGAAGCTATTAATTTTTTAATCAAAAAAGCACGTTCGCAAGAAGAGTTTTATGACTTCGTTAGAGCTAAAATAGATAAAGGAGAAAAAAGCGGTTTCGCAAAAAAACAAACTAGAGAGGAAATGTTAACCGAGTTTAAAAAGGGTTTGGGAGATGTATAGCTATTATTTGAGTAGCGAAGCCAAAGAAGATTTAAAAAGAATTTATTACTATGGAGTCGGCAAGTTTGGACTAGATCAGGCTGACAACTATTTCAATATGTTTTACGATTGTTTTGACAAAATAGAACAAAATCCATTTTTATTTCCATCTGCCAACCATATCAAAAAAGGATATCGTTATTGTGTTTGTGGCGTTGATACTATTTACTACCGAATAAATGTAGATGAACGTATAGAAATTATTACCATTATTGGGAGGCAGGACTTTTAGAGAAGTAAAAGTTGCCATTACCTTTAAAACAAGGTCTAGACTGTTAGCAAACTAAAATAAAAAAATAGGACAAATCAATCATTTTTTTTAATTTTATCGTAAAATTTAAAACATAAAATAAATCACACAAATAAATAGAAGTAACGCACTAAATATCAATACATTAGCATGTAAATTTAAATATAAAAAGTTTTATGGCAAAATCGTGGCACTCCAACTTTTACAAAACAAAAAATGCAGCATAGGCGGGCGTTCCCGAGCTTAGGTTCGAATCCTGCTCTCATCCTCGACGCTTAAATGAATAGAATGATAATTTCATCCCTATAAAACGCCTCAATTTCAAAATGAGGCGTTCTAATTAAACAAAGTCCATAATATTTACTCCAGGGAAATCCTGTTTGCAGCATCACGTTTTTTCTGATCAATAACTTTAGTATATATCTGAGTAGTTTTAACGCTCCTATGCCCTAGCATTTTTGAAATTGTAAAAATATCTGTTCCTGCTGTCAGCTGCAATGTAGCGTAAGTATGTCTAAAGCAATGAAATGTAATATGTTTACCAATACCTGATAATGCTACCCAAACAGGAAGCACACGGTCAACATCCCATTTATTTAAATCCGAAAACACTTTTTCTTTCCCGCTCTTTCTTTTACCTAACAGTCCAAATGCCTCATCTGAAATAGGTATTGAGGCAGTGCCTTCAGTTTTTTTCTGTCGAAAAATAACATAATAGCCATCATTTTCGATATGGTGGATTTCTGACCACACCAATTTTGCAATATCAACGTAACGAATTCCTGTAAGTACCGAAAACATAGAAACCTGCCGCACCAAACCGTTGGGGCAAGGTGTTGCAAAAAGTCTTCGGACTTCCTCAATGGTCATAAAACTCCTCTCTGACTCCATTTCTTTTATGGAACCTATCTTTGCATTAATGTCTGTTTTTAATTTGTCTTCCTTGTATGCTCCTTTCAACGTTGTTTTTATTTTATTGTAGTAAGAAAGTGCTGTATTACGTGAAATCTGCTTTTTATTCTTCCTGATGCTCTTAGCTTTTAAAAGATAATCCCTGAAATCCTCTATCAAAGCCACTGTTACATCTTTAAAGAGCAGGTCTTTTCCACCGAGAAACATTTCAAAATGGCTGATTGCACAATTCCAGATTGATAAATTATTCCCTTCTTTTTTCTGTCCGAGATTTTTATAGTATTTAAGAAATGATTCATTGCCCTTTGCCTGGCTCTGGAGCTGTTCTTTTTCAAAAGCAGAATAGATCTCTGATTTATTAATTTCGTTCTGTCTTCTTGCCCGAATCATTTCTGCAGCATGGAGGTTTTCTGTATTTGCCAATTTCTGGTATTGGTCGGATGGTTTCTGATAGACATAAAGTTTTAAAAATTCGCGTCTGGTAAAATTGTTTAGCCTGTCATCCCAAACTGGCGGATAAAAATCAAGATACAAAGACATTCTTCCTTGAGAAATAGCTTTTTTTCTAAGTGTTACGATACTTTTACCCATGGCTCTCAGCATTAAATATTAAATTTAAATCACCCTTTGAGACATAGACAAACTTCCCAATGGAGTATTTTAAAATTCCTTTTCCCTGAATTATATTATATAGAGTGCTGGCAGAAACATTAAATCTCTTCTGTGCCTCGCTAATTGTATAGCAGTTTTCAATCCCAGGAAAACTAGTCGGATCCAGTTTGCCCTTGTGACCTGCAATAAGCATTTCAAGAAAGTGGTCAGCAGCGCATCGTTTTATGATGCATCGGGATCCAATTTTAACAATGTCTAATTCTCCATTTGCCTTTAACCTGTAAATGGTTCTTCTGCTTAAGCCAGTATATATAACTGCCTGATCGATGGTAAAAAAATCAAGTTTCTCCAGAAAGGCCATGCAGGAACTTTTGATAGATTCGCGTTCCGCCCTGATAATTTCTTTTCGTTTTTCTTTTTTGTCTTTTTTGTAGCTCTTGCTTGCGCAGGTCAAGGAACAAAATTTTGTTTTTGTTGTTTTTGCCGTAAATTCTTTATTGCAGAATTGACAGATCCTGGTAATCCTAATGTTTGAACTCATAATTTTTAAATTTAAGTGTCCCACTTACTTAAATGTTCTGTTGTCCGTCATCAGCGTTTTCGATACATGCAGCGATTTTTGTACCTCAAAAATAAATAGCGGCCACATTATTAACGATGACCGGTTTCTTAGCGCCAGAAATAATGTTCGTTAATTTCTGTAACAGAAATTCGCAATTTACAATCATTACTTATTGATATCTGCGTGCCATAATTTGTCCGATTCTGTCACAAAATTTTGTACCTCAAATTTCGAGGTACAAATAAGAGACAGATTTGAGCAAAACAACACCAAATATTCAGAAAAACAATCCAATAAAAAAAGAGATACAGCGTTAATTATCAACACTATAACTCTTTTCGTTATTTTTGTTTTGTTTTATTTTGCGCCTTCTACTTCCCGATGCAAAAATTAGCAAAAATATTTCCCAGCAATTCGTCGTTTGACACCTGCCCGGTAATCAACCCAAATTGGTATAAAGCTTCGCGAATATCAAGCGCCATTAAATCGCTTGAAAGACCCGATTCTAAACCAAATTTTACTTTCTGGATTTCGTCTAAAGCTTTTAATAATGAATCGTAATGTCTGGTATTGGTTACAATGGTTTCATTATTGCGAAGTGCTCCCGTATTCACAAAAGACAACAATTCATTTTTTAAATCCTCTACTCCTATTTTTTCTTTAGCAGAAATTAATAGCAGTTTTGCATTTAGATTTTCAAGTTTGCTTGTAATATTTAAAACTTCTTCAGTCGACAAAATGTCTTTTTTATTTACAACAATAACTAAAGGTTTTAGCGGATATTTATTCTTTATTTGCTCAATCTCTGAAACAAACTCGGAACTTGAAACCTGAAACTTTAAACCATCAAACAAATAAATCACCACTTGAGCCTGATCGATTTTTTCAAAAGTTTTCTTGATTCCGATGCTTTCTACAACATCTTTTGTATCACGAATTCCGGCAGTATCAATAAATCTGAAACCGATTCCGCCGATAACCAATTCGTCTTCGATCGTATCACGAGTTGTTCCAGCAATGTCCGAAACAATTGCGCGTTCTTCGTTCAACAAAGCATTTAAAAGAGTCGATTTTCCAACATTTGGTTCCCCAACAATAGCAACTGGAATTCCGTTTTTGATTACATTTCCAACAGCAAACGAATCGATTAAACGTTTTAAAACAAATTCGATTCGGTTTAATAATTCATGAAATTGTGTTCTATCTGCAAATTCCACATCTTCTTCTGCAAAATCCAATTCCAATTCAATCAAAGAAGCAAAATTTAGAAGTTCTTCTCTAAGTTTGGCAATTTCATTACTGAATCCGCCACGCATTTGCTGCATTGCAATTTGATGAGAAGCTTCATTATCTGACGAAATCAAATCGGCAACTGCTTCTGCTTGTGATAAATCTAATTTCCCATTAAGAAAAGCTCTCAATGTAAATTCGCCCGCATCCGCCATTCTACAGCCATTTCTAAGCAATAACTGAATAATCTGCTGCTGGATATAAGTCGATCCGTGGCATGAAATTTCAATAGTATTTTCGCCCGTATAAGAGTTCGGACCTTTAAATACCGAAACCAAAACTTCGTCTAACGTTTTACTTCCATCTACAATATGTCCTAAGTGTAACGTATGCGTTTTCTGCTTGGTTAAATCTTTGTTTTTAATAGATTTAAAAACCGAATTACCAATTGCAATGGCATCAGCTCCAGAAATACGAATTATGGCAATGGCTCCAGCTCCAGAAGGCGTGGCTAAAGCAACTATAGAATCTTGATTTATCATGCTGCAAAGGTATAAAAAAACTGTAATTTATTTTCTATGGCAGCTTATCGTCCATTCGCTAAAGAAATCTTTAAAATAATTGATATTTTTAAATCATTAAGTGTTAAAATACTGATAAATATCAGGTTGATTTCTTCGCAGAATGAGTAAATTTGAGAGACAAACCTTAATCTTAATACTATGAAAAAGATATTATTTCCAACCGATTTCTCTGATGCTGCTACCAATGCATTTGTTCATGCTTTAGAATTTGCTAAAGTCGTAAAAGCCGAACTAATCTTACTTCATACATTCGAGATTCCTGTTTACGACAGCCAATTCTTTCCAGAGAATTATGCTTCCATTTACAGCTCAATTGAATTGGCAAAATTTGAAATGTTCAAAGATGAAATTCCTAAACTTCGAGAAATTGCTGCTGAGCGTAAATTAGATGATATTGTAATCAAACACCGTTTAATGGATGGCGATCTGATTTACAACCTGAAAAATGCTGTAGAAGAAGATCAAATCGATTTTGTTATCATGGGTACCAACAGCGTTTCTGACTGGACCAAATTCTTTACGGGATCAAATACCGAATCTGTAATTTCTGGAGTTGAAGTTCCGGTTTTGTGTGTTCCTATTGATGCTAAATTTAAAAAAGTAAAAACGATTGGTTTTACTACGCGCTATCGCGAAAAAGATAAAAAAGAACTGAAAAAGATTCTGAAAATCGCTAAAAAAACGGACGCTAAAGTCAAAAGTTTATATGTCAAGACATCGAATTCTGATGTGACAGATCAAGTACGAAAAGAATTTGAAAGTGAGTTTGCAGCAGAAAATGTCGAATTTCTTGTTTTGCCAAGTGATGATGTAAAAGAAACCATTCTCGATTTTGTGTTGTATAAAGACATTGATATTCTGACTACCATAACACACAAACGCTCTTTCTTTGAAAGTCTTTTCGATTCAAGTTTTACAAAAAAAATCACCAAAGAAGTTCAAATTCCGATTTTGGTTATGCACGAAGATTAATGTAATAAATGATGATTTTGTAACTTAAAAGCTATATTTGTATTTCAAGCAAAATATTAGAATGAAAGCATATCCAGACAACGTTACAAAATACTCAGAAATCTATAATAAAACCAACAAAAAATACAACAGCATAAGTCTTTTGAGGCTATTAAGTATTTTTCTTTTCTTGTTTTTTATGTTTTATTACATCAAAACAGATCAAATACTTTATGTCCTTCTAGCTGTTTTATCTTTTGCTGGTTTTCTTTTTTTAATGCGAATACATTCTAGGCTTTCTTTCAAAAAATTACTGGCCGAAACGCTTTTGAAAATTAACCAAAATGAAATTGCTTTCTTAAAAAGAGAAAAAACACCTTTTGAAAATGGCGTCGAGTTCATCGATTTTCATCATCCTTATGCGTACGATTTGGATATTTTTGGAGAACATTCTTTATTTCAAAATCTCAACAGAACAGCTTCTTTTATCGGAAAAAAAACACTTGCAGAACTATTGCTTCATACACTGCCAGAAAATGAAATTTTAGAAAATCAGGAAGCGGTTAACGAATTGAAAAACAAAATAGACTGGAGACAAGAATTTAAAGCGCTTGCCATTATTGGCAATGATTCCAAAGCTTCTTATGAAGCCATAAAACATTGGACTTCTTTTCAAAACAATTCATTACCTAAAGTTCTAGTTGCACTTTCAATTATTCTTCCTGTAACCTTTTTTGGATTTTTAGCGGCTTATTTTATCACTTCTAAAACCATTATACTTTCTTATCTGACATACATTTTTATTGCTAATCTGATTGTTTTGGGAAGATGTGTAAAAAGAATTCAATCTGAAATAGCAAAAGCAGACAATGTTGATAAAATCATAAAACAATACAGTTTACTGATTGAAAAAATTGAACGCGAGTCTTTCCAATCCAAAAAACTACTTCATTTACAGCAGCAGCTTAATTTTAAAAATGCGAAAGCAAGCCACCACTTAAAACAGCTTTCTGAGCTATTTTCAAGAATGGATACCATTAATAATTTTGTTACCGCGACTTTATTCAACGGAACATTTTTATTCAATCTTCATGTTTTAAAAGCATTATTAAAATGGAAAGAAGATTATGCTTCTGAAATGAACCATTGGATTTCTATTATTGGCGAAATTGAAGCGCTAAACAGTTTAGCCAATTTAGCGTATAACAACGATGATTTTGTTTTCCCAGAAATCAATTCTGAATATAAAATTGAGTTTAAAAACTTGAGCCATCCGTTGCTTAATCCTGCAACAAGAATTGGAAATGATACGCAATTTTACCCGCAATCTTTCGTGATTTTAACTGGATCGAACATGTCTGGGAAAAGTACGTTTTTGAGAAGCTTAGGAATCAATATGGTACTTAGCGGAATTGGTTCAGTTATTTGTGCTTCAGAAGCTAAAGTTCATCCACTTCCAGTATTAGTTTCAATGCGATTATCTGATTCTTTATCGGATAGCGAATCTTATTTCTTTGCTGAAATTAAACGTTTAAAACAGATCATGGATGCACTTGAAAATCACCCTGCTTTTGTTCTTTTAGATGAGATTTTAAGAGGAACAAATTCTGATGACAAAAGAAACGGAACAATTGAAGTGGTTAAGAAAATAATTTCAAAAAGAGCGATTGGCGCCATCGCTACTCACGACATAGAAGTTTGCCTAACTACAAACGAATTTCCTCAAATTTTAACCAATCAATGTTTTGAAGTCGAAATTCAAAACAACGATTTACATTTCGATTACAAACTCCGAAACGGAATCTGCAAAAATAAAAGCGCGACTTTCTTAATGCAGAAAATGGGAGTTATTTAATGAGTTATGAATTATGAGTTATGAATTGTGGATTATGACTTTGATCGTATTTACGCAAAGAATAAATTTATAATTTATAACTCATAATTCATAATTCATAAATAATATTAGTTTTCCTCATACATTTCCATCCACAGACGGGTTTCTTCCAAATCTAATTCTTTTTCGATTTTGCGGAAGATTTCTTCGTTGACCGAACCTGATTTATGCATGGATTCTAATTTTGAACGTTCTACATTCAGCAGATCGATTTGGATTTTGGTAAAATCATTAAAAATTTCACCGCCAAGAAGTTTTCCGTTTCCGAAGAAATTTGCAGGGAGTTCTGTCTTTTGCAGACGGTTAAATTTTACTTCGTATTTGCTTTTTATATTATGAAGAAGTTCGCCATTCAGCAATGAAAAATTATCTTCGATATGTGCAATGGTTTCCGAAACTATTACATTACGAATGTTATATTCTTCTGCAAGAATTGAATAACGCTCAATTTTAAGCTTTTTAATCAGCCACGGAAGCGTAAGACCTTGTATAACCAAAGTGGACAATATAACGCAGAAAACTAAGTATATGATTAAATTTCGAAGTGGAAACTCTTCTGTTTTGTTCAGCATTAGCGGAAGCGCCAAAGCAGCGGCCATAGAAACCACGCCACGCATTCCTGACCATCCAAAAATGATCATATTTCGATAATCAAACTCTTCTTTTTCGCGAATTCTTTTACTAATCATTCTCGGAATAAGAGTTGCTGGAATAACCCATAAAAAACGAACCAAAATAACCACAATACTTATAACCGCGCCCCAAATAAATAACGAATTTCCAGAATAAGTACTGATTCCGTCTATAATTTGCCTCAATTGAAGTCCAATTAAAATAAAGATCAGTCCATTTAGAATATTATTTAATACATCCCAAATCGTATTGGTCATAATTCGGCTTTCGTGAGAAAATATTGCTCCAGATCTTGCTGCCAGAAAAAGACCTGTAGTTACGACTGCCAAAACTCCTGAACCTTCAAAGTGCTCTGCAAGCAAATACGATGCAAATGGCGTCAATAAAGTAAGCGTAACTTCGATAATATCGTCGCAAACAAATCTTTTATGGATATAATACATGACATAACCAACAGCCAAACCTATTGCGATACCTAAAGCCGACATTAGCACAAAATTTAATCCTGCCTGCCATAAAACAAAATTTCCAGCCGTAATTGCCGTAAGAGCATATTTGTACGCTACAAGTCCACTAGCATCGTTTACCAAACTTTCTCCTTCCAAAATAGCAATCAATCTCGGATTAAGTCCTAAACCTTTTGTAATAGCGGTTGCTGAAACGGCATCGGGAGGCGAGACAATGGCGCCAAGCAAAAACGCTAACGGCCAAGAGATATCATCAATAAGCCAATGTGCTACCACAGCAACCAATCCTGTTGTAAAAAATACCAGACCAACAGCTGCAAAAGTGATCGGACGAATGGATTGTTTAAAGTCAGACCAGCTAGTATGCCACGCAGCGTGATACAGAAGCGGCGGAAGAAATACAATAAAAACGATTTCTGGACTCAGCGCAATTACCGGAAGTCCAGGAATAACACTAATTACAACACCGCATAAAACCAAAACAATCGGAATTGGGAAATTATATCTTTTACTAACAAGGCTAAGAAAAGCAACGCCAAAAAGCAGCATTATAATAACTGTAATATTCTCCATTTGAGGTGGTTTTGGGTTTTGGAAATTTAAATAAACAAACCGCTAAATTACTATTTTCTATTAATTAGAAAAATCATCTTTTTTCAAATAAAAAAACTCCAAGGATTAATTTCTTGGAGCTTCTATTTTTTATTGTGCCTTAGCTTTAACTTCGGATATTCCGATTGAGAATCGATAACCTAATTGCAACTGATAAAACGCTTCATCACTGCTTTTACTACTATTATTAAAAGTCTTTAGTCTTATAAAGATGGACTGTTTTTTATTTGAGCCAGGATAATAAAAAACTTCTGCCTCATTTCTTAAAACCCAAAAAGCAGCGGGAAGTTCAACGTTTGGAATTGAATTAAAATCTTTGAAGCTATACTTCGAATACTCTAAAGAATAATTAAATCCAAAATTATTAAATCGTTTAAATTCAAAAGACCCTCCCAGTCCTAATCCTAGCCCTTGAACATTCTTAAATTCATTATTAACTTTAATATCGGCTATTTGATAACGCGCAGGGAAATAGCCCACAAATCTAAAAGGTGTTGCTTTTGTTAAACGAATATTAATCAAATTTAGTTTGGTCCCCATCTCTAAATAAGCTTTTTGCAATAAGTCTAGATTATTAGTTACCGTAATCACGTTTGAAACCGGAGCTATTGTTGTTTCAACTTCTCTCAAATCAGCATCGATTCTAGAAAAATTTATGTATGGAGAGATTTTATCTAATATTCTAACATCAGATACAGAGAATGAAGTTTTAAATGGAAAAATATAAAAATCACCTTTACCTTGAAACTGTATAATCCCATTGGGAGACTCTGAAAAGACACCAAGAAGATCAGTATATGCTCTTAATTCTATAACATTTTGCAATGTTGTATTTTCTTTTATCTCATACTTAACAGGTGAGGTTTTGTTCAAATATTCACCATTTTCATCCTTCGTTGGTAAATTAAACGTAATATCATTTGGAATATAGTTATATCCAGGCTTTGAAATATATGTCAATACATCCGACAATCTAATTCTCATATCTTCCCAATCCTCAAACTTAACAGGCAAAACCTGATTTACAGGATGCTTGTAAAAAATAAAATTGTAAGGTGCTGAGTTCGAATAGTTCAAAACGCTTATTGGAGACTTATTTTCAAACAAATGTTCTGAATTATTTTTATCAAGTATAAGTACCTTAATATCAACAAAAAAACCATCACAGATATCGAAAGAAATGCTTTTGAATTTATACTTTTCATCTAAACGCTCAACATTTGACAAAGCATGTTCTTGATTTTTTTTTTGTTTAACTTCTGTGATTTTTACATATTTAGCATTTTGTATTTTTAAAGTGTCCTTTAAAACTTTATTTAATTTCGCATATCTAATTCCTCTAATATTAATAGTATCGCGCAAATCTTCACCTATCTTCAAATACTTTACTCTATTAACATTAATGGTGTCTCTCAAAATCTCTTTTACTTTTAAATATTTTCCTCCATCGACATTAATAGTATCTGAAACTAAATTTGATTTTTTTTTAGAATTGATTTTTTTTCCTATATAAAAATAAAATTCTTGATTTTCTTTTGGAATTATAATATCACCCAAATAAGATTCACTTTCTGCACTTAAAACTTTCTTTAATATGTCATCTGTTTTTTTATCACCCGTTGGCTTTAATTCCTCAATTATCAAATCATCTCCATAATAAAGATATGTTTTATATTGCTTTTCTTCAGCAACACCACCTACATCACTAACAACACAGGTATGCTTAAAAGCATCATTTATTTGTTCAGCAGTGATACCTTTGTCTGAATAAAAAGCTTTATAACTTTCGTATTTTTTACAAAAATCGCTTAAAGTTGCTTTTTGTTCGTGAACTTCCTTCATCTTTTTTGTCAATTCTTCAGAATACTTAGGATTAGGGTCATTTTTAATTTTATCCAACAGTATTTTCAATTCTTCTTCGTTCGCTTTTAACTCTTTATCTTTTTCCACAAAATCAATAGATAATTTATCAAAATCAGCTTTTGCATTTTTCAGGTTTGGATTTTCATCTTGTCCAAAACTTTTAATTGTAAATAATAAAATTGTGAGCAGTAAAATTCTTTTCATACGCTTGGGGTTTTTAGTTAATTTATTTTTGGATTTTGTCATTTTTATCTTCTCTGTATAAAAAGCATGTTAATTGAAACTTCAAACACAGAAATACAAAAACTAAACAATTGTTAACAAATAAACTTAAAAAAAAGTTAAAAAATGAGTTTTAAACTCAAAATTTCCTACAAAAATATTAAAACAGGTATAAATACCTGTTCAATATTTTATAAAAACACCGTTTTAAGTTTATTTTTGTTTATGACATAAAAAACTTATTAAAATCCATTTTATTGACCTATATCAAATTTTTTGGCTTCAAACAACTTTAGATTTGCTTCTTATTATTTCTAAAAAAAGTTTTTATGATAAGTACAGAATTAAGTCCGTTGGTGCAGTTTGGAATTTCGAGTAAAGAGCGCGTTGAAAATGCTTTGGAGCAGCTTAAAAACGGAAAAGGCGTTTTAGTAACCGATGATAAAAATCGTGAAAATGAAGGCGATCTTATATTTTCTGCTCAGTACATAAATATTCAAGATATGGCATTAATGATTCGCGAATGCAGCGGTATTGTATGTCTTTGCTTAACCAATGAAAAAGCAGATCAATTAGAACTTCCGTATATGGTAACAGAAAATACAAGCAGTTTTCAAACTCCTTTTACCATTACCATTGAAGCGAAGAACGGAGTAACAACAGGCGTTTCTGCACAAGATCGAATTACTACCATCAAAACAGCTATTGCTGCTAATTCGCAAGCAAATGAATTAGCAAGACCAGGTCATATTTTTCCATTAAGAGCAAACGATAATGGCGTTTTAGGCAGAAATGGCCATACTGAAGGAAGTGTCGATTTAATGAAATTGGCAGGCCTTCAACATGAGGCCGTTCTTTGCGAGTTGATGAACGAAGATGGAAGCATGGCTAAACTAGACAAAATCGTTAGCTTTGCACAACAGCACGATTTAGTGGCTTTATCGATTGAAGATATTATTTATTACCGCAAATTCGTGAGAGATTATAATTAACCATGATATACGAACAGCTTGGCAATTCTATTCGAAAAAGCATTACTATTTCTGATGAAGATTTAGAAATCGTTCTTTCCTATTTTAAATTATTAAAAAAAGGAAAAAATGAGGTTTTATTGGCTCAGGGGCAAATCAGTCAAGAGACTTTTTTTGTTGCGAAAGGCTGTCTGAGAATCTTTTTTATTAATGAAGAAGGAAAAGACGTTACTCGATATATTGCTTTTGAAAATCAGTTTGCTACGGCTTTGGTTAGTTTTATTACTAAAATGCCAGCAGCAGAAAACATTCAAGTTGTAGAGAAATCGGAATTGCTGACTATTTCTCATGAAGATTTTAATCATTTAATGAAAATTATTCCGCAGTGGCGAGAGTTTTACAGTAATTATCTGGAAAAAGCCTATGTGAATAATGCTAATCGTCTAATGTCTTTTACGACTATGGATGCTTTGGAAAGATACACTCAGCTTTTGAAAATAAATCCTGCAATCGTAAAACGGCTTCCTAATAAAATTGTAGCTTCATATATTAATATTTCTCAAGAAACTTTGAGTAGACTGAAGTCTAAGGTTTGATTTTTTTGCCACTAAGTTTTTTTCGCCACGAATTACACAAATTTCTTTTTGTTTAGCCACAGATTAAAAGGATTAAAAGGATTAAAATCTGTGAGAATCATTTTAATCTGTGGCTAAAAATAATTAGCGAAATTCGTGAATTGCTTCGCCAGTTCGCTATCGCTCGAGTCGTGGCAGAAAAATTTGCGATAAAAAAAAAACCGAATCTAAGAAGATCCGGTTATATGATATTTATGATTCGCAACTGCTGCACGAAACGAGACTTGTTACTAATTCTTTAGAAACACTTTGACTTCTTTGGTAGTACAAACTTTTTACTCCTTGTTGCCAAGCTTCGATCATTAAGCGGTTTACATCTTTAATTGCCAATTCGGCTGGAATATTAAGATTTAAACTTTGTCCTTGATCTACAAACTTCTGACGAATTCCTGCTTGCTGTACAATTTCTAACTGGCTGATTTCTTTAAATGTTTTAAAAACATCTTTTTCAGCTTGAGTCAATTGTTCCATGTGCTGAACGCTTCCTCCGTTTAGCATAATTCCTCTCCAAACTTCTTCGTTATCTAAACCTTTTTCTTCCAACAGTTTTTTAAGGTATTTATTTTTACGCATAAAATTCCCTTTGCTTAATCCAGCTTTGTAATAGTTACTGCTGAAAGGCTCAATTCCTGGCGAAGTTTGCCCTAAAATTGCCGAAGAAGATGTTGTTGGAGCAATTGCCATCGTTGTTGTATTACGTCTTCCGTAACCTTTTAGCAATTCTGGTTCGCCGTAAATTCTAGCCAATTCCTGACTTGCTTTGTCGGCTTTATCGCTAATATGTTTGAAAATTTCTGTTGTTTTCATTTTTGCTTCCATTCCTTCAAACGGAATCATGTTTTTCTGCAAATAAGAATGCCATCCTAAAACGCCTAAACCAAGTGCACGGTGTCTTTTAGCAAATTTATTCGCTGCCGAAAGATAATAGTTACCTTCCGTTTTTTCGATAAATTCTTGTAAAACGGCATCTAAGAAAAAGATCGCTAGTTTTACTGCTTCAGTATCTTTCCACTCTTCATATAATTCTAAATTCATAGAAGACAAACAGCAGATAAATGATTCATCATGCGTTGACGGAAGCATAATCTCGCTGCATAAGTTACTGGCATTGATTCTAAGATTCTGGTCTTTGTAAACTTGTGGTTTATTTTTATTTACATTGTCACTAAAGAAAATATAAGGCAACCCTTTTTGCTGACGGCTTTCTAATACTTTCGCCCAAATTTGTCTTTTTTCTGCATCACCGTCAATCATTTCCTGCATCCAGTAATCTGGCACGCAGATTCCAGTAAACAAGTTCTGAATTGGATTTCCAATACTTTTAATTTTCAAAAACTCTTCAATATCTGGGTGATCCACATCCAAATAAGCTGCAAACGCTCCGCGACGAACTCCACCTTGAGAAATCGTGTCCATTGCCGTGTCAAAAAGCTTCATAAAACTTACCGCTCCACTACTCTTTCCATTGTCTGTTACAGCACTTCCGCGTTCGCGTAATTCACCAAAATAACCAGAAGTTCCACCTCCAATTTTCGTCTGCATAATTACTTCTCCAAGCTTATGCGTAATTCCTTCGATTTTATCTGGAACATGCACATTAAAACAAGAAATTGGCAATCCTCTTTCTGTTCCCATATTGGCCCAAACAGGCGAACTGATACTCATCCAGCCTCTTTCGATCATTTCCATGAAAGATTCTTTCAATTCTGGTTTGTACAGTCTTCTAGCTGCGGCAGTACAAATTCTATCGATCGCTCCTTCTACAGTTTCTCCTTTTAGAAGATAACCGCGATTTAAAATCTGTTCACTTTCAGAATTTTTCCACCACATTTTGCTGTCATTTTGTGGCTCAAAATTAGTATTTGCTGGGTTTGTGTCTATCGTATTCATGTGTATTATGGGCTTGTATTAAAAAAGATCGTTTGCTGTGATACTCTTATCGTGTTTCGTATATTCGACAGGACGTTTTGCAAAGAAATCGTCTAGACTGTTGGCAAAAACCTCTTCTTCAAACCAAGTCATTTTTGAATATTCATCTGGAGAAACGTTAAAAATAGGTTCGATGTTAATTTGTTTCAAACTTTCATCAATTCTAAATTTCATGAAGTTTACCAAATCTTCTTTATTTATTGTTTCAACTGCTCCATCTTCAAAAATCCAATCCAAAATATCCGCTTCAACAGTAATCGATTCTTTAACCGTTTCTCTAATTAATTCTAACGTTTCAGCATCAAAATATTCTGGAAATTCTTCACGAATTTTATTGATGATGTAAATTCCGCCATTGGCATGAATCTGTTCGTCAATTGAAGTCCAAGCAATAATATTGCTCACATTCTTCATATATCCTTTGAATCTTGTGAAGGACAATAAAATGGCAAACTGACTGAATAAAGACACGTTTTCGATCAAAATACTGAACAAAATCAGCGAAACCATGTATTTTCTGTTGTCCTGAGACTTTGTGTCTTTTAATACATTCGAAAGATAATCTACACGTCTGCGAATTACAGGAACGTCCAATAATTTTTCGAATTCGTCATTATAACCTAAAACTTCTAGTAAACGAGAATACGCTTCTGAATGTCTAAATTCACATTCTGCAAAAGTAGTTCCCAATCCGTTGAATTCTGGTTTTGGAAAATGCTCGTATATATTGCCCCAAAAACTTTTTACAGCTACCTCAATTTGCGCAATTGCCAATAAGCTATTTTTGATTGCCGTTTTTTCTGCCAGATTTAAATGCGCATGAAAATCTTGCGTATCGGCAGTAAAATCTACTTCAGTGTGTACCCAGTAAGCTTTATTAATAGCTTCGGTAAATTGCAGAACCTCAGGATATTCAAAAGGTTTATAATTGATTCTTTTATCAAAAATTGACATATATATAGAGTTTTAAGTGACTTTTTTAAGATAGAAAAACAGAACACTGTATTTGGGGAAGTGGCAGCGTGTATTTCTAATTATACAAATTTAAGTCGCATATATTCTCATGTCCAGTTTTTGTTGTTAAAAATCAGCTCAATTATCAACAGTTTAAAAACTTCAAAAAAGAGCCGTAAAAGAATTTTTATCAACAGCTCGCGAGCATTTTGTAATTTGCATGGAGCTAGCAGTTTCTATATAAACTTCGGGAAGTTATCAACATCAAAAAAGCATCGATTTTGGAACAAATCAGAAAACAAGTTATCAACAATACTTTTTTTAAAATCGAATTTTCATCCTATTTTGGAGAGAAAAAAAACGTCTAATTATTAATAACGATTCTAAATAGAATTTTAAAGCGTTTCTAAAACTCAACATAATCCACTTTATAACAATCACTTAAATAAAAATGAATAAAATCTAAAATAATTGATTTTAATAAACTAATGATTTAAATCAACTTTAACAGTTAAAATTCTACTGTTCCAATTTTAGGTTTAGAAACGTCTTAAAAATTAATTTCCAGTTAAAATTAATTTCATTGAACATTTCAAAAAAACCTCATTTCAAAAATTACTTTTCCATCTTAAATTAAAGAAAGATTAAAATTCGCTTAAGCGATTCTTAAAATTTAGTAAATATCAATGAGAAAAGGCTTTTTACTTCAAATTGTTGTTGGTTTAAAAATATTAATCTTTACATTTGCCTTTATTTTTATTTATTCTAAATAGATAAAGAAAAACCAAAACAGATTATTCTAACAAACATAAATTACATTTCGATATGAAAAAGAATCTACTTGTTTCTTTTGCCTTCGCAACAACATTATTTGTAAGTGCACAGCAAAAAAATACACTTTTAGATGCCAATTTCTGGAAAACTTCTCCGAATACGGAAATTGTGAAAGCTGAAATCGCAAAAGGAAATAATCCGGCAGAAGCCAATGTAAATGCTTTTGACGTTACGACTTTAGCCATCAATAATGAAGCTCCAATAGAAACCATCAAATTTTTAATCGATCAGCCAGGAAATTCAATTACAAAATTAACTCACGATAACCGTATTTACTTGCACTGGGCTGCTTACAAAGGCAATACAGAATTAGTGCAATATTTAATTGCAAAAGGTTCTGATGTAAACTTTGAAGACAGCCACGGAACTGCTCCAGCAGATTTTGCAGCTTCAAACGGACAGTCGAATCCAGAAATGTATGAGGCCTTTTTTAAAGCAGGAGTTAATCCGACCAAAAAATATGCAAACGGTGCCAATCTTTTGCTTTTGGCTATTGCTTCTGATAAAGATTTAAAAGCTGCCGATTATTTTTCTACTAAAGGAATGTCTCTAAAAGATGTTGACAATGATGGAAATACTGCTTTTACGTATGCAGCAAGATCTGGAAACATTGCGCTATTGAAGAAACTTTTAGAAAAAGGAATTAAACCAACGGATAATGCACTTTTGGTTGCTGCACAAGGAAGCCGAAGAGAAACAAATACACTTGAAACGTATAAATATTTGGTTGAAGAAGTAAAAATTAAAGCAACTGCTCAAAATAAAGCGGGACAGAATGTATTGCACATTTTAGCAGGAAAACCAAATCAGACCGAAATTATTAAGTATTTCTTAGACAAAGGTGTTGATGTAAACAAAGCTGATAAAGAAGGAAATACGCCAGTTATGGCAGCTGCTTCAGCTAGAGAAATTGCTGTTTTAGAACTTTTTCTTCCGAAAGCAAAAAACGTAAATGCTCAAAATTTAAAAGGAGAATCGGCTTTAACAAAAGCAGTACAATACGGAACTCCAGAAGCGGTAAGCTTGCTTTTGGCTAAAGGTGCCGATGTAAATGTAAAAGATAAAGACGGAAATAATTTAAGCGTTTATTTAGTACAATCTTATCGTCCTGCAGGAAGAGAAAAAGCAACAGCAGATCCTTTTGATGCAAAGGCAAAACTGCTTCAAGACAAAGGATTAAACCTAGCTGCTCCTCAAAAAGACGGAAATACTTTGTATCATGTAGCGATTACAAAAAATGATGTGGCGCTTCTTAAAAAAATCACTGATTTAAAAGTTGACATTAATGCTAAAAACAAAGATGGTTTAACCGCTTTGCACAGAGCAGCGATGACTTCTAAAGACGATGCTATTTTAAAATATCTAGTTTCTGCGGGAGCAAAAAAAGACATCAGCACAGAATTTGACGAAACGGCTTACGCTTTAGCTAAAGAAAATGACTTACTTACTAAAAACAACGTTTCTGTTGAATTTTTAAAATAAAACAATTAGATAATAATCAATATTTGAAATTCCAAATTCCAAACTCTATTTTTGGGATTTGGAATTTGAATTTTAGAATTTAAATTACCAATCAATACATACAATTTTTATGAAATCAATATTAAAAATGGCTCTTGCGGGCGCTTTTATTTTTTTAGCTTCTTTTCAATCTCAGGCACAGTCAAGCAAATACAAGATTATGCTGCAAATGAATAATTATATGGGAGAAGGTGCTTATATCGTTGTTTCTCTGATTAATGCAAGCGGTGAATACGAAAAAACCCTTTATGTAATGGGAGACGACAAGAAATGGTATAAATCATTGAAAGAATGGAATAAATTTCACACGCTAAAAAATGATGACATCAGTGCTAAAACTGGTGCTTCTGTAACGGGCGGTGACCGTAGCGTGACTACCATCGAAATCGAAAATTCTAAAATTAATAAAGGATACAAATTACGTTTTGAAACAGCTGTTGAAGATCAGAAGTACTATGTGAGCGATCTTGAAATTCCGCTTTCAACTGAAGGTCTAGCTGACAAAACAGATGGCAAAGGCTACATCAAATACGTAAGATTAAGTAAAATATAATACGATTACATTTCTAGAATACACTCAATGACTCTTTCTTTTTGGCGTTACGCACACTTGGCTTTGGCCTTATTTTCTTCTATTTTTTTGCTTTTGGCTTCGGTAACTGGAATCATTCTGGCCGTCGATGCGGTTCAGGAAAAAACACTCCCGTACAAAGCTGAAAATTTCAATAAAATAACTCTGGGCGAAACGCTACCCATTTTAAAGAAAGAATATTCAGAAATTACAGAATTGAGTGTAGATTACAATCAGTTTGTAACGCTTCAAGCCATTGATGCAGACGGAAATGACATTAAGGCATACATTGATCCAAAAACTGGAAAAGCATTAGGAACTCCTGTAAAGAAAACCGAATTCATCAAATGGATTACGAGTTTGCACCGTTCGCTATTTCTTCATGAAGCAGGACGTTTTTTTGTGGGGGTAATTTCTTTTTGCTTGTTATTAATAGCAATTTCGGGTTTCGTTCTGGTTTTAAAAAGACAGCGCGGCATTCGAAATTTCTTTTCTAAAATAATAAAAGAATATTTTGCACAATATTATCATGTGCTTTTAGGAAGATTGGCTTTAATTCCGATTTTGATTATTGCACTTACCGGAACTTATTTATCTCTGGAAAGATTTAACTTTTTTATGGGTGAAGAAAAAGCAAAACCTATAAAAACTGAACTTTCAGACAAAGCCAAAACGACTTCAATTTTCAATACTACTTTATTATCGGATGTAAAAAAGATTGAATTTCCTTTTACAGACGATCCTGAAGAATCTTATATCATTGAATTGAAAGACCGAGAAGTTGAAGTAAATCAGGTCACAGGAGCTGTAATTTCTGAAAAACTTTCTCCAATGACGGCACAATTTGCTGCATTAAGTTTAGATCTTCATACGGGAAGAATTAACGGAATTTGGGCTGTAATTTTAGCTATTGCCTGCCTTAATATTCTATTCTTTATCTATTCTGGTTTTGCTATTACTTTGAAAAGAAGGTCAAGCCGAATTAAGAATAAATTTAAGGGGAACGAGAGTACGTTTATTCTTTTAGTCGGTTCAGAAAACGGGAGCACATTCCGATTTGCTAATTCTATTCAGAAACAATTAATTGATCACGGACAAAAAGTTTTTGTGAGCGAATTGAATAAATTTTCTGTTTATCCTAAAGCAGAACATATTATTGTTTTTACGTCGACTCATGGTTTGGGCGACGCGCCTTCTAACGGAACGCAATTTAAAACTTTGCTAGAAAAACAAAATCAAGAGCAAAATATTAATTTTTCTGTTGTAGGTTTTGGTTCTAAATCATATCCTGATTTTTGCCAGTTTGCCATTGAAATTGATCAACTTTTAGAAAAACAAAAATGGGCAGAACGTTATTTGAAATTACAGACTGTGAATGATAAATCGGCTGTGGAATTTGTAGAATGGGTAAAATTATGGAGCGAAAAAACGGGAATTCCGCTAGCGACAACTCCATCATTATACAATCATGTCCCGAAAGGTTTGCAAAAATTAATGGTTTTAGACAAAACACCAATTTCTGAAACCGAACACACATTTATTCTAACGCTGAGAGCGAGTGCAAGAGCTAAGTTTAGTTCGGGCGATTTATTGGCCATTTACCCTGCCAACGATTCTAGAGAACGCCTCTACTCTATGGGAAATCATTCTGGAAATATCCAACTAGTTGTAAAACTGCATCCAAACGGATTGGGTTCTGGTTTCTTGAATGCTTTGGAACCTGGAAATGTGATAAAAGCTCAAATTGTTAAAAATCCTGCTTTTCACCTTCCAAAGAAAGCTCCTAGAGTGGCTTTCATTTCAAACGGAACAGGAATTGCTCCTTTCTTGGGAATGATTGAACAAAACAAAGCAAAACAAGAGCTTCATTTATACAGCGGATTTAGAATGGAAACGCCAACTTTAATGGCTTATAAAAAGTTCGCTGGAATCATGATTCAGAAAGAACATCTGGACAATTTTCATGTGGCGTTATCGCGTGAAGCTGAACATATTTATGTGATGGATTTAATTAAAAGAGATTCTTCTTTCTTCGTGACTTTATTGAAAAAAGGCGGTGTCGTTATGATCTGCGGTTCGCTTGCCATGCAGAAAGATGTTGAAGCTATTTTAAGTGAATTGTGTTTAACAAAAGGATTAAAAACACTCGAAGAATATAAAGCTAATAAGCAGTTTTTAACAGATTGTTATTAAGAATTTTAGATTTTAGATTTTAGATTTTAGATTTTAGATTTTAGATTTTAGATTTTAGATTTTAGATTTTAGATTTTAGATTTTAGATTTTAGATTTTCTAAAAAAAATCGCTGCGCTCTTTTTTTTGGAATTTGTAATTTAATTTTTTGAATTTTAAATAAATCCCAGAGGGATGACATATTTATAGATTTAATGTGACCTCCCGAAAAAAAGCCCCAGCTGGGCGGCATATGTATCGCTCCGCTGGAGCTTTTGAAAACAACACTCATTATAAATCTATAAATATTATGCTCCTCCGGAGCTTTATCGAACTAATTTATTTATGCATAAACTAATATCATATAAATTTTTATTCTTTTTTGTAATTACATGCCACTTTTCAACACATTCACAAGTATTACGAAAAAGAACAACGCTTCTTATGGGCGGACGTTTTGATATTAGCATTGTCGACAAAGATTCACTTTCGGCTGAACAGAATATTGATATTGTGATTGGCGAAATCACGCGAATAGAAAACTTAATCTCCGATTGGAAATCCGATTCGCAGGTTTCTCAAGTCAATCAGAATGCGGGAATTAAACCGATAAAAGTTGACAAAGAAGTTTTCGAATTGACACAAAGGGCAATTAAATTTTCTGAAATAACCAATGGCGGATTTGATATTAGTTTTGCTGCCTTAGATCGCATCTGGAAATTTGACGGTTCAATGACCGAAATGCCTTCGGCGGAAGCCATAAAAAAATCGGTAGAAAAAGTGGGCTACAAAAACATCATTTTAGACAGTACAGAATCGACCATTTTCTTGAAGTTAAAGGGAATGAAAATTGGTTTTGGCGCTCTAGGCGAAGGTTATGCAACTGATAAATGCCGTGCTATGATGATTGCAAAAGGGGTTCTAGCGGGAATTATAAACGGTTCTGGAGACATGAGCACGTGGGGAAAACAGCCGAGCGGAAAAGATTGGAAAATCGGAATTACGAATCCGTTTAAACCGGAGAAGATTTTAGCCGCTGTACCGCTTAAAGAGGGCGCTGTCACTACTTCTGGCAGTTATGAAAAATTTGTCGTTTTTAACGGAAAACGATATTCACATATTATAAATCCTGCAACTGGTTATCCTGCAACGGGTTTGTGCAGTTTAACCGTTTTCGGTCCAAATGCCGAAACCGCTAATGGATTGAGCACTTCCATGATGGTTTTAGGCCAAAAAGAAGGTTTGCTTTTACTTCAAAAATTTCCAAACTATAGTTGTGTAATGATTACAGACAAAGGAAAAGTTATTAAGTCTAAGAATTTTGCTTATAAATTGTAGATTGATTTAACCGCAAAGTTCGCAAAGATTTAGGCAAAGTTCGCAAAGTTTTTTTGATAAAGCTTTGCGAACTTTGCGCTTTTAAAAGTTACTCTAAAATTCTTGCGCTCTTTGCGGTTAAAAACTATAACCATAAATGGTCTTATATGAATTATATGGTTTAAAAAAATTAACATTAAAAAAACATTAGAATCCTCCATGCAATTCTAATAATCTTCTAATTGCTTTATTTAGATTAAATTTAAATTATCATATAAGTTTGCGGCACTTTTATATGCAGACTCAATATGAGAACAACTTTACTTCTATTTTTATTTACCATTTCGGCTTGGTCGCAATCTGGAAATCTTACCGGAAAAGTCACTTTTGGAGCCGATGAATTAGCTTACGGTTCTACTGTAATTATCAAGGGAACCCAAAAATATGCTATTGTAAATGATTTTGGACGTTATGAATTCAAAGGATTAAAGTATGGCGAGTACATTTTAGAAACTTCTTCTATGGAAGGCCAAACAAGAATTACCAAAATTAATGTGAATAAACCCAATACCGAATTCAACATTTCATTAGATAGAAATGCTCCTAAAGATTTACAAGAAGTTGTAATTAAGAAATCTTCTATCAGAAAAGAAATAATGGAAAAAGGTTTTGCTGTAAACGTAATTGAAACGCAAGAAGCAGCACAAAGAAATCTGCAAACCAACGATTTATTAGATCGTTCTGGTGGCGTAAGGATTAGACAGAATGGAGGTCTAGGCTCTAGTGTTACCTACAACATTAATGGAATGTCTGGAAACGCCATACGCATCTTTATTGACGGAATTCCGATTCAGACTTATGGGGCGTCATTTAGCTTAAATAGCATTCCACCCGCTTTAATTGAAAGAATTGAAGTATACAAAGGCGTAGTTCCTGGTTATCTAGCAGATGATTCGCTAGGAGGTGCTATTAACGTTATACTTAAAAAGGGATCTAAAAACATGATTGCAGCTTCTGTTTCTTATGGTTCTTTTAATACGATACAATCCAATTTCAGTACGACTTATAGAGACAAATCTGGCTTTACTGTTAAAGCGAACGGATTCCAAAACTATTCTGACAATGATTATGAAGTCTGGGGAAGATTCGTTTATAACATTCTGCCAAACGGACGTTACGATTACATACGAGCAAAACGATTCGAAAGTATGTACAGATCGTATGGAGGAAGACTTGAAGCAGGTTTTACAGATGTAAAATGGGCCGATAATTTTTCGATCAGCTATAATGGTTCTGAAGATTACAACCAGATTCAGCACGGACAATATATGACCAAACCTTATAAAGGGCGCTTTAGCGAATCTGCTGCCAATGTTTTCAGCATCAACTATAATAAAAAAGATTTCTTGATTAAAAAACTTGATTTCTCTTTAATTTCTGTTTACAGCCACAGAAATGATGTAATCAATGACACCGTAAAATGGAATTATAATTGGGATGGCGAAAAAGCGCTGGGTCTTTATGGCGAGCCTACCACAACAACTCAAGGAGCACAACAGGGAGCGCCAACAATATTGCATCAAAGATCAGATATTTTTAATACACGAGCTGGTTTAACATACACTATTATCGACAACCATAAAGTTTTGGTAAATAATATGTTCTATAGCGTGGACCGAAATGATTTGGATGAAATGTTGCCAGAATTGGTTCGTAATTTTTTAGCAACACGCGATTTAGAAAAAAATGTTTTTTCAGCTTCATATGAAATGCAGGCTTTCAAATCTCGTCTAAAAACCAATCTTTTTGTAAAAAATTATGCTTTAAAAACAGAACAGGTTACTCCTAAATTAGTGAATCAAAATGGTCAGAGCAATCTAGTATTTGAAGCCGATTCAAGAAATACCAATTTTACTGGTTATGGTTTTGCAGGTTCTTATTCTTTTTTACAAAAGGCAATGTTAATGCTTTCTGCCGAAAAAGCGATTCGATTGCCAAACGAAAATGAAATTTTTGGACTACCAGGTGAGAATGTTCTAAGCAATCCTAATTTAGGTCCTGAGCAAAGTGAAAATCTTAATGTGGGTTTAAGATTAGGTCCGTATCTAATCAATCATCATAAATTTTCATTTTACGGAAATGCTTTTTGGAGAAATATTCAAGATAAAATTGTTCGACAAATCAGTGATCGTGTTAATGAGGCTGTTCAAGCAACGCCTTTTATCAATTTAGGAAGATCACAATCTGTTGGTTTTGAAACCTCTGTACAATATTCGTTTAAAGATAAATTATTTGCAGGTGTCAATCTTTCTAAATTCAACTCGGTTTATAAACAGAAATATGACGCTAACGGAAATCTGCTTTCTTATTATAACAAGCAATTGCCAAATGAGCCTTTCTTTAATATAAATGGGAATCTGCAATACAATTTCAAAAATTTAATTCAAAGTAAATCAGAACTTAACCTCTATTACTATTGTGGCTATGTAGCTCCATTCTATACTTCTTGGCTTGAGATTGATAGAACTACAGCTCAATTTCCGCAGGATTTAGGTTTAAGCTATGCATTTCCTAACAAACAATTTATAGTAAGCTTTGATGCTAAAAATATTTTTGACGAGCAGGTTTATGACAATTTTGCCGCCCAAAAACCTGGAAGAGCTTTTTATATCAAGCTAAATTACACGATCAGTAAATTCTAATCACATTATAAATAACTAATTTTTTAAATCCATAAATATGAAAAAGAACAACTTTAAACTATTTACCTCTGGTTTATTACTAGGTGCATTAGCGTTGACTGCATCATGTAGCAGCGATGATAACAAAAATGAAAATGCAGAACCAGTTAATCCAATAACAGACGGAAGATGGATTACTGTAGCAGGAGCTTTGATGCAAACAGATCCAGGTGATGGAAACGGTGGAACTAGAGTTTTTGCTATTAGTAAAGAAAATGCAATTGATCCTAACTTTTCTGTAAATGTTTACGATCAAGGAGTTGCTGTTCAATCGAATAGAACGGCTCGTTTACAGTCTTCTGTAGACGGAAACACACTTTTCAATATTACGTATACCGGTGCAAATGGTGGGGAATTTATGACGTACCAAGTTACTGGAGCTAATAAATTTATTGAATCTAATGCAAAAGTAAATATTTCTCAATATGCTGGAACTTCTCCAAGATGGGTAAAACTTTTTGACGGAGATAAAACGGGTGTGGCTGTAAACGTAAGTACTCCAATAATAAATACGAATGAGGACAAGACGTATAAAAATACAAGAGGAAAGGCTACAGTGTTGTCTTTAGACATGAAGCAAACTCTAATTTCTGCATTCAAACAATATGAAATTCCGTTAAGCGCTGAAGAAGAAGCGCAAGGACACCATATTTTCCGTCTAGATGCTCCAACTTTAAATAAAGCAGGAAACAAATTAATCATTGGAACTTGGATGCGTAAAACAGATCCTGCAACAGGACAAAATGCATCTTCTTTCACTCGTTTAGGTTCAAAATCTGTTATTGTTGATTATCCTTCGTTAGAAAATCCAAAAGTTATTACTTCGACTGTAGGGTTTGGAGATACAAGCGGATACAGAAGTTTCAACAGTTTTGTGGCTACAGATGGTAATATTTACCAAGCAACACAAAGAGATGCTCAAAAAGGTTCTTACATCTTAAAAATCAACCAAAACAACGAATATGACAATTCTTATGTATTTAGTTTAGATACAGCTTTAGGAGTTAAAGGAAGTTATATCGATGCTTGGAGATATGCTGGAAACGGAATTGCGTATGCGGTATATACTTTTGAAGGAACTGAACAAGGTTACTTAGCTAGATTAGACTTGAATGCAAGAACTGCTACAAAAGTTGAAGGAATTGATTATGATGCTGATTTAAATTTTGGACAATACCAAGGTTTTGTTGTTGATGGAAACAACTTCTACATCGCTGTAACACCAGTAGGAAAAGATGGTAATATTTATGTAATTGATATTCCTTCTGGAAAAGTTACTAAAGGTGCTAAATTGCTAAACAAACCAGGAAACCACTACATTGGGGTATTCTAAAATATAAAAGGTTGTGAATAGCAATCTCTAAGATTTCATTCACTTGAGTTTTTTTTTAATTGGACATTCCGCTTCTATTTATAGCAAGCGGAATGTTTTTTTTATTAAAATAGTTTTTAAGTTAAACACATAGAAACATAGACTTTTTATGTCAAAATATGCGAAGGAAACAAATAATTTAATAGTCTGCTTTGTGCATTTAAATAAGTGAAACGTCTTTTTTCAAGTATGCAAAACTATGTTTCTATGTGTTTAAAATAATTTGAACATTAGAATTTTGAAGCGAATTCTTTTGCAAAATCTTCCAATTTGATTTTCCCATTTACAGTTCCATCATTGTTTAAGAAATCTACAGCTATGGTTTCGTTTCTTAAACCTGTTCCCATTTCGGTATATAAACCTGCCATTTCTTCTGGAACGCCAGCTTGCGTCATTCCGCCGAAATATTGCTCATCTGTAAATTCAACCCACGGAAGTTCTGGTTTGCCAATGGCAGTTCCAAACGCTTTTACAATTTCTGAAGGTGTTTTTACATCACTAATAATATATTTAATGTTTTTACCTTCGGAAGTTTTCTGCAACTCTTCTGCGACAGCATTTGCAATATCTTCTGGATGCACTAACGGAATTCGGTTTGATGCAGGAAAATTGGCTCCCATTATCCCCGCTCCTTTTATCATCGGGATATCATTAAAGAAATTGAAATAGAAATATCCTGCTCGTAAAAAAGTGATAGAAGTATCTAATTTCTCGTAAATCTTCTCAATATTATACAAACCTGCAATTGGTCCGTTACCTGCTGGCAAATCGGCTCCAATACTGCTTAGCATTACCACTCTTTTGATGTTGGCGTTTTGGATTGCTTTCGCGAAAGCGTTACCTGCATCTGTCGTGTTTTGAATAATATTGACACCGCCCATATTTGGAGGAGTCATCGCAAAAAGAGCATCTGCTCCTGCAAAAGTTTTAGAAAGAAAATCGGCATCGCTAACTGATCCTATTGCGGCTTTTGCTCCTAAATTTTCGATCGCCTCTTTTCGATCTGCATTACTGCTAATTACCGTTACGTCATGTCCTGACTGTACTAATTGTGCCGTTAATGGCTTTCCTATGTTTCCTAATGAACCTGAGATTATAATTTTCATCTTAAAATGTTTTTTTATTTAACAAGACAAAGGTATATTTGTACTTACTTTTATACAAGTACTTACCCTAAAGTATGTATCATGACCTCAATTAAAGAATCGTCTACCATTCAGGAAAACAAGCAGTATGCGTTGGAAAAATGTCCTGTAACTTTTGTTATGGAGAAAATTGGAGGCTACTGGAAACCTATTATTTTATATCATTTATCGACCGGAGATAAACGTTACAGCGAATTGAAAAGAGCCATTCCAGCCGTGACAGAAAAAATGCTCATTCAACATTTAAAACAATTAGAAGCAGACGGATTGGTCATTCGTGAAGCGAAACCCGTTGTGCCTCCATTTGTAACGTATAAATTAAGCAACGCTGGAACAGGCTTGCTTCCCGTTATTGATGCGATGGCTACATGGGCTTTTAAAGTCAAAGACGGCGTCTATACTATTTGATAGACACCGCCTTCTTTTAAAAAACAAAAACTAATTAACTTAACTTGTTAAGGACGCTGATGACGCGGATTTACTTCGTAAAGACACGGATAAAACGGATTTTTTGTTTCACGCAGATTTTAAAATGATTTAGGCCGATTTAACAGATTCTTTTTTTATTTAATTAAAAAATGATTTAAAAAATAATCTGCGCTTTCTGCTAAAATCTTTTAATCCCGATAGCTATCGGGAGCGTGAAACAAAAAAATCAGCGCAATCAGCATACTATAGAATTTTAGTTTTGCTTAATGAAAACCAAATCTTCATCGTAATTTGCGATTGCTGTTAATGCATTAAAAATATATTTTGAGACTAAAGCACCGCCTTCAAAATTGATTAAATCGATATCATCATCGGGTGTGTGGTATTGCGGATGCCCACCTGTGTGAAAACCAACTGCTGAAATGGACTCTTTATAAAAAGAAACATGATCGGAACCTCCCACGTCGCCTGCATGAATAACAGGATTTAATCCACTGTTTTCTTGGAGTTTTTTCATTAATTCTACTCCGTTAGGAAAAGTTCCTGCACCACCCATGTAAAGCTCTTTTTTCTCGTTTAATCTTCCGACCATATCCATATTCAGCATAACTTTTACGGCTTCTTTGGTAACTGGAAGATGATTTACAAAATATTTTGAACCTATTAATCCTTCTTCTTCTCCGCTGAACGAAATAAAAATGATGCTTCGTTTTGGTTTTACTTCCATTTTAGAAACTTCTTCTAAAATGCACAGCAAAGCCGAAACTCCTGAAGCGTTATCATCTGCTCCATTATGAATTGCAAAAGCTTCTTTCTTTTTACTTCCAGAACCTTGTCCGCCCCAGCCCCAGTGATCGTAATGCGCACCGATTACGATGTATTCGTTTTTTAAAACAGGATCTGAACCTTCGATATAGCCTACAACATTTTGAGTCGCCACGCTATCCGATTTCATTTTATTGATTCCTTCTTTTATAAAAACTTTGAAAGGCTGGTAATGCGAATTTTCGAATTCTTTGAGACCATATTTTTTGAAATGCTTCTGAATATAAGCTGCTGCTTTATTATTCTGTTTTGTACCAGGAAAACGGCCTTCCATCTTATCAGATGATAAATATTTATCGTGTTTGTAAAACGTTTGTGCCATGTTCTGAGCGTTTGAAATAGTGCTCAAAAAGAAGAAACTCGATACAATAATAATGTTCTGTAAAATTTTCATATTCGTTATCTAAAAATTTGGGACGCTGATAAAACGGGTTTACTTCGTAAAGACGCGGATTAAAACGGATTTTTTTGTTTCACGCTCCCGATAGCTATCGGGATTAAAAGATTTTAACAGAAAACGCAGATTTATTTTTTTAAATCATTTTTAATTAAATAAAAAAAGAATCATTTTAGATCTGCCTAAATCATTTTAAATCTGCGTGAAACAAAAAAATCCGCTCAATCAGCGTCTTCGCGATAGCGAATCTGCGTTATCAGCGTGCCATTGCAGGTTTTTATAAACTAAGCTCAAAAACGGTATGTTTAATATATTTTCGATCGTAAGTATATAAAACATGTATTCTTTTGTCTGTGGTTTGTATGATAGCCGGATAACTGAACTCTCCTTTTTCTTGTTTTTCGAGATCAAACAGTTTACTCCATCTTAAACCGTCTCTAGAATATTCAACATCTAAAATATTTCTTCCGTTAAACCAGTCTTTACCCATTGGCAACGGATTATTTACTAATAGAAATGTGTTTTTATTCACGGTTAAAGCATCGATACCCGAATTGGAATTAATAACATTTATGGTATTGGTGCGAATCCAGCTTTTACCATTGTCTCCCGAACAGCTGGCAATTATTTTATTGTGTTTGCTTCGGGACAGCATCTGAATATCTGTAGCGCTGTGAATTAAAAATGTCGGCTGAATGATATCAAAGTTCTGATTGTTTTCTACCGCTATTTTCTTCCAAGAATCGGTTGCTTCTGTGTATTCTTCAACATGTACGCGCCATTCGTCTGTATTGATGCTTTCTGTACTGCTTCCGCATAAAATTACGCCAGGTGTAGTTTCGATTGGTTTATTTCGAATTGGACCTAAAATTCCGTCTGGAAGATATTTCGGTTCTCCCCAGGTTGTTCCGTTATCTTTCGAAACAATCATAGCGCCAAACCATTCTCTCGGATTTTTTCCAATTTTATAAAACAAATACAAATTCTGGCTTTTGCTTTTAAACAAAACCGGATTCCAGCACGGAAGTGTGTCTCCGTTTTTAATCAACGGCTGAATTAAGCTTTTTGGTGCCGACCATTTTTTGTCTTTATAAGCCGAAATGTAAATTGCGACATCTTTTGCACCTTCATATTTTCCGCCAAACCAAGCTGCTAAAATCTCATTTGGCTTGTATTCTACCAAAGTCGATGCGTGACTTGCTGGCGTTGCAGGCGGATCTGCAATGTAGCCGCTTTCTATATTAACCGCTTTTATTTGAGCATGTATTGCATTATTTGAAAATAAAAATGCTGCAAAAATGATAGCGGTAGTTTTTAATTTGAAATTCATTATTTATTTTTTTTATGCGTTCGTTAAAATCTTTTGACGCGGATTAAACGGATTTACTTCGTAAAAACGCAGATAAAAACGGATTTATATTTTTAGTATTAATTAGTTACCAAGAAACTCAGAAGCTTAGAGCCTTTGCACCTTAGAAACTTAATTATAAAACAAAAGGAGAGTTACCTCTCCTTCTGCTCAAGTAACAAATCTTTTGATCTTTTACTTTACCAAATTAATTATTTTGTGTCCCACCAAAGTCTTGTTCCACCTGAATCTGGACCTCCTAATTTAGAAACTCCGTCTTCTACAGCCGCTTTGTTTGATGAGTACTCATTTGTAGTGTAAATAATTCTTTTCATCAAAGATTTACCAACTCCAGCATCTGGGTTATCTGTGTTTAAAGCTGGATAGATTACTTTAGCATCGCTACGACGTAAATCTGCCCAAGCTTCCCAAGATTCTGGGAAAATTGCTAAGTATTTTTGAACCGCAATCTGAGTTCTTTGATCAGCAGTAGATGCAGACCAAGCAACTGGCAATTTAACTGGAATATCTTGTAAATCTAATGTTGGATATACTGTTAAGATGTTTGGCAATGTTGGCAAACTTGTTCCGTTGATGTAAGCATTAACTACAGCAGTATCTGTGAATCCCCATTGTGCAAGAGACAATCTGATACCTGTTTCGTATAATGTTTTTGCATCTCCACCCATGTTCCATCCATTTAAAGCTCCTTCTGCTCTACTCAAGTAGTTTTCAGAAGCCATAAAGATTTCGATGTTTTTAGTTTCGCTACGTGTATTATTTGGACCATTCCCTAATTCGTCATTATTAAATTTAGAGAATTCAGTAGTTCCAAATTGATCTTCTAAACCTCCAACTGGGTTTCCTCTATATACTCCTGATGCGATTGGGGCAAACCATTTTGATAAACGTGGATCTTGGTATCCTACTAAGATACTTTCCATAGAAGAAGTCATTACATAACCCCAACTATTTACAATCATGTTTAAGTTGTTTGGAGTAATATTACTTGCTTTAAAGAATGCGCTCTGATCGTTTGTTTGCATAACTCCGGCAGCTACAGCAGCTTCAGCCTGAGTTTTTGCAGTTGTAGGTTCTTTATCAGAAATTCTTAAAGCCAAACGTAATCTCATACTGTTTCCAAAGATTCTCCATTTGTCAACACTTCCTGCGTATACTCTATCGTTTGGGGCAAGAGAGGCAACTGAAGTTGCAGAAGTAGAACTTAATGTAGCATTTGCTTCGTCTAATAATTTGAAGAAGTCTGCATAAATAAATTCTACGCTATCGTAAGGAACTTTTTCTTTTCCGTTACCAGCTTCAGTGTAAGGAAGTGGTCCGTAAGCATCAACCATTTGGTTGTACATGAAAACTTTCCATATTTTTAATACCGCAGTAGCTTCCGCATTTCCTTCAGATGCTTTAAAAGCATTTGTTAGAGCTGGAGCTGCAACTGTGTAAAATCTTGTCCATCCTCTTCCTTCGTATCCGTTTACGAAAGCATTTCTTTCTGTTCCGTATCCACAGTTTAAGTAGTGGATAAATGTTGATGATAAAATACCTGTAGCAATACCCCAAGTACCTTGATCATCTACACCTGGCGACGAATAAGAACCGTTGTGGATACCTGCGTATAATGCAGATGCAAATGCAGGACCTGCTAAAGTAGCATCCAACTGATCTTCAGTCAATGAATTAGGATCTTTGTTTATTTCGTCGAAGTCCTTTGTACAGCTAGAAAAAGTAGATAGCATCGCTACAGCAATTCCTAGTGTTTTTATTTTAAAACTATATTTCATGATATCTCTTTTTTAATTAAAATCCGAATTTAACATTAACTCCATAATCTCTCGTTGAAGGAATGTTGAAAGATTCTATCCCTTGTAAGTTTCCTGTACCTGCTCCAGCTTCTGGATCAAAGTGTTCTGCTTTGTTTAAGAAGAAGAACAAGTTTCTACCTACTAATGAGAAATCGATGCTTGTAAATCCTGAGTTACCTAATAATTTTTTTGGCATTGAATAACCAAAAACAAGCTCTCTTAATCTGATGTTTGTAGCATCATAAACGAATGGCTCTGCGATTGGAGTTCTTTGTCCGATTGCTGTCCAGTATTGTTCAGCATTGATGCTTGCTGTGTTTGGAGAGTAAGTTCCGTTTCCGTTATCTACCACACCATCAACAATGATTCCACCATTTCTTCCTGCTAACGTAATATCACTTACCCCTAAACCAGCTTGTCTAGCTTGAGTGTATGAAATAACTTCACCACCGATTCTAAAATCAACCAAGAAGCTTAAAGAGAAATCTTTGTATTTAAAGTTGTTTTTGAAACCTGCAGTCCAATCTGGGTTAAAGTTACCAGCACGAACATCAAAACCATTTGTTGCTAATGGAATACCTGCACTGTTTACAATGATTTGTCCAGCTTCGTTTCTTTGGAAACCTTTGATGTATAAATCACCGTACTCACCACCTTGAACAACTTTACTTCTTACTAAACGTCCTTCACCAATTACTAATTCATCACGTCCTTCAAAGATAGATTTAACTTTTGACTTATAAGAAGCGTAGTTTGCTGTAATATCCCAAGAGAAGTTTTCTGTTTGAATTGGAGTTGCAGAAAGCGTTAACTCGATACCTTTATTTTCAATATCTCCACCGTTTACGATTGCTCTAGAATATCCAGAAGACTCAGGAGTGTTGATGTAGAAAATCTGGTTGTTTGTTAATGTTTTAAAGTAAGTGAAATCTAAACCTAAACGGTTGTTGAAAAATCTAACATCAGCACCAAACTCATTAGAAGAAGAAATCTCTGGCTTCAAGTTTGGATTTGCTTTTGTGTTTTGTCCGTATAACATACCACCGTTTCCTCCGATGTATGAGAATCTTTGTTGTGTCTGATAAGGATCTGTATCGTTACCAACTTCTGCATAAGAAGCTCTAAGTTTTGCAAAACTGATTACTTCTGGTAATGTAAACATATCAGAAAGAACAGCAGAAAGTCCGAAAGATGGGTAGAAATAATCTTGTGGCAATGTAGAAGACCAGTCATTTCTAGCTGTTAAATCTAAGAATAAGTAGTTTCTGAAACCAATTTGACCAAATCCGTAGATAGAGTTGATTCTTTTTTCTGAAGCTGTAGAAGTAGATTGAACTGTTTGCACGTTTGATAATGCGAAGAAGTTTCTTTTACTTAAAACACCGCCAGAGTTTAAAGCTGAACTGTTTTGTTGCAATGAACTTGCTCCTCCATTAAGACCAATAGAGAAATCTCCAAATTTTTCGCTGTAAGAAAGTAAAGCATCAATATTTAATTCGCTCACCGTTTCATAAGATTCGCTGTAAGAACCCATGTTACTGTTAAATGCATTTGTAGCATATCTGTTTCTTACGTTTTTGTTTGTCATTTGGTCTAAACCAGCTCTACCTTGTAAGCTTAATGTTTTTGTAAACTCATATTTAAGAGAAGCTAAACCAATAAATCTATTTCTTTTGTCTGTACGAGCATCGTCACGTAAAGCAGACCAGAATGGGTTTCCACCTGGAGCTCCAGTTTCGTCTAAGAAATAGTTTACTTGTCTTTGTCCTGCAGCATCAAAGAATTCGAAATCTTTGTAATCGTTATAAGCGATACTACGAGGCAATAAGTAAGCAGATGTTCCGATAGATTCTTCACCTGTTCTTAACAAGTTATCGATGTCTTGAACGATGTAGTTTGTTTTTACATCCAAAGATAATTTATCAGAAATTTTGCTTGTCAATCTTAAGTTAAGATTGTGTCTGTCCATTTGGTTTCCTCCAACAATACCTTCTGCACGTGTGTTAGTATAAGAGAAATAACCTTGTGCTTTTTCGTTACCAGCAGTTACTGTTAATGTATTAGCTAAGTTATAACCTGTTTTGTAGAAATCAATAACGTTGTTTGGCTGTGCAATATAGCTTTGAGTCGCTGGCCCAGCATAATTTGGGTTACGAACCAACTGCCATGCAGAAACCTGACGTCCGTCTAGAGGCGCACCCCAGCTTGAACTTGAGTTAGAAACATAAGCTCCATTTGTACCTTGACCGTACTCATTTTGCAAGTTCATCAAATTATAAGCAGAAGAAGCCATAAAGTTAGATGATAATGTAACTGAAGTTTTTCCAGATTTACCCGATTTAGTTGTAATTACGATTACACCATTTGATGCTCTAGAACCGTAAAGAGCCGCAGCAGATGGTCCTTTAAGAACAGTCATCGACGCAATATCTTCTGGGTTAATGTTAGAAATACCATCTGGCTGTGTAGTACCTCCTGTATCAATATCAGGGTTACCAGTAGTTGTACCGTTACTAATTGGCACACCGTCTACTACATATAATGGCTGGTTGTTTCCATTAAGAGATCTGTTACCTCTTAAAGTAATTCTAGAAGAAGAACCAACACCATTTGAAGTTGTAGAGAAGTTAAGACCCGCAACTTTTCCAGAAAGTGAGTTCGCAACGTTTAATGATCTTGCTTCAGAAAGTTCGTCTACAGAAACGTTCTGTGCAGAATACGTAATTGCTTTTTTCTCTCTTTTAATACCAAGAGCTGTAACAACTACCTCTCCTAACTGTTGTGTATCTGGTCCTAAAGATACATTAATTGTAGTTTGTGATCCAACAGCAACTTCTTTTGTAGCAGATCCTACATAGGTAAAAACTAAAACTGCTGATTGATTTGGAACACTAATCGCATACTTACCGTCAAAATCGGTAGAAGCACTTGTTTTAGTTCCTTTAACAATAATATTTGCTCCAGGAATTGGAATCCCAGTTTGAGCATCTGTTATCGTTCCTTTTACTGTAGTCTGCGCTTCTAGGCTTTGGAAACCAAAAAGGCATATGACCAACAGTAATTTTAGTACGCTTTTAATCATATTAGTTGTTTTTTTAGAGTTAATAACATGTTAAACTTAAGAATACATTTTGTTAACGAATCAAAATTTCGACAAATGACAATTTTGAAAAGGTGTTGGTGAATCTTTAGTCCAAAAATGAAAGAAAACGTTTTCATTTGTAATCCTAGTCTTGTTTATTTACAAGGCTTAAACCCTAAATAATTTAGAGATTTAAGCCTTTTATAATTGTATTCATTTTTTTAAAGCAAAAACGCCGAAATATCTTCGGCGTTTTCGGGTTTTTAGTTCAAAACCTTGAATTTTAATTTTAACAAATCGACCGAATTTCCGCCGACTAAAACTTCGAAATCTCCGGGCTCTACAACCTCCTTCATTTCTCTGTTCCAGAGAGATAGCTCATCCTTTGTAAGTGTAAAATCGACACGTTTGATTTCTCCTTTTTTGATGAATAACCTTTTGAAACCTTTTAATGTTTTTTCTGGAGTTGTAACGCTGCTGTAAACATCATTTACATAAAGCTGAACAACCTCGTCTCCATCAAAATTTCCAACGTTTTTCACATCGACACTAACTTTCAGTTCACCATCTTTTTTAATTTCAGTCGAACTGATAGCCATATTCGAATATTCAAACTTGGTATAACTCAATCCGAAACCAAAATTGAATAACGGATTTTCGCTCTCTGCAACGTATCTGTGTATTGCTGAAGGTTTTTGGTTATAATATATAGGTAACTGCCCAACTGATTTCGGAACTGTAATTGGCAATCTTCCCGCCGGATTGTAATCTCCAAATAAAACATCAGCAACGGCTCTACCACCACTTTCTCCTGGGAACCATCCTTCTATAATCGCAGGGATATTATCAGCAATCCAGTTTGTAGATAACGGACGTCCGTTTAATAACACACAAACTACAGGAGTTCCTGTTTTCTGAATCGCTTCAACTAATTCCTGCTGTATTCCGTGTAAATTCAAATCGGCAACGTCTCTGTTCTCTTCTACCAATTCGTTAGATTCTCCTAAAACTACAATCGCAACATCTGCTTTTTTAGCGGCTTCAATCGCTGGCTGCATGTTTACTTTTTCTAAGTTCCAACGCAAGTGAGCTCTGGCTCCCCAGCCTCCTTCCCACATTTCAATGCGGACTTTGTATTTCTTACCAGCTTCAATATTTTTTGGAGTGGTTACAATGCTTGTCGCTCCTTTTGTCCAGTTGTCAACAACCAATACATCATCAACCCACATTCTGATTCCATCATCAGAACTTAAACCTAACCAACCATCAAATGATTTATCTGATTGAATATAACCTGTCCAACGAATAGAGAAATCATCCACATTTACACCATCACCAGGAGCCCAAGGCCAGTCAAATTCTAATTGGCTGTCAATACGAGTTAAAGCTGGAGTTCCTTCTAAATTTCTGTTGTTAAAATATTCTCCTTTTAATCCGTTTTGAGATCCGTCTGAAGTAAATAAATATTTTGATGGAATTGCCTGTCCTTTTACAATTAGTGGTACACCTTCTTCATAAACCACATTTGCCGTTTTTCCAACCACTTGCTGAATGCCTTCAAAAACCGTTGTTCCAACACTATTTTTAGGAGAATAACCTCCCAATCTTGAAGCGTTTGCATTTGGTCCGATAACCGCAATGTTTTTAAGGTCTTTTTTCAATGGAAGAAGATTGTTTTCATTCTTCAATAAAATCATCGATTTTTGAGCCGCTTCTAAAGCAACTGCTTGATTTTCTGCAGTATGAAAACGCTCTTTAATTAAGTTTTTATCTGTAAACGGATTTTCAAATAATCCTAATAAGAATTTCAAACGTAAAACACCTCCAGCAGCACGATTGATGTTTTCTTCCGTTAATTTTTTCTCATTAACCAATTCGATAATCGTATTCTGCCAGAATTCGTTTGAAAAATCATAAAACTGCATATCAACACCAGAAGAAACCGCTTCTCTAATAGCATCTTTTGGAGAATCAGCTACTTTATGAGTGGTCTGAATGTATTTAATAGCTCCTAAATCAGAAACTACAATTCCTTTAAAACCCCATTCTTTTCTCAAAACATCTGTCAATAACCAATGATTTGCCGCGCATGGAATTCCGTCTAACTCAGAATACGCACACATTGTTCCCAATGCACCGCCTTTTGTAAACGCTTTTCTAAAAGAAGGCAAATGATCTTCACGAGCCGAACGTTCTCCTACCAAAATCGGAGAAGAATTTCCTCCCGCCTGCGGAATACCGTGAACTGCAAAGTGTTTAGGCTCTGCAATGATAGAACGATCCGATTTTAAATCGTCTCCTTGCAATCCTTTAATAAAAGCCAAACCAATTTCGCTGTTTAAAAAAGCATCTTCTCCAAACGTTTCAGCAACACGTCCCCATCTTGGCTCACGTCCTAAATCTAAGTTTGGACCAAAACCAAAGTGAACTCCATGAGCACGGGCTTCCATACCGATAACTTTACCCACTTTATCCAGAACATTTACGTCCCAAGTTGCTCCAAGTCCAATGTTCATTGGGAAAGCTGTACTTCCTTCGTCTAAATATCCATGAAGCATTTCACACATAATAAGTGCCGGAATTCCCCAACGGTTTCCTTTAATTACGTTAGTCTGAAGGTCGTTTATCATTTTCGCTGAACGCGGATAAAGATCGTGGATCGCTCCAATTCCTAATTTCCCGATTTTTTCAGCCGATTTACCTTTAGCAAAATCTTCTTTTTCTTTAAAAAAATCTCCTCTGTACATATCCATCTGACGTACTTTTTCTTCAAGCGTCATACGGCCTAACAAGTCTTGCACTCTCTCTTCTACCGGCAGTTTGGCATCCTGATACGGATACTTTTTCTGGGCATGGCTTTGGTTAAAAAAGCCAACAGCCATTACAAAAATAATGGCTGTTTTTCTCATTCTTAATTGTAACATAGTTGTGTGTATTTTAATTTTGAATCACTTTAAGCTTTGTTCCATTCACAAAATCATCGTGTGAAATAAAAAAAGTATTAAGTGTTTTTCCGTTTAGCTCAATCGAATTGATTTTCCCATCATTATTGACTTGTCTTTCAATTACAATGCTTTCTTTTTTATAATATCTTGGATCTAATTTAATCGTCACTCTATGAAACATTGGCGTTGTAATAGTATAAATTGGATCTCCCGGAGATATTGGATAAATTCCCATCATCGAGTACACCAACCAAGCCGACATCGTTCCGGTATCATCATTTCCTGGCAATCCTTTTGGTTCATTTTTGAAATATTCGCGAACCAGTCTTTTTACATGATCCTGAGCTTTGTACTCTTCGCCTTTGACATAATTAAACAAATACGGATTGGCAATATCTGGCTCATTCGCCATATCAAATTGCTTCATGTCGAAGATTTTCTGCAATTGTGCCGAAAATGCTTGATCGCCGCCCATTAATTTCTTTAATCCGATGATATCATGAGGAACCATGAAATTATACTGCCATGCATTTCCTTCGATAAAACCAACATTTTCTTCAAAATTGGCTCCAGAAGCAGGATCAAAAGGCTCGTACCAATCTCCGTTTGCAGTTCTTGGACGAAGTAAATTCAGATTCTTATCAAATAATTTTCTATACGATAACGAACGGTTTTTAAAACGTTTTACATTGTCTTTGTCCCCAAATTCGTTGGCCATAAGCGAAATAGCATAATCTGAAATATTGTATTCCTGAGTCGTCGAAACGGGACCTTTATTATCTGTCGTTACATATCCTTTTTTGATATAATCTTTCAATCCTGGACGAAGCGGATTATGCTCAACCTGATCTGCGCCTTTCAACATTGCGTAATACGCTTTATTGACATCATAATCACGAATTCCTTTTAAGTAAGTATCTGTAATTACAATACTTGCAGGATCACCAACCATCGTAAAAGTTTCTGTAGAATTCAATTCCCATTTCGGTAACCAGCCGTTTTCATCAAACATGCTCAACATGCTTTTTACCATATCAGATTGCTGTTTTGGATAAACCAAAGACATCAACTGGTGCACATTTCGGTACGTATCCCATAAAGAAAATACGGTATAACGGGTACCATCGGTTTTACCAATTTTAGTTCTTTTGATTACGGGATATTCTCCGTTAATATCATTTAAAGTATTGGGGTGAATTAAAGTGTGATACAAAGCCGTATAGAAAATCGTTTTGTCATCTTTTGTACCACCTTCAACCAGAATTTTAGACAATTCTTCGTTCCATTCGTTGTAGGTTTCTTTGTAAATGGCGTCAAAAGATCTATTACCTACTTCTTTTGCTAAGTTTTCACGGGCATTTTCGATACTTACGTAAGAAATTCCGATCTTCACTTCAACTGTTTCTTCTTTTTCAAATTTATAAGTAAAATAACTTCCAATACTATCGCCCACAACGGTTTTGATTGTATTTTCCATTATTCTCGCTTTTCCGTTGTAACCCATCCATTGCGCTTCAAGGCCGTTGTATTTTGCAGGTTTTTTCCAAATCCCAAATTTATCGGCAGGTTTAGAAAATTGAGCCACAAAATAAACGGGATAAGCATCTTCTGGACTGTTGTAGCAAAACGAACCAACCGAACGCATTCCCTCAATTTCTGTCGGCGATACTACTTTTATCATCGCACCTTCTTCATTCGTTAAACCTAATCCAAGATTTAGCAAAATGTTTGATTGCCCTTTCGGGAAAGTGAATCTGCTCACCCCAGCTCGTTTTGAAGCCGTGAATTCGCCCTTTACTTTATACTTGTCGATGTTTACGCTATAATACGCTGCTTTTGCCACTTCTTTAGAATAAGTCGAACCGTATTTTAAATGATCGATTTCTACTGCTCCAGTCGTCGGCATCAATAAAATAACACCCAATTCTGGACAGCCGACACCGCTTAAATTCACCTGACTGAATCCTGTCAAAAACGTATTTTCATTCACATATGGATTAGAAAGCCATTGGCTGTCTTTTTCCATCGGTGTACCTTTTATTCCCGCCACATTAAACGGACTAATACTTGCCATTCCGCGCGGTGCAATTGGCCCAGGAAATGCTGCTCCAAAATTGGAAGTCCCAATAATTGGATTAACAAAATCGGCAGGCTCCTGCGCAAAAATGCTGATGCTAAAAAACAGCATGTACAAAATACATGCTGTTTTGAATTTATTATTTGTATTTAAAACCATAGGCTTCGTTCTTATCTGTTAATCGCTTCGATTTTTAAAGTCCAAGCTTCTTTTGCAGGAAGATTGTTTCTTAAACTTTCTGGAATCGTAACTGTAAATCCGTTATCTGATTTTATCCATTTCAATGAAGTTTTAGAACCTAACATTGTAATTTTCGTTCCTTTCTTAGGGCTGATCGATTTTACTGTAACTGTTGCAGGAATTTTGTCTTCTCCTTCTTTCGCTAAATAAAAAGCAAATACATTCCCCGCTTTATTTTGTGTAAAACAAATGTTTTCTTCTTTGTAAGGCTCGATTGGTTTAGTGTTGTAAATCGCTGTGCTGTTTACTTTCATCCAATCTCCGTAAGCTTGCAATAAATCGTACGCCCCTTTATCCCATTCTCCTTCTGGACTTGGAGCAACGTTTAATAATAAGTTTCCGCCTTTAGCCACAATGTCAATTAACATATGAATACCTTGTCTTCCAGTCATGTAAGTAGCACCTGGAGAATAAGACCATCCGCCGCCAGCAGGGATACAAGATTCCCATGGATAAGGCAAAGTTTTAGCAGGAACGCGTCCTTCTGGAGTTAAGTAGTTTTGGTTTTTACCGTGAACCGCTCTGTCAACTACGATTAAACCTGGTTGTTTAGCACGCGCTTTAACCACTAATTCATCCATTTTAGGATCTTGGTCCACTACTCTGTGTTTGATGAAACCATTTTTAGATTCGTTTTCTGCAAACTTCTCATCGTAGTTTTCTTTGATGTTCACTTGGTCTCTTTTACGAACCCAACCTCCGTCTAACCAAAGAATATCAACTTTTCCATAATTAGTCAAGATTTCCATAATTTGGTTGTGCGTAAAATCAACATATTTCTGCCATTTTTCTGGGTATAAAGACGGATCGTAGTTTACGTTTCTGTCGAATGGCGGGAAGTATGGATCCCAATAGTTTTCGTTATGCCAGTCTGGTTTAGAAAAATACGCTCCAGTTGAAATTCCTTCGCCTCTAAATGAGTTGAAAATCTCTTTTAAAACATCTGCTTTTGGATTTGTATGAAAAGGAACGTCTTTACTTGTAATCTTATAATCAGAATATTTAGTATCGTACATATTGAATCCGTCATGGTGTTTTGTCGTGAAAACCATGTATTTCATTCCTGCATATTTAGCCGCTTTAGCCCATTTTGCAGGATCAAATTTTACTGGATTAAAAGTTTTTCTCAACCCTTCATAATCTGCAATGTATTGATTGTAACTAGCAGGATTGCTTCCTTTTTTACGCTCACACCATCCGTAATCTTCTGGACAAATAGACCAAGACTCTACAATACCCCACTGGCTGTAAGTTCCCCAGTGCATTAGCAAACCAAATTTTTTGCCTTGCCATTCATCTAAGTTTTTCAATACTAACGGGTCAGTTTCTGGTACGTATCTTTCATCTTCATATATCGCCTGAGCGAATAGCTGAGCTGAAAATAAAAGGGCGATAATGAATATTCCTCTTTTCATCTTTAATCTATTTATTAGGTTTTATTTATTCTATGTTTTTTGTTTAATAGTATTCTTAGTTTAACTTTTCAAGTATCGGCTGGTCTGTAAAAGTTAATTCTGTTTTGCTATTTTCATTAAGCTGCTCCAATACAACAACTTTATTTTCGCCTTTTTTCAACCAACAGCCTGGTACATAAAGCGTTTGTTGTGGTCCTACTTTCCAGTAGCGTCCAAGATTGTGTCCGTTAACAAATACAATTCCTTTTCCCCAATTTGTCATATCAAGAAAAGTATCGGCTGGTTTATCAATGTTTACAATAGATTCGTATATAACTGGACGTCCAGATTTTACTTTTTCATTTTTAAGAACTGGAACTTCATTCATAGGCATTTTATACATTTCCCATCCGCCACTAATTTCATATTCATTTATAAATACTGGAGAAATAATTCCTTTCGTATTGTGAACTATTTCGGCACCGTAATTAATGCGTCCCATATTTTCAACTAAAATTTCTAAAATACCGTTAAAAGGAATAGTGACTTCCAACTCGTAGTTATTGAAAACTCTATTCAACTCGCCAACATTAACTCCGTTTACATAAACTGTGGCAAAGTCTCTTAATCCCTCAATCTTTAATTTGCCTGTTATTGGTTGCGTAAATCTTTTTCTATACAAAACATATCCATGTCCCTGACCCAGTTTTTCAAATGTTAAGGGCTGATCGTTTACAACAGGTTTTTCCTTTTTTATCCAACTTAAAACATCCATGCTAGATTTGATAGGCTGATTAGGATATTTTACAACGGCTATTTTCTCTGGAATTGATGCTAATTTCGTTTTAGAATATTTTTGCATTAGATCGCGAATAGCCATAAATTTTGGTGTCGCCCAACCCGCCTCGCTAATTGGTGCATCATAATCATAGCTTGTAATATCTGGCTGAATATCTCTTTCTTCGTTATAATTTGCTCCAGAAGTAAATCCGAAATTAGTACCGCCATGCACCATATAGTAATTAAAAGAAACACCTGCATCAAGGTACTTTTTAGTCTGGCTTGCAATCTCCTCAGATCCAATTTTAATAAATGGTTCTGCCCAATGATCCAACCAGCCAGAATAAAACTCTGCAACCATATAAGGTCCTTGCCCTTTATGGAATTTATCAACCTGTTTTTTTAAATTTTCAATATTGGATTCTCCATTTGCTGTTGGCAACACGCCATCAACCAAACCTCCTTCAAACAGCCAACTTCCATCAGAAGTAAAAAAAGGTTCTTGAAACCCAGTTTGTTTCAGCATATTGTAAATCGCTGTTTTGTATGCTGCATGATCAGCCGCTGCAATATCTGTTCTTTGAGAAACATAAGAACCAAATTCATTTTCAACCTGAACCATAATGATAGGCCCTCCTTGGTTAGCAAATTGTCCTTTTACCTCTGCATACAAATGTTCAATATACGTTTTACAAGCGTCTAAAAAGGCTTTATTATTGGTACGAATAACTAAATCTGGATTATTTTGCAACCACCAAGGATATCCTCCAAATTCCCATTCGCCACATGCATACGGACCCGGTCTAAGAATCACATACAATCCTTCGCTTTTAGCAATACGTAAAAACTCTCCTAAATCTCTATTTTCTGTTTTAAAATCCCATACGCCTGGCGCAGTTTCGTGATAATTCCAAAACACATAAGTCGCCACGGTATTCATTCCCATCGCTTTAAGCATTTGCAGTCTATGTCTCCAATATTCTTTTGGAATACGTGCATAGTGCATTTCTCCAGAATGTATTTTAACAATTTTCCCGTCTTGCTTAAATTCTCCATTAGATATAGAAAATCCTTTGGTTTGTGCCTTGCTAAAAAACGGCATCAAACAAATCAATAATATTCCGAGCTTAAATAGTATCTTCTTCATTTTTTATGTCTAAATAATTAATTGATTACAATTTCATCTACAAACAACCAAGAGCTTTCTCCTTTTGGGCTTTTCTTTAAGTTGCCTCCAATTACTTTTACAAAACGCGCATTTTGTTTTTGGAAATTGATTTTGAAATCTTTCAATTCTGGAACTGCATTTACAGCATAAGGACGCATAATTTTTCCTACCTGAGTATATTTAACGCCATCTGTAGAAATCAAGACCTTTACTTGAATTGGGAAATTAACTCCTGCTCCCTGGCTTTCTAAAGTTCCAACCGACACTTGTTCGATGCTTTCTACTTTTTCAAGATCGATAACCAATTCCATATCGTTAACCAACCAAGCTTGCCATTGTCCGTCATGGAAATTTTTGCTTCCGCGAATGGTGTTTACCATAGTATTCGCATCTCCCTTATAACTCTGGTTGAAAGGTGTTAAGTATTTCACTTTTTTCGCAAATCCTTTGTGGAAAACAATCGTATCCGTAAATGTTTTTCCGACTGGTTTGTCATCTTGAAATAAAGAAGCTTTTAAAACAGTAGTTTCTTTTATTTCAATTGGAGCAACATATTTTACAGCATGATGGTCGATGCTTTTATCTCCTAAAACATAACGAATGTCCGGATTAGGAAATTCATTTTTCAATTCTACTTTGATTTGTTTATTCCCTAAATCAGCAGTAGAAGAAGCCGTTACTAGATAAGCGCTTTTCGCATAATTGATTCCCAAATAATCGTAGCGTTTCATCATAGTGAATAATCTCGTTGTAAAGTCATTCCAATTGCGTTTCTCTTTCGGACTCCATAAAGTTTCTGATAAAGCCGCCAATCTTGGGAAAATCATGTATTCTGAATCTTTTGGCAAGGCTAAATGCTCTGCCCATAAATTTGCTTGTCCGCCTAAAACATGTGCTGCTTCTTGAGGAGTCATGGTCGAAACTACAGGATCAAATTTGTACACTTCGCTTAACGGATTGTAAGCATCAAAAGCTAAAGGTTCTTCGTTTTGCGGACCTTGATAAAAGTTGAAATAACAAGGCGATTCTGGAGTCATAATTACATCATGACCTTGGTCTGCCGCTTCGATTCCGCCTTTCATTCCTCTCCAGCTCATAACCGTTGCGTCTGGAGCCAAACCGCCTTCTAAGATTTCATCCCAACCGATTACTTTTTTACCTTTTGAGTTGATGTATTTTTCCATACGTTTTACAAAATAGCTTTGCAATTCGTTGACATCTTTCAATTTCTCGTCTTTGATTCTTTTCTGGCAATGCGGACATTTTGCCCAATTGGTTTTAGTCGCTTCGTCGCCACCGATATGAATATATTTTGAAGGGAAAATCGTGATGACTTCATCAATTACATTTTGCAAAAATTCAAAAGTGGTTTCTTTACCCGCACAATAAATATCAGTCAAAGGCCAAACCCCGCCTGACGGAACACCAATTCTTTGATTGAAACAAGCCAATTCTGGATACGCTGCAATCGCGCTGCTTACGTGCGCCGGCATTTCGATTTCAGGAATTACTTCGATTCCTTTTGTTGCTGCGTATTTTACGATTTCTCTTAATTCGTCTTGCGTAAAGAATCCGCCGTACGTTCCTTTTTCGTCAGGATTTGTCGTTAATCTGGCATTCCAAGAAACATTTTCCTGATCTACTCTCCACGCTCCAACTTCTGTAAGTTTTGGATATTTTTTTATTTCGATTCTCCAACCTTGATCGTCAACTAAATGCATGTGCAACACATTCATTTTGTGCATCGCTAAACGATCGATTGTCGCCAGAACATAATTTTTATCAAAGAAATGACGCGATAGATCCAACATTAAACCTCTCCATTTAAAACGAGGTTCATCGTTAATTGTCAAACTTGGAACCTGCCATTTTGCAGAAGTAATCGCAAATTTACTTTCAATCGCTTCAGGAAGTAATTGACGAACGCTTTCTAATCCGTAAAGGAAACCTACATTTCCTTTAGCAGAAATCACAATATTTGTTGGATTTACATCTAAAACATAAGCTTCATTTTTTAAGTTCGGATCTACTTTAAACTGAACAAAATTACTTACCGGAGCTTTAGTTGTTGTTTCTGGTTTCCATCCTGCAGCAATTTCAAATTTAGAAGCTAAAGCATTCGCTGCATCTTTTTGAAAATCACCGTTTACGACAAATTTTGTGTCTTTTGTAAACTCAAAAACACCTGTTTTAATAAGAGTCTGACTCGGTTTAGGAATGATTTTTATATCACTTTCTGTGTAAACTTTCTGGGCATGAGCCGAAAAAACTGAAGCGATTAGGGTTAATAGGAATAGTAATTTTTTCATTCTTTGTTTTTTGGTTTGTCTCTTTGTGGTTCGTTTTTTTAAAACACATAGAGACATAGTTTTTTGTTTTAGTTTGTCATCCTGAGGAACGAAGAACACGCCAGTAGCTCCTCATAGTAACTCGCCAATCTTTGTAGAGTTTCTCGCGTGTTCTTCGACTCCGCTCAGAATGACAATGCTTTGCGTATCTCTTCAACGGATTAAAATCCGTTGCTACAATATGGTTCGTTCCTACGGAACTCTTACGAAAGAGCCTTCGGCTCGAAACATATTGTAGGGATGGATTTTAATCCATCCATTTTGCAAAGTTATTTGCTATGTTATTTATTCTTAGTGAAACTTTTAAACACAATAAAATCTATGTTGCTAATGTGTTTAAAAATTTTCATTTCAATCTTATTTATCCCAAGACATTTTAAATTTCGCATCCTCCATTCTGTGGCCTTTTACGTCATCAGAAACGGCAAAATTGAAACCAGATCTTAAACTATATCCTGCATATTCGCCGTTTTTATTCAAAGCGATAAAACCAACCTGCAGGTATTCCATGTCTTTGTGATTTTTGTGTTTGTTGTAAATACGTTCTGTAATTTCTTTACAAGCCTCAAAAGGCGATTTTCCCTGACGCATTAATTCGACCACCATTGCGCTTCCCGCAGTTCTGATCACGGCTTCGCCTAAACCAGTTGCTGCAGCTGCTCCCACCTCGTTGTCCAGGAAAAGACCCGCGCCGATTATTGGGGAGTCACCGACGCGTCCGTGCATTTTCCAAGCTGCACCGCTCGTGGTACATCCACCCGAAAGATTGCCATCCTGGTCTAACATTAGCATGCTTATGGTATCGTGATTTTCTATATTGATAACTGGTTTGTATTTTGAATCTTCCAGCCATTTTTTCCAGTCTTTTTCAGATTCTGGAGTTAAAAGATTTTCTTCTTTAAATCCTTCTGATAAAGCAAATTGCAATGCGCCTTGTCCCGCTAACATTACGTGAGGCGTATTTTGAAGCACTCTTTTCGCCACAGAAATCGGATGTTTAATTCCTTGTAAAAAACAAACAGAACCGCAGTTGCTGTTGTGATCCATAATACAGGCATCCAGTGTTACTTTTCCTTCGCGGTCAGGATATCCTCCGTAACCAACGCTTCGAACAGTCGGATCTGCTTCAGGAATTTTCATTCCAGCTTCAATTGCGTCTAAAGCTGATTTTCCTTCTTTTAAATTTTTCCAAGATTCTTTATTGGCAGGCAGACCATGATTCCAAGTCGAAATAATGATCGGTTTCTGCTGTTTTTTCTCTTTTACATCTTCAACTTCATTTTCATGATTTGCAGCAAATCCGCTAACGCCCAAAACAGAACTTACGGCCAAGGTGCCTAAAGCTGTTTTCTTGATAAAATCTCTTCTATTTGACATGTGGTTTTTTGTTTTTGGTTCAACATTAAGAATTCAATTATTCTTGATGTCGCTAATTTACTTCGTAAAAAATTTTTATCCCAGTAAAATCTTTTATAAGCTTGCTTTTACTGCTTTTATCGTCTTTAAATTACTTTCTGATAAAGCATTTCCGTCAAAAAATGAAACTCCTGTTGCTCCATTTTTCTTAGCTTGAAGAATTGCTTCTTTCAATTCTGCATCCGATTTTAATCCTGGAATATAAATTCCGGTATTTACTTTCGTAGGTTTTCCTTCTAAATCGGCTACGCCTTGTTTAGTTGCATAACCAACCCAATCAATTTCTTCGTCATAGAAACTGTGGTAAATCATTGGATATACTTCGTCAATATTCCATTTGTCCCACCGCTGACGCACCATATGGTCTGCCATTTCTGGATAAGGAAAAACGGCTGCCGTTAATTTTACATTGTGTTTATGAGCAATTTTATACGCATCGTCAACCACTGCTTTTACAGCATTTAAACGAAAGTTTTTCCACTCCATATCGATTGAAGTATTGTGGCTTTTCTTTGGATTTTTATGATGTTCTTTTTCAAATTTAGAAACACAAGCATCACAATAACAGAAATCAAATTGTGGTAATTCTACATCCTGAACTAAATTGTATTTTGGTAACAAACTGATTGGCAAAAAGATATCTGGGAAACGAATGTAATCTAAGTGAACGCTTTCGATTCCTTCTACTTTTGCTAAACCTTCAACCAATCCTAAAACGTGGTTTCTAGATTCTTCTTTAGTCGGGCAAAGCCATTGGTAATAATCTACATACGGACGATTATCAAAACAAGATTTTCCTTCTTTACTAACCTGATACCAATCTGGATGCTGTAGCGCCACTGAATCGTTTGGACGGTTCATCGCCATAATCCAAGCGTGAACTTTTAAACCTTCTTTTTTAGCTAACGGAACCAATCTTCCTAAAAGTTTCGGATCTGTATTGGTGTTGATTAAAACTTCATCAATTCCGCCGTCTCTGTATTTTTTGAATTCTTTTGTATAATCTGCATCCGATTTTTTAGGATCAGCAGTTGTCCAAACTCCAAAATTGAATTTTCCGTTTTCTTCTGTTTTATTTTCTTTTTGTCCGCATGAAAATAAACTCAGCGAAAGCGCCAAAACTGCAATTTTAGAAATGCTCTGTAACTTATTCGTTCGTAATAATTTTACCATCTTCTTTAATTATTAAGGTTTTGTTTGAAAAAGGGCTTTTTACAGCAATATTAAATCCTGATAAATGATTCTCTAATGTCGGTTTTAAAACTTTTCCGTCAACAATTATATTTTTTGTACTGATATCTTTTAGGGATTTAGCCCATGTTTTATTCTTGTCAAAATATCTTTTTTGAGCTCTATACAAAGTGTACAATTCCCATTTTACTTTTTCTTCCTGCGGAATTGTGAATTTATCCTCGCTTTCTTTTGAAGAGAAGTATACATAAGCCCATTTTTCGGGCTCATGCATATTTATGACTCCCATAGGCGACCAAACCCAATTGTATTCTGGGAGAAATTTTCCTTCTTTATCTTTTTTACGTTCATATTTTCCATCGACAATATCATGCTGCCAATTCACACGTGAGAAATTGACTTTCCAAAATTTATCTTTTGGAACGATATTATCATGATACGAAGTTTTATAAACCGACCATGGAATGGCAATTTCTAACGTCCAGCCTTTATCAATATCCGAAGGATTATTTAAAGTTCCGTGCACTTTTACTGCTGATTTTAGTCCGTCGATATTCCAGTCGTTTAAAACGGTGTTTTTTTCACGGTATGGTTTATTGATGAATAAATCCCAAGCCGTGTTTAAAGCATTAATTTCTAATTCATAATAATTATGAGTATCATTATCTGGATCGATAAAAACCTCAAAATCATTATTATAAAAAATAATAGTATCGCGCTGTTTTAGATTTGCCCAAACGTGAGGCTCTTCCATTTTGGCGAGAATGTAGTAGTAATTATCGTCCCAGAGCATTTTGACCTGAGTTTTGTATTTTGGAGTTTCAACACCTTCTATGTCGACAAAAGGCGTTGTCCAAGATGCTTTTTCCCAAGCTTTATCTGCTTCATCGCCGTCAATAACAATTTCTTTAGATGTTTTATACGCAATATAACTTTTTGGTGTAACCTCTTTTTCAGATTGCGCATACCCCATCAACGCAACAAAAAATACGGCAAGGGACAATAATTTACTTCTACTATGCATCTTCTTATTATAAACTATTTTCTTTTGTAAACTGAATTACTTCACTTAATTTTCCGAAAGCAATTGCTACGTGAGTATCTGCTGCACCGTAATAAACTGCTAATTTATCTTCTTCAATACTGTGTAAAGCGGCACATGGGAAAACTACGTTTGGCACATCTCCAACCATTTCATACGTTTCTGCAGGCCCTAATAAATAAGGCTGTGTTCTGTATTTTACCTGATCTGGCGAATCAACATCTAAAAGTGCTGAACCCATTGCATAACGGAAACCGTTGCAAGTATTTATAACTCCGTGGTAGATCATTAACCAGCCTTCGTCAGTTAAAATCGGAATTGGTCCTGCTCCAACTTTTGTACACTGCCAAGCACTTTTTTCGAATGGAGACGGTTTCATTACCAATCTGTGTTCTCCCCAATATTTCATATCAGGACTGTAGCTGATCCAGATATCTCCAAACGGCGTGTGTCCGTTATCACTTGGACGGCTTAACATCGCGTATTTTCCGTTAATTTTTTGCGGAAACAAAACTCCATTTCTGTTGAATGGCAAAAAGGCATTTTCACATTGGAAAAATTCTTTAAAATCGAAAGTGTAACCAATACCAATTGTTGGTCCGTTGTAACCATTACACCAAGTAATCCAGTAACGATCTTCGATCCAAACCACACGCGGATCGTATTTATAAGCAGATTCGATCATTTCTGTATTTCCAGATTTCATCTCAATCGGTTCGTGGTTGATGTCCCAATTGATTCCGTCTTTACTGAAACCAGCAAAAATATTCATCTGAACTGCTTTATTATCACATCTAAAAACCCCAGCATATCCGTCTCCAAAAGGTACAACTGCACTATTGAATATACTGTTTGATGAAGGAATCGAATATCTGTCGATAATTGGATTCTCAGAATATCTCCACATTACATCTTTACTGTTTTCGGGTCTGTCTTGCCAAGGAATAGTACTCATTTTTTTATTGTTTATTGTTTGTAGTTTTTTGTTTATTGTTTGTTGTTCGCCAGTTTTGTCATCCTGACGAAGGAAGGATCTCCGCAAGAAGCTCCATCCAGTATTTCGCCAATCTTTGTCGAGCTACTCGCGGTTCTTCGACTCCGCTCAGAACGACAATCTTGCGTACCCATAGTTGAAACTATGGGCTATGTTCAATGCTATGTGTTAGAAACTAGTTTCTTTCTTTCTCCTTTTCAAGCAAAAGAAAAATCTATGTTTCTATATGTTTAATTTTTATCTCAATCCAAGAAATCTTGCTTCTTGCATCTATTTTCTATTTTCTATTTTCTAAAATCTACTCCTCTATCTTCCTAACTCTATCCAACCAAGTAAATTTCAATACTGTCGTTGTCACTAAAAAGACTGCCAACGCTACTAGAGCTTTTGGATAATCTCTGATAATGAAATAAATCGGAAGCAAAATCATACTCGACTGCCAAACGATTCCGATAATACAATTCATCATATCTAAATAGAAATCATTATTTTTTTGGAATGACTGATCCTCTGCTTTTAATTGTTTGTAAACTGGATTCCAGAATCCCCAAGGTCTTACATTTGAATAGAACGATTTTAAAACTTCCATATCGGTTGGTTTGCTCAAGTAAGTTCCTAAAAGACAACCTAAAATCGACATTCCGAAGATTAATGGGAATAAGTAAATTGATGGCACTTGCGAAAGATCATGCAAGAATGTTCCCGCTGCTAAATTTCCTTTGTTTTGGTCTAAAATAAACTGAAGAGAAGCTGCGATCAATCCGCCGACCATTCCCCAGAAATAACCCCATCCATTAAAACGCCACCAAATCCATTTTAAGAAGTTGGCTGCAACATAACCTCCGTACAAAGCACTTGTTATCCAAAGTGTTAGAGAGTTGATCGAATCTGCAAAAAATCCCATGAAAACTCCTAAACCAACAACTAAGAAAGAAGAAATCTGACTTACTTTAATATAATGCTTGTTTGAAGCAACTGGCTTGAAATATTTTTTATAAATGTCATTTACAATATACGCTGGCCCTGCGTTTACGAAAGCTGAGAATCCAGACATGAAAGCGGCTAAAAGTCCAGCCAAAAGAATTCCTTTAATTCCAACCGGAATATAAAGATTAACGACTTTCGGCATTAATAATTCTAAATCGGCTCCAGTTAAGTTTACGTTTGCGTTTAACTCTGGCGCCAAATTCACCAAAGCAATTACTACGATTCCTGTGATTAATAAATATCTAGGAATGAATAAAATCAAGTTGGTAAAACCGCTCATGTAAGCCGCTTCTTTAACTGATTTTGTAGAAAGAACACGCTGTAAATCGTAACTTGGAGTTGGTCCTGCAACGCTAGCAAAGAAACCTTTGAATAACGTCATTCCGATGAAAGCACCAAACATTTTGTAGCCTTCTGTATCGATTAATTTGTTGAATGTTTCGAATTTATCGCTCCATTGCGTTTCAAATTCCCATCCAAAGAAAACATTTTTCCATTCTGGCGTGATAACCGAATTGATTTGGATATCAGTATAATTAATGAAGGCATAACCTGCGATTAAAACTCCGGCAACAATCATAATAATGTATTGTACAACTTCTGTCGCAACCACAGAAAACATTCCCCCTTTAACCGTGTAAATTGTAGTTAAGAAAATGATTAATAACGCATAAGCCTGTTCTGACGTTAAGAAAACCGATCCATTCATGTGAACTGTCAAATCCCAAGGCAAAATAATCGTCACAAATTTTCCAATTCCAACGAAGAAATAAGCGATAAAACCAATGGTTGAAATAATTGCAAAAATAGCTACAATAATATGAGACGCTTTTCCAGCTTTATCACTTCCAAAACGCGTTAGAATCCACTCAGATCCTGTCATTACTTTCGACCTTCTAATCCATACTGCGAGGAACATCATGACAAAAATCTGGTTCCAAATCGGCCAAAGCCACATAAACATGAAACTTTTTACGCCGTATAAAAACAGAACGCCAATCATCCAGGAAGTTCCCGAAACATCAAACATTCCAGAGCCATTACTTAGCCCTAAAAAATACCATTTGATTGATTTTCCTCCCAAGAAATAATCATCAAGACCTTTTGATGCTTTTCTTGAAATCCAGATTCCTATACCGACCGAGAGGACGATGTAGATTAAAATGATTGATACGTCGATAATATTCATTAATATATTTATTTTGAGTTAGTTAGTTTAGACCGAAATTTTTGTTTGGCTCTGCTCCCATTACAAAATGAAGCACGCCACCGTTTAGCATTTCTTGATGAGAAATTGCTGTTTTATTGAACGGCTTTCCGTTTAAGGTAGCCGATTGGATATAGAAGTTCTGTTTGGAAACATTTTCTGCTTCAATCACAAAAGTTTTTCCGTTTGGAAGATTTAAAGTTGATTTTTCGAAAATCGGACTTCCAATTTCATATTCACCAGAAGCAGGATTCATTGGATACAATCCCATCGAACTGAACACATACCAAGCTGACATTTGCCCGCAGTCTTCGTTTCCGCTCAATCCGTTTGCCGTAGTATTGTATTGCGTGTCTAAAATATGACGCACCCAATATTGTGTTCTCCAAGGCTGTTTAGCGTGATTGAACATGTACGCAATATGGTGACTCGGCTCGTTTCCGTGCGCATATTGTCCGATCAATCCAGAAATATCAGCAGAAACATTACTTCCTGTGATCTCAGAACTTTCTGTAAACAATTGCTCTAAATGTTTGGTGAAAGTTTCATTTCCTCCGTGAAGTTTGATAAAATTATCTACGTTATGAGGCACAAACCAACTGTGCTGCCAAGCATTTCCTTCTGTATAATCGGTATGTTCTCTGTGGTTAGAGTGTTTCGGATCAAAAGGTTCATTCCAAGATTTTCCGTCTTGCGATTTTCCTCTCATGAAACCAGATTTCGAATCAAATAAATATTCGTAAGCTTTAGAACGTTTTGAGAAAAGCTCATAATCTGCTTGTTTTCCTAACGCTTTAGCCATTTGCGCCACGCACCAATCGTCGTACGCATATTCTAAAGTAATGGTAACCGATTCGTCTAATAAATTGTACGGAATATAACCGTATTGTTTGTAGAAATTCAATCCGCGTTCGTCTTGCATCATCGTAGCTTTCATCGCTTCGTATGCTTTTTCAGCATCAAAACCTTTTATACCTTTAAAATAAGCATCTGCAATAACTGGGATTGAATGATATCCTGTCATTGTGTTCGTTTCATTCGCGTAAAGCGTCCAAACCGGAAGTATTTTTTTAGTTTCATAATACGCTAACATTGAGTTTACTAAATCTGAAACTTTTGTTGGCTCCAAAATAGTTAACAAAGGATTTTCTGCTCTAAAAGTATCCCAAAGCGATAAAGTCGAATAAGCGGTGTAATCTTTTGCCGTTACAATTTTATCGTCTTCTGTTCTAAACTGGCCATTTTTGTCGCTGTACGTTACTGGCGCTACTTGTGCGTGATACAAAGCGGTGTAGAAAATCGTTTTTAAAGAATCTATAGAAGTTTCAACTGTAATTTTGCTTAAAGCTTTGTTCCAATCTGCAGCAGCTTTCGATTTTACTTTTTCGAAATCTTGTTTTTCGGTATCTAAATTCAATTTTGCATTTTCAACACTTACCGAAGAAAGAGCGACTTTTACATCTAACTGATTTGAATTTTTATAATCAAAAAACAATTGCAGAGCTGTATTTTCTCCTTCAGCATTTCCGCCAGAAACTACTTTTTTATCGGCAGTTAAAATAGATTCTGTAATAGGTTTAGAAAACTTCGCTACAAAAAATACTTTCTGATTTTTTGCCCATCCTGTACTGTAACGGAAACCGCTGATCGTATTTTCATCTTCAATCTTAATAGCCGTTTTGGTCGCTTTGTCCCAGTTGATGGCAAAACCTAAATCGACAACTACAGATTGTATATCGTTAGCTGCATAAGTATATTTATGGTAAGCGGTTCTTTGCGTAGAGGTTAATTCTACATTGATTTTAGGATCCTCAAGAAAAACTTGGTAAGAACCCGGTGTTGCTTTTTCGTTAGCATGGCTATATTTTGATTTATACGGAAGGAAATCGCGTGAAGCGGCTTTGGCGGTTAAGTCTAACTTTTTGTTTGTCGGCATAAATAAAATATCTGCCAAATCACCGATTCCTGTTCCGCTTAAGTGTAAATGACTAAATCCAGAAACTATTGAGTCAGAATAATGATAGCCAGAACACCAGTCCCAGCTTGAAATTCCATTATCTGGACTCACTTGCAGCATCCCAAACGGAACTGTTGCGCCTGGATACGTATGTCCGTGACCGCCAGTACCTATAAAAGGATCTACATAATTTGTTGCAAAACTTTTTCGATCTTTGTTTTTATCTACATTTATTTTGCAACTTGCAGCAAAAATTACCGTTAAAGAAAGCAGAGTAATTTTCTTCATATCAAAACAATATTAATTTAACTTTAAATTTAGATAAATTCAACTTTTACCAAAATATTTTTAGACGGACGACATTTAAACAGCTCTAAACATCAAAAAATAGTAACAAACGACACTTTAAAGACCACATATGATTTTTAATGCCAACAAACCATACAGCTTACCTATTCGCTATCATGTTTATTTCTGGCTGACGTATTTTGTATTCAATACATTTCGCTGGGGAAGCTATTTTAACGACTACGTTTACTCCTTAAAAACCACTTTACTCGGATTCCCAATTCACATGGCACTGTGTTATCTAAATATTTTGGTTCTAATGCCACATTTGGTTTACAAGAAAAAGTATGTCCTATATATTATAAGTGTACTTTCTGCCATATTTGTAATGGTCGTTCTTAAATTCAATCTGACTTATTTACTGATTACGCACGATGTTTGGCCCGAAGGTCCGCAAACCATCAATACACTTACACTCAATTATACTATAGATATGATGATGGGCGAATTGTATGTAATGACTTTTGTAACTGCAATAAAAATCACTTTGGATTTTTTAAAAGAACAGAGACGTGTTACAGATCTTGAGAAATCGCAGCTGGAAACTGAATTATTGTTTTTAAAATCGCAGATTTCTCCACATTTTTTCTTTAACACCTTAAATAATATCTATTCGCTTTCTGTAGAAAAATCTAGCAAAACGCCAAAAATCGTTCTGAAACTTTCTGAGTTAATGCGCTATATGCTTTACGAAACAAAAGGCAAAAAGCAGACTTTAGAAAACGAAATCATGTGCATTCAGAATTATCTTGATTTGGAACGAATTCGCAACGGAGAACGCTTAGAAGTCGATATGTCAATTTCTGGAGATATTCATGACAAAGAAATTTCGCCTGTTTTACTTTTGACTTTCGTCGAAAATGCATTCAAGCACGGCGTAAACAAAAACACTGGGAATGTACTAATTGACATCAGATTTAAAGTAAAAGGAGATTACTTACATTTTACAATTTCAAACCCAATGCCCGAATTTACCGTACATAAAGATAATTTTAACAAGTCAAGTGGTATAGGTATCGAAAACGTAAAAAAAAGACTCGAATTGGGATATAATAAAAGTGACTATAAGCTTTCATTTAAAAATAAAAAGAATATTTTTGTCGTTAAACTAGTTATAAAAGTCACATAGCCCCTGCTTTTAGATATAACTAAAATTATACTTACAAGATAACCACACATTGGCCCAAAATAACAGTACAAATGAAAATAAAGTGTTTAATTATCGATGATGAGCCATTGGCAATAAACGTTATTAAAAATTATATTGAGCAGATTGAAGAATTAGAATTGGTAAGCACTTTCAGTAATTCTATTGAAGGCCTTAATTTTTTAAAAAACAATACGATTGATGTAATTTTCTTAGACATCAATATGCCTGTTTTGGACGGTATTAATTTTATTAAAAGTTTAGAAAATCCTCCATTATTGGTTATCACAAGCGCTTATGACCAATTTGCTATTGAAACTTACGAACTGGATGTATTAGATTATTTGGTAAAACCAATTGAGTTTCCGCGTTTGATGAAAGCGGTAAACAAAATCAGCAAACGTCTTAATGCCAATACCAAAGCACCTATAGAAAACAGTAAAGAAAATCCGTTTATCTTCGTTAAGATTGATAAAAAGAAAATGAAGAAGATTTTCTTGAACGAAATTTTGGTTATCGAAAGTTTAAAAGATTATCTAAAAATAAGCACTACTTCTGGAAAGTTCATCATACACAGCACTTTATCAGATTTCACGAGTTTATTACCCGAAAGAGATTTTATCAGAATCCACAGATCATACACCATCGCGATTGACAAAATTGACGCCGTTGAAGGAAATAGCATTGAAATTGAAGGACTTCGTTACGTTATAGGAAGGTCTTATATTGACGAAGTGAAGCAGAAAATTTTGAATTCTTCGATATAGTAGATTTAACCGCAAAGAGCGCAAAGAATTACGCAAAGGTCGCAAAGTTTATTTTTTAAGCTTTGCGATTTTTTTTTATGGAGAGATAAAAATAAAAAAAGAGCTGTAAGCTCGATTCATATTGTAGCCCGGGATTTTAATCCCGGGATTGATGGATTCCAATACAAATTAGATCCGTAGGATCGAAGCATTTTTTGTTTTTTATATATGTCGTTCCTACGGAACTAATTCAAAACAAAAATTATCATTTCAACGGATTAAAATCCGTTGCTACAAAATTGTCCATTCCTAACGGAATTTTTATTGTTTTTTGATATTGAAGTTTGCACAAAAACTTTGCGACTTCGCGACTTTGCGAGATTATATAACAAACGTTAGACGCACTGCAGTGCGTCTCTACAGACAATCTTTGAGAAAAAACTTTGCGCCCTTCTCCCGAAGTTTCGGGACGCTCAGGATGACAAAACTTAAAAAAAACTTTGCGAATCTTTGCGTATCCTTAGCGCTCTCTGCGGTAAAACCATTTACAGTGAAACAAAAAAAAAATGCGGCCAACCACGACCGCATTTTACTCAATTATAGGTAACTAACCAAAATAAACCATGAAATAGTCTATTATCTTTATTGCTGCAAAAAATCACTAAAAGTGATATCTTTTAAACGCTTCTATAGCCGAATAATCTGCTAAACCTAAGCTGTGATATTTTTCTGCAGTCAATCTATTTCTGTCTTCAACTCGCACCCAAAACTCCCTGCTGTCATCACCTTGAAACATTACGCCGTCTTTTTGAGACTGGTGATAAAAAATAGCATGTCGTTTCTTCATAACCTGGTCAGGACTCATTGGTACTGCCATGTCAATTTGGTACGATTCCCATTCATGCCAAGCGCCTCGGTACAGCCAAACCCAACAATCATTCATAAAGCTTTTGTGTTTTAATCTTTTCAAAGCTTCAAACAAACTGTCTAAACACACTTTATGAGTTCCGTGCGGATCTGCTAAATCTCCAGCGGCATAAATTTGATGCGGTTTTATTCTTTCAATAATGTCGCACATAATGTCAACATCTGCATCCGAAAGATTATTCTTTTTAACCGTTCCTGTTTCGTAAAACGGAAGATCCAAAAAGTTTACGTTTGAATCTGGCAAACCAATGTAACGTGTTGCGCCAAAAGATTCGCTTCTTCTTATTAATCCTTTTAATTTTCTAACTTCAGGCGAATCAATTTCTGTTCCTGTTCTGTTTTTAAGAAAATCAATAATCTCGTCAGAAACTTCAGAATTCGGATTCAATGCTTTAGAGATTTCTGCAAATTTCAAAGCCTCTTCATTCGAAACGGCAATATTTCCAGAAGTCTGATACGCCACATGAACCTCATGTCCTTGTTCGACCAAACGGTCAAAAGTTCCCCCCATCGAAATCACATCATCATCTGGGTGCGGGCTGAAAATAATGATCCTCTTTCTCTCCGGCGTGGAACGCTCCGGTCGATAAGTATCATCTGCGTTGGGTTTTCCGCCCGGCCAGCCAGTGATTGTCTGTTGCATTTTATTAAACATCTTAATGTTCAAATCGTATGCAGTTCCTTCTTCTGTCAAAAGACTCGACATTCCGTTGTCGTTATAATCTTTATCCGTCAGTTTTAAGAAAGGTTTCTTAGTCAGCTCACTTAACCAAGCCACCGCTTTCAATTTTAATTCATCTGTCCAAACACAAGATTTCACCAGCCAAGGCGTTTTTACTCGTGTCAATTCAGACGAAGCTTCCGTATCCAGAACAAATGTTGTGTTGTTATGCTCTTGTAAATACGTCGCTGGAACTTGCGAAGAAACCTGTCCTTCGATTGTCTTTTTTATAATTCCTGCTTTACTGATTCCCCAGCCTAGCAAAACAATTCTTTTTGCATTTCTAACGGTTCCAATTCCCATTGTAATGGCTTTTCTAGGCACATTATCAATTCCTAAAAAAGAAGAAGCCGCATCGACACGGGTTATATGATCCAAAGTAATACTTCTGGTTCCCGAATTAACGTGAGAACCTGGTTCATTAAATCCGATATGTCCTGTTCTACCGATTCCGAGCAATTGAAAATCCAATCCGCCGTACGACTTGATTTTCATTTCGTAATCGATGCAATATTGCTGTAATTCCTCGGCGCTCACCTGCCCGTCTGGAATATTTATATTTTTTGGAAGAATATTGACATGATTGAATAAATGCTCGTGCATAAAATGATAATAACTTTGAATATCATTTTTATCCATCGGATAATATTCATCTAAGTTGAAAGTCACTACGTTTTCAAAACTCAGACCTTCTTCTTTGTGCATTCTTACCAATTCTTCATAAACCTTAATTGGCGAAGAACCTGTAGCCAAACCTAAAACACAAGGCTCGTTCAGCTCATTTTTTCTCTGAATTAAATTGGCAATTTCCTGCGCTACAAGTAAAGAAGCTTCTTGCGAAGATTCGAAAATAACATTGTGAATTTTCTCGTAACGAGTTTCTTCAAATTGCCCTGCTTCTCTAAAACCTATATCTTCTTTAATCATTTGCCTTGCCATTTAATTTCTAAGATAAAAGTAGAATTAAATTATCCGTTAGTCTTAAAAATTCGACTAATAACGGCTGCGCTTCGGCAAAAGACAAAATAAGAATGCTAAGCTATTTCTAAAGTTTCCGAAAAAGCTTTTATTCGACAACTCCAATTTCAGAAATCGAAACACTTTGTGATTTTCCAACGCCAGCTGTAGCGACAAACTTTAAAAACCTTGCTTTAACTGCAGCAAAACTCTTAATTTGTTCAATTGGATTATGTTTGATATTTGAGAACTCTCCTTCTGATTGCTTATCCCAATAAAAACTATCTACACTCGTATACAGTTCATAATTAGAGATCAGATTCAAGTTGTTACCAACCTGCTGTGGCGTATACGTAAAACCTTTAATGCTTACCAATTCTCCCATGTCAATCACAACACTTTGAGGCAATTTATTTTCATCATTTCCAAATCCCCAATCTGTATTTGGATTTCCGTCGATAATGCGTTCAGCAGATGTATTGTCGCCACTCGAAACCGAAACTACTTTCCATTTCTCTTTAGAAACCCCATATTTAGCTGTTTTTACCGCACTGTTGATTTTCTCTTTTGTATTTCTAGCAATTGCTTTTATTTCTACCGCTTTATTATATATGAATGGAGCTTTATACAAAATGCTTTTTTCCGATGGATTTTTTCCGTCAAGCGAATAATAAACAGCAGCTCCATCTTCCGATTTAATCGTAACCAAACCATTTTTATCGCGAAGAATTTGAGGCTCTCTAACGAAAGTCGGAGCATTATAGGCTTCAATTGTACTGAATACAAATCCAGCTTTCGCATCTAAAACATTAATTCGAATAGCCGAAGCTGTAACGCGTTCTAAACGCAAAATTCTTTTGTAACCAATTGTAGTTTCATTGGCAATCGTTTTCCAATTTCCATCAATTTTGGCTTCAACAGAAAAAGATTTAACTCTCTGTCCTAGCTTAATATATTCCTGAAGCAAAATTCTATTGATAGCTGTAGGCTTTTTAAACGTAAATTCGATTGTTGCTTCCTTTACCTTTTCGTCAGTTGCCCAATACGTGTTTTTATTTCCATCTATAACATTTTGAGGTCCAAAATTAGAATCGGCTCCTTTTGTATTTGAAGCTTGAACTTGTGTATCTGCCAATAATTCTGTTTTGAAATCGGCTTTAATTGTAGCAACTAATTCTTTCAATCTCGCTTCATCATTTTCATGAACCAAACCACGTTGATCAACTGGAAGATTCAATAACAAAGTCGCATTTCGACCAATCGATTCGTAATAAATATCGACCATTTCGTCAAGCGAACGAACTTTATCGTCTTCAACTGAATGGTAAAACCATCCTGGTCTGATCGAAACATCAGCTTCTCCCGGAACCCATTTTTCTCCGTCTTCATGACCCGACATAAATTCGGTATAATGCACTTTGCCAGCCAATTCATCTTTCTGACGAAGCAGTGACCAATTGGTTTTTCCTGCTCTTCCCTCTTCATTTCCAATCCATCTTGCTTCAGACGGACCAACACCCCAAACCAACGTTTTTGGCGCTATGTCATAAATTAATTTATAGGTCTCCTCCCAGTTGTAATAAGTTAACGAATTGATCTTTCTCATTTCATTGGCTCCGCCGTAGTATCCATCACCACCATTTGCGCCATCAAACCACATTTCGAAAACATCTCCGTAATTGGTTAATAGTTCTTTTAGCTGATTTCTGAAATACGTGATATACTCCGGTTTTCCGTACTGCGGATGATTTCTGTCCCAAGGCGAAAGATATAATCCTAATTTTAAATCGTATTCTTTACAAGCAGCTGCTAATTCTTTTACCAAATCGCCTTTTCCATTTTCCCAAGGCGAATTTTTAACTGAACGTTCTGTATACGCCGAAGGCCATAAACAGAAACCGTCATGATGTTTGGCTACCAAAATAATTCCTTTCATTCCCGACTCTTTCGCAATGCGAGCCCATTGGCGAACATCTAATTGTGACGGATTAAAAAGTTCTGGCGATTCGTCTCCGTAACCCCATTCTTTGTTAGTAAAAGTATTTAATGAAAAATGCACAAAAGCATAAAATTCCATTTCCTGCCAATCGATTTGTTTCTGTGTCGGAAGCGGTCCAAAAGGTTTTGGAGCATTTGGTAATTCTTGTCCGAAACTGCTTGTGAAAGCGCCAAAAAGACAAAGCGAAAGGAAAATATTTTTCATTAGGGTTTTGGTTTTAATATATTCTAAACTATAAATGTACTAGAATTAAGGATTTTGTTTTAAAGAATTTCGACCAATGACTATTTTAGAAGAGTTTTGGTTAAAAAACCAAATTTATAATAACATTCTTATATTTTTATCTTTTTCTCCACAATGATTTTATTAAATTTGATTTCGTTTTACAAAAGCAATTGTAAAAAAATATTCTTTTAATTTATCTAGACTTTAATGAAATTCCAAATTTTAATTTTCCTCTTTTTTGTACAATCTTCATTATCATTTGCGCAAAAAGCGACATTCAATATAAAGTATTCTGAGCAATTGGCCGTTTTTGTTTTTATACAGAATCTTTCTGAAAACTATCCCGAAAATGTTTTCAAAACCGAATTTCATAAGTCGAAATATAATACAGAAGAATTTCAAAAATTAGTGTCAGAATTTGACAAACTCGCTATCGATTACAGTTATAAATTTGATGGATTTCCTGAAGACTCAAAAAAACCAATGCAGTCTAAAGATTTTTTAAGAAAAAATCTCATTGAAACCGAGAATTTAAAAGATTTCAAAATGCGTTCAATTGGAATTGTAACGAACAAGACTTTAAATGATCTAACCAGAATTATTTCTGCATTTACTCCAATTTATAATGAATTGATTTACAATCCGAACAAAGAGAAGTTTGAAAAGCAAATTGTAGAAATTACTAAATATGCAAATGAAAACAATATTCAGGATTACTTTACAATAGGTTTAGCATTCTACAATTCAAGTTGGGATACGTCAATTCCGTTCGAAATTGCTTTTTATCCGCTTCCCAATTCTAAAGGTTTTACAGCGCAATCATTTGAAAATAATTTTATCAGCGCCATTCAAACTGACTTAACAAATTACAAAGATCTTTTTAGCGTAATGCTGCACGAAACGTATCATATTATTTATAATGAACAATCACTTGAAGTTAAGACTGAAATTGCAAATGCTTTCAAAGAAAATAAGTCTAAATACAGCAATTATGCTTATCAACTCTTAAATGAAGTGCTTGCAACATCATTAGGAAATGGTTATGTTTATGGAAAGCTTAATGGCAAAATAGATGAAAAAGATTGGTATTATCAAAAATATATTAATCTGATGTCTAAGGAAATTTATCCAATGGTAACTGAATATATCGCTCAGAAAAAACCTATCGATAAAAGTTTCATTGACCGCTACATTGCGATTTATGAGCAGAAATTTCCTGATTGGATAAACGAATTAGATAATGTAATGAGTTACAGATATGTCATTTCTGAAAATGAAGATGATTTTAACGTTATTCAAAAAAAATTCCGTTTTCGCTCTAGAACCGAATATGAAACGGAAATTTCAAAAAGTTCTATTGAAAAAATGCAAGAAACAGCATTAACAAAAATGATAATTGTTTCAAAGAATAATAGTGAAAACTTAAAATTGATTAAAAAAAGTTTTAAAGAACTAAAAAACTGGAAGTTTGATTCGGAAAAAGAATTTAACTATAAAATTTTATTAGACGATAAAAGCCAGCTGTTCATTATAAACCAAAAGAAATCAACATTAGAATCTGTAATTAATTTATAATGGCTAATTCTAAACTTCTTTTCTTAGCCTTGAAATAGAAATCAAAATCGCTGACAAAACCACAAAAGCAATTAAAACGAATAATCCATTTACGAGAGCAGTTTTAAAGCCCAATTTAGTTGCGTCAATAAACGGATACGGGTAAAAATTGGTCGTAATTCCGTGAAACAAAGTATAAATAATATAGAGAATCGGATAAACGAGCCATCCCAAAATAACCTTAAAAGAGATTCTTTGTGGACTCACAAAAAATAGCCAATACGAGAAAAATAAAACTGGCACTACCGAATGAAATATTTCGCTTACAATAAGATGATGTCCTTTTAAATCGACGATGTGACGAAGAAGCAAATTAAAAACCATTCCGACAATTAGAATATAAACGGTTACGGCTGTAATTGTGGTGCATTTTTTAAAAAACGCATTAAGCTTGCATCTGCCTCCAAATAATAAAAAAGCGGTGCAAAAGAAAACGATTGTATTTGTTGTAATTGTAAAAAAACTGAAAAAACGTACGGCTGCACTAAAGAAGGTAAAACCAGGTCCTTTTAATAATAAATAAAATTGTACAGGTAAAGCATATAACTCGAGGGCAAAAATAATACCCAACAAAATCTCTCCTTTTATAATGGTATTTTCTTTTTCCATATTATACTATAAGTCAAACCACTAATATAAGGAATTTTATTGGATTTTACTACATCACTCGTTTATGCTTTTCGCTTTCCACAATTGTTTTTTCAAGTCTTGACAATTGTGTTTTTTCCTGTTTGGCACTCATAATCCAATGAATCATAACTTTCTTGTAAGATGGTGCTTGTTTCTCAAAAAATTCCCAGGCTATTTTGTTGCTTTTAAATTCCTTTTCGTAAGCTTCTAAAAGCGGGATAGGTTCTTTCTTTTCGTGCGAATATATTTTTGATTTATTTTCTGATAGAAAACTAAAAGCTTTTAAACCTGCGTCCGTCATTAAACCTGCTTTAGTCAAATCTTCCATTTTTTGAACATTAATGGCACTCCAAATACTAGAAGGCCTTCTCGGAGTAAAACGAATGCTGTAGCTTTCATCATTAATCGATCTGCGAACTCCGTCAATCCATCCAAAACAAAGCGCCTGATCTACAGATTCTGACCAGCTCATCGAGGGCTTTTTGCTTGAAACTTTATAAAAACCAACTAAAAGCTCTTTTTCTTTTTGATGGTTCTTTTCTAGCCATTTTCTAAAATCTTTTTGATCTGCAAAAAAAGTCGGTGTCATTTTGTTTAAAATTTTAATCTCGCAAAGTCGCGGAGACGCAAAGTTTAAAATTAAAAAAATTAAACCATATAAGTCATGTAAGTTTAATTAAGCCAAAAACTTAAAATTCTTATATAACTTATATGGTTCAAAAAAAATCACAGCTTATATTTAAGTGTCGCAGGTAACATTATCCCAATCTTGATCCATGTAATGAATTAGCCAGTTGAGCGCATATTGCCTTTCGTATACAATTCCTGGATTAATGTTTTCTATTTGTCTTCCATTAATTCTTTCGTCTACACAAGCCCAATTATATCTGTAATACAAATCGGCAGCGTCTAAAATTTCTTTTTTAGAACGAACTTCATGAACTGCGTTTATAAATTCAAAAGGATTTTTACCTTGTCCGACAGGATAATTTTCCGAACTAATATTTCCAAGATCACAAAAGGCATTCGGAAAATCAATTACATCTACTTTTTTCAAAGCCCACATCAAGGTCCAAATACCTTCACATTTCCAAGTTTCGTACATTTTTTTGTCTTCCGTTGGGTTTGCTAGAAATTCCTTTTCGCCTTCGGTTACAGATTCCCAAAGTTTATATTCCTGCAGATAATCAACCGCTTCTTCAGAAGAAATATTATTGAAAGCAACCAAATTCGTCACAGCCAAAACGCTTACTCTTTCGGCAATTTCCTTTGCTGATCGAATTGTAGTTTCTCTTTCCGATTCAATGCAAGGCAAATGTTTGTTGATTTTTATATTTTCGCTTTCCAGAATTGCTTCGTTTTTTGCTTTTCTTTCTATTTGATCTTCATCTAAATCCGTTTGATCGTTATCAAAATATTCCGAATTGATATTAACTTTTAAATCCTCTATTTCACATTTTCCGTCTGTATCAATAATCAGATTTAAATCTTTATCCAGAAAATGCTGCGTTTCAGATTTACTGATAATAGTTATAGGCTGAACAAACAGAACAGCGTCAAATTCCCTTGCCAAATCAACGATAATGGCATTTAACTCTTTTAATTCTCCTTTATCTTCGCGAATCGAAAATTCTGAATTCAGCGTTTGTATTTTATGAAGAAATAATCCTTTTACCTTTTCATTTTCAGTCGGTAACGAATCTACAAATCCATACAGTCCTTTTAAATTGGCAGTTAATTCAGAATCATCTATTTGCGGAATTTGATAAGAAGGAACAGCTCTTTCTCTGTAAAATAGTGTTATTTTCTTTGACGGACTTAAGATTCCGCCTTTTACTTCAAATTCTAGATTTTCACCATTAGTAGAAAAAACGCCATTAGGAACATGAGAAAGAAATATTTGCTTGATTTTTTCCAGTCCTAAATGATGCGAATAAATTGTACAAATCATTTTTCGGCTTTTAAATATTATAAAGCTAATATAGGTTTAATTCTACAAAGAACACAAAAAATACTTCACAGTATATTATGAAAAATCTCGCAAAGGCGCGAAGGCGCAAAGATTATACAAAAAAGAAAACCATATAAGTCATTTAAGATCATTAAGTCAAAACTTAAAATTACTTATATAACTTATATGGTTCAAAAAGCTTAGCGACTTCGCGCCTTTGCGAGATTTTTTTAATTTACTTTTATTGTAATTTCTGAAGACGACAATCCATTTGCAGAAACTTTCAAACGAATACTCTCTTTCTTCCCATTCGACTGAATAATCGCAATACATTTTCCGTTGAACAACTTACAAGAATTCGCTTTAAACGATTCCAAATTGGCTTGATAGCCATTATCAACTCCAACTAATTTTCCTCCACCAGAAACTTCAAAATTGATTAAGTCCATTGCTTCTGGTAATGAGTTTCCTTTTTTATCTACTAGCGAAACCGTCACATAAACCAAATCGTAAGTATCATTTTTGATAGAAGTTTTATTTGCTTTTAAATCAATTTTAACAGCTTCACCAGCGGTATGAATTTCTTTTTCTAAAACTACTTTTCCATTCTTTCTGGAAACCGCTTTTAGCGTTCCAGGTTCGAACTTCACATTCCACGAAATATGCAAATCATCATTTTGTTTGGCTTTTTTGCCGAGAGATTTTCCGTTTAAGAAAAGCTCCACTTCATCGGCATTATTATAATATGCCCAAACAGCAACTTCTTGATCTTTTTTCCAGTTCCAATGCGGAAAAATATAAAGAACGTCTTTCTTAGACCATTCACTTTGGTACATGTAATATACATCTTTTGGAAGACCGGCTAAATCTACAATTCCGAAATATGAACTTCTTGCTGGATACGGATACGGATCTGGTTCACCGATATAATCGAATCCTGTCCAAATAAACGTTCCCGCCATGAAATCCTGACTTTTGATTGTTTTCCAGTTTTCTTCGTGTGTTGCTCCCCAATACGATTTCACCTGATCATAAGCAGAAACCGTCCAATCTGCATTTCCGTCAAACGGAGCGCCGTGTTTGGTTGGCCAAGCTTTTATTCCGTCAGGAAAATCATAATGTCCACGCGTTTCCAAAGCCGAAACACTTTCTGAAGCTAGTATTTTTTGCCCTTTAAATTTAGTTGGAAAATCTTTATAATCTTCGTGTTTATAATTGAAACCTAATAAATCTAAAGCGCCCGATTGATAAATAAAGTTTTTCTCAATTACATTTTCTGTCAAAGCGGAAGTTACGGGACGCGTTGTATCCAGATTTTTTACGATTTTTGCTAATTCTCTCGTAATCGCAATTCCAGTCGAATCAAACTGTTCGCGGATTTCGTTACCAATGCTCCACATCATTACAGACGGATGATTTCGATCTCTTTTAATAAAATCCTCCAAATCCTGTTTGTGCCAAGCATCCCAATCTTTGTGGTAATCGTTGGTTACTTTTTTCTTTTTCCAAACATCAAAAGCTTCGTCCTGAACAATGAATCCCATTTCGTCGCACAATTGCATCATTTCTAAAGAATGCGGATTATGAGACATTCTGATGGCGTTTGCCCCCATTTCTTTCATCAACGTCAACTTTCTGCGAACGGCATGAATATTTTCAACCGCTCCCAAAGCGCCATTGTCGTGATGCAGACAAACTCCATAAATTTTAGTCGGAACACCATTCAATGAAAATCCTTTTTCTGAGTCAAAATTGAAAAATCTAAATCCAAGTGGTGTTACGTAATTATCAACTAGTACAGATTTTTCATAGATTTTAGTAACAACTTTATACAAATAGGGATTTTCAGTATTCCATAATTGCGGTTTTATAACATCAAGATTATGCACTTTGGTTTCAAATGTTTTAGCCCCAATTTTCTCTATCGAAATTTTATTAGCCACTTCCTTATTCTTAGCATCTAAAATAGAAGTCACCAATGTAAATTCTCTAGCGGTGTCATTATCATTATCAATTGTAACTTCTAAATGCACTTTTGATTTGTTTGTTGAAACTTCAGGCGTACTTACAAAAGTTCCCCACTTCCCAACATGCAATTTTTCGCTAGCCACCAATCTCACATTTCTATAAATACCAGAGCCAGTGTACCATCTTGAATTGGGTTGCGCATCATTATCAACTTTCACAGCGATAATATTGGCTTGTCCATAATTTAAATAAAGAGACAAATCATATCCAAAAGAGATATATCCATTTGGACGCATTCCTAATGATTTACCGTTTATAAACACTTCGCTATTCTTAAAAACTCCATCAAATTCAATCGAAATTGTTTTGCTTTTCCAACTTGCAGGAATAGTAAAAATCTTGCGATACCAGCCTTTTCCAGCAGGTAAAAACCCTTGCGCTTGTTTGGTTTTAGCCTCTTTATCGAAAGCTCCTTCAATACTCCAATCATGTGGCAATTGAAGCGCTCTCCAATCTGAAGCATTGTAGTTTTTGTTTATCGCTTCTGGATGATCTCCTAATTTGAAATTCCAGTTTTTATTAAAGTCTTCTACAATTCTGGCTTCTTTTTGTGCCAGTATTGATGCTGAAAACAAGATTGCAAATGCAAGTGTAATTTTTTTAAACATATTTTTATTTTTTCTCTCGCAAAGTTTTTTTTAAAACCATATAAGTGATATAAGTTTATTTTAGCAAAACTTAAAATTTCTTATATCACTTATATGGTTAATTTCTTAGCGACTTTGCGACTTTGCGCGATTATTTTTTTATTCTAATTTAAATCTATACTTCTTTATTTGTCAGGCTGAGCGGAGTCGAAGCCCACGCAAAGTAATTCCGTAACCTTAATCGCCAATCTTTGTCGAGCTACTTGTGGAGATCCTTCGTTCCTCAGGATGACAAACAGTGTCGAGCTTCTTGCGTGGGCTTCGACTCCGCTCAGCCTGACAATCGTAACCAACAAAAACATTGACCTTTGTGCCTTCGCGTCTTCGTGGCAAATACCTTTTATTGAAACTCAAAATTATCCAACATCAACCCCTTCAAATCATCTCCTTCAAGAGTAATTTTATACGTTCCTGCGTTGATATAACCTCCTGATGTTGTGTTTAATATTTTCCATTTTTCTGGTGAAGGGAAAAACTCAATCGTATCATTTCGCATTAAAATTCCGTATGCATCTTCCATTATGAATTTTACTTTTAATGGCGTTTCATTTCGATTCATAAAACGGAAACGCATTAAATAAATTCCAGCGACACCAGGTTTTACTTCAAACTCAATGCTGTTATTCGTCTTTTTTGTAAATTCAATATAATCCGCTTTTTTGAAATTCCCTTTTTCGATTCCAGTTCCAGTTGTTTTCGTTTTTTCGGCTTCGATGATTACAACAGGTCTCGAATCGTCTTTTTCGCCCATATCGTAAGTTGGCACTACAACAATCGTTGAAATCGTTTCAGAATTATTAAAAGAAACTTTCTCGCCTTTTTTTACTTTTTTAGTAAAAACATCAAAAGAAATTCCATTGCTATTTTTTCCCTTTTCTTCTATTTTTTTATAATCTGAAAGCCAGTTTAAAGTCTTTATCTTATTATCAGCCAAAACATAAACCGTCGATTCTTCTTTTGCTGTAAATGAACCCGAAACTTTTGAATTATTCGAAAACTGAATGAAATCAGCCCCAAAAACTTCTGAAGGCAATTCTGTAAATACAACTTCTGAGTTTAGATATTGTTTTGAATTGATATCTAACCAAGAAGCGATTTTAAAATCTTTAGCATCTAAACTTACATTCTGAATATTTCTAGCCGATTCCTCAACAGGTCTTGCGTGATAATCTTTGGTTGCGATTGCAATTGCCGAAATAATCGCCTGCCCCACTTTGACATTTGGAAACGAAATTTTAATTTTTCCGCCAGTGCTTTTTACTTTAAAAGTTTTCTTTAATGCATTGTCATGTCCAGCTTCTGCCCAAATATCGAAGTCTTTTAAAACAACATTATCGTTTATTGCTACATCAAACAAACGCCAACCTTTGCAATCCATGCCACCGCCAGTTCCGTACCAAGGTTCTGTGAAATACAATTCGATTACATATTCTCCGTCTGGCGCAGGAAATTCATAACTTAACTTTTCAACTCCGTATCTGAATGTTTGAAATAAAGTCTGATCTTTTGTTCCGTCAATCGGGTCAAAAGTACTTCTTTGGCTTGCATAAAAATCAGGAAGTTTTTCGAAATTATCTGTCCAGGATAAGGAACCCCAGGCGTTTTTTCCACTTTTGTGTGTGTCAGTCAACCAAGTGTTTCCGTTAGAATCTGTGAATTCAGAACCACCGCAATTAACTCTATAGATATAATTTAAACCGCTTTTAGCTTTTAAAATATCCGTTTTATTTGGCGTTAATGCTTCTAAATTTGACGCTTTCGGAAGATTGCTCAAAACGATATAATCTTTAGCAACAGCCTTTCCGTTTACGTATCCAACGGCATATAAAACATTGTATTGAATATTGACATTATTAAACTGAAAATGTTTCCCAATTCCTGGATTTTTTAGTTTTCCTAATGACATTTTATTGACGTCATTAAACAATTCTACTTCGTCACAATTCGAATAAATATCGATTCCGTTTTTGATTCCAGCACTTTCCCAACGGCTTGGCCAAGTGTGCGAAACGATGTACACCATCGGATTGGTTTTGTTCGAAACATAATTGGCGCGGTACATATAATACGCATCCAAAGGTTCGCCCCAAATCGTAAAAAGTCCTTTATAATTTACGGGGCCTACTTTGTCTATATCTCTGAATCCTTCGCCATTCTGCACGCGTCCCGGATTTTCATGCGAAGCAAAAAGCCAGTTGAATTGTCCTGCAATTTTATCACGAACCGACTCGGCTTCACGGACTTTGATTTCCATTAATTGCGAAAAACGGTTTTCGCTTAAAGTTCCTTTTTGATCGAATTCGCCTTCGGTATGCAAATCTGCCGAACGCCAAGCGCCATATTCCCCGTTTAATAACTGCGTTGTCATTTCGAGATGATACTTTAACGGATCACCGCCATACGTTCCAGACCAGTTTTGAACGACATTCCAATCTGTTCCTTCTCCGCCGTTGCAAGTCGTTACAATTCTTTGTTTCTCAGATAACGGATCCATTTCGCGAATAATCTGCGTGCATTCTTCTGCGAATTCCTTAGGGATTGTACTTTCGTTCTGTAAACCCCACATGACAACAGAAGGGCTATTTCTACGTTCTTTAATCCATTCGCGTAAAAGCGTTTTGAAATTTTCTTTAAATTCTGGCGTATCGTACCAAATATGCGCCGAAAACTGACTCCAAAATAAGATTCCGTTTTCGTCTAATGCTGCCTGATATTTTAAATTATGTGGCTGATGCGCTTCGCGGAAAGCATTAAATCCAGCAGCTTTTATTTGTTCAATTCTAGCATGAATTTGTTCGTCTGAAAAGGCATGACTATTTCCTATCTGATGTTCGTATTCACAAACTCCATTGATAAAAACAGGTTCGTCATTAATGAAAAAACGATTGTCTTTTCCGTCACGGCTAACCGGCCAACTCACCCAACGGATTCCGTAAGGCGTTGTTAACTGATCGATCGTTTTTCCATTTTCAGAAATTGTCGTAACGAGTTTATATAAATACGGATTCGATGGCGACCATAATTTCGGATTTTGAATTTCCGGCAACGTCAGCACCACTTCTTTCTTCTCTTCCGAATTGTGTTTGATTTGATTTTTAATGCTTGAAACTTTCTTTCCAGAAGCATCAAAAAGAGTAATTTCTACGGTTAAATTTCGGTTGGAAGTGCCGTAATTTTTGATTTCTGTAGTGGTATGTAAAATCGCTTTTTGTTTGGAAACCGATTTGTCATTCCAAATATGAACACCAAAAGGTTCGATTCTAACATCGTTTGTAATGACCAAAGAAACAGGTCTGAAAATCCCCATTGGCTGAGAACCTTCTGAAAATCCCCATTCGCCCGAACAGCCTCCGCAGACCCAAGGAAGATCGGCAATAAACGATGGATGTGATGCTTTTACGAGAATCTGATTTTCTTTGTTTGCAGTAATTAATTTGGAAATATCCAATGTAAAAGTGGTTCTTCCACCTTTGTGTTCACCGGCTTTTTTCCCATTTACCCAAACTGTTGCATAAGAACTTACTCCTTCAAAAAACAAAAAGAACTTCTGTCCAGATGTAATTTTATCCAGTTTTAAAGTTCTTTTGTACCAGGCAGTTCCGTGTAAATTTCCATGTTTTGTTCTCCTGAAACCATAATACTGATCCCAATTGTGAGGCACACTTACCTTTTGCCAATTGGAATCAGTTTTTGGATTTTCTACAAAATCTTCTTCTTTCAGCGGAAGATTATCCAGCATTACGGTCTCCCAAGATGAATTCAGCGAAATTTCTTTACGCATTGAACTTTTGCCCTGACTCCAAACAGTGCAAAAACTTGAGAAAAAACAAAAAATAAAAAAAACTATTCTGTTCATATTTTTAAACCATATAAGTTATATAAGGTTGTTTTTTAATTGTTGTTGACCTAAAGGTCGTTGTTTTGTCATTTCGACCGAAGGGAGAAATCGCACTAGAAACTCCGCACAGTATTTCAAATCTTTGTCGAATCCCGCGTGTGATTTCTCTCTCCGTTCGAAATGACAAACTTTTGTCGAGTTTCTTGCGGAGATCCCTCGTTCCTCGGGATGACAAGATTGTGTGTATTACTTCGTATTAAACCTGACGGGTTTTAAAACCCCGTCAGGTTTAAGGTAACGCTTGGTTCGCGTGAGGGATTGAGGCGGTATCCTTTTATGCAGCGGAGCGAAATAAAAGATATAGCCGAAAGCCCGACCCGGAGGGACACGCCCAAATTATTATCCTTATTAATAAAACAACCAGTCGATTGCTGCTTTTTCTCCTGCATCGATATACCCGACATCACGCGGTGTAATGGTCTGATCTGCGTCGATGAAACCTAAAATCAATACTTTTCCTTTGCCTAAATCGAGTTTGTTTTCGCCCGGCTGGAAAGTATAGGTATGAATATTTACACGTGGTAACTCTTTCAAATTCATGGCGCTTGCCAAAATTACTTCGGCCTGACCATGCGCATTTCCTGCTGCATCGGTTTCTAAACTTGGCGGTAACAAAAATCTTTTCTGATCGGAGTTGAAATAACCGACTACTAATTTAACCGCTTTTGTGTTTCTAAACTTCAAATGCGTTCCTTTTTCATTCTGATCGTTTTCTACGAATGAAAATCCTTTTAGGTTTTGAAGCTCTGGAGCAATTTTGGTTAATTCAGAAATATCTGTTCCGTATACTTTTGTTCCTTTTTTAACTAAATAGGTTCCTGGTTTTTCATCGATAAAAGTTACTTCAGCAGGTTTCCAAGGTTTTCCTTCTTTGGTTTCGATTTTACCGTCTTTAGACGATTTTAGCTTTTCTAAATTTCTTTTAAAATTTGCTAATTCGCGCTCATAATGTGGTAATAATTCTGCCCAAGTTTTGTTGTTTCCGTCGTCACCTCCAATCGGAATTCGACGTTGCGCAGTCTGCATACTGTTGGCGTACCAATAATGATCTTTCGTAAGATTTACCAAAAGTTCGTAATATTCGATGCTTTTCTCTAGATGCGGCAATGCTTTGTCTAAATCAGCAATGTCATTTGAATAGCTGTAACGCAAAACCAAAATCGCAGCTTTTACTTTTTCTGAGAAGAAATCGGCGAAAGCTTTATAGCAATGTACATCGTTTTTAAGACGTAAAAATTCTTCTTTGTCTTTGGTTACGCTGGCTTCGGCTTTATCGATCGCTTCAACTGCCAATCTCCCGTGTTCTGTAATTTCGGCAATAATCTGCGTTGGAAGTTCGCCAGAATGCGGTTCTTTATTCCATTCTTTTTTTGCGTATTCCAATAATAATTCGCCTGGAGGCCCGCAAGATTCGTGGAATCCTGGATACACTCTCCATTTTGACGGGTTTACTAACTGGCTTTCGAACATTCCTAACAATAAAGTTTGACGGTTTCCTTCTGTGATTCCGAAACGTCTTAAGGTTTTTGGAGCAATTTCTCCTGTTTCTTCGTATGCTTTTAGAATGTTGTTAGCAGCTTCCTGACTCGTTCCGTATTTCGCAGCTAAGTCATTATCCCAATATTTGATTTCTTCGTTTCGGTCTCTTTTGCTATCCCAAGCGTATCTTGCCCAAGCTTTGTACCAGATCCAATCGCGATCCATTTCTAATAAACGTTCGCCTGTTTTGGTTTTATCGGCAGAATACGGCCAATCCCAATATGAAGCTTGCGGATACAAGTGTAAAGCATTAGCTCCGTGAATGTTATGCATCGCCTTTACCGTTTTCTGGATAAAATCTGGTGAACCGTATCTGAAAGGCTCTAAATTAGCCAAAATATGCACGTTTTCGATATGAATCGATTTTAGAGAACTCAACTGTTTGTGCGTTTCGCCCCAAGGGCCGCCCGGCGTGTAAGTCGTTAGAGATTCTCCTGTATATTTACTTTCTGTATATAAGTTTTTGTATAATGGAAGCGATTTTTCCATTACCAAAGGTCCGTCTGTATCGTGAGAACGCAAAATAATCGGCGGTTCTTCTGTTTTTCCTAAAGCCTGTAAACCATCGCGAACACCCGGAATAATCGTTTTGGTAAACCATTCTACGTCGTCATCAACGGTATTGATTGCTTCTCCCAAACAAACCATTAAACCAACGTTTGGATATTTCTCGATAAATGCTGCAATAGATTTTCTGGTATAATCGGACAACAAAGGCGTAATCGGTCTTGAACGATCCTGAGTTTTAATATTGTAATGTTCTGCAAAAGGCTTAGAAACAATGATATTGTAGAACATCTGAATTACCCAGATTCCTCTTTTGTTGGCTTCAACCGTTAGGAATTTATAGATTTCTTCGTTCTTTTTGAAATCTTCGTCGCTTACTTCTACTGCAAACGGATATTCTTTTAGTTTAACTAAAGAAGCAAATGGGTGTCCGTTCCATAAATATAAGGAATTCATGCGGTTATCAACCATCATATCCAAGTACTTAATCCATAATTTTTGATCGTAAAACCATGGAAAAGTTTCTGGTGTATACGGATATTCGTAAACGTCACGTCCAGGAAGATATACGGGTTTCTGCATTCCGATACAAGCGCCTCGCAGAACCATTTCTGGACTGTCGTCGATATTTAATTCTGAAGGTAATTTACCAGAATCTTTAATTCGATCTACCAATTCTAAAGCACCATACAATGCTCCAGTCGCATCTGTTCCTTCGATGTAAGTGATATTATTTTGAGTACGAATCAGAAAACCTTCTTTTTTAGTCAGTTTATTGTCGTCTATTTTAGCGCTTTTGGCGTTTTTTTTCCAGAATTCAGTTTCTTTTTCGCCAATAACAATTACTTTATCTTTTGATTTTTTGAATTTGTCTGAAGCTGTAACCTGAAATCCTTTTGAAGTTAAAGTCTCAGCTAATTTCTCTGCACCGTATTTTGCTCTCGGCGCATTGGCATCACTCACAATGGTGATGTTTTGCGCTTTCGCGAAAGCGACGTAAAAAAATAAAAGAAGTAATTGTAAATGTTTCATTGTGTTCTGGTTTTATTCTTGGCAATCAATTTTTTTTTCAGGAGCTAATCCCGCTATCCGTTACAATCTTTTTTATTTTTAAAGAAAAAATAAAAAAGGATTTCCACTTCTATCGGGGCTAGGGAATTCATTTTCATAAGATTGTTTTCGTCTTTTTGTCATTCCACCGGAGGAGAAATCTCCGCAAACTAAATCGACAATCTTTGTAGAGCATCTTGCGGAGATCCCTCGTTCCTCGGGATGACAAAAATGAGAGTAAAATCTGCGCAAAGACTTCACGCAGATTTTAAGTGAAAAATTGTGTTGTTTAACGATTACATATTTTCACCAATTTATTTTTATTTCTGAAAAACTTTCTTCAAATAAGCCACATTCGCTCCGTAATTGGCTTTTACGTTATGAACTTGATTTACATCTCGTGAACGTTCTACAATCAGCCAACCACTCCATTTCATTTCATCTAGCGTTTGTTTGATTTTTGGCATATCGATCGCAGGATCGTTTTCTAACCAAAATTTATCGGTGTTTGAAGCATGAATCTGTGCTAAATGTTTCTTTCCTAAAATCTTTAATTCAGATGCTATATCTCTTCCATTATCAACTGCATTCGCAAAATTGAAAGAACTTTTAATGTATTTTGAATCTACTTCTTCTAAAAGCTTTTTCTCGTCTGTGGCGCTTAATGAAGTTTCAATAGCAATTACTCCGCCAATTTTACCGACTTGCTTTCCTGCCCATTTTAGTCTTTCAATAACAATCGGACGCAGTTCTGGATTTTTAGTTAAGTCGCTTTCAGTTCCTAATGGTAAAAAAGCCACTTTTACTTTCATGTTTTTCATTGCAGCCACACAGTCGTTGATCATTGGTTCGATGGTTTCTCTTTTGGCAAAAGACTGTGCGTAAAACCCTGACATGGCAATTGAGCTGATTCCGACATTTAACTCTTTCGATTTATCTAAGAACTTTTTTCTTTCTACAGGTTCACCCAGTTTACTGTCGAAAGTCGGACGCTTTCCTAAACCGCCCATATCCATTTCGATTCCGTCTGCTTTTATTTCAGCTGCTAATCCGAAAGCACCTAATTTTTGTCTTTTTAAAATCATCCAGTCGCAAACCGCTACTTTGTATTGCTGTTTGTTTTTTGATGCCTGAGCCGTTGCACAGCTGTTGAATGTTGTTGATAGAACAACTAGCAATGCAATTAATAAATGTTTTTTATATATCATGGGTATATTTTTTTTCTGCCACGAATTACACTAATTGCACTAATTTTTTAAATAATAATTCGTGAAAATTGGTGGAATTCGTGGCGAACTTTTTTCTTTACTCTTCTTCTGCTTTTACGGCTGTCACTACTTTTCCTTCTTCGCCTGGCCAGATTCCATTTTTAATTGGAAGTGCAACCAATTTACTTGGATCAACTTTTACGTATTTCAACTTTTCTCTTCTCCAAGTGTACACAATATGCACCATTCCGTCTGAACCTTGAATCATCGATGGATAAGAGTATTGACTGATTTTTGAATCTTCTAAAACCAAAGCCGCGTTCCAATGAATTCCGTCTTTAGAAACCGAAACATTCAAAGGTGTTCTTGGTCCTTTTGCTTCTTTTCCTGGAGGCAGAACGTGATTGTAAACTAACAAATGTCTTCCGTCTTTAAGTGTTACAGCGTCTGTTCCTGAGTTGTTATTTGGAAGTCCGATTAACTCCACATCCGACCATGTTTTTCCGTTGTCTTTTGAGAAAGTACTGAAAATAGCGCGATTTCTAGTTCTTCCGATAGCCTGAATGCTTCCATCTTTGTGGAATAAAATACTTGGCTGAATCGCATTGATTTTTTGTTTTCCTCTTGGAAGCGTGTCGCCCATTACCCAAGTTTTTCCGAAATCAGGAGTCGATTCCATACGAAGTCTCCAACCGTCACCTTCTATACTTGACGGACAAAGTAAAGTTCCGTTGCTTAATAAAACAGGTTTATTTTTGATTGGACCTAAGAAACCGTCTGGCATTTTTTGAGCTTCAGACCAAGTTTTTCCGCCGTCAGATGAAGTTCTGATTACGCCCCACCATTCTGATGGTTTTGGTCCTATTTTGTAGAAAAGCATTAAATCGCCACCTGGAATTTGATATAAAACGGGATTCCAAGTTGGTAATCTTGGCCCTTCTTTCATTACGCCGTCTGCTACTTTTACGCCTTCGTTCCAAGTATCGCTTCCTTTTGGTTTGATTGCCACATAAATACAGACATCAGGATTTCTCTCGTGAGTTCCGCCAAACCAAGAAGCTACTAAATCACCATTTGTTGCTTCGACAATTGTAATGGCGTGGCAAGACGGATAAGGCGCTTTATCGTAAACAAACTGATCTACTAAAATTCCTTCTTTCCAAGTTTTCTTTTCTAAAGCCGACTTACAACTTCCTAAAAGGAAAAGTCCAAACAAAACAAATGCTAATTTTGTAATCTTCATTCTTAATTAAATTATGAATTATTTTTTCTGACTATAAATATAGACCTAACATTTTTTTAGGTAAAAATATTTATTAAGTGTAAAAATAACACTAAAAAATTAACAATGTATCCTGTACTGTCCCGAAATACTAAAAATGCAAGTTATTTAACGTTTATCGCAAAATTTCCTGACGAAAGTGTATTGAGAACAAAAATTATTTATAGAATTTTTATTTATTCGGGTAAATCTTTTTGTTTTGGAGGTAAAAAATTCTCTCCAGTCACCACATTTTTGCCTGTTTGTTGTTCGAGTTCAATTCTTGCGTTTTTAGCAACTGAACCACCTTTTTTACTGGCTACAGCGTTTTCCTCCAGTCCTTTTGCTTCATCATTTTCTGCTATTTGTCGTGTAGAAAGTTCGGCTAATGCTGTAAAAATCAATTCAGCTTCGCTCATGTGATCACGCAGATTTTGTGATTGCAATCCTTTTATTTCTTTGTGTTTCTTTAATGATAATCCAGTCCATTCTTTATGGATAATATTGGTTAGAAAAGCAAATTCACTTTTCTCTTCGATGCCAGCTTCTTTCCAATAATCAGTGAGTTTGCGGGTCTCCTGCCCGTCATTCGCTGCTGAATCCACTTTTCGCTTCGTCCGTGCTGTTTCCAATTTTCTCTTGCACGGTCTATACTTTCTGACGGATCCTGAATTTCTTGTATGCGTTCATATCCTACTTTTGCAAGCCAAAGTTTAAAGGGTTCCGCCTTTGGAGATGGTATGGATTGAATTATTCTAAAAATATCTTCAACATTGCCTACATCTGTAAGTCTCATTTTTCCATCTTCGGCAACTAATTTCAACCGGTTACAATTTGTAACCGGTTCATTTCCTTCCTTCAATAATCTACTTTTCAGCACTTTCCAATAATTTCTTGCTCCCTGATGATGAGGCTGATTAGTGAGAATTTCAACAATATCGACAATTGAAAAATACCATATTTCATTATCAGCATCGAAATGACTTCGTACTTTTTTATCTTCAAAAACTTTAACAGCATCCATAATTACAGCTTTAAACTTACCGATAAAATAATACAAAAATTCTTCTTAAATTAATATTTTACATTAAAAACGTATGAACCTGATTCTAAAGTCAAAACAATATTATTGTTTTCTATTTTAGAATTAAAAGTCTTATCCAGCTTCTGTTTATTGATCGAAACAGCCGAAATATCATTCGCTGGAAGATACACAACAGCAGAAGTATTTGCCGGAATTGTAATATCCCAAACCAAAGATTTTTTATCTTTTTTCCAGCCGCTTTTAATCGTTCCATAAATAGATTCATAAGATGCATTTACATACGTCAATCCGGCATTAAAATCAGGCTTCATGATAATTTGCTTGAAGCCTGGCGTTTCAGGATTACTTTTGATTCCCGCCATATTTTCGTAATACCAAATCAATAAATCGCCCAAAAGCATGACGTGGTTTTGCGAATTCATTGCTGGATCTGCTGTGTTTCCGTTCCAAAGTTCCCAGATTGTAGTGGCTCCATTTTCGACCATATAACCCCAGCTTGGATACGTTTTATTCGATGCTAATTTGAAAGCCAAATCTCCGCGTCCAAAATTGGTTAAGGTTCGCATTAAAAACTGCGTTCCGATAACGCCTGTACTTATATGACCATTTTTAACCACTTCTACTTGGTGTACTAAATTTTCGAATATTTTAGTTTGTAGTCCGTCTGCAACCATTCCGAAAGTCAAAGGCAGTAAATTGGCCGTTACGGTATTATTTGCATAACTATTTTCATCTGCGTTTAAATATTTAGCGTTGAATTCTTTTTTGATTCTTGAACTTAATTCATCATAATGTTTAATATCATTTTCCGCGTGAGCAATCACCGCAAATTTCTTCATGATATTCAACAACTGATAATAAAATGCGCTTGAAATCAATTCCCCATCTGTTAAACGCATTGGATCTTTCGAACGAATTAATTCCAATGATTCTGGCGGAACGCACCAATCACCATATTTATCTTTGGTCATAATATCGTCGACGAGATAGTTTTCTTCCATATAATCCATCCATTTTTTCATGTTTGGATATTGTTTTTCGACCACTTTTGAGTCTCCAAATTGCTGATACAACATATCAGCAACCGTGATATACGTTCCCGGCCAGGTTACATTGTCTCCGTAATAACGCCAGAAAGCAGGCGCCACATCTGGGAGTCCGCCATCTATAGTTTGGGAATACTTAATATCGTCTAACCATTTTGCATACAAAGTTTGATTATCAAATAAGAAACTTTCGCCATAAGCACCTGTTGTTCTGTCTCCCAACCAAGGCTGACGCTCGTTTCTTTGCGGACAGTCAATTGGCATCCCTTTGTAATTTCCGCTGATTCCCCACCACGCATTCTTAAAAATCTGATTCATTATTGGATTCGAAGAATCGAAAGTTCCCGTTGTTTGAATGTCATCATAAATGACTTTTCCAACAAAATTGTCTAAAGTCGGTTTAGCTGTAAAACCGGAAATTTCAACAAATCTAAATCCGTGGAAAATGAAACGAGGTTCCCAAACTTCTTCGCCTTCACCTTTTAGAGTATAAATATCAGTCGTTTTTGCATCACGCAGATTCGCAATGTATAACGAACCGTCAGGCTGAAGCGATTCTGCAAACTTCATCGTGATTTTCTCTCCGCTTTTTCCTTTCACTTTCAATTGTAGCCAGCCGACCATATTTTGCCCCATATCTAAGATATAAGTTGCTTTTGGTGTCTGTTTGATTGAAATCGGTTTTACTTCACGTTTCACTTTCATATTCGCCGACATCTGACCTTCGTAGAATCCGCCTGGTTCCTGCACATATTCTGCTGAAAGCCATTTTTTATCATCAAAATTAATGGTATTCCAGCCTTTCATTTCTTTACGGGCGTCGTATTCTTCCCCGTCGTATTCGTTGTTAGATAAAATTGGTCCATCGGTTGTGATTTTCCAAGTATCATCTGTACGAATCACGTCTTTACTTCCATCGGTATATTCTACAAATAACTGCAAAGCCATTTTCGGGTAACCAAACGTTTTGATTTTATACGGTTTATAATCCTGGCGCATGGTAAAAAAACGTCCGTTTCCTAAAATCGTTCCTAACATGTTTTTGCCTTCCTGTAATTGCGAAGTCACATCAAAAACATTGTATTTTACATTCTTCGTATAATCCGTCGGAACTGGCGCTAAAACCTGATCACCAATTTTATTTCCATTAATGTACAGCTCGTACAAGCCCATTCCCATGATATAGACTTTGGCATTTTTGACTTTCTTTTTCAGATTGATTTCTTTTCGCAAATAACGAGCTGATAATCTCGAATACTGTGAAATGCTATCTCCAGGCGAAGCTTTTTCATACCCAATCCATCTCGTTGATTTCCAGTCGGCATAAGTCAGAATTCCGATACTGAAATGTGCATTTTCTTTCGACTGAATTTCTCCTTTATTGGTAAAAACCGTTACTTTCCAGTAAACATCTTGTCTGTTTTCAAGTTTTTTTCCATTATAAATTACGTTTACAGAAGCATCGCTTCGCACTTTCCCACTGTTCCATAAATCGCCATTTTCTGCATTTAGTTTTTCTAAACTAGAAGAAGCAATAATTTGATATGCAAATTGTTTTACATCATTTACGTCTGCTTTTATCTTCCAGCTTAATCTTGGCTGTAAAACGTCAATTCCTTCTGGATTGGTCAGCATTTCGCATTTCAAATCACTCACCACAATCTTGTTTTGGGCTTTCGCAGAAATAGTAAAAATTGAAATGATTATTGTAAGATGTAAAAAAAACTTTTTCATGGTATTGTTTATTGTTTCCCGCAGATTTTGCAGATTTTTCAGATTGAGCAGATAAAAATCATTTTAATCTGTGTAATCCGTGGCAAAAAAATCTCCAATATCTACCAAATCTGCGAGAGTAAATTTTATTCTCATTTTTTGTCATCCTGAGCGAAGTCGAAGGACACACACTGTAATTCTACAATCAAAATCGATAATCTTTGTAGAGCTTCTTGTGGAGATCCCTCGTTCCTCGGGATGACAAACTATACGTAATATTTTAAAAAATCATGGATTAACAAACCTTCTCAATTTATCCATTGTACTCAAACTTTCAAATGCAATTTTATTTCGTTCTAACAATTTACTGGTTTCCCAACGCATTTTCCACTCAGGGTCCTTGAGTTTTTGCCTCAACTTAGAAACTATAGATGGATTATTTTTCAAAACGGATTCATCAATCCAATATTCTAAAAATTCTAAAGCATTTAAGCGAATGACAACATCTTTATGATCCAATCCTTTCAATAATTTTTCTCTAACTCTTTCTGCAGGATACGTATCTAGAGTTTCGACTAAAATTTCATTGATAACAGAAGAAAGTTCTTTAACACGATTCTGGTCCAATCCTATTTGATAAACCCTGCTGAATTCATCCGAAAGAAAATCTCCCCATTTATCCAAATCTTCATCCTCACTCAAAGCATAATAGACAAACCTAACTTTATCTGGCTGTGCATAAAGATTGTTTTCACAAAAGTGCTTTACAGACTCCAAATCTTTTACCGCTAATTTCTGAACGTCTTTAATCGCTTCTTCTGATTCCTCATATCCAAGATCATAATATTCATCAAGAGTTATTAACTGATCTAAGTTATGTATAGGCCTAAAAACCGCTTTCTTCTCAATCATAATATTTCAAATAAGGTTTAGAATATTTTTTAAGAGTTAGAATTTAAAAATCAAAAAAAATCTGCAGAATCTGCGTGAAACCAAATCTCAGCAAAAAATTACTGCGAAATCACTCTCTCCAATTTCTCAGAAAACGCGATTTCTTTTCCGTTTTTATAAATTCTAAAACCTTTTCCTTTTTTATATTTTTCTCCCGTTTTGTCCCAAAGAATCGTAATAATATTTCCATGATACAAAACATTATCCAAACAAAACCAATCCCATTTTTCTTGTGGAATCAACGGATTCACTTCAATCTTTTCATCTGCTCTCGGGCGTAAACCAACCATTCCTGTAATCATCAAATCGTTAAAAGTCGAATGATTGTAATAACGGCTTCTTTCTCTGTCGCCCATTAGCCAATAACCAGTCGTTTCGTCCAAATACTCGCCAAGATAAGGTTTTCCTCTGTAATACTGCGACTGAACATACAATTCCATTTGTTTGAAATAATCTGGTTTTCCAACAAAATTCTGATCGTAACCATTTAAAACATTTGCCATTGCAGTCAAAGTCTGCGAACTTGCAAATGGCCAAATAGCGCCGTCCCATTCGCAGGTTCCTGTTCCATGAGTTCTAAAACGCGGACTTCTTCTTTCTGCTGTCGTCAAGCCAAACGGTGCCGAAAACCCTTTTTCATCTTTAATCTGTTCCCAAGCTTTTTCAAATCCTTTTCCTTTTTCAGGAAGATTAAAATACCACGGAATAAATCCGATTGCTTCTCTAACCTGTGCCAAAGTATCTTTTTGTGTCAAAGTCTCAAAGAATCCACTCTTTGGATTCCACAATTTCGTTTCCACTAATTGCTGTAACTCATCAGCTTTTGTTTTAAATTTTCCTTCTGTTTCCTTATCACCTTTCATTTCAGCCATTTTAGAAATCGCTACAGCGTTTCCATACATATAACTGTTAATCGTTGGTCTTGCATTTTGCACTTTTCGTCCGCCGCTTAAAGATTCTTCCATTCCATCTTTTACATCATGTTGCCAAAACAAACCATCCTTACGCTGACGGTCTTTTTCCCAAACCGCATAATCAGTAACCATGTCTGGATACAAATCCAATAAGAATTTTTCATCCTTATTCACCAAATAACGATTATACAAAGCATCGGCTGTCCAACTACTAAATTTATACAATTTATTCATCGGTTTTCCATCATTACCTCTATACCAAATTTTCACATCCTGCTCAATATATTTCGGATCATGAACCCAACGGAATTCATTAATATGATGCCCCAAAGCACAACTAATCATATTGTATTTATCGGCATACGAACGGTCTACCAAAAACTCTGTAATCGCAAATCCTTGTGGTGTTTGTTTAATATGTTTACGAACACTCCACCAGCGGAAATAATAAATTTCCTCAAAATTCTGCTGCGGACATTCAAACAACGGAATATTCTTATCCATCCAAGCCCACGCACTGTCATTCGGAACTGCAAATTTTAAATTTTCGTCTTCCATCGTGTTGAAATAATCCACATAATGTTTATAATCAGTCGAATTTAAAACAACCGATTTTCCTTTATGAGAATGATTGGCACCCGATTTACAGCTTGTATTTAGAGCTATTAAAACCGAAAGTGCTATTATTTTGTATTTAAGATTTGTCAACATTTAAAATTCAATCTTTAAAAGAGTTAAACCATATAAGTTATATAAGAAAATATAAAGTAAAACTTAACTAAACTTATATGCCTTATATGGTTTTAAAATATATTTAATTCCCCGTAAAAGTATACGTCTGTCCCGCTTTCATATTCACATCGTAAACATTGTAATTCGGCAGTTTTACTTTTTCTAGTTTTGCTTCATTCGAAATAATCGGTTTCTTCACTTCCACATCATAAAACAAAGCATTCGTATTCTTGCCTTTTGCCTTTTTAATTGAAGAACCTTTCAAAGCGTTTTCAACTTTCAAACGGCAGTTTCCGCCAATTTTTGAATAAATTTTTAAAGTCGAAACTTTATTATTTTTCCAAGTCATATCGATTACAAAACCGCCTCTTGCCACTAAACCTTTTATACTTCCGTCCTTCCAAACGGTTGGTAGCGCAGGTAATAACTGAATCGCATCTTCCTGACTCTGCATCAGCATTTCTGCGATTCCGGCCGTACAGCCAAAATTCCCATCAATTTGAAATGGCTGATGCGCATCTAACATATTCGGATACGTTCCGCCACCTTTTCTTTGGTCGGCCGTTACCAAATGCAATTGATCCTGAATCAGTTTATAAGCGTGATTTCCGTCCAATAATCTCGCCCATAAATTCACTTTCCATCCCATAGACCAGCCTGTAGATTCATCTGTTCTGTAAATCAAAGATTGTTTTGCAGCTTCAAATAACTCAGGTGTTTTGTTTGGCGAAATCTGATTACTCGGATATAATCCGTACAAATGCGAAACGTGTCTATGATTATCTTTTGGATTATCCCAATCGTCCTGCCATTCTTGCAACTGACTGTGTTTTCCAACTTTCATTGGAGGCATTTTGGCTAAAGCATCGCTTACTTTTTTCGAGTAAGTAGCATCTTGAGCAACCAGTTTTGAAGCTTCGATTACATGTGTAAACAAATCAAATATCAACTGATTATCCATTGTCGTTCCCGATGCAATGGTCGATTTTCCAGTTCCGCCAGCATGCGTATTTTCAGGCGAACTTGAAGGCACAACAACCAAATATCCTGTGTTAGGATCCACAATCATGAAATCTAGAAAGAAATCGGCAGCACCTTTCATGATCGGATAAATTTCTGCTAAATACTTTTTATCGCCTGTATATAGATATCTTTCCCATAAATCCTGACAAACCCAAGCGCCGCCAGTCGGCCACATTCCCGAAGCAGCAGAATCTACAGGAGCAGTTACGCGCCAGATATCGGTGTTGTGGTGTAAAACCCATCCGCCAGCATTGTACATCATTCTGGCAGTTTCTGCACCAGTAACGCTTAATTCTTTTGCCATCTGTAAAAATGGTTCGTGCATTTCCTGCAAGTTGGTTACCTGTGCCGGCCAATAATTCATTTCAGCGTTGATGTTTGTTGTGTATTTACTGTCCCAAGGCGGTGTTACCATATCATTCCAGATTCCTTGTAAATTCGCTGGCTGTCCTCCTGGCTGTGAACTCGAAATCAATAAATAACGTCCGAATTGGAAATATAACGAAGCTAATTGCGGATCAAATTGTTTGGAAAAATCTCTAATTCTCTCGTTTGTTGGTTTCTTCGCGTTTTCATTCGAACCTAAATCTAAACTAACTCTATTGAAGAATTTTTGATAATATTCTGTGTGAGCTTTTTGTATAGTTTCAAAATCTTTTATTTCAGCTTTAGCCAAATAATCTTTGCTTTTCGCAATTTCATCGCCCGAAATATCTTTGTAGTTTTTAAAATTAGTGGCAATCGAAATGTACAAAGTCACTTCATCAGCTTTATTAATGCTTAAAACTCCGTTGCTAGCATCGATTTCACCACCTTTATTTTTAGCCGTTAATCTTCCCTGAAATTTTACTTTTCCTTTTACTCCTTCAAAATTAGTTCCAACTCCCGAAAGTATAATCTGGTTTCCTTCTGTCGACGGAACAGTTTTATCAATCGGACTGTTCATGAAAACATTACAAGTAATCTGTCCCGGTTTGCTTGCAGAAAGCTTCACTGCAATAACTTGATCTGAAAATGCTGTTATGATTTCGCGTGTAAATTCAACTCCATTAACGGTGTATTTCACTTTCGCGGAAGCGTTACTAATATCTAGATCTCGGTAGTAATTGGAATATTTTTGATGCCCTGGAAACGAAATATAAACGCTTCCAAAAGTCTGATACGGCATTCCGTCATTGGTCTGCGACATGATATCTCTGGTAGCTAAATCCTGCGCTTCGTCAAATTTTAAGTCAAATATTAATTTGCGGACAATCGGTAGAGCTTCAATAGATTTTGAATGTGCATTACTATTTGGAGAACCAGCCCAAATGGTTTCTTCATTCAATTGTAAACGCTCCACAGCTGGATCGCCAAAAACCATTGCGCCTAAACGTCCGTTACCTAATGGTAAGGCTTCATTCCAGATTGCAGCTGGTTTATCGTACCAAAGTTTCAAATCATTTTGCGCCGTTGCAGTGATGGAAAAAATTCCTAAACAAATTGCCGTTAATTTAATTTTTAGATTCATACTTATATTTTTTTTTCGCCACGAATATTTTTTTCTGCCACGAATACACTAATTTCTTTTCTAATTTTTATTCAATTTCTCTAATTTTCTGCCACAGATTAAAATGATTAGAAGGATTTTTTATCTCCTCAATCTGCTAAATCTGCGAGAAAAAAAATTACTCTCGCAGATTTAGCAGATCGAGCAGATTTTTTAATCAGTGGAAATCCTTTAATCTGTGGCATAAAAATTAGTGCAATTAGTGTAATTCGTGGCTATTTCTTAACCTCATAAACCTTCAGATTTTTTTCTCCGAACATTTCATATAATTTGTTGATGTCTTTCAGTGCATTTTTAGGCAATTTTTCACCTTTATCTCCAAAAACAAACAACTTTTCTTTTGGCTCAATTACACAAGTCGATTCGTCGATTTCGCCTTTATCGTTCTTCACTTTATTCAAATCTAAATTTAAATATTTCGCCATAAACGGATACAAAGCCATACGCTTCGAAATTCCGAAATCATGTCCTTCTTTTGCAAAATGAGCATTTTCTACTAAATCTTTTTTTCCGTACAACTCATAAGTTCTCTGAATAAACGGAAACTCCAATTCTGGAACTGCCAAAGTCCAGTCTTTTCCATCCGAAACAATCAATTGCGGTTTTGGAGCCATCATAGCAGAGATTTCAGCGTTGTTTGTTCCGTTTCCACATAAGTGAATGCCGCGCCCGCTTTCACACGGACATCCGCCTGAAAAATGAGAGGAAACCATTACCACTGGAGCCGAAACTTTTACACGATCATCAATCGCTGCTAAAAACATCGTATGCGATCCTCCGCCTGAACCTCCTGTAACACCAACTCTTGTCATATCCGCATTTTTAACCGTTGCTAAATAATCCAGCAGACGAATTCCTGTCAGCAGCTGAACTGTCGACGCGATACTATTTCTGTGTGTTTCTTCTGGAAACTGCAATAAAGATTCTCCCCAAGCAAATAAATCGTAACCCACGACAATAGCTCCCATTTTAGCCATTATTGCGCATCTGTACTGCTCGTCTTTTCTATATCTTCCGTCGCCGAAATGCCCGTCTGGAGTTATAATAACAGCTGCTTTTTTGTTTAACGGATACGGTTTGTAAATCGATCCCGTTGCATAAACACCTGGCAAAATCTCCAGTGCGATATTCTCGACGCTGTAGTCTTTATAGATTCTCTTTGGAGTTAAAAGTGGCTTAGACTTAGGTGTAGGGGGCGCCTTATCCAAACCAAATGATGAAATCATACAAGCTTTTAACTCCATTTTGCGTTTTTCCCATTGTTCTTTAGTCGAATAAAGGCTTTCTAAATAAAACAAACGTTCTTTTCCTTTATCAACAGAAACTTTATGGTTTTCATATTTACGAATAATGTAGGTTCCATCCGGCTGTTTAAAATACATTAATTCGAATGGTGCCAAAATATTAGTCAGCGACAACGGCAGGTTTCCTGGTTCAATTCTCCAGTCGGCATAGTCGAGTTCTTTTCCTTTCAATAAACCTCTGTCATCGTTGATCGTAACATTAAATAAAGTTTCAATTTTCTTTAGAGTTTCTGATACTGGTTTTCGAAAATTGGTATCAGAAGTCTGTGCTTTGGCAATTGTCAAAGCAAAAATGGAAACTAAGAAGATGTATTTTATTTTTTTCATTGTTGTGAGTTTGTACGCAGATGACACGGATTCGCTATCGCGAAGACGCTGATTTTAGCGAATTTTTTCATCTTTTTAAATAAAAATCCGTTTTTATCCGCGTCTTTACGAAGTAAATCTACGTTATCCGCGTTCTATATTGTGCATTCAATTATATATTTCCCAGAACCTAATTCCAAAACTGGTTTTATTCCATCATTACCAGCTCGAACCTTTTTATCATCAATTTTTATCTCTGAATTTTTAGACACTGGCAGTTTTATCGTCGCCGTAGTATTTACCGGAATTTCCACATTCAAAATAAACTTTCCGTCTTTCTTTTCCCAAGACGAAACAATTTTTCCATAAACCGATTGATAGTCCGCTTTCGCGAAAGTCATATCGCCTACTACCTCGGGCTGGATGAAGAAATGTTTGAAGCCTGGTTTTTCAGGATCCGATTTAATTCCGGCTAAACTTTGGTAAAACCATTCCTCAATCTGTCCCATCATAAAATGGTTATACGAATTTCCTTTTCTCGGATCCCATTGTTCCGTCAAAGTCGTTACGCCATATTTAACCTGAAAACCATAACCCGGCGCATCATAATGATTGTTCATTTTAAACATCGTTTCGTTTTCGCCATTTTGTGCTAAAGCTTGAAATAAATAACGATTTCCAACATCTCCCGTTGTTAAACGATCTCCTTTTGCAGCAATGTCTGCCAATAAGTTCTGCATTACCGCTTCTCTATATTGTGGTTCTACAATATTCATAAAAATTGGAACAGCATTACTAAACTGACTTCCAGTTCCGTATTGTTTGGTTTCTGAGTTGAAAAACTCGTTGTTAAAAGCAGTTTTTATCTCAGAAGTTAAAGTTTCATATTTCTCAATATCTTCGGTTTTACCTAATAATTTAGCTGCTTTTGCCACCAAACTCGCTCCATAATAAAAATGCGAAGTTGCCGAAAGTGCAATCGGACTGTTTTTAGAATATCCTGCCGGATGTGTTCCGTAATCGTACCAGTCTCCCAATCCGTGTGAAACAATGTGATTTTTAGATTTTGATTCTAAATAATCGACATAGTTTTTCATTACCGAATAATATTTTTCGATTAAAGAAGCGTCGCCGTAATATTCGTAATACATCCAAGGTAGAATCACACCTGTTACACCCCATTCTGGAGAATCGGTAAAATCGCCTCCAAAAATGATATATTCAGGAACAATCGACGGAATAAGTCCGTTTTCTCTTTGCGAATCTGCAATGTTCTGCATCGTAGCAGGAGCGAAAGTCTGCAGATTATAATTGAAAAGTAAACCTGGCCCGTTTAAGTGAATTTCTTCCAACCAACCTAATTTTTCGCGTTGTGGACAATCCGTAAAAACACTCTGGAAATTACTTTTTATAGCATAATTTATAATCTCATGTGTTTTATTAAAAAGCTCATTCGAACATGCAAAACTTCCTGCTTCTCCAGCCGAATTGTAAATGAAATTCGATTTTAATTCTACCAAAGTCGGCAGACTTTTATCTTTTGTTTCTTTGTAATTAATATTTTCAATCTGAACAAACTGAAATCCGTAAAAGCTAAATTTCGGCGTCCATTCTTCAACGTCTTTCCCTTTTAAAGTGTAGTCGTAATAATACGGTTTTCCCGATTTTCCTTGTCCAACCGTTCCGTCTTCGTTTAAACTTTCTCCAACCCAAACGCGAACGGTTTGTCCTTTTTTTCCTTTTACTTTTATAGTTGGAAATCCAGAAAGATTTTGTCCCATATCAAAAACAAAGAAATTCGGTTTCAGTTCTTTTGCCGTTTTCACTTCGTATTGTTTCTGAATCGTAATTGGTGTTGTAGTCTGCGGTCTTAAAACTCCTTTTGGCGCTTCCTGAACCACTACTTTTTTCCAATCTGAATCTTTGAAATGTTTCGTATTCCATCCTTTTTGTTCTAAATTGGCATTGTAATCTTCTCCTCCAAAAATACTGTTGTACGTAATCGGACTTTTACTGTATTTCCAAGTTTCATCTGACTTTATAATTTCTTCTGAATTATCATTGTATTTGATTTTCATTTTAAAGAATAAAGTCGGCGGACCAAAACTTACGAAAAATTTGGTATATCGTTCAGCCAAAGTATTGTACATTCCGTTTCCTAACAAAACGCCAATTACATTTTCGCCTTTTTGAAGTTGTTTAGCGCTTAATTCATAAACATTATAATTAACCGTTTTATCGTAATCCGTCCACAAAGGCGCAAACTGACTGTTTCCAACTTTTTTGCCGTTGATAGTCAATTCGTAATGTCCTAAACCTGAAATATAAACAATTGCTTCTTTGATTTCTTTTTTTACTTCGAAAGGTTTACGAAGCATGATACTTCTTCTCGAAAGCGAATCTGAAGCATTGATAATCGCGTCTTTCTTTTCTCTTTTATAAGTGGCACTATGAAAGTTTCGGCCTTCTGGCAAATGACTGTCTGCTTTGGTAATCGCTCCAATCCAAATCGGCTTTAATTCTGATTCTAAAGGTGCGGTTCTAAAAGAGGCTGTTCGACTCCATTTAGAAAGTTTTCCTTCCTGACTCCAAACTTTGACTTTCCAGAAGTATTTGGTTTCGTTTTTTAAAGCTTTTCCATTATAAACAATATGCAGGTTTTTATCTGAGTTTACTCTTCCTGTATTCCAGATATCTCCGTCGTCATTATTTAGTTTTTCTTCGGAAGAAGCTACTAAAATCAAATAGGCGATTTGTGAGGCATCAGATTCTTTTGAAATTAATTTCCAACCAAATCTCGGCTGATTCTGAACGACTGTTAAAGGATTTTCAGCCATTTCTGTTGTGAGATGTACAGGCAGAATTTGTCCTTTAGAAACTAGGGTTACTAAAAGGCAAACGGCAATTAAAATGTTTTTGAAATTCTTCATTTCTTATTGTTGAGATTTTGAACGCTGATGACGCGGATTCGCTATCGCGAAGACGCTGATTTTAGCGGATTTTTTTTCTTCTTTATAAATAAAAAAATCCGTTTTTATCCGCGTCTTTACGAAGTAAATCCGTGTTATCCGCGTTCTTTATTTTTTTCGCCACGAATTCACGAATTTTCTCTAATTTTTCTTTGTGTTTAATTTTTCGAATTTATACCAAAATATTAATTTAATTTATTCGTGAAATATTTTAATCATTTTTAAATAAATTACGCACTGATGATAAAAATAATTCGTGAATTCGTGGCTAATTTAACTTTTTAGTAATCAAAGACTCGATATTGAAAACTGCTTCTGGGATTAATTTTCCGGTTTGAGGCAGGTCGTCGTAATCGTCTGTGTCTGGCGCTGTGTCTGCATTTGGAGTAAATCTTTGTTCTCCAGTTCGGAACATGATTCTTTCAAATCCGTCGGTTGGCGCGTAGAATATCTTTGTTGATTCTTTCTCGTCATTTACTTTTATCGTGTAAGAACGGTTTTTAGCATCTAATTTAACCGTTATTTTATAGGTTTTATTGGCTTCGTATTTTCCAATTCCATTAAAACGTGCTCCCGTTTTTACTTTAATTTGACCGTCTGAATCAAAAGTTAATCTTACCGAAGGCAGACCTTGTTTGTTCTGAAATTCAACCTGTAATAAACCGTGATTGTTCTGCTCTGGCTTTACTGTGAAAACAGCTTCCATTTTTGAGGCAAACGGAATCACTCTTTCGGCTCTCGAATAATCAAAATAATCTTGGTCTCTTAACGTCAGCCATTTTTTGCCATCGGTTTTCTTTTCGATTTTTGTGGATGCCCACGAAAGATCGTAAGTGTTCCAAAACTTCAATTCTTCTCCGTCAGGAAGATTATTGAAGACATCATTTACATCACTTGTAACAACCGAAGTCACTGGAACAGGAATCGAAGCCACCCAAATATCTTCCTTGTTTACGCTGTAACCCACCCAGATTTTTCCGTCCGGCGGAGTTCCGTTTTTCTCTGTGATTCCGCGAACGTATTGTGGGCCGGCTGATTTGTAATTTCCGCCATAGCGCATCGGACTTACTTCGCCGTGAACCAACAATAAATCTTTATAATTCAGTCCGTCGTCACTAGTTGAAATCGCCAATGGCCAACGATATTCTGACGGATTGTACAACGTCGCATAGCGATTGTCAGATGTTTTTTGTCCCCAGATTTTAGCATTGCTGTTTACAAATCCAGGCGCACGCAACGGCATATAATCCCATGATTTTCCGCCATCACGGCTGATTGACGTTAAAGCATGTTTCCACAAACCAACCACATTTCCGTTTGGTAAATGATAATAGCTGAATGCTTTATATGGTTTTTGAAGGGGAATTAATTCATCATCACGATCCGCTTCTTCAACCCATTGTTGTAAAACTAAAGGTTCAGAAAGAATTTCTTCACAGGCTTTGATCAAACCTTTGTCTTTTGATTTGGTATAAAAAGGGAATTTCGATTTCGATTTGTCCCATGTTTTGTTGTATCTGATGAAATAAATTTCGCCAAAACTTCCGTCTTTTTTGATTTCACGAATCACACGCCCAATTCCCTTTCCGTCGTTCGGATCGTCTTTTTCATCCATTGCGATTCCGTAATACGCTAATGCAAAAAGTCGTTTGTCTTTTGAGGTATAAAATCCCATTCTCTGGTGCATAATCGCATCAAGATTTTTGGCAACGCCTTCTACGCCTTCCTTTTTCCATCCGTCAGGAATTCTGTAAATCGGGAAAATCACTTCTGGTTTTGTCCATGTTACGCCGTCTTTTGAAGTCATCAATAAAGTCTGGCTCGGCGGAATATGTTCGCCTGAAGGATCGCTCAAATAATGCAGATAAAAGGTGTTATTCCAATACGCCATCATCGGCTGGTGGTTGTATGTCCATCCGAATCCGTCTGCTTTTTCGGGATGTTCACGACTCGCACGCATAATCTGCGTCGCGTGAACTCCAACTGCTGGACTTAACTGTCCGTGATGGTAATCTACATTTGAAAGTGTTTTGCCAACATAACGCACGGTGTCGTTTTGTGCGTTTAAGGCTGTGCAAGTCAAAAGAATTGCAGAAGCGGTGATGATATTGGTTTTAATGTTCTGGAAAGCAATCATTTCTTTTATTTTTGGTTTCACGCAGATTGTGCAGATTTTGGCAGATAAAGCAGATTTTTTTTCCTCTTTATTGATTTCTGCAGATTAATAAAAAATCTGTTTTATCTGCTTTAATCATTTTAAATCTGCGTGAAACTTAATTCTATTTCTTTTCAATTAATCCTTTTAAAACTTCGCTTGAAATTGTCGTAATCGTTCCGTGTTTGTGTCCTTCCGGAAGACTTATTTTGGATGAAACATCTTCAAAATGAACAAAATCTGAAGTGCTTAACGCTTTATAATTTTTTGATCCGTAATTGTCATAATACAACAGCCAGTTTTTACCCACTTTTACTACCGTTGGACCTTCCGATAAATATTCTGTTAAAGGTTTTGATCTTTTTTCGAATGGTCCTAGAGGAGATTTTCCAAAAGCTACTTCAATGTTTCTCATCGGTCTTGTGTTGTCCTTTAAAACCAAAACGTAATCTTTTTTTCCTTTTTTGACAATCACACAGTCGATTACGCTGAAACCTGGATCGTAATATAATTTGGTGTTCGAGAAGGTTTTGAAATCCTTTGTTGTTACATAATACATTCTGTGGTTATTTTTCTCATCTTCAACTCCTTTTTCGAATCGGAATGGAATAGTCGATGCCCAAATCACGATGTATTCTTTTTTCACATCATCATAAAAAATCTCGGGCGCCCAAACGTTTACCACTTCCGGTTCGTTTTTCATTACAGGAATATACTGTTGTTCTGACCAATGAATTAAGTCTTTTGAACTCGCATAACCAAAACCATTTCCACCTTTCCAATCGGTTGTCCAAACCATGTGATAGGTTCCGTCTCCACCTTTTGTGATTGACGGATCGCGCATAATTTTACTGGCTCCGATTTCTGGTTTTAAAAATGATCCTTCTAAACCTTTCCAATTGTAACCGTCTTCGCTGTACGCCAAATACAAACCTTCTGTTGCTGGTTCTCTAAACGACGTAAAAAGATAGAGTTCTTTCTTTTTCTGCGCATAACTGATCGCGAAAAACGAAAGGGTTAATATGATGAATAATTTTTTCATTTCTAATTTTTCTTCTCCTGCAAGGTTTCCAAAACCTTATAGGTATATTTATGTTTAATCTAAAATCCTATTAATTACAAAAAAGCCAAATCATTCTCTTTAGCCCCGATTGCAGTGGAAATCCTTTTTTGTACCGGGGTTCGGTACAAAAAAGATTGTAACGAAAAGCGGGACGATGTTTCCAAAAATGCCAATTGTTTCTGCTTCTCAAAATTTACTAAAAAACTGTCTTAACACCTACAAGGTTTCGAAAACCTTGCAGGAGCGCGAACGTGTTATTCTATAATCGCTTTTTTATCTAAATCTTTTCCTTTTTTAACCGCTGTTTTCACATTATTCAAAACATTGTTTTTCAGGAAAACATTTTTGGTTTCTTTTCCATCGGCTTCGATAAAAATATCGGTTTCATTGAATGGAAAATTGTTGTTGATCAATGTATTTGAAACGTTGTCTAGTTTAATAACTGGAACTCCTTTTATAGCTGTTGACGAACCAACGTTGTCTAAAATAACATTTTTTGAATTGGATATTTTGAAAGATGAACCGACTGTTGCATTTACTTTTACATCATGAAATTCTACATCTGTTGCCGTGCTTACCGTAAAACCTTCTTTCCCATCCATGTTGATGTTAGAGAAAGTAATGTTTTGAATCGGCATTTCGGTAATTCCTAAAATCTGTCCGGCTTTGTTTACGTTTGAGGCCGTGATGTTGCTCATGTGAATGTTTCTGAAAATTGGCGTTTTCTCGGTTACTGGCTCAACTGTAGTGCCTTTGTCGTAGAATAGACTCAATACGATGGCTTCTTCTTTGATGTTTTTCATGACGATATTGTCGACGCGAATATCTTCTACCACTCCGCCTCTTCCGCGAGCTGATTTGATACGGATGCCGCGATCTGTTCCGTCAAAAACGCAATTTGAAATCGTGATTTTTTTGATACCGCCTGACATTTCGCTTCCGATTACTACTCCGCCGTGACCGCTTAACATAGTGCAGTTTGTAATGGTAACATTTTCTGTCGCTTTTCCGTATTTACGTCCGTCGCCGTCTCTTCCCGATTTGATTGTAATACAGTCGTCTCCAACGCTGATATGACAGTTTGAAATATGCACATTGGTACAAGAAGAAGGATTAATCCCGTCAGTATTTGGAGAATGCGGATTAAAAATCGAGATTCCAGTTACGGTTACATTATCGCAAAATTCTGGATTGATTGTCCAGAATGGTGAATTTTGGAACGTCACGCCTTCGATCAAAATATTTTTACAGTTGTAAGCCTGAAAGAATGATGGTCTGAAGAATTTCTTGTCAACGGTTCTTTTGTAATATGGTTCGGTGTATAGGCCTTTGTTTTGCTCTTCCCACATGGTTTGGTATTTGGTTGGAGGAAGCGGTTCTTTTGCAGATTCAATTCTGTAGACTTCGTTCCACCATGCTTTTCCTTGTCCGTCGATTATGCCTCTTCCTTTGATCGTGATGTTTTGCTGATCTTTTGCATAAAATAAAGGCTGGAAAGATTTCATTACAATTCCTTCGTAACGCATTTCAACGTACGGAAGATAGTCATCAAAATTTTCTGAAAACTTTAAAACTGCTCCAGAATCTAAGTGAATTGTGATGTTGCTTTTTAAGGTTAAAGCTCCTGTTAGGTATTCCCCAGCAGGGAAGAAGATGGTTCCTCCGCCGTTTTTAGATGCTTTTTCGATTGCGTTTTGGATGGCTTGAGTGCATTTTTGACCTTTGTTGTTTCCGCCTTCTTTTAGGATGTTTATCCAGCCATCTTGTGCGAAGGTTGTTAGGCTGGTTATGAAGCAGAGTATGATTAGTATGTTTTTCATTGTTGTATTGTTTTTTGATTTCACGCAGATTTAAAAAGATTAAAGCAAATCGAGCAGATTTTTAAAATTTAATCTGTGCAGATCAGCTAAAATCTGCAAAATCTGCGTGAAATATTTTATTCTTATTTTTTGTCATTGCGAGGAACGAAGCAACCACATTTACAAAATAAAACTTTGCATTTTTATGGTAGTGAGGTTGCTTCGTTCCTCGCAATGACCAATCTATATGGTTACTTTGAGGTTAAAATCAAAACCCAGTCATTGCCATCTTCTTTTTTTCCTGCTGGCTGGAAGTTTTGAGTTCCTTTATTGTCAAATGTTCCGATTTTTGTTTTCTTACCGTTTCTTGGATTGTACCAAGTTGCTTCGAATTTATCTCCGGAAATTTTGCCTAGTTTTACTTCTATTATTCTTCCGTTGTAAGTGTATAATAATGCATACTTTTCTCCTCTTATTGCCGGAATATAATCGTATTTTTCTCCTTGGTTAACTACTAATGAAACATCTGGAGTTCCTTCTAAAAACGGAAATTCTTCCATCAGCTTTTTAATGTAAACCATTTGTTTGGCTCCTGGCGCATTGATAGCTGATGTCCATAATTCTTTATTTCCATAAGCTGGTTTGTCGCCTTTTCTGAACATTTGCATTACGGCGTTATGTCCGTACGTGTAACCTGCTCCTCCAGATAAAACCGACCAATATCCGTAACGGCGTACGTCGCTTGCTGTCCATTTAGGTTGCAAAGTATCGTGGAGACCATGTGGAATATTTTCGTAAGATGGCTCGCCGTCTAATGTTGGTTTTGTTGGTTTTAACTCGAAATCTCTAAGAACGAATTTGTAATTGTCTTCTTTGAAATTTGTTTTACTAGAATCCTGATCATATCTTCTGTGTCCGGACTGAAACATATTGAAATCAAGCCATTTTGCATTATGAAAATTCTCTGATGAATCGGTTCTTCCGAACGGATGGAAAGTCACTAACTGTTCTGGATTGTTGGTTTTTAAAGTGTTTCCGATGGCATTCCAGATATCCTGAAATTCGTTTCCGTGTGTGTCACCGCCGTTTAACCAGATTACGTTTGTTCTGTTTTTATATCTATTAGCTAAGAATTGAGCGTATTCTGTTGCCTGCTCTTTGCTTACTTTGTTTCCTTTTGAAACGTTAGTTCCCCAAACCGGAACCATTGCAACGTAAATTCCGTTTTTCTGAGCCACGTCTAAAGTATAATCTACGTGATCCCAATAATCGTATTGTTTTGCATCTTTAAAATCATTTCCTGCCGTGATCAATGGTTTTGAAACATCTTCGTTTATTAATGCTGGATCGCCGTAAACATTTACCGCATTAATATTATGCAAAACCATGACCTGAACGACATTGAATCCTTTGTCTTTTCTGTCTTTGAAATATTTCTCTACTCCTGCTCTGTCCAGTTTTCCGAATGCGAGCCAGCCTGTATCGCCTAGCCAGAAAAATGGTTTTTCGTTTTCAGTTACAAAATAATGCTGATTTTTAGATACTTTGATTTGAGGCAGTGCTCCTTTTGTTTTGGCTTGCGAGAATCCGCTTTGTGCTGTGAGCATAAAGGGAATGCAAAGGGCGTATAAGGATTTAATTTTCAGATTCATTTTGGGTTGTTTTTGAATTGTGTTCTTATTTTTTTTGCCACGAATTACACTAATTTCTCGAATTTCTTCTTTGCTATGTCTTTAATGTTTCACGCAGATTTTGCTGATTTTAGCTGATCTGCGCAGATTAAATTTTTAAATCTGTTAGATCATCTGCTTTGATCTTTTTAAATCTGCGTGAAAAATATTTACTCTCGCAGATTTGGCAGAATGAGCAGATTATTTTTTAATAAAATTCGTGCCAATTCGTGTAATTCGTGGCTAACTTTTTTTCACTACAAAAAGCACTTTTTCTTTTATCTCGGCTTGAGGGATTGTGATTTTTTTTCCTCCGCTGATGTTGGCTTTTTTGGTTGTATCTCCTGTTGAAGCATTGATTGCGAATACTTCAAATGTTCCTTTTTCGTTTGATAAATCGATTGTAATATCCTGGTCGTTTTTCAGATAAAATAAATAGCTTTTTCCTTTGTTTTCTAATTTCCAAAGATTGTCTGAAAACGTATTTCCGTCAACCAATTTCATTTCGCTTAAAGCGGCATAAAACTGAGGCAGTTCGATTTTTGGAATGTTAGGCAATGAAGCTCCCGCCATTAAAGCCGGCCAGCCAAATCTTGACGAACCGTCTGTTGAATATAAAACTACTTTTTCAGGATATTTTTCGCGGTATTCTCTAACGGCGCGATACACCTGATTGTCGGTTTCTTTTCCCGTTTTCATTTTTCTGGCGTGCTGTCTTGGTGCTAAATTCACACCTCCTTGTGGCGCGTAAGCTGAACCGTCTTCTTTGTAATACCAATATCTGATGTCTATTACATCAACGGTTTTGTTTCTTTTAGCATCATTTAAAATAGCGTCCTGAACATCTTTCGTAGCACTCAATCCAATTAAGCCTTTTTTACCCGTTTCATCTTTCCATTTTTGAGCCTGGTCGATCCAGAATTCCATAAAGTGAAGCGGACCTGTATATTCGGCACTTGTTAACTGAATTACGTTGCTGTTTTCTTGAAAGTTTTCGAATGATTTTCTAATGAAACCTTCGTGCAATTTTCTTCTTTGCTCATTCGTAATATCGTAAAACTGTTCCGCCATAAAAATACGTTTGTCTCCTGCGTACGGCGGCGGCTCTGGAAATCCTGAATTATTAATATTGTTTGCCGAACGCCAAGGCGAACTTGCCCAATGCGCTCCAGCCTCTAAAATATTGTGCTGAAAATATTGCTGATTGATTAACAATTGTCCGTTTGGTTCTGACAATGTTGCAAACTGCGCTAAACGGTTCCAGTACCAATCGTTGAATTTCGTTAAATCGTATTTACTTAAATGATCCCAAGCCAAATCCTGTCCGCTTCTCGCGAAAGGCTGTTCGTAAAACGGAGGCCAAACATCGGCATCAAATCGACGTACGCGTTCGTGATCGTCCATACGGCGCTCGTACCATAATCCATAATTGTGTTCTAGGGCAACGATGTTATTTTTTGTCAAATAATCTACCGTTTCCTGAACTTTATCTGTCAGTCCGTTTCCTGTTCTCCCCGGTACAAAACGGGTTAAATGCGGTGTCGATTTTTTTACGAAATCATCCGTAAGATCTCCTCTCCACCATGCTACATTGGTTTCTTTTCCTGCAATTAATTTTCCTTCAAAAGTCAACAAACCGTTTTCCACAACCACTTTTGAAGTTGACGTTTTAGCTTTATTTTCTGAAGCAACTTTTAAATCGTTAGCATTTTTAAGTTTCGAATTGTTTGTGTCTATTGGGTTTTGTTTCGAAACTTCTGCAATCCATTCTGGTAAACTTTTCGCTGTTGTTGCTGAGTTTTTAGTCAGTTCCTGCGCTACTTCGATTGTTGGACTTGAAGAAGGTTCTGATCCTAAATCATAAATAAATGCTGGTGAAGGTAATTTTCCTAATCTGTTTTCTAATTGCGTGTAAAATAAACTTCTCGGACTGATATGTCCGTTTACGTCTTTCCAGTGACCGTTTCCTCCAAATTGTCCCCAAACTCCAAAAGCCCAGTTTTGTGCTGTTGGCGGACTGTAACATTCTACTTTTGAAGCCGATGATTCCCAGATAACAGAATTTGCTGCTGTCCATCCTGCGCCTCTTCCTGCCTGTTCTCTGTTGTTGTAGCTTAATGCTTTTCCGTCGATATTGGCAATGTCGAATAAAACTCCAGTTGCCCAACTTCCAATCGCTCCGCTGTTATCAAACGGAAGATGCGATTCGCACTGCACGAAAGCATTTGGACCCGTTGTACCAAATCCGCCCACGGCAAAATCATGATAGCCAAATTCGGAATAACAACGCTGGAAAAGGGTCTGCTGACCTTCTGTATAAAAAGTATGTCTTCTGAATGAAGCGATTTCAGAAACAGGCTCTGTCGCAATACAATCTTCAACCGTAATCTGCTGACTTGTTTTTAAAATCGTAACTGCTCCGCCTGCAAAATGTTTGAAATTCACTTGCTTTACCCAAGCATTTCTAGTATTTTCTATACTAATTGCCTGCCATCTGTGTTCTTCATCTTTTAAATTTGAAGCATTAAAAGTCGATTTTATCAGCATATTTTCAACGCCGATATGCTCAATTCTTCCTGCCCATGAATAAACGGTAACTTTTGAAGTTCCAAAAACATCGTCTAAAGACATCGTTATTGGAGCACTTATCGTTACTTCGTTTCCGTTGATTTTAGTAACAACGCGATTCCAAGTTGTAATCCAGTCTCCTTTTTTCCAGCCAATCCATGAAGTTTCTCCTCCGAAGTCCTGCATGTTTACTTCTTTAATGAAATTATCCGTTAAAGGTTTGCTGATTTCGATTTCGTCTCCAACTTTTAATTTTGATGTGCTTTTTAATTGGATTTTCTGAGTTCCAAGCGGAGTGTAAGCATTGTTAAATTCGAAAGTATCTTTATACACTTTATCGTTTACACCCAAAATTCTAATCAATGCTTCCCTTTCTAAACCTGTTCCTAGAAGTACGGTTCCGTTTTCGGTGTTTCCGCTTCCGCGAAGTACAACTCCCGATTTTCTGATGTATAAAGTGCCGCTTACTTTGAAAGTTCCTTTGTCTAACAAAACAGCTCCGCGAAAGCCTTTTTTATCTGGTTTTAAACCGCTTACATAATCTATCGCATTTTGAATTTTCTGTGTGGCGTCTTCTTCCTGCTTCGAAACAAAAATCTTGTTCTCCAGATTCGGAATTGCTTTTTCTGATGCCATATAGCCCGCAAAAGAAAAATCCACAATTTGATTTCCTTGATTGTCTGTCGTGAAGGTAAGTTTTCCTTCTTTGGTTTTTACAATATCTGGGAAAGCAGTTTGGGCTGTGGTACTTATTGACATAGCAAAACACATTATTACTAATGTGTTTTTGAAGCAAGGGATTATATTTTGTTTAGTGAAATTCACTTTTGAATAATTTTAGATTTCTGAATTTAGATTTTAGATTTTCTAAAGTTAAGTAATTCCGTAATTTTTGTCATTTCGATTTCTATGATGGAACCAAATCTTTTTTTTCTGGAGCTAATCCCGCTATCCGTTCCAATCTTTTGTTTTTTAAAGAAAAAAACAAAAGGATTTCCACTTCTATCGGGGCTAGGGCAATTATTTTCATAAAAATATTTCCGTTCCGTTTTGTCAGGCTGAGCGGAGTCGAAGCCCACGCAATCTAAATCGTCAATCTTTGTAGAAAAACTTTGCGGGGCTTCGACTCCGCTCAGCCTGACAAACTATACTTTACTTTATGTGATCCTTTTCTTTATTAAACCTGACAGGTTTTAAAAACCTGTTAGGTTTACGTATCTTGAAACTATTGAACCAAAGATTTTACTTTAGCCAATGTATCTGTATTATTCTCCAATTTCGTCCAATCTACTTTTTGGTTTGGATCGATGTTGTTGAAATACTTTTCAATGTTTGTATAACCATCTCCGTTTGAATCTTTATTAGCGTCTGAAGCGTCATTTGGGTTTAAACCAAATTTCTTTTCCCATGCATCTGGAATTCCGTCGTTATCCGAATCTTTATACGCTTTTCCTTTGTAAGTTGGGTATCCGCCAACTTGATCTGGATGCGTAATAATTCCTCTTTTGTATGAATCGGCAGGAAGTCTTCTTTTTACAAATTCTTTTCCAATCGCATTTTCTAAACCGTCTTTCACTTCGATTTTTCCAGTGCGAACTTGTTTCAGAACTCTTTCATCGACAGCATCTCTTTTCGGAATTGTCGCTCCCACATTCGTTAAAACAAAATCATAAGCTTCTTCTGCGCTCATGATTTTAAATGAAGGCATTGAGAATGGTTTTGGCTGTTTGATGGCTGCTAAAAATTCTTTAGTTTCTGCTTCTGGAAGGTTTTCCAATTGCACTCCGCCATTCCAATTGTCTGCCGTAACTTCTGGAGATCCTACGATAAAGTTACCTGAAACGTAAGCTCTTCCGTATTGTTTTGGCTGAATATAACCTGATTCTGGTTTTACAATTCTATGCGAAATAGGCTCATTTACTGGCGTAATTGGTCCTGGTTTAAAATAATTGTTGATGATGTTTAACATCGAACGATAATCGCCTCCGTCCAAAGTACGATTCCACCAATTAAATACTACGTTATTCACAAAATTAAAGTCGCCATACATTCCGATAGAAGCATTTCTAGAAATGTTGTCGGCCCAAAGATTACGCATAAAAGTACTATTTAATCCGCCGATTGTACTTCCAAACGCGTGATTATAAGTATCTAAACCTTCTGCCGAAATCGTGTTTTGAATCGTGATATTGCACGCTGGCAATTTCTCTAATTTTGATTTTTCATTTGCAGCAAACTGATGTCTGTACAATGAAATATTTTCGTCTAATCCCCAGCTTACAGAACAGTGATCAATAATAATATTACCCATTGGGTTTCCGCCTAAAGCATCGTCTCTTCTGGTTACCTCAGTTGCACCACGTCTGAAACGCATGTGTCTGATAATAACGTCGTGTGTGTCAATTTCTAATGTTTCTCCTGCAATACAGATTCCGTCACCTGGAGCTGTTTGTCCTGCAATCGTTACATAAGGCGCACGCATGCTGATTCTTTTTTCGAGTTTAATTATTCCTGAAACATTAAAAACGATTGTTCTCGCTCCAACAGCTTCACAGGCCTCACGAAAAGTTCCTTTTCCGCTATCCGCTAAACTAGTCACTACAAATATTTTTCCGCCACGTCCGCCTTGTGTATAAGCTCCTCCTCCTTCAGCACCAGGAAAAGCTGGAATATCGGCCTGTACAAAATCTTTTGGATAAGAAGCCCAAGGTAAATATGGTTTTCCTTGTTTTGCTTCTTCTTTAATAATGTGATAATTAGCATTCCAAATTTCGGCTAGTCTTTTTTCTTCATCAGCTAAAACAGCGTCTGCTTTTGCTTGAACATCTTTTGGAATTACGGGATATTGGGCATAAGCCGAAGAAACGAGTGAACAAAATGATAATGCGAGTAATGCTTTTTTTAGAGTACGGTTTGGAGAAATATTTTTCATTAGTCCTTAGTAGTTAGTTGGTTAGTCCTTAGTTTTTTTAGTAATTAGTCCCTAGTGGTTAGTCCTTAGTTTTTAGCTAATAAATTGACTATGGACTAAAATCTAAGGACTAAGGACTATTCTTTTTGGCCTTCTTTCTTCGCTTTCTCTCTTGCTTCAACGCGCTCGTGCCAGTCTTTACTTTCTTTATTTAGATCGTAACCTTGTTTGGATAAATAGTTGTTGATTCTTCCTTTGTATTTACCAAACCAGCCGTGTTTTTCTTTAGAAGAACCAGCGTCCATGGCGTGTTCTCTAGCTTCTACCAAAGCTTTGTAGATATAGTCTTTCTGCTCAGCAGTTAAATTCGGAAGCATGTCGTTATAACCTGCAACCGTGATTGGAAGCACGCCATAAGTCATTCCGTCTTTTACTTCTGTGATTTTGTCTTCTGATAATTCTTTACTTAATTTTTTGATGTAAGATTTATGCAGTTTTGCAATTGATTCGTCTGCTTTTGCTTTCAGCTTATCAATTTTTTCGTTTTGTTTTTCTTTCGCTAAAGAAGTATCTTCTTTTACTTTTTTGATTTCAGCATCTCTTCCGTCTTGGATTTCAGTTAAATCTCTAAATTGCTGTGCGATTATATTTGAAACAGCTTTTTCTTTAGCTTCGTTTTTCAAATCTAATTTCGCAACGATTTTAGCTGCTCTTTCGTTGGTAACTTTAACATATTCTGGATCTAAATGCTGTTGTGCATTTAAGCTTGAAAATGCGAAAAGAAGCGATAGTAAGCTGATATTTATTTTTTTTATTGACATCATCTTTATTTTTTTTAATCTCGCAAAGTCGCAAAGACGCAAAGTTTTTATATAAAACTTAAGAAAAAATACCTTTGCGTCTTTGCGACTTTGCGAGAAATTTGTTTAATAAACTTATAAACTCTTATTTTAAGTCTAACAAAGGTCTTACCAAAGTTTCTTTGTTATTCGCTAAATCTTTCCAGTTTACTTTTATCGCTGGATTTACACCGTTGATATAATCTTCGATATTAGCATATCCGTCACCATTTAAATCTCCTTGCGCATCTGATGGATCGTTCGGATTTAAACCGTATTTTTTCTCCCAAGCATCTGGAATTCCGTCTTTGTCTGTATCTACATAAGGTTTTCCTTTGTATTCTGGATATCCTCCAACTTGAGAAATATCTGTAATGATTCCTAGCTTATAAGAATCCATTGGAAGACGTCTGTGTTCGAACTGATAGAAAGTCTTTTTCTCTAAACCTTTTGCATATTCTGGAACTCCAGTTTTTACCGTTCTTACGATTCTTTCGTCAACTTTATCTCTAAGCGGTAATGTTGCTCCTGCATTTTTAAGTACATAATCATAAGTTTCCTGAGCGGTCATAATTTTGTCAAACCACGGCATTGGCATTGGCTCATTAACTCTCATTTTTGGATAATATGCTGATGCTTCTTCAAAAGTCATTAATTCCCCTTTCTTAGTTTCCATTTGCACTCCACCATCCCAGTTATCTTTAGAAACTTTTTCGTTTCCTTCAACTACGTTTCCATTTACATAAGCTCTTCCAAACTCCATGTAATCCAATTTGCTTCTTCCTGCTTCAGGTTTCAAGATTCTGTAGCTGATTGGCTCATTTTTATTGGTAGCTGGTCCTGGCTTAAAGTAGTTATTGATAATGTTGTATTTTGCTGTATAATCTCCTCCATCAATAGAACGATTTACCCAGTTAAACACAACGTTGTTTACGAAATTGAAAATTCCGTTCCATCCAATTGATGGATTTCTACCTGTATTGCTAGACCACATATTTCTTAAGAATGAGCAATTTTCTCCTCCTAAGGTACTTCCAAAAGCGTGGTTATACGTATCTAAACCTTCTGCAAACAAACTATTTTGGATCGTAACATTTACAGTTGGTAATTTTTTATCCGCAGAATTTGGTGTTCCATCGTTATACATGTGTCTGTAAAAAGACATGTTTTCATCTAATCCCCAAGTTGCAGAAACGTGGTCGATGATGATGTTTCCAACTGGATTCCCTCCGATTGCATCATCTCTTCTTCCAACAAAAGTTTCTCCTCTACGGAAACGCATATGTCTAATTACTACATCATGCGTATCTACCCAAATCGATTCTCCTGCCACACAAATTCCATCTCCAGGAGCAGTTTGTCCTGCAATTGTAACGTAAGGTGCACGGATAATTAATGGGCTTTTTAATTTGATAATTCCTGCAACATTAAAAACTATTATTCTCGCTCCGCCTTTTTCGCAAGCTTCACGCAAAGTTCCAGGTCCACGATCGTCAAGACTTGTTACAGTGTAGACATTTCCACCACGACCTCCAAAAGAATACATTCCTCCTCCTTCAGCTCCTGGAAAAGCAGGAATACTTGCCTGCGGTAAATCGGTTGGTCTTGCAGCCCATGGAATATATGGTTTTCCATGTTTTGCTTCTTCTTCAATAACAACTAAAGCTTTCGTCCAAGCTTCATCAGAAAGTCTTTGAGCTTTTTCTTTAATTGCTTTTTCCTGCGCTTGAACTTCTGGACTAATTTTAGGATATTGGGCAAAACATTTTGCACTTCCTAAAAAAAGCAGCGATGATGCGATAAATAATGCGGAATTTTTCATGTTAATTTTTAATTGTGGTAATTCTTTTTAAACAAATCACCTGTATCTTTTGACGAATACAGGTGAAAAGCTTTGTATGTTTTTTGTTTAATAGTCGAAATTTATTCTTGGTAATTGTATGTTCCAGCTGCTCCATTACCATCTTTCCATCCGATAGTTTGTGTCAACCAAGGATTAGCAACCAGAGCAGTCTGATTAAGACCCATAATGTAATAATTTGATCTCCAAGAAATAGGAGTGGCAACGTTACCTACTTGATCCATTGGTGTTGGAGGAGAACGTAACTCAAAATTATTAGTATAAAAAGTCGCCAATGCATTAATTTGAGTTTGGAAGTTTGCAGCATCTGGATCAACAGAAATAGAAGCACGTTGAGAAGCTAAAGGATCTGTGTTAGCAGCACTAGTTCCATTTTTATAATGTAAATAGTTTCCAACACGCTGAGTTCCGTTTATTACTGGAATCCCCAGTTTAGCATTTGTTTGGTCGTTAATTGAAGCATCATCACTGTAAAGCATCCATCTTTGAATATCCCAAAAACGTTTTCCTTCATAAGCTAGCTCTACTCTACGCTCGTATAGACAAGCTTCAAGAGCAGCATATTTATCTCCCAATGTACCAATTCCGTAATTATCTGTAGCAGCAATTCCAACACGTTTACGAATTCTTCCTAGATAAGTAGTAGCATTTCCAATATCTCCTTTTGCAGCATAACATTCTGCAATGTTTAATACTAACTCTGCAAAACGATATTCAAAAATATCTGTTCCAGAAATCTGGAAGTTTGAAGCATTACTTACAGTAGGGCTTGACATTTTACGAATGAAAGCAGGACTTGCTACATCGTTACCCATACTGAAACCGAAAGCAGTTGAAGTTGTACTCCAACGATATGCCCAAACAGTAGGTACCGCTGCTGTCGCCAAACTATTGTTGTAAGGCCAATAACTTCCTGAGAAACCAAATGTTCTGTAAAAACGTGGGTCACGATCTCTAAAAAATAAGAATGGATCATAACTATTTGCAGCAGTCGGTCTTTTTCCGTTAGCCATAGGAAATAAGTCAATCATGCTTTTTGGAGCGTCAACTCCTCCACTTCCTTGTCCGCCTTGGCTCGCTAAACGGATTGATCTTTCCCAAGAGTTATTTGATTGCAAAGAAGGTGTAACTGTAGTACTGCTCGCTAAAAGTTTAACTACAATAGCTTCTGAAATGAATGCGTTGTCATTAACATAAAACATTCTTTCCCAATCTCTAGCAGTTGATCCGTATAAACCGTGTCCTTGAGAAGTTAATTCTGTTTCAGCTGCTAGTCCAGCCGCTAAAGCAGCATCCCAACGTTCTGTAGATGAATCCCAGTTTTTATTGAATAATGGACTTGCGTACGTTAACAAAACACGTGCTTTTTGAGCCATCGCTGCTCCTTTTGTAAAACGCCCATAATCACTAGCTGGCCATTTGCCTGGCAATAAACTTGCAGCTAAATCAAAATCTCCTGTAATTTGATTCACTAATTCCGTTACTGTAGCTCTCGGTATTTTGATTGAAGGATCATCTTTAGATGGAGTCTGAACTGTTGTAACAATTGGAACACCACCGTAAGTACGCATTAAATCAAAATATTGAGTAGCACGTAAATAATACATTTGCCCTTTTATCTGATCACGAAATGTTTGAGGCAAATTAGCTCCGTCAACATCAATTCTTTCCAACATCACATTAATGTCTCTAATTCTATTGTAAGGATCATTAGAAGGGTTTTCAACTAATGTTTTTCCAAAATAACCTGATCCATCAGCGGCATTTTCCAAAGTTATATTTGGATTAATCATTGCAGAGATACCGCCTACTTCTTCCGTATAAGAAGTTTGAGTAGTTGTAAATGATCCAACAAGTGTAGCTGTAGGCGCTTTATAAGCATCGTAAAAATCAAAATATAAGTTATTTACGTACCAATTTACACGTTCTTCACTTTTAAAGAACTCTGCGTCATAATACTTATATTGCTTTTTGTCTTCCAAAAAGTCATCACTGCATGAAACTCCTAATATCATTAAAAGAGTCATTGCTATATATGTACAAAATTTTGCTTTCATAATTGTGTTTTAATTAAAATTAGAATGATACATTCAAATTAAGTGACCAAGTTCTAAGAGTTGGATATCTTGAAACTGAATCATCATACATATTTCTATAATGATTTGGATAAGGATTATATAAGTCCCAAAGGTTATTACCTGTAATACCTAAAGTAGCTTTTTGAATATTTAATTGTTTCATTGCTTCTTTTGGAAGTTCAAATCCGAAAGTCATATTTCTAATTACACATCTAAAAGTATCCAATTGCCAGAAATCTGATGGTACAAGAGCACTTTCTTGTGCCATATTAGGATATTTACCATTAGGATTATCAGTAGCATCATACATATCTGTCCAGAAAGATTCGTGAGACCAGTCGTTGTGAGCAGATCCTACACCTTGTTTTACTAAGTCAATAGATCTGTAACCTCCCCAAGATGTTTGAATCTGTGTTCTAAAATAAACAGATTTGTATTTGAATCCTAAATTACTTGTAAAACCGTACGTTCTGTTGTTTTTTGCCAGTTTAACATAATCTTCATTTGCCATAATTCTACCGTCTGCTCCAGCCTGAGTTTTTGATGTTGCATCATAAACACCCGCTGTATCTTCATATGCTAACATACCTTTTCTCATTTGAGTTACATTGTTGATAGTCAAGTAATTTGGAACTCCACCTACTGCTGTAGCTCTTTCTGTTAAATAATTCCAGTAATTAGCAATATCCTCGTCTGTTCTTAAAATACCATCTCCTGTTGAAGTGCCTTTCCAAGTTTTGAATCCCCATTGTGGGAAAAATGTAGAAGAACCGACTTCTGTTACATTCATGTTTGCATTTGGTCTTGGAAGCGTAGGGTATTGTTTCACCTCATTATCATTAAACGCGAAGTTTATCCCAACATTATAACTAAAGTTTTCTTTAATTTTATCATTCCAGTTTATAGCAAATTCAGTTCCCCAGCTATCTATCGCAGCATAATTAACCTCTGCAAAACCACCTCCTACTGTAATCGGAGTACCTGCTTCTGCAGCCAATCCAATTAAGGCATCTGTTGTTTTATCATAGTAGTAATCTACTGAAAGTGATAATCTATTTTTAAGGAAAGCTACATCAATACCAATATTATTTTTGATTGTTTTATCCCAATGTACATTTTGATTTGGATTTGGACGTGGTGTAATTCCTCCTCCTAAAAGACCACCATTTCCACCAAATTGTGCTCCTTTGTCAGCAATCGGCTCATAAAATTGTAGCCATCTCCAGTAATCAATATTGTCTTTTCCTGTTTTACCAATTGAGTAGCGTAATTTCAAATTATTGATCCAAGAAACATTATCAGTAAACCAATCTTCTCTAGATACTACCCATCCTAATTGAGCACCTGGGAAAAAGCCCCAATAATTTTCTGGTGCAAACTTAGTAGAAGCATCACTTCTAAAGATAAACTCCACAAGATATTTGTCTTTAAAGTTATAGTTTAAACGTCCTAAGTAAGATTGTGTTCCAGACTCTACTTTTACAGCTTCAGAGTTTGTACTAATAGGCCCAGCAGTAGTACTATTTCCTAAAAAGTCTTTTGATGTTCCTTCGTAAGCTAAACGAACACGCTTGTTCCATGCTTCTGATTGCTCATAACCGAACATTGCAGATATATTATGATTCCCAAACGTTCTTGCGTATGATGCAAAAAAGTTAGCCTGCATCAATTTATCCAAATCTGTAGTATAATAAGCTCTTGAACCACGAACATTCGTTTCTGGTTTACCACCATTGGCAAACTCTGAATTTGGATTTAAGAGGTGATTATCTTGTTTCTCATGATTGACAATTCTAAGTAAATCATAAGGCAATTGAAACTGCTCTGTATAACTGCTTGATTGGCTTCTTGCAAAACTTCCTTTTACACTCAATCCTTTCAAAAATGGCAATTTATATTCCAAAGACAAATTCACATTATATGAAAATTGCTCTTCAGTTTGTTTTCCAGCATCTAGAGCTGCAAAATAGTTCCATCCTGCGATTGTAGTGTTAGCATTTGCACTTCCTAAGTTACGATCTGTACGTGGAAACGGAGACATCCAATACGTTTGATCACCTATTGTAGTTTCCCAAGGAACATACTTTGGCATGTGCAATAAATAAGCATAATCTGCTTGTTCACCTCCAGCTGCAGAACCAAAACTGCTATCGTTTAAGTTTGCCGAAGATTTAGTATATGATTTAACAACATCTGTTGTAATAGCAGAAACGGAAGCAGAGAATTCTAAATCTTGAGAGATTTTGATATTAGTTCCTGTTCTGAAATTCCATTTTTTATAATCTTGCTCTCCTAAGTTAGGACCTTGATCAAAGTACGTGATACCTGCAAAATAAGTAGCTTTTTCAGTTCCTCCACTTGCAGAAAGAGATTGTCTTTGTTGTGTAGCTGGTTTCCAAGCTTTTTTAAGCCAGTCATAATCCAGACTTTTCATTTGCTCAAGCTCTGCAGGAGAAAAATATTTAGAAGTAACAGGATCTAAATTTGAATTTAAAAATCTGTTTTTCCAAATTCCATGCTCATAAGCGCTCATAGTTTTACCATGACTTACCGCATCATTGAAAGAGTATTGACTATAATAAGTAAACTTTGGTTTTCCAGCTTTTCCTCTTTTAGTCTTTACGATAATAGCTCCTTGTGAAGCTCTAGATCCGTAAATCGCCGCAGAACCGTCTTTTAAAACAGTCATGCTTTCAATTTCTGAAGGATCCAATTGGTTAAAAGTCTCTAAAGTAGGTTTACCGTTTTGAGGATCAACTTGAACCATATCATCAATAACTACCAATGGAATAGATGAATTACCATCTTTTGAGAATCCAAAAGTTTGACGAATTGCAAGTGTTGCTCCATCTCCAGGACGGCCAGCACCACCTTCAACATTTAAACCTGGAGTCAAACCTCTCAAAGATTCTGCTAAATTTGACACAGGTAAATCTTGAATATCGTCTGGTTTTAAAGATACAATAGCTCCAGTAACATTATTCTTTTTCTGAGAACCGTATGCAACTACTACAATATCATCCAATACATTAGAATCTTCAGATAATTTAGCATCTACAATTGCACGTCCGTTAACTGGAATTTCTAATTTTTTCATTCCGATAAATGAAAACACTAAAGTAGCTCCCGGTTTTACTTTAATTTGATACTTACCATTGAAATCTGTTGTAACCGTATTCTTTGTAGATTTCTCAGTTACATTTACACCAGGAAGAAGGCCTGATACATTATCAGTAACAGCTCCTGTTACCGTAACTTGATTACCTGAGTTTTGAGCATAACTCAATACACTCATCAGTGCAAACAAAAGAAAGCTACATCTTTTTATAAGTGCTTGTTTCATAAATGTTTTTTTTTGGTTAGGTTATTAATTGTTAGTTAGTCATGTTTAATGTGCCTATCTATTAACAAAATTTTTCTTAATGGAATCTTAAATTAATTTTATTAAATGTTTAAAACACATTTATTTTAATATTCCAAAAATATGACGATGACATATTAGAACCGTCCTGCTCTATCCTGTTTTAATCATGTTATTTCAAAAAAAAACAGTCAAAAAAAACAATATTAATAAAAAACGAATGGAAAAAATAAATGAACCCAAATATTTAAGACAATTGTTTGCTTAAAACAAAATTTAGAAACCTATTTTGACTAAAAAACAATAAGATTTATATCAAAAATAAACATATAGTATATATTCTGCAAAACTTAATACTATCTCATCTGATAAATAAGAGCTTATAAAATACCGTTTTTTACGAAAACGATAGAGATAAATACTCTGAGTATATTTTTTTGACGTTAAAAAACTTACAAAAAGACCAACAGGACACCTGCAGGACACTCCAAAAAAAACCTTAATATTTTTTTAATAAAAGATAAGATTTTTAAACGTAAATTCTGACCAACAAATTGTAAATAGCTTTTTTTGAAAATTTTTATGTCAAAAAACAAATAAAAAAAGCCCGCTAAATCCTATGATTAGCGGGCTTACTTATTTCGTTTTAAAAATATATGCTCTTGATTGTTTTACAATAGTCAGCAACTCTCGAATCGCCAACTAAATAAATCGTTGTATTGTCATTTTTTTGGATTCCATCCATTTAAAACTAAATCCCTATTATATTTTGCTATATCTTCTTTCTTAAGCTGATGTGACCATGCAACTCTTTGAGAAACGTTTTTAGCACTCTCGCCTTTACTTCCGAATTCTGCATAATACGCCGTTTTATCTTTGTCTGGAAAGCGGGTATCAATCCAAGCGTTCCAACCTTCGGGAATAATATGCGAACCCAAATCTGTATTAATAAAAACCGTTTGAGCATAAGGTCGCCACGGTCTTCCCAAAAATACTTGATCTACCGATTTGTCTTTAGCAGTAAGTTTACAATCTACAAAAACATAACCATACGCCTGACCTTGCGGAGTTGAGGCAGCTGTGATATAAGAATTTGTCAAACTTTCTATAGTACATTTATAAAAATAAGCCGTAGCTGCGCCGAATATAAAATCGGTTGTTCCGTTGATGAAACAGTTCTCAAAATAAATGCGCGTTTTTTCTTCTGATAAATACAGTGTATCCTGATTCCCAAGAAGATTACAGTTTTTTACAATAACGCGATCCCCTTTAATATGAAGCGCCACCGCCTGTCCTACTCTGCCTGCTGTATTTTCAACCGTAAGATTTTCTAGCGTACAATCGTTCGCTTTAATTTGAAACGAATACGAAGTTCCCGTTCCAAAAGCGGTTTTTCCTGACGGATCTTTCTCGCGAAGCGGCTTTCCTGAATAATCATCAAATGAAATAATGGTTTTATCTCTGTCAGTTCCTTTTAAAGTAATGAATGTTTTAGAAACTGGAATTTCTAACTTTTCTTTATAAACTCCAGGTTTTATCGTAATGACAACACGTTTCTCTGAATTGTCTTTCACATTATTCACCGCTTCCTGAATCGTTTTAAAATCACCCGAACCGTCTTGTGCAACGGTTAATGTCAATTTATTATCAAGCGTTTGAGCTGATAGAGAAAGTGTTAATAGAAATAAAGTTAGAATGTATTTCATAAATTTTCAGTTTAAGGTTTTAGATAAAGTTTATCTGTAGAGACGCACCGCAGTGCGTCTAACGCAACGTAACCACAATGTTTGACACATGGCGTAGATGGACTGCAGTGCATATCTACAAAGATTAGCGATTCACTGTGAGGAGCTACTTGTGTGTCCTTCGACTCCGCTCAGGAGGACAATCTTTGTGGTAAATCTTGCCGAGCTACTTGTGAAGATTTCTCCTTCGTCGAAATGACAAAATACATGATTAAAATCCGTTTTAATCTGCGTTTTCGCGATAGCGAATCCGTAAAATCCGCGTCCTAGCAAACTAGTGCGACATCCAAACCGTCATTTCTCCCTGCCCTTTATTTCCCCATGCAAAATAGGGAACCAATTTTACAGGAACAGAAACAGCATCTTTAGAAGAAAGAGGTTTGTATAAAGTCTTATTCCAAGAATTATTTGGATTAATTACCGCTTCAGCTTCAATGCTCACTAAATTTCTGTTGTTTAATGTAAAACTGTTCGTTGTAAATTTCGAATTCAGTTTTAAAGCCACATAGTTTACGCTTGTTTTCGCCGGCAACTGATCTGATTCTAAACAATATACCAAAGGCCCTCTTTTTACAGCTACCTGATTTTTAACTTCCTCTACTAACGGATTTGCTTCCATTAATTCAACTGGCATTGGAAGATTCAATTCAATAAGATCTCCTTTTTTCCATTTTTGATTTAATTTCAAATAAGTTCCCGAAACAATTTTATCTGAAACTTTTGAATTATTAACCAAAACTTCAGCATTTTGGCTCCAGCCCGGAATTCTTAAAAAGAAAGCCTGTAAATCTTTTGGCGCTTTTACGATTTTCAAAGTGATTTTTCCATCCCACGGATAATTCGTCACTTGTTCAATTTCTAAAGCTTCTCCGTTTAACGATTTCGTATTCAAAGTGTTGCTTCCGTATAAATTAACATACAAACCTTCTTTTGAAAGATTGTAAGCATAATTTCCAACTTCGGCAATTGTTCTTGTTACGTTTGGCGCACAACAATTCGACAACGCAATATAACCTTCACGCACATTTCCCCATCTTTGGTGAAAAGGCAGATCTAAAGAAACATTCAATGGATTATTATACAAGAATTTTTCTCCTTCTAAATCCATTCCTGAAAGTACGCTATTGTATAAAGTTAATTCTACAATATCGGCATATTTAGCATCTCCCGTAATCTGAAGCATTCTCCAGTTCCATAAAACGTTTCCAATATTGGCACAGGTTTCAGTATGAGCCGTTGCATTTGGCAATTGAAAAGGTCTTCCGTATGCCTGATGAATTTTCTGCACCACAGTTGGGTCATATGAAGTTCCGTCTGGCGAAACGCCGTCATATAATGAACCGCATCCTCCAGTAATATACATTTTACGATACGTTACATCATCCCAAATGGATTCCAGATTGTCTAACAATTTCTTTTCTCCCGTTTCAGCATATAAATCGGCCACTCCTGCGTATAAATAATTCGCTCTTACAGCGTGTCCCATCGCCGTAGTCTGCTGTCTAAATGGAACTCTGTCCTGATTATCATCAGTTCCGTCACTTGTTGTTCCTTTAATGTCTATTAGATTATTGGCTAATTCCAGATACTTAGGATTTTTGGTTGTACGATACATTTCGACAATTCCCATATAATGCGACGGACAAATGGCATTTCGCGCTAATTCAGGCGAAGCTTTTTTGTAAAAATCATACAAGAAATCAGCAACGCCTTTAGCGATAATCAGAAAATTTTCTTTTCCTGTAGCACGGTAGTGAATACAAGCTGCAGTCATTAAATGTCCCATATTGTATTTCTCAAAACCCAACTGTTTTTTTACTTCCTCTGGACCTAAAGTTCCCCAGCGTTCATCAATTAAAACGGGCGTGTGAATATAACCGTCTTTGCGCTGTACTTTCGCGAAAAGCGCAATCGCCTTATCCATTTCAGCATCGAGTTTTTTGTCTTTTGTAATGGCGTATGTTGCTGCCATTCCTTCAAAAATCTTATAAAAATCACCATCATGAAACGAAGGCCCTTTGAAAGTTCCTTTGCTTAATCCTGCCGCAATTTCGAAGTTTTTATAAGCATGCGAAGTTTCACTATGATACAAATCCCACATATACGGAAGCGTATTTTTAGTTTCCACATCAAACTGTTCTTTCCAGAATCCGTTAGTCCATTTTACGTCTTGAAGTCCAACGCTTTGTAATTTTGAGTACGGGCTTTGTGAATTTGCTACCAAACCTTTGTTCTGTGCCATTACTCCTGCACTAGCAAAAAATAAACTCAGGGAAACATTTAATAAATTTTTCATTTTATAATTGTTTTGAACCATATAAGTCATATAAGTTCATTTAAACTAAACATTATCTAATTAAGCCAGACTATATAAGCTCATTTAAGCAAAACTTAAAATTTCTTATATGACTTATATGGTTTAAATTATTTTACAAAGAAATTGATCGTTCGGCTCATTGAATCTCCATCTGTATCTTTTACTGTGATAACGAATGACGCAAAACCTTTATCTGAAGCAGTGAACTGAATTTCTTTTCCTTTCAAACTCACTTTTCCGTTCTTAACTTCAGAGAAAGCATAAACTGGTTTCTTATCATAACCTTTGAAATAATCTGCAACTGTTAAAACCTTTTTATCTTTTACATCGATAAAATAATGAGGCTGAGCCAACCAATCTAAATAATTATCCAATTGTGTAAATCCGTCTTTATCGATATCTGAATTCGTATCTGAGAAATTTCCCGCTGGTGAATTTTCATTTAAACCAAAAGCTTTTTCCCACCAGTTTGGCAGTCCATCGTGATCGGTATCCCAATCTGTCGGACGAGTTTCTGACGGAAAGTTTGGCCAACCTCCTGCATCTACCTCATTATCAATCATTCCGCCTAAACCGCTTTTGCTTCCTTTATAAGTAAAAGTTCCTTTTTTAGTTTCCTCGATAATTCGGTTATCGTGTTTGTCAAAAAACGGCTGATTGGCTCCAACATCCGAAAGAACATTTTTATAAGCTCCATTTGCCGATTGCGTTTGCACGAAAGAATCAAAAAATGGCTTATTTACAAACGTTTCGTATTCTACCATTTCTTTATTGGTAATCGTCATTTTTCTTCCTTTCTCCTGCGTTTTTTCGTCGAAATAACCCGGCATAACGTTTCCGTCAAAGAAATAGCGTTGCATTCCTTTTCCAACACCTTCATGCTGTGCATTCAAAGCAACAAAAATTCCAGTTGAAGCGCCTGGTTTGTAATAGTTATTAACGAAATTCACCTCATTCGCACCGCCATCTGTCGCACGTTTTCCCCAGTTGTAAACGACATTATTTCTAATATCCAATCTTCCTGTATAAAATCCGTCACCGCTTAAACCACCGCCGATACTCCAGTTTCTTCCCTGATTGTGCGCCAATAAATTATGGTGAAAACTTCCGATATCACCGCCAATTGTAGCCGCATATCCGTGCATTTTTCCAGCTTCGTATTTATCGTGTCCAGCCACATTTAAAGCCTCAGAAATTAAAGTACGTTGCAACGTAATATGATGCGCACCACGTGAACTAAACGATTCATCAATCGTCCAACTAATCGAACAATGATCGATAATACTGTAATCGGCACCCGTCAATCCCATTCCGTCAAAAGTTTTTCCTCCTCCGATTCTCACTTTCAAAAAGCGAATAACTCCGTCGTTTCCTGTCAATCCGATCGGTGCTCTGGTAACTGTAATTCCTTCTCCCGGAGCCGTTTGTCCTGCAATCGTAATATACGGCTGATTTACGACCAATCTTGAAGCCAGTTTAATATTTCCCGAAACATTAAAAATAATCGTTCTTGGCCCGATTTCCTGATTCACCGCTTCGCGTAAACTTCCTGGACCGTCATCATTTAAATTCGTTACTTCGATTACTTTTCCGCCACGTCCGCCAACAGCATAACGCCCGTAACCTTCCGCTCCCGGAAAAGCCAGTTGAGCAGGTTTAAACGACCATATATTTCCTAAAGTTTCCTGACCCTTATTATCCACTTCATCCACTCTCCAATAATAGGTTGAACCGCTGTACAAATCAGAAACTGAATAATTATTATCTACTAATTTTCCTTTAAATTCTTTAGAAGATTCGGTTGCATTGGCAACAGCATCTTTATCCAAACCAAAATACAATTTATGAGCTGAACCATTTTTTGAAGACTCCCATTTTAAAATCACATTTTTGGTTACTTCAACATGTTCGTCTCTGTTTTTTGGTTCTGGCGAACGAGCCTGATTCATCAAGTTTGGCGTATCCAGTTCAAAACCGTTGATTACGATTTGTTTTACAATATCAGGATTGGTTGTTGGATCAATTTCAAAACGAACAATTACATCCTTTCCTTTTTCGGCATTGAAAGTGATGTAAGCCATTGAAGCATCAACTTTTGCATTCGCTCTCTGACTGGCATTTACCGTTTCTTGAAGTTTACCGTTTACAAAGATTTTTATCGGAGAAAAAGTTTTTCCTGTAATGATATCAAACGCATTATGAAACGTCAAAAGTGTATGTTTTCCAGCTGTTAAACCGCTTATTTTTAATTCTAAATTTTCAGCCGTAATCAATCCGTCGCTTCCTAATTTATTGTAATGAGGAGCGCTCATTCCGACTTTGTACCACTTAGAAGTAAAGTTTCCTTTTAATTGAAAAGTTACTCCGTTAAAAGTCTTCTGGTCTTCTTTGTTTTCATTGATTACCCAAGCTTCATAACTTGGATCATGAACTTCTTCTAATCTTCTTTGGAAAAAGTCAAAATCGACTTTTATAACTTGTTTATCTGCGCTTTGCCCTTGCATGTTTGTTGCCAAAAGCATTGACAAAACTGTCGCACTTAATATTTTTTTAATCATTTTTGGTGGTAATAGTTAGTTTAGTTTTTTCTTCTGTCGAAAAACCCAACAGATTTATAATGTCTTTTTTTCTTTCTTCTGGAATTACTTTCAAAGCCTTGATTTCTCCGTTAATCAATTCAACTTCAATAGTTGTATTTTCTTTTGCGTGCAATTTAAAATGAACATTCCACTCTTTTGGCCATGCCGGAAAAAGATAGATTTTCCCGTCTGCTTCCTGCAATAACATTTCCTGCATGCCTATCATTCCCGAGCCTCCCCAATTATGATCTGGAACCCAGTCAAATCCCGGTCCCCAAAATGCTGGGAATCTTCTTTCTGAATTCGCCATTTTTAAAGTATTATACCTTGCAGCCTCTTCAGTCAAACCTAATCTTGCAGAAAATATATTGTCCTGTTTCCAACCTACATGACTTCTAAATTTTATCGCATCAGCATCATATTTCCAAGTATTCAAAGCCGTTTCTAAATCTGGTTTTCCAACCCCGTAAATTTCCCACGGATAAACTGGATACAATTGCGTAACCTCTGTATTATTTACTCTTTCCCAAGTTTTGGCAGGAACTAAAACTTTATGATTGTCAATTGCTCCGAAATTCAAAGGCGGAATTCTGTTTTGAAATCCTTTTAGATAATCGACTTCTTCTTTTGACAGCTCTTTTTCTGAAAGGTTTAAAAGCTGTTCTGTAATTACTTGCAAAGCCGAAATCGTACTGTTCGAGTTATTTGTCATCTTATAGGTTTCAGCCCCCGAACCCGGATAAAGAATTAATTTTCCGTTTCCGTCCAAAGCTTTTCTGCCTCTTTGTTTGGCTAAATATTGATAATGTTCATCGAAAAATCGAAGACAGCTAATGATGAATTGATTGTATTTCTGAATATCTTCTCCTGCATATTCTTTCTGCTGTAGCATCATTTGGCAGAATTCCAAAACCGTGTCCCATTCGTATTCCAGCCACGCATTGTATTCCATTCCCGGATCGTAATCTGCGGGACGTTTCCATTCGTATTCAGCTGGATTTGGAAGCCCGAAATTTTCTAATTGTTCTGTGAAAGAAGCGCCGTTGTGCTTCCAATACACTTTACTGCGTAATTCGGCATTTTTCTGAATCGTTAAATAATAATCCAATTGTGATTTCATCATATCAAAATCACCGCTTTTTACCATCGGAAAATAAACCAATCGCTGGTTTTGAGCCGTCATCGTTCCTCCGCCCCAATTTCTAAAATCGGGTGTGAAATTCAGATCCTTATTCGTGTAAACAGGATCAACCGTAAAAAGTCCGCCGTTGAATTTTGTTGGATATTTTCCGTACGCATTACACCCGAGCATGTATCGAAACAACTGATAATTCTGTCCAATCTGATAAACCGAATCTTTAGCGGCCGATTGGTTTTTCTGCGTAAAAATAAAACTGCGGTTCCAGAAATTATTCCACCATTTTATGGTGTTTTTCTCGGCTTGTTTATTTGTATTTTTAGTTGATGAAATCAAACTTTTCAAACCATTATTCCAAGTTGAAAAATCAGATTGACTGGTGTTTAAATAAATTTCTAATGAATGTTTTTTGGAAGCTTTTATGCTCGTCAAATTAAAACCTTTAAAATCGGTATCCTGATATTTTCCAAGATAGGTTCCGTTTGGTTTTAAGTTGTCACCTTTCATAAATCCACCGAAAGTCAGATTCGCAATCGGGTTCATCATTTCCTCTTTAACCGATTCCATTTTCTGCTGTTTTACGGCAACATCAAAAACGGTCTGTTCACGGTTTCTGTGATAGAATTTAAGTCCGTTATTTTCAAAAGCAATTGAATCTTTAAAAATGATTAAATCACCCTGAGGTGCCCATTTATAAGAATTGGCATTGTTTTCTTTTCCTTTCGAATGATGGTTCTGATAACGCCAGCTTTCATAAGAAGCCGTCATTTTCAAAGGATTTTTACTTTCTAAATCAACATGAATAATCGGTTTAAAAACATCCACCCAAAGTTTGATTTTGGTATCATTCTGCCCAACCAAAACGTAGCCGTCTCTGAGTTTCAATTCCTGACGAAAACCGTCTTTCCCTTCAAACGGATTTGGACTTAAAGTAATTTTTACACGACCTAATTTCAATAAAGTATTATGTTCATCAAAAGTCCCACTTCGTGAAAAATAAAAATACAAATCGCCTTTCTCTACCCAGACATTCATACCAATATCTCCACCTCCCAAAGGCATAGATTCTGATGAATTCTGACTCTGAGTAGTCCAAACCTGATTGTAAGTATCAAGCACAGGGATTTGCGCTTTGATACAAAGCGTGGCGAAAAGAGAAAATAGAAGTATTAAATTTTTCATTTTTTACGTTTCCTGCAAGGTTTTCAAAACCTTGTAGGTATTTATTTTTTTGTTTTTCTCTCGCAGATTTGGCAGATTTAGCTGATTTTATTTAATCTGCAAAATCTCCTAAATCTGCGGGAGATGTAATTCAATCTTTGTAGAGCTTCTTGCGGAGATTTGCTTCGCCTATTCGCTATCGCTCGAGTCTCCTTCGTCGAAATTGACAAACTAGGCGCAAAACTCATAACTCATAACTCATAACTTATATTTCCTTAAAACACAATCCAAACACAAAGCTTCAATTATCTTATATAACTTACATGGTTTAAAAAAGACCTACCATTCATCCGTTCTAAACGAAGAAACCGGCAGACCGCCTGCACTGAATAATTCCGCTTTCGCGAAATCTTTCCATAGATATCTAATTGCAACTGGCTTTTTAACTTTATCCGAAGTCAAAACCACTGATTTTCTTCTTACAACCGTTTTAGCTGGATAAAAAACTTTGTCTTCTCCAGCGATTTCAAAACCTAAAACTTCCTTGTCATAAGACGTAATTCCGTTAGCCACATCATCAAAAGAAACCGTTACAGCACCGTCTTTTATTTCTATTGATTTATATTTCGGACTCTCAAATTCGAAGCCTTCAATGCCATATGTTCTTGCCAAAGCCTGAAAAGCCAGTCGATTTCCTCCTTTTTCCTTATCCATTGGGTGAATATTATTTTCTTCTCCAACATCCATTAAAACCGCCATTGCCGAATTCGAAATTTCCTTCGAAGCCTTAAACTGCGCTTCTCTCAAATAAGCCGAATTGTATTTCTCTAAATAATCTTTAGGATGAAAGGAAGCATAATTAAACGGCGCAATCTGAGCAAAATAAAACGGAAAATCTCCCTGATTCCACAACGTTCTCCAACTGCTTACCATTTTCTTCATCAAAGCTGTATATTCACTAGCTCTTTCGTAGTTCGATTCACCCTGATACCAGATACAGCCTTTAATTCCGTAACCAATTACAGGCGAAAGCATTCCGTTAAACAAAGTCGTCGGAACACGGTTTGGATCTTTTGCCAATTCTTCTTTCGTGGTCGGAATCTTAGCGCTTGCAAAATCTTTCAGCATTTCCTTGTTCATCCAAGCTTCCATACTTGAACCTCCGTACGAAACATGAATCAATCCAATTGGAACATTTAAAACTTCCTGTAAAAGCGATCCGAAATACCAAGCCGTTGCACTAAAATTTGAAGTCGATTTCGGAGAAGCTTCTTCCCATTTTCCCTCAAAATCGTCTTTTGGTTCTAAAACCGTAGCACGCGGAATCGTAATTAAACGAATGTTTTTATTGGCTGATCTTACAATGATTTCGTTTCCGTTTTTAACTGGCTGTCCTTGAAATCCTTTCAAAGGCATTTCCATATTGGATTGTCCTGAACAAAGCCAGACTTCGCCGATTAAAATATTTTTGATGGTTACTTTTTCTGTTCCTTCATTTACTTCAATTGTAAAAGGTCCGCCTGCGGTTGGCGTTTGCAATTGGTTTTTCCATTTTCCAGAAGCATCGGCTTTAGTTTTATAAATTTTAGAATCCCATGATGTTTTGATTGTAACATTGGCATTGTTTTCTGCCCAGCCCCAAATCGGTGCGTTTGATTTTTGCTGCAACATCATATTGTCGGAAAATAATGCTGGCAGTTTGATTTTTGCATTGATTTGAAGGCTTAGAAAAACCGTTAAAATTGCAATGATTGATTTTTTCATTTTTATCATTTTGTTTTCTTGCCACAGATTAAAAGATTAAAAAGTATTATTTATCTGTAATGATTCTTTAATCTGCGTCTATATTATTTTTTCAATTGCCTCCAGCTTTAGCTGGAGATTAAATATTTTTTCTCTATTGGGCTTTAGCCAAACTTCGCATTTGGCTAAAGCCCAATTCTTATGTTATTCCTAGACCTCCAGCTAAAGCTGGAGGCAATTGATCTATGTTTTCATTACCACATCTTAAAATGATATAAATAATCTGTGAAAATCCTTGTAATCTGTGGCAAAAAATTCTTCTATTTTTCTTTTAAAATCATCACCGGCCCCAACAATCCCGCTTTCAACAACGGATTTCCTTCCAATCTAAATGGAGCTGTTGTCCATGTTAATCTTTCTTCCTTTGGCAATTTTTGATCGCCCATTAATCGGTTTGCCCACGTATTGGTCACTTTTATTACAATTGTGTTTTTTCCTTTTTGTAATGCGTTTGAAATATCAGTTTTAAATGGAAAAGTCCAAAGCGTTCCGCAGTCTTTTCCGTTGATGAAAACTTCAGCAATATTGGCAATTTCACCTAAATCTAACCAGATTTTATTAGTATCTTTTCCTTTCCAGATAAACTCTTTTTTATAAACTACAGTTCCTGAATAATATTTAATTTGATCATTTGCAGAAGCGCTCCAGTCAAAAAGTCTATTTGTTTTTACGACTTCTTTGGGACCTTTGAATTCCGGGTCAAACTGCAATTCCCAGTTTTCATCTAAAACCTGAATTTTTTCAAATTCAGCAGCTTTTGCTTTCGCTAAAACTTCTTTTGTTTCTTCTTTAAAAATCACAAAACCAGATTCGTTAGCTTCTAAAGTTACTAAAACAATTGTTCGTCCGTTTTCAATTTTCCAATTGGCTAAAGCCAAAGTTTTATCGGTAACGGGATTGTACCATTGTGGAACTTTCCCTGCGATTCTGAAAGAAGCATCAAAAGTTCTTTTGTGCTCTTTTTGATTCGAAAGAAAATAAACTTCTTCATTTTCTGCTTTTCTATGAGCCCAAGCAATCGTTTCTGAATCGGCTCTGTTTAAATTTGGAAAATAAACATCTTGTGTTATTCCGATTGAAGTAAAATCATTTCCTAAATATGGTAATTTTACGACCGTTCCTTTTCCAATTTTCCATGAAGAGGAATTGGCATTATTCCAGATTTCATCAATTATATTCTGCCATTTCTTTTGATTTTCTGCCGATTGAATTCCCGGCTGAATCATTGGTTTATCCTCTACAAAAATCGTTGCACCGTCTTTTAGCAACTGCAAGATTTTTTCGGCGGAAGCCAAAGACAAAATTTTGTTCGGTGCCATTTTATGACTTCCTGGAAACAATAAAGCGCCATATTCAATTCCATTTTCGAAAGTTACTTTTCCGTTTTGAACTTTCGCTCTGTTAATTAAAACATCAGCATTGAAAGAATCATATTGATAACCGTTTAGCGGATTAATCCATTGCGACAAATCAGTAATATTTTTAGAATACGTTACTTCTTTCGGCATTTTGGCTGTCGGCTGACCTTCATTCTCCAAACGGATTTTCTCGCTTTCTAATCTCGCTGCCCCAAATACATTCGGAATAATCGGCACCAATCTATCTGGTACAAAGGAACGCGACGGAAAATCTTCTCCAATAAAAACCGCCAAATCAATTACAGGTTTTCCTTTTTGTAATTGAAACTGAACTCTTTGACAATAATCAAACCAAGCTTTTCCGGGTTTCCACCAAGTTTGGTCTCTTTGAAAAAAAGTTCCGATATCGTCTAAAGTCATTCCCGGTTTTCTGTCTGTCCACGGATTATGAACAAAAACATGGAAAAACAATCGGTTGATTCCCAAAGCATAATTGCGGTCTGCCGTAGTTTTCAAGTTTCCAGGATGTTCGTCCCAATCCATTCTCAAAGCTGTAAAAGATTCAGCCTGAATAATATCTTTTCCATAAATATGTCCGCCCGAAATAGCATCGACCATATCGAAAGGTTTGTCGTGCGTTGGGCTTTTCAGCCAAAATTCACCACCCGGATAATCAACATATTTATAATGCAGCAAAGCATCGCTCATCATGGTTGGCGCCACATTTTCTGAGCTTAATTTAACCTTATATTCTTTAGCAATCTGCGATATAGTTCCATAAAAATTATCCGCCACTAAATCGGCAATAGTTTTACGAACATCGTACAAAACTTTCTCTGAGAAATCGGCACTTTCTATCGGAATTCCAGCCAATACAGGCAAATATTCTACAAGATCGTAACCGCGTCTCTTTTTAAACTCGTCTCTAAAAACCGAAGACCAGTTTTGACTTCCACATTCCCAACTGTCAAAATGAAGGATTTCCAACACTTTTGAAGCCAATTCTGGACCAGCAGAACGAACCGCTTCTCCAAACCAATGATCCAATTGAAAACGAATTAATTCGGGATTAAATTTATCTACTTCCAATCCTTTTCCTGCTCCTCCTGTGGCATTTTCGTGTCCTGTAGAAGTATGTCCCATTCGGATAATTTTCCATTTTCCTTTTGGGGCTTTCCAGTTTAGATTTCCGTCAACATCCACAAAGCCGGATATATTTATAATTTCTGATTTTTTAAATGCATCAGAATTTGGAATTTCTTTTTCAGTAGTCTGTGGAGTCAAACGCCAGATTGTTCCCGATTTTCCTTCGTAATTATTGATTACGGATTGATTTGAAAGTGTAATTTTACTCACTTTCAAATTCTGCTTCCATTTCGCAAAATCCAAATCTTCAGCACCTGGTTCTGTGCCTTTTGGATCATACACAAATCGGAAATATTTTGCGGTAACAGACGTAATTGTATGCGTATTCGGAAAATCCATATCCTGCCAGCCGTGGCGTGGCGCAATCAGTCTTTCGTGGAATTTAAAATGAACTCCATCATCGCTCACTTCAACTATTAAACGCTGTGCCTGATAATCTCTTCCTTTAGTTTCAATTACAATAGATTTGCAAGTAAATGGCTTTTCAAATTCGTATTGAATCCAGCCTGCATCGGAAAACTTGAAATTTTCTTCTTTTTTAGGATCAGCCAAAAAAGAAGCGTCTGTATTATTTGATGTCGTTACTTTTGGTAATGGATTATGCGAAGTAGTTTCGTATTCTTTTATTGGAATTGCAAAAACCGCAATGTCTTTATAATAGTCTTTGTAATGTTCTGGAACTGGCAGTTTTGAAACTAATTTTTTTCCACCTAAAATTTCAGTCGTTGACCAGACTACTTTCTGCATCGACATTTCTGGTGTAATCCACGGACCGCCTGCAACGGCAAAACCGTCTGCTCCGTGAAAAGCAAGTTTCAAACCTAAACGATCGGCTTCTTTAAACGCCCAATGAATCATATCCCAAAACTCTGGACTCAGCTGTAAAACCGGCGGATCAATCAATGGCGGATTTGCTGGACCTTTGATGGTCATTAAATACGCGCCTGCAATTCCGTTTTGTTTCATAGCTTCTAAATCTGCTGTGATTCCGGCTTTAGAATAGGCCGATTTCATCCAATACCAATACACCCAGGTTTTGGAGGATTCTAATGTTGGCTGAAAAGAGTTTTCTTTTTTATGGACTTCCTGAGCAGAGACGAAGCTTGCGAATAGGAGGATAAAAAAGAGGTGTTTTTTGTTTAACATTTCTGTTGTTTTATTTTTTTTCATTCTGTTTGTCATTTCGACCGAAGGGAGAAATCGCACTCGTAACCACAAAGATTGGCGATTAACTGTACGGAAACCCGTGTGTGATTTCTCGTTCCTCGAAATGACAAACTATATCTTTAATCTCATTTTTGTCAAACATAGCCCAAGGTTTCAACCTTGGGTACACAACGTAAACACAACGTAAAACGTAACGTGATTTACAATACGTTTCCCAAGGTTGAAACCTTGGGCTATGTTTAATAATTTTTGTCGAATTACTTTGCGTGGGCTTCTCCCGAAGCATCGGTACGCTCAGCCTGACAAAGTATATCTTTTAATTTTTAATTCTTAATTTTAATTTTTAATTGATATTGCTAGTACTTAAACTTCTTCAAACTACTCTCCAACTGATTTTTAGAACCGCTGAAAGGCATTAAATAAAAACTATATTGATAATTTCCTGATTTAATTTGATATTGTTCAATTGGCTGAGCGACAATTGTCCAGCTGTCGTTTCCTCCAACTCCCATTTGGATTAAATCGATGTTTAGCGTCAAGAATCCTGGGTCCTTTAAATCGTACGTATGACCTGATGCACTCAGATTTTCCTGAGTATAAGGCCATGCACTCATGCTCAAAAGTTTAGTGTCGTTTACCACAACAAAACCTTGATTTTTCTGTGGAGTTGATAATGCCATCCATCTTACATCGCAACGATTTCCGTTTTCCTGTGGTTTTGGATAATGTTCGATAAAATCATTAATTGGCAACGAATACTTACCAACAAACGAGCCAAAACTTCTGTCGATGTAATTTTCCAATTCTCCTTTTCCGTACCACGAAATCTGGTCGAATTTTCTTTGAACGCCCATCTGCATTCCGATTTTTGGAATATTTGGCAATTTATCTGAAGCTTTTAAACTGTAATCTACTTTTATCACGCCGTCTGGACTGATATTGTAAACCACATTTACGCTCGCACTGTCTTTTATAATTTCATAATCGCTTGTAACTTTAATTTCAGAAGCCGATTTGTCGATTTTTACATTCACCAATTTTGGTTTTGCTTTGTACCATTGTTTCAACAACTTTTGCGATTTCCATCCGCGTTTGTCGTTGTCTGTAAGCGGTCTAACGAAGTTAGGCATCAAAGGTGCAAAAACTTGTTCTTCTCCGTTGAAAACGTACGAACTCAAAGCGCCGTTTGTTTTGTTGATTTTTATATCGAATGATTTTCCTTTAATAAAATAATCCAAATCTGATTCCGAAACATTTACTGTTCCTTTAGCAGCTGGATTAACTTCGCTTTTCTTCTGAATCACGAATTGATCTTCCGCGACAGTGTAACCTTTAGAAGCCCAAAGTTCATCTGCTGAAAGCTGGAATTCTATATTTAAAATATATTCGGCATCGGCTTTCATCTTTGGCAGATATGAACTAATATTTAAAGTCGTCGATTGTCCTGCTTCTACTTTTAAAGGTTTTAAAATCTGAGTTTTAATTACGTTTCCGTTTTCTAATATTCTTAAAACCGGAATATAACTTTCTAAAGATTTAACTGCACTGCGATTTTTAATTTCTAACTGATTTCCGTTTAAAGTTGAAACCGCTGGCTGATACACCCATTTATTCTCAAAAAGCGAACCTTTTGGTTTTCCGTAAGAATCTACAATTCCTTTTGTATTGAAATTTCCGTCGTGGTATTTTTCGCCAAAATCTCCTCCGTGTGCAAAATAATTTTGTCCAGATCTTGAATCGAATTTCACGATTCCCTGATCTTTAAATTCCCAAATACAGCCTCCGATAACTCTTGGAAGCGAACGGAATTCATCCCATAATTCTTTTAAATTTCCAACTGAATTCCCCATCGCATGAGAATATTCAACGAAAATAATCGGTCTTGTATCTTTCTTTTGATCAACCAAAAATTTCGGAGTGAAAACACCTGGATAAAAACGGCTGACCATATCCACATACGAATCATCTTGCGGATTCTCAAATCTGTAAGCGTGATCGATTGTTTTTGGATATCTCGGATCAAGCGGATCGATATAACCGTCTAATTTTGCATTCCCCTGTGCTGGTTCATAATGCACTGGACGAGTCATATCAAAATCGTGAACCCAGCCCGACATCGCAGCATGATTTGGTCCTTTCCCGCCTTCATTACCCAAACTCCACATGACCACAGACGGATGGTTTTTATCGCGTTCCACCATTCTGATCATACGTTCCATATAAGCATTTGTCCAAAGCGGATCGTTAGCTAATTTTCCGCCAATTCCGTGCGTTTCTTGGTTTGCTTCATCCATGACCATGATTCCGTATTGATCGCATAATTCGTAAAAATAAGGGTCATTCGGATAATGACTTGTACGTATAAAGTTGAAATTAAACTTTTTAATCGTCGTGATATCCTGTTTGATATCTTCTCTTGTAACCGCTTTTCCTCTTGTCGGATGATGATCGTGACGGTTTACACCATATACATAGGTTTCCTTTCCATTGATGAGCATTTTTCCGTTTTCTTTCGAGAATTCGATTGAACGGAAACCTACTTTACAGCTTTTAGCATCGGTTACATTTCCATTTTTATCTTTAATCGAAATAACCATCGTGTATAAATTAGGTTCTTCCGAACTCCATTTTTTCGGATTTTTGATGTTTTCTTGGAAGAATCCAAAACGAACATTATCCAAACGCGGATAACTTTCATTGATTAAATCGAGTACAGGTCTTTGAAGCGGTTCTTTGAACATTGGTAAATTATTCGCATCATACAACTGAACATTCATTGTATAATCTTTAGCTTGAACTCTTTCTCCAGTCAGATTCTCTACTTTCGGACGAAGTTTAAATATAGCATCAGTATATTGTTTATCTAATTTCGTCTGAACAAAGAAATCCTGAATACGCAATTTCGGTTCAGCCATAATGAAAACTTCACGCTGGATTCCGCTCATACGCCAATGATCCTGATCTTCTAAATAAGAACCGTCTGTCCAACGGATTACACGAACTGAAACTACATTTTCTCCTGCTTTTAAATAAGGTGTAATATCAAATTCTGAAGGCAGAAAACTGTCTTCGCCATAACCTAAAAATTCTCCGTTTAACCACACTTCAAACCCCGAACTTACAGCTCCGAAGTGCAAAGTTACGGTCATGTCTTTCCAATTTTCAGGAACAGTAAAACTTCTTTGATACGAACCTACTCCATTGTAATCTTTCGGAATAAATGGCGGATTTATTGGTCGAAACGGATAAACAGCACTTTTGTAAATCGGATTGTCGTAACCTTTCATTTCCCAGTTAGATGGCACTTCAATTTTATCCCAGCCCGAAACTTTGTTTTGATAAAAATCTCTAGATGCTTCTTTTAAGTTTACAGCATATTTAAAATCCCAATCGCCCGTCAACATCTGCATTCGGCTTTTGGTTCTGTCGCCTTTTAAAGCGTCTTCGACAGATGTATATGAATATGCTGTAGCACGAGAAGGCTGTCTGTTGATGCTTGTAATCGTTGGATCTTCCCACGGTGCATATTGGTATTTCTTATGCAATTCTGGAACTCCCGCTGGTTCTCCTGTTACGGATTGTCCATTAGTGTAAAATGTTAAAAGTAAAATGAAAAATGTGAATACTGATTTTGGTATCGAAAATCGAAACCTTGAAAAGTGATTGTTTTGAATTGGTTGAAACATTAATTCTATTTATTTTTAGTTTTTTTGTCATTCCGACGAAGGAGGAATCGCACTAGGAATTTCGCAACTATAATCGACAATCTTTGTGGTTACGAGTGCGATTTCTCCCTTCGGTCGAAATGACAAAACTGTGTCTTAATACTTAATTCTAAATACTTAATTCTTTTTCTTCTTCTCCGGCGGAGCCACAAAATTCAATTTGCTTTTCCCTAAATCTTTCGAAGTCGCAATCGCAATTCCTCTTTGTTCTGCTTTATTGACCGCGCAATAAAAATGATAAACCACGCCATCATGTTTTACAACAAAAGATTTATGCGCAAACAAATCGTCGTAAGGTTCAGAAGATTTAACTAAATCGTCGCCTTTCCAGTCTGTCCAGTTAACTAAATCATTTGAAACCGCAAAGCGGTTAAATGCGCCTTGATTCCAACCCGTCCAAAAAGCGCCAAAATAGAACATTACCCAAGTATCATTAATACGCTGAATATAAGCATCTCCCGAAATTCCTTTATGATGATTAATTAATGGTTTATCGCCATAACGTTTCCAGGTTTTCATATCGTTTGATACCGCCATTGCGATACGCTCGGCGCCTTTAGCTGGATTGATACTATCGCCACGTGCATTGTAATACATGATAAAATTGTGTCCTGTCAGTTTATCTTTATCACGAATTACACTGTTTTTGTACATTGTGCTGTTATCCCACCATTTGACGTCTTTATCTTTTGGCGTTAAAACTGGATTTTCTAATCTTTGAAATTCGTGTGGTTTTGTCGGCGCTTCTTTTGTATACGCCATTCCGATTGACAAAACGCCTGCTTCGTAACCTTTGCTGTCTCCACCAAAATAACTCATCCAGTATTTATCATCGTATTTTTCCCATTCGTAACTTCCGCCCCAAGTCATATCTTGTAGCGAAATATATCCTGCTTTTTGGTTGACATCCCAGTGTTTTTCATTTTCTGAAAAGGACATTACTTTTCCTAAATGTTTCCAATCAAGCAAATTATCACTTTCTGCTAACCATGTTTCGTAACCTCTTCCATCGTAAATTAAATACGTCATATACCATTTGCCGTCTTTTCTGAATACACTCGGACAATCCATTTTGTAGGAGTTGTCTGTTGGCACCATTACCAAACCGTACTTATAAGGTGTTTTTACTTCTTCGTAAATTTCCTGCATTACGCTGTCGGTAATTTCACGCTTCTTGTATTTGGTTGCACAGCTTGTTAGGACAAGTGTTGAAATGGTTAGGATTAGATACTTAATTTTCATTTTTTGGTTATGTTTTGTTTGCTTTTGCCACGAAGGCACTAAGACTCTAAGTTTATTTTTTCTTTGCTACTTTGTGTCTTTGCGAGATTAATTCTAAGCTTTATTTTTAGCTCTCGCAAAGTCGCTAAGGCACAAAGTTTTTTTTATTCTTCTCTCGCAGATTTTGCAGATTTAGCTGATTTTTTATCTGCTTGATCTGCAAAATCTGCGGGAAATTTTAAACTATCCTCATATTCATTAAAATAAAATCTGTGTAAATCAGCGTTTTTACGAAGTAAATCCGTTTAATCCGCGTTCTATTTGTGCTAAATTATTTTTTTAATTCTTTCAATTTAGACTCCATTACATCTTTGTTCAGTTTTACTTTTACCATTCCTGTTGGATGAAATCTTCTTTTTAAATCGATGGCATTGTAAACGATAGTATAAACGTCATTTCCTTCTGGGATTAGGCAAAGTGGCGTTCTCATAATATCCCACCATTTATCTACTTTGGTTTCGATTGGGAGATAATGCGCTTCTGCCCAATTTACACCATCTGCTGATAACGAATACGCAATCATATTCGGTAAATGATGTCCCCAACCGTCTGGACCTCCGTCGAAAATCGCGATGTACATTCCGTTTGGCAATTGACTTACAATTGGATTTTCAACAAAAAGCGGATGCATCGTTTTGATGGGTTCCAAACCTTTGTTCATTCGCAACCAAGGGCCTTCTAAACTTTTGGATTCGGCTAAAGCCACAAACCAGCCTTTTCCTGATTTCTTCGGATAATCTGCCCACGAATTAAAAGGATACGCTCCACTGTAAAATCCGAAATATTTTTCTCCAACTTGGTACGGGAAAAAGGAAGCTACTCCCTGACGTCCTTCCCAAGGCTGAGAATCCAATCCTGGTTCCATGATAATTCCCATATCTTTATAAGGTCCGCCAATTCCGTTGATGCCCTCTACCATTGATTCGCAACGCCAAATTCTCCCGAAAGAGTGATTAGGTTCTATTTCTTTACTTACGGTATACGCCAAATAATAGCCGTACCATTTGTTTGCTTTTTCATTAAAAATTGGCATATAAGACCAAATAGCTGCACGACGATCATTCATCGGATTATCATCTTCGGTTACAGCATAAACTCCGCTTGCTTGGTAGATTGTCGATTCTCTTTTCCAGTGAATCGCATCTTTACTGGTCCAATGCCCTATTTTGGTTTTTACACGATCATAATAGTAATCAACACCTTTTTCTCCAGCTCTTTCGGTTGGAAACATATGATACGTATCACCGACTTTTACCACACGTCCGCCTTCAAAACCTCCTTGAATGTCTTCTGTTCCAGACATTCCTTCATCAATAACGGGTTTGTTTTCTCCTCCAATAATTTCAAAAAGCGGTTTTTCATCTGAAAATCCTTCCACAATAAAAGTCGGCTTCCACAATTTACCGTCTGGAAGTTTGGCGTCTCTAGATTCTAGTTTTTCAGAAGCTTTTACAACTCCCAAAATGGCAAATAAACCTTTTCCAAAATTGATGTTTTGAGTTCCTTTTGAATAAGAAACAGCATAAATATTTACTGGAGGTAAACCTGTAATCGTTACTCCGTTTTCTAAAATTAACTTGGCATTTTGAAGTTTATCAGCTTGAAGATATTCGGAATTATTTTCCTGAAAAACTCCAACCAAAACCGTTACAGCATCTTTAAATTTTAACTGCAATGGCGCATTTACACCGTTTTTGTATTTGTCTAAAGGAAGTTCAATTCCTTTTAAACCTTGTAATTCCGGGGCTAAACGAACAATATTATGTTTACTTCCTGAAAATACATGCGCGTATTGAGTAGTTTTGAAAGTTTTGTAATTGGATTTTACAATTTCGAATGACGCTGGTTTCCATGCAGTTTGGGCGTTGGCTTGTAAGCATAGGAAAAAGAGCGCTAGGAAAGCAGTTTTAAGATTGAAATTGTATTTTGTGTTTTTTGGTAACATTGGTTTTTTATTTTTTGTTTGTCATCTAGAGGAACGAAGCAATCAAATTTGCAAAAGTACTTTGTGTAATTATTAGCGAGGTTGCTTCGTTCCTCGCAATGACAAACTGGACGTTAAAACTAAGGACTAATAACTAGGGACTAAGGACTACAGTGCTTTATAACTCACCTTATATTCCACATTCGGCTTAACAATCAACTGATATTTATTCTTTTCTAATTCCGTAATCGTTCCAGAGTTTGTTTTGGGTTTGCTGGCACTTTTAAAAATTAATTTTCCTTCACCTTCGCCTGCTTTTATCTTAATTTCTTTAGTACTGCAATACACGGCAACTTCTCCGTTTGGTGTTGGGACTTTTCCTTCCATCCATTGTAAACCTCCCAAATTTGGTTTGATTTCATATTCTGAATAACCTGGAGCGTTTGGTTTTACACCTAAATAATATTTTCCTAACAAATAAATTGGACTTGCTCCCCACGCGTGGCAAAGGCTTTTCCCGTAAGGGCGACCATACATTGTTAAGTGCTCTGCTCCTTTTTTCTTCGGATTGTATTCTTCCCAGAAAGATGTTGCGCCTTCATTCAACATTCCACCCCAATACTCTTTCATTTCTTTTAAAACGTAATCCTGTTCGTCCATAGCGCACAAAGCTTCCAATTCGTAAAAACGCATATATGGCGTTGTGATTTGAAGAACATCTTTATTCAGCAACACTTTATTTTTTACACTTTGTTTTTGATCTTCAGTAAAATAATTGAAGAAAATACCGAACATATTCGCATATCGGGTTACAATATTTTGCATTTTTCCGTCAATACGCTGGTGTTTCATGACGTTTTCTTTTTTATCCCAAAACACATCAAATAATTTTGCTTTCAAATCAGCTGATAATTTTTCATACTGTTTTTGATCTTCATTCTCATTTGCAATTTTAGCACTGACGGCCATCGCTTCTAAACTTCTTGCCAAAAGCATTTGCTCAAAACTAACTTCACCGGTTTTTGGCAATCCGTCTGCCCAGTCAATGAAAACCCAATCGCCTTCTAATGGTTCGAGGAATCCGTTTTTATTTCTTCTTTCTAAACAGAAATCCATCAGCGATTTCATTCTTGGATAAAAAGTTTTAATGAATTTCGTATCGCCTGTATGCAAGTAGTAATCGTAAACACCTACAAACCAATACAGCGAATAATCCATTATGATGTTTACGTGAGCCGTCACAGGGTCTTTGCCACGAAGAGCAATCATCGTTCTTTCAACAGAAGGCGAATCAAAGAACAAATAATAATTCATCAAATAACTTTGATACGCATCGCCAGACCAAACCCAGCGGTCACGTTTGATTCCGTCAATAAAAAATTCTCGTGACGTTAAATGCATCGTGTAAGCCGACACATCCCAAATTTTATTCAATAATTGATCTGAAGATTTGAATGCGCCACGATAATCTAGTGGCAGATATTCGTAAAGCATCGAAATCGAATCGTATTTTACGCCTGCATCAGCCTGTACTTGAACATAGCGGAATGCTTTTGAACCATCGTGTGTATAGGTTTCTGGCTGTTTTCCGTCAAAAGACAAATGGTCTAAGGTTTCGCATTTGGCAGAATCCAGCGCTTCTTCGCGAGATTCTCCGTAATAAAGCGCTACTTTGCCTTTTCCTTTTAAACCGTGAATTTTAATGTAACCGAAAGTTTCTTTTCCAAAATCTACCAAATCTCCATTTCCATTTTTCTCTGTTTTTTTTGCGAATAAAGGTTTGGTTGTCAGTTTAAACTCCGAAGGTTTAGTTTTTGGAGAATCAAAATTCCAAGAACCAACAGGAATCCAAGGCGTACCAGATTGCTGTGCTTTTCCTGCTTCGTCAATCCAAAGTTTATCTTCGTTGGTTACTTTCCATGAAGCATCAGATTTAACATAATTACCTTCAATATAGATTGCAGGCAATACTTCCTGATTGTAAACTTTAAATGAAATTTTATGTTTTCCGGCCGGAACTGTTATTGATTTTGGCTGTCCATAAATTTGAACGCCGTCTAAAAGTAATTGAAAAGGCCCTTCAGAGTAAATTTTCACCTCGTCTGGTTTTGGAATATCTACTTCTGTCTGAAAAGTTACTAAAGCATAAGGACTATAATATTGCCAAAGCGGAGGAAAAACTGCTTCACGTTCTGTACGTCTTACCTGCATTTTATTGCTCAACCAAACTTCAAAATCTCCTGGATACCAGATCCATGTCGCTTTTTTTTGCTTTTCCTGCGCCAATACTAGCGAGCAAGAAAAAAGAATGGCAAAAAGAAATATAATCTTAAAAATGGAAGGGCGGTTTAGCATAGTAAGTTTATTTTGGGACTAAAGATAAGTGTTATTATCACATTTCACAACCTGCACTATCCTGCTATTTCATAAAAAACAGTAATCTTTGATAATTTTTTAAGGGAAAAATTACGAGTTATCACTTTTTTAGTATTAAAAAAAATGATGTTACAATTTTTATGGGACGCAGATGACACGGATTTTTAAATTTTTAAACACATAGAATCATAGACTTATCTGTGTGTAAAAAGTCGTTTCACTTGTTTAAACACACATAGCTATGTGTTAATGACTAAGTCATTTTCAATATTCTCTATTTAGTCAAGTAAATAAAAATCTATGTTTTTATGTGTTTAAAAATAAAATCTGCACAAATCAGCGTCTTCGCGGTAGCGAATCCGTTTTATCCGCGTTCAATTATGCAGAAATTTTATCCTCGTTTTCATCTTCCAAAATATAATTAGAAGGTGTTTTTCCTAAATGTTTTTTGAACATAAAAATAAAGGCACTTGGAGTTTCGTAGCCTAAATTGAGTGCAATTTCTTTAATGGATTGTTTTTCGCCTAATCTTTTAATGGCTTCAAGCAACTTCAAACGAGTACGCCAATCGCTGAAATTCATTCCTAATTCTTTGATAAACAAACGAGATAAAGTTCTCGTGCTCATAAAAGAGAGTTCAGCATAATAATCTATGGTTTGTTTGCTTGCGACATCATTCATTAGAAGCTCGACAACTTTTTGAAGTCTTTCATCGTTTGTTGTGGGCAAAAATGTTGCACTTGGCACAATCAAAGCCAATTCATCTAGGAAAACGTCTATTACTCTTCTTTGTGAAGCTTCTAGATTTCCTTCTGTTCCAAATGTGATGATTTTAAAAACTAATTGTTTTAAAAACATCGGAATATCAAAGGAGAAACTATTAATTGGTAAACCTTTAGTAACCGAAGGATCTATAAAAACACTGTAGTAATTTACGTCTTTCTGAAACGTAACCTGATGTTCTACTCCACCCGGAATCCACAAACCTTGCAACGGATTCACCACCCAAATATTATTGCCTACGACAACATTCATCACACCGCGAGTTGCGTATATCAACTGCCCGCGTGGATGAGCATGCGAAATACAGGTTTCATAATTCACTGTTTCTGTGTATCCTAAAACAGGAATTGACGGATCTATCTGAAATCCGTAATCTTGAGCCACCCTAAATGTCCGAATCTGATTATTCATTGTCCAAATATAGCAATTTTGACATTGTTATTTATTTCAATTTTGTAAAAAATTAGTGCCACTATTATTTTCCAAACAAATATTAATCTAAAAATAACTCATGGAAACCGTTAAAGTACAACCAGAAGTCATTAAAAAAACAACTTATTCAATCTTATTTATAATCAGCTTTTCGCATTTAATTAATGATCTTTTACAAGCTGTAGTTCCTTCAATTTATCCGCTCATTAAAGACAATTTTGGTTTGAGTTTTACCCAAATCGGAATCATCACACTTACGTATCAAATGGTTGCTTCAATCCTTCAGCCGTTTGTGGGAATGTTTACTGATAAAAATTCTAAACCGTATTCGCTGATTATCGGAATGTGTTTTACAATGGTCGGATTATTTCTGGTTTCAATTTCAACAAGTTTTGTCTTTCTATTATTATCAGTAAGTTTAATCGGAATCGGATCTTCTATTTTTCATCCTGAATCTTCTCGTGTGGCGCATTTGGCATCAGGTGGAAAAAAAGGATTGGCACAGTCTATTTTTCAATTAGGAGGAAATGCTGGAAGCGCCATCGGACCGTTATTAGCTGCTTTTATCATTATTCCGCACGGACAATCTTATGTGGCTTGGTTTTGTATAATTGCTTTGGTCGGAATTTTTGCTTTGTATAAAATTGCGATTTGGTACACTGAACACCTTTCTGAAAGAATGGCTAACAAATCGGCACATAAAATCGAAACGCATCATTTGTCTAAAAACCGTGTCATTGCATCTTTAGCTATTTTATTGGTTCTTATTTTCTCTAAATACTTCTACATGAGCAGTATTACGAGTTATTACACTTTCTTTTTGATTGATAAATTCCATATCTCAATTCAGCAGTCGCAAGTATATTTATTCTTGTTTTCTGGTGCCGTTGCAGCAGGAACTTTAATTGGTGGACCTATTGGTGATCGTTTCGGAAGAAAATACGTAATCTGGGTTTCTATTTTGGGTGTTGCGCCGTTTACATTAATGCTACCTTATGTTTCTCTTTTCTGGGTTGGAACCTTATCTGTAATCATCGGATTGATCCTTTCTTCGGCTTTCTCTGCGATTTTGGTTTACGCAACAGAATTACTTCCAGGTAAAGTGGGTCTTGTAGCCGGTCTTTTCTTCGGATTTGCTTTCGGAATGGGCGGATTGGGTTCTGCTATTCTAGGAAAAATTGCCGATGCAACGAGTATAGAATATGTATTTAGAATCTGTGCATTTCTACCGTTGATTGGTGTAATTACTGGATTCTTGCCGAATATTGAAGGTCGTAAAAAGGCTTAAATTTTATGTTGCCACGAAGGTGCTAAGGCGCAAAGTTTTTTTTAAAGTTGAATTGCGTCCAGCTTTAGCTGGATGAGAAAATAATTTTAAAGTCATAGGCTTTAACCAAACTGTAAGTAGTGCGGCTAAAGCCTTTTTCTATACTTGCTTTATACCTCCAGTTAAAACTGGAGGCAATTCATAAAATCTTTTGTGTCTTGGTGCCTTCGTGGCAAACTTTATATTCTTTTTGTGGAACATTAATTCGTAACATAAAATTCTTACATTTTATTTTCAATTCTCTAAATTTTTTACGATATTAGCAAGAGAATTCATAAAAAAACTTCACTATCGATATCCGCCTATGAGCATCCTAATATAAGCCCAAGTAACTAGTTCGTTTTTTGAATTATTTTTCTAAAACACCTAATCTATTAATTTAACCAAAAAATTTATGGAAAAAACTACATTCACTAAAGCAAAACAATTATTAGGAAACTGGCTGCCACAGGATCCGCAAATTATCGAAAATTGGACATTAAAATTAAAGGAATTTACCAAAAAAAATCCAACGCCACTTATTCCTGAAATTGTCGAATTTCAAAATATGGTATATTCAGACCCCGTTTTGTATGCAAATGTGCAGGGAATGTTTGCCGAAGCACATTTTTTAAAACAAAGTACTCCCTTACCTTGGGAACCGGAGCCTGTGACTTTTGAAGATTTTCTTGTTTTACTAAACGGAATCATGCAAACCGCTCCTGAGGCTTATCAAACTGGTGCTCCTGGAAATCAATCGCCTGCGGGTATGATTGGTTTTCCTATTAATGCACTTCTAGCCTGGCCAATGGCAACCAATTTTGGATATGATGTTTTTTCAAATGCATTGGTGAATCAGCAGTTGAAGAAAATATTAAACTACTGGTCTAAATTTTTAGTTTCGGAAGATTCCAGATATGTTTTAATCGAAAATGATCCTTCAGAAAACGTAATTGCATGGCTGAGCGACTTAGCACAATCTGAAATGATGGAAGTCGCTAAAGGAGCTTTGGGCTTAGAACCGAATCCTATTCCTGCCAGCGCTACATTTTCTGATGTTTTTCAGTCCAATCCTTCCGATCCCTATTATGGATTCAAAAGCTGGGATGATTTTTTCACCAGATTGTTTTGTGCAAATGTACGCCCTGTTACTGCGCCAAATGATGACTCGATTATTGTAAATGCCTGTGAGTCGGCACCTTTGCAAGTGGCTAAAAATGTAGCTTTATCAGATCAGTTTTGGTTAAAAGGACAGCCGTATTCGTTAGAAAACATGCTGAATTTTGATGAATTAACGCCACAATTTGCTGGTGGAACAGTTTATCAGGCTTTTTTGAGCGCCTTGAGCTACCACCGCTGGCACAGTCCTGTAAACGGTAGAATCGTAAAAACGGCTATTGTAAATGGGACTTATTATTTAGAAAATCTATATCAGGGTTTTTACAATCCACAAGGACCTGATTCTAGCGCACCCAACAATTCTCAAGCGTTTTTAACAGCAGTTGCCACCAGAGCCCTTATTTTTATTGAGGCCGATAATCCCGCTATTGGACTTATGTGTGTAATGCCTGTGGGAATGGCGGAGGTTTCTAGTTGTGAAATAACTGTAAAAACCGGCGATATTGTAAAAAAGGGAGATCAACTAGGAATGTTTCATTTTGGAGGTTCAACACATTGTTTATTTTTTAGACCAGGTGTTAATTTAGAATTCAGCAATTATGAAAACCCAGGTTTGGAGGCTCCTAATAATATTCGTGTAAACACGCAAATTTTTAAAGTGCTGTAAATTATTCTCAGGAAATAATTCTCTATATAAATAAAAAAACACATAACGTTCTTTTGAATGTTATGTGTTTTTTATTTTAGAATATAGCCTATTTCAATCGTGGGTACGCAATGCAAATCCTCAACGATATGTACCTACGGTTGAAACCGTGGGCTATGTATACTAAAAACGGTAGCAACTGTTTCGCGTTGGTGTACTAATGAAGTTCAGCCTACTGTTGAAACACTTTATGAAATTTCTAAATATTTAAAGGTTTATGTTGGGGGTTGTTGGTTTCTACGAAATAAAAAAAACGCTTTCATATTGGAAAACGTTTTCTATAATTCAAAATTTTATAAGTTTAAGATAAAACTAAATCATCGCTTGTTAATTTTACTTTTGGTTTTCCCAATTTTATTACAGCTTCTTGTACTTTAGTCTGGTCTTCTTTTGAAAGAAATACAGGTATTAAAACTGCTATTTCAATTTTCAACAATCTATTTATAACAATTAAATCTCTCAAAGTAAATGGTTTAATTCCATTTATAAGTTCAGACATATAAGTTTTGCTTTTATGACCTAAAATTAAAGCCAGATTTTCCTGTGTTAATTCAAGTTCTTTAAGTTTCTTTCTTATTATTTGTTTCCTGTTTTCAAGAAATAATCTTTCTAATTCTGCTATACGTTCAGATTTATCGCTTTCTAAAATCTTTTGATCATCAATTTTATCGACATCACTCCATTCAGCATTTTCATACTTCTCAATTATCTCACGAAGCTTCGATCTCACGTTTTTAAAGTAGACGTTGTCTTTTGCTAAAAGCCTTAGTTTCCGATCAGAAATAAGAGCTCTTTCATAATCCAATTCGTTTGTAATTATACCTTTTTCTATTAATTTTTCTATATCAAAATGCGTTTTCATTATTCTATATAGCTATTTTTTCGTAACCATTTTTCAATAGTCGTTTTGTTATTTTTAAATGTCGATTCGTATTCCTGATGCGTTCCTGCCCAAACAATTGTAGCTTCTCCATCATCATCAAACTCAATCAATATAAGTGTTCTGTGAATATTAATATTAAAGAAATAAAAACCTTCATTGTGCACACAGTCTGCATCATTTCTAATTTCGCTAAGATTATCTTTTTCAGGATTAAACTTTTCTAAATCAGCAATTAACTTGTCGATTTCGTCGCATAACTTTTTATTGCCTATGTTTTTCTTTTTAATTTTTAAAATTGTCTTTTTCCCAATAATCCTCATAATTCCAGCTTAGCAAAGATAATTAAAAGTTCTTATATAAACCGAACTTTAAATTTGTAGTTCATTTTCAAATTCATTCGAAGATTCTATTTTTTAAATAAAAAAGACAATCTTCTGTAAAAACAAACTTACAAATTATTTTTAAAAATTAACACGTATTTACTTTCTTATTTTTTCAAACAAACATAAAAAAAACGCTTTCGTCTATAGAAAGCGTTTGTAAAATATAAAAAATGAATCTCTTTAATTCCCATTAAAAACCAAATACAAAACAAAAATCACCACTCCCAATAACCCGAACAACAACTTCACTTTTTTACTTGTTTTTGGAATATCGGTTTCATCAGAAAAATTGGTTTCAGGATTTTTATCTAATAGCGAAATAGCGATTGCGGTTACGGTTAAAACAGCAAAAATGTAAAACGAAATCAATAAAAAGTGAGGCCAAACCGGATATTCATCGGCAGGAAAAATCCACAGGTACAAAACCCCAACAAACAAACTAAACGCCGAACCCCACGATAAAGTAAAGTTTACGGCTTTTTTGGTCGTGCGTTTCCAAAAAACACTCAATAAAAACACCACAGACAGCGAAGGCGCCAAAAAGCCTAAGACCGCTTGGAAAATATTGAACAAATTCTGCCCTTTAATATTATCTATCGCAACCGCCATTAAAATTGCGAACAAACATCCAGCTGCAATCGTAATTCGGCCAATCTTAATCTGGTCTTTTATTGTCGCCGTTGGATTGATTTTCTTTACATAAATATCATTCGTAAAAACGGCGCTCAAAGCATTTAGCGAAGAACCAATTGTTCCCACCAAAACGGCAATCATAACACAGATTACCAAACCGTTCATTCCGCTTGGAAAAAGATTGGTAACCATCGTCATATAAGCCAAATCGGAGTTTTTGCCCAATTCGGGATATAAAACATAACACAAAATTCCAGGCAGAATAAACAACGGAAGCGCCATTACTTTCAGCCATCCGATGAAGTTTACGCCCAATTGTCCCTGTTCTAAATTTTTAGCTCCCAAAACACTCTGCACCATCGATTGATCGGTACAGAAAAAGGCAACAGCAGCTACAGGATATCCAAGCAAAATGGCTGGCCACGGATAACTCGCATCATCCGCAGGACGAACTAAATTCCAAAAATTAGAAGGTGTTTTGGAAAGTAAAACGTCGATTCCGCCTACTTTCTGCAATCCTAAATAAGAAAGCGTCAACGAAACGACAATTAATAAAATCATTTGAAAAACGTTTACTTTCGCAATCGCTTTTAATCCGCCTGCAAAAGTGAAAATTCCAGAGAAAATCACTAAAACGGTAACGCTCTGCCACATCGGAATTCCCAGAATCTGACGCACTAAAACGCCTCCGCTGAATAATCCTAGAGAAAGCCAGCTTACGAGAATTTTTACTAAAGCGTACCAAGCCAGAATATTCTGAGTGCTGTCGCCGTAGCGTTTTCCCATATACTCCGGCATCGTGCTGACTTTACTCGCAATATATCGCGGTGCAAAAACCATCGCCAAAAGCAGTAAAAACACAAAAGCATACCATTCGAAATTTCCGGCTACGATTCCCGTTGCGTAACCAATACTCGCAAAAGCCAGCAATGACGACGGACCAACATTGGTTCCCCACATATTAAACCCGATATTGTACCAGTTTAGGGAGTTTCCAGCCAGAAAAAGCGTTTCATTTTTCTTGCTCTGCTTCACGCTTACTATGTATCCAATGACCAATAAAGTCACCAGATAAACCGCTACTATAATAAAATCGAGCGTGGTTAATTTATCGTAGATGCTGTTCATAGTCCGTATTCGTTAAGAATATCGGCAATTTTAACCGGCATTCCTGTTTGTAACGTTTTATCCATTGCCTGCAGTAAAGCCACGGTTCCAATTCCTTCTTCCATATCTGGATAAGCGGTAAAACCCTGTTCGATACTGTCTACGAAATATTCTAAATAATTCTGATATTCTCCGCCGTGGTGGCTCTGTCCTTCAAAACGGAAATAATATTTTAAAGTGCTATCGCCCCAAGTAATTACTTTTTCTTCGCCCGTTTTATCCGTAACCGCATAACGCAATTCGTGATAATCGGCCTGACTTGCGCCTTCTGTCGCTCTCAAAATCGTACTCATTCCGCTGTCGCGTTGCGCAGGTTGGGTCGGCGATGTATAGACTCCGCTCACACGTGCAATTCTGCCGTCGGTTGCTTTGAAAATAAAGTGCATCGTATCTTCATTTTTCAATCCAGCTGATTGTCCGTTACTGCTGATCATTCCGTAACCCATTACTTCCTGAATGTTCGGAAGATACCATCTGATGAAATCTACAGGATGACTCAAACCTCCGTACAGCCATTTAAACGATTGTAATAAAGACCATTCTTTCTTTAAAAACCATCTGTGATCGGCGTGGTATTGAGCTTCAATCGTAATTAAATCGCCAATTAATCCTGCTTCGTAATCGGCTCTTTGTCTTTTGGCTGGTTCGAAGAAACGAGAACTTTGTCCGATGAAAACTTTCTTTCCTGTTGATTTACTTAATTCTAACAATTCTTTAGCATCCGAAAGATCATCGATAAAGGGTTTGGTGCAAACGACATGTTTTCCGTGCAATAAAGCTTGTTTAACATGATTTGCATGCAAATGATCAGGCGTATAAATGGCGATAATATCAATTGATTCATCATTTAGTAAATCATCGTAATTGGTAGTGTACGAATGAAAATCGAATTCTTTTGCTCTTTGCTTGCACAATTCTTCGTTTCGGTCGCATACTTTTACAAGTTCCAGTTTTGAACTTTCGATAGCGGCCGACATTGTGCTTCGTCCTTCTCCAAGTCCCAGAATGGCTATTTTTAACATGGGTGGTTATTTATTTTAGATTGTTGATGTTAGATTTTAGATTTTTTTTTAGCCACGAATTCACGAATTTTCTATTGAAATACTTTATCTAATATTATTCGAATTAATTCGAAAAAATAATCGCAAAGATTTTAAAAAGAAAATTCGTGAATTCGTGGCTATCTTTCTCTTATTTAGTTTCTACTTTATTTAAGAAAATCCAGGTTTCGTCTGATTTTGTGCCATCGATTCCGGTTTGGTATTTTTTCATTAAAGCATTCCAATCGTCTACTCGCGGATTATTTTGCGTTGTTTTCGGATTTAGTTTATCCAGATTTTCACCTTTCGGAATACTGATAACTAAGATTAATTGTCGGTCTTTTTTGAAAACCTGCAACTGCTGAAAATCGGCGTTACAGAAACCTTTGGCAACTTCTGGCCATTTTTCGAATTGCGTTTTGTGATACTCTACATATTCTTTCTGCAGTTTTTCATCCGAAGGAAGATTTGCTGTTAAAACAATATTTTCCCAATCAGATGCCGGCTTCGAATCTTTACATCTTTCGAAGTTTTGGAAATCGTAAACCAGATCTTCATAAATTTTTATTTCTAAAGAAGGAAAAGCTCCCGCCAGTTTTCGCTTCGTTCTTTCTGGCTGATTCATTTTTCCGTAAATCACCAAATGATTTTTCCATTGGTAGAATTCCTGACCTACAATTCTGAATCCAACCAAAGTCGATTTGATTTTTTCGATGTCGAAGTCACTTCCAATTAATTCGATCGCATACGGTTTTGGCATTTCCTGCAATCCCCATTTTTCATCGATTACAATTTCTTTTTCTAAATCCTTGTAAGGCGCGCGAATTCCCGCTGCATCTTTAATTTTTGTACTTACATACGGGTCGTTATGTTCCCAGATATTTCCTTTTGGACCATTATGGTTTTTAAGGATTTTCTTTTCGGCAATCCAGTTGTTTTTAATCGTAAAACCTTCCGAACCTTCATCGGTATACAAATACAGCCATAAAAACGGATCGTGTGCATAGGGACTGTTGTAAACCTTGTCGATATAATTTTCTTCAATTCGGCTACCAGGCTGTGCCGAAAGCGTGTAAATTCCCGCTACATCATGAAGATGTTTGGCATAATGATGAATTTTATTCGCCAGAATTTTATTGTTCTGCATCACGTTTGGCGTATGCGTCCAACCCCAACCCATCGAAATCCCAGAATACGAAACGTCCGAAATCTCATTGTGCTCAATTGTAAGGTTTCGCACAAAACCTGCGGCGATTCCTAAAGTTCCCCAATCTTCATTGGTTACGTTGGTTATTAAATTATCAGCAATTACTTCATCCGAACACATTTCTCTTTCATCTTTTATGATTAAAGGCAAATGCGCTTCAAAAGGCTCTTCGGAGAAAATACCAACATTAATCGCGCTTCCTCCAATGTCTTTAAATAAATTTCCTTTTACCGTATTATGATTCGTTCCTTTGTTTAAATCCAAACCTGTCGAAGCCAAATGCTCAAAACGGCACGACTCAAACTGAATATTATTAGAATAATTAACTTCAACCGCCGCTCGAGGTCTTCCTACCCAAGCTTGATTTTCTAAATTCGCCTGATTTGGAGTTCCAGGCTGTTTCAATTTATAAGCATCCAAAAGATACAATCCTGCCTGCAAAGGTACGTGACCTTGTTGCGAAGGGCGGAGCCAGTTGCTGTACTGAAACGAAATTCCTTTAAAATTAAAATGATGAACAGGAGAATCAATTGTTCCTTTTACTTCAACCAAACTTTCTAAAATCGGAGCGGTAACTTTTACTGAATTAATCTCTTCTCCTACTCTAGGAATATAATAGATCTTAGCATTTTTCTTGTCTAAAAACCATTCTCCAGGCTCGTTTAAAAGTGAAAAAGAATTGTTTAAGAAATAAGCCGAATTTCCATTATTTTTAGAAATCCACGGTGCTGGCCACGGATGTTCGCTCTGAATACGGCTTTCTGGTTCTTCAAACGACAATTTTGCACTGTCTTTTTGTATTTCGATATTTTTGATACGCAAGTTGGCATTCGACCACCATTGTACGATAAACATTTCCATTCCCGGTTCAAACTTTACCGATTTATCTTTAAACGGAATCCAGCAGGTTTGCTCTTCGTGATTCCAAGACAGAATGCGTTCCATTGAAGTTCCGGCCGTATTTTTGGCTCTTACGGCTTTTTTGCCATTTACCCATAATTGTCTGTAATCAATTAAAGTTCCTGCTTTTTTAGGAGCGTCGGCCACCCAGACAGCACCTTTTTTAAGTCCGTTGATAATGGTCGTAGATTTTGTCCAGTTTTTGATTTCGATTCCACCGCTAATAATTGGTTTTGCGTTTGCATCGGCTACAATTGTTGTTGGACTATCGGGAGTTCCAGAATCTTCTGGTCTTACAAATAGTGGTTCGTTTAAATAATACGTTCCGTCCATTACTATAATTCTGATTCCGTCTTTTACAGATGGATCTTTTAATCGGCGGAGTTCTCTGGCTTTTCGCATCGCCATGTGAACCGTAGCCAACGGACTTTCTTTTGTTCCCGAGTTTTTGTCATTCCCTTTCGGGGAAACCCATATTTCGGCCGCATTTATCGAAAACGTAACGCAGAGGATTAAACAGAAGGTCAGGATTTTAGTAAATTTATTCAAACGCATTATTTAATATTTTGATTTTTTTCTGGGTAAAAAATTATTGGGCAGTCAATTTTAAGTAGATATAATTTACAAATAAATGTATTTTTAACACTTTTACCAAATAATTCGTCCAATTTACTTGAACATAAAGTTATATGTATCCTGTACCCTCCTGTTTTGGTTGTTTTTAAACCATATAAGTCATGTAAGTTTATTTTAAAGCTCTGTAGTTGATTAATCTCGCAAAGTCGCTAAGGCGCAAAGGTTATTCTCATTTTTTGTCATTTCGAGGAACGAGAAATCTCCGCTTGAAACTCTACAAAGATTGGAGATTCAGCTTGTCGAGCTACTTGTGAAGATTTCTCCTTCGTCGAAATGATAAACAGTACTTAAGAACTGAGAAAAACAATTAAAAACTTTAAATTGAACTTAAATGACTTATATGGTTCAAAACTTTCACCACAATTCTATTTTCTAAACTTTTTTTAATAGATTTGTGTAATCGATTACATTTAACTATTGTTATTTTTGTGAGAAGTAATTTTTCAGATCTATAAAAATAACACCAAAATTTTACTAACAATGAAAACCAACCGAATCAATCTTTTTTCTCTTGCAATGGCAATTATGCTTTGCCTGGGGTCAAAAAATGTAAATGCTCAAAGCGCACCTTACGATACTTATGCCAATGTTGAATTCAAAATGCCGAAAGTTAACGAACCTGTTATTCCTGCTAATACCGTAAATCTAAAAGATTTTGGAGCGGTAAACGGCGGTTACGTTTTGAATACCAAAGCTTTTGCAGATGCTATTGAAGCACTTTCGAAAAAAGGCGGTGGTAAATTGATCATTCCACCTGGAATCTGGTTAACAGGTCCGATTATTTTAAAAAGCAATATTGAACTGCATGCACAAACGGGAGCTTTGATTAAATTTTCTACAGACAAAACGTTATACCCAATTATAGAAACGAGTTTTGAAGGTTTGAATACTTGGCGTTGTATCTCTCCTATTTATGGGAAAAATTTAGAAAATGTTGCTTTTACAGGAAATGGCGTTTGGGATGGTTCTGGTGAAGCTTGGAGACAGGTTAAAAAGAGTAAATTGACTGACGAACAATGGAAGAAATTTGTAGCTTCGGGCGGTGTTTTAAATGAAAAGAAAGACAGCTGGTATCCTTCTGAACAATATATGAAAGGCGCGAAAGGTGCCGATCAGAATGTACGTCATGATTTAAAAACAAAAGAAGATTTTGAAGCGATTCACGATTTTCTTCGTCCTGTTTTGGTGAGTATTCAGAATAGTAAAAGAGTGCTGTTTGATGGTCCTGTTTTTCAAAATTCGCCAGCTTGGAATCTTCATCCGTTGTTAATTGAAGATTTAATTGTTCGAAATGTAACGGTCCGTAATCCGTGGTTTTCTCAAAATGGCGACGGACTGGATGTAGAATCTTGCAAAAATGTAATTATCGAAAACTCTAGTTTTGATGTAGGTGACGATGCCATCTGCATTAAATCGGGAAAAGATAAAGATGGACGCGATCGTGGCGTTGCCTGCGAAAATATTATTGTAAAAAATAATATCGTCTATCATGGGCACGGCGGTGTTACAGTGGGAAGTGAAATGTCGGGCGGTGTAAAAAACCTGCACGTTTCCAATTGTACTTTTATGGGAACTGATGTTGGTCTTCGTTTCAAAAGTACGCGTGGACGTGGCGGTGTGGTCGAAAATATCTTTATTTCAGATGTTTTTATGACGGATATTCCGTCTCAGGCAATTTCGTTTGATTTGTATTACGGCGGAAAATCGATCGCTGAAACACTTGCTGAAGGAGGAAATACAGTTACAACAAAATTAGTTCCTGTAAACGAAGAAACGCCTCAGTTTAAAAACATTTCAATCAAGAACGTTACGATTAAAGGCGCACAGCAAGCGGTATTTTTACAAGGTCTTCCTGAAATGAATTTGGAAAATATTGAGATTTCAAACCTGATTGCGAAATCTCAAAAAGGTTTTTCTATTATTGATGCAAATGGAATTAAAATCAGCAATGCGCAATTGGATATTGAAGCTAAAAATGCATTCGAAATTTATAATGTTCAAAATCTTTCTTTGAAAAAAGTAGAATTTAATCCTGGTTCATCAAATGCGATAACTATTGATGGTGCAACAACTAAAAATATCGATTTGAGTGGTTTATCTAAAACTACTACTATTGGAAAAGATGTTCCTAAGAAAGCGGTTAAGTTTTAATTTTTTTTTTGAAACATATAAGTTATTTAAGTTCAATTTAGCTGGATGTTAAATAGTTCTCGCAAAGACGCCAAGTCGCAAAGTTTTTTATTCTTAGCGACTTGGCGTCTTTTTTTTACGAAATTCTTTATCAAACATAGCCCGAGGTTTCAACCTTGGGTACGTAACGTAACCACCATGCGTTCCCACGGTTGGAACCGTGGGCTATGTTTAAAATTTAGGATAGAATTTCCACAATTTTGTCATTTCGCTAAAAAGTCCCTAATAATAGCAAGGCAAATCACAGTTTAACCGCAAAAAATATCAAAACTTTGCGACTTGGCTCCCGATAGCTATCAGGATTGCGAGAATTCAGCTAAACTGAACTTATATATCTTATATGGTTTAAATCTTTAGCTTATAAAACGCAGTAGCATTCTCAAACCAAATTTTATTCTGATCTTCAACAGAAAACTTCGAGATATAATTTTCTAATGTTTTTACAACTTCGTTATAATCCGAAGCCACATTTAGAACCGGCCAGTCTGATCCGTACATCAATTTATCTGTTGAGAAGTTATCGAAAATAACTTCCAGATATGGTTTTAAATCTTCTGGTTTCCAATTTTTCCAGTCGGCTTCTGTGACCATTCCTGAGATTTTACACCAAACGTTATCGCATTTTGCAATTTCTTCGATGCCTCTTTTCCATGAATCGATATCGCCTGATTTGATGTCTGGTTTTGCAATATGATCGATTACAAATCTTTGGTTCGGAAAATCTTTTACAAGACTTATCGCCGCTGGCAATTGACGATGGAAAATTAATATATCGTAAGTATAATCGAATGCTTTTAAAGCTGCAATTCCGTTACGGAATTCGGTTCCGTACATGAAATCATCTGGTTCGCCCTGAACGACATGTCTGAAACCTTTCAGCGTATTATAATTCGAATAAAAACTTAGACGGCCTTGAATATTTTCAGCTCGTAAATCGATCCAGCCGACAACGCCTTTTATAAAATCATTTTTGGAAGCCAAATCCAATAAAAAATTGGTTTCTTCTTCTGATTGACTTGCCTGTACGGCAACACAACCTTCAAACTGATTTTCTTTCAATAACGGCTCTAAATCTTCTGGAAAAAAATCTCTCTGAATTACAGCCATCGTTTCGTCAATCCAGCTGTCGCGAACGGGGTCAAACTTCCAAAAATGCTGATGTGAATCTATTCTTTTACTCATAATTTCTTAGTTAACATCGCTAATTAATGCGCGGTCTAAATGTACGTAACCTCCATCCACAAAAACAAATTGTCCTGTAGTGTGCGATGATTTTTCTGAAATAATGAAAAGCGCCGTATCCGCAATTTCTTCTGTTTTTGTCATTCTGCCTTCAAATGGAATACTTTTATTGATTTTCTTTAAAACGTTTTCTCCGTCTTCCAATGTTTTAATCCAATCTTCGTAGGCTGGCGTGTAACTTTCGGCAATAATAATGGCATTCGAACGAATTCCAAACTGAATCAAATCTACAGCCCATTCTCTTGTTAATCCTAAAACGCCACCTTTCGCAGCAGCGTAACCAGAAGTGCCACCCTGCCCCGTTAAAGCCACTTTTGAACCAATATTTAAAATATTTCCTTTTGATTCTTTTAAATATGGAAGCGAATATTTAGCTAAAAGAAAATAACTTGCCACATTCAGTTTCAAAGAATTCATGAAATCTTCGTAGCTTGAATCTAATCCTGCGCCGTCGTTTACTCCAACATTGTTAATGATAGCATCAATTCTTCCATATTTTGCAGCAATTACTTTCACCGCGTTTTCCATTGCAACAGGATCTGTCACATCGGTTTGAACAAATAACGAATTAACACCTCTATTTTGAAGTTTTTCCGCGTAAGCGAAACCTCTAGCATTTCGATCAACCAAAACAGGAATCGCGCCTTCGTCTGCTAAACGGTTAATGATCGTTTCTCCGATACTGCCTTCTTTTCCAGCCGAACCAGAAACGACAACTATTTTATCTTTTAAGTTTAAATTCATTTCTTTCTTAGTTTTAAATTTAAATTTTTAAACACATAGAAACATAGTTTTGGATTGTGTCAAAAGGCGTTTCACTTGTCCCAATTCACATAGCTATGTGTGAGAAACTAGTTTCTTTCAATTACCTTTAGTAAATAAAAAATCTATGTCTCTATGTGTTTAATTTTCCTCTCATTTTTGTCATCCTGACGAAGGAAGGATCTCCGCAAGGAACTCCGCAAAGATTGTCGATTTAGATTGTCGAGCTACTTGTGGAGATCCTTCCTTCGTCAGGATGACAAACTGTGGACAAAAATCTTTATTTGTATCCCTATTCTATCTCAATCAACGCCTTGATCACATTGTTTTTAGGATCAGTAAGATTCTTAAAATCAGTAATCATTTCGTCAAAACTTGTTCTGTGCGTGATGTATTTTTTCGGATCGATTTTTCCTTCTTTCAGGCATTTCATTACATATTCAAAATCTTCAATTGTTGCATTTCGGCTGCTCATTAAAGTCGATTCTCTTTTGTGGAAATCAGGATGACTGAAACTCAATTCTCCTTTTTGAAGTCCAACCAAAACAAATCTTCCGCCATGCGAAATATAATTGAAAGCGCTATTCATTACTTTCTGATTTCCAGTCGCATCAATAACCACGTTTGCCATGTCCCCATTTGTTAATTCAGCCAATTTCGCAGCAACATCATCGTTTAATGGATTAATAGTTTCGTCAGCATTTAATTCCGTTTTGCAGAAATTCAAACGATAATCGTTGATATCCATTACGATCACTTTTGCTCCTGCAATTTTAGCAAACTGAATCAAACCAATTCCGATTGGTCCTGCTCCCATTACCAAAACCGTATCGGTTGATTTTACTGCCGCTCTTCTCACGCCGTGCGCTGCAATTGCTAGAGGTTCTACCAATGCCAATTCATCATAATCCAAACCTTGTCCGTGCAGTAAATATTGTTCCGGAATCGAAACATATTCGGCCATTCCGCCATCAATATGTACTCCAAAAACTTTGATATTCACGCAGCAATTTGTCAATCCGTTACGGCATGCCACACATTTTCCACAGTTAAAATACGGAATAAAAGTGACTTTATCACCTGGTTTAAAACCTTCTGCATTTCCTTTTACATATTCAGCAGCCAATTCGTGCCCTAAAATTCTAGGATATTCAAAATACGGCTGCGTTCCGCCAAAAGCGTGAATATCAGTTCCGCAGATTCCGATTCTTTTAATTTTCAATAAAACCTCACCTTCTTTTGGTTCTGGAATAGCCGTTTCTTTTAGTAGAAATTCCTGTGGTTTTTCGCAAACAATATATTTCATTTGTTGATTTTTAGTTAATTCCTTTGGCGTAATTTGTAAATTTTATTTAACATAGAAACATAGTTCTTGATTACGCACAAGGCGTTTCACTTTGCATTAATAAACATAGGTTATGTGTTAAAAGCATGCTTTTTTCAAACTCCCTAAAAAAACAGCTATAAAAATCTATGTTTCTATGTGTTAAAATTTATTACACCTAAGACGTTTATAATTATTTTTTATAAGCAACAGCTTTCTGTTTGCTCGTTCCTAAACCTTCAATTCCAAGTTCGATAACATCTCCAGCTTTAATATAAATTGGATCTGGTTTGATTCCTAAACCAACTCCCGGAGGCGTTCCTGTACTAATAATATCACCCGGAAGCAAAGTCATAAACTGGCTTAAATAATGCACCAAATAAGGTATTTTGAAAACTAAATTTAGCGTATTGCTATCCTGATATTTTTTACCATTTACCGTCAGCCACATTTTCAAATTGTCAACATCGGAAACTTCATCTTTGGTTGCCAAAAATGGTCCAAGAGGCGCAAAAGTGTCGCTTCCTTTTCCTTTTGCCCATTGTCCGCCACGCTCCAACTGAAAAGCTCTTTCGCTATAATCATTCAACAAAGCATAACCCGCAACATAATCTAAAGCTTCAGCTTCTTCGACATAACTTGCTTTTTTTCCTACTACAAAAGCCAATTCTACTTCCCAATCGGTTTTTTCACTGTTTTTAGGAATGATCAAATCATCATCTGGACCGCACAAAGAAGTTGTCGATTTAAAAAAGATTATAGGTTCGGTCGGAATCAGGGCATTGGTTTCTTTACAGTGATCCACATAATTCAATCCAATGCAAATAATTTTTGAAGGCCTTGCAACAGGCGATCCCAAACGTACCGAAGCGTCTACTTCTGGCAGAGACGGATTATTTTCTAATGTTTTTTGTAATTTTTCCAGCCCATTCTCTTCAAAGAAACTTTCATTAAAATCGGTTACAATCGAAGAAACATCAAATCTTTTTTCTCCGATAATAATACCCGGTTTTTCTTTTCCGATTTCTCCAAAACGTATTAATTTCATAATCGTATATTTTTAGTTGTTAGTTTATATATTTAGAGGGTTGAAAGCCATCCAATCTTTATTTTTCGTGAATCTTCCAGCATTTACCAATTTTAAATTCGCTAAAAAAAGGAATCAAAAATAATAAATGTAAAAAATACAATTACAAAAATACTTTTTCTAAATTAATAACCGCGATCTATTTTATTTTTCTGCTCTTAAAATAGTCATCGTTCAAAATTTTATAACATTTTTTATACGGTTTGTAAAAATTAACAGCCTAAATAACCTTTTCAGCAAAAAAGAATAGTTAATAAACACGGGATTTCTTGCTCATTTCAATCTTATTTCTACTTTTGTAATTGTATTTTTTACATTTATTATTTCCAACTAACATTCACTACCCAAAATCCCTATAAAATGATAAAATTAAAAGGCATAACTTGGAACCATACAAGAGGTTTGCTTCCAATGGTTGCCACATCGCAGCGTTTTACAGAGTTACATCCAGAAATTGAAATTTCTTGGGAGAAAAGAAGTTTACAAGAATTTGCCGATGCTTCGATTGAAGATCTTGCTAAAAGATTTGATTTATTGGTAATCGACCATCCTTGGACTGGATTTGGAGCACAGACTAAAGCAATTCTTCCGTTATCCGATTATTTATCAGCAGATTATATTAAAGATCAAGAACGCAATACCGTTGGAAAGTCTTACGGTAGTTACGTTTTTCACAATAAATTATGGGCATTGCCTATTGATGCTGCAACTCCTGTAGCATCTGCAAGATTAGATATTTTAGAAAAAAACAATCTAGAAGTGCCAAAAACTTATGAAGATTTATTGGCTTTGGCGAAAAAAGGCTTGGTAGCTTTTGCTGGAATTCCAGTTGATGTTTTGATGAGTTTCTACATGTTTTGCTGCAGTTTGGGAGAAGCTCCTTTCCTTTCTGAAGAAAAAGTTATTTCTGAAACTACAGGAAAAAAAGCGCTTCAAATGTTTAGAGAATTAGCGCAGTTAATTGATCCTAAAAACTTTAACAGAAATCCAATTCAAGTTTATGAAGCAATGGTGAATTCAAACGAAATCGCTTACTGCCCTTTTGCCTACGGATATTCTAATTATTCGAGAGTTGGCTACAGCAAAAATCTATTGCACTTTTTTGATTTGGTGAGTTTAAATGACAAACCTATGATTTCTTCGCTTGGCGGAACTGGTTTAGCGGTTTCATCTTTCAGTCAGCATATTGGCGAAGCGATTCGTTATGCTGATTTTACAGGATCTTCTGAAGTTCAGCAGAATTTATATACCGACAACGGCGGTCAGCCAGGACATTTGGAAGCTTGGAAAAGTGACCGATTAAATGACTTAACTCACGATTATTTCAAAAACACATTGCCAACTTTACAGCGCGCGTTTTTACGTCCGAGATATTATGGACATATGTATTTTCAAGATCACGCCGGAGATGTTGTCCGCAATTATTTAATGTACGGTGGAGATGAAGATAAAGTTCTAGAAGAAATGAACGGACTTTATGCAGAATCTCTAAAAATTCAGACAATATGAGACCTTTAGAAGGACTAATTGTTCTGGAATTCTGCCAGTTTTTGGCGGGACCTTCAGCCGGATTAAAATTGGCTGATTTAGGCGCACGCGTGATTAAAATCGAACGTCCAGTAAAAGGTGAAGCTTGCAGACAATTGAGCATTAAAGATTTGTTTGTAGACGACAGCAGTCTGCTTTTTCATACGATTAACAGAAATAAAGAATCTTTTGCAGCCGATTTAAAAAACCCAGACGATTTGGTTTTAATAAAAAAACTAATCGAAAAGGCTGATATTATGACACATAATTTCAGACCGGGCGTAATGGAAAAAATCGGTTTAGATTTCGAAAATACATTAGCCATTAATCCACAGATTATTTACGGAACGATTACAGGTTACGGCAATGAAGGTCCGTGGGCGAAAAAGCCGGGACAGGATTTATTATTACAATCACTTTCGGGTTTAAGCTGGCTAAGCGGACGCAAAAGTCAGGGACCAGTTCCGTTTGGTTTGGCGGTTGCCGATTTAATGTGCGGAAATCATTTTGTACAAGGAATTTTAGCAGCACTTTTAAAAAGAGCCAAAACCAAAAAAGGCGTTTTGGTCGAAGTAAGTTTGTTAGAATCGATTCTAGACGTTCAGTTTGAAGCGATTACTTCTTTTTTAAACGACGGCGGTCAATTGCCTGAAAGAGGCGATATTAAAGGAAGCGCGCATGCTTTTTTAAGCGCGCCATACGGAGTTTACCAAACGCAGGATGGCTTTTTATCTCTTGCCATGGGTGATCTGATTTTTATTGGAAAAACACTTGGTTTGGATTTAAGTCCATTTGCTGATAAACATTTGTGGTTTGAAAAACGTGATGAAATTAGAACGATTTTAAGCGAAAGAATTCAAACTCAAACGTCTGATTACTGGATTGAAATTTTACAGAAAGAAGGCATTTGGTGCGGCAAAGTTTTCAATTACGAAGAATTGGACAATCAGCCTTTTATTGAGGAATTACAGTTGAAACAAACTGTAAAAAATACAGAAGGTGAAACTTTGGTTACAACCAGAAGTCCGATTCAGTTGGACGGTGAAATTTTACTTAGCGAAAAAGCAGCGCCAAAAGTGGGTCAGGATAATGTAGCAATACATGCAGCCTTTATTCAATAATTCAGTTAAAATTATTTTTTAATTATACTCAAAATGGAAATTAAAATCTGCGATATCTACTTTAATCTGTGCAAATCTGCGTGAAAATCTATTCGCAAAAAGTATTTCACGCAGATTTTAAAAGATTTAGGCAGATCAAATTAGATTTTAAATGTTAATTAAAAACGATTAAACAGATAAAACGGTTAACAAAAAATGAAACCATTAGAAGATTATTTAATTGTAGATTTTAGTCAGTTTCTTTCGGGGCCGTCAGCGAGTTTGCGTCTTGCCGATTTGGGCGCCCGCGTGATAAAAATTGAAAAACCAGGAACGGGAGACATCTGCCGAACCTTATATACTTCAGATTTGATTATGAATGGCGAATCGTCTGTTTTTCATACGATCAACAGAAATAAAGAATCGTTTGCCATTGATTTTAAGCAGCCTGAGGAACTTCAAAAATTAAAAAAATTATTAGCCAAAGCTGATGTTGTCATGCATAATTTCAGACCGGGCGTTATGGAACGCATTGGCTTAAGTTATGAAGAAGTGAAAGCCATAAATCCGAATGTGATTTACGGATCGATTTCTGGTTTTGGAGAACATCCAGATTTGAAAGATTTACCGGGACAAGATTTGCTTTTGCAGTCTTTAACGGCTTTAACTTGGCTGAGCGGCAATCAGGAAGACGGTCCTGTACCAATGGGATTGTCAATTGTAGATATGCTGGCTGGAGCGCATTTGGCACAAGGTATTTTAGCCGCTTTATACCGAAAAGCAACTCACAATATTGGAGCGCAAGTTCAGGTAAGCATGCTAGAATCGGCTTTTGATTTTCAGTTTGAAACGATTACGACATTTTTTAATGACGGAGGCGAATTGCCTGTTCGTACCAAAACCAATAATGCTCATGCCTATTTGGGTGCGCCATACGGAATTTACAAAACTAAAAACGGTTATTTAGCTCTTGCAATGGGTTCAATTCCTGTTTTGGCTTCACTTTTAAAATGTGATGCTTTACTGGCTTTCCCAGAGAATAAATTTACGCTAAGAGACAAAATCAAAAATATTCTTGCCGATCATTTACAAACGCAGGAAACACAATTTTGGCTGGATATTTTAGAACCTGCAGACATTTGGTGTGCGGGAGTTTTAAACTATCAGCAGCTTTTTGCAGAGGACGGATTTAAAGTTCTGAATTTCACTCAACAAGTAGAAATGCTTGACGGTTATACGTATAAAACTACACGCTGTCCGATAAAAATTGACGGCGAATATCTGACTTCTGGAAAAGGTTCGCCGAAACTAGGTCAGGACAACGAACGAATTATTAAAGAATTTATAGACTGCTGATGGAAAAAATTAGAATCGCCGTTCGAAAATTCGATCCTTTCGAAAGTACACTTCAAAAGCTTTGGGATGCGTTTTGCCTTCAAAACAATATAAAAATTGAAGCCGAAATGATTCCGATGGAGCTTCATGATTTATATGAAACTACAATCACAAAAAAGGGTTTAAAAGAAGGAAAATGGGATATTGCACACCTTAATACCGATTGGATTTTTGATGCTGTACATGAAAAAGCTGTTCTAGATTTATATTCCTTTATTTCCCAAAATCCGCCTGAAAATTATCCGCACGGCTGGCACAAATCGCTTTTGCATTTACAAAAAATTGATAATGGAACGTACGGACTTCCATTTCATGATGGGCCAGAATGTCTGATTTACAGAAAAGATTTATTCGAAAACGAAACGGAAAAAGAGAATTTTAAAAAGCAGTTTGGTTACGAACTTTCGACGCCAAAAACTTGGAAGGAATTTCAAGAAATTGCAACTTTCTTTAATCGACCAGAAGAAAATCTTTACGGCTGTATTTTTGCCAATTATCCAGACGGACATAATATGGTTTTTGACTTCTGTCTGCAGTTATGGACGCGCGGAGGTTCTTTAATCAATAATAAAAACCAGATTTCAATTAATAGTCAAGCAGCAATTGAAGCTTTAGATTTTTATCGAAAAATTGTGAATGACGCAAATGCTGTCCATCCGAAATCAAAAGATTTTGGTTCTGTTGAAGCAGGTTTGGCTTTCGCCGAAGGGCAAGCGACAATGGCGATCAACTGGTTTGGATTTGCTTCGATGACAGAAGTGATTGAAGAATCGAAAGTAAAAGGAAAAATTGATATTACTTCCCTCCCGTCCGATCCTGGTCATAAAACGGCTTCACTAAATGTATATTGGTTATATACTATTGGTACAGGAAGCAAACACAAAAAACTGGCTTATGACTTTTTACGATTTGCAACAACTGCTGAAAGCGATAAATTATTGACTACTGAAGGCGGAATCGGTTGTAGAAAATCAACTTGGAAAGACGAGGAAATTAATACTTTAATTCCGTTTTATCATAAACTGGAAATGCTTCACGAAAATGCTTTGACTTTACCACAGACACCAATTTGGCCAAAGGTTTGCGAATTTATCGATCATATGGTTTTAAAAGCGATCAATAGTGATATTCCGTCGGCACAATTATTAGAAGAAACACAAATTAATATTCAAAAAATAGAATAGAAAACTTTGTCAAAGTTTAAAACTTTGACAAAGTCGAAACTAACATAAAAATATTTACAAAATGAATATTCCCTATAAACCTTTACTGCCCGAAACAGAACAGCCGATTATCATTATTGGAGCGAGTGGTATTGTAAAAGATGCGCATCTTCCGGCTTATGAAATGGCTGGTTTTAAAGTTTTTGGTATTACGAATAGAACGATTTCTAAAGCATACGATTTACAGAAACAATTTAAAATTGATCATGTTTTTGAAAATGTTGCCGAAGCAGTTAAAAATGCGCCTTCAAACGCAGTTTACGATATTACGGTTCTGCCCGATCAATATATCGAAATTTTAGAGCAATTGCCAGACGGCGCTGCGGTTCTGATTCAGAAACCAATGGGAAATGATCTGGCTCAGGCACGCGAAATTGTAGAAGTATGCGAAAGAAAAAATTTGGTTGCTGCGATTAACTTTCAGCTTCGTTTTTCATCTTTTGTAAGCGCTGCAAGATATTTGATTAATGAAGGAATAATTGGTGAACTTTATGATTTCGAATTTAAAGTAACCGTAAATACGCCTTGGGAATTATTCCCTTTAATTAAAGAGCATCCAAGATTGGAAATTCTTTTTCACTCTGTGCATTATATCGATTGTATTCGTTCTTTCTTAGGAAATCCGAAAGGTGTTTATGCAAAAACAGCTAAACATCCATTGAAAAAATTATCTTCAAGCCGATCGACTATTATTTTGGATTATGGAGAAGATAAACATGTTGTAATCAATACGAATCACGATCATCATTTTGGGCCAAAACACGAAGAAAGCTATATTAAATGGGAAGGAACAAAAGGTGCCATCAAAGCTAAAATGGGCTTGTTGATGAACTACCCTGATGGTTTGCCTGACGTTTTTGAATATGCGCTTCCGAAAAAAGACAATGAAAATGAATACGAATGGACGGAAGTGAAACTGGAAGGTTCTTGGTTTCCTGAAGCTTTCATTGGCGCAATGTCCAATCTGATGCGTTTCAAAGAAGGTTCGGACTCGGTATTATCTGCCAGTGTTCAAGATGTCTTAGGCACAATGAAAGTTGTCGAAGCTTGTTATATCAGCAGTAAAAACGGCGGAATTTCTTTTGATGAAGTGTAATTAAAACACTATATTTCCAAACCATATAAGTTATATAAGATAATTTAAGCTGAATGCTTTTTTAAGCTCATAAAAGTTTTAAACAAAGCAGATTAAATGAACTTATATGGTGAAACCAAAAATTAAACCATAAAAGCTATATAAGGTAATTTAAGCTGGATGCTTTTTAAGCTCATAAAAGTTTTAGACAAAGCAGATTAAATGAACTTATATGGTGAAAACGAAAATTTAAACCATATAAGTTATATAAGGCAATTAAAATTTTGCAGCCTTATATTTGCTTTCGAATGCTTTGCGCAATCTGAGATTAAATAAACTTATATAACTTATATGGTGAAAAACACAAAAAAATAATATTATGTTTTTTAAATCAACTTTTTTCGAAGATTATACAATCGACGATAAACGAATAACTATCGGAAGAACAATAACAGAAACTGATTTTGTGGTTCATGCCGGACACACTGGAGATTTCTTTCCGCACCACATGGATGAAGAATGGTGCAAAACACAGCCATTCGGACAAAGAATTGCACATGGAACAATGGTTTTCAGCATTGGAATCGGTTTGACCGCTTCTGAAATTAATCCCGAAGCATTTTCAAGAGGTTACGACAAAATGCGCTTCGTAAAGCCAGTTCATATTGGTGACACTATTCACTCTGAAATTACAATCTCTGAAAAAGGAGATGCTAAAAAACCTGAAATGGGTGCTGTTACTGAACATGTTGAAATTATAAATCAGCGTGGTGAAGTGGTGCTTGTCTGCGATCACCTTTTGTTTGTCAATAAAAAGTAAACTTTTTCTTGAAGTGACAAAGAAACAAAGTTACAAAGAGACAGAGGTTTCTCAACTTTGAACATATTCTTTTGGCACTTAAACTTGAAGAAATAAAGCAAAAAAATAAACAACAAAGAAATTTAGGTTTCCACACTTTGAACCTTTGTCTCTTTGTCACTTTGAACCTAAAAAAACTATCAAACGAATGCAAATTACAAACCAAACTGGCGATCAACACGAAGTGCCAACGGAAGGTGGAAACGGAAAACAATATCTGCTGCCTTTTATTCTAGTTACATGCCTATTTTTTCTGTGGGGAATGGCCCACAATCTTGACTCTGTATTGATTCCGCACTTGAAAAAAGCGTGCGAATTAAATAACCGCCAATCGACTCTTATTGATACTTCGGTTTTCTTTGCTTATTTTATTATGGCGATTCCTGCTGGAATGCTTATTAAAAGGTTTGGTTACAAAAACAGTATTATTACTGGATTATTAGTTTTTGCTATTGGAGCCTTTTTGTTTGTTCCTGCTGCTAATACTCGAACTTATGAATTGTTCTTATTTGCTTTATTCGTAATCGGATGCGGATTAACAATTTTAGAAACGAGTGCTAATCCATATGCGGCGATTTTGGGGCCAGCTGAATCTTCTTCTAAAAGATTGAATTTAGCAGCTTCTTTCAACGGCTTAGCGGCAATGGTTGCTCCTATTGTAGGTTCGCTATTTATTCTTTCTGGAACTAATCATACGCCAGAACAAATGGCAGCGATGCCAGATGCTGAAAGATCTGCTTATTTATTAGGTGAAGCGGCTTCTGTAAAAATGCCTTATATTGTTTTAGGAAGCATTTTAGTTTTGGTTGCGATTATATTTTACTTCGTACAATTGCCTTCTATGAAAGCGACTCACACAGAAGCTGAAATCAAACCTGGATTTTTCTCTGTTTTAAAATTCAGACATTTGAGCTGGGGAGTTGTAGCACAATTTTTCTATGTGGGTGCGCAGGTTTGTATTACGAGTTTCTTTATTCGTATCGCACAGCAAGGTGCAGGATTAGACGAAAAAACGGCTGGATATTATTTAGGTATTTATGGTTTCCTTTTTATGGCTGGACGTTTTATCGGAACTTTCTTTTTACGTTTTGTAAAGGATTATGTTCTTCTTTCTATTTATTGTGTAATGAGCGTTTTACTTTGTCTAGTAGCAATCTATGGTTCTGGAATCGTTGTAATTTACGCTCTTGGTGGAATCGGATTTTTTATGTCTATTATGTTCCCGACAATCTTTTCTTTAGGAATTAAAGGCTTAAAATCAAATACAGAAACGGGTTCTTCTTGGTTGGTAATGTCTATTGTCGGCGGGGCTATTATTCCGTACGGAATGGGAACTTTAATTGATATGAATCATGATGATATTCAGTCTGGATATATTATTCCACTGGTTTGTTTCTTGATTATTCTTTCGTTTGGCGCTATTGGACATAAAGTGAAAACTGTTTCGGAATAGTTTTTATAGCCACAGATTCTTTTTTATAGCCACGAATTACACAAATTTCTCGAATTTTTATTTTATCGAAATATTAATTGCCTCCAGCTAAAGCTGGAGGTTTTTATTTAAGCTTCTTGAAGGGCTTTAGCCAAACTTTTTTAGCCACGAATTCACAAATTTTTATTTTACCAAGACTGCATTAACTGAAGCTTACTTGAATTTAAAAAAGAATATTTTCTAACCACAAATTACACAAATTAGCGCAAATTTTATTTCTAAAATACCAATTGCCTCCAGCTTTAGCTGGAGGTTTTTATTTAATAAAGCAGGAAGGCTTTAGCCAAACTAAACTCAAAGTTTGGCTAAAGCCCATACATTCTCAATCTTTTAACCTCCAGCTAAAGCTGGAGGCAATTCATCTACATTTTTTTCAGCCAAAAATTAGCATAGATTGTATATTTCTTTCCAATAATAAAAATTCGAGAAATTTGTGAAATTCGTGGCTAAAAAAAATCTTTTTAATCCCAATAATCTGTGGCAAAAAACACAATAAAAAACGCCTCCAAATTGGAGGCGTCTTTCTTTAGTCATGTTTAAAATTAACGGTGTTTGCCGTTACCGTGATCGTGGTTCTTGTCTGACTGTTGTTTGGAGTTATTTCCTTTTTTGTTTCCGTTGTGATTTCCGTTATTGCTTTTTACTGGTTTTTCTCCTCTGTTTTTTTGAGGTTTCCCTACATAGCCTTTCGGATAATTGGCTCTGTGTTTTGTATGGTAACTATAAGGAGAATCTCCTCTGTAATCGGTCAAAACTACTTTGTAGCCAGAGTACAAATCATAATTTCTGTATCTTGACGGAAGTCTTTTTTCGCGAATCCATTTTCCGCTGTTATCGTAAATAAATACGCTCTGATTTACATCATAATATACATCGATATCCGGCAGGTAATAATAACGGCTGTTGTCGTAACCTTGCGGTCCCCAATTTGGAGGAGTACCAATATTTACATTTACTGATACTTGCGCTTGAGCAAAAAATACACTCATAAAAAGCACTGAGGCGAATACTAACTTTTTCATGTCTTTAGAATTTAATTGTTAATCTTAGTAGATACTAATCGAAAGTAATGCCAAAAAGCTGCTGTTCAAGTAATCATTATACAAAATCACCAAACTAATCGACGGATAGTGCTTTTTAAACGATGTACTTTTCAAAAAAACGTCTCAAAAATTGAGACGTTTTTTCATTATAAACAATTATTTCCAACCACCACCCAACGCTCTGTACAAATTGATTACAGCTTGCAGTTTTTGCAGATTATCTGCTACTCCGCTTAACTGCGCTGCTAAAAGATTTTGCTGCGATGTTAATACATCTGTATAATTAGTTGCTGAACTGTATTCTAAAAGTTCTTCGGTAAAATCTACTGCTTTTTCCAAAGCTGCAATCTGCTTGGCTCTTGAATCTTCTTTTTCTACAGCCATTTGGTACGAATACAAAGCATTTGAAACTTCCTGACCCGCCACTAAAAGACTTTGCTGGAAATTATTGTATGCTTGCAATTGTTGCGACTGCGCCGTTGTCAATCTCATTTTGTTTAATCCGTTATTGAATATAGGCTGTGTTAATCCTCCAATAATCGAATAAAAAATCGAATGGCTAAAGAAATCATTCAATTCTAAATTTGAGAATCCTGTGCTTGCTGTAAGTGTCAAACTTGGGTAGAAATAGGTCTTCGCTAAATTTGTTGATTCGAAAGCAACTCTGAAGTTAAATTCCGCTTGACGGACATCTGGACGATTATTTAGCAATTGAGCAGGCATACCGATAGAAATTTGCTCTGGAATAATCTGTGTGCCTAAAACTCCTCTATCAATTGGTCCTGGAGCTTGTCCTAACAAAATGTTTAAAGCGTTTTCTGTCTCACGAATATTTTGTTTCAAATCTGGAATCAAAACTTCCGCTGCATGCTGGTTGGCCTCACTTTGCACTACTGCTGCACCTGTAACAATTGCACCTTCTTTTAAGGCTTTAATTGTTTCCACGTTTTCAATACGGGTTTTTAAAGTTTCTTGCGTAATTTCTAGCTGTTTATCATAAGACAAAAGCAAGAAATAATTATTAGCAATATCTGCAATCAATTGCGTTTGAACGGCTTGTTTTGCAGCATCTGTTGCAAGATATGTAGCTAAAGCTGCTCTTTTAGAACTGCTTAGTTTTCCCCAAACATCAATTTCCCAAGAAGTACTTACGCCCAATTTATAAGTTGTCGTTAAAGTATTGATATTGATTCCCGCCGGAAAGTTTAATCCTGCTTGAGATTGCTTATTGTGTGTTACATTGGCATCCAATTGCAATGATGGATAATACGCCAATTTGCTCTGACGCAAAGTAGCTCTCGCCTGAACAATGTTTTCAATCGCATTTTTCAAATTCAGATTTTGATCTAATCCTTTTTGAATTAATGCATTCAGTTTTTCATCTTTAAAAACCGTATTCCAAGGCATATCAGCAATCGTAGTCGAATCTGAAGAATTCTGATCGCGATACAATTGATCGGTTTTTAAAGTAGTGGGACGTTCGTATTTCTTGGTAACAGAGCACGCACTAATCAGTGCGGCTGTTATTACCAGTAAAATATATTTATTTGAACTATTCGTCATCTTTCTTGTAATTAAAATTTACTCTTTGTGAGCTTCTATTAAATGAATTTCGTCTTCATCATCATCGTCATCGTCATAACCGTCTTTTGCCGGTCCGCTAATTTTTTCCTGTAAAGTCTGGAAAATGATAAACAATACTGGAATTACGAAAACCCCTAAAATTGTTCCGATTAACATTCCGCCTACGGCTCCAGTACCAATCGATCTGTTACCAACCGCACCCGCTCCAGTAGCAAACATCAGCGGTACCAATCCTAAAATAAAAGCAAATGAAGTCATCAAAATTGGCCTTAAACGTGCCACAGCTCCGTCAATTGCAGCTTGCACAATCGGAAGACCTTTTCTTCTTCTATCCAAAGCAAACTCGACAATCAAAATACCGTTCTTCGCGAGAAGTCCAATAAGCATGATTAAGGAAATCTGCAAATAGATATTACTGTTCAATTTGAAAATAATCGAGAATAAATACGCTCCAGCCAATCCAAACGGAATTGAAAATAATACTGCAAATGGCAGAATATAACTTTCGTACTGCGCACTTAACAAGAAGTAAACGAATACCAGACACAGAATAAAAATGAAAATCGTCTCACTTCCTGATGCTAATTCCTCACGCGTTAATCCAGAAAATTCGTAACCGTAGCCTGCAGGAAGATTTTCTGCTGCCACCTCTTGAATGGCTTTAATAGCATCTCCCGAACTGAAGCCTGGTTTTGGCGCTCCTGTAATCGAAATAGAGGTAAACAAGTTGAATCTTGAAATCGATTCTGGACCAAATACTCTCGTCATTTTTACAAACTCGGTAATTGGCGCCATATTTCCGGCACTGTTTCGAACAAAGATTTTATTTAATCCTTGTGTATTGGTTCTAAATTCTGGAGAAGCCTGAATCATTACACGATATTGCTTTCCAAATTTGTTGAAATTTGAAGCATACAAACCACCGTAATATCCTTGCATGGTAGATAAAATTGAATTTACCGAAACTCCTGCATCTTTCGCTTTCGCTAAATTAATATCCATCATATACTGCGGGAAACCAGGGTTAAATGGCGTTGTCGCGTATTGAATTTCTGGACGTTCAGATAGTTTAGCTAAGAATTCCTGATTTACTTTATAAAATTCAGCCGTTGTATGACCTCCTTTATCTTGTAACTGGAATTCGAATCCACCACTTTGCCCAAAACCTTGAATAGTCGGTGGCGAAATAAAGAAAATATTAGCTTCGCGGATTCCGCTTGTCTTCGCAAAAAGCTGTCCGATTACATCGTCAACACTTAGATCACGTTCGTCCCAAGGTTTTAATTTTACAATAACCATACTGTAGGCACTACCCGCACCCGCAGTAAAGTTCTGCCCTACGATACGAAGCGTATTTTTAACGCCTGGAATGGTCTTGGCGATACTATCCACTCTTTTTGCAATAACATCAGAACGTTCCATAGAAGCTGATGGTGGCAAACTAATATTGGCAAAAACAGTCCCCTGATCTTCTGAAGGCACGAAAGCAGAAGGCGTCGTTTTCATCATATAAACTAATGCAATACCTGCAATAACGATAGAAGCTAATGCAATCCATTTTTTTACAGAAAGGAAACTTACTGAACGTTTGTATCTTGCCGTAACATTATCAAAAGCAACGTTAAACGAAGTATAAAAACGCTGTAAATAGCTTTTATGTTTATGATCGTCAGCATGTGGTTTCAATAAAAGCGCACACAAAGCTGGACTCAAAGTCAAGGCATTTACCGCAGAAAGTATAATCGCAACTGCCAGTGTAATACCAAACTGTTTGTAGAAAACTCCCGTAGATCCTCCAATAAAAGTTACCGGAATAAATACTGCAGCCATTACCAAGGTAATCGAAATAATCGCTCCCGAAATTTCGTCCATGGCATGAATTGTCGCTTTTTTAGCCGATTTATAACCATGATCCAGTTTGGCGTGAACGGCCTCCACGACCACAATCGCATCATCGACCACAATACCAATGGCAAGTACCATTGCGAAAAGCGTCAATAAGTTAATGGTAAATCCGAATAAATTCAGGAAGAAAAACGTACCCACAATCGCAACCGGAACTGCAATCGCCGGAATTAAAGTCGATCTAAAATCCTGAAGGAAAATAAACACTACAATAAAAACCAGAATAAAGGCTTCTACCAATGTATGGATTACTTTTTCAATAGAAGCATCCAAGTTTTCGTTAACGTCAACCAAAGTGGTGTATTTAACTCCTTTAGGAAAATTCTTTGCTGCTTCTTCAATCAGTTTTTTAGAATTGTTGATTACGTCACGCGCATTAGATCCTGGAGTCTGGCTAATTGCCATCGCTGCAGATTCTACACCGTTAGTTTTAATAGTCGAAGCATAACTTAAAGATCCTAACTCAACTTTTGCAACATCTTTCAGTCGAAGCATTTGTCCGTTTCCGACAGATTTGATAACAATATCTTCAAATTCTTGAGCTGTTGTTAAACGTCCTTTGTATTTAATTACATATTGAAAAGCCTGATTTCCGTTTTCACCAAATTTACCTGGCGCCGCTTCGATATTTTGTTCTGCCAAAGCAGCCGAAATATCGCTCGGAATCAGTTTGTACTGCTGCATCACGTCTGGTTTCAGCCAGATTCTCATCGAGTAATCTTTGGCACCAAAAACGGTTACATCTCCCACCCCAACTACACGCTGAATTTGCGGTACAAGGTTGATTTTTGCATAATTCTGAAGAAACGTCTGGTCGTAAGCTTTATCATCACTGTATAAAGAGAAAATCAATAAGTTACTACTCTGACTTTTCGTAACCGTTACCCCAGCCTGAGTTACCTCTACTGGCAGCAAACTTGTTGCTCTAGAAACCCTGTTCTGAACGTTTACCGCTGCTAAATCTGGATTTGTTCCTACTTTAAAGAAAATCTTAATTGAAGCATTTCCGTCGTTGGTTGCTGTAGAAGTCATGTACGTCATGTTTTCTACACCATTAATTTGCTCTTCCAACGGAATTACGATACTTTTCAGTACCACGTCGGCATTGGCACCAGTATAACTTGCCGCCACATTTACAGTTGGAGGCGCAATATCTGGGTATTGCGATATCGGCAACTCAATTAGGCCTAAAACACCTAAAATAACGATAATAACAGATATTACCGTTGAGAGTACGGGTCTTTGTATAAATTTTTTAAACATTTTTTTTATTTTAAATCGGCGTAAACTGTTTCTGGGCTTTGATTTTGGGCTTTTATTTCAGTTCCTTCTTTTAAAGAGGCTACTCCTTCTAATACAATCTGATCGCCAGGATTTAATCCGCTTGTTACTACATAATAATTGCCTGCAGAATTGTCTAATACTGTGATATTGGCATTTTTAGTTTTTCCGTCTTTACCAACAACTACAGCAAAAATCTTATCCTGTAATTCAAATGTTGCGCTTTGTGGAACTATAATTGAATTTTTAACTTCATTCGGAATTCTAACTGTTGTGCTGCTTCCACTTCTGATAATTCCTTTTGGATTTGGAAAACGCGCTCTTACATTTACAGTACCCGTTTCTGTATTAATTAATCCGTTTACCGTTTCAATACGCCCTTTCTGATCGTAAATTGATCCATCTGAAAGCAATAAAGAAACTGCTGGCATGTTTTTAATTTTCTGAGCTAAAGAAGCGCCCGTTGTATTGTTTTGTGTAAAATTCAACAGCATTTTTTCGTTTATAGCGAAGTAGGCGTACACATTTCCAATACTAGAAACGGTTGTTAGCGGATCGGCCGTATTTGAACTGACCAAACTTCCTAAACGAAACGGAATTGAACCTACAACTCCATTTACAGGACTTGTAACGGTTGTATAGCCTAAATTAACTTTAGCATTTACTAAAGCTGCATTTGCCTGAGCCAAAGAAGCCAAAGCCGACTCATACGTATACTGAGCCGATTCTAAATCGTATTTACTGATAATTCCTTTTTCAACCAATGGCTTCACTTTATTTACAGCCAATTTTGCCGAACTTACATCTGCCTGAGCACTTTTAATGCTTGCTGTGGCTGTACGAACTTCCTGCTCATATTCTGGAGCACTGATTTTAAATAAGGGCTGTCCTGCTTTTACAACCGCACCTTCATCAACAAAAATCTTATCGATGTAGCCTTCAACTCTTGGACGGATTTCTATATTTTGCTGTCCTTGTATACTAGCTGGAAAATCGCTGTTTAAAGTAGCCGATTTTGGCTGTAAGGTTACAGTCTTATATTCTTTAATCTGCGGTGCTCCTCCGGCCTGTGCCGATTTATCATTTTTACCGCATGAAGCGATAATAAGTGAAGCTGCAAGAATGCTTAAAAATGATTGCTTATTCATTGTCAAAAATGTGTAATTATCGATTATATCCTAGCAAAAGAAACAAATTATAACACACAAAAATTTTCAAATAGACGAAGAGCGACAGACAATCGATAAAGGTCGGATGACAGCCGATGGATTTTTTTAAAATATTAAACAACTGTTTAATTTTTATCCCATCGGCTCTAAATTGCTTTTTAGAGACTCTAAATCGGGTTTTGGCGATTGCTAAATTTTCATGTTCAAATAAAATGTAATATTGTCTCTAAATTACGAATTCTAATGACACCAAACATTTTCAGACCTTACTTATTTACTGGACTTCACATACTTGGCTGGTTTTTGTTAGGGTATCTTATGCTATTTTATATTCCGCTGACTTGGAATGTCGTGCTTCCGCAGGCATTCTGGCTTTGGCAAAGTATTATATTGTTTTTACTAATCAATCTATTTTATTCTACCGCAAAAATCGTAGTTCCAAAAACCATTATTAAAGACAATACTTCGCCTTTCTTGCTTTGGGCGTTTGCGGCAATTATTGCCATGCAGTTAATTGCTTATTTTTATACCTCGCAAACCGATCTACACGAGCAAATTAGTAGGGCTATCGGATTTAAGAAATACAAAAATCCGTATTTCGATAATTACGTTTTTACGCTTACTTTATTGGTTTTAGGAATAAGCACCAGTTGGGCCATGTTAACGCATTGGCAGAAAGCGGCGCAGCACAAACAAAAATTAGAGCAGGACAAAACAATGGCAGAACTGGCCATGTTAAAAGCACAGATCAATCCACATTTTTTCTTTAATTCATTGAATAGCATTTATTCTTTAACTTATACCGATATTGAAGATTCTCGAAATGCATTGCATACTTTAAGCCGTATGATGCGCTATTTGCTTTATAGTACGGAAGAAAAAACAACGTTGCTGAAAGAAGCCGAATTTATGCGTGATTTTATTGCTTTAATGAAACTTCGTGCCAATAGCAAACTTACCATTACAACAGATATACCTGAAAAAATACACGATTACCCTATTGTTCCAATGTTATTACTACCTTTAGTAGAAAATGCTTTTAAACATGGTATTCACGCCACAGATAAAAGCGAGATTTACATTAAGCTTACGCAAAATGAAAGCAATCTGGAATTTGAAGTAGAAAACACTTTTTTTGAAAAAACAACAACTTCAGATGAAGGTGGAATTGGTTTAACAAACACCAAAAGAAGACTGCAATTGATTTATCCAAATCAGCATTTCATTTCTTTTGGAGTTACCGATCACGGAACATATAAAATTAAATTGAAAATAAATCTAGAGCAATGACGGTATTAAAATGTATAGCAGTAGATGATGAACCATTGGCTTTGAAACTGGTAGAAACGTTTATTCACCAGACTCCATTTTTGGAGTTAATAACTACTTGCGACAATGCTGTAGATGCAATGGGAATTATTCGGGAAACTAAACCTGATTTGGTTTTCTTAGATATCAATATGCCCAATTTAAGCGGAATGGAATTAGCAAGACTTTTACAAGATCAAGCCGGACCGCTGCCCAAAATCGTTTTTACAACAGCTTATAATCATTATGCAATTGAAGGCTATCGTGTAAATGCTGTCGATTATCTTCTAAAACCTTTCAGTTACGAAGAATTTCTTCGTGCTTCAAGCAAAGTTTTACAATTGTCTGAAGAAGCCAGCAATAACTTTACTCCAATTGCCGCAGACGACGAATTTATCTTTTTGAAAGTCGAGTACCAATGGGTTAGAATTTCTTTAAAAGATATTACGTATATCGAAAGTCTGAAAGATTATGTAAAAGTACATCTCGAAGATTCGCAAAAAGCCTTAATGTCTTTGATTTCTCTAAAGGCATTAGAAGAAAAACTCCCTTCTTCAAAATTTATGCGTGTTCATCGTTCGTTTATAGTTTCGCTAGACAAAATAAGCGCCATCAGTAAAAACTCCATCTTTATCGATAAAATAGAAATCACAGTCGGCGAACAATATAAAGAAGCCTTCAAAACTATGGTCGATAAGTGGTTGAAATAAAATTAGAATTACAATAATCATGGAAAAAAGATCAAACAAATATTACCTTACTTTAAGCCTTAAGGAATATGCAAATGGTGAAACCGAACCAGCAAAAGAACTCGGAATTGAATTTGATAATCACGACGAAATCTTCGGAATCATTGAAAGAATTAAATCTAAAAATATATTTAAAGACGATTCTGAAGCTGTTCAATTTGCTTTAGGGCTAAAATTATTTAGTGAAATCAAATTAAAAAATCGCAAAAATCCACTTTTTGAAGAACTGAATGAAGTTTTTCCTGTCTTTATGAAAAAATTAAAAAGTCTTTAAAATCTCCTTTAAAAATAAGACTTCAACCTTATTTCCCTTCAGATTTAAAATGTTAAATTTCTGCTAAGAAAAACATAATACAATTCTTACTGGCAATATTTTAAAACAATTATCCGTTTCAATTAGGCATGTCCCACTAAATGCTTTCCTTAAAAGAAGTTTAATTTCTAGTTGAAATTCTTTTGCTTTTGAAAAGCATTTAGGCATTCTTAATTGAAAATAAAACGGAGAACCTCGTTCGAAACTGACCATTTCATAATTAACGAATCTCCACTTCTCTTTGGAAATGTTCGATAATGCAAAAATTATTTTATTAACCATTAAAATGAAAGCATTATGATAATTCAAAAAAGTATTTTTCTTCTTGCCGGAATTTTGGCTTTAGGCAGCTGTTCTAACAATGATAACGTTGATGGAGATACCGATCCAGGACCAACTGGACCTCCCGTAGAAACAGGTACGCCTAACACAAGTTATCAGCCCGCATTTTCCGGACAAACACGCGCAGGAAGCATTCAGACTACAACTGAAATCGAATCTAAAATTATCACCAACGGTTTAAGCGCTCCTTGGGGAGTTGCCTATCTTCCTGACGGACGTCTTTTAGTAACTGAAAAAGCAGGTAAAATTAAAATCGTTACCCAAGAAGGTGTTATTAGCAATGCCTTAACTGGTGTTCCTGCTGTTAATCCTGCTGAGCAAGGTGGCTTATTAGGAATTTGTTTAGATCCTGCATTTGCCACTAACCGAATGATTTATTGGACGTTTTCTGAAATTGTAGCAGGCGGAAATATTACCGCTGTAGCGAAAGGCAGAATTTCAGACAACTATACTGCGATTGAAAATGCAACGGTTATTTATCGTTCGAATACGCCTCACCCAAGCGCGAAACATTACGGAAGCCGTATTTTGTTTGACAAAACTGGAAATTTATTGGTAAGCATTGGCGAAAGATCTGATATAGATGCTCGTCCGTTAGCACAATCAGCCACTAGCAGTCTGGGTAAAATTGTCCGTATTACGACAAATGGACAAGCTGCTTCTGGAAACCCGGCTTTTACTGCTACAGGGGCTCTATCAGAACTTTATACTATGGGACATAGAAACCCTCAGGGATTGGCTATACATCCAACAACGGGTGAATTATGGGAAAGCGAACATGGCCCTAGAGGCGGTGACGAAATTAACCGAATTAATCCAGGAAAAAATTATGGTTGGCCAACAATTACGTACGGAATTGAATACAGTGGTACGAAAATTGGAGATGGAATTACACAGAAAGAAGGTTTGGAACAGCCTGTATATTATTGGGATCCAGTTGTATCACCAAGCGGTATGACCTTCTATGCAGGAAAACGAGTTCCAGAATGGCAAAACAATTTATTTATTGGTTCGTTAAGCGCTACGCACATTGTTCGTTTGGCTTTTAAAGACAATAAAGTGGCTGGCGAAGAAAGATTATTGGCCAGCGAAGGACAAAGATTTAGAGATATTACTCAAGGAAAAGATGAAGCATTATACGCCGTTACCGATCAAGGAAGACTTTATAAAATTGATAAAAAATAGAAAAAAGCAAACTTGTTCATAATACATGCCAAAAAACGCCCCAATTATGGGGCGTTTATGTTTTGGTACTGAAGTGTTTATTTAACCGCAAAGGGCGCAAAGGTTTTTTATATACTAAATCTAATACAAACGCAAAGTTCGCAAAGCTATATCTATGTAGCTTTGCGAACTTTGCGTTTACAAAATCTTTTAAATTAAAACCTTGCGTTCTTTGCGGTTAAAAAAAAATTACGCTTTTGCTTTTCTTTTTACCGTACAACCAATTTCTTTAGTTTGTGTTACAGCTGGTTTCTGACCGCTTTTTAAAGACGCAATCACATCTTCTGCATATTTGATTTTTTGAGGATTATTTCCTTCTGGATCATTATCAATTGCTCCAACATATTCTACCACATTTCCTTTTGCAGTTTTAGAAACAATGAAAATATGAGGCGTGCGTTTTGCACCATATTCGTCTGTAATTTTTTGTCCTGGATCAAATAAATAAGGGAAAGAATATTTTTTCTCTTTTGCCAAATCCTGCATTTTTACGAATGTATCTGCCGTAGAAGCTTCTGGATCGTTTGGATTTATAGCAATAACTGGATATCCTTGCGGTTTGAATTTTTTATCTAAATCGATAATTCTCTGCTCGTATCCAATTGCATACGGACAAGTATTGCAGGTAAAAACTACGATATATCCTTTTGCATCTTTAAAAGTTCCGAAAGAAACGTCTTTGTTGTCTACATTTTTCAGTTTGAAATCTGGAGCCGCGTCGCCTGCTTTAAGAGTTACAGCATTTTGTGCATGAGATAGAAAAGCAGAAAATGCCAATGCTAGTAATAAGATTATTTTCTTCATAATGGTTTAAAGTTTTTTATATTCAGTTAATAATTGTTCGTACGTAAATTCGCTTTCGACAAATTTTCTTTTGTCATTTTTGATGAAAAGCGTTGCCGGAATACTTCCTGACCAGCTTGGGTCTATTCTGTCAATAAACTCCTGCGGACTGCTTTCGTTTAACAGAAAAACTTCATTCTTCAAATTTTTCCTTTTCACAAACGGAACCACATTAGAAGCTAATTTCGATTTAAAATCTAAACTCACCAACAAAACAGCCAGTTTTTCTGATTTATGCTCAGCGCTTAGTTTTTCAAAATGAGGCAGTTCTTTGATACACGGCGCGCACCATGTCGCCCAAAAATTCACTACATAAGTGCTGTCTTTTCCGTTCTTGATTCTTTCATTCAGCTGATTTATAGTTAAAAGCTTCACATTCTGGTTGTATCCTTTTATAGAAAAAAGTAAAAATAGAAAGAAAGAGATTTTTAAAAGTTTATTTTTCATAGACTTTCGATCTTAAAAATTAATTTGTTTCCTACAAATATAAACTAATGCTTAATTAGATTTTGTTAATGAAAGTTTAATTGCAAGCTACTAAGCCTCTAAGGTACCGACGAAATGTTCCTAGCGGAACATTATAATCATGGGAACGCATTATGTTACCAATGAGATGTTCCTAGCGGAACAAAACCAATCGAACATTCTATGAGCTACCGACAAGATGTTCCTAGCGGAACATTCTTTAAGCAAACGCGTTATGGAACTACCAACAATATGCTCCTAACGGAACATTCTTAATCGAACTTGAATTAGATGTTCCTAGCGGAACATCAAATACATATAGTTGCATGTTCCGCTAGGAACATTTCATCGGTAACGACCATCGTATGCGAAATTGGTTTTATTCCGATAGGAACATCTCATCGGTAAAGTTCTAGAATGTGTTCAATTAGCTATGTTCTGCTAGGAACATCTCGTCGGTAAGTTCTAGTATGTGCTCAATTAGCTATGTTTCGTTAGGAACATCTCATCGGTAAGTTCTAGAATGTGCTCAATTAGCTATGTTCCGCTAGGAACATCTCATCGGTAACAACCATCATATGCTAAATTGGTTAATGTTCCGCTAGGAACATCTCATCGGTAAGTGCTAGAATGTGTTCAATTAGCTATGTTCCGCTAGGAACATCTCGTCGGTAAGTTCTAGAATGTGCTCAATTAGCTATGTTCCGCTAGGAACATCTCGTCGGTAAGTTCTAGAATGTGCTCAATTAGCTATGTTCCGCTAGGAACATCTCATCGGTAACAACCATCATATGCACAATTGGTTAATGTTCCGCTAGGAACATCTCGTCGGTAAGTTCTAGAATGTGCTCAATTAGCTATGTTCTGCTAGGAACATCTCGTCGGTAACAAGTCTAACTGAGTATACGTCCCGTAGGGACGTATGAACATCACAATATTGGCTCTATAAAAATATACCTCGGATCATATTCTACTTCAAATGCCTTCAGCATTTCGAGATATTCTTCCAAAAATGCTTTTTTGCTATGATGTTGCTCTTGCTTTTCTATGTAACGAATTACATTTGAAACATGACTTTTTGAATACGAAAAAGCTCCGTAGCCTTCTTGCCAAGCAAAATCTGAACATAATTTTTGTTCCTTAATCCATTTAGAGCTTTCTGTTTTTACGTTTTGGATCAAAGACGACATAGATTGTGTTGGACGCATTCCTATAAAAATATGAATATGATCTGGCATACTGTTTATGCATAACATTTTGTGCTGATTGGATTGGATTATTCCTGTTATGTACTGATGCAATTTATCTTTCCATTCTTTTGCTATTAATGCTTTTCTGTATTTTACTGCGAAAACAAATTGTATATGCACCTGCGTGTATGTGTTTGCCATAATTATCATTTTAATTTTTCTACCGATGAGATGTTCCTAGCGGAACATTTTTTGCTAATCCCTGCGGGATTTTGATCTTAATTATTATCGATGACAAATATATTATTTTGTAAGATTAAAACTACTTAAAATAATATTAAACTTCTAATAATAGTCATCTTTTTTTGACTAATTGACTCGCAATGATATTCACCTCAACTTTACAATAAATTCAGAAAACCCGAGAGTACAATAAAAACATGAAAATACTGTCGCTTTTATTAATCTTGATTTGCAGTGCGAGCTGCCAGTCGCAAACGAATTCTAAAATGAGTGAAGACAAAACAAATCCGCTATTATGTGATCCTGTAAGCGGAATGTGTGAAATGCCTGTTGGCGAACAATCGAATGGAAAAACAGCTATTTCTACAGAAAATAAACCCGTTAAAATAATTTATTACACCGATCCTATTTGCTCTTCTTGCTGGGGAATTGAACCTCAGCTTCGAAAATTAAAACTAGAATACGGCGACTATTTTGAGATTGATTACCGAATGGGCGGATTATTACCCGATTGGAGTTACAACAGTGGCGGAATTAGTAAACCTTCTGATGTTGCGCATCATTGGGACGAAGCTAGTCTGCATTACGAAATGCCAATTGACGGAAATGTTTGGATCGAAGATCCGCTAGATTCTTCTTATCCTTCTTGCATTGCCATGAAAGCAGCGCAAATGCAGAGTAAGGAGAAAGCGGTTTCTTTTATGCGTATTCTTCGCGAAAAGCTTTATTTGGATAAAAAAAATATCGCAAAATGGGAAAACATTGCTGAAGCTGCCAAAATCGCAGATTTAAATATAAAAAAGCTAAAAGCTGATTATGATGATGCCGAAGAACTTTTTCATCAAGATTTAAATTTAGGCAAAAGTCTTGGAGTAAGAGGTTTTCCAACACTATTTTTTGCAGATGCTACCAATAGCCAACTGATGGTTTATGGTTCTAAACCTTATTCTTGGTACGAAAATACGCTATTGGCATTGTTTCCTGAAGCAAAGAAGAAAAGTATTAAAAATGAGAATCCGATGGATTTGTTCGAGGTCTATCCAACATTGGCTCCTAAAGAGTATGCTGTCATTTTAGAAAAATCAACTTCTGAAGCTAAAGCTATTTTAGAGAGATTACATCAGCAAGGTTTGTTGGATAAAAAGACCATCAAAAACGGTTCTCTTTATAGTAAAAAATAAATTTTGAGTGTAAATAACAAAAGCCGTAAAGTTGAATTTCATTACGGCTTTTGCTTTTTATGTTTTATATCTAAATCTCTTTCAAATTTTATATCTAAATCTCTTTCAAAATTAAATCGGCTATAACATCTATTGCCTGATCGATAATACTTTCCGGAGTTCCTTTAAATTCGAAACGTTTGCCAATTTGCTTTTCTCCTAAAATTAGATGTATAAAAATTGTCCCGACAGGTTTTGATTCGCTTTCACTTCCTCCTGGCGTTGTTAAACCTGTTAGTGCAACACAAATGTCTGAATTGATATAGCGATAAAAATTCTGTGCCATTAGCTTCGTCACTTCTGCAGATTCGGCACTGTACTGTTCAATTGTTCCCCACGGAATGTGCAATAAATCTTCTTTCATAGAAGTGTGATAACAAACTATCCCTCCTATGAGAATTCTTCCTGAGTTTATTACGGTAGAAAATTCATAGCACATTTTTCCTGCTGAAGCACTTTCTGCAAATGCTATTGTCTTGTTTTTTTCAATTAAAGCCTTACAGCAAGCGGTGACCTTCTCTGACGCCATATCGATTAAATTTAATTACACAATTATTTCATACCAAATGTATAAGTGTAACCTCATTATAAACTTACATAATTTCTTACATTATTTACATTATAAGTAACTGTTAATTATGCAATTATAATTTAATTTTTTATAAGACCTCCCTTCTATTTACGTGCTAAATTTGTAAAAATAGCTTTTTAGTGAAGCAATAGTACATGCCATTAGATTTATAAAAGCCAAATAATTAGAAGAAATTAAATTAGAAAATAACAAATCAAAAAAACACTATTATGGAAAAGCAGCACAACCATGATTATGGTCAATTTGATCCTGATTATATCGACCAAAATACGCTTGTAGACGGAACTTATTCTAATGAAGATGAGTTTAAACAAGTTTTGAAGAAAGACGAGAATCGTGAATTTGGCGAAAGCGATCCTGATTATTACGAACAAAATACATTAGTTGATAATGATAATTATGCTCGTGACGAAGATCCGTATCAATATCAAGAAGAGTTTATTGAAGATCCTTCGCATCCTAAGGGAGATTTTGAACCAAACACGAATATCCGATCAGAAAACATTCCGAATGAAGAACGGGTTGTTAATGAAGATGACGCCATTACAAATGATGATACGGAAGAGGATTTGAAAGATCAGTACAATTCTGATCATGAAGACACTGTTGAAAAAAACAATGATGCGCCTGAGAATTTAAATGATTTTGACGCAGAACATTATCCAGAAAATCATCCTAGAGAATAAGCAAAATAATCGTAAATTGTAAAGCATTAATTAGTTATGACTTTAGCTGCTCAGATTGTCTGGCTCTTTTTACTCGCAATTCCGATTGCCTGTATCAGCTGGACTGTAACACACGAAGAAATTTTTAGAGAGCCTCATGAATGGTGTGTCAGACATTCTAAAAATGACAGATATATACTATCCAGAAAGTTCTTTTACCTTCTTACTTGTGAATACTGCTTCAGTCACTACGTTACCATTGCCTTTCTGATCCTTTGCGATTATAAACTTTTGTTAAATGACTGGAGAGGTTACATTTTGGCAGGGTTTTCTCTGGTTTTTATGGCAAACGTATATATGAGCCTTTTTGCTCTTTTACGTCAAGCTATTAAAAAAGAAAAAGTCGAAATCGAGAAAATCGAAAGCGAAACTGACAGCGATAGCGCTAAAAATGAAAACAATATTAAAAAAGAAGTATAATTAAATAAATTGACGTCATGGAGAATTTGAATTTTATAGACCCATTATTACACGGAATTACCCCTGAAACTCTAAACAATAAAAATCTATCAGTAAAGCAATTAGCATGCGCAGGAGTTGGTGCTCTTTTAGCTGCAGCTATTTTAAAGAAAACCGGAAATCCAAAAATTGGAGCAGTTGTAGGTGGTTTAGCATTACCAATATTAGCATCAGCAGGTTATAAAAAATACTGCGAAATAAAAAAAGAAAAAAACGATGCCATTTCTAGCAGCGGTATCGAATACAATCATTAATCGGTTAAAATACCTATCATAAAAAAAGAGCGCTTATAATATTAAATAAGCGCTCTTTTTATTTTTTTAAGAAATCAATTTATATTGCCTTCGACCCAGTTTAAAGCTTTATTAAAATCTATTTTTTTATAACCACGAAACTCACCTGGAACAATATAACTGAATCCGTTTGTAAAAGAGATAATTTCGTCTGTATCGGTAACAATTGCAGCTCTGTTCCATTTTCCCAAATGTTTAAGTCCCAAAAGTCCGTCTTCTAGCCACGCTCCCGCCGTAAAATTTTTAATATCAGTGTCTAAAACCAGTAAAAAATTAATTTCATTGATTTGTTTTACCAAATGCTCAACCGCTGGAGTTACAGTAGTCAAAAAATCTTCTTTTGTTACTTCTGCCAATGCTCTAAAGGCAACAATATTATCTGTCGTATCGATTTGATGTATCATGATTTTTACACATTTTGAGTTATTTAATGAAGTTTTGTTTTAAACATTTTCAGAATGTTCAATATCTACTCAAATATACTCATTATCAGTCAGATAAAAATTACATTTAACTAATCGTTTATTATATTTTTTTAAGGTTCTTTAGTAAGGGACAAAGTCTCAAAGTGACATAGTTGCAAAGGTTTATTTTGATTGCGGATACTTTGTGTATCTGTATATTTCTGTGTCAAATTTATCCACAAAGGTTTTCTGTAGAGACGCACTGTAGTGCGTTTAACGTTTTTATCAAAACAAAGGAAAATCAAAACAGATATCCTTTGCGTTAGATGCACTGCAGTGCATCTCTACATTTCTATGCAATTTTCCACAAAGGTTTTCTGTAGAGACGCACTGCAGTGCGTCTAACATTTTTATTAAAACAAAGGAAAATCAAATTGGATATACTTTGCGTTAGATGCACTGCAGTGCATCTCTACATTCCTAAACTTTGTCTCTTTGTCACTTTGAAACTCTGCATCTTAGAAGCTCAGCACCTCAGAAGCTTAGAAGCGTTAGATGCACTGCAGTGCATCTCTACAGTACTGAACCTTTGCAACTATGTCACTTTGTTTCTTTGCCACTTCAAAACTCAGCACCTCAGAAGCTTATAAGCGTTAGATGCACTGTAGTGCATCTCTACAGTACTGAACCTTTGCAACTATGTCACTTTGTTTCTTTGTCACTACAAAACTTAGAACCTCAGCACCTCAGAAGCTTAGAAGCTCCCAAAAAAAAGCCTATCTCTTTCGAAATAGGCTTTTTGAAAAAAAATAAAAAATAAACTAACACACAAACTTAGTTGTATCCTTGATTTTGTTTGAATTCTTTAGTCACGTCGATTGTGGACTGCGGAATCGGGAATACTCTTCTGTAAGGTTCTGAAACTGGTTTTGCTGTTCCTGGTAGATCAAATTTCCCGAAACGGATCATTTGTGGTCTTCTGTACAATTCCCAGTATAATTCGAAACCAATTTCGTTATATAAAACAGTTTGATCGATTGAAGTTAAAGGTTTACCTGCTACACTTCCGTATAAAGATTCTCTTTTTCTGCTGGTGCGTAAAATGTTCAAATCTTCCATAGCTTGAGCCGTATTTCCTTTTCTGAAATAAGCTTCAGCTCTCATCGTATAAATTCCCCCTAAACGAAATAACGGAATATCAACATTACTGTTTCCATTTCCTCCTTCCGGATCAAACTCATATTTAAAAATACGAGCTCCCTGATTGATTTCGTTTTGAGCAAAAACAGCCTGAGCTGGATTTTTGAAAGTTAAAGAAGGCGTAAAATCCATTTTGGTTGTAGTACTTTTTTCCATAACTAATGGCGAAACTTTAATACGTCCGTTAACCATTTCTAGTGAACCAGAAGACAATAATATTGGTCCGTATTGTGGTCCGTACTGAATTCCTCTGTTAAAGTGGAACCAAGGCAAATTAGCACTTTTCGGTACAATATCTGTAGCTGGAACGCTTACGTCAGTTCCGTCGTTCATAAACCAAGTTCCGTCTCCGTACTGGTATTTCTGCTGGAATCTCGGGTCGTCATGATTTCCATCCCATGTTGCAAAAAACTCAGGAGTTGTACAAGCTGCATTTGTTCCTCTATTTGCTGCAGAAGCTCTCTGGTTACGTTCTACACACACGTAAGCAAAACTGTTTGAACCATTTCTGATGTAATCTATTTTCTGAGAAATAGCAAAAATCAATTCTTTCCCTTTGTCATTATCTCTTGCGAAATTCTTGAAATAATCACTTTCTAAAGAATATTTTCCAGAATTAATAAGCAATGAAGTATAATAAATTACACGATCCATATCTGATCCTGTGCCAGTTGCTGCAGCTTCAGTAAAATTAAAGTTTGATGTAGCATTCAAACGATCTTTAAAAACAGCACGGTTCAAGTACATCGTTGCCAAGAATCCATAAGCCGCTTCTTTTGTAAATCTTCCGTGGTGTGTTTGCTGTGTTCCCATCTCTGCTAAATCTGGAATCAAAGCTTCAACATCTTTAATTAATTGATCAATTTGCGTATCGGCTTTTAAAATCTGCAATGGCGCATTTGGATTCATCGGATCTCTATATGGCGCTTGTCCGTATAAATCCAAAGTTGTATATAAATAATACGCTAAAAGTGCTTTCGCTTCCGCTAAAAATAATTTCTTCTCCGGAATTGAACTTTCTTCAACCGACTGAATTGCGGTTAACGAACGCGTAATTCCGTTTGTCAATTTATTCCAGTTATCCACTACAATCGCATTATCCGACTTCCATGTAAACTCGTGCATGTCTCTCCATTTTCCACCATCTCCCCAGTCACTTCCTCGAGTTGGCAAAATAGCTTCGTCTGTAGTATATTCCTGTAAAGAGAAAACTCCTCCATGATCTACAAAAGTTCCGTCTCCCAAACGGTCATAAGCTGCTGCAAGAGCTCCAGCCGGATTGGAAGCATCTTCTCCTAAAACCTCATCCAAAACAACTTCGTCAAGATTGGTACAGCTTGCAAAAAGCCATATAAAAGAAAATATCGCGAATGTTTTTATAGTAAAAATTGTATTTGTCTTCATAATAATTATAGTTTTAAAGTTGCTCCAAAACTGAATGTTCTAGAAGTTGGATAACTTGCATAATCGATACCGATAGATTGGTTTCCTCCGTTTGATTTTGGACTGTTGATTAACGGATCGTAACCTGTGTAATTTGTAATAGTAATTAAGTTCTGACCTGTTACATAAAGCGTTAATCCGTTGATCCAGTTTAATCCTTTTAAGTCAAAATTGTAACCAATACGAGCCGTATTTAATCGGATGAAATCTGATTTTTCTAAAAATAGCGTAGATAAAATTGGAGAGTTTGTTGCATTTGCTCCAGACTCGTAATAACCTGTTGCCACGTTACGGTCAGATGCTAAATTGTTTATGTTTAAAGCATTCAAACCTGTATTATTCAACAAATAACCACCAGTTTGTCCGATGATAGAGAACGAGAACGTAAAGTTTTTGTATCTCATATCACTGTTAAATCCGTAGTAGAAAGTTGGAAGTGCACCTTCAATAATAATTCTATCGCTGTTATCAATTACGCCGTCTCCGTTTTGATCTTTAAAGATGTTTGCTCCATTGGCATCAAAACCAATGTGCTCCAATAAATAGAAAGATCCAGCTGCATAACCGCTTTTGTAAATATTAGCATTTACACCCGATTGTCCAGGTCCTGAAATTGTTCCTGTTAGGATTTCTGAAACCGGAAGATCTTCAATTTTATTATTCAGAGTCGCACCGTTCATGTCGATATTCCAAGAGAAGTTTTTAGTATCAACGATTTTAGAACCTAACATAAACTCGATACCTTTATTGATGATTTTTCCGTCTATATTAGTCCAGATTGTAGTTGTTGGACTCAAAGCCTGAGAAGGAACATTCAAAATAGCATCTGTAGTGGTTTTATTGAAATAATCTAATGTTCCGTACAATTTATCATTCCATAAATTAAAATCTAAACCTACGTTATACTGCGTTACAACTTCCCATTTCAAATCAGGATTTGGTGTTCTGTTTACCGAAACTCCGTTTACCAGATTCAAATCATCGTATAAATAATACCCGTCAGCTCCAGCTAAAGAATAACTTGCCTGCGTAATTTTATTTTCAACTTCTTGGTTTCCTGTCTGTCCCCAGCTTGCTCTTAATTTTAAATTATTTAAAGTCGAAGAATCTTTTAAGAAACTTTCGTTAGCAATATTCCAACCTAAAGCAAAAGATGGGAAATAACCGTACTTGTTGTTTTTACCAAAACGAGTCGATCCGTCACCTCTCATAGAAGCGGTAAGTAGATATCTGTTATCAAAGCCGTAATTTAATCTTCCGAAATAAGACTGCAATTCGTTTTCTTGCGCATAACCCGTAGTTCCCGACTGCGTTCCTTTAAATCCAGGATTTATTGATGGAGGAACACCTTCACCTTGATTCGCAATTCCGTCAATACTGAAACTTGTTCCCGATCTTTCAAATTTCTGATAAGAGAAACCGCCTAAAGCTTCGATTTTATGTTTATTTAAATTTAAATTATAAGTCAAATAATGTTCAACCAAAGAGTTTTTAGAATCTAAATTATTCTGAACGTATTTCCCCTTCGGATTCAAATCGGTTAAGTTTGGAAAAATAGTCGTGTTTCTCTCAGCCATAGAACGGTCAACACCAATGTTCAGTTTATATTCCAATCCGTCAATAATTCTTAAAGAAGCTTCTAAGTTTCCTAAAACTCTCAACGTTCTCGTTTGATCTTGGTAAATGCTCAACAAATACGCTGGATTGTAATGCGCATTCATATTGAAATTGGTGTAATTTCCGTTAGCATCAAAAACAGAACGCGTTGGATTTGCCATTAAAGTATGAACAATCAATTGTCCGTTAGAACCTCCATCGTCAGAAGTTGGAACTCCATCATCTTTAGTTTCACTTGCCGTAAGATTCATTTTTACTTTCAAACGCTTGTTGTCTAAAAATGATTCTGCTGCGTTAATTCTTCCAGAAAGACGTTTGAAGTTACTGTTACGAACCACACCTTCCTGATCCATTTGTGCGATCGAAGCATAATAGTTTCCAGATTCTGTCTGCTTAGAAAAAGAAAGCGAATTGTTTGTGGTAATAGCCGTTCTGTAAATTACATCTTGCCAATCTGTATTTCCGCCGTGATCAAATGCTTTGTCTTTAATTGCATTTCTATATTCGCCTGCGCTTAAAACATCTAGTTTATTTGCTACAGTTGCAACTCCAGTGTAAGTATCAAAAGTCAAAGTTCCTTCACCTTTAGAACCTTTTTTAGTTGTTACCAAAACCACACCGTTAGAACCTCTCGCTCCATAAATCGCTGAAGCCGATGCATCTTTCAAAACCGTAATCGATTCGATATCGCTTGTATTCAAAAAGTTCAATGGATTTTTAGCCGAAGAAGATCCAAATCCGACGTTGCTTCCAGACGGACTCACATCATCATTAGACAACGGCACACCATCCACTACGAATAAAGGCGTACTTCCGCTTCTAATAGATCCAACACCTCTAATGGTAACGTTTACTCCTGCTCCAGGCTCACCGCTTGTATTGACAACACGCACACCAGCAACTTTTCCTTGTATCAAATTATCTACAGAAACGTTTACACCTTGTTTGAAGTTTGCCGCTTCCAATTGTGTAACCGCACCCGTAACATCTTTTTTAGACTGTTTTCCGTAACCAACAACCAAAACTTCATTTAACTCAGCCGTATTCGGTTCCAATTGAATCGTCATAAAACCTTTTTGCACGGCAACTGTTTTGGTTTTATAACCCATATACGAAATGTCAAGTGTTTTTCCGTCTCCAACCGTAATTTCAAATTCTCCATCAAAATTGGTAACTGTAGAGTTTGACGAACTAGTTTCTGATACAGTAGCTCCAGGAATTGGCACTTTAAATTCATCAACGACTTTTCCTTTTACTTTAATTCTGTCGACAGCCTTAGTGTTTACCGCTTTTGTCGCAACAGTTTTTTGAATCAAAATTAGCTTGCCGCTAATGTTATAATTGAAATTGGCTTTTTTAGAAAGATCATTCAAAATTGCTGTGATAGATCCGTCATTATAATTTACGGTATACGCTGTATTATCAGCAATTACAGCTTGTCCGTAACTGAATTTGTAATCGGTTTGCTGTGTTAGTTTTGAAAAAATAGAAACTAAAGTAGCTTTTTCTATTTTATTTGTTACTTTTGGCTCTTTTAATATAATAGTTTTACTGTAACCGCTCTGAAAGGCAAGTAAAGCTAGAACTAAAAAGACAAAACTCTTTAGATTTAAATAAGAAGGTTTAAAATACATGATTTAAGTAATTGTTTTTTTACGATGCTTAGTTATTAATAGCAGTTGTTCCCGCAACTGCTTTTTTGTTTTTAATCCACTTTTACTGTTTCGCCATAAACTTTGAATTTTAGGTTTGTGATATAATTTATTTGTTCCAAAACATTTTCTAATGTCGCGTCCTTCTTGATGAATACCGTTAACGGCGTTGCTAATACGTGTTTATCATCATACTCAAATGAAACTCCGTATTTATATTGTAAAATGGTAATTACTTGTTTTAAAGTTGTCTGATCCAGCGTTACATCTTCATTGTACCAATTCACCAAAAAGGCTTTATCCGCCAATTGTTTCGTTAGTTTTTGAGCTTCGAATAAAGCTTCCTGATTGGGCACCAAATCAACACTCTGTCCTTTTCCAGAAACATTAACTTTTCCGGTTACGACAATTACTTTGCAGTTTAATTTTGATAATTGAATGTGAAATGAAGTTCCGACAACTCTCGTCTGAATTTCTCCAGAATGAATAATAAACGGATGCTGCTTGTCTTTGGCAACTTCAAAAAACGCGTTTCCTTTTAGTAAAGAAACCGTTCTTTGATCGCCTTCAAATTTTTCAGGATACTGAAATGATGAGTTTGCTGCCAGATAAATTTTCGAACCGTCACTTAATTGGATAGATTTGGGAATCGATGACGTTTTAAATGTGATTTGTTTTTGGTTTAAAACATTTGGTCTCAAGAAAAATCCTAAACCAAGCAGAAAAAGAATGCTGGCAGCAGCCATATATTTTAAATAAGGATTGAAAGACTTCTTCTTTCCTATTCTTAATTGAATTTCGTCATAAATATTTTGAGATTCGATTTCCGGATTTCCCATAAGATCGTTGTCCCATTTTGAATTTTGATATTCGCCAAAAGCAAAATCATGTAATAAATTTTCTTCTGCCGATGAAGTTTTTCCTCGCGAACTTTTATCCAGCAAATATTCTAAACTATGTTTAATTCTTTTTATCATAATACTTATTGTTATAGATAAGTACTAGAAAATTGAAATCGTACTATTGCCAAATATTATGAAAACGTCAAGCGAAAGTTATTTTAAAATTTTTGGTTTAAAATAATAAAGGGAGCCAGCCAAGCAAGGTCTTTTAAGCCTTCGCGAAGTTGTTTTACAGCTGATGAAATCTGGTTTTTTACGGTTTGTTTTGAAATGCCAAGTTCATCTGCAATCTGATCGATTGTCATGTCTTGAAATTTATACATTAATAAAACCTCTTTTCTTTTCTCTGGAAGTTTGTCTAATGCAGCATAAAGCAGATCCATAACTTCTGGATCTATAGTCGAAAAATTTTCTATGATGTAGTCTTCAAATTTTTCTTCTAAAATAGTCTTGTCAAAACGATTGTTCTGATAATGTTTGAAAACCTGATTTTTGACCGCACGAAACAAAAAAGGTTCGATTGCATTAATATTCAGTTCTTCTTTTCGTTCCCATAAATCTACAAAAACATCCTGAACAATGTTCTGCGCCAAGTCTTTGTCCTGAGTCATCGTATAAGAAAATGCATTGAGCTTTTTCCAATATTGATTATACGTTTTTTCAAAAACTTCAGGATTATTCATAGGGCAATTAAAGGCTTTTTGGTATCGTAAAATAATAAAATGAAAATCCAATCTTTTTTGCGCCAAGGTTATCTTTAAATTAACAAATAAACACGTTTGTTGTAGAAATACTACTTTTTTAAGGTAGAAACGGTAATCACTTTGCGATTTCTTTTTTTTTATCTAACATACAAATCGACAGTGAACTTTAATTTAGTGACTTTCAAAATGCAATTTTCTTTTGATGCGTCCCCAGTCAACAGTATCAATTACATTTTAGAACTATGAAACAATTTTTGTTTGCTTTATTATTTGCCGGAACTCTAGGCGTTCAGGCACAAGACGACAATCTGAAAATTAACCAGATTCAGGTTATCGGATCACATAACAGTTATCGTCATGCGATCGAAACTGACTTGTACAATCTTATTCAAGCTAGAGATACCACTCGGTCTCTTAAAGGTTTACAATACACTCATATTAGTATTACAGATCAATTAAACAAAGGACTTCGCAATCTGGAAATCGATATTTTCGCCGACGCGAAAGGCGGAAAATACGCGCACCCAAAAGGTTTGGATATTGCCAAATCTAAAGAAGCTTACGACCCAAACGGATTGATGAAAAAACCTGGTTTTAAGGTTTTCCACATGCCAGACATCGATTTTAGAACTTCTTGCTACACATTCGAAATCTGCCTTCAAGAATTAAAAAAATGGTCGGATGCTAATCCAGACCACGTTCCTGTTTTCATCACTTTGGAACCAAAAGACGGAGATGCAAATTTCTTTGGCACAAAACCAGAAGATTTTACCGCAGCCGTTTTTGACGAAATGGATAAAGTCATTAAAAAAGAATTAGGCAAAGACAAACTGATTACGCCAGACATGGTTCGCGGAAAATATAAGACGCTTGAAGAAGCTGTTTTAAACAACAATTGGCCAACTTTAAAAGAAGCAAAAGGAAGGTTTTTATTCTTATTAGATAATAACGGCGCAAAAAGAGATTTGTACGCATTGAATCATCCGTCCCTTAAGGGACGCGCCGTTTTTATTAACGCCGAATCAGGAAAACCAGAAGCTGCGGCTTTATTCAGAAATAATGCCGAAGATCCAACCATTACCGATTTGGTAAAGAAAGGCTATATAATAAGAACCCGCGCCGATTCTGATACCAAAGAAGCCAGAGCAAATGATTATTCTCATTTTGAATTAGCCAAAAAATCAGGCGCACAAATCATCACAACCGATTATTACTTGCCAAGCACTTTCTTCAATTCTCCTTATCAAATTAAATATGATGATGGGAGTTATGTTAGAAATAATCCTGTTAATGGAGTTAAATAATTGTTTCAAGTTTTTATTTGTTTCAGGTTTCAAGTTCTTACTGGACTTGAAACTTGAAACAATCATCTACACAAAATAACCACAATAAATGTCATTGCGAGGAACGAAGCAACCTCACTTACAAAAAACAAACTTTGTGTCTTATTATAGTGCGATTGCTTCGTTCCTCGCAATGACCAAACTTTGCGTAATTCTTAGCGTTCTTCGCGGTTAATCTTCCCCGTATTCAAATCAACAGAAAAATGATCTGCGGGAACTTCATGCATGAATTTATTAAAGATAATCAAGAACAGCTTCATTTGTTTCTGAAAAGGAGTATTACTATTATTTAAAAGATCAGCTTTAGAGCCTTCTAAAAACAAATCAGATATAACTTTATATTGTTTTGCCCTTTCAATTCCAATATCGGCAAGAGCCAATTCATCTGCACTTCTAAAACGGTAAAAATCAATTAAAAGATCATTTCCTGTCCAATTGAAATCTGTTGTTTTGAGTTTGTTTTTAACCAAAATCTGTTCCGATTTTATTTCCGCTTCTTTCCATTCTTTTTGAAACTGTTGTTTATTTTTCAGAATAAAATCAAAATCTTTATCTGATTGCATATTCGCCAAAACCAATAAATCTTGAGCAGAAACATTCAATATAAATTGCTTAAAATCTGAAGGCCAATCGTCTTTTAAGAAACGTAGACGAACTAATTCCTTCAAATGAAAATCAGTAAAATCGTGATAGTTTTTAGTCTTCAAAATATCCGCATTCCAGATATCTTTTGCATTCTGACTTTCCAAAAACTGATATTCCATTTTATACAAATCAAAAAGTTCATCGTATCTCGGGACATCATCAATTGTAATCGTCTGAATATCTATAACATTGTCTTTCTTTAAAGTCAGCAATTTATACGCTGGAATATAAGCCGCAAGCGACGGCGTTTGCACATTTACCAAAGTATTTCCTTTTGGCGAAGTTCTAACCCCTGTATCGTTAATATGCATGTGGCCTCCAAAATGAATCTTCAATCCTGCATCGGCAAAAACCTGAGCTACTTCTTCAACAGGAACTCGGTTCAATTGCCATTTGTTTGGACCAAGCAATTCTTTTATTTCCGCAGAAGCGTCATCATTAAAATCAATCATCGGAAAATGGCTAAAAGCAACCAAAGTTTTACCTCGTTTTTTGGCTTCCGCCGAAATAGATTCAACCCATTTAATGAGATGCTTTTTGTTTGAAAGCACATTATTATATCCCGTACTTGCTTCTGAATAGCTTTTAGAATCTTTAGGATCGCTATCCGTTTTTTTCGGAATATATACGTTACCATCAATAGCCATTAACCAAAGTCCGTCAACTGGCTCAACAACATAACTAACGTCTGGAACTACATAACCTGGCGCAACTTCATAAAGCCGTTTAGACAATTTTGCACTTTCTAAAGCTTTTTCAAACGAATAATTTTCACTTGAATAACTCGAAAAAGGAGTTGCCCAAAATTTATTTTTTTGGTTCGGATGAAATCCAAAATCCTTCAAATTATCCGTAATTCCTAAATAACCCATTTTGGCAATATCGGCGGTAACAACTACAGGCTGTTCGATGGTGAGATTTGGCGCATACATGCCGTCTTTGCTATAAATGGGTTGACTTTTACCTTCTTTTCCTAAAAAATCTTCTTTTCCCGATTCTTGTGCAAAAGGTCCAACTGGATCATGATTTCCTGTCGTAATGAAAAATTCTATTCCGTATTTCTGAGTATATTGTTCTAAAATTTTAGCTAATCCGCGAACGTGAATTGGCTGGCCGTCATCTGTGTAATCTCCTGGAAGTGCCACATATTTGATCTTTCGCTTTGCGATATCTTCTAAAGCAGCTAGAAAAGCAAAATAGTTTTCATTAAAAATTCGTGTCGAATGCAATTGCGATGACATTGTTCGCACCAAAGCATATTGATTCGTTTTAGGGTTCAGAACGCCTTTATAATCTGAATCTGAGAATCCGCCAAATAAATCTTGCAAGTGAACATCTGATAGAAAAGCAATTTGTGTTCCGTTTAAATTTTTATTTTTTTGGGCTGAAAGTGTAAAATTGATGAATAGCAATATTAAAACTAATCGAAAAGTAAATTTTAGGCTCATAAATTGGGGACTTTTAATGCACCGCAATTTTATTGATTTAATAATGAAAGAAGTTTATGGTATTGTTATGGAATGGATAATGTTTTTTAACCGCGAAGAGCGCAATCCCGATAGCTATCGGGAACGCTAAGTTCGCTAAGGTTTATCCACAATATTTGTCCTCCTGACGAAGGAAGGATCTCCACAAGTAACTCCGCATAGAGAATCAATCTTTGTCGAGCTTCTTACGGAGATCCCTCGTTCCTCGGGATGACATACTCTGGGGTTACTTTGAACATATCCTTCGACTTCGCTCAGGAAGACAGAAAAGTTTATTGAAAGCACGCTAAGTTTTTTTAAATCTCGCAAAGACGCAGAGTCGCAAAGTCTTGTACATGCTACTTTACATTAAAAATTTACCCATAAAGCTTTGCGAACTTTGCGTTTACTCAACTCAAAGAGAAGTAAAAAACCTTTACGCCCTCTGCGTTAAAAATTACCACGCAATAAAAAAGGCCATCATCTCTGACAGCCTTTCATTACATTAAAACCAAAAAATGTAACGTGTTTAAAACCATTATGGCAAATGGGTTTCTTTTTATTTCTTTATAAAACGTTTAATTGTTTTTTTGCCGTCTTTTTCGAGGATCAAGAAATAAATCCCTCTACTTAACTGACTAACATTCAAACTATTTTCATTTATACTTTGAGAAGCTACAACTGTTCCCTGTCCATCAACAACTGTCGTTTTTCCACCGATTACGTCAGTTGTAAACGATAGTAAATCTACAACAGGGTTTGGATATACAATTAGTGCATTATTTTCTTCTTGATCTGCAATTTCAGAAGTCGCTGCGATTGGCGCTGCATTTCCGACTTTCGTAATTCTAATCCAATTGATATTCATTCCTGTATTTTGAATGTAGATTCCGAAATTGTATGTCCCAGCATTTACGTTTACAGTTTGAGTCACTGTCTGCCAATTTTGCCAACCTCCCGTGTTTGGAATAGTAACATTTCCTAAAATGATGGTTCCGCCATTTAAATCTGAAGATAGTACACCGCCTGAAGCACTTGCCACTCTGTATTCAATTAAATATGAACCACTTGTTGGGAAATTAATATTATTGTAAGCCAGCCAGTCACCTGTTTCGGTATACCCCACATTAGAGCCTCCGCCGGTGTCTGTTGTAGCTTCGACCTGAATACCGCTCATTGCTGAGTAATCTTCGGCCTGAATTAAAGTTGAAGTTTGAGAAGTTGTCGTAGTAATCAGTTTCCACTGCCCACAAGTTTGATTGTTGTTGTCCCATTGCTGTACAATAGCGCCAGAAGCAGTACTTGCTCCAGCAACCTCAACAATTCTTCCGCTGTGACGGGCAACAATTTTATAGAATCCGTCTCCTGTAGAAACTAAAATGAACTGCTGATTCGTTGTTCCGTTATACGGATATTGTTCTACACGTGTACCATTCGCTTTATTAAAACCATTCACGTCCATTGATTGACCGCTGTGATTCACAATAATCTTATACATTCCGTCTCCTAAATGTGTAAACGTAAATTTCTGATTGTTCCCAGAAGTCAACCCCCCTTGATTAATTCCTGCTCCGTTTGACATGCTTGCCGACCAAACATCCATATACAAACCGCTGTTTCTATTTTGAAGGAAAAATGTTTGGTTTCCTAAAGTTGCAACTCCGTTGGCAATAATTCGAATTGAACTTACTTTGTCATTCCAAGTCGTATTCAAACAAGAATTATCAGAATTAATAACCGTTGAAGCTCCTGTAAAATTATCGTCTTGATACAAAATCGCCTGATAACCTTGAGTAATTCGAAGTGAAGAAATATCATCATTTAAAACTCCTAAAGAATTTAATCTTGCCAGATTATAATCACCAATAGTTAATCCGCCAGAAAATCCTGTGTAGTTGCAATCTTTGTAAACGGTAATCACATCTGTAGAAGATGCTATATTTCCTCCCGGTGGAATAGTTCCTGTAATCGAATAACTTCCGATAGAACCGTAAGCCGAATAACCTCCTGCTCCAACATTTCCGGCACCGTTTCCGTCAACTCCTATAAAATATTTTCCTGCAGGAAGATTGACATTCATAGAAGCATTCAAAGCAAATGGATCCGAATTCCAATACGTTCCCATTTCTGCTCCAGCCGAATTAAACAATCGAATTAAAAGATGCAGATTTCCGTCTCTCGAAACCGTATTGGCATTGATAGAAACATTTCCGCCACCCGTTGTAAAAGTGAAGAAATCGTAATCGGCTTCACTCGAAATAATTCCATTTTTTTGGTTAATCTGACCGCTTGCATTATAATCTAAAGTCGCTGCAGAAGCTGTAGTATTTCCATAATCGTCACCGCGGTAACCCACGCCAAACTTAGCACTAGCAATTATAGCAACATCATCTTGTAAATTATTCGCATAATTGTACTGCCCCTTACTCCACTGTACAACAGGTCTGTAATAACCTGCACCCATAATTGGCGCCCAAGAAGTTCCATCTAAACCTAAGAAATAATCTTCCGCAGGATTGGTACGTCCGTCGTGACCTAGATCGAAAGTATGTCCTACTTCGTGAGAAGAAGCATCTCCACCCGATTTTCCAGAAGTGATAAACACCCAGCAAGGCACATCGTTATCCCAGTTAAAAGAACCGATATATGCTACTCCCCCCGCTCCTGGTGCTGCGGTATTTGTTGGTGTCACTACGACTCGCATTCTTCTGTTTTTTGGATATGAATTAAAAACGGCTTCGTTTGTAGTAACATTTACATTAAATGGACGATAATCTTCTGAAACTACTTCCCAGTGTTGTTGAACCGCCGCATCGTTCATTCCAGATGGTGCTGCGTTGATCGCATTTCCGTTGTTCCAAAGATTTCCTGCTGGCATATAATAACCGTCAAAATCAAGCATTATACAGCCTGCAGCTCCTGGCAAACTTTGCAGATCTAACAATGCTGGTGCAATTTCTGCGGCGGCCGCAGTTTTGCTTGCCGTATTGTCTTGTGTCGGAACATTTTTGTAATCGATACAAACCAAAGTGTTGATGTCTACTTTTTCTACAAAAGCATTTCCCTGCGCATCCGAAAAGTATTTATAGGCTTCTCTGGTTTTCTTTAAAAGAATATGCCCTTCTAGCGATTTGTCTTTTACTTTGATATAAAAAGAAGATTCTGCTATATTTTTAATTTCTCCAATTAAAAACTCACTGGATTCGTTGGATTCTTTATAGTTTATTTTTCCGTTAAAGCTTGTTTTTTCTGCCTGAAGCAAAACGGTTTTTTCTGCACTTTTTCCTGTTGCTGATGTTGCAAGCCCTTTCTTTAAATTATTCAAAAATGTTTTACTCGAACCTAAGGAAGTCTGTGCAAAAGCGAAGCTTCCAAAGACGAGAAACAGTAGCATACTAAAATGAAATTTGTAGTTGTTTTTCATATAATTTGGGGTTTATAAGATTTGTTAAATTTTGATGCTGAGTTTTTTTTAACGCAAAGCACGCTAAGTTCTTTTTTCCAATTTGGAACGCAAGCAATATCTAAATATTAAGTTCGCAAAGCTGTGTGTAAACCCAGCTTTGTGAACTTTTTTCAATTTATTGAGTCTTTTATAGAAAAACTCTTTGCGAACTTTGCGAAAAACCTTTGCGCCTTTGCGGTTAAAAAAAAATCTATTTCTTAATAAAACGTCTCACCGTTTTGATTCCGTTTTTCTCTACGGAAATCAAATAAACTCCTGTTTTTAAAGTCGAGACATCAATGCTGTTGTTATTTACCGTTTGAGAAGAAACTGTTGCTCCTCCTTCTGTATTGATGATATTGACATTTCCACCAGAAACTTCAGCTGAAAAGAAAAGCTGGCTTTCTGTTGGATTTGGATAAACACTCAAACTTTCAATAGAATCTGAAGATGCTGATTTCGCAGCCAAAGCAGAAGCCGATTTTGTAATTCTAAACCAGTTGATATTGAAACCTGTATTTTGAACATAGATTCCGAAATTGTATGTTCCTGCGTTTACATTTACAGTTTGTGTAATCGTCTGCCAGTTTTGCCAGCCTCCAGTATTAGGAACATTTACAGCACCAAGCTGAATGGTTCCTGCATTTAAATCAGATGACAATCTTCCTCCTGTAACAGCACTTGATACACGATATTCAATTACATAATTTCCTGAAGTTGGGAAATTGATATTGTAATACGCCATCCAATCTCCCGTATCGCAATAGCCAACGTTTAATCCGCCGCCAGTATCTGTCGTTGCTTCTGTCTGAACGCCACTCATGGTGTTGTAATTTTCAGCCTGAATCAAAGTTCCTGTTCCTGGAGGGTTACTTCCTTTTACAACCTGATCAACAGCTGTTAATAATGATTTTGCTCCAGTTGCATCTTGAGATAATTCCCAAATCATAACTCCCGCAGCATTCTGAATTGCAAAAGTTGTTTTTTGTTTGATGGTTGGAATTCCGTTGTAATAAATCGTATTTCCAACTTGATCTACATTTTCTGCACCTGGATATTGCGCTACGATATTCGCATACGAAATTCCCTGATTGGCAGAAGCTCCAAATCCGTAACCGTAAAACGGAAGTCCGATAACGGCTTTGCTTGCTGGCAATCCGCGGCCTGTCCAATAATTAAACTGATTTACGGCCATACTGTATGGAGAGTGCTGTCCCGGATTTCCTGGCGCCCAAGGTCCTGTTGCATCATACGCCATGATATTGATCCAGTCATACGCTGCAAAAGTAGATGAAGGTACATTTGCACCACCATATCCTTCTGAAAGCGCTGCTGAGATCAATTTCCCATTGGCATGCAATTTATTCGCCAGAGCAATTACAAATCCGCCGTAATCGCCATTAATTGCTGGGCCTTCCAAATCTACATCGACTCCGTCAAAATTATGCGCTACCACATAATCGTAGATTTTCTGGATAAAAGCGGTTCTGTTGGCTGGTGTTATCAGATTGAAATAATTGTCGCGAATCGCTCCGCCTTCCGAAACAGAACCTCCTCCAAGAGAAACAAAAACTTTTACATTATTAGCATGGGCTGTGTTGATAATCGCATTACTTCCTGAATTAAAAGTCAGATATCCATTGGCATCTGGATTTTCAAAAGCAATATTAATATGAGTCAATTTACTATACTGAATGGTACTTGAAAACGAATTCAAATCGATCCAGTTGGGGATATAAGCGATTACTTTTTTCTGCGCAATCGACAGATTAAAAACTCCTAATACTAAAATGATTGTCCATTTTAGCGGCAACCTTTGGTAATTGTTTTTCATAATAATTGTTTTAATAGATTAATAAATTCGTAAATAATTGGGACGGTATTTATGAGTTTAAAAGGTAGATTGCAGATTTTAGATTTTAGATTCGCTTGAATTGGACTACGTCCAAATTCAAGCGGAATTTTTACAACTAACAGTAAATCAATCTAAAATCTGCATTCTAAAATCTAAAATTATTTTTTAATAAAACGTTTGATCACTTTTTTACCATTCTGATCTAGAACCACAAAATAAATTCCGGTTCTTAATCTTGATACATCAATACTATTATTACTGATTTTTTGCTGTGAAACTACAGTTCCAGTCTGATCTATTATGCTTGCTTTTTCTGCGCTTACTGCTGTAGTTACATAAAGCGTACTTTCTGCCGGACTTGGATATACTGTAAGTTCAGTTGGAGTCGATTCTTCTTCTAAGGTTTCAACAGCTGCAGTTCTTGCGGTCGCTCCTGCCCCAACTTTTGTAATTTTAATCCAGTTGATATTCATTCCAGTAGTTTGAATATAGATACCGAAATTGTACGTTCCTGCATTTACGTTTACAGTTTGCGAAACCGTCTGCCAGTTTTGCCAACCTCCCGTATTTGGAACCATAACATTTCCTAAAAGTATTGCTCCAGCATTCAAATCTGAAGAAAGAACTCCGCCAGAAGCACTTGCCACTCTATATTCAATTAAATAAGAGCCTGTTGTTGGGAAATTGATGCTGTTGTATGCTAACCAATCGCCCGTTTCAGTATAACCAACATTTGATCCTCCGCCTGTATCTGTAGTAGCTTCAACCTGAATACCGCTCATTGCTGAATAATCTTCTGCTTGAATTAATACCGAAGTTTGTGAAGAAGTCGCTGGAACCAACTTCCATTGTCCGCAAGTTTGGTTGTTATTATCCCATTGCTGTACAATTGCGCCCGAAGCTGTGCTTGCTCCAGCAACCTCAACAATTCTTCCGCTATGACGGGCCACAATTTTATAAAATCCGCTTCCTGCATCTACCAAAATAAACTGCTGATTAGTTGTCGCATTGTATGGATATTGTTCTACTCTTGCGCCATTGGCTTTATTGAAATTATTGATATCCATAGACATACTGCTGTGGTTGGCAATGATTTTGTACATTCCGTCTCCCAAATGCGTGAACGTAAATTTCTGATTGTTTCCAGAAGTCAAAGCGCCTTGATTAATACCTGCACCATTTGACATACTTGCAGTCCAAACATCCATATACAGATTGCTATTTCTGTTTTGAAGGAAGAAAGTCTGGTTTCCTAAAGTGGTAACTCCGTTAGGAAGAATTCGTATAGAACTTACTTTGTCATTCCATGTGGTATTCAAACAAGAATTATCTGAAGTGATTGTGGTTGAAGTTCCTGTAAAGTTATCATCCATGTATAAAATCGCTTTATAGCCTTGTGCCACTTTAAGTGACGAAATATCATCATTTAAAACTCCTAAAGAATTTAAACGTGCCAAGTTGTAATCGCCAATTGTCAATCCGCCAGAGAAACCTGTGTAGTTACAATCTTTGTAAACGGTAATGACATCTGTCGAAGCTGGAACTGAAGGCGTAGTAAGTCCAAAATATCCTCCAAAAACAGCAATTGCTTTTGTTGGCTGTGGCGAATGAAGCGATGGCGACTGATCGGCAACGTCGTCATAAGCAAATCCGTAGGCTAGATTATCAATATTAATTCCTGGTAAATGCCAGAATTTAGAATAATGATTGGTTGGATTTACCTGATAATATTTAGAAGCATCGTACCAGTTTTGCTGACCCGGATTTGCAGTCGTTGTATTCACAACATGGCGATTTATCGCAGCTGTTAATTGTGCCTGAATCACAAGATCCAAATCTCCATCGACCAATCTTCTGTCCAAAACTCCTTTTCCTTCCAGAGCTTCTTGCGTGCTCGGACGGTTTTGCACGCGCCCTGTTCTTCCGACAAAAGCTCCAGATTGCCCAACCATTTCTAGTTGTTCGCCAATAACTCTTCCTTTAAAAACTCCAGCGTCTCCGGCGTAAAAAATCAAATCTTCATTTTTATATTTATTCCAGATCGCATCGATGTACGATTTTAAATAATTGGCGTATGGCCCAGATCCTTCCGCGTAAGCTGGCGTTTTAGAAGGTGCTGTAATTTCGCCTGTCGCATCATTTACACAACCTTGAAATTCTGCTGGAACATTCGCTTTAAAAGCGGCCACAATATCAGCGTGTTTTTTCAAATCGCCCACTTTTTTCTGATAGCCGTTTGCTCCGAATAATTCTAATCCCATTGGATATTTGTATGAATCTACACGAGTTGGATTTCCGAAGAAACCGTGCTGATTATTTGTCAGCTCAATCATTTCATACAAAATTCCCTGATTCGGATCTGTTGCATTTTGCGGATTTGGCGATGCATATCCTGAAGGCGCTCCACTAGCTCCAAAAAAGTAGAAGTACAATTGTGATCCTTTCGAAATAAAAACTCGACAGCCTGCAATTAATGGCAAAGTGAAAGTTTTGTTTGAAATTTCGCTCAGCTTGGTAAAACATGCCGCATATTTGGAGTTTTGCCCCGGCCCAGTGTTTCCGCCGTAAGTTGGTCCTGTAACTGTATTGTAAGAAGCATTCATTGGTAAAACCTGACTTGTTTTGGCATTAACCCAAACGTGGTTTCCTGTGGTATAATCTATTCCGACAATCGCAACATACAATTCAGTGTCGGCAAAGGGTGAATTATTGCTTATTGTGAACGGGATGGGTCCCTGTCCGTGCATTAGATTTGAAAACACTAAAAATAGTGTCGTCAAAATGGAAAATCTTTGTAGTCTAATTCTTTTCATATCTAAATAATTTTGGGGTTACGTAAAGAGATTTTAAACCAAAGTCATTTTCGCAGTAATGACTAAATGATCCGCCAGGTGCAATTTGGTATGCCCTCCTTGAAATCGCACCCAACGGATTTAAAAATTATTTCTTAATCAGCTTTTTTGTCCAGCTTTTCTGGTCTGATTTGAAATTTAGAATATAGATTCCTCTGCGAAGTTTACTTACGTCAATTACGCTTTCGTTTCCTTGAGGTTTGTTTTGTAAAATTAAATTTCCAGTGTTGTCATAAATCGTTATGACTTTATTGTCTAAGTTTTCAGGAGATGAAACTTGAACATAATTATTCGTCGGATTTGGATAGATTGCAAAAACAACTTCTTCTGCCTGAGGTTCTTCCGAAACATTCAAAGCCATTCTAGCTGTTGAAGATGAGCCGTAAGCTTCAATTTCGTATAACGAATATCCGTAAGGAGCCAAAGCTTTTGCATTACACAAAATTCTTAAATATCTTCCTGATCCGCTTACCGCTAAATCGTCTGTCCCTCCGTCAGAAGCCGTTTGCGTATTGATCGTTTCACTTTCGGTGAAAACATTATCTGCAGAAAGCTGAATTTTATATTGTGTCGCGTAAGCTGCTTCCCATTTTAAAACAACTCTGTTCAGATTGTAATTGGCTCCTAAATCCACATAGATCCATTCGGTTGCGTTGGCAAAAGAACTCGCCCATCTTGTACCAGCATTTCCGTCTGTTGCTTGGTTTGCAGTAAACGTTGCATTTTCTAATGTCGAAGCTGTCGCTGTTTTATTTAAAGCTAAATTCACAGTCGGATTCGGATTTTCTGTCGATACTAAATTTAAAGCTCTTAAATTATCAAAATAATAGGTGTTTCCAGAATTGGTTCCCGGTTCAAATAAGAAAACAAAACGATTTACTTCGCTGTCTGTTGTTGAAGCGTCTGGCGAACTAGCGTACGTAAAAGTTACCGTATGCCAAGCATTACTTTGTTTTACAACCCCCTGATAAATACTATGTCTTCCGACAGGATAATTGGACGGAATCGAAGCACTGCTCTCTGCCTGCCAAGAAATAACCGATCCAACTGGTGCAGAAGTGTAAACGTCCATAGCGAATTTTTTAACGCCGCCTTTGAAATCTCCAATATTGGTTAAAGTCGTATTGAAAGAGAAGTTATCGTATAATTCAGTCGATTTACGAACATATTTTCCAACATTTGAAGATGTATTGATTCCGCTTGCATTTGGGTTTGCCGTGTTTGGCGTATACGTTCCGATAGCGTCTCTAAATGTGATATTGTGAATAGTCTGATAATCTTCGTACACTACGCCAGGCGTAAAAGTATCTGGCAGTTTGGTAGAGCCAATTCTAATGTTATCAAAATAATACGTATCGTTGGTATAAGAACCTGAGTTAAACAATAAAACCATTTGGTTTACAGCTAAGTTGGAAGTTCCCGCATCTGGACTCGAATTGTAATAGAAAGTCAGCGTTTCCCATTGATTTTGTTTGGTTGTAATCGCGACATAATTACTATTTCTCCCTGTCGGATAATTGGCTGGAAGCGATGTTGCACTATTTTCTAAATTCAAACTTACCACTGTTCCAATCGGTGCCGAAGTATAGACATCGATCATAATTTTATTGGTCTGATTTTTTAATAAACCAGCATCTTCGATCGTGCTTTGCGTATTGAAAAACAAAACGTCATATTGCTCTGTAACATTTCTAACGTACCTTGCCACATTTGCGGAAGCGTTAACCGAATTACTTCCAGGATTTGCCACAACAGAATACGTTCCCGTTGTTGTTCCTTTAATAATTTTATTGATTCCATCGTAGTTTTGTAGAATGTCAGTAGCAATAATTGGTTTTTCTGGCGCCGCTTTTGTCAGCAGATTATCAAAATAATAAGTCGCTCCCGAATTCGAATTCGATTCAAAAAGAATTACCACATTATTGATGGTTAAAGCGCTCGTATTAGGATCGATTACTTTTTCGAACTCAAATTCAATCGTTTCCCATTTGTTCTGAACCGTAGTCGTTGCTTTAAAACCGCTATGTCTTCCTAACGGATAATTGGTTGCCGTTGTTACATTGCTGTTTTCTAACTGCATCGAAATTTTGGTTCCAACTGGCGCCGAAGTATAAATATCAAAAGAAAGTCTTTTTCTTCCGTAAACATAATCATTCGCATTTGTGATGGTTACATTTCTGATATTCAAAACATCATACAATTCGCTTGAATTTCGAACATATCTTCCAACTAAAGCAGAAGTGTTTATTCCAGTTGCAGAAGGATTCGCAACAGCTTCTGTCAAAACTCCTGTTTTTACCGGATACAATACATTTCGATTACTTTGAAAATCTTCATGTATTTTTTCAACTGGCAAAGCTGGTTCGGTTGTAACCGCCAGTTTGTAGTTGTTGACATTACAGCCAGAAACTGTTGCAACCACAGAAACATCTCCTCCAGAAGTTCCCCAATTTACAGTAATCGAATTTGTTCCCTGCCCTGATGCAATTGTTGCTCCCGCTGGAACTGTCCAGTTGTAGGTCGCCCCCGCAATTGCATTTACAGAATAGGTTTTACTAGTTTCATTTTGGTATACTTTGTTATCGCCTGTTACCGCATATTTAAAACTCCCATCGTAAACACGAACATAATCGACTTGTAATTTTGCTGGGAAATCGGCAGGAATTGGCTCTACTCCCATACCGTTAACTCTCGTGTAAGGCGTTCCGTAGCTTCCAACTGCGAGATTCAGAATAATATAAAAATTGCTGTCATTAAAAGGCCATCCGCTATTTACAGTTGTATTTGGCGTTGCCGTATGAAACAGCACATCATCTACAAACCATTTAATGATATTTGGTCCCCATTCTACAGCATACACATGAAAATCTGCTGATAAATCAATTGGCGAACTATAACTTCTACCCGTAAACTGATAGCCTCCGCCATCATAATGAATGGTTCCATCTACCGATTTCGGGTTTCTGTGTTTGGCTTCCATAATATCAATTTCTCCCGTAAATGGCCAATTTCCGTTTACTGGAAGCATCCAGAAAGCAGGCCAAGCGCCCTGTCCGTTAGAAAGTTTCATACGGGCTTCAACTCTTCCGTATTTTAAAGCATATTTTCCTTCTGTAGTCAATTTTGAAGAAGCATACGGCTGATCTGGAAACTGTGAATTGGGCTGATATTTTGCCTCAATATTTAAGTAACTGTTTGATCCTTCTTTAACAATTGTTGCCTGATTGGGATCGTAACGCTGTGCCTCAGCATTTCCGAATCCGCAGAGCGACGGACAGCCGTTTCCTGATATGCTCTGCCATTTGGTTAAATCTACTGCTGTGCCGTTAAACTCATCAGACCAAACCAGCGTATTGCATTGGGCATGAGTTTTAAAAAATGGCAACAGTAAGATGAAAACTGCAACACAAAATTGTTTAAAAAAATAAGAATTGCTTTTCGGTGGTCGGCCGAAAAAAGAGTCATTTTGATTCATTTTTAAATAGGTTTTTAGTTAGTAAATGTTATTTCTTGAATGCAGACTGCTTTACAAAACAGTTTGTATTTTCCGACAATAACAGCGCAATATTAACTAAAAAATCAGGCTAGACTTACATTTTGGAGTACGGTTTGACTACGGTACTCGAAAAAAACATCTAAAAATCAACTCTAAAAACACGTACAAGTACTTAGGATTTTACTTCTTAATAAAAATTTAAAAATTAAGAATGAATTCTGTTATGTTAGTATCAGAAGGAAGCTGTAATTTTTTGCGAATACGGTAACGGGTATCTTCAACACCTCGAACAGAAATCCCTAAAAGCGGTGCAATTTCTTTTGTATTAAAGTTCATTCGCAGATAAGCGCACAAACGCATATCGCGAGGGGTAAGTTCAGGATAGCTTGCTTTTAGCCTTTGCATAAAATTATCATGCAACTGATTGAAAATTTCTTCAAATTCGTTCCAATGCTTGTCTCCCTGCAATTCGTGGTCAATTAATTTATTTATTTTAGAGAGAAGACTAAAAATTACATTTGGATCATTCTTTTTATCAATCTGTGCGATGAGTTCTTTTATCGAAAGCAAAATTTCATTTAAATGAATCAAATTGACCGTATTTGAAGCTACTTTGGCATTTTTCAGGTTTATGGTTGCTTCGAGATTTTCGCGCATAATGTTCATATTTTCCTGTTCCAAAGTCAGTTTCTGTTCATTAAGCTCTGCACGGCTGCGAAGCAATTCCTTCTCCTGATTTTCTATCAATTGTTCACGCTGACGCCCAGCAACCAATTTCTGATATCTGACAATCAAATAAATAACCACACTGTAAAGCGCAAAATACAATAGATACGCCCATATTGTTCTGTACCAAGGCGGCAAAACTTCAAAGCGAAAAACAGCTTCTTCGCTCACTACATCATACATATTTTTTGCTCGTACATGAAAAACATATTCGTTTTCTGGCAAGTTGGTATATTCTTTCTCCGTCTGCAAACTATAATCGGACCAGCCAGGCTCAAAACCTTCTAGCCAGTATTCGTATTTCGTGGCATGGGCGTCATCAAAACAAAGCGAAGCAAAAGAAAAATGAAGTGCGTTATTAGTATGCGGTAAAACTGTCGAGAATTTATCGTTTTCAGATCCTTTTTTGTTCGGAAGCACATCATATCGGCTGGAATACAGCAAACTATCTTTCGGAAAAATGCATTTAACTTCAGAAATGACCGTTTTATATTTGGTTTGATATTTTTTATTTTTAATGGCACTGTAATGAATCAAACCTTCTTGCGTACCGAAAAAAACATCACCGCTTTTTGTGGTCTGAATGTTTTCGAAACCCGGAACATATATATAGCGAAGCTTTCGAAAAGGAAGTTCTTCAATCTTAAAACTTCCATTTTTCTGCTTGCTCATTTTTCCTGTATTTTCGCCAGAAACGTACCAAATATTATCTTGCTGATCTGGTTTTAGTAAGCGAATATGATTTTCTAATCCGAGGTATTTCTTGAAAAGCGGATCTGGAATCATTTTTTTTGAAGATAAATCCTGTCTGTAAACCCCTTTTGTGGTTCCGAACAAAATCTGATTATCGACTTTAAAAGTATTCAGAAACAGACTCGACGGAAAACCATTTTTATCATTATAAAACTGAATATCAGCAACCGTATCAAATGCTGCATTAAATTTAAGTTTGTAAATTCCTTTGTATCCGTGCGCGATCCAAATGTTTCCCTGTTTATCGGTTTCCATAATTCTGCTGCTTTCTTCAAAGCCTTTTATTCGACGCTGAAAAACCCAAGAACCGTTTATTTTTTTGAGCAAATACAGTCCGGTATAACCGCCAACAAGCAATAAATCTGGATGATTCGGAATTAAAATTCCCTGCCAAGCACCGTCTATTTTGGCCAACGCTTTCGCGGAATTTCCATTGATTTCGAAAATTCCGTTTTTTTCAAAAGCCAGTAACGAATTACCGAAAACACCAACATTCCAGACATTTTCAGACATTCCAGAAATATGCTGAAAAGTTATGTTTTCTCTTTTTCCGCTTTTATAAGCTCCCCAATCCAGCCCAAACACCCCATTATCGGTGCCGATATACAATTTATTCTCATAAATCTGACTGCAATAAATTTTGGTTTCAGAATTGGAACTGTCTATAATTTTGGACAAAGGCGATGAAATCTGAATCAGAGAAATTCCGCCTTTTAGCGTTACCCACAAATTTCCTTCTTTATCTACCTTAAAATTAGTCACATATTCATTCTGAAGCCCCATTTGTTTGTCGATATGCTGAATCAAATGTCCTTCACCATCTATAACTATCAACCCAGATTGACGCGTTCCGATTCCGAAATATCCATCAGAAAGTTCAATTCCAGCCGAAATCTGATTTTGCTTCAGCAAATGATCTGCTTCTGTCACAAAAGGCTTGATTTGATTTTCGCTGAAGATAAAAAGACCGTTTTTTTGAGTGAATAATAAAAGGCCGTTTTTAGTTCTAAAAATCTTTCTTACCTGCATTCCAGCAAACTTCTGAACGCTTTCCATTGGAATTAACACGTTATCTTTTAGTTTTAATAATCCATTCTCGCTATCCGAAACATAAATTTCTTTTCCCACTTCGAAGAAATCATCAAAGGTTGTTTGAGGCTCTACTACTTTGATTGTATTGTTTTTATAAATAAATATGCCTTCGTAAGAAAAAAAGATAACTTCATTATTTCGGATAACGGTATGCAACACATCACCAAAATTTCGAACCGATTTTGGAAGCAGTTTAACCAAAGAAGTATATTGATATTGTCCATTCGGAAGCTGAATCACAAATCCGAAATCGCCTTGAGCGCCAACATATATTTTATCCTTTTTATCAATAGCCATCGAGCGCACCATGCTTCGATTTTCTGGTTGCGTCACAATTGCCCAACGAACCCCGTCAAACTGCATAATTCCAAAATGATTCGCAAAAAACATCATGCCTTTAGAATCTTGCAGAACATCCCAATTTTCAGACGCAGCTTTATAAACTTTCGGATTGTAATTGGCTATAAAAGGAACCCCAATCTTTTTGATTTGGGAATTGATTTTTAGGGAAATAAATAAAAGCGATAGAAGTAAAATTCTAATTTTAAATTTCATCATTCTGTTTGTGTCTGTAGGTTAGTTTTGTGATTTTGGGAAATCACAACCTGAAAATAGCTCTTTGGGAAAAGATATTTCCTAGGAAATCGTATTATTTCTTTAGTACAGTATTACAAATTCAACATGAAAAGTGCACTAAAAAAAAGAATGTACAAACTCAAATATATAAAATTTAATTTTAATGCAACAAATTACATTTTAAATTAAGAATTGGTCAATTTGACTATTTGAATTTGATAATTTGTCAATTAGGTAATGTGAAAATGAGATAATTTTTTAATGTCGTGAAGCTTTGTCAAAGTTTTAAACTTTGACAAAGCTGTCGTATTTTAGAAGTTCTTTAAAAGCTTATCGAGCTGTCAGGCTGAGCGGAGTCGAAGCCCATTCCAAATTCCATTACTAAAAACCAACCCTTTCTTTAAATAAACTTATATCACTTATATGGTTCAAAATATTTTCAGCAATCTGCCCAATTCTTCATAAGAAGAAAAAAGCTCTGCTCCTTCTTCTTCCAAATCTTCATTATTGAAACCGTTTACTAAACCGTACACTTTAAATCCGCCGCTAATTCCTGCTTTTACACCAGATTTACTATCTTCGACCACAATGCAATCTTTTACCTCAAATCCCATTTCTTTTGCAGCATGCAGAAATATGCCTGGCTCTGGTTTCCAACTGCCTATTTGGTACGAGCTATATATTTTATTTTCGAATTTATCTAGCAATCCCGCCACTTCAAGATTTAAACGAATCTTTTCTACGGGTCCGCTCGAAGCTACACAATAAGGAATTTTTAGGTTATTGATAAAATCTTCAACACCTTCCATTGGTTTGACTTGGGTTCTAAAGGCTTCAAAACTTTTCTCACGATATTCATTTTCAAATGTTTCTGGGAGATTTTGTCCAATGGCTTCTTCAATGTGGCAAAAACAATCTTTTAAACTTCTGCCATTAAAATAGCGGTAAGCATCTTCCAATTCCATTTCAAATCCGTGCTGCTGTGCCATTTCAAGCAATATTCCATTTCCTATTTTTTCTGTATCGACCAAAACTCCGTCACAATCGAAAATTATACATTTAACCATTTTTGTTGATTTTAATAAATCTCAATTTACAAAAAGCAAATGAGATAATGGGGCAATTGAGATAATTAGATAATGTTTAATTATCTAATTAAAAGAGTCTTGTACAAAATCACTCCAAATCTGTATTTTAATTTCTTATTTGATTTGTACTTTTATGAAAACTATTAAACCTACAAATTTTGAAAAAACATCTTTTTATCATAACCATTCTGGCAGTTCATTTTACTGCTTTTTCTCAGAATAAAACTATTACTATTTCTAATAATTTAAATGTCGATAGAGAATTTGAAACTGTTGAATTGAACAAAAAAATATTAGGTTTACCAGTTTCAGTGAAACTTGAAGATTATGCGATTAAAGAAAATAATACATTTTTGGAAACTCAAACAGTAGATAATGACGGCGACGGAATTGCCGATGTACTTCTTTTTCAGCCTAAAATAAAAGCTTCCTCAAAACAGGATTTTGAAGTTTTTGTTGGGACAAATCCTTCTGCATCAAAATTAATTAGCTGTTATTCTCGTTTCGTTCCGGAACGAACAGACGATTATGCATGGGAAAATAATAAAGTTGCTTTTAGAACTTACGGTCCTGTGGCACAAAAAATGGTTGAGGACAAAATTCCAGGCGGTACTTTAACAAGCGGAATTGATGCTTGGCTGAAAAGAGTCGATTACCCAATCATTAATAAATGGTACGAAAAAGCCACAAACGGAACGGGAACCTATCATAAAGATACTGGAGAAGGTTTGGATAATTTTCACGTTGGTGATAGTCGTGGCGTGGGCGGAATTGCAGTAAAAGTGGATGGAAAATACTATTTTTCTAAAAATTTCATCAGCTGGAAAACCATTACAACCGGACCAATCAGAACAAGTTTTATTTTAACGTATGCCGATTGGGATGCCAAAGGAAACAAAATAACTGAATCGAAATTGATTAGTTTGGATTATGGAAGCCAACTTTCCCGTTTTGAAATTAATATCACTGGAACAAAAGAAATCGCTGCGGGATTAACGCTTCATGAGAAAAAAGGAACTATTGGCACCAATTTAAAAGAAGGCTGGTTAAGCTATTGGGAACCTATCGATGATTCGGAAATCGGAACTGGACTGGTTGCTCCAAAAGGTACGTTACTTAGTTTTGACGATCATGTAACTGACGAAAAGGATTTAAGCAATCTTTACGGAAATATCTCGGTTAAAAATAACAAAGCTATTTATTATGTCGGTTTTGGATGGAAAAAAGGAAGTCCGTTTCAGACTAAACAGGAATGGGAAAAATATTTAAGTTCTTTTGCTGAGAAGATTAATAATCCTTTGGTTGTGAAGGTTAAGAAGTGATTTTTTTGGCCACTAAGGCGCTAAGGCACTAAGTTTTTTTATTTCGCGCAATCCCGATAGCTATCGGGAGCGGAGGCGTAAAGTTTCTATTTTTTAAGTTTAGTTTGTCATCCTGAGCGGAGTCGAAGGACACGCAAGTAACTCTACAAAGAACTGTACACATTTACACCTGACAGGTTTTAAAAACCTGTCAGGTGTCGTCGAAAAAATAAAAAATTAGTAATTTCAAACATAGCCCACGGTTTCAACCGTGGGAAACGTTTTGTAATTACAGCAGCTATTAATAATCAACGATTACGGATATCCCTAGTGTACCCACGGTTGAAACCGTGGGCTATATTTATAAACTATATGCAATAAAAAAGCAACAGTTTTTTGTCATTTTAGGAACGAGGAATCTCAATGATAAACTCTACCAAGATTGGTGATTTTGTTTGAGGAATTTCTAGTGTGATCCTTCCTTCGTCAGGATGACAAACTAAACTTAAAAATAAACCTTCGCGCCTCTACTACCGATAACTATCGGGATTACGCGATTAAAAATAAAACTTCGTGCCTTAGCGTCTTCGTGGCAAAAAAACCTATCGCTTACCAGGAAAATAATTCTCCTTTAAAATAATCTCCAGCGGAATATATTGCGTTTTCTCCACCGATTCCTGAAGAACCAATTTTTTATACAAATAATTAATTCCCATATAACCTTGCTGTTCCGGTCTTTGATTGATCAGGAAATCAATTACGCCTTTGTTGAGATATTCAATATTTTCATTCAATAAATCGTAACCGATAATTCGCACACCTTTTATATTATTTTCATCTAAAAATCGGGCTACAATGTACGCTCTGGAATTGGGTACAAAAACACTATTTACACCCGAAAACATTTCCAAATTCAATTGATCAATTCCAGAATCCTTAATTGTGACTTCAGAAAACTTAAAATTGGTCAATTCATCATGATCTTTAAAATAAGAATAAAATCCGTTGATCCGTTGTAAGTAAACCGAGGTGCTTTCGATTTCTCTTGCAATTTTAAAAATCAAAACGTGCCTTTCATTTTTAACCGCAAAACTGATTAACCTTCCAGCCAAATAACCACTTTGAAAAGCATCCTGCCCCACATAAGCATGTTCGTTTTCTTCGGAAATATTCGAATCGATCATGACAACGGGAATTCTTTTTTGCTGGTATTCCTTTAAAAACAAAACAGAATCTTCATAAAAAATAGGAGCAAAAAGCAAACCGTCACAAGTGAACTGCATTACTTTTTTAACGGTTTCTTTAAAAGAGGCCAGATTATAATCGTAGAAAAAATAGTCCAAAACAATTCCGAATTTGCTAAACTCTTGAGCCGCTTTTTCTATTCCATCGACCTGACTTTTCCAATATTCCAACTTTTCAGATTTTGGAAGAAAAACAGCAAAACGAAATTTTTTGTTTAAAGCCAAATTACTCGCCAGAATATTCCGTTTATAACCAAACTGTTCAATTATTGCATTGACTTTATCGACAGTTTCCTGTGCCACTTGTCCGCGGTTATGCAAAATTCTATCTACCGTTCCAGGAGAAGTATTGGCGAGTTCGGCTATTTTCTTAATTGTTATGATACTAATTCGTTTTAAGTTAAATTCTTACTAAACATACACTTTATTCGTTTTTTTATTTAGAAAAGTTGTTTTAGTTAACTTTTTCTCTACATTTGTAAACAGACCGTGTGCGTACACGCAAACATACACATATGTTTCTAAAAAATCATAACTTTTGGTAAAAATTTTATTAAACTAAATGATTTTCAGAGCAATTCGCTTTCTAAAAAAAGAATCTGAATCGGTTAAAAACTAACTAAATACAACTAAAAATGATTATTGACTCACTGCAAAATGCTTCCAAATACTTTGGGCTTCATCCCAATTTTAAAAAGGCATTCGATTATGTAAATCAAAACGACATTAGCAACTTGCCAGACGGTGCAATAGAAATTGGTGAAGGCTTGAAATTAATCGCCATTTCTGGTCAAGGAAATACACGCGAAGAAGCTGTAAAAGGTTTTGAATGCCATGACCAAAACATTGACATTCAGATTTCATTAAAAGGTCCTGAGACTTTTGCATGGAAACCTAGAGAAAAATGTGTAAATCCAAATGGAGAATATAGTGACGAAAGAGATGTTAGATTCTTTCACGACGCTCCAGATACTTTCTTCGAACTTCAAGAAAACCAATTTGCGATCTTATTTCCAGAAGATGTACATACAGCAATGATTGGCGAAGGTTTACTGCGAAAAGTGGTTATTAAAGTAAAAATATAATTATGAGTACAATTCAAAACTCGATTGAAGTAATCGTAAATCAGGGCATGCTTCCTTTGTATTTCAATGCTGACGAAAGTAAAAGTATTGCTGTTTTAAAAACATTATACAATGTCGGAATTAGAGCGGTTGAATATACGAGCCGTGGTCCAGAAGCACTTTCAAACTTCAAAAAAATGATTGAAGTTCGAAATGCCGAAATGCCTGGAATGCTTTTAGGCATTGGAACTATCAAAAATTTAGCGCAGGCAGAAACGTATTTTTTAACTGGAGCCGACTTTTTTATCAGTCCGGGATTTGTTCCTGAAATAGCTTCGTTTTTAAATTCTAAAGGAGTATTGTATGCGCCAGGATGCATGACACCGACAGAAATTATTGCGGCAGAAAATGCAGGCGTACAATTCATTAAACTTTTCCCAGGAAATATTCTAGGTCCAGATTTTATGAGCGGTATTAAAGATGTTTTTCCAAATCTAACTTTTATGCCAACTGGTGGAGTCGATACAACTAAAACGAGTATTCAAAGCTGGTTCAATGCTGGAGTTTCAGCAGTTGGAATGGGCAGCAAACTCATCAGCAAAAAAGTGATGGAATACGAAGAATACGATACTATCGAAAAGGAAACTAGAAATGTTTTGGAAATTATTGAAAACCTGAGAAAGGGATAAATTCCAAATTTTAAATTCCAAATTCCAATAAAACGAAACAAAAAAATTAATATAAACATACTTTATTTTCCAGATTGGAATTTGGAATTTTAAAGTATTTGAAATTTTAAAAATTTAATGGATTCAATATTTAATTTAAAAGGAAAAATAGCTCTAATAACAGGTGGCGCTGGAGTTTTAGGAAGTCGTTTCGCTAATGTTTTGGCGCAACAGGGCGTTATTGTCGGAATCGTTTCGCAGTCACTTGAAAAAGCGGAGAACACTGTAAAAGACATTGAAGCAAATGGCGGAAAAGGTTTTGCTGTTCAAGCGAATGTTTTAAACAAAGAAGAAGTAGAAAAAGCGAGAGATTTTATCGTTGAAAAATACGGGCGTCTTGACATCTTGATTAATGCTGCTGGAGGAAATATGCCAGGCGCAACGATTCAGCCTGATCAGGCGGTTTACGATATGAAAAGTGATGATTTGCAAAAAGTAATCGATTTGAATATTATTGGAACGATGCTTCCAACTCAAGTTTTTGCGGAGCTTTTTGCGAAACAAAAATCAGGAAATATCATCAACATTTCGTCGGCGTCTGCACAAAGACCATTAACGAGAGTGGTGGGTTATTCGGCTTCAAAGGCGGCTATTGATAATTTCACACAATGGATGGCGGTGGAACTGGCTCAGAAATACGGCGAAGGAATTCGTGTAAACGCTATTTCTCCAGGTTTTTTCATTGGCGAACAAAACCGTGCTTTGTTATTGACTCCAGAAGGAAAATTAACGCCAAGAGGAGAAAAAATCATTGATCACACGCCAATGGGAAGATTCGGAACTCCAGAAGACATTGACGGTGCGCTTTTATTTTTATGCAGCGACATGTCAAAATTTGTAACGGGAACAATCCTAAAAGTAGACGGCGGATTTGCAGCAACTAGTATTTAATTAGCGTGCTCTCCTGCAAGGTTTTCGAAACCTTGTAGGTATAAATTTGAACACGAATTTCACTAATTACCACTAATTATCATTTGCAATATTGCGAGATTTTGGAAGCCTTTTAGATATAAAATAATATCGTTCTAAGATTCCGAAAATAATAAATGATTCTTATGAAAACGAGTGCCCTAGCCCCGATAGAAGTGGAAATCCTTTTGTGTCTCGTTTCTTTAACGAGACACAAAAGATTGAAACGGATAGCGGGAAATAGCTCCTCAAAAAACTTTATAAATAATTAAACCTACAAGGTTTCGTAAACCTTGCAGGAAACTAAACCAATAAAACTAAAATGGAACAAACACTAAGATGGTTCGGACCAAATGATCCTGTTTCTTTACAAGATATCAAACAAACCGGCGCAACGGGAATTGTAACGGCTTTACACCATATTCCGAACGGGCAGGTTTGGACAATTGAAGAAATCATTAAACGAAAAGTTGAAATCGAACATGAAGACGGCGATCCGAAAAAAGGTGCTTCTGGGTTGATTTGGTCGGTTGTTGAAAGTATTCCGGTTCACGAGGATATTAAAAAACAGACTGGAAATTATCTGGAATACATTGAAAATTACAAAGAAAGCATTCGCAATTTGGCTTTGTGCGGTATTAAATGTGTTTGCTACAACTTTATGCCGGTTTTAGACTGGTCAAGAACGGATTTATCGTATACGGTTGAAGACGGTTCGAAAGCTTTACGTTTTGATATTAATGCTTTTGCTGCTTTTGAATTGTTTATTTTGAAAAGACCTGACGCGCAAAAAGAATACTCGCTGGAACAAATTCAGAAAGCAAGAGATTATTTTGATGCGATGAATGAGGAGGATAAAATCAAACTGCAACGCAATATTTTAGCTGGACTTCCGGGTGCAGAAGAAGCGTATACGGTTGAGGATTTCTTGGTGACATTAAGCGCTTACAATCATATTGACAGACAAGCTTTAAAGAATAATTTATTTCATTTTCTAAAAGAAATTATTCCGGTTGCTGAGAGTAAAGGCGTTTTGATGGCGATTCATCCAGACGATCCGCCATACCCGATTTTAGGTTTGCCAAGAGTGGTAAGTACGGAAGAAGATTTGATTGAATTAATGAACGCTGCTCCTTCTCCATCAAACGGATTTACGATGTGTACAGGCTCATATGGTGTTCGTGCCGACAATGATTTGCCAGGAATTGTAAGACGTCATGGCGATAAAATGAATTTTATTCACTTAAGAAGCACGCAACGCGACGAAGAAGGCAGTTTTTACGAAGCGAATCACCTTGAAGGCGATGTTGACATGTATGAAGTGGTGAAAGCAATTCTAGAAGTAGAAAAAAGAAACAACAGCCAATTGCCAATGCGTCCCGATCACGGACACCAAATGCTGGATGATTTGAAGAAAAAGACCAATCCGGGTTATTCTGCAATTGGGCGTTTAAGAGGTCTTGCAGAACTGCGTGGATTGGAACTGGGAATCAAGCGATCTTTATAAGGGTTTTGCCACTAAGGTGCTAAGGCTCTAAGTTTATATTTTTTTTTAATCTCGCAAAGTCGCAGAGACGCAAAGTTTTTTTTGCCACTGATTAAAGTGATTTAAAGGATTTTTTTTCGCAGATTTGGCAGATTAAGGAGATTTTTTATTCTCATTTTTGTCTTCCTGAGCGAAGTCGAAGGACACGCTAGAAGCTCGACAAAGATTGTCGATTTTGTTTGCGGAGTTACTTACGCCTCCTTCGACTTCGCTCAGGATGACAAACTAGACTTAAAAATCTTTGCGCCTCCGCTCCCGATAGCTATCGGCATTGCGAGAACCAGAAAAATCTTAGAGCCTTAGCGTCTTAGTGGCAAAAAACAAAAAAACTAACTAGCCACAAAAACCACAAACCATGATTCGCCAAACCATTCTTATCTCCTGCTCTTTATTTGCGAATGTGATATTGGCGCAGGAATTACCTAAAATCCTATCTCAAAAAACAAACTATTTACCCGATTTCAGTTATGCGGGTTACCATTTTGGCGAAAAACCGCTTCCTGAATCTAACGGAAAAATTATTAATGCAACCGATTTTGGCGTAAAATCCAATGATCAATTAGACGATTCTAAAGCACTTTTAAAAGCTTTTAAAGCAGCAAATGCAGTCGATGGAAATGTAATCCTGAAATTGCCTGCGGGACGAATTATTCTGAGCGAAATTCTCTACATCGAAAGAAGCAATTTCGTGCTTCGCGGTGCGGGTTCTGCTGAAAACGGAACCGAAATCTATTGCCCAAGACCGATGATGTATCTTAAAGATTCTGAGGTTTTGGCTGAACTCCGCGAGTATTTAACCACTTTCGACAAACGTCAGCGTGAACCCGAAAATAACATCGATCTTCCTTTTTCACAATATGCGTGGTCGGGCGGTTTTATCTGGACGCAGGTTCCGGGGGAGCGCGTAAAATCTTATTTGGATAAATACGAACCCGAATCGAACCCACTGGCGAAAGTAAGTTCAGGAAAAATGGGCGAGCATGTTATTACAGTTTCTGAAATTAAAAATCTGAAAGTTGGTGACGTTGTTGAATTGCAATTATTTAATAAAGACGGCGAAAACGGCGAAATCATCAATGATTTATATCAAGGCGCAAAAGTAAAACCGGGATCGCATCACTGGAAGTTTCCAAAACTTCCAATTGTGAGACAACAGGTTGAAATCACTAAAATTTCAGGCTCCAAAATTACTTTAAAAACACCTTTAACCATTTCGATAAAACCAAGTTATCAGGCACAATTAGTGGAATGGAAACATTTAAATGAAGTCGGAATTGAACATCTTCGTTTTACTTTTCCAGATATTCCGAGAGTCGCGCATCATGTAGAACCTGGAAATAATGGCATTTTCTTAACCCGTTTATTTAATTCATGGGTAAAAGACGTCAAAATAACTAATGCCGACAGTGGTATTTTAGCCGAAGAAGTGGCCAATACTACCATTCAAGATATTATAACCGACGGCCCACATCTAGCACATTATACCGTAACTTTAGGCGGCGTGCATAATATTTTGGTCAAGAATCTGAAAATTTATAATTCTGCTGTTCATCCGTTAAGTTTCAACACTTTTGCTACTAAAAACGTGTATCAAAACTGCGAAATATTTACCGATCCTGTTTTAGATCAACACTCGGGTGCCAATCATCAAAATTTGTTTGATAATATAACGGTTCATTTTAAAGCCGACAAAAACAATAGTTACGCTTTATTTGGCGGTGGCGGCGCTGACTATTGGAAGCCTTCTCACGGTCCTTTCAGTACGTTTTGGAATCTGAATGTTCAGGTCGAAAATCCAGATGCATCAAAACCGGTTTTATTGTACGGAATGAAAGACGGCGCTTTAGCCAGAATCATTGGCGTTCACGGAAATACGAAATTTAAAATCAAATATGATGTTGACCCTTATATTGAGTTTTTGAATCAGGCGATTGATAAAGTGCCTTCGTTGTATGATTATCAGTTGCAAAGACGATTAAGGTAAGTTTAAAATTGCCACAAAGGCACGAAGTCACAAAGTTCCTCATTTTTGTTTCACGCAGATTTAAAATGATTCAATCAGATTTTACAGATTTATTTAAAAATCTTAATTAATCTGCTACAATCTGCCGAATCTGCGTGAGACAAAAATCTTAGTGTCTTAGCGCCTTTGCGGCTAAAAAAAATAACCCGCTATGAAATACAAAATAGCTTTTCTCGCAATTCTATTTATTTTCGGAAATCTATTTTCCCAAAATAAATACCGCCTTAAAAATATCTCCACAACCGACGGGCTTTCGCAGAGTTCTGTCATTGCTATTCATCAGGATAAATTTGGGCAAATGTGGTTCGGAACCCGCGATGGATTGAATAAATATGATGGAAGCCGATTTACCATTTTCAGAAACGATGCTGCTGATAAATATTCGATCAGCAACAATGATATTTTGGCAATTGACGAAGATACTTCAGGAAAAATCTGGGTGGGAACTTATAATGGTTTAAACTGTTACGATCCTGTTTCCAATCGTTTTACGAGATATTTGCATACCAAAGCCAATCATACCATTAGCAATAATGCGGTTTGGAGCATTCGTGAAATTGGCGGCGAAATGTGGTTTGGAACTTCAAAAGGATTAACGATTTACAACAAAAAAACAGAGCGTTTTACATCGGTTTTTCATTCAGATGACGATGCTTCTACCCTTCCGAGCAATAATATTCTGAGTATTTTAAAAACCCAAAAAGGCGAAATCTGGATTGGAACTACAAAAGGTTTATGCCAATTGACTAATAGACAAAATGGAAAATTCAGCTTTAAAAATTATCCGTTAAACACAACCGATTTATTAAATGTTCAGTCAGTAATTGAAAACAAAGATGGCAGTTTATGGGTCGGAACAAAAAATAAAGGGCTTTTAAAATTTGATCTGAAAACGAAGGCTTTTGTTTCTTTTCTTTCAGCTGAAAAATATCGTGAAATCAATACTGACATTCGTTCTTTACTAATCGACAATCAAGGTTCTTTGTGGGTTGGTGCGTATGACGGAATTTATATTCTGGGACAAGATAAAAGTCTTCAGAAAATCAATAACAGCAATAATAATAACGGAATCGACAAAGTGAAATCGGTTTTTATGGATCGAAAAGGTTCCATTTGGATTGGCTGTTATTACAAAGGCGTGAATCTTTGGGATATTTCGAATGTCAATTTCTCGAATTACAATCAGAATTCTAAAAAGATTCCGATGAGTTTTGATGTCGTGAGTTCTATTATTGCCGATAAAAATCAGAATATTTATTTTGGAACTGAAGGCGGCGGAATTACCATTTTCAATGCAACTACCGAAGCAGTAAGTTACATCAACAGCAAAACGGGGCAATCGAATAAAAACGACATTAAAGCGATGTGCCTTTCTGACGATCATATTTTATGGATTGGAACTTTTTCGAAGGGATTATCAGCTTACAATACAATTTCAAAACGAATTGAAGATAACAGAATCGCTTCTGATTTAGCTGAATTATTAAAAGAAAGCGGTGTTTATTCGCTTAAAGCGGAAAATAAAATTTTATGGATTGGAACTTTTGGTAAAGGTTTGATTCGTTACGATACTTTGGATAAAACTTTTCAGATTATTGGCAATGATAATACAAAACCAGTTTTTCTGACCAACAACATGGTTCGCAGCATTTTAATCGACAAACAGAACTATATCTGGCTTGGCACTCAAAATGGTTTAAATCGTATTTCGCTTCGAAATTTCAATCCGAAAAAATATACAATAGACCATTACTTTTATGATCATTCTTCGTTGTCTGGCGATGATATTCTGACTTTGTTTGAAGATTCTCAAAACAAAATCTGGATTGGCACAAAAGCAAAAGGATTGCATTATTTTGATGGAAAAAAATTCAGCCGAATCAATTTAAAAATTGGAAACACATTTATTACGTCCATTCATTCGATTCTAGAAGATAACAATAAAAACCTTTGGATCAGTACCAATCAAGGAATTATCAAGTACAATACGATTAAAAAAACGATAGCGATTTATGATCAGAAAGACGGTTTGGCGAGTAATGAATTCAACGATAATTCGGCTTTAAAAGTGGGCGCGAATCGGTTTTATTTCGGAAGTCCGTCTGGAGCAACTTATTTTGATGCGGGTAAAATTTCCTTAAACCAATATGCTCCGCAGGTTTTAATTACCGATTTGAAAATTAAAAACGAAACTGTCAATGCGCATGATAAAGACGGTATTTTAGAAAGAAGTATCGGTTTTACTAAAACCATTATTTTGGATTATGATAAGGCAAATTTCTCGATTGGTTTTGCGATTCCGAATTATATTCGATCAAAAAACAATCAATACAGCTATCGCTTAATTGGATTGGAAAATAACTGGACGACAACTAAAAACAGCGAAGCTAATTTTGCGATTCAGAATCCGGGAACGTATACGTTTGAAGTGCGCGGTGCCAATAACGATGGGGTTTGGAATCAGACTCCGACTACTTTGAACGTTGTGGTAAATCCGGCTCCGTGGCGCAGTATCTGGGCGTTTTTACTGTACGGAATTATCATTGGTTTGGGACTTTACGGTTTGATCTGGATTATGAAATCGAAAGCCAGATTGAAACAAAAACTGGAACTGGAGTATCTGGAAACGCAAAGAATTGAAGAAAACAACAAATTGAAACTGGATTTCTTTACGAATATTTCGCACGAATTCAGAACGCCTTTGACTTTGATTTTAGGTCCGTTACAGCAGATTTTGGCTGATTATAACGGAACCAACGAAATGTACAAAAAGCTTTTGGTGATTGAAGGAAGCGCCAATCATCTGTTAAGTTTGATTAACCGTTTAATGGATTTTAGAAAACTCGAAAACCATCAGGTTACGCTGGAATCGGCAAACGGAAATATCGTCAAATTCACCAAAGAAATCTTTTTATCGTTTATTGAATATGCCAAAGACGGCGGTTACGATTATACATTTGAAACTGAAAATGAAGAAATTCTGGTGTATTTTGACCGATACAAATTGGAACGCGTTTTCTATAATTTGATTTCGAATGCTTTCAGATATACTCCAAAAGGCGGTTCGATCAATATTAAAATCAATCACGATCAGCAGAATCTTTTTATAGCGGTTGAAGATTCGGGAGTTGGCATTTCTGAAGAACATATTGACAAAATTTTCGATTTGTTTTTTGAAGTTCCGACACACAATCAGGTTCAGAAAAATTATAACAAAGGAACCGGAATCGGACTTTCGATCGTAAAAAACATTGTCGAACTTCATAAAGGGAAAATCGATGTTACCAATAAACCTTCTGGCGGCGTTATTTTTACAGTGACTTTACCGCTTGGGCGCGAACATCTGCTTGACAGCGAAATTATTCCGGATTTTAAAATCAGCGACGATATTGCACAGTATCAGGCACAATTGGAACCTTCGGAAGTTATTGAAAATGAAGATCTGGAAGATTTAATTGTAAACGAAGAAAAACAGACCATTTTGTTGGTTGAAGATCATAAGGTTTTGAGAAAGTTCATGAAAAACCTGCTCAAAAAAGATTATAATATTATTGAAGCCGAAAATGGAAAAATTGCTTTAGAAAAAGCGCTGAAATTTGTTCCAAACCTAATCATCAGTGACGTAATTATGCCCGAAATGGTGGGAACGGAATTGTGTTCTAAAATAAAAGAAAACATCAAAACCAGTCATATTCCGGTTATTCTGCTGACTTCCAGATCTTCATTAGTATACAAATTTGAAGGATTGGAAAGTGGTGCCGACGATTACATCAGCAAACCATTCAATTTAATAGAATTCAGACTTCGTGTAAAAAACCTTCTGAGCATGACAGAACGTTTAAAAATGAAGTTTTCTAGCGAAGACAGTTTTATTCCGTCAGAAATCACGGTTTCTTCGCTTGACGAGGAATTATTAAAAAAAGCATTCAAAATTGTAGAAGAAAATATTTCGAACGAACAATTTGATATTCCGTTTTTCTGTTCAGAATTGGGTGTCAGCCGAACGATGTTATTTCTAAAAATTAAAGCTTGGACGAATTGCACGCCAAACGAATTTATTCACGAAATAAGATTAAAACGCGCGGCTCAATTATTAGAACAAAACAAATTAACCGTTTCAGAAGTCAGCTATAAAGTCGGCTTCAACAATCCGAAATACTTTAGCAAATGCTTTCAGAAAAAGTATGGCGAAACTCCGTCGCAATATGCAGACAAATTTTATAAATCTTCTGCTATAATTTAACAAACCTACTGTTTTAGGGACTTAAAAAAGGGTATCTGTATTTTTAGATACCCTTTTTTGTACTTCTATATCGTTTTCGGCATCTACATTTGCGATATGAAAATCAAGAAAAACTACTTCTCATTGCTACAGATTTTATTTGTCGTAATCATCATCGGAATGAGCTTACTGATTTTTTACTACAGCTAACTTTTAACCTTAAAACCAAAAAATGAATGTTTACAAATCACAAAAACAAACCGTTTAAATGGTGTTTACTGGTGTCTTTTTTACTGGTAAATTTCATTGTGAATGCACAGGACAAAAAAGTCACCGGAAAAATTACTTCCAGCGAGGATCAACTCGGACTTCCTGGTGCCAATGTTTATATTAAAAATTCCTCTGTAGGCGCTTCTGCCGATATGGACGGAAATTACTCTGTAATTGTTAATGAAAAAAATGCTGTTTTAGTTTTCAATTTTGTCGGATTTCAAAGTGTTGAAGTTCCCGTTGGCACTAAAAGCGTAATTAACGTAAGCTTAAAACCAGATACCAAAGCGCTAGACGAGGTTGTGGTAGTAGGTTACGGAACACGTAAAAAGAGCGATATTACAGGATCTGTTTCTTCAGTTACGGCAAAAGAACTGACGGCTTTTCCACTTTTAAATGCAGAACAGGCTTTGCAAGGACGTGCAGCGGGGGTTTCTGTTATGACGAATAACGGAGGCGAACCAGGCGCGCCAGTAAAAATCAGGGTTCGTGGAGGAACTTCGATTAATGCGAGTGGAGATGCTTTGATTGTTGTGGACGGGTTTGCAGGTGTTTCTATGCCAGCGCCACAAGATATTGCTTCTATCGAGGTTTTGAAAGATGCTTCGGCAACAGCAATTTACGGATCTCGTGGATCTAACGGGGTTATCATGGTTACGACGAAAAAAGGAAAACCAGGAAAACCAGTAATTGAATTCAGCAATTCGACTTCTGTGCAATCGGTAAATAACAAATTGCATTTATTGAATGCTGATCAGTTTGCGGCGTACAGAAAAAGTTTCACCACACATACGCAAGGTCCTGCAAACACAGATTGGCAAGATGTTATTTATCGTGACGGAATGATTTCGAATACACAATTGTCATTTTCTGGAGGATCTGAAAACGTAAGATATTATGTTTCTGGAACGTATTTCAATCAAAATGGAGTTGTAATCAATTCTGGAATTGATAAATATACAATTGTAAGCAATTTGGAAGCTGATTTATCTCCAAAGTTTAAAGTGGGTTTAAACACTTTTACCAGCAAACAAAACAAAGAAGGAATTGTGAGCCAGACGGGCGCCGGAGGAACGGGTGCTGCGGGTGTAATTGCTTCTGCTTACCGTTTTATGCCAGATAAAGGTATTTATAATGCCGACGGATCTTATACGACTACAGCGCCGATTGGAGACGATATTGACAACCCGTATGCGACAGCAATGGAAAATATTCTGGAAACGGTTTCTATCGTAAACAGAAGTAATTTCTTTGGACAATATCAAATTACAAAAGATCTTGATTTTAAAACGACTTTAGGTTTAACTGATAATAATTCGCAAACAGGAAGATTTATTCCGTCAACTTTAATTGCAGGAAAAAATATCAAAGGAGAAGCTTCTGTAAACAACACTAGATTTTCTTCTTTCTTGACAGAGAATTATTTGACTTTCAAACGTGAAATTATCGACAGAGGTATGCTAACAGTTTTAGGTGGTTATTCGTATCAGAAAAACAAAAACGAAAATTCGTATGCTGGTTCGAGAGGATTTTTAACAAATACAAATTCTTATAGAAATTTAGGCGCTGGAACTGTTTTCTTAAAACCAGATTCTGGTTTATCTGAAACCGAGTTGATTTCTGCTTTTGGACGTTTAAACTTTGATTATGCTGACAAATATTTGCTAACCTTTACAGCGAGACGAGATGGTTCTTCGAGCTTTAGTAAAAATTATAAATACGGAACTTTCCCTTCTGGGGCAATTGGATGGAATATCAGCAAAGAAAACTTCTTAAAAGACAATAAAACAGTTTCTAACTTAAAATTGAGAGCGAGTTATGGAGCAACAGGAAACCCTTCAATTGGTGCCTACTCTACTCTTTCTAGATTTTCTGAAATTTATTATGTGAGCGGTGACGTGATTACCAATTCAGTACAGTTGACTTCATTAGACAATCCGAACTTGAAATGGGAAACTTCGTATCAGCAGGATTACGGAATTGATTTAGGCTTGTTTGATAACCGAATCAGCATTACGGCAGATTATTACAAAACCATTACGAAAGATTTATTGTTCAACCGTCCGCTTCCAGGAATCTCAGGAATTGCTTCTCAGCTTCAAAATGTGGGAGAATTGGAAAATAAAGGATGGGAATTGGGAATTAACACTAGAAATTTTATTGGTGCTGATTTTACTTGGTCAACCAACTTTAACATTTCTTCGAACAAAAACAAAGTATTAAAATTAGCCGATAATAAAGATCTTTTAATCAATTCTGCGCCAGGACATTTCTTGGCAACTGAATCTCAGATTTTAAGAGTCGGACAGCCTGTTGGTTCTTTCTTCGGATTTATTTATGATGGTGTAATTCAGCAAGGTGAAACAGTTTTACCTGGAAATTTTGAAACTGCTCCTGGAGGTGAAAAATTCAGAGATTATAATGGCGATGGAAAACTAGATTCTCAGGATAAAACCATTATTGGTAATCCAAATCCAGATTTCATTTTCGGATTCAATAATGATTTCACTTATAAAAATTTGGATTTGAATATCTTTTTCCAAGGTTCGCAGGGAGGTCAGATTTTAAACTATACTTTGATGGAATTGGCTTCTGGAAATAATAATGCGACAACAGAAGTTTTAGATGCTTGGACACCGACCAATACAGATACAAACATTCCTGCAAATGCGGCTAGAACCAAAAGAATCACTTCAAGATTTGTTTATGACGGAAGTTATATTCGTTTGAAAAACGTTTCTATCGGTTACAGTTTAGACGAAAAAGTAGTTTCGAAAATCGGATTAAGCAAAGTTCGTTTTTACATCAGTGCACAAAACCTTTGGACAATTACAGATTATCCAGGAACAGATCCAGAAACCAACTACTTAAACGACACCAATTCAAGAAGTAACACCAACCTTGGATTAGATTACGGAGGATATCCAAACGTAAGAACGTTCACTTTCGGATTTAATTTAAAATTCTAGTCAAATAAAAAATATCATGAAAAAATATATAGCTTTTTTATGTATCGGAACACTCGCTTTTTTCAGCTGTTCTGATCTGGAAGAAAAACCGGTTGGAATTATTCGTCCGGACAACTTCTTCAACAACACCGACGATTTACAGGCTGCTGTAAACGGAGCTTTTGCCAACATTGGCCACAACAATTACTGGGGAAGAGAATTTACAATTGCCTTAATGCTTCGTGACGATATGTCTGACATTGGCGATAGAACCACACAAGCCGCGCGTATTGATGTAAACGATATGAGCATGAACGATACCAATGCGCTTGTGGCCAACTTTTGGCCTCAGTCTTATGTTATCATTACCGCTGCTAATCAAGCGATTGAAGGTGCTAAAAAAACCCCTGGAGATCCTGCAAAAGTAAACGCGATTGTGGCTCAGGCACACTTTGCGAGAGCATTTGCCTACTATCATTTAGTGCGTCTTTTTGGCGATATTCCGTATGTTGATTTTGTTGTGAATGATGTGAATCAGGTTAATTCAATCGGTAAAACAAAAGAGGCTGAAATTTATCCTAAAATCATTGCCGATTTAGAATTTGCGAAACAATGGCTGGATGACAAACCAAAAGTAAAAGCGGTGCCTGGAAAAGGAACTGCGGCGGGCTATTTGGCTTCTGTTTACTTGACTTTAGGAAATTTTCAAAAAGCGTATGACGAAGCTAAATTTGTAATTACAAACGAAGCTAAATTTGGTTTGGGTCTGGATGCAGATTTTCAGGATTTGTTTAATGCTACAAAAACGGCTTCATTAAAAGAACCTCTTTTTACAATTGATTTTAACAACTTAACTTCAGGAAATTACGGTCAGGATTATACGGCATTTTTTACTGGATCTTTAAAAGACGATAGCTACAGCTACGGACAAGGATTCTCGGTTGCTGTTCCTTCTTTAAAAGTATTCAATACTTGGGATCAAAGAGATTACAGAAGAGCGGTAAGTTTTGATACGATTATCAGAAAGAAAACAGGTCCAGGCGGATCGCTGCAGGTTTATCCGTCAAGCGATAACGAAAAAGCGCCACGTCCGCATATTGCTAAATATTTCCGTTTTCCGGGAAAAGCTGGAGCTAACGGAAGAACTTCACAGCACAACTACATTACGATGCGTTTTGCAGAAGTTTTGCTAACGGCTGCTGAAGCTTTAAACGAAATCAATCCTGGAACTACAGAAGCTGATGGTTACGTAAACCGTGTTCGCGCAAGAGCAAGAAATAAAGCTGGAAAACTGGTTTCTTTTCCTGCAAACGTAACTCCAGGACTTTCTCAAACCGATTTCAGAAAAATGGTTATTGACGAAAGAAGATTGGAACTGGCTTTTGAATATGTGAGATGGTACGATATCAAAAGGCTTAAAATCGGACCAGAAGTTTTTGGACCAAACGGTTTAGAACCGCATGCTAATTTCGATCCAAACAGAGATTACCTATGGCCATTGCCAGGAACTGAATTGGCTATTAATCCGAATTTACAACCGAATAATCCCGGTTACTAATTGTTGATTATGGTACGCGGATGACACAGATTCGCTTTCGCAAAGACGCTGATTTTAACGGATTTTTTTCTTTTTGGTTGTCATTGTTTCACGCAGATTTAAAAATGATTTTGGCAGAGAGCGCAGAATTAAAGTTCCCGCAGATTGGGCAGATTGAGCAGATTTATTTCAAAAAAATCTTTAAAATCTACGTGAAACAAAAAAATCCGCTCAATCTGCCAAATCTGCGAGAGTAAATTTAAAAAATCTTTTTAAATCTGCTTCAATCAGCAAAAATCTGCGTGAAACAAAACTAGCGAAAATCCGCGTCCAAAAAAATATATATTTTAAATATGAAGAATGTCAATTTTGTTTTTCTAATTCTGGGTTTTGCATCGCTGGCAACAGCGTGCAAACCTGGGGTTAATCCTCAAACAACAACTTCTGCTGCGACAGAAAAATTATTGAAAACCCGTTACCAAATGCTGCTCGATTATCCAGTCGATTCGATGTCGATGCCGAGAAGCATGAACATTAAAACAATGGAAATTCGAAAAGTTCCGTCAAGAGACTGGACAAGCGGATTTTTCGCTGGAAATCTCTGGCAATTGTACCGTCTAACAGGCGATTCCCGATACAAAGAACAAGCTCAAAAATGGACTCCTTTTAGCAAAAAAGAAAGTGTCAATAGTAATTCGCATGACGTAGGTTTTAAAGTGTTTTGCAGTTTTGGAGAAGCGCTGAAAGTGGAAAACAAGAAAGAATACGAAGCTGTAATTGTTAAAGGCGCCGAAACTTTATGCACAAGGTTTAGTCCAAAAGTGGGTTCTATTCGTTCTTGGGATTTCAACAAAGAAATCTGGGATTATCCCGTAATCATCGATAATATGATGAATTTGGAGTTGCTTTTTGAAGCATCTAAAATATCTGGAAATCCAAAATACCGTGACGTTGCCATTAAACATGCTAACACGACTTTAAAAAATCAGTTTAGAGCAGACAATTCGTGTTATCATGTTATAGATTATAATCCGAATACGGGAGAAGTTAGAAAGAAAACGACTTTGCAGGGTTACAATGACGATTCGGTTTGGGCGCGTGGCCAAGCTTGGGCAGTTTACGGATTTACGATGTCGTACCGATACACCAAAGATCCCGCTTATTTGAAACAAGCTGAAGGAACCGCAAAGTTTTTTATGACGAATAAAAATCTGCCAGAAGACGGAATTCCATATTGGGATTTTAAAGATCCGAGTATTCCGAATTCGGCTCGTGATGTATCTGCCGCAATGGTGATGGCTTCTGGACTATACGAATTGTATACTTACACCAAAGATAAAAGCTATCTCGCTTTCGCGGATAAATTAATGGCTTCCGTACAATCTGAAAAGTATATTTTAAGTACAGAAATCAAAGCCCCTTTCCTACTCGATCACAGCACAGGAAACTGGCCCAAACACGACGAAATCGACGAACCAATTATTTATGCCGATTATTATTTTCTGGAAGCTTTGCTTCGCAGAAAGTAACAAAGATGCAGAGTTACAAAGTAACAAAGTTTTTTGCCTTTGAGCCTTTGTCACTTTGTCCCTCTGAACCTAAAATGCTATATAACCTATGAAAAAACCACTGTACCATTATAATACATTTTACATTTTTATTACCCTTGTTTTTGTTCAAATTTGTCTGAGCAGCAGTTTTGCTCAGACAAAAACAAACATTAACGACAATTGGCAGTATTTGGAAAATCATACTGCCAACCTCAGCGAAGCTCAAAAAGCTTCTAACTGGATTTCTCTAAACTTGCCACACACTTGGAATGCCGAAGATGCCACCGATTTAAATCCGGGCTATCGACGCGATGCGAGCTGGTACCAGAAGAATCTCAATATCTCTAAAATTGATCAAAATCAGGTTTATTCGCTTTATTTTGAAGGATCAAATGTTACTACGAATGTTTATGTAAACGGTAAAGAAGCTGGATCGCATATTGGCGGTTATATTGGTTTTTCTATCGATATTACTAAATTCATTAAAGAAGGAAACAACGACATTTTTGTTCGTGTAGACAATAGTTATGATATCGAAATTATTCCGTCTCAAAAAAGTGATTTCTTTATTTATGGCGGAATAACGCGCGACGTTTGGTTGGTTTCGAAATACAAAAGCCATATCGAAAACCTGAAAATAACTACGCCTGAAGTTTCAGCTAAAAAAGCTTCCGTACAAATTGTTTCGTCCATTATAAATCCAGAGAATTCAAAAGATTTGTCCCTTACTGTAACTTTAAAAACTCCAAAAGGAAAAAAAGTTGCGAGCAAAACGATTACCGTTTCTGATAAAGTTTCAACCATCACTTTCGAAAACATCAAAAACCCAGAGCTTTGGGATACTGAAAAACCGAATTTATATAAACTGACGGCTTCTTTATCTGAAAAAAATCAAGTTAGAGACAGCGTTTCAGAAAAAGTTGGTTTTAGATGGTTTGAGTTTAAAGATCATGGCCCTTTTTATCTTAACGGAAAACGTTTATTAATTCGCGGCACACATCGTCATGAAGAACAAGCTGGAGTTGGCGCTGCCATGAGCAACGAACAGCATTGGGCCGATATGAAATCGATAAAAGAAATGGGCGCAAACTTTGTCCGTTTGGCACATTATCCGCAAGATCCTGAAATTTACAAAGCTTGTGATGAACTAGGATTATTGGTTTGGGATGAATTGCCATGGTGTCGAGGCGGAATCGGAAATGAGGTTTGGAAAACCAATACCAAAAATATGCTGGCGGAAATTATCAATCAAAATTACAATCATCCGAGTATTATAATTTGGTCTTTAGGAAACGAAATGAACTGGCTTCCTGACTTTCCTGACGGAGACAATGCTGATAAAATGAATGCTTTTTTAACGGAACTAAATGACATTTCGCATAAGTTAGATCCGACAAGAAAAACAGCGATTAGAAAGTATTATGAAGGTTCGCATATTGTAGATGTATTCTCGCCTTCGATCTGGTCGGGCTGGTATTCTGGAAGTTACAAAAGCTACCAAAAAGCAATTGATGTTTACAAAAAAGAATACAAACATTTTATTCATGCTGAATATGGCGGAGATAGTCATGTTGGCCGTCACAGCGAAAAGCCAATAACGGGCGAAAATGTAATAAAATCTGAAGGTTGGGAAGAAGCGATTGTTCAAACCAAAGTGGCCAACATTGCTCAAATTGGCGATTGGAGCGAAAATTATATAGTTGATTTGTTTGACTGGCATTTGCATATATCCGAGAATGATCCAACGTTTGTGGGAAATATTCAGTGGGCATTTAAAGATTTTGCAACGCCGTTACGTCCAGAAGATGATATTCCGTACATGAATCAAAAAGGTTTGACAGATAGAAACGGAATTCCAAAAGATGCCTATTATGTTTTTAAAAGCTACTGGGCGACAACACCTTTCGCGTATATCGAATCGCATACGTGGACAGAACGCCAAGGTCCTGAAAATACACCGCGAACCATCAGTGTTTTCAGTAATTGCGAAAAAGTAACTTTGTTCCATGACGGAAAATCATTGGGAGAAAAACAACGAAATCTTTCCCTTTATCCTGCAAATGGATTAACTTGGGATGTCAATTTCAAAAAAGGGGAAAATGTTTTATTAGCTGTTGGAAAAACGAAAGATGGCAAAACAGTTTCTGATACCTTAAAAGTGAATTATCGTTTCAATAAAAATGATACGGCAGTTTCATTACAATTGTCATCAGAAAAACTAAAAAATGGGAATTATTTAGTTACTGCAATTGCAATCGATAACAATAATTTACGCTGTCTGGATTATGAAGCAAGCGTGTATTTTCAATGTTTAAAGGGAGGAAAAACATTGAAAAACCAAGGAACACCAACAGGAAGTGAATCGATTAGAATGGCAAACGGTAAAGCTTCGATTGAAGTAATTCCAGATGGTTCTGGAAATCCGATAGAAATGACGGCTTTGAATCAGAGTTTTAAAGGAGAATATTTGATTGTTCCTGTTCGATAGAAGGTTCTGAGGTTCTGAGCTGCTAAGGTTCTAAGTTTTTTGTTTCACGCAGATCTTAAGGGATTTTGGCAGAGATCGCAGATTTAATTTTCTCGCAGATCTGGCAGATTACGCAGATTATTTTTCGATACGGCTTGTCTTCCTGAGCGGAGTCGAAGGACACACAAGTAGCTCGACAAACAAAATCGCCAATCTTTGTAGAGTTTCTTACGTGTCCTTCGACTCCGCTCAGGAAGACAAAAAATGAGAAAACTTTGCGTCTTAGCTCCCGATAACTATCGGGATTGCAAGAAGCAAAAACAAAAAAACTTTGTGCCTTAGCGCCTTCGTGGCAAAAACAAAACACAATTACAAAAACAAATTAATACAAAAAATGAAAAAACTATTAACCGCATTACTCCTAACCTCTTCCGTTTTGGTGTCTGCACAAAATCTAATCTCAAACGTACCCAACCGCAATACCACTTCGTTAAACGGAGTATGGAATTATATCATCGATCCGTATCAAACGGGATTTTACAGCTTTCACTTGGATCAATATGATAAAAATGAAAAAGCGCCAAAAGGAGCTTTTTTCAGCAATTATCATGCTCAAAACAAACAGGAATTAGTAGAATATGATTTCGATAAATCGCCAACAATTACGATTCCAGGCGATTGGAATTCACAGGTTCCTGAATTAAAATATTATGAAGGAAATGTATGGTTCAAAAAGTCGTTTGATTATAATTTAGCACCTAAAAAACGTCTGTTTGTATATTTGGGAGCTATCAATTACAAAGCTGATGTTTATTTGAATGGGAAAAAACTAGGTACGCACGAAGGCGGATTTACACCATTTAATTATGAAGTAACTTCGATTGTAAAACCAAAAGACAATTATCTGGTTATTAAAGTTGATAACACGCGCCACAAAGAAGATGTTCCGACAGTAAATACCGATTGGTGGAATTACGGAGGAATCACGCGCGATGTGACTTTGATTGAGGAAGATGATTCTTTTGTAGAAGATTACACCATTCAGCTTAAAAAAGGAAATGCTGCGGTAATTTCAGGCTTTGTAAAAATCAATAATCTAAATTCGACTCAAAATGCCGTTTCGATTTCGATTCCAGAATTGAAAATCAATTACAAAGGAAAAGTTGGCGCTGACGGAAATCTGAATTTTGAAATTCCTGCGAAGAAAGTTTCATACTGGTCGCCAGAAAATCCAAAATTATATGATGTTACGATTGATTGTAATGGAAAAAAATTAAGCGATAAAATTGGTTTTAGGACTATTGAAACCAAAGAAGATAAAATCTTGCTTAACGGAAAACAGATCTTTTTACGTGGAATTTCTATTCACGAAGAAAATGCCAAAGGCGGTCGCGCTAATTCTGTTGAAGATGCTTTGCGTTTGTTAAACTGGGCAAAAGAAATGGGCTGTAATTATGTTCGTTTGGCACATTATCCGCATAACGAAAACATTATTCGTGAAGCCGACAAAATGGGAATCATGGTTTGGGAAGAAATTCCAGTGTATTGGACAGTGGAATTCACAAACAAAAATACCTATCAAAATGCCGAAGATCAGTTAACGGCTTCAATAATAAGAGATAAAAATAGAGCTAGTATCATTATTTGGTCAATGGCAAATGAAACACCAATTTCTGAAGCAAGAAATACTTTCATTAAAAATTTGGCATCACACACGAGATCATTAGACAATACAAGATTAATCAGTGCGGCTTTATTAACAAAAAATGAAACTATAGATGATCCAATTGGTGAAGTTTTAGATGTTGTGGCTTTCAATCAATATCTAGGCTGGTACGGCGGAAATCTGGAAGATGCTGAAAAAAAAGTCTGGAAATCGAAATACAACAAACCAATTGTGGTTTCTGAATTTGGAGGCGATGCGAAAGCTGGTTTTCACGGAGAAAAAAACGAACGCTGGACAGAAGAATATCAGGAATACTTATACATTCAGAATTTAAAAATGATTGAAAAAATTCCTCATCTAAGCGGATTAAGTCCGTGGATTCTGGTTGATTTCAGATCTCCGAAAAGATTGCTTCCAGGGATTCAGGATGGTTATAATCGTAAAGGTTTAATTTCGAATGACGGAGAGAAAAAGAAAGCATTTTATATCATGCAGAATTTTTATGCTAAAAAGAAAAGCGAATATTAAAACAAAGTTTATCTGTAGAGGCGCACTGCAGTGCGTCTACACAACGGGGAATCACAATACGTTAGACGCACTGCGGTGCGTCTCTACAGTAAAAAATGACGAAAAAAGAAAAACTGTTACCAATTCATTAACAAAAAACCGACTTGAATTTATATGATTTTTCTTCATTATTAACTTACTTTGTGATAATCTAAAAAAATTGTAATCCTATGAAAAAATTATGTTTATTGGCAGTTACTTTGTTTACTGCTTTTACAGTTCAGGCTCAAGATGTGGTAAAATTTGCTCCGCTTGACAATAGCCCTGTTGATATTTCTTATTTCCCAAACAAAGCCGTAAAATTCAAAAAAACGGATACTCCAAACCCAGTTATCAAAGTGACTTACGCAAGACCTTCTGCAAAAGGAAGAACTATTTTTGGTGACGTTGTTAAGTTTGGCGAAATCTGGAGAGTTGGTGCTAACGAAAACACAGAAATTAAATTCTACAAAGACGTAACTATTGGCGGTAAAAAAGTTCCTGCTGGATACTACAGTTTATTTGCTATTCCTGAAAAAGATAAATGGACCATCATTATCAATAAAGAATTGGATTTATGGGGTGGTTATGCTTACGACGAGAAGAAAGACGTAGTAAGAGTTTCTGTTCCTGTTAAAAACGTTTCTGATGTAATCGAAGCTTTATCTATTGCTTTTACAACTCAAGGGAATGTAGCTAATTTAGTTATTGGTTGGGATAAAACTACGGTTGAATTGCCAATTACAGTTAAGTAATTTTTAATGATATAGGCCACGAAGGCACAAAGTCGCAAAGTTTTTTAAGCTTTGCGATTTTTTTTTGCCACGAATTTCACGAATTGCACTAATTATTATTTTAATTTTTAAAAAAAATATAACCGCAAATTACACAAATTTTCACAAATTATTTTTAAATCTAATTTGCGAAAAATTGCGAAATTTGTGGTTTAAACTTTTGCAAAGATTTTCGGTTTAGTAGAAAAAAATTAGTGTAATTCGTGTAATTCGTGGCTAACTAAAATCCTTTTAATTGAAATAATCTGTGGCTTTAAACCTTCACAGTTTCTATAATTTTATCCAAAGTAATTGGTAAATCGCGAACACGTTTTCCTGTTGCGTTGAAAACAGCATTGGCAATTGCAGGCGCCATTCCAACTAAGGCAGTTTCACCAAGACCTTTTGTTCCCATTGGATTACTGATTGGATCTTTTTTATTGACGAAAAACACTTCTTGCTTCTCAATATCGGCATTTACGGGAACATGATAATCGGCAAAATTATTATTGATCGGACGCCCAAAACGATGATCGATTTCCAGAGCTTCCATTAATCCCATTCCGATTCCGCCAACTGCTCCACCGAACATTTGTCCCGCAGAAGTTTTCTGACTGATAACTGTTCCAATATCGGCACAAGAAACGACATGTGCTAAACGGATTTTACCCAAATTCGGATTCACTAATACTTTCACAAAATGAACAGAGAACGAATAAATCGAATATTTCTTTGCTTCTTCCACAGCTTTAGAAAGATTCTCCACTTCAAGATTCTCTAATTTATTAGTGCTTAAAAGCGAAGTCAGAGCAATCGATTTTGATTTGTCTTTTTTAGAAGAAATTAATCCGTTTTCGAAAGTCAGATCCGTAATTGGAATTCCTTTAAAAGTTGCATTTGTTCCTGCTAATTCCAGTACTTTACTAACCAATAAATTACAGGAATCATGCACTGCCGAACCTACAGAAGAAGTCGTTGCCGATCCTCCTTGCGTTGGTCCTTTTGGTAAACCGCTTTTTCCCATTTCGATGATCACATTTTCAGATGGAAGACCTGTAATTTCAGCTCCAATTGCCGTCATCATGGTCGCGGTTCCAGGTCCCATATCATTTACACTGCACTGTAATACTAAATCACCATTCGCAAGAAATTTTGCTTTTACCGAAGTCGGACTTCTATAACAGCCAAAAGTTCCAGTTCCCATTCCGTAACCTACAAGCCAGTTTCCTTCTTTCACCGAGCCTGGTTCGTTTTTACGGTTTTTCCAACCAATTTTTTCCATACCCGCTTCGTAGCATTCTAAAAGGAATTTACTGCTCCACGGTTTATTTTGTTCCAGATCTTTTTCTGCATAATTGCGTTTGCGAAATTCAATCGGATCTAAATTTAATTTATAAGCCATTTCATCCATGGCAGATTCTAAGGCAAAAGATCCCGTTGCTTCTCCCGGTCCGCGCATCCAGATTGGCGTGCAGGTATCCAAAGGCACAATTCTATAACGAGTTGAAACATTCGCACAATCATAAATAAATCGCGACATATTTACCGTTCCTTCCATAAAATCTTCATAACTCGAAGTCATCGCAACGGCTTCATGAGTCAATCCCGTTAATTTTCCGTCTTTAGTTGCACCCAATCCCATTTTCTGAATGGTATACGGTCTAAAACCAACATTGGTAAACATCTGCTCACGATGCAAAACCAGTTTCACCGGACGATTTAATTTTTTTGCCCCAATTAAAGCCGCAATTTCATACGGCCAAGTATGCAATCCCATTCCGAATGCACCACCAATATATTCTGCATGCACCTCAACATCTTCTACAGGAACGCCAAAAACCCCGGCTACACTTTTGCGTGTTCCTTCAACTCCTTGACTTTTAGTATACAAAATAGGTTTATTTCCATCCCATTTCGCAATGATATTAGCCAATTCCATTGGGTTATGAACTTCGGTCGGAATCGTATATTCTGTTTCCAAAACAACTTCGCCATTTTTATAACCGTCATGCTCGCCACGATGATAGTCGTTTCCTTTATCTGTTTCGACTTTTTTCTCTTTATCGGCAGCTTTTTGAAGTTCGGTTGAATGTTCTTCTTTAAAATAATCCGCTTTAATTAAGCTCGCTGCGTAGCGCATACGTTCAAAAGTATCCGCAATGACCAAAGCAATCGGCTGATCGTAATACAAAACCGAATCGTCTTTGAAAATCTGCAGCGGCTGGCCAAAATTATGTTTGTCTTTTGCTTTTTGATACCCCGAAGGTTTATCTACATTTAAATGTGTAATCACCGCCAAAACTCCCGGTGCCCATTCTGCTTTTTTGGTATCTATAGTCTTGATTCTTCCTTTTGCGATCGTGCTTCCAACAAGGCAAGCATAAACAACTCCAGATGTTTTATATTCAGCCGAATATGTTGCAGAACCTGTTACTTTAGCAAATCCGTCAACTCTATTAATATTACTTGTTTTGCTCATAATTGAATTATTTTGATGCTGCTATTGTAAGTGCTTCTGTTACTGCATTTCCTCCAAGCGTCAATTTAAAATCATTGCCGCCGTATCCTCTTGCGCCTTTCATAGACAGATTTCCTGCTTGTTTAAAAACCTCTTCTGAAACTGTTTTTCCTTTCAAAAATTCTTCGGTTTCTGTTAATCGCCAAGGTTTATGTGCCACACCACCCATAGCGAGTCTGGCATCATTTATCTTGTTATTTTTTATATCTAAAGCCACAGCAACTGAGACCAATGCAAAAGCATAACTTGTTCTGTCACGAACTTTTAGATAATGAACATTTTTAGTAAAATTATTATCTGGAATTTCAACTGAAGTAATCAATTCTCTTTCATCCAGTTTATTGTCTTTTTCAGGCGTATTTCCTGGAAGTCTGTGAAAATCTGTAAAATTAATTTCTCGTTTTCCTTTTGGCCCTTCCACAAAAACTTTCGCGTCAAGCGCCGCCAAAGCCACGCACATATCACTCGGATGTACAGCTATACAGCTGTCAGAAGCGCCAAAAATAGCATGCATTCGATTAGAACCGCCAATAGCGCCGCATCCGCTTTTGGGTACTCGTTTATTGCAAGGCATATCGTTATTGTAATAATACGAACAGCGTGTTTTTTGCAACATATTTCCTCCCACCGTTGCCATATGACGAATCTGCTGTGATGCTCCCGCCGCCAAAGCCTGAGCAAGTAAAGGATATTTTTCTTTTATAGAAGCATGTTCGGCAACCTGACTATTTTTTGCCAATGCTCCGATTGAAACTTTTCCTTTTAAAAATTCTATTTTCTTTAAATCCAATCCGTTGATGTCGACCAATTTGTCTGGTGCGACAATATTCTTCTTCATCAAATCTATCAGATTAGTTCCTCCGGCAATAAACATTGAGGAGTTGTCTTTGGATTTTCCTGTCACTGCCGAAGCAGATGATAACGCTTTTAATATCTGAAAGTTTTTCATAGTTCCTTCCCTCCTTCCTTCACTTCAGTTATAGCATCAACAATATTATGATAAGCACCGCAACGGCAAATATTACCGCTCATGTACTCGCTTATTTCTTCTCTGCTGTTGGCATGACCTTCTTTGATGCAGGCAATTCCCGACATAATTTGTCCCGGCGTGCAATAGCCGCATTGAAATCCATCGTGTTTGATAAAAGCTTCTTGCATGGGATGCAGTTTTTTGCCTTTAGAAAGTCCTTCGATTGTAGTTACCTGAGCGTTTTGCTGCATCGATGCTAGAGAAAGGCATGACAAAATTCGGGTTCCATTTACGTGAACGGTACACGCACCACATTGTCCGTGGTCGCAACCTTTCTTGGTTCCTGTAAGCTGTAACTGTTCGCGAAGCAAATCGAGCAAAGTGGTTCTTGGCTCAATATTCAGATTGTGTTTTGTGCCATTTACTTCAATAGAAAGCGGTACGGTTTCTAAATACTCCGCTATTTTTTCGTCCCATTTCTTTTCTGATGCCATTACCAATGAAGGCGGCGTCAGCGCCAAAGCGGTAAAAAGTCCCGATTTCTTTATAAAGTCACGGCGGGAATTAGCATCCTCGGGCGTTACTTTATTCTGGTTTGTTTTTTTAGAAGCCATTCAGTCTATTTGTTAAATTAGCCAATTCACTTTTGTTATTCTAACAAATTTAGCGATCTTCTGTAAGAAAAAATTATAAAATTCAAACATTACTCTTATTTAGAATAATTACAATTTTACTTTTTTAAACCATATAAGTGATGTAAGTTTAATTAAGAAGAGGACTTAAATCTCTTATATTACTTATTTGGTTTAAAAACTTTGCGAAATTTATCATGTAATGTTTTTTTCTCGCAGATTTGGCAGATAAATCAGATTATTGTTGCGTTAAGAGATTTCGCAGATTTTTTAAAATATACTAAAGAAATCTGCAGAATCAGCAGAATCTGCGAGAAACAAATTATCCCTTACTTAAACTTATATCACTTATATGGTTTAAAAACTTTGCGCCTCTTCTTTCTGAGATTTATTATGCAAAGTTTTTTTCTCGCAGATTCTGCAGATAAAGCAGATTATTGTTGCGTTAAGAGATTTCGCAGATTTTTTAAAATATACTCAAGAAATCTGCAGAATCAGCAGAATCTGCGAGAAATAAATTATTCCCTTACTTAAACTTATATCACTTATATGGTTTAAAAACTTTGCGCCTCTGCGACTTTGCGAGATTATAAAATTGTATTTTTACTTTTTAAGCAAAAATATATGTCGCAACAGCCAATTATTTATCTGGATAATAATGCTACAACCCGCGTTGATGATAGGGTTTTAAATGCTATGCTTCCTTATTTTACGGAATTTTATGCCAATTCGACTGCTTCGCATATTGCAGGTTTAACGGTTCAAGAAACGGTGGAAAATGCTACATGGCATACGGCTGATTTGATTAATGCTGATGCTGATGAAATCGTTTTTACTTCTGGTGCAACTGAGGCGATCAATCTGGCGATAAAAGGTCTGGCTCATCAAAATCGTAAACATATTGTAACAATTCAAACAGAACATAAAGCGGTGCTCGAAAGCTGTCGTTTTATGGAAAGTATTGGGTTTGAGGTTACTTATCTTCCAACTGCATCAGACGGGGTTTTAGATATTCAACTTTTAAATGAAATAATTACAGATAAAACATTGGTTTTCATCGGAATGTTTTCAAATAATGAAACAGGGGTCATACAAAATATCAGTGCTATTTCTAAAATTTTAAAAGCTAAAAATGTGCTTTTTCTATGTGATGCAACACAGGTGGTAGGGAAAATTCCGATTGATGTAAAAGAACTCGGAATTGATCTTTTGACTTTATCGGCACATAAATTTTATGGCCCGAAAGGTGTTGGTGCTTTGTGTGTTTCGGCGAAAGCCAAAATTAAACTGCAACCTCAAATTCTTGGAGGCGGACAGCAACGAAAATTACGCAGCGGTACGCTTAATGTTCCGGGAATTATTGGTTTAGGTAAAGCTTGTGAAATAGCTGCAAATGAATTAGATGAAAATCAGAATAGAATAAAACTATTGCGAGACAAATTAGAGAATGGCTTATTGCAATTTGAAGGTTCATTCGTAAATGGTAACATCGAAAATAGGATTTATAATACTTCAAATATTTGTTTTCCAGGCGTCAATTCAGAACAGCTTATTTTGGGTTTGGGGAATATTTCGGTTTCAAATGGCGCTTCTTGTTCGGCTGTAACTTCTGAACCCTCGCATGTTTTAAAAGCAATGGGATTGTCAGATGAAGAAGCTTTGAGTTCAATTCGCTTTAGTCTGGGAAGATTTACAACTGCTGAGGAAATTGATATTGCTATTGAACGGGTTTTGGAATTGGCTCGACGGTTACGTGTGTGAGTTTTTTTTACTAAGTCGCTATTTGATTTTGCCACGAAGGCGCTAAGACACTAAGTTTTTTAATCTCACAAAGTTTTTCTTTTTTTGCCACTAAGGCACTAAGTTTTTTTAATCGCGCAAAGTCGCGAAGTCGCAAAGTTTTTAATCAAAACTAAACGTAATCCAATCTTAAAAATAATCTTTGCGCCTTAGTGTCTTCGTGGCAAAACCCCTTTGCCCCTTTGTCACTCTGCCCCTTTGTCACTCTCAAAAAGAAACTTCAAATAATCTTCTTCGGTATCGATATCAATATTTCCCTTTTCGAAAGGAACAGAAACTACATCTTCAGTATATTTTTTTAGGAGTTTTTTGGCTCCTTCCTGCCCTTTTAATTCTTGGAGTTCTTGGAAGTATTTTTGACGAAATAAAACTGGTATTCCTAAGGTTTCGGCGTAAGCTGAAGCTGCTATTCCTTTTTGGCTTTTCTGAGATTCGCTGATTAAATTTTCAAAAATAGAATTCGTTACAAAAGGCTGATCACAAACTGTTAGAATGCATTGTTCGCAATCTGGATTTAGAAATAATAAATCTGCAATACCTTTTACTATGGAAGAAGACATTCCGGTTTCCCATTCTGGATTGAAAGAAATTGTTATTTCAAGCGACTGAAGCTCTTTTCCAATTAAATCATGATTAGAACCTATTACGACTATTACAAATGAGTTTTCAACCTTTAAAGCTTCTGAAATGGTGTTTTTCAAAAGAGTCGTTTCTTTATATTCTAATAACTGCTTCGGTCTGCCTAATCTGGAAGAATTTCCTGCGGCTAAAATGATAATGCCTGTTTTATGTCGAAATTTATTCTCCATAATAAACTTCATCGTGTATTTTACCCGATTTGTATTTTAAAGATGTTCCTATTCTGGCAGATGCGACGGCTTTAATTTCAGAAATAATAGATAGGGCAATTTCTTCAGAAGTTTCGGCTCCAATATCTAAACCAACAGGACTATGAATTCGGCTTAATTGTTCGTCGTTTACCGTAATTCCTTCTAACAAAAGATCGTCGAGCATTCGACTGAATTTTGACTTTGGACCGAGAATTCCAATGTAATGGCAATTGGTCTGCAGTAACGATTTTAAAACCGCCAGATCATATTTGTAATTATGTGTCATCAAAACAAAATAAGTCTGATCGTCAATCGTTATGTTATCTAGAAATTGCTCTGCTTTTACAACCGAAACCTGACTCGCTTTAGGAAAACGTTTTGCAGTTGCATGTGTAGCACGGCCTTCGCCAATGCTTATTTTCCATCCTAAAACAGCAGCCATTTTTACAAGTGGCTGAATATCGTTTCCTGCTCCCGCAATTACTAATGAAATAGATGGTTTTATATATTCTATCAATGCTTCACTGTCATTTTCTTCCTGAAGTTTCTTTACTACAGAAATTTTGCTTTTTAGCACTTCTTTTACATCAGAAATCAAGCTCAAAGCTTCGTTATTATGGCTTAAAATCGGACTGTCTTTTCTAAAAAATAAAGTGGTTCCCATTTGAAAAGCGTTTCTTTTTAAAGAAAAAACTGTCACTATTACGGCTTCCTTTCTTTCTAATTCCAATTGCTGTAAAAGCTGAATTGGATTATTTTCTACTTCGTCGTTTATGTATTCAAAAAGAATATGAACAATTCCGTTGCATCCGAGTTGTAAGCCTACTTCAGCATCATCTTGATTACTTGTATTATAAGTAACCAATTTATTTTGTTTTTGATGGATGGAAAGAAGTGCTTTTCGCAGTGCATCTCCTTCAAGGCATCCTCCGCTTATAGCGCCTGTCAGCAATCCGTCTTCTGTCACGAGCATACGCGCGCCAGGCTGTCTATACGACGAACCTTCGACTTTAACTACCGTAGCCAAAGATGCTTTTTTTCCTGCTTTCTTAGCTTCAGAATATGCTTTTAGAATTTCGCTGATTTCTTTCATATAAATATCTTCCTAACAAAAATAAGGAATTCTTTTAAAGGGAAATAATTCCCATAACAAATGCCGTCTGTACAGCTTCGGCGGTATTGGTGACTTTTAATTTTTCAATGATATTCTGCCTGTGGCGTCTTACCGTATAAACCGAAATATGCATTTCTAATGCAATCTGTTCGCTTTTATTTCCTTTTGCAACACTTGTCAAAACTTCAATCTCTCTTTTCGAAAGTATATTTTCTGTATTGTTTTTATATTTTTCAGGTCCGATTACTTCGCCAGTTTTTATATTAAAAATCTTTCCATCAATTCCAGTTCGAGGCTGTAAATCTGTTGACGGCAGATACAAACATAGAGCAAGAGAAATGCTTCCGTTATTAAACGTATTCAAATAAATCGTTCGGTGATTGATATAACTAATTTTATCATTAGAATCCTTCATTCGTAGTCGGCTGAAGGTACTGAAATTACTGTATTCTTCTTTCGGAATTTCTTTTAAAAACTGATAAAAATTAAGCTCCAAAACATGCCTTTCGACCAAATCATCTGAATTGATTTTAGTAAAAATGCATTCTTCAAAAGCAGAATCAATTTCGGAATTTTCATCTGGAAGTCCGAAAACTGCACCGAAGCTGCCTGAATAAATGTAACTTTTGTCCAGCTGATAATCTGATAAAACAGCTACACATTGTTCTATTTTGACATAATTGCGTACAAATTGCTTGTACATTTCGATATCATTTGATTCTCCAATCTCAAATTTCTGTTCTAAAAAGGTAGTCATTAATTGGTTTTCGACGGAAGAATTCTGTGGCATTTAAAAGTGCAATTGGTTAATTTTACGTATTGCCCTTTTTGAAAAGCAACTTTATTTTTGAAAAACTAAAAATATTACTTTCTATCTCAAAAAAATAATCTATGAAAACATTTTTTTATAACACCATTATTATTCTTAGCCTTTCTGCTTTAATGAGCTGCAATAATAAAAACGAAATTGCTAAAACAACAATGAAAGAAGAAACAAAAACTGATTCTGCATTTGTAAATGGTTCACCTTGTGATATTAAATTATCTTCTATCCATTTTACAAAAGCGGTTAACGGCGCCGATACGCTGATAAAAACGGAAGCAAACGAAAAAATCGTTTTTAAAGCGGGCGAGAAATCAGATTACTTTTCTGATCCAGACGGAAAATTATCCAATACTACTGCACCAATGCTTTTGTCTAAAGTAGACAATACAAAACCTTTTACGCTTACCGCGAAAGTTACGCCGGAGTTTACAAAAACAGGTTTGTACAATGCCGGTGTTTTATACATTTATGTAAACGATAGTTTTTATCAGAAGTTTTGTTTTGAACAAGACGAAAGAGGCAATCATAGAATTGTCACGGTTCGTACTATGGGAACTTCTGATGATAACAATCACGATGTGGTAAAAGAACCTACTGTTTACATGAAAATCTCTTCAGATACTAAAACAGTTGCAAGTTATTATTCGCTAGACAAAAAGAATTGGCAAATGGTTCGTTTATACAAAAATAATTACCCTAAAGAAATCTGGATGGGAATTAGTACGCAATGTCCTGTAGAAAAAGGTACGCAAAGTATTTTTGAAGAAATCAACCTAGAAGAAAAAAGTGTTTCTGATTTTAGATTAGGAATTTAAATTTTAGATTTTAGATTTTAGATTTTAGATTTTAGATTTTAGATTTTAGATTTTAGATTTTAGATTTTAGATTTTAGATTTTAGATTTTAGATTTTAGATTTTAGATTTTAGATTTTAGA
>NZ_JBYNWZ010000006.1:0-307223 GCF_057799715.1 Flavobacterium sp. 38 | reverse complement strand
CTTAAGGTGGTTATTGCGGCGGGGCTCACCTCTTCCCATCCCGAACAGAGAAGTTAAGCCCGCCTGCGCAGATGGTACTGCAGTTATGTGGGAGAGTATGTCGTCGCCTTTCTTTTGAAAACCCTGTTTCATAACGGGGTTTTTTATTCTAACTTTTGCTTATAGCAATATAAGCAATATGGTACCTTAGCTCAGATGGTAGAGCAATGGACTGAAAATCCATGTGTCCCTGGTTCGATCCCTGGAGGTACCACATCATGCTCGGATGGTGAAATTGGTAGACACGCTGGACTTAAAATCCAGTGAACAGCAATGCTCGTGCGGGTTCAAGTCCCGCTCTGAGTACAAAACTTCAATTGGCTTTTGCTAGTTGAAGTTTTTTTTTGCTTAAAATTGAGATCACTCGTTAATTTTTATATTTTTACTTCACTATTCTAGCTAACCATAATATCGTTTAACTATGCAAAATGTTTTTCTTAAAGAAGATTGTGACCAATTTATAAACAGAATTAATCAGCTTAAATCAGATTCACAACCACTTTGGGGTAAAATGTCAGTTGATCAAATGCTGGCTCATTGCAATGTGACGTATGAAATGGTATTTGATGATATTCATGCGAAACCAAATGCTTTTATGAGATTTCTTTTAAAGACATTAGCTAAAAAAGCAGTTGTAGGCGATACTCCTTATTCTAGAAATATTAAAACGGCTCCACAGTTTATTGTTAAAGGTGATCGAGATTTTGATCTTGAAAAAAATAGACTCATTAATTACATAAATAAGACCCAAAGCTTGGGCGAAAGTGAATTTGAAGGAAAAGAATCTCTTTCTTTTGGAAAATTATCTTCAAAAGAATGGAATAATATGTTTGCTAAACATTTGGATCATCATTTTTCACAATTTGGAGTTTAAAACTTTATAGCTATGAGAATTTATACCATTATTTTTTTTCTGCTTTTAGGAATTTCTTCTCATGCTCAAAAAGAAGATGCGCAAAAATGTATTGAATCTTTTTTCGAAGGATTTCATCAGCGCGATTCGGCAAAGATTAAATTAGTATGCTCAGACAAAATGATTTTGCAATCTATTAGTGAAAGTGCAGCTAAAGGAAATAGACTTTCTAATGAAAGTGCGAAAGAATTTTATAAATCTATCGCATCAATTCCTTCAAATATAAAATTTCAAGAAAAAATATTGAGTTATAACATTCAAATTGATGGAACAATGGCTCATGTTTGGACTCCTTACGAATTTTACATAAATGATAAACTAAGCCATACTGGAGTAAATGCTTTTACACTGTTTAAAGAAAAAGATTCGTGGAAGATTATTTATATAATCGATACACGAAGAAAATAATTAATTTTTAAGTATTTCAGTATTGTAATATAAACAAATATCAGTCAAAAGACATTCAGGACATTTTGGTTTGGGTCTGCATATTTCTCTGCCTAAAAATGATATTGCCATTCCTATTTCAGACCAGATATTCTTAGGAAGAACCTGCATTAAGTCTTTCTCTATTTTATTTCCGTCTTTATTTTCTTTTACAATTCCAATTCTTGGAGCGACTCTGATGACATGTAAATCAGCAATAATTCCTTCGGCAGGTTTATTGGTTTCTCGTAGAATAACATTTGCAGATTTTCTCCCCACACCTTTTAAAGCTGTCAATCCGCTCATTGTTAATGGAATATCTTTGTCTTCTTTAATAGCATTTGCAATTTCTAAAATCCATTTTGCTTTTGTAGAATGATTTCGGACTTTAGTGATGTAAGATGTAAAAGTTTCTAAATCGGTTTTTGAAATGCTTTTTAACGTTGGATATTTTTCGAATAAAATCGGAGCTATGTTATTTATATTAGCATCTGAATCTTGTGCAGATAGGATCACCATAACAAGTAATTGATATGTGTTTTCGTATTCTAAAGGATGCTTTTTTCCTTTATATTTTTTTAAAATGGGTTTTAATTTTATTTCCCAATCCGAAGTCTCACCAAATAAATCCATTTCGTTTAAAATTAAAATATTGAAAACTAGGTTTTGCATTATAAATTTACGAATTTTAAATAAACTCAAGTATTTTTTTTATAACGCTGTGATTTCCTAGAATTTTTCTGTGACCTAGTCCTTCGGTTAAATACAAAGTTCCATTTTCCAAGTTTTCATGTATATGAATTCCAGCTTTTACAGAAACTTCTGGATCATCTTTATCATGCATTACTAAAACAGGAATTTTTATTTTCTGAGCTGCTCTGTAAGCCGAAAAATCGTCCATTTTAACTTGGTATTTATTTTCAAATTCATCTCTAAGACGATAGCTAATTTCTTTCTTTAAGCCCAATTTAAAAGTAAATTCATCTAAGATATCCTGAACAATATCTCCGCTTCCAATAACTACCGCTTTTTCTACCTTAAGCCCGTCTTTAATAGCGTTCAGAACCGACATTCCGCCTAAAGAATGTCCGATTGCAATTTCAAAAGGACCAAATTGTTTTTCTATTTCTAAAATAGAAGCGATAAACTCCGACATTATTGTCGTTTTGCCTTCTGATTTTCCGTGTGCTGGTGCATCAAAACTAATTGTAGAATAACCATTAGCCAAAAGCTCATCGGCAATTTTAAAGAGCTGAGTCCCTCTTCCAGACCAGCCGTGAACTAATAATACTTTGCGCTCACTTTGCCCATATGAATATGTAACTACACTTTTATCAATTGCAGGAACATGAATTAATTTTTGAATGCTTTTGGAATCCATTTCTAATTCACGTTTCGGAACTTTATGTTTTATTGGTGTTGTGAAAATCTTTGCAGCAAATTTTGTAACTAATTTTGTAGATATAAAAGCGCAGATTTTCGCAGAAATTATAATAATCTTAGGAATTTTTAATGATTTAGTAGGATTGGTTGCCTTTTTTGCCATTTCAATAAAACTTATTTAAAGGAAGGATTTTGCTTGTTTTTTTGCTAAATTTAAAAAAGCATAAAAGTAGTAATAAATGATTGCTGCTTATATATAATCATAAATTAATTTCTGAAATGGAAATATTTCATATTAGTGCAGAATGTTATCCAGTAGCAAAGGTTGGCGGTTTGGGTGATGTAGTTGGTGCATTGCCTAAATATCAACAGTCTGCGGGGCATGATGTTAGAGTTGTACTTCCTTGTTATGACACAAAGTTCAAAAATGAAAATGATTTTGAATGTGTGCATTGGGGAACTGTTAAATTAGGAAGTTTTAATTTTCCGTTTAGCGTCTTAAAAGAAACAACAGATAAGCTAGGTTTTGAATTATATCTAATAGAAATAAATGAGCTATTCAATCGTTCGAATGTTTATGGCTATGAGGATGATATCGAAAGATTTTTATCTTTTCAGATTGCGACCCTCGATTGGATTCTAGCTCGAAATCAAGTTCCAGACATTATCAATTGTCATGATCATCACACAGGTGTTATTCCGTTTTTGCTTCAGTTTGCTTATAAATATGAAAGTTTAAAGAATATAAAAACGGTTATTACAATACATAATGGATTATATCAGGGATGGTTTGGCTTTGATAAACTGTATTATTTGCCAGAGTTTGACTTGAAACATGTTGGGTTTTTAGAATGGAGCAATTGTATAAATTCTCTGGCCGTAGGTATTAAATGCGCGAATGCTGTGACTACGGTTTCACCAAGTTATTTAAATGAAATTAATATTTCAGCAAATGGATTAGAATCATTGTTTAACTCGGTGAGAAATAAATCTAAAGGAATTTTAAACGGAATTGACATCGAGGTGTGGAATCCCGCTAAAGATCAAATGATTGCTGAAAACTATTCTATTGATGATTTCGAAATAGGAAAAAGAAAAAACAAAGAAAAATTGTGCGAAGAGTTTGATTTAGATCCGTCAAAACCATTGTTTAGTTTTATTGGAAGATTATTTGAAGAAAAAGGAGGCGATTTGCTGCCGCATGCTTCTGCTTTAGCTTTGTCGGAACATTTTGAGGAAATTAATATTCTGATTTTAGGATCAGGAAATTCAGAAATTGAATCGCAGTTAACTCAGCTGAGAAATGATTATAAAGGGAATTACAATGTCTTTATAGGTTATAATGAAAATTTAGCGCATTTGATTTATGCGGGTTCAGATTATATTTTAATGCCTTCTAGAGTCGAACCATGCGGGTTAAATCAGATGTATGCCATGCGTTACGGGACAATTCCGATTGTTAGAAGAACTGGAGGGTTAAGAGACACGGTTGTTGATTTTGGCGATGAAGGAAATGGAGTTTGTCATGATCAAGCTTCTGTAGCCGACATTTGCTATTCAATAAATCGTGCGGTTAGGTTGTATGAAGATAGAATGAATTTTAATAAAGTTTTAAAAAGAGGAATGACAGCCGATCATTCCTGGGAAAGTGTTTGCCAAGAATATATCGAAATATACAACTTAATAATTCAGCAAAATGAAATTTAAAAAGAAAAATGTAGTTGCCATTATTTTAGGAGGTGGACAAGGTTCACGTTTATTTCCATTGACAGAAACAAGATCAAAACCAGCAGTTCCGATTGGAGGAAAATATCGTTTGGTCGATATTCCGATTTCTAATTGCATCAATTCTGATATTTTTAAAATATTTGTTTTGACACAATTTAATTCTGCTTCTCTAAATGCTCACATTAAGAACACTTTTAATTTTAGCATTTTCAGCCAGTCTTTTGTTGATATTTTGGCTGCAGAACAAACTCCTGATAATCCAACATGGTTTCAGGGAACGGCAGATGCAGTGAGACAATGTATGTCGCATTTTTTAAAACATGATTTCGATCATGCATTGATTCTTTCTGGAGATCAGCTGTATCAAATGGATTTTAATGAAATGCTCGAAGCTCATATCGCTGCCGATGCCGAAATTTCTATTGCAACTTTACCCGTAAATGCTAAAGATGCTCCAGAGTTTGGAATTTTAAAAACAAATCACGAAAGTGTTATTGAAGCTTTTATAGAAAAACCGCATGCGTCGCTATTGCCAGATTGGGAATCTGAAGTGAGCGAACAAATGCAGGAAAAAGGCAAAAAATATCTTGCCTCAATGGGAATTTATATTTTTAATAAGCCTCTTTTGGAAGAATTGATGGCTGATCCTGAAACGAAAGATTTCGGTAAAGAAATTATTCCGCAAGCTGTTGGGAAACATAAAATTTTAAGTTATCAGTACGAAGGATATTGGACAGATATCGGAAATATTGAATCCTTTTTTGAGGCTAATATTGGTTTAACTGCAGATATCCCGGAGTTTAATTTGTTCGATAACGAAAATAAAATTTTTACAAGACCGCGATTATTACCGCCATCTAAGTTTAGAAATTCAATTATAAACCAATCTTTAATTTCTGAAGGCTGTATTATTAATGCGAAAGAGATTAAAAGTTCTGTAATTGGTATCCGCTCTAGAATTGGCGAAGGAACTGTTTTGGAGAACTGTTACGTCATGGGTAACGATTTCTATCAAGATCTGGATGAAATGAATTACGAAAGCAGTATCAATAAAATTCATGTTGGTATTGGTGAAAATTGCTTTATTAATAATGCTCTTATCGATAAAAATGTACGAATTGGAAATAACGTTCACATTAGCGGAGGAAAGCATTTGGATAATTTTACCAATGAATTGTACAGTATAAAAGACGGAATTGTTGTCATCAAAAAAGGTGTTACGCTTTCAGATAATTTTAGAATTGAATAAAAGAATAAATTCCAAAAAAGAAAAAACAAATTCCAAATCCAATTATTTTTAGAAACCAGTATATGAGTAAAGTAATCCCGCATTCTCTTTTTACCGACTTTGACATCGATTTATTCAAAGCTGGAAAACACTTCAGATTATATGAAAAACTTGGAGCACATTTAATCGAAGTTGATGGGGTAAAAGGCGTTTACTTTGCTGTTTGGGCTCCTACGGCTCATTCGATTTCGGTTGTTGGCGATTTTAATTATTGGACACAAGGAGAACATCTTTTAAATGTTCGTTGGGATTCTTCTGGAATTTGGGAAGGGTTTATTCCTGAGATTTCAAAAGGAGCGCTTTATAAATACAAGATTCAATCTAATATAAATGGTGTAATTACTGAAAAAGCCGATCCTTTTGCGCGTTACTGCGAAAAACCGCCGCACACCGCATCTGTAGTCTGGGATTTGGATTATAAGTGGAAAGATGAAAATTGGATGCAGAATCGTCAAGATTTTAATGCTTTAGATAAGCCATATTCGGTTTACGAAGTGCATTTGGGTTCTTGGAAAAGAGCAGATCATAATCGTTTTTTGACTTATCTTGAACTTGCTGATGATTTGGTAAAATATGTCAAAGAAACTGGTTTTACGCATGTAGAATTCATGCCGATTATGGAATATCCTTATGATCCTTCATGGGGCTATCAGCTTACAGGATATTTTGCGCCAACTTCCCGTTTTGGAAAACCACAGGATTTTATGGTCTTGGTAGATAAATTGCATCAGGAAGGAATTGGTGTAATTTTAGATTGGGTTCCGTCACATTTTCCAGATGACGCTCATGGCTTAGGTTATTTTGATGGTTCACATTTGTATGAGCATCCCGACCGCAGAAAAGGATATCATCCGGATTGGAAAAGTTTGGTTTTTAATTACGGAAGAAATGAGGTTCGTGCTTTTCTAATAAGTAATGCTGTTTTTTGGCTTCAAAATTATCATATCGACGGACTTAGAGTTGATGCTGTAGCTTCTATGCTTTATTTGGATTATTCTAGAAAAGATGGCGAATGGGAAGCTAATATTTTTGGAGGAAGAGAAAATCTTGATTCGATAAGTTTTCTTAAAGAATTTAATGAAGTAATCTATTCTAATTTTAATGGAGTTCAAACTATTGCAGAAGAAAGTACTTCATTCCCGATGGTTTCAAGACCAACTTCTTTTGGAGGTTTAGGATTTGGAATGAAATGGATGATGGGTTGGATGCACGACACTTTGAAGTATTTTCAAAAAGAAACAGTTTATAGGAAATACCATCAAAATGATTTGACTTTTTCGATGACGTATGCCTTTACTGAAAACTTCATGCTTCCGTTTTCTCATGATGAAGTGGTTTACGGCAAACAATCTCTTATTTATAAAATGCCTGGCGACGAGTGGCAGCGTTTTGCCAATTTGAGATTATTGTACGGGTATATGTTTACGCATCCTGGAACAAAACTTCTGTTTATGGGGGCTGAATTTGCGCAGACCAACGAATGGAATTTCGAACAAAGTTTAGACTGGCATTTGCTGCAATATGATTTTCATTCCGGAATAAAGAGATTGATTACAGATTTGAATCAATTGTATAAATCTCAGCCTGCATTGTACGAAAAACAATTTAGAGGTGATGGTTTTGAATGGATTAATTATTCAGATCATCAGAATGCTATTTTATCCTATATTCGAAAAGGAAATAATCCAGACGAGAATTTAATTGTAGTCTGCAACTTCACTCAAGTTGTTCGAGAAAATTATAGGATTGGCATTCCTAAAAAAGGCACTTTGCAGGAGATTTTTAATAGTGATGCCAAGATTTATGGAGGAAGCGGAACAGAAAATCCAAAAAAAATAAAAGTGGATGCAATAGCTTATGATGGAAGAGATTTTTCTGCCGAATTAATTTTACCGCCTTTAGGTGTAACCGTGTATTCTTTAGTTTAATAAAATTCTGATATCATTTTTTGAGAGTAAGATTTTATCATTTTATCGTTTCAAAATTATCAAATTGTTGATTTTTTGTTTGGTAATTTGAAAGTCGTTCAGAAAAAACGTTTTCGTTAATAAACCTTTTATTCATAGGGTGTTATGAACTTTTTTTGTATGTTTGATTAGAAGGAAAATGTTATAAATTAATTCATTTGAGATATGATTACAAACACATCATTAGAATACAAAGGCGATTTATATCCATCAAAAATTATCTCTTATGAACATGAAGGAGATTCTATTTTCTTTAATACGGATAACAAAGTAATCTTAAAAGTCACTATTCTTCGTGACAGTTTAATCCGATTTCGTTTTACTACAAAAGGGTATTTCAGCAACGATTTTTCGTATGCTATTGATAAAACCCAGCTTCATGGTTATAATTTTCTAGAAGTTACAGAAGAAGAGACCTTCTTTCAAATTAGAACAAGCAAAATAAAATGCAAAATACAAAAGGCAGATCTTCGTCTTTCTATTTATGATTTAAACGATTTTCTAATTCTTGAAGATGAACTTGGTTTTCATTGGGAAGAAAGCTATGAATATGGCGGAAATATCGTAAAAATGAGTAAATACGCTAAAGACGGTGAATGCTATTACGGTCTTGGCGATAAAGCAACTCAGATGAATCTTAAAGGCAAAAGACTAGAAAATTTTGCTACAGATCAATATGCTTATCAGAAAGATCAGGAACCATTATATAAAGTAGTTCCTTTTTATATCGGACTTCACAACAAACAATCCTACGGTATATTTTTCGATAATACATTTAGAACTTTTTTTGATTTTTGTCAGGAAAGAAGAAATGTTACGAGTTTTTGGGCTGAAGGTGGCGAAATGAATTATTATTTTGTTTACGGACCTCAAATGCAAGATGTTGTTACAACTTATACCGATTTAACGGGAAAACCAGAATTACCGCCGCTTTGGGTTTTAGGATACCATCAATGCAAATGGAGCTATTATCCTGAAAGTAAAGTCAAAGAAATTACCTCAAAATTTAGAGAACTGCAGATTCCTTGTGATGCTATTTATTTGGACATCGATTATATGGATGGTTTTAGATGTTTTACATGGAATAAAAACTATTTTCCTGATCCAAAAAGAATGGTCGCTGAATTAGCCGAAGATGGTTTTAAAACCGTTGTAATTATTGATCCGGGAATTAAAATCGATAAAGATTATTGGGTCTACAAAGAAGCTTTAGAAAAAGATTATTTCTGCAAAAGAGCCGATGGACCTTATATGAAAGGAAAAGTTTGGCCAGGAGAATGCAATTTTCCAGATTATACAAATCCCGTAGTTAGAGAATGGTGGGCAGGATTATTTAAAGAATTAGTTGCAGATATTGGGGTAAAAGGAGTTTGGAATGACATGAACGAACCTGCTGTAATGGAAGTGCCGAATAAAACTTTTCCGATGGATGTACGCCATATTTATGACGGAAATCCTTGCAGTCATAGAAAAGCACATAATATTTACGGCACGCAGATGGCAAGAGCTACTTATCATGGTGTAAAACGATTTGCTTATCCAAAACGACCATTTGTAATAACAAGATCGGCTTATGCTGGAGCACAGCGTTATACTTCTTCATGGACAGGCGATAACGTAGCAACTTGGGAACATTTATGGCTTGCTAATATTCAGGTGCAGCGATTGTCAATTTCGGGAATGGGATTTACAGGCTCTGATATCGGGGGATTTGCAGAACAGCCAACGGGAGAGTTATATGCACGCTGGATTCAATTGGGCGTTTTTCATCCTTTTTGCAGAACGCATTCTTCTGGAGATCACGGAAATCAGGAGCCTTGGGCATTTGATGAAGAAGTAATTAATATCACTAGAAAATTTGTGAGCCTTCGTTACCAATTGCTTCCTTATTTGTACACGATGTTTTGGCAGTATATTGAAGAAGGAATTCCGATGCTAAAACCATTGGTTTATTTTGATCAAGACGATACTCAGACGCATTATAGAAATGATGAATTTATCTTTGGAAACCAGATTTTAGTTTGCCCGATACTTGAACCTAATGCTGTAGGTAGACGTATGTATATTCCTAGAGGTGAGTGGTATAACTATTGGACAAATGAATTGTTTATTGGAGGAAGAGAAATTTGGATCGACACTAAATTTGATGAAATTCCGGTTTTTGTAAAAGCAGGGGCAGTTATTCCGAAATATCCAGTTCAGCAGTACGTAGGCGAATTAGAATTTGATGAACTAACGCTGGATGTTTATTATAAAAATGGAAAAGAACAGTCAGCTGTTTACGAAGATGCACAAGACGGTTACGATTATAAAAAAGGACGTTATAGCTATTTGTCGTTAAGAAATATTGGAAAAGAAAAAGAACTTATTATTCAGCTTCACAAAGAAGGAAAATACATCACACCATACATTAAGTATAAAATAAACCTTATTGGACTTCCTTTTAAAGTTTCTGAAATTGAAATTGACAACGAAAAAATTGAATTTGACAAAATTAGTTTCGAGCAAAATAATTTCTTAATAGTTGATAAAGAGTTTAATGAACTTCATATTGTAGGGGAGTAGTCAAATTTTGATATTTTTTTGACTTATTGTGTAAAATATTTTATGTTTTTTAATCGTATTTTTGCTATAAAAATAGCTCGAATTATGAAAAAATATATGTTTTTAGGAATTTTTGGAGCACTTGTAATGGCATGTGCAACAAATCCAATTACTGGAAAACAAAACTTGAATTTTGTTTCAAATAGCGAATTGTTTCCAACTTCTTTTCAGCAATACAGTACTTTTTTGTCTGAAAATAAAGTTATTACTGGTACAACCGACGCAAAACTAGTCGAAAATGTTGGTTTGAAAATTAAATTGGCAGCTGAAAAATATCTGACTTATTTAGGACAATCACAATATTTAAAAGATTATCGTTGGGAATATAAATTAGTTGATAATAAAGAAGTTAATGCGTGGTGTTTGCCTGGAGGAAAAATTGTAGTGTATTCAGGAATATTGCCTATAACACAAAACGAATCTGGTCTGGCAACGGTTATGGGGCATGAGGTTTCTCACGCGTTAGCCAATCACGGTGCGCAGAGAATGAGTGCAGCTCAATTGCAGCAAATAGGAGGAGCGGTTTTAGATGCTGCAACAGCAAACAAAACAGCACAAACAAGAGAAATATTTTCTCAAGCTTACGGTATGGGTACTGAGGTAGGTGTAATGCTTCCTTTTAGCAGAAGTAACGAAAGCGAGGCAGACAAAATTGGTTTGACATTGATGGCCATTGCAGGATATAATCCAGACGATGCTGTTGCGTTTTGGACTAGAATGTCTGCAAAATCAGGCGGAGCTTCAACACCAGAATTTATGAGTACGCACCCTTCTGATGCTACGAGAATTGCAAATATTAAAGCCTTAATTCCAGAAGCAAAAGCAATTGCGCTTAAAGTTGGAACTATAAAATAAATTCCGCATAAAAATATACCTTTTAAAAAGCCACTCATTTTTTTGATTGGCTTTTTTTGTTTTGCCTAAGTTCATAATTTAATAATGTACGATTTAAAGAATTTCTATTTGTTTATCATAAAAAATAGATAAATTCGTAGCCTATTTAACAAAACCATTTCTATGAAAAACCTACAAAAAGGAGATAAGAAGCTTTTAAATGCCTGGGCATTTTATGATTGGGCAAATTCAGTTTATACTTTGACGATTGCCTCTGCTGTATTTCCTATTTTTTACGAAGCTTTATTTAGTGACCGTGATCATTATATTGATGTTTTTGGAATGCATCTTAAAAATTCTGCTTTAATTAGTTTTATTACTGCCGCGGCGTTTTTAGTGGTTTCTTTTATTTCTCCTTTATTATCTGGTATAGCCGATTATGTTGGGAATAAAAAGTCATTCATGAAATTTTTCTGCTATCTAGGAGCGCTTTCTTGTATGGGATTGTATTGGTTTGACTTAGATAATATTTATGTTGGACTTTTATTTTACTTCTTAGGATTGCTTGGCTATTGGGGAAGTTTAGTTTTTTACAATTCCTATCTTCCAGATATTGCATTTGAAGAACAACAAGACAGAATCAGTGCAAAAGGATATTCGTTAGGATATATTGGTAGTGTTATTTTGTTGATAATCAATTTAGCAATGATCATGAAACCGAAACTTTTCGGAATTTCAGGAACAGATGGAGAAGCAGCAATGAAAGCCATGCGTTATTCTTTTATAATGGTCGGCGTTTGGTGGATTTTATTTAGCCAATACACTTATTATTATTTGCCAAAAGGGAGCAAAGAAAATGGCCAAAAATTGACTAAATCTGTTTTGTTTAATGGTTTTAAAGAATTGAAAAAGGTTTGGCGTTTGTTGAACGATAACATCCCTTTGAGAAGATATTTAGGCGGATTTTTTGTTTCAAGTATGGCTGTACAGACTGTAATGCTTGTAGCAACTTATTTCGGTGCTCAGGAAATTAAGTGGTCATCAAAAGAAGAAAGCACAATTGGTCTTATAATTTGTATTTTGATAATTCAGCTTGTAGCGGTAATTGGTGCTGTTTTGACTTCAAGAGCTTCAGCAAAATTCGGAAATGTCAAAACTTTAATTTTTATCAACGGTATTTGGGCTATATTTTGCGCTTTAGCATATTTTATAACATTGCCTTTGCACTTTTATGTAATGGCAACCGTTGCCGGATTTGTAATGGGAGGTATTCAGGCATTGTCACGTTCAACCTATTCTAAATTATTGCCAGATACAGAAGACACAGCTTCATTTTTCAGCTTTTATGATGTGGCAGAAAAGATAGGAATCGTGATTGGAATGTGCATTTACGGAATCATTGACCAACGTACAGGAAGTCCGCGTAAAGCGATTGTGATTCTAGCTATTTTCTTTATAACAGCCATTTTCCTTTTAAGAAGAGTGCATAAAAAAGACGTTTCAAATTAATCGAAACGTCTTTTAAAATACAAATATCACGAATTGCAAGGATTATTATTTAATTGATGATTTATTTGTAATTCGTGATATTTTTTTTGTTTGAAATTAGCTTTTTGTAATGCTTCCAGATCCTGAGACTTTAACATCCTTTTTTTCTGGATTTCCAACATATCTAATGTTTCCAGAGCCAGAAACTCTAGCCGTTAAACTTTGATCGCAGGCCACTTTGCTGTTTCCAGATCCCGAAACATTTGCTTCAACAATTTTCGATTTCAAATCGGCTGCATTTATATCTCCAGAGCCAGAAAGTTTTGCAGAGAAATTATCAGCCGTTCCCCTCAAACGTACATTTCCAGAACCGCTTACATTTAGTTCTAAATTATTAGTATCAACTGGTAAAGTAAAATTTCCAGAACCAGATAATTTAACCAAAAACTTTTCATTTTTGATAACGTCTTTTGACTGAATATCACCAGAACCAGCTAAACTCAATTCAGAGATTTTTTCAAAAGGAACTGTAATATGAATACTTTTTCCAGTACTAGTTCTAATATTTGTCAACTTTTCAATGTAGATTTTTAATGAATTATCTTCCACTTCAACTTTGATGGCAGACAAAAGATTTTCTTCTCCCTTGATGGTAATTTTCCCTTCTTTTCCAGCAACTAAATCAACATCAAAGAAACCTGAAATTTTAATTCCGTCGTAATCTCCAGTAGTTCTGGTTTCTGTCACTACTTTTCCGTTTCCTTGAAGTTTGTTTTGTGCATTTATAGTGCTTAAAGAAAGCGCAGCAAATGCAAGTAATAAAATTGACTTTTTCATTGTTTTGATTTTTTAGATGATTAATTTTTTGTTAGGGAAATATTTCCGTAATTCGAATTGATATTGATTTTATTCTGTCCTTTTTTCTTGTAATAGCCAGCAATTCTTTTACTGTTGCTTTTAACTTCTGAAACAGAAACTTCTAAAGAATTATCATGTTTGATATTCGAATATCTGGCAGAAATGTCAAAGTCGAAAGCATAATTTGGCACATAACCGATATTAATATCAGTATATCCTGAATTTATCGTAATGTTTCCAGCTCTTTCATTTACAGTTCCAATACTGATTTTACTGTAATTGGTATCGTAGCTAAAGTTACTTGAAATTTCTCCAATAATAAAAGTTAAATAATTTCCAGAACCGCTTAGAGAATTGATTTTTTGAAACTTAAACGTTCCGTAGTTACAGTCAGCTTTAATATTCTGACCGTCATTTAGATTAACATCCGTATAATTTGCATTTAGATTCAAATTTCCTGAATCATTAATTTTAAGATTCGAATATCGAGCATCAATATTTCCTGCTTTGACATAATCTATGCTTGAACTCTGGCAGTATTGAATGGAGATTTGATTACTAGAACCATTTAATTTTCCTAACGTAACTTTTCCGTATTTGCAGTCAATATCTGTGGAAGATTCTGCGTTTGGCACTGAAATATTTCCATACTTATTAGCCAATTTAATCGAACCGTTTTTGGGAATTTTAACCACATAATTGATTTCAAAACTATTGTTGCTTCCTTTGCTTTTAAGGGTAGAATTTCCAAGTGTTGTTACGGCAGAAACCAATCCTTTAAGAGCAGTAATTTCAACATCAATGCTGTTTAATCGTTCGTTTACCCAATCTTCATTTGGTCCATTCACTTTGATTGTAATGTCGAGATCAATCTTATCTTCATCCCAAGTTGTTACAGTGATACTGCCATATTTATTTTCAATATCGATTCCGGCATTTGAGTTTACGATATAGGTCTTTTTAATGCTTTTTTGTTTGGTTATAAAAGTGTCATCGTTTGAAAATCCCAAAAAAGGAATCAAAAGAAGTAAGATTAGTAAGTTATAGTGTTTTTTCATTAGAGTTGTTTTTTAGTTTTTCATTGTCTTCAATTCTTTTCAAAACGGTTTGTAAAAAAGAAATTCGCGTTTGGAGATTGCTAATCATAGCATAAATAATTTGTTTATTCTCTCCGTTTTTTTGCAGTTCGTTTATGATTTTTTGATAGTCAGCATCAAAAGTTTTCATCTGATTCATGGCATCATTAATAATCTGCTGATTTTCTGGCGAACTTTTCTCTTTCAGTTTAACCAGTTCGTTGTCAATTAGAATATTGAAAATAGAATCGGTGCGTTTAGTCTCTTTAGAAGCAAATTTGAATTCTTTTGGTTTTTCATTTTTATAAAAAAGAGATATTCCAAGCATTATTACAATCGAAGCGGCAATAGCGGTTACAACCCAATATCTTTTCTTAGGCTCTTTTTTGTTTAATTTCTGCAGAAAATCCATCTGATGGTCAGGATTTAATTCCTGAATATCCCATTGGTTTTCAAATCTGTTGAATAATTCGTCTAAGTTGTCTTTTTCATTTTTCATAATTCCAATTCATTTTATATCTCTTCCAATTTTTTTCTCAAACTGTCTTTGGCTCTACTCAAGGTTGTTCTGCAATTTGCGTACGTAATGTTTAAAATTTCGCAGATTTCTTCTTGATCATAACCTTCTATGTAAAAAAGCGTGAGCACCATTCTGTAATTATCTTTCAGCTGCAGAATAGTATCCAAAACCTGTTTTACTTTTAGAGAATTTAAGTCAATATTTTCAGAAATAATTCCGTCATTTTCTTCAATTTTATAAAGCTGCTTACTTAAATCTTCTACGTGAAAAGAATTGTTCTTCTTGTAAAAATCGATACTATAATTGATGATTATTTTTTTTAACCATGCTCCAAAAGCCACTTCTTGTTTATAGTCATTGATTTTTGTAAAAGCTTTCAAGAAACCTTCCTGCATAACGTCTTGTGCAAAATGTTCGTCTTTTACAATACGAAAAGCCACATTATACATCGCTTTACAATAGCGATTGTATATTTCAAATTGCGCTTTCTGATTGTTATTTTTACAAAGCGCAATTAATTCTTCGATATTTTGGTTATTTAGACTCAAGTAGTGGCTTTTGGTTTTTATAAGGACAGTACTTTTTTTTGTTTGTTACACTTTTATAAAATTAATTTTATTTTTTTTTAATTCGGATGAAATGAAAAGTGAAAATATATTTTTTTAGACCTGACTTCTTTTGCTTTTGGCATAATGATTGTCTATTTTTATGGCCTATCTTGTAATTGAAAAACAAAACGGTTTTTCAGTTAAACTTCAATAAGCAATACACTGTTTATAGATAGCACAAAAAATTTAATGACAAAAAGACTTATATTTTATTATGTCAAACCATAAAATACTTACTATTGACAATCTGTCACTTCAAGAATTCGATTCAGAGGCAGAATTAATTCCATTGTTGACTCCAGAAGACGAGGAGGAAATGAATAATGAAGAACTTCCTGTTTCGCTTCCAATTTTACCTTTACGCAACACCGTTTTGTTTCCAGGAGTTGTTATCCCGATTTCTGCAGGAAGAGATAAGTCTATCAAACTGATTAATGATGCCAATGCGGGCGGAAAAATAATTGGTGTAGTTTCTCAAATTAATGAAGAAGACGAAGATCCGTCAAAAGATGATATTCATAAAGTAGGAACTGTGGCGCGTATTTTACGTGTCCTAAAAATGCCTGACGGTAACGTTACGGTTATTCTTCAAGGAAAAAAACGCTTCGAAATTGACGAAGTTGTTTTAGAAGAGCCTTACATGACAGCAACTATTAAAGAAGTTGCCGAAGAACGTCCAGATGAAAACGATTCTGAATTTACCGCAATCTTAGATTCAGTAAAAGAATTAGCGATACAAATTATTAAAGAAAGTCCAAATATTCCTTCGGAGGCTACTTTTGCGATTAAGAATATTGAAAGCCAATCATTCTTGATCAATTTTGTTTCTTCTAATATGAATTTATCCGTAAAAGAAAAACAAGGTCTTTTATCGATAAACGGATTAAAAGAGCGTGCTTTAGAGACTTTACGTTACATGAATGTTGAACTTCAAAAATTAGAATTGAAGAACGACATTCAGTCAAAAGTACGTTTTGATTTAGATCAGCAGCAAAGAGAATATTTCCTTCACCAGCAAATGAAAACCATTCAAGAAGAATTGGGAGGTGTTTCTCAGGAAGAGGAAATGGACGAAATGGGGCTGAAAGCTAAAACTAAAAAATGGGACGAAAAGACGCAGAAGCATTTCGAAAAAGAATTGTCTAAAATGCGCCGTATGAATCCGCAATCTCCTGATTTTGGAATTCAGAGAAATTACTTAGAGTTATTTTTGGAATTGCCTTGGGGCGAATATTCTAAAGATAAATTCGATTTAAAACATGCACAGAAAATTTTAGATAAAGATCATTTCGGACTTGATGAAGTGAAGAAAAGAATGATCGAGCATTTGGCAGTTTTAAAATTGCGAAATGATATGAAATCGCCAATTATCTGTTTAACAGGACCTCCGGGAGTTGGTAAAACATCTATTGGGCGTTCTGTAGCAGAAGCTTTAGGCCGTGAGTATGTTCGTATTTCTCTTGGAGGCTTGCGTGACGAAGCAGAGATTCGCGGACATAGAAAAACTTATATTGGAGCAATGCCAGGCCGTATTATTCAAAGTTTGAAAAAAGCAGGAACTTCAAATCCGGTATTTATTTTAGATGAGATTGATAAATTGTCAAGCGGAAATAGCGGCGATCCATCTTCAGCTTTATTAGAGGTTTTAGACCCAGAGCAAAACAATGCTTTTTATGATAATTTCCTTGAAATGGGATACGATTTGTCTAAAGTAATGTTTATTGCGACTTCAAATAATATGGGAGCAATTCAGCCAGCCTTGCGTGACAGAATGGAAGTAATTAAAATGTCGGGCTATACGATTGAAGAAAAAGTTGAAATCGCTAAAAGACATTTATTTCCTAAACAATTAGAAGCGCACGGTTTAACATCTAAAGATTTGACAATTGGAAAAAAACAATTGGAAAAAATTGTAGAAGGTTATACACGTGAATCTGGTGTACGTAATTTGGAAACTAAAATTGCTCAAGTAATCAGAAATGCTGCAAAATCTGTAGCAATGGAAGAGGAGTACAACAAAAAAGTAACCGACGAAGATATTGTAGCTATTTTAGGTGTGCCTAGATTAGAAAGAGATAAATACGAAAACAATGATGTTGCAGGTGTTGTAACAGGTTTAGCTTGGACTAGTGTTGGTGGTGATATTTTGTTTATCGAATCTTTGATTTCGGAAGGAAAAGGAGCTCTAACAATTACAGGAAATTTAGGAACTGTAATGAAAGAATCTGCCACAATTGCGTTAGAATACATTAAAGCAAATGCGAAGAAATTAGGTGTTAGCACAGAGCTTTTCCAGAAATATAATATTCACTTGCACGTTCCAGAAGGAGCAACTCCAAAAGACGGACCAAGTGCTGGTATTGCTATGCTTACTTCGTTAGTTTCTCTTTTAACTCAGAGAAAAATCAAGAAAAGTCTTGCTATGACAGGTGAGATTACACTTCGTGGAAAAGTATTGCCAGTTGGTGGTATTAAAGAAAAAATCTTGGCTGCGAAAAGAGCAGGAATCAAAGAAATTATTCTTTGTCATGAAAACAAAAGTGATATTGACGAAATAAAAGCAGAATACTTAGAAGGTTTAAGTTTTCATTATGTGAAAGAAATGAGCGAAGTTTTAGCTATCGCTTTGACAGATCAGAAAGTAAAAAATGCTAAAGAACTGAAATAACTTTTAAAAGTTAACTTTCAAATATTTTTAAATTCCAAATTCCAATTTGCTCAACACGCAGTTTGGAATTTGGAATTTTTTTATTGGAATTTTCTAAAAATTTATTTGATGCAATAATTTATTTTTTTGGTGTTATATAATTTTATATTTGCAATTGCGTTATTGCCATATAGGTGCCGCCAAAAACAAATGCTTCAAAAAGTTGGTTTATTTTTAATAATCTTAATTTGTTCGTCTTCTTTCGGACAAGTCGGAGGGCGCTACACCTACCAATTTTTAAATCTAACCACTTCGCCAAGGCAAGCAGCATTAGGAGGAGACGTTATTACAATATATGACGAAGATGTTAATCAGGCCATGTCTAACCCCGCTCTTATAAACGCAGACATGGACAATCATTTGGCATTAAATTACGGAAGTTATTTTGGTGAAGCCTCTTATGGCACAGCATCGTATGCCTATACTTATGACAGGCATTTGCAGACTTTTTACGCGGGAGTTACCTATGTGAATTACGGTACATTTGAAGGTTACGACGAAAACGGACAGGCAACTTCTAACTTTACTGGAAGTGAAGGCGCATTATCACTCGGGTATGCATATAATGTTCCTTATACTGATTTCTACATTGGGGCGAATGCTAAACTAATTACATCATCTTTAGAAACGTATAATTCTATAGGCGGCGCAGCAGATTTAGGTTTTCTGTATGTAGACGTAAGAAACGATCTCAATTTTGCTCTTGTTTTTAGAAACATGGGGACACAATTCACAACATATTCAGGAATTAAAGAAAATCTGCCATTTGAAATCGTTGCGGGTATTTCGCAAGAGTTAGAACACGTTCCCATTCGCTGGCATCTTACGCTTGAGAATCTGCAGCAGTGGAATATTTCTTTTTCGAATCCTGTTCGCGGAGAAACCAACATCGACGGATCTACAAGCGACGAGAAAGTGTCTTTTGTAAACAATGCTTTGCGACACGTGACTTTTGGCGTGGAACTTTTTCCTAAAAAAGCATTTAATTTTCGAATTGGATATAATTTTAGAAGAGGTGAGGAATTGAGGGTAGAAGAACAGCGTAATTTCTCTGGAGTTTCATTAGGTTTTGGTTTAAAAATGAATAAATTAAGATTTAACTATTCGTATTCTAGATATACTTTGGCGGCTAATACAAGTCTTTTTGGTTTAACATTAAATTTTCAATAACTGCATGAAACTGTTTTATTTGGTTTTGTTTATGACAGTAAGCTTTTTTACGGGATCTAAACTTTCTTTTAAAGAAGAAGAAGCTATTTCTACTGTAGAATTGGAAAGAATTAACAGCAGAATCACAAGCATCAAAAGTATGATTGGTACTGACCCTAAATACAATCAAAAAATTGCTTTTCTGATTGATATGAAAGTTCCTTCGGGAAAGAATCGCTTTTTTGTTTACGATTTGCAGAAAAATGAAGTAATCGATCAAGGACTTGTAGCGCACGGTTCTGGCTCAGAAACAGGAGTAAGGGGAGTATTAAAATTTAGTAATGCTCCAAATTCTAACTGCACTTCTCTAGGCAGATATGCTGTTGGAAAAACATATAAAGGTATTTTTGGAAAAGCGTATCGATTGGCTGGCTTAGAAGAAACGAATAATAATGCTTTGAAAAGAGCAATTGTACTGCATCATTATTCTGCAGTTCCTTATGAAGAGCAAGATTACTACATAAGTAACAGTCATGGATGTCCAATGATAAATGAACAGTTTTTTAAAAGAATAGAAAAGATTATAGATAATTCTAAATCTAATATTCTTATGGATATTTACTATTAATTAGTTTTTTTGAGTCTTAAACCAATGAAAAAAGTAATAATTGTATTTCTTTTTATTCTGGCGCTTTCTGCTGCATATTTATTGTTATATGATGTTAAAGAAATTGGTTCACTATCTTCTGATAATAAACGAATTGAATCTCAAATTAGAGCAGTAAAAAAACTGATAAATAAAAATCCTGGCTATAATAACCAAATCGCCTTCTTTGTCGACATGAAGATTCCTTCAGGAAAGAATAGATTTTTTGTCTATGATTTAAAAACAAATAAAATTATTGATAAAGGTTTGGTGGCTCATGGATCTGGTTCTGAAACTGGTGTTAAAGGGAAACTTCGTTTTAGCAATGTCCCAAATTCTTTAAGCACTTCATTAGGAAAATATTCTGTTGGGAAATCCTATTATGGCAAATTCGGAAAAGCTTATAGGTTGTATGGATTAGACGAAACCAATAATAATGCTTTTAAGCGCGATATCGTTTTTCATTACTATTATGATGTTCCATATAAGGAGAAAGATGGCTACATTTGCAATAGTTTTGGCTGCCCGATGGTAAATAAAAAATACTTTGATAGAATATCACGACTAATTGATAGTTCTGAATCGGATATTTTAATGAGTATTTATTACTAAAACAGTCTTTAAAAAGAATAAAAATTAAAAAATTAAAAATTAAAAATTGAAAAAAATTACCATTGCTATCGACGGATTTTCATCTACAGGAAAAAGTACTCTTGCTAAACAATTAGCAAAAGAGTTAGAATATGTATACGTAGATACTGGAGCGATGTATCGTGCTGTGGCTTATTTTGCGATGCAACATGATTTGATAAATGCGGAATTCTTTAAAAAAGAAGCTTTAATTGAAGCATTGGCAGATATAAAATTAGAGTTTAGATTTAATACTGATCTAGGTTTTGCTGAAATGTATTTAAATGGTGAGAATGTCGAAAAACAAATTAGAACTATTGAAGTTTCTAATTTTGTGAGCACAGTAGCTGCCGTTTCAGAGGTTCGTGCGAAGTTGGTAGAACAACAGCAGGAAATGGGAACGAATAAAGCTATTGTAATGGATGGAAGAGATATTGGAACCGTAGTTTTCCCTAACGCTGAATTGAAAATCTTCATGACGGCAAGTGCAGAAACCCGCGCACAACGACGTTTTGATGAATTGCAGCAAAAAGGCGATAAGGTGTCTTATGAAGAAGTTTTAAAAAATGTAGTTGATAGAGATTACATGGATACGCATCGTGAAGATTCTCCTCTAATAATCGCCGACGACGCAATTGAGATTGATAATTCTTACTTAAATAAAGAAGAACAATTTACAGCTGTTTTAGAATTAGTGAATGATGTTGTTAAAACGATATAATTTTTTGCAGATATTATTTTTAATGGTAGTTTTACCGCTTCATTTTACTTTAAAGACAATTTCATTATATGGGAATTAAAAACAGGTTAATTTTTATGAGCTTTCTTCAATTTTTTGTTTGGGGAGCTTGGCTTATCACAATTGGAAATTATTGGTTTGGAACCAAAAATTGGGAAGGAACACAATTTGGTTTAGTATTTGGAACCATGGGAATTGCTTCTTTATTTATGCCTACATTAACCGGAATTATTGCCGACAGATGGGTAAACGCTGAAAAATTATATGGAGTTCTTCATATTTTATATGCAGTAGTTTTATTTGGAATTGCACAAGTTACAACACCAGATACTTTTATCATTGTAATGCTTTTGGCAATGTGCTGTTATATGCCAACAATCGCTTTAAGTAATTCTATTTCTTATACTTCACTTAAATTAAACAATAAAAACATCGTAAAAGATTTCCCGCCTATTCGCGTTTGGGGAACAATCGGTTTTATTGTGGCTATGTGGATTACGAATTTAAGTGGAAGTAAAGCGACAGAGTACCAGTTTTATATTGCTGGAATTGGAGCTTTAATTCTTGGAGTTTATGCTTTTACTTTGCCAAAATGTGAACCGCAGCGTTTGATTAAAGAAAATGCTACTTGGATTGAAACTTTTGGTTTGGAGTCTTTCAAATTGTTTGCAAACTACAAAATGGCTTTGTTTTTTGTGTTTTCTATGTTTTTAGGAGGTGCATTGCAATTGACAAACGCGTACGGAGATGTGTTTTTGGATGAATTTAAACATTTTCCAAAATATGCAGATTCATTTGTAATTCAGTATTCAACTATTATTATGTCAATTTCTCAAGTTTCTGAGACATTGTTTATTTTGGCGATTCCGTTTTTCTTAAGACGTTTCGGAATCAAACAAGTGATGTTGATTAGTATGCTGGCTTGGGTTCTTCGTTTCGGATTATTTGCGTTTGGAGATCCTGTAAATGGTTTATGGATGATTATTTTATCTTGTATTGTATACGGAATGGCATTTGATTTCTTCAATATCTCTGGATCTTTATTCGTAGAAAGCAATACCGATTCTAAAATTCGTTCGTCTGCACAAGGATTATTTATGATGATGACCAATGGAGTAGGAGCAGTTTTAGGAAGTTTGACTTCTGGATGGGCAATTGACCGATTCTTTACAAAATCATTTACTACCACTACAGAATTAGCTGGATTTTTACAAACAGATGCTTCTAACGAAAAAATGGCAGAGTTTGTCAAAAGTCAAGGAAATACAATTACTGACGGAGTCTTTACAAATCCAGTTCTAATGAAAGACTGGCATACCATTTGGCTTTCATTTGCGATTTATGCTTTAGTAATTGCAATTGCTTTTGCTGTTTTGTTTAAACATAAACATGATCCGAAGGAGATTGAGAATTTGAGTCATTAATAGATTCTTTTAAAATATTTAATCCTATTTTCAAATTGAAAATAGGATTTTTTTATAGTTATTGTTGATAATTGGTTTTAGAGCACAGATGTTCTTTATTAAAAAAAAGGTTTATTTAGATATTTATGAATATTAATAAAATAGCATTTTTTATTCTTTTGTTCTTTATGCTCAGTTGCAATAAGAAAGAAGATTTTAAGCCAACAGTTAAACTTGATTTAATTTTAAAAAACGAGAAGTTAAAGAAAGATTATACTGAGTTTAGGAATGATAATGTTTATTTGTTGTCAGGGATAGAGAAAAAACAAAGTTTTATCAATTTTTCTAAAGAGATAAATATTGATGAACTTGTTTTGATGACAGAATGCGAAAAACCAATCGTAAGATGTTTTGCATTTAAAGTATTAGTAGAAAAAGATTATTCTAGAATTCGTGAGGTATTATTTAAACATCTAAATGATAATGAATATGTTGATATTTATCATCCTCCATGTATTAGAATGAATGAAATGGTTAAAGTTTATATGTTGCAGCAATTGGATCCATTTTCAAATAGTAAAATGAAATTTAGCAGGACTGAGTACGATCACATCTATGCTGAGTTATTTAAATAATTTAAACAAAGACTATTGGTATTATATAGTGTTGCAACCCGAAAGGTTTTTAGAACCCGGTTTGTTGTTTAAAACGTTATCCTGCAAGGTTTCCGAAACCTTGTAGGTATATCGAAAACCTAATTAGGTCTTTAAGTCTAACGGTTTTAAAAAGTTTTTACTAAACGGTGATAAATTACAATAAATACGAAAAATAAATACCTACAAGGTTTTGGAAACCTTACAGGAAATTCGAAATTCATGGATTAAGATTTAAACCCGACAGGTTTTAAAACCTGTCGGGTTTGTCGTCTGGTGTGCTTGTGTATTAAATAAAATAATAACTTAGTATCTCATTATTAATAACATAAAAAAATGCTAAAACTTAAGTTTTATATTTTGCTTTTGATCGGTACTTTTGGGTTTGCTCAAAACAAAGCTTTGTATGATAAAAGTATAGAAGCATATAAAAGTAAAGATTATGCTTTGTTTTTGCGGCTGGCAAAACAATTGGACAGTATTCGGCCAATGCATCCTTCTTTTACTTATAATTTAGCGTCGGCTTATGCTTTAAATGGTAAAAAGGAAGAAGCTTTATCTGTTTTGAAAAATATGGTGCAGGCAAATAATACTATTTCTTTTGAAGAGGATGCGGATTTTGCTTCTATCAAAAACGATAAGGCTTTTAAGGATTTGGAATCACTCAAAATTTTGCAGTCAAAAAAAGTTGAAAATTCAGTTGAAAAACTTCGTCTTTCTGAGAAAGAATTGCATCCAGAAGGATTGTTTTATCTGACTAAACAAAAGCTTTGGTTGTCGTCGAGCATTAGAGATAAAAAGATTGTTTCTTTTGATGCGTCTGGAAAATGTTCTGATTGGTTTACAGATTGTTTGTATTCGGTTTTTGCTTTAAAGGCAGATCGTGATGAAAAATATTTGTTTGTCGCTTGTTCTGCAATTCCTGAAATGAAAGGTTTTAAAAAAGAATTGGATGGAAAAAGTGAGATCTTAAAAATTGAAATTGCTTCGAAAAAAGTGGTGAAAAGATATTCTATTGAAGGAAATCATGTTTTTGGTGATCTTGTAATAAGTACATCTAACGAAGTTTATATTTCAGATAGTACTGAGCCAATAATTTATAAAATTGAAAAAGAGAATTTAGTTTTATGGAAAGATTTGAGAAATCAAGCTTTTAATTTACAAGGTATTACATTTAATGAAGACGAATCAAAATTGTTTGTTGCAGATTATTTAAAAGGAATTGCAGTAATCGATATAAAGAATAAAAAGGAATCTTGGTTGGTATTTCCCAATGATGCTTCCAGAAAAGGAATTGACGGATTGGTTTTTTATAAAAAATCATTGATTGCCATTCAGAATGGAGTAGTACCGATTAGGATTGCAGTGTTTAAACTGAATGTAACTGAAACAAAAATAGTTGACTTTAAGGTTTTGGATAATAATAGAGAAGCCTTTAATGAGCCAGCTTTGGCGACTTTGGTTAAAAATAAAATGTATTTTTTTGCCAATTCACCTTGGAAGTTTTATGATAAAAACTTTCAGCTCGACGAGAGTAAATTTGATAACCCAAAATTGTTTGAACTTGATTTGGAGAAATCTTTATCAAAGTTTTAAAATTGATATAGATAGTTACAAGTCGTAAACCCGACAGGTTCTCAAAAACTGTCGGGTTTCGTTTATTAAGTTGTTATGAAAACTAAATTTTCTAAACTAGCCCCGATAGAGCCGATATCCTTTTTCTGGCTTCTTTAGACAGAAAAAGATAAAGGCGATAGCGGGACTAAACGTCTTGAAAACCCGAATTCTCGTGCTTCTAATCAATCTACTGATAATCATATCGGTTTTGTTTTGTTAATTCAGAAAAATGTAGTAATTTTGCAGTCCTTTTGGCAGAGAAGAGTTTCCATTAGGAATCAACCATTTATGTAAAACAACTTCTGTATTTTCTATCGCATAGAGAAACTCGAGAAAAGCAGAATACAAATTTTTTTATCAGCATGTCTGAACAATTAAAATCACAAGAAGAGTTTTTAGCAAATTTTAACTGGCATAACTTCCAAGAAGGAATTGATGCAGTAGATGAGAAAAACTTACAAGAGTTTGAAGAACTAGTATCAAAAACTTTCATCGCTACAGATCAAGAAGAAGTAGTTGAAGGTGTTGTTGTTAGAATTACAGATAGAGACGTTATCGTTGATATCAATGCTAAATCTGAAGGTGTTATTTCTTTAAACGAATTCCGTTACAACCCTAACTTAAAAGTTGGTGACAAAGTAGAAGTATTAATCGACATCCGTGAGGACAAAACAGGTCAATTAGTATTATCTCACAGAAAAGCACGTACTATTAAGTCTTGGGATAGAGTTATTGCAGCTAATGAAACTGGAGAAATCGTTAACGGTTTTGTTAAATGTAGAACTAAAGGAGGTATGATCGTTGACGTATTCGGTATCGAGGCGTTCTTACCAGGATCTCAAATTGACGTTAAGCCAATTAGAGACTACGATGTATATGTAAACAAAATGATGGAATTCAAAGTGGTAAAAATCAACCACGAATTCAAAAACGTTGTTGTATCTCACAAAGCTCTTATCGAAGCTGACATTGAAGTACAGAAAAAAGAGATCATCGGTCAATTACAAAAAGGACAAGTATTAGAAGGTGTTGTTAAAAACATTACTTCTTATGGTGTGTTCATTGACTTAGGTGGTGTTGACGGATTAATTCACATTACTGACCTTTCTTGGAGTAGAATCAACCACCCAAGTGAAGTTCTTGAATTAGACCAAAAATTAAACGTTGTAATCCTTGATTTCGATGATGAGAAAACAAGAATTCAATTAGGATTGAAACAATTAAACGCTCACCCATGGGATGCTTTAGATGCTAACTTAACTGTTGGTGACAAAGTAAAAGGTAAAGTAGTTGTAATCGCTGATTACGGTGCATTTATCGAAGTTGCTGAAGGTGTTGAAGGTTTAATCCACGTTTCAGAAATGTCATGGTCAACTCACTTACGTTCTGCTCAAGATTTCGTAAAAGTTGGAGATGTTGTTGAGGCAGTTATCTTAACTCTTGACAGAGACGATCGTAAGATGTCATTAGGTATCAAACAATTGACTCAAGATCCATGGACTGACATTACTTCTAAATACCCAGTAGGTTCTAAACATACAGGTATCGTTAGAAACTTTACAAACTTTGGTATTTTCGTAGAATTAGAAGAAGGAATTGATGGATTAATCTACATCTCTGACTTATCTTGGACTAAGAAAATTAAACACCCATCTGAGTTTGTAAACGTTGGTGAAAAACTTGATGTTGTAGTATTAGAATTAGATGTTGAAGGACGTAAATTATCTTTAGGTCACAAACAAACTACTGCTAATCCTTGGGATCAGTACGAAGATTCTTTCGCTGTAGGAACTATCCACAACGGTGAGATTTCTGAAATCGTTGACAAAGGAGCTACTGTAGAATTCGGAGATGATATCGTTGCTTTCATTCCAACTCGTCACCTTGAAAAAGAAGACGGAAAGAAATTGAAAAAAGGCGATACGGCTGATTTCAAAGTAATTGAATTCAACAAAGAATTCAAAAGAGTAGTTGCTTCTCACACTGCTATCTTCAGAGAAGAAGAAGAGAAAAACGTGAAAGCTGCTGCTGAAAATACTTCATCTAACTCTACTACTAATGCACCAGCTGCAACTTTAGGAGATAACAATGATGTATTAGCTGCATTAAAAGCTAAAATGGAAAAAACTGAGAAAAAATAATTCTTAGCTTTTTTATAAATAGAAAGTCCCACAGAAATGTGGGACTTTTTTTTGTTATTGCCGCGAAGACACAAAGACGCGAATTTTTTATTTTAAAGCCAATAGTTTCATTTCCTCTGGAGTAAATTCTGGAACAATTGCATACGTATCTATCTTAGCAATTGCCATTTCATCTAAAATATCAACTAGATTTTTGAAGTTAGATTTTTTGCTTGGTTTTATAATTACAATTGCACCACGATTTGGTTTTCCATATTGAGCATATCTTTCGTGAATATTGGTGTTTTTTGAATATAATTCTCTACGAATACCATCTTTACTATAATCTACTTTTTTAGGTTCTTCTAAAGGGCGAAATAAAAGACCAAAATAGATAATTATTTCATTATTTTCATCTAATAAAACGGTTACAATTCGATCACTTATTCCTGCTCCGCAACTAATAACACCATCCCATTCATCCGATGGTCGATTTGGAAGGCTTAAATCAACAGCTTTTGGTTTAGACAATTCAATCGTAACCATAAAAAATATAATCAGCAGAAAAGAAACGCTGACCATGGCAGTTAAATCAACTCTTGAATTTAACTTTCTACTTCTAACTTTTTGAGGAAGATTTTTCATAAGATTAAGGTTTAATTGGAAGCTAATAATTTTTCTTCTTCTGGACTAAAATCATTTACAATAGCATATGTTCCAATTTGTGCGATTGCCATTTCATCTAAGATGTCAACTAGATTTTTGAAGTTAGATTTTTTACTTGGTTTTATAATAACAACTACACCTCGATTGTATTTTCCTAATTTAGCAGAATTCGCAAGAGCTATTTTGTTTTTTAATGATAGTTCTTTTCGAATACCATTTTTACCATAATCAATTATTTTAGGATTTTCTTCTGTAAAATACAGTAGTCCAGAATAAGTTATTATTTTATTGTTTTTATCTAATAAAATAGTAATTACGCGCTCTTCTAATCCAGATCCGCAATGTGTAACATTTTGCCATTTAGGATCGTAATAGGGCAGACTTAAATCCATAGCCTTGGATTTTCTCAATTCAATCGTAACCATAAAAAATATAATCAGCAAAAAAGAAACGCTGACCATTGCTGTTAAATCAACTCTCGAACTTAACTTTTTACTTCTAACTTTTTGAGGCAGGTTTTTCATATTGAATGAATTTTTACTAAAGTTAGTAATAAAATAGTAACGGAAATGAGTTCAATTTCTAAAAATAATAAAAATATTTTAGTGGTCTAAAGTCTTATGAACGAAGAGATTTGCATAATTTTTTAAAATTATATTTCAACTTTATAAAACCAAAGAGCGTTTTAAGGCGTAAATGAGCTTATAACTTAAAATCATTAAATATGAAAACTAGAAAATTTTTAGCTCTTGCAGTTTTAGCTTTAGGATTTGCATTTACATCAAATGCACAAAAATCGGTAATGGTTGGTGGCGCAGCGATGTATCCAAATAAAAATATTATAGAAAATGCTGTAAATTCAAAAGACCATACGACTTTGGTTGCAGCAGTAAAAGCGGCAGATTTGGTAGAAACTTTGAAAGGGAAAGGTCCTTTTACTGTTTTTGCTCCAACAAATGCTGCATTTGATAAATTGCCAAAAGGAACTGTAGAATCTCTTTTAAAACCAGAAAATAAAAAAATGCTTCAAACGATCTTGACCTATCATGTGGTTGCAGGTAAAATGAATTCGTCTGATATCGCAGCTGCAATTAAAGAAGGAAAAGGTAAAGCAACTTTGAAAACGGTTAGTGGCGGTTCATTAACTGCTTGGATGAAAGGGAAAGATTTATATATCAGTGATGAGAATGGAAACAAAGCAAAAGTGACTATCGCAGACGTTAATCAGTCAAATGGTGTGATTCATGTTGTAGACGCTGTTTTGCTTCCTAAAAGCAAATAAATTCCAAATAAAAAATTCCAAATTCCAAGCTTAAATTGGAATTTGGAATTTCAAATTTTGGAATTTTTTAAATTTTATTTTTTTGCTGTCAAAGTACTTCCTGCAGAAGCAATTACTACACAAATTACAGCCAAAATTTCATAAAAGCTTAAGTTTTCCTGAAGAAATATAAAAGCACAAATAGAGGCTGCTGCAGGTTCTAAACTCATCAAAATACTGAAAGTACGCGGCGGAAGTTTTCCTAAAGCTTTCATTTCTAATGTAAACGGAATTGCACTAGACAAAAGAGCAAGTGCAACACCCATTCCGAATAGTTTAGGCGTTAGATTGGTTAAACCGTTTTCTAGAAAACCAAAAGGCAAAACTAAAAGTGCAGCAAATAACATTCCTGTTGTTACCGCATAACCATCATTCATTATTTTAGAAATTTTTCCGCCTAAAACAATATAACCCGCCCAGAATCCTCCGGCCATAAGTGCAAATAGAATTCCCCACGGATCTAAGCGATCGTTTGTCCAAGGTGCAATTAATAAAATACCAATAGCGGCCAGTAAAACCCAGCAGTAATCAACCAAACGTTTTGAGCCTGCTATAGCCAATAATAATGGACCAACAAATTCTAAAGTTACAGCCAAACCTATCGGAATTCTTTCTATAGCAAAATAGAAAATCAAATTCATAGCTCCTAAAGACAAGCCGTACGGAATTACAATTTTCCATTGCTGTGCTGTTATAGCTTTAAAATTTGGTCTGTAAGCCAATAATAAAATTAATGCAGAAATACCAATGCGTATAGATGCCGTGCCCGCTGCGCCAATTGTTGGGAATAAAGTTTTTGCAATTGCCGCTCCGCATTGAACACTTATAATAGCTAATAATACGGCAGGAACAGGAGGGAGGCTAATTTCTCGGTTTTTCATTTAAGATTAGCTTTTTACTTTTAATATGGTTAATTCTTCTACTATCTGATCTTGATAAGTTTTTAGAGCCACGTAGTACCAATTTTCTTTTGTAAGATCAATAGTGAAAATGTCATTTTTATTATGTTTTTTAATTGCGGTTTCAAATTCTTTTACCATCATTCCTTCAGTGAACCATGAAAGGTCGCCATCTTTTGCAGAATCCATAGTATATTGATTTGCTAGGTCAGAAAATTTAGCACCATTTTTATATTGATTTACAATTTTCTTGCGAAGGTCATTTATAGCTTGCAAAGACATTTTATTTCCGTCTAAAAATATGTAGCTGACACGAAGAGCTACTGTTTTCTTAGAATCAATAATTTTATAAAGGTTAGTGCCATCTGAAAAGATATCGCCGATAGTTCTGTTTTTAAATATTCTGGAACTTTTGTTCTCGTCTATTTGTGGAGCTATTGTCCAAATTTGAGCATCAATATTTTCATTGACAAGAATAAATTGATTGGCTTCATCGATGGAATTGATTGACTTAATTTGATCTTCAATTTTTTGTCCAAAAGCATTCAAACTGCTAAGACATAACATTGATGCTAAAATAAATGCAATATTTTTAGTGGCGTTTTTAAAGAAAATCATTTAATTACCTAAAGCTTTTTTAGTAACATAAGCGCGATAGCCAATTATTGCCATTTGCCATTTTTTTGCTTTTGAAATATCTAAGCCTTGCTTGGTAAAACTCGGCAGAAGCATTTTGTTTAGTTTAGCTAATAATTTATACATGGTAGATTTGTTTTTTCAAAGATATAAAAAAAGACTTTGTGTTTGAAGCAAAGTCTTTTGAGCAGTAAAATGTAAAAGTATTTAAAACTTGAGAATCAGGTTTTCATCTCCTTCAGTTTGTCTATTTATGGCATTTCTAGGAGCTTCCATCCAGCCTGTTTTATTGATGACAAACTTAAAAAGATGAGTCGTGTCTTTTTCAAATTGAGATTTCGGAATGACCAATTCAAATGTGTTTTTGTTTTTCTGAATCATTTGAAAATTCTGGTCATTAGGATTCCATTTATCGAAAGAACCTGCAATGGATACGCTTTTAACTAAACTAGAATCTAAATTCTTGTCATGTTCGTAAACAAATAAAACATTGTCTCCAACGATTTTATAACCGTAAATGCCGGTTTGTTTTTTGTTTTCACTCAACAAATCATTCGAAAGTCTCACTATAGCTTCCCCAAGTGCATTTCCTGTAGTTTCATCGCTGATGTTTACAATAATAGAAATGCCTAATTGTCGTTCGGGATATATAACCAGCATATTTTGAGTTCCGAATGCACCGCCATGTTTCCAGCAGTTTTTTCCGTTTTCGTCAACTTGAATATAATCCCAGAAATAACCATTCCAAGTTGTTGGGCTATTTAGGAGATTTCGTTGCGATTCTTGAACAATTTTATTCTTTGTATTTAGTTCATAATTAATAAATTTAGTTAAGTCACCTAAAGTAGATTTTAATCTTCCAGCAGCTCCCCAAAGATTATCTGAAATAGTAGGCATTAAAACTTCTTTGAGATTATAACCGTTTGCAATAACAGTATTTGGACTTAAATTTATGCCACTAGATTTCATGTCGAGTTTTGAAAAAATATTTTCCTTCAAAAGGGTTTCATAACTTTTCTGATAGACATTTTCCAAAATATGAGCAGTAAGATTCAGACTTCCGTTGCTGTATTTGAATTTAGTTCCAGGCAAAGTATCCAATTTCATAGATTTAAGATCTTCAAAGAATTTTTCGCGAGTATACGATTCATCTATTTTTTTGAAAGCCAAATAACTGCTGTCATTTCTATTTTTCCGCAATTCATCAGTATCAGGCAAATCTTTAGCAAAACCAGTTCTAAAAGAAACCAAATCTTTAATCGTTATTGGCGTTCCGTTGTATTCTAAGTTCGGATAAGAACCCGTAATATATTTTCGAATATCGTCATCAAGATTTAATTTTCCTTCCAAAACGGCTTGTGCGGTGAGAAGTCCCGTAAATAATTTGGTTATGGAGGCAACTTCAAAAACAGTATTATTATTGGCAATATTTTCTTTTCCTTTATCTATTTCGCCATAATGTCGCGTATAGGTTTTACCATTTTTGACAACGCCAATAGAAATGGAATTTGCTTTTGACTTATTCAAAAGTAATGAAGCAGTTTTATCCATTGCTATAAAAATATCTTTTTCGGCTTTGTTCTGCTGAGCACAAACAGTAAATGGCAAAAATAGGAGTAAGAGATATTTTTTCATTTAGGTCAATATTTTAATTGATTTATATTTTTATTTGGCTAATAATTCATCAATTTTTTTGAGCATTTCTTTCGCGTTCGAATTTTCTGGTGTAAGCGCTAATGATTTTTTATAATTTTCTTTAGAAAGTTCCAGCTGATTATTTTTAAAATAACTTTCCGCTAAACTGTCATAAACATTTCCAGAATTTGGATGTTCAATTGCATTCAATTCAAAAATCTTAGTAGCCTCTTTTAAGCGATCGCTTCTCATCAAAGAATAACCAATTAAATTCAAACGCTGTTCAAAATTCCAATCTGGATGCTGCTTTTTTACAGCGAAATAATAGTCTTTTGCTTTAGTAAAATCTTGCTTTAAGAAATTAATGGTTATGTTTTCTTTCTCTTCCTCTTTCAAATTGATAAGCGAAGGATCAATTATACCGCCAATTCGATAAACAACATCATCAAAAGCAGGCAAATACATATATTTATTGCTGTTTGATAAAAAAATCACAGTCAGATTGTTGTCTGGAAATTTTCTAAATGCTGTCACATTTCCGCCGCTAAATCCGTACGATGAATGATTATTTACAGGCTGACATTCCCATCCATAAGCAAAAACATCTTTTTGGTTGGTAAATGGAAAAGGTGTCCACATAGCAGCTTTTGTTTCTTTTTTCAAGTACAAATCGTTATCTAAATTTTGATTCCACTTAATTAATTGTGAAAGTGTTATGTTTAAACCATTTGCCGAATGAGAGTCTGGACCGCTGTTAAAAGTAATTTGCTGGTATTTTTTGGTTTCAATATTATAAGTGTAACGAACGGCACTCGAAGTTAATTTTGCGAAATCCGAACAAAAGAAAACATCAGATCCGTGATCTGGAAACTGGTTCTGAAAAATATAATCTTCGAAAGTTTGCCCTGTTATTTTTTCAATTATTTTGGTCAACAATAAATAATTGGTTTGATTATAACTATACTGGTTTCCTTGTGTAAATTGTATTGGTTTTTGACCTAAAAAAGATATTCTTTCTGAATAAGGAGCTGTATATGGGAAATCTGTATATTTGAAATAATCTGGAAGCCCCGAAGAATGCGATAAAAGATTGCCTATTTGTACATTTTGCCATTCTTTTGGAAGATCGCTCAAGTATTTAGAAACTGGATCGTTCAAAGCAATTTTACCTTGTTCTATCAATTGAAAAATTCCGACAGCTGTAATTAATTTAGTGGTAGAAAAGACTTTAAAACTGGTCGTTTTATCAACTGGTATATTTTCTTCTAAAGAAGCTTTTCCGAAGTACTTTTCATAAATAACTTTGCCGTCTTTTATTACCGCGACAGCCGTACCAGGAATTTCATTTATCTCTATTATTTCTTTTAAATATTGATCAATTTTTTGTTCTGTCTCTTTATTGCTTTTATTTTGTCCAAATGAAAAATTTAGGAAAATAAAGACCATAGCAAAGCTGTAGATTGTGTTTTTCATCTATAAAATTTAATACGTTAATATTTTAGGGATAAAAAAACCAGTGAATAAAACACTGGTTTTTAAAGTAAAATGAAACTGGTTAGGCTTTTTTATTCTGTTTTTCCATTTCTTTCAAGTCTTTCTCATGCTGCTTCATATCCTTTTCATGTTGCTTCATGTCTTTAGCATGCTGTTTCATGTCTTTTGCGTGCTGCTTCATATCAAGCTCATACTGTTTCATGTCTTGTTCGTATTGCTTCATATCAATCTCGAGGTTCTTATTGTCAAAATTGAATTTAAAATCAAAATTGAATTTCTCCATATTGGCAGCAAATTTCTCCATGGCAATCTCATATTTAGCCATTTCTTTTTCATAGATTTCAGATCTTTGAGACATAATAGCTTCTACTTGTTTTTCGTAAGCTTCCATTTGCGGTTCAAATGCTTCCATCTGTTTTTCAAAAACTTCCATTTGTTTTTCAAAATTTGCCATAGCTACTTTATCTTTTGGATTTTTAGGAGCAACTGGTGGTTTTGGCATTTTTGACATGTCAATTGCAGGAGCAGCTGGTAGTGGCCCAGAAGGAAATGCTGGAGGTGTCGGAGGCACTGGGGCAGCAACATCAGCACCTTCGTGATTGCGAACAATAACTCTTTCGTTTCTAATTATCACTGGCATTTTAAAATTTCTATCCGTATTGATGTTGATAGATTTTGTACCTTTTTCGTCTGTTCCAATGGCTAATTCGCAGTCTTTTATCGCTTCGTCACCGTCAATTTTGATGGTTTGTTTTTTCCCAGAATCCGATTTTACTTTGATTTGAATTGCTGTTAATTCTTCTTTCGTATTTCTTTTTATATCCGAAATTTCAACATCAAGATTATGGTTTGTTTTTAACTTTCCAGGAAGTTCATTTAACTCTTTATCTGTTGTGTTTTTGGTAATCTTGATTGTTTCGTTAATGTCTTTAATAGTATCTTTTTGGATGATTGAAACTTCGTCTTGTTTCTTTTCTTGCGCAATAGTCTTTATTTGAAATAAAAGAATAAAGGCGCCAAGAGCAGGAATTACCGCCGAATATTTCCAGTAATTTCTTTTGTTTGATTGATTTTTGTTTAACATGACAATTCGTTTTTTGATTAATGATTGATAAAAATGATTGGTGATTGCAACGCAAGTTTCATGCGTTGTTATTTTTAAAAGCGTGTATTGATACGCTTTTTTGTCGGCAATTTTTTTAGAAGCCTCACTGTCTGCTATAAATTCAAGGTTTTGCAAAATAGCTTTTTTATAAAGCCATACAATTGGATTAAACCAAAATAAGATGCAGAAGATTCTCGAAATCAAAACATCAATAGTGTGTTTTTGATCGCTGTGCACTTTTTCGTGTTCCAAAATACTTTCTAATTCTGCAGAAGTATATAGTGATGAGTTATATACAATGTAATCGAAATAGGAGAAAGGAGCAATGTTTTCATTGACATCTATAAATTTAAAATCTTCTTGCTGTTGAACGCTTTTTCCTTTTAAAACAGAATTTAAACTGTAGAAATCAAGTCCAAATTTGATCATGAAAGCTAAAAAACCAATTCCGTATACAACAGTTAAAACTAAAGTCCAGTTTATTTCAAAATTTTCCTCTTCAACAACGGTTACCCTTGTAGGCGAGTATTTTGTTTGATAAGAAGTCGTATTATTGTTTGCAACTGGAATATTTTGAATATTTGTCGACGAAGTTGTAATTACAGGAGCTGGTTCAGGAGCAGGCGGCGCTTCGACCAAAATCACTTTTGTGTACACTACAAAAGGCAGTACTACAGAAGTAATTAATCCAGCAATTAGGAACCAACGACTGCTGTTGAAAAAAGTTTCTTTGCGAAGTAAAAAAATGTAAGCAAAATAAAACATTGCTAGTAACCCGCTTGATTTTAGGATAAAAATGAAAAGTGCTTCCATAACTATTTTGATTATTTACCTTCTTTTGGATTTTCGATCATGTCTAAGATTTCACGCAATTCATCAGCAGAAATCTTTTCTTCTTTAGCAAAAAAAGAAACCATGCTTTTGTATGAACTATTAAAATAATTGTCTATTGCAGTGCTCATAAAACCTTTTCTGTAGTCTTCGATGCTTACAGCTGGATAATACTGATGCGTATTTCCAAAAGCATTGTGCGCCACATAACCTTTCTCTTCCAGATTACGAACAATAGTAGACAAAGTGTTATAATGCGGTTGGTCTTCTAAAATCTCTGCTTGAATTTCTTTTACAAAAGCTTTTTTCAACTTCCATAAAATGTGCATGATTTCCTCTTCTTTATTGGTCAGTTTTTGCATTTCTGATTTATTTTTGGGTTTCAATGTTTGAATCACTTTCCGTTACAAATTGTTGTTTTTCGTTTGCAGTAACTTTAGTTACAAATAGCAGAAAAAAAGCGGCAAGTACTGTAATCAAAACATAATATTTCCACGAATTTCTCTTTTCTGATTGATTTTTGGTTAACATGATGATTTGTTTTTTGATTAAAATGATTGAGAAATAGCCTTTTATTAAAAAGAAATTATTTTCTGGTTTTAATTTCAACTACTCCATTTGCGCCTTTATCTCCAAACAAAGAAATAGCTTCAACTCCTTTGTGAACTTTCATTGATTGAACATTATTAACTCCTAGACTCTCAATATCAAAATCAGCAGGCATTTCGTTTCCATCTACAATTACAAGCGGAAAACCTGTTTTTTTTGCATTAATTTTTACTCCGTTTGAAACCGCAATAGAAGTGTTTTCATCAGTAGTAGTGATCACTTTGGTGTTTGTTTTATTGTCATTATCAATAATTACAATAGTGCTAGTATTTGTATTAGTATTACTGTCAGTTTTTGTACTAGTAATAGAATTAGTGTTAACATTGGATTCTGTATTAGTAGTTAAATTGTTGCTTGTTGCTGTTTTAGAAGTTTTGCTTGCATTATTATTTGCAGTTGCTTTTTTGCTGACAGCAGTTTTTTCTTCAAAAGTTTTAATACCAGCTTTTATTGTGCCGTCTTTGTTTACAATAACAGCAATTCCAAAATCTTTGATGGCCTGATCACCACTTTGTATTGATTGAGATTTTTGCTTGCCATTGACAACATCAACTTTAATAGCTGTTAAATAATTTTCTGAGTTTCTTTTGATGTCAGAAACTTCTAAATCAATGTTGTAATTTGATTTTAAGTTCTTCTTTAAATCCTGAAGTTCACTATCTGTCGTTTTTTTCGTGATTGTAAAGACGTTCATCGATTTAATTTCGTTAGAAACTGCTTCCACCTTTTGCTGCCTTTCTTTTGCAACTACTTCTATTTGAAATAACAGCACAAAAGCAGTCAAAGCCGGAATTACAGTATAATACTTCCAGGAATTCCTCTTTTTTGATTGATTTTTGTTTAACATGACGATTCGTTTTTTGATTAATGATTGATAAAAATGATTGGTGATTGCAACACAGCTTTCGTGTGTTGTTATTTTTAAAAGCGTGTATTGGTACGCTTTTTTGTCCGAAAGTTTCTTAGAAGCTTCACTATCAGCAATAAATTCTAAGTTTTGAATAATTGCTTTTTTATAAAGCCAAACAATTGGATTAAACCAAAAAATAATGCTAAATATTCTCGAAATCAAGACATCTAAAGTATGGTTTTGATCGCTGTGCACTTTTTCGTGTTCAATTATACTTTCTAATTCTGAAGGCGTGTAAAGTGATGAGTTGTACACGATATATTCAAAATAGGAGAAAGGCGCAATGTTTTCGTTGATATCTATAAATTTAAAATCGGCTTGCTGTTTGATTTTTTTTCCCCTAATAATAGAATTTAAGCTATAAAAATCAATTGCCAGTTTTATGATAAAGATTAAAAGACCAAGGCCATAAAGACCAAGAATAACGTAATTCCAATTAAATTCAGCCGATTCGTTTTGCGGACTGTTTATTATTGTCGTTGAAATACTTGCATCTACATAAGAAACTGTATCCGTCCATATCACCTTTGTATAAGTCAGTAATGGTAAAACTGCTGAGACAATCAAGCCAGATAATAGAAACCATCTGTTGCTATTGAAAAATGTTTCTTTGCGCAATAAAAAGTAATAAGCGCAATAAAACATCAGCATTAAACTGCTTGATTTGGCGATATAAATGAAAACTGCTTCCATAAACCGATTATTTTTCGTTTTTATTTTCGATCATCGATAAAATCTCACGCAATTCATCTGCTGAAATTTTTTCTTCTTTAGCAAAAAAGGAAACCATGCTTTTATAAGAACTATTAAAATAGTTGTCAATAGCAGTTTTCATAAATCCTTTTCTGTAGTCTTCAATGGCAACAACTGGAAAGTACTGATGGGTGTTTCCAAAAGCATTGTGTCCCACATATCCTTTTTCTTCCAGATTACGCACAATAGTCGACAATGTATTGTAATGTGGCTGATCTTCTGTGATTTCGGCTTGAATTTCTTTTACAAAAGCTTTTTTAAGCTTCCATAAAATCATCATAATTTCTTCTTCTTTGTTTGTTAACTTCTGCATCTTCTCTAATTTTAATTCAAACCTACAACTATTTTTTTAGTTACACAACTATAAAAATAGTTATTTAACTAAAAATTAAGTTTGATTTCGATTTCAAGCGCAGAAATGCTATTCAAATTTAATGGTAATAAATTGAATTATAGCGTTTTAAAAAGTTAAAAGTTTTTTATGAAATCTTCTCGTTGACTAAGGCATTCTTAATCCAAATACAGCATCCCGTCGCCACAACACCAATGCAAGCCATAAAGAGCCAGTTAATTTGATAGCCAAATCTGGTAATAATTTCGAACCCAAGTTTAGAACTGATAATATGAGCCAAACTAAAACTCATAGTATAAAGCGCCATATAGCGGCCTTCTTGCCCGCGTGGCGCACGGCTTAAAGCAAATGCATTAGAAAAAGGGAAAGTCAAAACTTCTCCTATAGAAATACAAACCATGCTTACCACCAGAATTCCTGCCCAGAAGTTGATGAGAAGTAAAAAGAAACTGGAAGCCATTACAAAAGATCCTATAATAATAATTCGGATTTTAGGAAACGCTTTTCGTTCTAAAAAGCCAACCGTTGGCATTTCGAGAGAAAAGATTAAAAGACCGTTGAGCGTCATTAAAAGACCTGTTTGGAATTCGCTTAAGCCAAATTTTTCATTATGATATAAAGGTAGAGTAGTAAACAGCTGGAAGAAAATCATCGCTGTAATGAAACTAACGAATAAGAAAACCCAGAAAATCTTATCATGAAAAACCGATTTTATTTCCGCAGCGCTTTCTGCTTTATCGTCGTGAATTGCTTTTTTCTTTTCTTTTACTAGTAAAGCAAAAATTGAAATCGAAATAATACACGAAGCACCGTCAACCCAGAAAAGCCCAGAATAACCCATTCCCATAATAATTAATCCGCCAAGAGCAGGGCCAGCAGCAAAACCTAAATTTACAGCAAGACGAACCAATGTTAGGGCGCGAGTTCTATTTTCGGGTTTTGCATACGCTCCAAGAGACACAAACATAGCCGGGCGAAACATATCTGCAATGGTCATAAGAACAAACATGGCAGCGCAAAGCGACCAGAAAGTGGTAATATATTGTACAAAGAAAAGGGAAACTCCGCTGGTGAATAAGCTAAAAATCATGATTTTATAAAACCCGATTTTATCTGATAATTTACCGCCAAGCCAAGAACCCAACATAGAGCCTAAACCAAACGCGACCATAATCCACCCGACTTGATTGTACGAAAAGTGAAGATCTTCTTTTAAATATTTGGATAAAAAAGGAAGAACCATTGTTCCAGCGCGGTTAATAAAAGTAATGATAGCAAGAATCCAAACTTCTCGGGTAAAACCTCTAAAGTTGTTAATGTAGTGGGTTACGGCGTTTTTAAGCATTTTGTGTGATAAATTATCGTCACAAAGTTAGGAAACTTTGTCTCGTTAAGTGGTTGTCGTTTTGTTACTTTTGAACTATTTTTGCATAAAATTTCTAAGATGAAAACTATAAACGCCCTAGCTTTATTGTTGGTTTTTAATTTTGGCTTCGCTCAAAAAAAGTTTAGCAAAGCGGATGCTCAAAAATTTCAAAAGAAAATCAACTCAGAATACGCTGATCCTAAGACAAGTCCGTTAATGGCTGAAGATTTGAAGACTTTTAAAAGCTTAGATTTTTTTCCTATTTCTGAAACTTATTTTGTGAATGCTACGCTCGTGAAAGCTAAAGGCGGAAAAGCTTTTGACATGAAAACTTCTGGAGCCCGTACGTCAAAGTACACTAAATACGGAACTTTAAACTTCAAAATAAACGGAAAATCATTTTCACTTGCCGTTTATCAAAGTCTAGAACTTTTGGTTCAGGAAAAATATAAGAATCATCTTTTCTTGCCTTTTTCAGATTTAACAAGCGGAAAACAAAGCTACATTGGCGGCCGATATATTGATTTAGAAGTTCCAAAAGGAAATACCATAGCGATTGATTTCAACCAAGCTTATAATCCGTATTGTGCTTACAACTATAAGTATTCTTGTCCGCTTGTGCCTCAGGAAAATGATTTAAAAATTGAAATCAAAGCAGGCGTAAAAGCTTTTCATTAATGGAATATTTTAATTTTCATACCCATCAATTTACCAATCAATCTAATGTTTTAGAACTGGTTAACCAGTATCCGAAAGATTTTGATGCCGAAATTCCATTTTATTCTATCGGAATCCATCCGTGGTATATTGAAGAAAATCGAATTGATGAAGATTTGAAAATTATAGAAGAAAAACTGCAAACGCAAAATTGTCTTGCAATAGGCGAGTGCGGTTTAGACAAAAGGATCGAAGTGCCGTTTGATCTGCAGATTTCCGTGTTTGAAAAGCAATTAGAATTGGCAGAAAAATTTAAGAAACCTGTTGTTATACATTGCGTTGCCTCATTCCAAGAAATCATGGCGATTAAGAAAAAAAATAATATAAAAGTTCCAATGATTATTCATGGTTTTGCAAAGAACAATCAGTTGGCACAACAATTAATTACTGCTGGATTTTATCTTTCGTTTGGAAAATATCTATTGAAGAATCCAGATTTAAAAACGGTTTTTCAGAATGTTCCAAATGATCGCTTTTTCTTAGAAACAGATACAATTGAAGAATCAATTGTACAGGTTTATGAATTGGCGGCTGAATATAAAGATTTAGATATAAAAGAATTACAAGAGATTATTTCAAGTAATTATAAAAGTGTATTTGGAGAGTGAAATATTTTCATTTAAGGTTTGTCACCCTGAGCGAAGTCGAAGGGCGCAAAGGGCTTCGACTCCGCTCAGCCTGACAAACGTGAAACAAGAAGCTTAAAACATGAAACTTGAAACATGAAACATGAAACAAAAAAATAACATGAAACAAAAAAATAACAATAAATAAAAAAACAACAAATAAGAATATATGGCAGAATGGACAGAAAGAGCTGAGCTTTTGTTTACTAAAGAAGGATTGGAAAATTTAAAAAAAGCTAACGTTTTGGTCGTTGGACTGGGTGGCGTTGGATCTTTTGCAGCAGAATTTTTAGCGAGAGCAGGAGTAGGGAACATGACAATTGTAGACGGAGACGTTGTAGATGTTACCAATATTAACCGTCAATTGCCAGCTTTGCATTCAACAGTTGGTCAGCCAAAAATTACGATTGTAGGCGATCGTTTAATGGATATTAATCCAGAACTAAATTTAACTCGTGTTCAGGAATTTCTATCTCCAGAGCGTGCTTTCGAAATTGTTTCTCCAGAATTTGATTATGTTTTAGATTGTATTGACAGCATTACGCCAAAATTAAATCTAATTATGGGTGCCAAGCGCAATAGAGTAAAAATCATCAGCAGTATGGGCGCTGGCGGAAAAATGCTAGCTTCAAAAGTAAAAGTGGCGGATATTTCTAAAACCATAAACTGTTATTTCTCTAAAACAATTCGCAAGCGTCTAAGAGAATTAAAAATCAATAAATTGAAAGTAGTTTTCTCTTCTGAAATTCAGGATGAAAAAAGCTTAAAATTAACAGACGGAAAAAACTTCAAAAAGTCTTTCTACGGAACAAACAGCTATATGCCAGGATTATTTGGTTTGCATGCTGCTGAAACAGTGATTCGTTATTTATTATCTAAATAGGAACAAAGATTCAAAGTGACAAAGAGACAAAGTAACCAAAATGTTATTCGTTTCAGTACTTCAAGCTTTGCCTCTTTGTCACTTTGCCTCTTAGCAACTTTAAAAAAATGATTAAAACAGTAATTTTTGATATGGACGGCGTAATTGTTGACACAGAGCCTGTTCATCGTTATGCTTATTATTTACAATTTTCAGAATTGAATATCGAAGTTCCAGAGGAAATGTACACCACATTTACAGGATTTTCGACTAGAAATACTTTTCAGACTTTAAAAAGCTATTTCCCAACTGTAGAGCAGGAAGTAGAAGATTTGATTCAGAGAAAAAGGACTATTTTTAATAATGCTTTTGATACTAAAGAAGATTTGTATCTTTTGGATGGTGTTGAAGATTTGATTAAGGATTTGTATAAGAACGGAATCCAATTAATTTTAGCTTCTTCGGCGTCTAAAGTAACAATCGATCGTGTTTTTACAAGATTCAATCTGCACCAGTATTTTACCCATATTGTGAGCGGAGAAGATTTTCCACAGTCAAAACCAAATCCGGCCATATTTATTCACGCGGCTTCCTTGTCTGTTGCGCCAAAAGAAGAATGCATCATCATTGAAGACAGTACAAATGGTATCAAAGCGGCAAAAGGAGCAGGGATTTATTGTGTAGGATATAAAAGCGAGCATTCGCATCATCAGGATTTATCAGAAGCTGACTTGGTTATCGATCATTTTAACGAATTAAATGCAGAAAAAATATCACAGTTAAAGGCTTGAATTATATAAAATTTAACATTTGTTAGCTGATTGAATTTGTAAATTTGATAAAAAATAAAACTTAAAATAATGAAGAAACTACTTATTGCTTTAGCCCTGATCCTAGCTCCGTTAGCATCAGAAGCACAAGTAAAAACACCGCAAGCAAGTCCAAAAGGATATATTAAACAAACTGTTGGTTTAACCGATGTTGAAGTTACGTATTCAAGACCGGGAGCAAGAGGAAGAGCTGTGTTCGGAAATTTGGTTCCGTTTGGGAAACTTTGGAGAACAGGAGCAAACGAAAATACAATCATCAACTTTAGCGACGATGTAATAATTGATGGTAAAACGCTAAAGAAAGGAAAATACGCAATTTATACAGTACCAAGAATCGAAAGCTGGGATATCATTTTCTATCTTTCTACAGACAACTGGGGATTGCCAGAAAACTGGAGCGATTCTTATGTAGCTTTAAAAACTACGGTAAAAGAAGAGGCGTTGCCAACTCCTGTTGAAACATTTACAATTGGTATTAACGGTTTAGATCCAAATTTTGGATATTTAGATATTGCTTGGGAAAACTCTCATGTGGCTTTAAAATTTGAAGTTCCAACTGCTAAAATCGCTACTGCAAGTATCGACAAAGCTTTGGCTGGTCCAACTTGGAATGATTATTTTGCAGCATCTCAATATTTATTCCAAGCAAACGGAAATATCGAAACTGCTAGAACTTACGTAGACAAAGCTTTAGATATGAGTACAGATAAACCATATTATGTATTAAGATTAAAATCTCAAATACAAGCAAAACAAGGTGACAAAAAAGGTGCAGTAGAAACGGCAAAAGCTTCTCTAGCATCTGCTGAAGCTGCAAACAACGCTGACTACGTGAAATTGAACAAAGACAGTATCGCAGAGTGGAGCAGATAATAATGCTGGCGCATTATTAAATTCCAATTTTAAAATATCAAATTCCAAAGCTTTCGGGTTTTGGATTTTTTTTTGCTTTTTTTAAACGCAAAGGGCGCAAGGTTTTTTTAATATAGAACGTAATAAAAACGCAAAGTTCGCAAAGCTTTGTGTTTTTTTAAAATAAAAATAGACAGACTTGTCTGTATGTTTTAAAAAGTGTTATATTTGCAGAGTAAATAATTTGATATGCAACCAAAAGAAAGAATTTTAGAAAAGACTTTTAACTTGTTTCATAAACAAGGTTATAACGCTACGGGGATAAATCAGATTATTGAAGAGGCCAAAGTAGCGAAGGCTAGTTTTTATCAGCATTTCAAATCAAAAGAAGATTTGTGTGTCGCTTTCTTAGAACAGCGCCATTCTTTTTGGTTTGATCAGCTACTAAAATTTACTGCAAATGCCAAAGATTCAAATGCAAAGATTGTGATGTCTTTTGACTTTTTGATTTTTATGAATAAAAAAGAAGATTTCAGAGGCTGCAGTTTTCTAAATATACTTTCAGAGATTCCGTCAGATAATGTAAAGATTCTTAGCGTTATCCAGAATCATAAAAGTGATTTACGGACTTATTTTAGAGATATTTTAAACGATGATTTGTTATCAGATCATGTTTATCTGCTATTTGAAAGCTGTATTATCGAAAGTCAGCTTTTTAAGTCAGATCAGTTAATAGAACAATCAAAAAAAATAATTCAAACTTTAATTTAAATAGTATGGAACAGAAATTACCATTGCCACCTTTCACTTTAGAAACGGCATTAGAAAAAATTCAATTGGCAGAAGATGCTTGGAACAGTCAAGATCCTGAAAGAGTTTCAAAAGCGTATACCATTGACAGCGAATGGAGAAACAGAGATAAATTTGTCAACGGAAGAGATGAAATCGTTCCTTTTTTGACTGAAAAGTGGAAAAAAGAGAAAAATTACAAGCTAAAAAAAGAATATTGGGCTCATACCGATAACAGAATTGCAGTAAGATTTGAGTATGAATACCAAGATAATGATGGAAAATGGTTTCGTGCTTACGGAAATGAAAATTGGGAATTTGATGTAAATGGCCTAATGCAGAAAAGATTTGCCAGCATCAATGATCTTCAAATTTTAGAAGAAGACAGAAAATTTAAATAATAGTTTTGAAGTAAAACTTGGAATTTAAAAATTTAAAATATTGGAATTTAATTCATACTAGGTGGTTCAGGAATCTTGATTGTTTTTTTAATTTTCTTAATCAGAAGATAAAAAGTGATTCCGCCTAAAATTATAAGTAGCGCAATTTGAAGCTGGCCAAGGACATTGTTTTTATTATACATGGCATTTGCCGCTTCAAGTTTCGCTTTTCCTTCTTTAATCTGAATTTGAGAAAGAGATTCCAATGTTTTTAAGGCTTCAGCACTAGAACTAGCTATTTTATCCCAGCTTTTGCTTTCAACCTGTTTATTGATTTCTTTGCAAGAACTCAAAAAAGCATCAAAATACTGTTTTTCTTTATTGGTTAAAACTGTTTTAGCGTACAAATCATCAATATTATGAATAATATCAAGCGTATGGATAATTTCATCTTTTTTAATATTGTCGCTTAAATTCAGTTTTTCAGCTTCAGATTTTATAAAATGAAGTTGCTTAGAATATTGAAAAATATAATGCGCCACAACCAATCGATCTTTATAAATCGCATTGATATTATCATTTACATTTTTAGAGTTCCGTAGCGTATTAAAATTGCCTATTAAAATAATCAGCATTACAACTAACAGAATAAAAGCAGCTTTGGTTTTATTGCTGTATTTTTTTTGATCTTTCATAACGCTGTTTTTTTAGGTGACTAAAACTTTAATCAATCATTTTATTTTCAATAAGTTCAATGTTTTTTATTGATGCTAGAGGAGTAATTTTTATCTTTTTGTTTCCTTTAACAAAATAGAAATAGTACAAACTGTTATTTCCAATAACATAAACATTTTTAGATTCTCCCTCATTAAAATCGATCTGATAGCTGTAATCTAATCTGTTTTCTTTTAACTTTTTTGTGGTAAAATAACCACCAGCAAATCCGTAACCTAGAAAAAAAGACAACAAGAAAAGTACAAGAGATTTTATAGCAATAGAACTATAATAACTTTTGGTTTCTGCAGGAGTTAATTCGTCAGTTGATTTTAACTCAAAAGATCTTTTTATATATGCCACATTTTTATACTTAGCTAAAAATGAAGGAAGGTAAAAATGAATCACAAAGAGTATGATTATCGCTCCCAGAATTATTGGATTTGAAGTAAATTCAGCGATCGGACTTATTAAAACATCCATTATAGTAGAATATCTTAATATATTAATTCCGAATTGATAATAATAAATGCTGTCTTTCAGTATTCCCATCATAATCAGAAAGAGATATCCAAATGGCAATAGTTTTTCTAAATCGTCTGAAATCTTCATTTCTTCAGTTTAAAATTAGTTTGGTTTTAGTGGTAGTAATATAGCACTAAAATAATCTTTTTTTACTTACAAAAATTAAAGAATTGTATTTGAAGGAAATAGTTTTATGAATTTTAAGGAGCTGTTTCCTGCTGTCCGCTATATCTTTTGTCTCGTTAAAGAAACGAGACAAAAGGATGCCGCTACCATCAGGGCTAGGGTATCGGTGTTATTTGAGAGATTTTTGTTTAATTAGAGATGAAGTTTGTTTATTAACGATATCTGCCGCTTTATGAAGAAAATTTGGAGATACACAATCTCCATAGCTAATGTAAACAATACGATTATCATCTTCCAAATTTTCATTTTTTTGCTGTTGAGTTAAGTAACTTTCCATGCCACTAAATAAGTATACAGGATTTCCTTCTTCAAATAATTGAGTAGCAATTCCAATTAATCTTTGTTCTGCTACCATTTGCAAATCAGTTTCTTTACAAGATAAAAGAAAAGAACAATTGATTAAAGAGCAAAATTTGGAACTTTTAAATCCGTAATTCATTAATATTTCATTTCCTTGATTTAAATTATCAAAGCATTTCGTGTACAATTGAGCAGAAATCGAAGTGTCTTCAGCTGTACTAGAATCATCAAGATTTTGACTTTCAGCCAAAAAAAATGAAAAGAATGACAGCAATAAGAACACTTTCTGATTCATTTTAATCTAAAATTATTTCATTTTCATCATCAGATTTTCCTCTGAAAAATAAGAACTGTAATATTTCAGACAATACAATCGTCAAGATAGCTCCAATAAAGTTCAGCCATAAATAACCCAGTTTTTCCTGGCTGTAAATCATGAAATAGTAAATTACAAAAATGGTCAACTGACTAATAATAGCGCTGATAAACATTGGTTTTGCTTTAACTCTTTTAGAATAAAAAGCAACAAGGAATATTCCTAAAACGGTTCCGTAGAAAATTGAGCCGATAATGTTTACAAGCTGAATAAGATTTTCGAATAAAGTTCCCACGCAAGCAAAAAGTATCGCTACAACTCCCCAGAATAGGGTGAAAAACTTAGTAACATTCAAATAATGCTTTTCTGATTTTTCTTCTTTCTGATTTCGTTTGTAAATGTCAATTGCTGTTGTAGAAGCCAATGCGGTTAATCCAGAAGCGGTAGAAGACATTGCAGCCGAAAGAATAACGGCCAATAACAATCCGATAAGACCTTTTGGAAGATAGTGCAGGATAAAATGGAAAAAGACATAATCTTTATCATTAGTTTCGGTATTGCTATCGGCTCTCGAAATAATGTCTTTGGCTTTATCGCGCAGATCTTTTTCTTTATTAGAAAGTGCAACCAATTCTTTACGCAAAATCGGATTGTCGTAATCTTGATTCAGCTGATCGATATACAATAAATTAATCACTTTTTTATCTTCTGAAAGTTTGACCAATTTTTGTTCTAAAGCATGATATTCTTCTTTAAAAGCCGATTTTTCAATTGCAATCTTGTTATTCGGATTGAAATTTAAAGGAACTGGATTGAATTGGAAAAAGACAAAAACCATAACTCCCGTCAAAAGAATAAAGAATTGCATTGGCACTTTTAAAAGTCCGTTCATGATTAATCCCATCTGACTTTCGCGAACTGATTTTCCAGATAAATAGCGTCCAACCTGAGATTGGTCTGTTCCAAAATAAGCAAGTGCCAAAAAGAAACCTCCCGTTATACCGCTCCAGAACGTATATTTTTCTTCAGGATTAAAAGAAAAATCAACAATATTCATTTTATCATTTGCGCCAGCAATGTGTAGCGCACTGGTAAAAGTCATATCGTTTGGAAGATAATGCAGAATCAGAAAAAAAGTGATAAACATTCCAGACATAATGACAAACATCTGCTGTTTTTGCGTCACGTTTACCGCTTTTGTTCCTCCTGAAAAAGTATAGATAATTACCATTACTCCAATAATGATATTCATTACAGTCAGATTCCATCCTAAAAGAGCAGATAAAATAATGGCTGGCGCGTAAATGGTTAATCCAGTTCCTAAACCTCTTTGCACTAAAAACAAAATAGCGGCAAGCGAACGTGTTTTAACATCAAATCTTTTTTCTAAAAATTCGTAAGCTGTAAAAACTTTGCTTTTATGATATAGCGGAATAAAAGTCACACAAATGACAATCATGGCAATTGGAAGTCCAAAATAGAATTGCACAAAACCCATTCCATCGTGATAGGCTTGTCCAGGCGTAGATAAAAAGGTAATCGCACTCGCTTGCGTGGCCATTACAGAAAGTCCGACAGTATACCAAGGCGTTTCATTATTTCCTAAAATGAAATCCTCTACGTTTTTACTGCCTCGGGTTTTCCAAGAGCCATATCCAACGATAAATAATAAGGTTACAATAAGTACGATCCAGTCAAATAGCTGCATAGGTTATGAGTATAATTGCATGATTAAAAAGAAAATAGCAATATAAATTGCATTGGCTACTAAAACATAAGTGTAGCTTTTTTTCCATTTTTTTGTTTTTTTAGCTTCCATATTTTATTGCTTTAGATCTTGTTTAGGAGCTTCAATGGGCTGTTTTAGAGAAATAATATTCGATAATAATCGATACGCTCCAGAAACACCTTCTGGCAATTCTCTAAAGAAACTCAAACCTGTATAAATGTAATATCCTTTTCCGTATGGCGCGACAAGCAGAGCTCCGTCCTTAGCAGATTCTCCTTTGTCATGCGACGAAATAATAGGAGTGAAGGCAGGATCGTATTCGTTTGGATAATACAAACCTTGTTCTTGCGTCCAGCCTTTAAAATCATTTTCTGAAATTTTATTTGGCGTATTTAAAACAGGATGATTTGGTGCTAGAAAAGTAATTTTAGCATTTTCTTCTGTTACGCGATCATTTGATAATTTTAACGGATACGGAGCAATTTTATCGGTTACCAATTTTCCGTTTGTATTGTACTGAACGATCATATTTTTACCGCTTTTTACAAAATTAAAAAGAATGTTTTGCTTGTTGGCCAAAGCATTTACGGTATTGTAAGCACGAATTCCAGTAATAACAGTGCTAAAAGAATCTAGTTTTTCCGGCGTAATTTCATCAGGTTTTATAACAGAAACTTTGTATCCCATTTGCGCTAAACTTTCTGGAACTTCGTCTCCTGCGCCCATGATATAAGCAATGGCATCGCCAGAAGTTCTTAAATCCATTCTAATAAATTTTGATTCAGCTGGCTTTAAAACCATTTGTTTGGTAATATGACTGAATTCTATAATAGTCTGATCTTTGTCAAAACGTTTATTGTCAACAATTGCAACGCTTTTTGCTGTAACTTCTTCTGGATTAACAGGCGGTGTCACTTCAAAGTAAAAGATTTGTTCAGTGCCTTTTTTGTCTAAAGCAAACGGAATTTCTTTTGGAGAAACACTCCAGCTTTTTGGCAATTCCAATTGCAAATTTCCTTTAATATTGTCTTTTCCTGCGCGCACTTTTACCGGAATCATTTTGCTTTTGGTATCTCTAAAAAGCAAAACTCTTTCTAAAATTGAAGTAGTAACTTCTGGAACTATATCTAGAAAATTATACATTTCGCCTTTTACGCCGTCGTTATATTTGTAAACAACCGTACGCTCAAACGGAATTTCGACATCATTGATTTTTACATTAAAAACCACTTTGGTATCTCTAATAATATCTGGAATTCCAATAATTTCTTGATTAGAAACGGTATACATTCCAACAGTAGCTTTTTCTTTTAACCAATAAGGCTGCGTATATTCCATATTGCTTGGAAGCTGTAGCGAGAGGTTGATTTTCTGATCGTTATTATTTTTTAAAACAATGTTTTGAGCTGTAGTCTGATTGTCTGGAAGTGTTGTTACGCTAACTAACTGCATTCCAACTGCAGATCTGTTAATCGCTTCAATACTTAATTTAATTGTGCTTCCTGGAGTTGCTTCTTGTTCATTGGCAACGGCTTCAAGGTATAAGCCCGAACAAGATGCAATAATATTTTTTATGGCTGCCGATTTAATATTTTTCCAGTGCGTATCGTTTAAAGCTTGAATCATAGAATAGGCTTTAACTAAATCTGGAATGCTGGCAGAAGGATTGCTGAAATCGTATTTTGAAATAATAGAAGCAATCAAATCACCTACTGGTTTTCCGTTTTTAACGCGGTTCCAGCTTGTATCAATTCCGTCAAATAAATTATCACGCTCTTTTGGGGTTTCACCATTAATTAGTTCTAGATATTCTGTTTCTTCACCGCGAACTCCAGTGCTTCCAAATCCTTGCGATTGGTGACGGCTTCGGCTTAAAGCAGCAATTTCTTGGTTTGATTTACCGATTCCAGTGTAGTAAACGCCGGTTTCAAGTTTTGTAAATTTAGATTTATTGGCAGCATCAAATTTTTCCTGACTTCCGTAAAACCACCAAGAAGGATTAAAAAATTGGCGTTTTACCTGCCAAGGCGTAACATATTTTAATTGTTCTTGATAAACTTTCGGATCGTTTGTCAATTTAAAACTTTCAACGCTCAACATAGCAGAAGAAGTGTGATGCCCGTGCGTGGTGCCCGGCGAACGATGATCAAATCTATTGATAATAATGTCTGGCTGAAATTTTCTGATCGTCCAAACTACATCGGCTAGGACTTTATCTTTGTCCCAAATATCTAAAGTTTCTGATGGATTTTTTGAAAAACCAAAATCATTCGCTCTCGAAAAAAATTGTTCTCCTCCGTCTATTTTTCGAGCTTCAATTAATTCCTGAGTTCTAATTACACCAAGCAATTCGCGCAATTGCGGACCAATTAAGTTTTGTCCGCCATCGCCGCGAGTAAGTGATAAATAACCCGTTCTGGCATTCATATCGTTAGCCAAATACGAAATCATTCTAGTATTTTCATCGTCAGGATGCGCTGCAACGTACAATACTGAACCCAAAAAGTTTAATTTTTTGATTTGATTGTAAATTTCAACTGAATTTGGTTTTTGTGGCTGCTGTGCAAATGAAATTTGAAAACATATAAAAAATAGAAGAATGATTTGAATCTGTATTTTTTGCATATTCTGGTTAATTGTTTTTTTGAAAGTGCTTCAAAAATACTAATTATTTTATGGAACAGTATTTAAATGAAATGTTAATGATCGTTATTTGACAGTTATTTAAAAATAAAAACAAAAAAAAGCTGCCAGTTTAATTCTGACAGCTTTTTGAAAATATATATTTGAGCCTTTGTCGCTTATTTCAATTTGTTCTCTGTATCAACGTAGTTTCCAGTAATGGTAACATTGCTTCCTTTGGTCACTTTTCCATAAATAGTAATTGTAGAAGTGTTGCCAATAAAGTTGATTTTAGCACCGCTATTCAATCTTAAATCTCCCCAAATTACAACAGATCCTTCAATATTTAATACTGAATTATTGTTTATAATTAATTCTGTTGGAGACGATTGCTGATATTTACCTTGAGATAAACTTCCTCTCATGTTAAATGTACCACCGCTGTTTAAAGTCAAATTGCTTAAAACGGCAATCGAACCGCAATGTGTTAAAGTTGCACCATTATTAATAATTGCTGAATTAATAGCCGTTGCTCCCTGGTACGATTTTACTTCATTAGAATTTAAAATCAAATCTCTTCCTTGATTATACAAACCATAAGTTAAACAGCTTGCAAAAGTAGTATTTGGTTTTTCCATTTTAATGATTTTCAAACCGCCTGTTCCGCTTGCTACATAAATATAGTTACCACTTGATTTTACGTAGTTTGAAGAACCTGCTATTCCTACAGAACCTAACAAATTAAGCTGTGTTGCAGATTGATACACATTAAGTCCTAAAGCTCCGTTTGCAACAAATGCATAACCGTCATTGTAAGAAACGGCATTGGTTACATTGTCTTCACCAGCAGTTGCAATTCCAATAGTCTGCAATTTAGACCCGCTGTTGATGTCGTAAACGCCAAGACCGTTTGGACCTTCAGAAACAAAAAGTTTTGTTCCGTCAACATCCATCGTTCTTTTTGCTCCGCTTACGTCTGTAGAAGTTGTAAAGCTTTTTTGCAAAGCAAGCGTCGACTGATTGTAAACGTTAACTCCTTTATTTCCGCTTAAAGTCACAACTTTATCACTTGTTAGAGCAATAGAACGCAAATCTGTCACAGCAGCTTTTCCTGCAATTACTTTTGTAGAACTGCTTATTTTATACAAACTTCCGTTGTCTCCTGTTACCGCAAAATAGTTAGAAGCATTAGCCGCGACATCTGTTGTCACTCTGCTTTCTAAATAATTTGTAGTTAAATTGCTAGTCAATAATCCTGAGCTTAATGGCATATTAAACACAATTGCCGGATTTCCCGCAAGCTGAGTGTCTTTATCAACATCTTTTGCAGCTCCGATAATTAAATTTGATCCTGAGAAAGTTAGAGAAGTAATATCAGTATTTGGAATTAGGGCAGAAGTAACCAATTTAGGTTTGTAAGGATCCGAAACATCAATGACGTCAATAGCTCCAGAATAAGCATCGCCTCTCATAATATAAGAAACATAAGCATAATTTCCGTTTACTGTTACGTGACTAGCTTGTAATGTTCTACCGCTTGCATCAACTGGCGGTTTAACTTCGGCAATTTGAACTAAAGGGAAAGTAGTAGTCGCTGTTTCAGCAGCTTTTCCTGTCAAAGAACCGTTTTCGATCGAGATTACCCCAGAATTAGTTAGGTCAAGCCTTTTGTTTAAAGTAGATTGATCTGAGGTAATAGTAATGTTATCTGACGATTGTCCACCGTTATTGTTGTCATTATTATCGTCACAACCTATTAATAGTGACATTGCTAAAAATGAAAACAAATAAACATTCTTTTTCATAAATTTCTTTTTTGGGTTTTAAAATTCGGCGCAAATATATAGTTTAAATGAATTGAACAAGGGTTTTAATAGAGAAACTTATTGTTATACAGTCATTTATATTAAATATACAACATTTTAACAAAACATCAGATTAAACAAATCATAAAAAAAAGAGAGTATCATTTTTTTGATACTCTCTTGTATTGATTACTAGTAATTTAGCATTATCTTCTTCCTCTTCCGTGATCATGGTCATGATCATGGTCGTCATGGTCATGTCTTCCGTGGTGTTTATCGTGTTTGTCGTAATGTTTGTAGTCTTTACGATCGTAATGACGACGCTCACTATAACCGTAAACCGGTCTTGGTTTGTAAGGTCTTTGCGGAGCTCCGTGGTATCCTCTATAGTATTTTACTTTATGACGGTCAAAGTAGGTGTACGGAGTTCTACCGTGATAATCTGTCAATACTACTTTGTAACCTCCATACAAATCATAGTTTCTATATTGTCTAGGCAAGTATCTTGCTCTTACCCATTTTCCTCCTCCAAAATAGATGAATTGAGAAGCACGAACATCATAGTAGGCTTCAACATCTGGAAGATAGTAATATTCCATTTCTGTATATCCTGCTGGTCCCCAAGCTGGTGGAGATCCAATGTTTACGTTTACCGATACTTGGGCTTGCGTGGCGTTTGCAACCATTAGAAATAATCCGGCGATTGCTAATTTTATCGTTTTCATCTTTTTTATTTTTTTAAATGTTATTCTTGAATAGGGATATTCACATACTGTGCCAAAAAATAAAAACAGATGTTTTTCGTCGAATAAAAATGCATTTTATCGAATTTAGAATAACCCGAAAAGATGTAATTGTTTGAATTTTAAAACTTTAATTATTCGAAGAAAAAAGTAAAAAAATTATCTGTAATCGACAATTCTAGGTTTTGCGAGTTCAAAATTTTGCAATTTGTAATCGGTGGTTTCAAAAGTATTGGTTTTGAAAACATTATCGCCTTGCTGCGGAATACTTGGATAATAGGAAAGAGATAGCTGGAACGAACTGAAAACCAAATAGTCATTGTTGATAAGCAGTCCTACGGTAATTTTTGAATAGGGTTTGCTTTTGGTCATAGCCACTTCTGGACTTCCTAATACGGCAACTGAATAATTAAAAAATGGGTTTAAACGAAAACCTAACAAAGAATGAGGCGAATAGGTTTGGGTTTGAAGCGATAAAACTGCTTTACTGGTTCCGTAAACTGCACTGTTGAATCCGGGAATGCCATTTATTTCATTTATATTTAACTCATCTGCAATAATATTATCTCTATTAATGCCAATAACAAATTTCGGATTAACGAATTGTCTCAATTTCCAATTTCCAATACTGTATAATTTGGTGAAATAATTCGATTCTAATAAAAATGCCGTCTGATAGGTTTTGGACTGATGAAAAAAGGTTCCTGCCTCAAAATTCATGCTTAAGAAACCGAGACGATAGTAATTTCCAAAAGAATATTGCGCGCCAATATAAGGCCTCCAGTAAGTGTTTTTGTACTGATAGCCAAAAGTAATTCCGTAGATTCTTCCTGTAGCGACGTCTTCGGTCTGTCCGTTTCTAAAAATATAACTATCCTGAATAAATTTTCGGGTGTTTAGACCTATTCCGCTTAAAATCAGCTTTTCGTCAGAAAAAAAATGATCAGGATCGTACTCTTCAGTTGGTGTTTCACTGAAATTTTTATTCATAAATCTTGCCGTCGCAATGAGATTGGTAATGGCTTTATGAGGATCTTCAAAAACTTTAAAAGCGCGTCCCGCCCAGAGATCTTGAGACGTATATTTTACAGGTTGGTAAGCATAAGTAAGATCGGGAGCTTGAAGGGTATCTTTACGAAAATATTCATCTACATATACACCGCCTGCCCATTTGGTCAGAGGAGAGTAGAAGTCTCGCTCAACATTTATACTTTTAATATAATTATTGTCTAAGTCCATATTATAATGGATAACAGTTCCAATATAAGTATTTTTAATATTCGGAACCGTATAAGTAGCTTCATTAGCAGTTCTTCCGTCATCAAAGCGATTTGTAAAACGGTATTCTAACTGCTGACCAGAGCCAAAAAAATCTTTTTCTTTAAAACCTACGGAAACTCGATTACTCGAAATAGAAAACCTCGGAATCGTACTCCAGGAATCCAAAACACGAATCGTAACATCAACCGAATCTGAAGCTTGTCCAACACTCTGATTCGAAATTCGAACTGCCGTAACATAACGCTGTGCACGAATCAAACGTTCAGACTCCAGAACTTTATAGGTATTATAAGGTGTATTTTTCTTAAAAAGCAACAAATTATAAATCGCTATTTTTTTTGTTTTTAAGTGAAGTCGGTTACCCATTCTTTCTCCCCAATTTTTAGGCATTTGAGTGGTATCGGCAACCGAATGTCCAAAAGGATCTAACGTAATAATATTGATTTTTCGAATAATTTTTCCTTCGTAATTGGTCGAATCAATCTTAACAAGCAATTCTTCTTTTTTCTTAGACTTTTTAGATCTGAAAAACAATTTATGCATGGTCTGCGTAAATTTATTTTTCTTAGAGTAATTTCTAATTTTGGTATAAATCTCCGTACTATCTTTTTTGTTTTTTGGCTCTTTTTTATTCTGATCTACTTGCGCATATCCGCTTTGTAAGCAAAAGCACAGCAAAATAAAAAACAGTATTTTTTGATGTAAAGACATGCGGTAATTTTCTTCTAATAAAGATTAAGTTTTATGAATATAAGGAATAAATAAATGCTATGCTAGCATAACGCTTTTTTAATTTTCTGCAGGAATTTTTCTTTTCCTCCAAGCAAATTTTCGGGGCACATGATTTCCCATGAGATAACCCCAGGCTGAAAGCGATTCAATTCGGTCAAAAATGATTTTTAAGATTGCCAAAAGCGGGATGGCTAAAAACATTCCGGCAATTCCGGCGGCCGCTCCTCCGACAATAATTCCCATAATGGAAACAAAAGCGTTTATTTCTACTTTAGAATTAATAATTAAAGGCACAAGCAGATTATTATCTATAAATTGGACAATAATATTTACAATAAGGATTCCGGTAATTACAGACATTTCTCCCGATCCTGTTAAAGATGCGAGGACAGTAATAATTCCTGCAATTGTAATTCCGATGTACGGAATAAGATTCAAAATTCCCGTAATTAGCCCGAGAAGGATGAAGTATTTAATGCCTATAATCCATAGCCCCAAACTGGTTAAGACCGAAACCACAATCATTTCGATAATTAAGCTTACGATATAATTGTTGATCGAAACTTTTATCTGTCCTAAAATATCCTGCAAAACATCATGATTTTCTTTTTTGATTAGTTTCGCAAAAAACAGTTTAAAGTGTTCTTTATAAATTAGAAATAGAAAAGTATAAATAATCATTATGGTGCTGTCTAAAAGGACATCACTAATAGAAATTATAAACGAACCCAATTTTGCCTGACCCGTTTTAACTGAGTCTTGAGTAACAGAATCCAAGTATTTTTTTTGTTCACCTATACTGACCTCAAAATTCTCTCGTATGAATTTATGAATTTCAAGGATAAAAGCATTGGCATTTTTCTTTATCGTATCAAAATCATTTGCCATGTAGGTGACTTGATAGGAAATAAAAACCAGAATTCCAGCTATTACCGATATAAAAATGATCATACAGATTAACGCTGCAAGATGCCTAGGGAACTTAAGTTTGGTATTTAAAAATGTAAAAATCGGAAGCAATAAAACGGCAAATAAAAATGCCATTAAAATGGGTGTAAGTATATTTTTTCCGAGACAAAAAATGAATGCAAAACAAATTAAAGTTACAAGAATAAAGGAAAGTTTTGCATAGAACGGTAAAGTTATGGGCCGAGTCATTTTATTTTTATTTAGCTGAATTTATAAAACAAATATTACACTTTATTTGTCTTTTTCTGTTCTAGCTTTTTTTCTGGCCGTTATAAAATTCCCATTAGATTTTAGTCAAAAAACTCACGCTCTTCATACTTTGCCGGAATAATTGAAATTCCTTTTTGCAACAGTAAATTGTTTGGAAAAACGATTTTTTCTCCTTCTTTCGTTTTTAAGCTTACGTGAAACGTATTGATATCTTCAATTTCAGCTTCTATAGGGAAATCTTTGTCGTGTATTTTAATCGTGTCTCCAATTCGGAAAGGGAAGGAGAAAAATAAAACCATTCCAGAAGTAATGTTGCTCAAAATAGACCATTGCGCAAACATGGCAACGCCAATTACCGTTGCAATCGATGAAATAGTGAGAAAAATATCTTCTGTCTGAACTCCCCATATCACAATTAGACTTGTTACAATGAGAATGTTCATCAGAATATTGATATACTTGATAACCAAATTGGTACGATGCTCAAATAACTGACTTGTAGAAGCAAAACGTCTTATTAATTTAGCAATTACCATTCGCAGCACAATCAAAATAGTAATAAGAACGATTGTGGCAATTATTTCTCGGCTATACTCTTTAAAAGAAAACATAAATAAATTTTTACACTAAAGTAGTCAAAAATTCGTAAACTTTGGCTGTCGGAAGTCCCATAACATTAGTATACGAGCCTTCTACTTTTGCAACTGCCATAAAACCAAACCATTCCTGAATCCCGTAAGCACCAGCTTTATCGTAAGGTTTGTAATTTTCGATATAATATTGAATCGCTTCGTCAGACAAATCGTTAAAAGTTACCTTTGTAACATCATTAATTAGAGTAGAAGAGGAGTTAGTTTTAAAGCAAACCGATGTAAAAACTTCGTGAGTAGTATTCGACATAGATTTAATCATGGCAAAAGCTTCTTCAGCATTTTTTGGTTTCCCTAAAGCTTTATTTTGATGCCAAACGATAGTGTCGCTTGTAACTAGAATTTCATTCTCATTTAATTCTCCTTCAAACGCATTTGCTTTTAATTCAGCAAGATAATCGGTGATTTCAGCCGCTTTTAATTCTGGAGGATAAATTTCTTCCACATCTTTTAAGCGAATTTCAAAATCAAGGTCTAAATCCTTAAAGAACTGTTGTCTGCGCGGAGATCCCGACGCCAAAATGATTTTATATTTTTTTAGTTTTTCTTTAAGCATTGTATTTGATATTTAAGGCAATAACCAAGATTGATAAAATTCCGAAGAACAAAATAAGTTTTAAAATACTGCTTAAATGATGAAAATCTTTCTGCGATTTGGCACTAAAAATTTTCACGATAAAATAAAGCAAAGGCGCTAAAACCGTTACAAAAGCATAAAATACGGCTATGTAAAGCTTATTTTGCATGAAATAAGTATTGCAGTAAAGTCCACACATAATAAATGCAACAATCGCAAAACCTAAAGCAATTTTTGCCGCTCTGTTCACCCCGATTGCCACTGGGAGTGTATTAAATCCCATATTGTAATCGCCATTTACATCTTCAATGTCTTTTACGACTTCGCGAATAAAATTGATCATAAAAGCAAACAAAGCATAATCGGTCAAAATAGAAAAAAGACTAGCCATTTGTGCTTGATTTTCGCCAGTTGTAGCAGGAAAAAGATCAAAAACACCAATAATTAATACGCTTGCCGCTAAAAGCAACGCAACTACAAAATTGCCTAAAATCATGATTTGTTTTAGCGTTGTCGCATAAAAATATAAAAGGGAAGCAATTAGAATAAAAAGCGACGCAAAAGTCGGCCTCATGATAATATTAGACAAAATAAAACCAAGCGCAACGCCAGAAATATTTAATCCGATATAAATATTGTAAGCCGCAGTTTCTGAGATTCCTTTTCCAACTACAACATCGTTTGGTTTGTTAATACTGTCGGTTCCTACATCGTAAATATTATTGATTACATAACCTGCTGCAGCGAGTAAAACAGTGCTTAAAATCAATAATCCATATTGCCAGTCAGCCAATGCCAGTGGTACTTCCTGCTGTTTTAAAAAGGCATAACGAAAAAGCAGCTGCATAAAAGCAAGCATTAGTAAATTTTTATATCGAATAAGATTTAGGAATTTCATTTTTCTAAGTTTCTGAGTTGCTAAGGGGCTAAGGTTCTGAGTTTTCTTTAATCTAAAATCAGAAATCTAAAATTGTTTAATCGTGTTTTCCGTTAAAGTAATCCATCCATTTTCCCTGCACTTTCATTACTTGTTCGATTACGTCTCTCACGGCGCCGCGTCCGCCTTTTACATGCGAAATATAACGGCAGATATTTTTAATTTCTGGACTTGCATCTTGCGGGCAAGTTGGAAGACCTACTAGTTTCATAACATGAAAATCTGGAATGTCATCTCCCATATACAATACATTTTCAGGTTTTACATTAATACTTTCACAGTAAGCCGTAAACGTTTTTACTTTATCAGGAGTTCCTAAGTAAACATCTTTAACCCCAAGATTATTAAGACGAATACGAACGCCTTCATTGCTTCCGCCAGAAATAATACAAACTTTGTAACCGCTTTCAATTGCTGCTTTTAGAGCGTAACCGTCGCGAATATTCATTGTTCTTAACATTTCGCCTTCATTGGTTACAAAAACTGAACTGTCTGTAAGTACGCCGTCTACATCAAAAACAAACGTTGTGATGTCATTCATTATTTCTTTATAACTTTTTGCCATTATGCTGTATAGATTGTGTTAAGATTTTATAGATATTTTTTTTGTTTTCGTCATGTAAAAAAGCCACATGCGCATCGGTAGTAATAGAATCGTGGCGGACGGCTGGACCAGTTTGTGCGTCGATTGGATCAAGCGTATTGATTTTATCTGCAGTTTCCTGAATTAAAGGTCTTAAAACAGCAAACGGAACTTGATTTTCTTCACAAATTTCCTGTCCCATTTGGTATAAATGATTCGTAAAATTGCTCACAAAAACTGCAGCGACATGAAGCGCTTTACGCTGTTCTGAACTTATAGGATAAACTGCTGTAGAAACACTTTTTGCTATGGTTTCTAAAAGTTTAAAATCGGCTGTGTTTTCTGCTTCGAGACAGAACGGAATTATAGAGTAATCTAATGTTTTATTCTTAGAAAATGTCTGGAGCGGATAAAAAACACCCCTACGATTTTTAGGATCTAAAAGTGCTATAGAAGATGTGCCCGAAGTATGCACAACCAACTGATTGTTGAAAGGAAGCTGTTCTGAAACTTCTGTAATAGCATTATCTGAAACCGAAATAATATGCAGATCAGCGGGTTCTAAATCCTCTAGATTATTCACAATCTTTTCAGAATCAATTAAATGAAGTAAACCTTCTCGCTTTCGCGAAAAAACCTGTTTAATTTCAACAATTTTGCTGGCAGAAAATGCCTTTATCAAATGCTGCGCAACGTTGCCGGAACCGATTATTGTTATCTGAATCATGAGAGCAAAATTAGTATTATTTTTTTTAATGCGAAGGGCTAATGAAATAGGGATAATGCTTTTTTCAAGTTTTTATTGCCTATTAAGTTTTGTTAGAATTCTAACACTTTCCTAGTAAAAGCAACTATTCAGAAAAAATGCATTTAATTTGTAAGTTAAAACTTTCTATATTATCAAATTGTTTGAAAAATAGTCTTTATTTTTGGTTTTTATTAACAAAAGCCGAAGCCTGCTAATCAACATTTTTAAGTACTTTTGTCGCACTTTTATACAATGTAATTCCTAAGAAATGGATAAAAAAATATTCTCTTTTTTGTTTTCTACACGATTAATGGCCGTTCTTTTTTTAACATTTGCAATTGCAATGGGTGTTGGAACTTTTATCGAAAGTAAATACAACACCGATACAGCCAGAATACTAATTTACAATACTTGGTGGTTTGAGGCAATTATGGCCATCTTTATGATCAATTTCTTCGGAAACATCAAAAAATACCAACTGCATAAAAAAGAAAAATGGGCAACACTTTTACTTCACCTTGCCTTTGTTTTTATCATCGTAGGAGCTTTCATTACACGTTATATCAGTTATGAAGGAATGATGCCAATTCGCGAAGGAGCGGCTGAAAACCAAGTTTATTCAGATAAAACCTTTCTAACCATTTTTGCTGATGGCGAATATAAAGGTCAGCCAAGAAGAAGAGTTTTTGAAAAAAGCCTTTTACTTTCTCCTGTTACCAATAATAATTTCAGCATTTCAGGAAAATTTGACCAGACTCCTTTTGAAGTTTCGTATTCTAATTACATCATGGGAGCGAAAGAAGTGGTTAAACCAGATCCAAATGGCGCTTTATACATTAAATTGGTTGAAGCTGGAGCAGGTGGAAGAGAAGAACACTACCTAAAAGAAGGCGAAGTTCAAAATATTCACAATGTTTTATTTGCTTTAAACAAGCAGACTGACGGAGCAATTAATATCAATACAACAGGTAAAGAATATACAATTCAGACTCCTTTTGAAGGGGAGTTTATGCGAATGGCAGATCAGTTTAAAGGGAAAGTTACAAAAGATAATGTACAGCCTTTAATGATGCGTTCTTTATACAGCATTGGAGATATCAGAATTGTATTTCCAGAGCCTCCAATGAAAGGAAAAGTAGATTATGAATCTAATAATGATTTTAAAGCAAAATCTCATTCTGATGCTTTAGTAGTAAAAGTAAAAGCTGAAGGACAAGAAAAAGAAGTAATGCTTATGGGCTCTAAAGGGCAGGTTGGAGAAGCTAAAACAGTAAAAATTGGCAATATCGAATATTCTTTATTCTACGGAAGTAAAGCTTATGTTTTACCATTTAAAATTCGTTTGAATGACTTTATTGCTGAAAAATACCCTGGTACAGAGAAAAGTTATTCTTCATATAAAAGTAAAGTAACAGTTCAAGATTCTACAGAAACTTTTGATGCTGATATTTTTATGAATCACGTTTTAGATTATCAAGGGTATCGTTTCTTCCAATCTTCATTTGACCCAGACGAAAAAGGAACTGTTTTATCAGTAAATCACGATTTCTGGGGAACGAATATCACTTATTTTGGTTACTTTCTATTATACATTGGTTTAATGGCAATTATGTTTACTAAACATTCTCGTTTTGGAGATTTGAAAAAGAAATTAGAAAACATTCAAAAGAAAAAAGAAAAACTAATAACCATCTTAGTTTTATTTATTGGTTTAAATGGTTTTGCTCAGGAAGCACCACACGTTCATACGCCGGGACATGTTCACGAACACGAACATAATCATAGTGCAGATCCAAACGATCATGCGAATCACGTTACAGCTCCACCAAGTAAAAAACAATTAGATTCGTTATTGAATATTTATAAAGCGCCAGAAGCACACGCAGCAAAATTTGGACGTTTAATTATTCAGGATGCTGGAGGAAGAATGAAGCCGATTAATACGTTTTCATCTGAACTGCTTCGTAAAGTAAGTCATAATGATAAGTACAACGGAATGAACTCTGATCAGGTATTTTTATCGATGACGCAATACGGTCAGGTTTGGATTCAAGTTCCAATAATTTATATAAAATCAGGAAACGACAGTATCCGTAAAATCATTGGAATTGATTCAAAAGATAAATATGCGCCATTTGTAAAATTCTTTGATGAACAAGGAAATTATAAACTGTCTCCTTATTTAGATGCAGCTTACAAAGCGGCAAATCCAAATCAGTTTGAGAAAGACTTTATTGAAACAGACAAAAAAGTAAATATAATGGAATCTGCATTGAGCGGAAGGATTTTGAAAATTTTCCCTATTCCAAATGATTCAAATAATAAATGGGCTTCTTATCTGGAACGTGATAATGCTGGTTTTAAAGGAATGGATTCTACTTATGTGAAACAAATTCTCCCTTTATATTTTAGCGCATTAAATAACGCTTCAATTTCTAAAAATTGGGATACAGCAGATCAATTAGTAGAAAGTATAAATGGATTCCAAAAGAAATTTGGAGCTAAAGTGCGTCCAAGCGAACGAAAAATTGATCTTGAGATTGCTTACAATACGTATGATGTTTTACCAAAGATGACTTATTGGTATTCTATGGCAGGAATTTTAATGCTGATTTTTACATTATTCAGTATTTTCTTTGATAAAAAGTTCTTACGCATAACTGTAAATGGTTTCCATATATTAATAGGAGTAATATTTGCATTGCATACCGTTGCTTTAATTGCACGTTGGTATATTTCTGGCCACGCACCATGGAGTAATGCTTATGAGTCTATAGTTTATGTAGCTTGGTCAACCATGTTCTTTGGCTTGGCTTTCCATAGAAAATCAAAATTAACGGTTGCTTCAGCTGCCTTTGTAACCTCTATGATTTTCTTTGCTTCAAATCTAAATTGGGTCGATCCAGAAATTGCAAACTTACAGCCTGTTTTGAATTCTTATTGGTTAATGATTCACGTAGCGGTAATCGTAGCAAGTTATGGTCCGACTGCTTTAGGAATGATTTTAGGTTTTGTTGCTTTAGTATTGATTTTCTTTACGAATGATAAAAACAAAGCTAAAATGGACTTGCATATCAAAGAAGTAAGTTACATTAACGAAATGGCAGTTACAATTGGTCTTATCATGCTTACTATTGGGAACTTCCTTGGAGGACAGTGGGCAAACGAAAGTTGGGGACGTTACTGGGGTTGGGATCCAAAAGAAACTTGGGCTTTAATTTCGATTATGGTTTATGCGTTTGTAATTCACGCTCGTTTTGTTCCTGCTTTAAGAGGAAAATGGTTCTTCAACTTAATGACTATGTATGCTTTTGTTTCTATCTTGTTTACTTATTATGGAGTAAATTTCCACTTAGTAGGTCTACACTCGTATGCAAGCGGAGAAGCGCATTCTTTAAACTGGATCTACTACTGTTTAGTTACTATTACGATAATTGGAGCTGTAACATATCCTAAATATAGAAAATACTATAAAACCAAAAAGGTTAAAAAATAGATAATCCAGAATTATCATAAACAAAAAGGGATTCAGTCTATTTTGAATCCCTTTTTTTATGCAAAAATTCTGCTTATTAAAAAAATAATAGATACAAGAATTACAAATGCGATTAAAAAGATCAGATGACTGACTATTGATAAAATAAAGGCTTTTGCTTTTGGCATTTTGTTGAAAAACTGAATATTAGTCCAAAATATAAGTACTAATCCAATTAAATAAGTGATGGTCTGAAACCAATTTGAGTGTCCTAATTTATATAAATAAAGCGCCACGGGAAATGTCAAAATCTGAACAAATAATCTTTGTGATGCTTTAAACGTATTCAATACAAAAAGTTCGACAAAATTATAGCCCTGGTTTTTAAAAGCAATATAAGTTCCTACAGTATAAAGAGGAATTGTGAGAACTGTTGTCCAAGAAAAATGAGTGAGAACCCAATCATTCATACTTTCATAATCAAAAGAATTATCAGAACTAGTGTTTAGATAATTAAGATGAAAGTAGTGAAATAAAAATCCATAAAGAGTCGCTAAAACAACAACTAGAGATAAAGGTTTGAAATGGCGGACTCTTTTTCCTTCAATAAATTCACGGATAGAATGCCCAGGTCTCGTAAACAGTTGCCTCAGAGAATAAGGTATTCCTTCATCAAAATGCAGCAAGCCATGTTGTATATCATGCCACAAAAAGTGAAAATTTATTTTGTGTGTATCTGCAGTCTGTCCGCAGTTGTTACAAAATTTGCCAGTAAAAGTAGTATTACAGTTTTTACAAATTGTTGCCATCAATCTTATGAATTTATTTTTTTAGAAAAACCAGAAGGATACATTATAGCCAAAAGAACGCAGATTAAAAGAAAATTGTATTCGCAGCCATTTCTTCCTCCGCCAACTACAAACCATCCTTCTTGAAAATGAACCATTACAATTCCCATTATCAAAATAAAAATCGTGACAAATCCCGCGAGTTTGACATATTTATTAAGCAATAAAAGAATAGCCGCAATTATATGTGAAATTTTAATTAGCCAAGCTATATAAAGTCCGAAAGGAGCGAATCCTACTTTATTGAGATAGAGATTTCCAAAATCATTTATTCCGTTATTGAAGATTCCGAAAACAGAATGCGTAAGCAGAATAATAGCTACAGCAATTCTTAGAAGTAAAGTTCCATTCATGATTATAGTTGGTTTTGGAAAATTAGTAACCCTAAAATAATAAAAAAACGCATATCGAATAAATTAACATGCGTTTTAAGAGTTTTAAATTATTGATTTTTAGACTTTCCCTAAAGTGTAAAGCTGTTCCATTGTTGGAGTAGGACTTCCGCCAGCTGGCTCTAAAGTAATTCCAAATGCTTCTGCTGAATCTGTTTGGCTAACAGCAAAGATTTTTTGTGAATTTCCTTCAAAATTATCCAATAAGCCAATACTTGTCGGCGTCAAAACCGGACTTAATTTTAAAGACCACACCTGATACACCATTCCTTTTGGAGGTGTAGGTAGACCAGCCGCGTCAATATAAGTTGTTTTGGTTTGCTGATTCCAATATACTTTTGCAAACGAAGTAGGAGAAACTGCCTGACCGCCAAGAGTTACACCCGTATTTTTGATGTCTCTTACAATTCCTAAGTTTTTCTCCGTTTCTTTATTCTGCTGGCTCAAATAAGCAAATTCTCGCTGGATTTTGTTTTTCTCATTTCCAACAGTAGAGATTTCTTCTTTGCTTTTTGTCAATTCTAAAGTTTGGTAGCCTAAACCTAAAAGTAAAAGCACTGCCGCTGCCCAGCCCACGTACTGAGACCAGTTTGAAGCTGGCTTCATTTCGACTACTTTTCCATGTTTCAGTTCCAGACGCGCTTTAATCTTCTCAAAATTTTCAACAGAGTGAAAAGGAGAGAAGCTAGAAGAAAGTGCAATTATGGCTTTTTCGATCGAAATAATTTCCTGATCTACTTCTGGCGCTTTTTTTGCCAGTTCAGCAATCTCCAGATTTTCTTTTTCACTTAATAGGCCATAAACGTACAGCTCTAAAATTCCTGATTCTATATATTCTTGTGCTTCCATTATATCTTCAAATAATTACGTAAATCGTTAATACAGTTTCTGTTTTGAGTTTTGATAGTCCCCAGTGGCATTGCCAATTCTTCTGAAGCTTCTTGCTGGGTATATCCTTTAAAGAATAACAAATTGATTATTTCGATACATTTTGGTTTCAGTTTTTTTACAAATTCCTGAATTCCTATTGCATCAAGTTTGTGGCTCAATTTATTGCTCTCGTCTAAGAGATTTACGAAATTATCTGATGAAAGGTTTTTTTGTGTGTTATTATAGTCTTTAGAACGAAGTTTATCGATAGAGGTGTTTCTAGCGATATTAAGGATCCAAGTGTAAAACCGTCCTTTACTCTCGTTATAAGAATCGATGTTTTTCCAGATTTTGACAAAAACATCCTGAAGCACATCTTCTGCCTCTTCGCGATTCTTGATTAGGACATGAATGACAGAAAATAAGCTCTTTGAGTACATATCGTACAAGTGCGTAAAAGCTTTTTCGTCCTTTTTGTAAATTAAAACTAGCAGTTCTTCTTGACTCATAGATTTGGATTTTTAAGTTTAAACATTAAAAGTTAAGCCGTTATATGCTAACCTGTTTATAAAGTTAATTTATTTTTCTTTGATTTTTGTATTTTTTTTAATAGTCCAAACCCTAAGAAAATAAGGGCTTCAGAAAAAAAACGCATTTTTTCTCACTTTTTTTAAAACCAAAAACAATCCGATTACGTAAATGTATTTAATAAGATGAGAAAGATCTTATATAAGTCAGTAAAAAAGCTGTTGTTATAATATTATTAAAGACGTATGGATAGCAAAATAATAGTCAGAATATTAATAGTTGGATTAACAACAGTTTTGACTTTGAGTGTTTGTGCTAAAAAAGATTTTGTAAAAAAGACTTTATTAGGCAGCGCAACTAGTGTAGCGGTTAAGAATTAGGATTTGATAAAATAAAAAGATATTGAATAGTTGATGTACTCGGACTTCCAAAACAGAAGATTTTTTTAATATGTTTCTCGAATAATTTTAGGATTTTAATTTACATCATACAAGCCATTTAAATATTTTTTGAACACGTTTAGCATATTGGGGGAAAGAAATTTTCGAAAATAACCGAGTCATCAACTATATTTTATAAAAGATAGCATAATAATTAATTCATGGTTTGATTTGTTTGTATGGGGGGAAGCCTAACGTCTGATTAACGTTAGGCTTCATTTTTTATTTAACTTTTGATTAGCAAAAATTAAATTTGTAGAAAATGATTTTTGCCTAATTTTATAAAAAATTACAAGATGAAAAAAATACTTTTTATACTATTTGGAGCCGCTTTATTAAGCACTCAGACTAATGCTCAAACGAGTACAACTAAATTATCTAAAACAGATAAAACCATGACAAAAGAAACCATTTATCAGTTTAAAGTTGAAGACCTATCAGGAGACACTTTTGATTTTGCTTCGCTAAAAGGGAAAAAAATTATGATTGTCAATACAGCATCAAAATGCGGATTGACGCCTCAATACAAAGATTTAGAAGCTGTTTATAAAGAATACAAAGACAAAGGATTTGTAATTGTAGGTTTTCCTGCCAATAATTTTGCTTCACAAGAACCTGGAACAGCTAAAGAAATCGAAACTTTTTGCCAGCAGAATTATGGCGTGACTTTTCCGATGATGAATAAAGTTTCAGTTAAAGGAAGCGATATGTGTGACGTTTATAAATTCTTAACAGAAAAATCAAGAAACGGATTGCAGGATTCTGAAGTAGAATGGAACTTTCAAAAATACCTAATCAACGAAAAAGGAGAATTGGTTAAAGTTATTAAACCAAAAACTTTAGTTACTGAACCAGAAGTAATCAACTGGATTAAAAGCTAAGAAAACATAAATTGATAAAAAATCCGTAAATCTAAAATTTTTAAGATTTACGGATTTTTTTATGTCAGGCTGAGCGGAGTCGAAGCCCCGCAAAGTGATTCAGCAAACGTGGCTTCGACTCCGCTCAGCCTGACAAAATTGTAATGTTTAATTATTATAGAATAAGCTGCATAAAAACCAAATCCAGCCAATGATCAAATTTGTAGCCAACTTCACGAATCCTTCCTGTAGCAACAAAACCGAATTTTTCATGAAAAGCAATGCTTCCAGCATTATCCGCGTCGATTGCACCAATCATAACGTGATAGCCTTGTTCTTTGGCTAAGCGAATTAATTCTGTTAAAAGTTTAGAACCAATTCCTTTACCTATAATGTTATCTACTACATATACAGAATGTTCTACCGTATATTGATAGCCTATTTTTTCTCTAAATTGCCCATAACTCCCAAAACCAACTACTTCGCCATCCAGATCGGCTACAATTACAGGAAGATTTTTAGCTCTTTTATCTTCAAACCATTTGGTCTGAACTTCTAAAGTTTGCGTTTCGTAACTGTAATTTGCAGTTGTATGTAAAATAGAATGGTTTACAATTTCTAGAATTTTTTGCAAATCGTTTGCTATTGCAGGTCTTAAAATAATGCTCATTGGTAATTATTACGGTTTATTTGGTATTTAGTTCGGCTAATAGAGTATCTGCTTCTTTAGAATTCCAGTCCATTTCTTTGGCTATGTCCTTGGCATTTTTGACATATTCCAAAGCTTTCTTTTTATTTTTTATTTTGTTATAAAGCTTGGCTTCCAACAGATTTCCATCATAAGAATCGCTTAATTCTAAAGAACGGTCTACCCAAGAAATAGCTTTTTTCAAGCTTTCGGTGTCTTTAATATGTTTAAAATAAGTGTTTCCGATATCTTTTAAGAAACTGGCATCATTCCAAACCAATTTTTCCGTGTCTTCAAGCGTTACTTTTTTATAAAAATTCCACTTTTCGGTTCTTTCGGCTAATGTCAGATCGTATTTAAAAACCAAAGAATCCGTTTTTTGCAATCGAATTGATTTGGCAACTTCTCTTTGTTTATAATAGTTTACCGTGTCTAAATTATCAACCAGAGGGCGAAGCAGTTCGTTTACAATGCTTTCAATTTTGCGGTCGACGCGGTTTTGAGAAGCAACAGCAGCAAATTCTTTCTGATGATTTAAAACATATTGAAATTCCCTAGATTTAATGTCAGTTACTCCATTCGCAATAACTCTCCAGTTTAATTCGCTAACCAATTGTTTGTCAGATTGCGTATTTAAATAAATATGTGTTGGTATCGATAATTCCGTTCTGTCTTTTCCTTTTTTTAAAGTATTCAGATAAACAAAGAATTTATCAGAATTGCTCGGATCTGCCAAAAATTGCTTTTCTAAATATGGCAACTGCATTTTCGGATTCAAAGCATTATTCAATTCATTTAAAAATTCAGCTTTTTTCATTTCACCTTTTAAAGCATAAATCAGCGTTTCATTATGGTCTATAAATAAAAAAGTCGGAAGCGATTTGGTATTGAATTTATCTTTTAAAGCAATTCCTTCTTCTTTTTCAATGTTTTTATAAGTGCAGACGAAATTTTTGTTCAGAAAATCAAGAACAGCAGCATCTTTTAAAACATCTGTTTTCATTAAATTACAATGCGGACACCAATCGGCATAAAGCATTACAAAAAGTGGTTTTCCTTCTTTTTTTGCATTTTCTAAAGCCGTTTTGTACGGAACATCAACAGGAACAAATTGATTCTGAGAAGTTATCGTTTGAAAAGTAACAGCTAAAAAAAGTAAAATAAAAAAACGCATATCAAGTCGGACTTTTAGTAATTATTCGATTTTACAAATATATTCCCTTTTTCGGTAAAGAGCCTTAATATATTCCTAATTATACTATAAATCAAGTGCGAAGTTTGTAACTTTGTAAGCAAGATAAAGAATAATCAGATAGAAGATTTTCTTTGAAAAAAGTAATACACGACCGTAATGATTTACCCCAAAATAGCGCTTGCACAAAGCATTATCGAAATTTTATCTGCCAAAGGCATTTTTAATATTATAATTTCTCCAGGATCTAGAAACGCACCGTTAACGATCGGATTTGCTCAAAACCCAAATTTTACCTGTTACAGTATTGCAGACGAGCGATGTGCCGCTTTTTTTGCTTTGGGAATTGCGCAACAGACCAAACAGCCAACTGCTATAGTCTGTACTTCTGGATCAGCCTTATTAAATTATTATCCCGCTTTAGCAGAAGCGTTCTACAGCCAAATTCCATTGATTGTGATTTCTGCAGATCGTCCGCAGAGTAAAATTGATATCGGTGATGGACAAACAATTCGTCAGGAAAATGTTTTTGCCAATCATTCTGTTTTTAATGCCAATTTAACCGAAGAGGCCTCAGAAGAAAACGATTTGAAGATTAACTTGGCTATCGAAACGGCAATTCTAAAAAAAGGACCAGTTCATATTAACGCTCCATTTGAAGAACCTCTTTATGAAACTACAGAAGAGCTTTCTGTAAAGCCAAAAATCACGGTTTTAAAACCTGAAAACAGTTCACAAAACATAGAAAACAGCGATGAAATTATCTCTGTTTGGAATACTGCAAAAAGAAAACTGATTTTAGTTGGAGTAAATGAAGCCAATACTATTGATAAAGAAATTATCGAAAATTTAGCTTCAGATCCGTCAGTTGTCGTACTTACAGAAACGACCTCAAACCTTCATCACGAAAGTTTTATTAATTCAATTGATACTTTAATTACTCCGTTTGATGATTCTGATTTTAAAGAATTTAATCCAGAAGTTTTAATAACTTTTGGCGGAATGGTGGTGTCAAAGAGAATAAAAGGTTTTCTACGAAAATACAAGCCAAAACACCATTGGCATATAGATACTTTACGCGCTTACGATACATTTGGAGCGCTGACAAAACATTTTGAAATGCAGCCAAATGATTTCTTCAAAGATTTGCTTTCAAAAACTACTTTTGTAAAAAGTAATTATTTCAAAAACATTGATTCGATTTATAAGACAAGACTAGAAAGAAGAAAAGAATATTTAAATAAAATAGAATTTTCAGATTTTAAAGTTTTCGAAAAAGTAATTGAATCGTTGCCAAAAAATAGCATGCTTCAAATTAGCAACAGTTCTGCCATTCGTTACGCACAATTAATTGACATAGACAATTCTATTGAAGTTTTCTGTAATCGAGGAACAAGCGGAATTGACGGAAGCACTTCTACAGCGATTGGAGCAGCGTTAGGAAGCGAAAAACAGACTATTTTTGTTACGGGAGACATTAGTTTTTTATACGACAGTAATGCTTTATGGAATTCGTACATTCCTAAAAACTTCAAAATTGTTTTGATTAATAATGGAGGAGGAGGAATCTTTAGAATTCTTCCAGGACATGAGGAGAAACCGGTTTTCAATACTTATTTCGAAACATCGCATCAACTGACAGCTGAACATTTGGCAAAAATGTACGGATTGAATTATTATACGGCACAAGACATTCAAACTTTAGAAAATGGCATAAAATCATTATATAATTCTAATGATGCACCATGTATTTTAGAAGTTTTTACGCCAACATTAGCCAATGATCTTATTCTAAAAAAGTATTTTAAACACTTAATTTAATTGAAAGAAAATATTTGTTAAAATTATTGTTTTAAAACTGCTTTACTCATAACTTTGGGGATTATTCACCAAATTAATTTTATAGTTATGAGCACAAGAGAAGATTTAATTAAAAAGTACACTGCCGATTTAAAAGAGAAATGCGGAATTACAGCTGATGCAGATTTATTAACTAAAGTTACAATTGCTTGCGGTCCTTCAATTTATAATGACGATGCCTCTACGGTAGCTTCTTCACAGCAATCGGAGTTAGATACAGTAAAAAACAACTTTTTGATCAAGAAGTTAGGCTTAACAAATGGTCCAGATTTAGACAAAGGAATTGATGCTGTTATGGAAAAATATGGAAAATCTAACAAGCACAAATATAGAGCAGTAGTATACTATTTACTTACGGTGCACTTTAAAAAAGAAAGCATTTTCAAATAATAAAATTCACTCAAAATCCCTTTATGGCGCTTATGCATAAAGGGATTTTCTAATTTATTAAGAATAAATGGCGTTTTGTTACAATTAATTTCTTTGTGCCACGCCAAACTTCGTACCTTTGCACCTTAAAAACTTAGCGGTTATACTGCTTAGAAAAATATTAAGATGCTAGAAATAGGAAAATACAATACTCTAATTATATTACGTGATACCAAAGTTGGTTTGTTTTTAGGAGATCCTGAAAATGATCCTGATGGAATTCACGATGTTTTACTTCCAAACAAATACGTTCCAAAAGTATTTGAAATTGGCGAAGAATTAATCGTTTTTGTTTACTTAGATCACGAACAACGACCAGTTGCAACCACTTTGGTTCCGTATATTTTATTGAATGAATTTGCTCTTTTACGAGTGAATTACATCAATAATGTGGGCGCTTTTATGGATTGGGGAATGGAAAAAGACATTTTGGTTCCGTTCAAAGAACAGGCGCGTCCGATGGAAAAAGGAAAACGTTACTTGGTTTATTTGTACTTAGATAAACAAACAAATCGTTTAGTGGCTTCAAGTAAAACCAATCAGTTTTTGAGCAACGATAATCTAACGGTTGAAAAAGGCGAAGAAGTGGATTTAATTGTTTCTCATATTACCGACATGGGAATTAATGTTATCATAAACGAGCAGCACAAAGGACTTTTATATAAAGATGAAGTTTATGACGATGCCATAAGAACTGGCGACAGAATGCGCGGTTACATTAAAACCATTCGTCCTGACAATAAAATTGATGTAGCACTTCAGGCTCAAGGTTTTGAAAGCATTGAACCAAATGCTGAGAAAATTTTAAGCGAATTAAGAGCCAGCAGAGGCTTCCTTCGTTTAAACGATGATTCTCATCCTGAGGATATTAAAACCGTTTTGAAAATGAGTAAAAAGTCATTCAAAAAAGCGATTGGCTCTTTATACAAAGAAAAACTAATCGAAATAAAAGAAGACGGAATTTATCTGGTAAAGGAATAAAATTCCAATAAAAAAATTCCAAATTCCAATTCTAAAAGTAACAATTGGAATTTGGATTTTAAAATTTGAAATTTATTTTGCGTTAGCAAAATCATTATAACACAAAAGGCTGCCCATTACGAGCAGCCTTTCGCTTTTTATTCAGTTTTAAAAAAAATTGTAATTAAAAAAAAACAGAAATAAAATAATTCGAATCCATCTCAGAACAATAGCTTTATAAATTTTAGAAATTATCCCATTGATGGTATGTCTTTTAAACAATTGATGCACCTATCTTAAAAGCAAAAAAATAATTTCACGGCTCATCCATTGGTTTATAAATAACTTTTAGAAAGTGTGAATTAGTACTTTTTCCTCTTTTTCGTTATCATTCCTATACTAATTATATAACAATTCTAACATTTAACCTTAGGTGTTACTTTTTTCTTTTTGAAGTTTCGACAAACACATAAATCATTTGTTCTTTTAATTGAGGTTTGTTACTTAAAACCCTAAAAAAATGAGCGACAAATTTTTTAAATTTTCTCAAAAAAATCATTTTTTAGGTTAATAAATCAGTGAAAGAAAATCAATCTGAAATCTTTGAAATGTTTTGTATCTCATTGATTTCTAGGGTGTAAAATTAAATATTATTTTTCTAAACTAATGTTAAAAAATGTTATTTTTTGTAAGTAAATACCAATTGTTAACATTGCAGGCCAAATTAGTAAAGACTTAAGGCAGATTAAGTAGGTAAAGTAGTAAAAATGCTTTATTTTTACCGTATAATTATTTTAAACAAAAAAATCAAAATGGATTGGATTACAGCCAGAGAATTTGAAGATATAACTTACAAAAAATGCAATGGAGTAGCGAGAATAGCTTTTAATAGACCAAATGTTAGAAATGCATTCCGTCCTAAAACTACTTCAGAATTATACCAAGCTTTTTACGATGCACAAGAAGACACTTCAATTGGAGTGGTTTTACTTTCTGCTGAAGGTCCTTCTACAAAAGACGGGGTTTATTCTTTCTGCAGCGGTGGAGATCAAAATGCACGCGGACATCAAGGATATGTTGGTGACGACGGACAGCACCGTTTGAATATTTTAGAAGTACAGCGTTTAATTCGTTTTATGCCTAAAGTGGTTATTGCAGTTGTTCCAGGCTGGGCTGTAGGTGGCGGACATAGTTTGCACGTAGTTTGCGATATGACGCTTGCCAGTAAAGAACACGCTATTTTTAAACAGACAGATGCAGACGTAACAAGCTTTGACGGTGGTTACGGTTCGGCATATTTGGCTAAAATGGTAGGACAGAAAAAAGCGCGTGAAATTTTCTTTTTAGGTAGAAATTATTCTGCACAAGAAGCTTTTGAAATGGGAATGGTAAATGCTGTAATTCCGCATGACGAATTAGAAGCTACTGCTTACGAGTGGGCACAGGAAATTCTTCAAAAATCGCCAACTTCTATAAAAATGCTGAAATTTGCCATGAATTTAACTGACGACGGAATGGTCGGACAGCAAGTTTTTGCAGGAGAAGCAACTCGTTTAGCTTATATGACCGAAGAAGCAAAAGAAGGAAGAAATGCTTTCTTAGAAAAAAGAAAACCAAACTTCGGTGAAAATAAGTGGCTTCCTTAAATATTTTAGAGTTCAGATTTAAGATTTTAGATTTTCCGAATCTAATCTTTAATCAGAAGAATCTAAAATTTAAATTCTAAAATCTAAAATAATAAACAAGAATGAAACATTGGATTGAAGCCGCAAGACTGCGCACCTTACCTTTATCAGTTTCCGGAATTATAGTTGGAAGTATTTATGCTTTGTCAAATCCAACAGAAACCATCAATACGCCGACTGAAGTATTTAGCTGGAAGGTTTTTGGTTTTGCCTTATTGACAACATTAGGATTACAGGTTTTATCCAATTTTGCAAACGATTATGGCGATGGAGTAAAAGGTACTGATAATGCAGATCGAGTGGGGCCGCAGCGCGCTATTCAAAGTGGAGTTATTACACCACAAGCAATGAAAAAAGCGATCATTATTACTTCATTATTGACTTTATTGTCTGCCATTATATTAATTTATTTTGCCTTCGGAAAAGACAATTTCGGGTATTCTATTTTTTTCTTATTGCTAGGAATTGCAGCTATTGTTTCAGCAATTCGTTACACCGTTGGTAATTCTGCTTACGGATATAGAGGCTTTGGAGATTTATTCGTCTTCGTTTTCTTCGGATTAGTAAGTACGTTGGGCGTTAACTTTTTATATGCAAAAGAAGTTGATCCGCTTTTAATTCTTCCAGCTGTTGCAATCGGATTATTGAGCGTTGGGGTTTTAAACCTAAACAATATGCGTGATCAGGAATCGGATAGAAAATCTGGAAAAAATACAATTGTAGTACAGATTGGAGCTCAAAAAGCTAAAAACTATCACTTTTTCCTAATTATTACAGCAATGGTTTCGGTAGTAGTATTTGCTATTTTAAGCGATTACAACTTTGACCAATACTTGTTTTTATTGGCTTATATTCCATTGACAAAACATTTAATCACAGTTTACCAAAATCAAGATCCTAAATTATTAGATCCAGAATTGAAAAAACTGGCATTAAGCACATTCTTGCTTTCTATATTGCTTACAGTATGTATGATTTCGCTAATTTCAGACATTATTGTAAACCTCTTTTTAGGAGGAAGATAAAAACAAACGTTTAACATAAAAGTTGACAAAATGAAAATTACATATTACGGACATGCTTCATTAGCTATTGAAGTAGGAGGAAAAAATATTATTGTAGATCCATTTATTACAGGAAATCCGCTAGCTGCAGCGATCAGCCTTGAAAGATTAAAAGCAGATTACATTTTATTAACGCATGCGCACGGTGACCACGTTTTGGATGTTGAAGCGATTGCTAAAAATACAAATGCAGTTATTGTTTCTAATGCTGAAATTGCGAGTTATTACGCGAAAAAAGGATTCAATTCTCACCCGATGAATCATGGCGGAAGCTGGAAATTTGATTTCGGAAATGTAAAATATGTAAACGCAATTCACTCAAGCAGTTTTCCTGATGGCTCGTACGGAGGAAACCCTGGAGGTTTTGTTATTGAGGGCGAGCATAAAAACATCTACATTGCCGGAGATACAGCATTGACGTTTGATATGAAGCTGATTCCACTTCGTACAAAATTAGATTTAGTAATTCTTCCAATCGGAAACAACTTCACAATGGATGTTGAAGATGCCATTATCGCTTCTGACTTTGTAGAATGCGACAAAGTGCTAGGATACCATTACGATACTTTCGGTTATATCGAGATTAATCACGAAGATGCAATCCGTAAATTTTTCGATAAAGGAAAAGATTTGATGCTTTTACCAATCGGAGAATCTATAGAACTATAATATTTATTCTAAGATAAGTCTAAATTGTCATCCTGAGCGGAGTCGAAGGACTATACTCCCGATTTAGAAAAACAAGGCTTTTTAGCCGTAGTTTTTGTTAATCGGGAGATACTGCCTCTATCGGGGCTAGGGCACTCGATTTCATAAGAAAGTTATTTGGCATAATCTATGTTAATTGAATTTTGAGTTTTAAAAGTAAAAATCATTTTAATCTGTAAGATCCGTGGCACTTAAAGCATCATCACGAAATGTAACTTTCAAAATAATTTTATCCTTACTTATTACAGTTTCCTTTAATGCCTTTGCTCAAAAAGAAGGCTATTGGGACAAAGAGCGAGCGACAACCAAAGAAATTATGGTTCCTGCCCGCGATAGAATTTCTATACCAACAGAAGATTTACCCGTTGGAACTACAGAAATTGTATATCGAATTACACTTTTAGATAAAAATCAAGAAATGGCCAATAGTCTGGTCTCTTTATTAAAAGCGATTCCAGACCCGACGGGGGTAAGCCAAGGTTCTGCAGGAGCTGTTTTCCTGATGTCTAAAATCTCTGGTGATGATGAATGTACGTATTCGATTTTTACATCAAATGAAAATGCTAAAAAATACGTTGCAGATGGTAAAATTGACAAAGCGTGTTATTCTCAGGCAGAACCAGTCAGTAAAGATGCTAAACGTTTGTCTGTCAATAAATCTTCCTGTTTAAAAGAAAACATTAGTACTATTTGGTTTGGTTTCGAGAGTAAAAACTGGCTATTGAGTCAGAAAGTAGTTTTGGAAGTCGTGCCTTGGGTAGATACAAAATTAAACCGAGGATGGAACCAAGACAATAAAAACGAAATTATCAGTTTGTGCAAAACTTCTACAATGGCACAAAAAATGGCCAATTCAGATGATTTCTGCGTTTGTATTTTGAATAAAATCATGAAACAATATCGCTATGATGAGTTTCAAAAATTATTGGCTGTAGAAAAAACAAAAGTGTATAAAGACTTCGGAAACAGCTGTTACAAAGACGCAGACATTTCTAAAAATGTATTTAACGATTTAAGAACGCAAGCCGCATCTTTAATTAAAACTCAAAAATACAACGAAGCAATTCCGAAATTGAATACGATTGTAAACGAAGGCAAAGCAACAGCTCTAGATTACAGTTCGTTAGGATATTGCTACATACTTACCAAACAATATGCAAAAGCCTTAAAAGTGCTTCAAGAAGGCGAAAAAATAGATGATACAGAATTATTAGTAAAATTAAATCTGGCTCATACATATTTAGTTAGTGACAATTATAGTGCAGCCAAAGCCATCTATAAAAAATACCAAACTCAAAATGTAACAGACAGTTTAAGCTGGATTGCTAAAACAAAACTTGATTTTCAGGTTTTTGAAAAAGCTGGTTTACCATCAAAAGATTTTGAAAAAATCTTAAAATTATATAATTAAATTTCTCAGATACAAGTGCTTTAATAATCTATCTAAAACTTAGCACCTCAGAACCTTAGTAGCTTAGCTCCTTCAAAAAAATGATCGCATCTTATCAAAAATATTTACTAGAATTCAAACGCCCTTCTGGAACTTCTAGAGGAATTATGACCGAAAAAGAAACCTGGTTTATAATTCTCGAAGAAAATGGAAAAAAAGGAATAGGCGAGTGCGGAATATTACGTGGCTTAAGCGCAGATGATCGTCCAGATTATGAAGAAAAACTAAAATGGGCTTGCGATAACATTCATTTAGGAGAAACAGCACTTTGGAATGCCTTTTTAGAATTTCCATCCATACAATTCGGAATAGAAATGGCTTTTCTATCACTAAAAAGTGAGAATCCCTATGTTTTGTTTCCGTCTGATTTTACCCGAAATTCAAGTTCAATTGCCATTAATGGTTTAGTTTGGATGGGAGAAGCAGCTTTTATGAAGGAGCAAATAGAAGAGAAATTGGCTGATGGTTTTAACTGCATAAAACTTAAAATTGGAGCGATTGATTTTGCTAAAGAATTAGAACTGTTGCAATTTATAAGAAGCCATTTTTCGCCAGAAGAAATAGAAATCAGAGTTGATGCGAATGGGGCTTTTTCTTCAACAGAAGCTTTAGATAAATTAAATCAATTAAAACAATTTCAACTTCATAGTATAGAACAGCCAATAAAAAAAGGTCAAGTGGTTGAAATGGCAGAATTATGCAGACAAACTCCATTTCCGATTGCTTTAGATGAAGAACTTATTGGCGTATTTTCGTTAGAAGAAAAAGAGCAACTGTTGCAAGACATTAAACCGCAATACATCATATTAAAACCAAGTTTTATTGGTGGTTTCCGCGGTACGCAAGAATGGATCACATTAGCAGAAAAATATAATATTGGCTGGTGGATTACTTCAGCATTAGAAAGCAATATCGGACTAAATGCTATTGCACAGTGGACATTTACCTTAAATTCGGATATGCCACAAGGTTTAGGAACAGGAGCATTATATACGAATAATATAGATTGTCCTCTTGAAGTAAAAAAAGGCCAGCTTTGGTATAATGCTTCAAAAGATTGGAAATCTTTCTTTTGAAAGTGACAAAGTAACAAAGTAACAAAGTGGCAAAGAAACAAAGATTTAGAATATAAAAACTCTGCACCTTTGTCACTTTGCCACTTTGTATCAGTCTTAGAAACTTAGTATCTCAGGAGCTTAGAAGCTAACGAGGTTGAAGAAACAAAGATCTAGAATATAAAAACTCTGCATCTTTGCCACTTTGTATCTTTCTTAGCATCTCAGAACCTTAGCATCTTAGAAGCTTAAAAAAAATCACTCTTTCCCTCCTAAAAGACTTTCTTGCCAATCTTTTAATTCTTTCCATTTTCCTTGATAAGCCATTAACGCTTGTCTCGCCCAAGTACTAGGATTATGGATGGCATAATTTTCACCTCCAGCATCTAAAATAGATTGCAATTTTTCTGTAGAAGCCTCGGAAAGCTCATACCATGTTTTAATTCCAGCTTCATTAAACAAAGCTTCTATTTTTGGTCCGATTCCTTCTACTATTTTTAAATCATTTTCTTTTATTTTTCTTCCTAGCGCACTTGTAGCCAATTCACTGTCAAAAAGAAAAACAGGAGCGGCTGTAGACGCAAAAGATTGAGCTGATGCATTAACTTTTGCAGCAAGATCTGCTTCTAAAGTAGCAATTCTAGCATTTAAGTTTTTAGTGTTAGCTCTGCAGGCATCCAAATCTGCTTGAAGTGAAGCTGTTAGTGAATCATCATTTTTTGAGTTCATTTTCCCTAGTAAGTAGCCTAAAATTCCACAGATTAGCCCCACTAGTATTGGTATTAAAATACAAGGTATATTCATGATTATATGTTTTGAAATTAATTATTTAATTGTAATGACAGTTCTTCTGTTAGAAGCTTTACCCTCTTCAGTTTGATTATCTCCAATAGGTTCATCTGGACCTTTAGACATGGTCTCAATTCTTTCTGCACTAATTCCGTTTTTAGAGAGATAATTTTTAGAAAACTCAGCTCTTTTTTGCGCCAAAACGATATTAGAATCCCGATTTCCAACATTATCTGAATGCCCCACAGCCACAACAGTGGCGTCTTTTACATGCTCAGCATATTTAGCAATATCAGCAACTTTCTTTTTATCGGCGTCACTTAATGTTTGGCGTGACTGATTAGTATTAAAGTGCAGAATTAACGGATCAGCATTTATTTTCTCTTTTAGCGAGCTCCATTCATCAGTTGTCGTCGAAGTGGAATCTATGGTTTCGAAGGCATAATCTGCTGGCCCGATTAGTGTATCTGCACTCATTTTCCACTTATCTATTATTTCGCCTTTTGTCGTAAATTGATTTTCAGCCAAGCCATTCGATACAAAATAATTCATAACGTCATTTGCCCTAGCAAGACCTAGATTTTCAAAAGAAGTAGAATTGGTTTCGTCAGATGTTGCATAACCAGTTATGGTTATTTTCTGTTTCGGATTCGACGCTAAAAAGGCTTTTAGCTTTTCGATTCCAGTTGTTACAGAATCACTTACAGGCACTATAAGTTTAGCGCTGTTTTTAAGGAATTTCAAATTATCGCTGGTACGATATTCAATACCTTGACCATTTAATACAAACGGAACATCAGGCTCTTCGACAGTAGTAGAAACTGTTTTTGGAGTATCATCCGTTACTGTTTTTTCGCAGCAGTTGCAGCAGAATTTTTGGTACAAAAAGGTGCCTAAAATAATGGTTATTGCAATGCCTAATAGATAGAGTGTTTTTTTAGACATAATTTAGGTTTTAATTCCATCAAATTTAGCAAAAAAAAGAAAAGCTAATTATTTAATAATCAGATTATTGAAAATTTATTATTTTCATATCATTTTAAAAAGTAAGATTAGGATTACTTTTTAAATTAACACTTTAGCTAGCAAATAGATTTAAATTATGATAAACTTTTAAATCGCTAAATTGACTAACTTGCAGTAAATTTCAAATAAAGAAAGAAAAAATGGTCGAAATTGAAAGAAAATTTTTGGTAAAATCAGAAGAATTCAAGAATCTGGCATTTACTCAAAACAAGATCGCTCAAGGATATTTGAGTTCTGCACCTGAGCGTACGGTTAGAGTCAGAATCAAAGGGCATAAAGGCTATTTAACTATAAAAGGAATAAGCCATAGCGGCGGTATGTCCCGTTTTGAGTGGGAAAATGAAATTCCGCTTGATGAAGCGCAAGAACTTTTAAAATTATGCGAAAAAGGCAAAATTGAAAAAACGCGTTACGAAGTGAAATCTGGAAATCATGTAATTGAAGTTGATGAATTTTACGGTGAAAACGAAGGTTTGGTAATGGCTGAAATAGAATTAAATTCTGAAGATGAAGTCTTTGAAAAACCGGATTGGCTTGGCGAAGAAGTAACGAACGATGAAAGATATTACAATGCTTATTTAAGCAAAAATCCTTATAAAGACTGGCAAAAATAAAATGACAGAATCTAAATATGACCTTATTATTGTAGGTGGCGGACCAATTGGCCTTGCCTGTGCAATAGAAGCCGAAAAGAAAAAATTAAACTATTTGATTATAGAAAAAGGAGCGATCGTTAATAGTATTTTTAACTATCCATTATATATGACCTTTTTTTCTACCGCAGAAAGATTAGAAATAGGCGAAATTCCGTTTAACTGTTTGGCACCAAAACCTGGACGTCAGGAAGCTTTGGAATATTATCGAAATATCCATCGTTATTTTAAATTCAATATTAATCTGTTTGAAAAAGTTCTTGATGTTCAGAAGAATAATAGAATTTTCAAAATCAAAACTGATAAACAAAATTACGAATCTAAGAATGTCGTTATTGCCACGGGCTTTTATGATATTCCGATTGAAATGAATGTTTTAGGCGAAAATCTTCCAAAAGTTCGCCATTATTACAAAGAAGCTCACGAGTATGCTTTTAGAAAAGTTTTGGTTGTGGGAGCCAATAATTCTTCTGTAGATGCAGCTTTAGAATGTTGGAGAAAAGGAGCAGAAGTAACAATGGTGATTCGTAAAAATGAAATTAACAGCCGTGTAAAATACTGGGTAAAACCAGATATCGAAAATAGAATTGCTGAAGGAAGCATTAAAGCTTATTTTGAATCGAATATTACTGAAATTCGAGAAAATGAAGTAGAAATTCAGACCCCAAACGGTAAAATTACAATCGAAAATGATTTTGTTTTAGCTTTGACTGGCTATAAACCAGATTTGAATTTTCTTGAAAACATTGGAATTCAGCTTTCTGAAGATGAATTAAAAATTCCAGTTTATAATCCTGAAACTATGGAAACCAATGTTGAAGGTTTATTTCTTGCCGGTGTCGTTTGCGGCGGCATGCAGACGCATAAATGGTTTATCGAAAATTCTAGAATCCATGCCACTATGATTGTAGATCGTATTACGGCTAAATAGTTTATTTGCTACGAATTATGGCAATCTATATGTTTTTTATAGCCACAAATTACACAAATTTCCGCTAATTTTTTTTAAAAGATTGCTAAAATAAATTTGTGCTAATTTGTGCAATTCGTGGCAAAAAAAACTTAAGAATTATGATGCTACCGCGCACTTTTTAATTGGCGGAATTCGTGTAATTCGTGGCAAACAAAAAACTTAAGAACTACAAGACAGCATAGAACATCCTACTTTGGTTCGTGCCCAATCGGGACGTTTGGCAAACCATTTTTCAGATTCAGGCTGCTCGTCGTATGGATTTTTTAAAAGTTGAAATAATTCATCTACTAAAGTATAATCTTCTTTATCTGCGGCATCAATGGCTAATTGTGCCATATAATTTCGCAGTACATATTTTGGGTTTATTTTATTCATTTTTTCCGAACGCTCTTCATCAGATAAAGATTCAGTATTTAATCTTTTCAAATAAACCGTAAACCACTTTTGCCAAGCCTCGAGAATATTTTCTTTTATTTCTTCAGGGATGTAAAATGCATTTTCAATTTTTTCGAATGCTTGTTCTAAAGAATCTTCTTTTTTGATCGGACTTAAATTTCTAAAAAATATAGTCATATCAGTTTCCGACAACTTCAAAATTTCTTCTAAACCTTTAATGATTTTATCGTCAGCTTCGCTTGAAGTAAATAATCCTAATTTACTTAAAAACATGGTTTTATAATCATATTCAAATTCTGTAATAAATGAATCTAGGATTTTTTCTAAAGGCGCAGCCTCATTAATCAGGGGATAAAGCGCATTGGCCAATTGAAACAGATTCCATTGTGCCACCTGAGGCTGATTTCCGAAACGATATCTTCTGTTTTGGCTGTCAGTTGTATTAGGTGTCCAATCTGGATCATAGTTTTCCAGCCAACCGTACGGGCCATAATCAATCGTGATTCCATGAATCGACATATTATCGGTATTCATTACGCCGTGAACAAATCCGACGCGCTGCCAGTGCAGAATCATTTCGCGAGTTGTATCGGCAACTTTTTGAAAGAATTGTAAATATTGTTCTTTTGGCTCGCCTTTTATTTCAGGAAAATAGTGCTGAATGGTAAATTCTACAAACTGTTTCAGGTTTTTTAGCTCATTTCTAGCTGTTAGCATTTCGTAACTTCCAAAACGAATAAACGAAGGGGCAACACGACAGACCACGGCTCCCTTTTCATAAGCGGGATTTCCGTTATACAAAATATCTCTCAAAACTTGATCTCCAGAAAGAGCAAGCGAAAGTGATCGAGTAGTGGGAACACCTAGATAATGCATGGCTTCTGCGCACAAATATTCTCGTATAGATGAACGCAAAACAGCCAAACCGTCTGCAGTTCTAGAGTATGGAGTTTTACCAGCTCCTTTTAATTGCAGTGTGTAAAACTGCCCATTATTTTCAACTTCCGTTAAATTAATCGCACGTCCGTCTCCCAATTGTCCCGCCCAGTTTCCAAACTGATGTCCCGCATAACACATAGCATACGGCTGTGTCTCTGGAAGAATTTCTTTTCCAGTAACAACATTCAAAAATTCTTCTGACTGAATTTCATCTTTAGAAATCCCAACCAATTCAGCCACTTCTTCAGAAACGTGAATCAATTTCGGATTGGAAGGTTTTGTTGGATTTACATATGAAAACAGCGTATTCTTAACCTGACGAACTTCGTTTGTGAAGTCTGGATCTGCTGGTAATTCGAAAGTAAAACGATTTTTTATTTTTAGATTTTTCATTTTTTTTAGTTTTCTAGTGGCTAGTCCTTAGTCCTTAGACTTTAGCCCATCATTTGTTAGATTTTCTTGGTGCTTGCTTAGCTATTTTTTCGTAAAAGATGAAAATACTAAGTATTATTTCACCAATTTATCGGCATACATTTTTTTTAGTTTTTGAATTTTTGGATCGATTACAAGTTGGCAATATTGTGCGTCTTGATTTTCATTATAATAATTTTGATGGTCTTCTTCGGCTTTGTAAAAAACTTCAAAAGCTTTTAATTCCGTTACAATTGGATCTGGATAGGCAGGCTGCACTTCTTCAAATACTTTTTCTGCTATTTCTTTTTGTTCCTCATCATGATAGAGAACAATAGAACGATATTGTGTTCCGCTGTCAGCGCCTTGACGATTTAAAGTTGTCGGATCATGACTTGTCATAAAGATAAAAATTAAGTCATGATATGAAATTATGTCAGGGTTAAAAGCTACTTGAATCACTTCGGCATGTCCTGTTCTTCCTGTGCGCACTTCGCGATATGGTGGATTCTTTATAAATCCGCCAGCAAATCCCGATTGTATTGATTCTACACCTTTTAAACGCTGAATTACCGCTTCTATACACCAAAAACATCCGCCGCCAAAGGTAGCTATTGATATGTTCTTCATAAATAATGCTTTCTTTTACTTTACAATGCCTATTAATTCGATAGGATATTATGATAATTTATTAAAAAAAAGTTCTTTTAACTAAAAATACCAAACAGTATTCTAGTGTTTGAAGTTTAGTATTGATAAATTCGCAATTTTATAAAAAAGACTATATATTTGCAGTCAAACACAAGGCACAACTAATGGATAGCAAAAATAGTACCATGACACTGGAAACTTATTTTCAGGAATTTAGAAAGAATATTGTCGGTATAAACCAAGAATTTACTTCGCCGTATGGCAGAAAATCAATAATTTACACAGACTGGACTGCCAGCGGAAGATTGTATCGTCCGATTGAGGAAAAGTTGCTGAATGAGTTTGGTCCTTTTGTAGCCAATACGCATACTGAAACGACTGTATCTGGTACGGCGATGACAAAAGCATACCATCATGCAAGACATATTATTAAGCGTCATGTAAATGCAAATAACGACGATGTTTTGATTACTGATGGAACTGGAATGACGGGAGTTATCAATAAATTCCAACGTATTTTGGGATTAAAAGTTCCAGAAAACTTAAAGAGCTTTACGAATGTTCCTGCTGAGAAAAAACCAATTGTTTTTATTTCGCACATGGAGCACCATTCTAATCAGACTTCTTGGTTGGAGACGATTGCAGACGTGGAGATTATTCCATCTTGCGAGAAAGGGCTTTTTAATTTAGAAAATCTTGAAGTTTTATTAGAAAAATATAAAGATAGAACTATAAAAATTGCTTCTATTACGGGCTGTTCGAATGTTACGGGGCTAAGAACTCCATTTCATGAAGCAGCGAAATTGATGCATCAGTACAATGGTGTTTGTTTTGTAGATTTTGCTTGTTCAGGACCTTATATAGAAATTGACATGCATCCAGCAGATCCAGAAGCTTATTTGGATGCTATTTTTATGTCTCCACATAAATTTTTAGGCGGGCCTGGAACTTCTGGCGTTTTGATTTTTAATAAAAAATTATACAATAATATGATTCCGGATTGTCCGGGCGGAGGAACGGTAAGCTGGACAAATCCGTGGGGCGAGCATAAATATATTGATAATATTGAGGATCGTGAAGATGGAGGAACTCCTGGTTTTCTTCAGGTTATTAAAACGGCCTTGGCTATTGAACTGAAAGAGGAAATGGGAATTGAAAACATCATGGAACGTGAACATGAAATTGTTGATTATGTTTTCTCTGAGTTGGAGCCTGTTGAAAATATTAAAATTTTAGCGGGACAGCACAAAGAGCGTCTTGGTGTGGTTTCGTTTTTTATTGATGATCTTCATTTTAATCTTGGTGTTAAAATTTTAAATGATCGTTTTGGAATCCAAACTAGGGGTGGATGCAGTTGCGCGGGTACTTACGGTCATTATTTATTGCATGTAGATCAGGAAACTTCTAATAAATTGGTTAACGAAATTACAATTGGCGATTTAATCAAAAAACCGGGATGGATTAGAATGTCGATTCATCCAACTACTACTGATGAAGAAATTGCTTTTGTTTGTAATAGCATTAAAGAGTTAGCTACGAATCATAAAACGTGGGCTTTGGATTATTCTTATGACAAAATGCGTAATGAGTTTATTCATAAAGATGCGACTTCGTTTGAGGATGAGTTGGTAGAAGGGTGGTTTAAGTCTTAATATTTTTTTTAACGCAAACAGCACTAAGTTTTTTTTTAACGCAAAGAGCGCTAAGTAATTTTATAAAGCTTGTGTTTATCGTTGCGTTGAATAAGCTCGCAAAGCTGGGATAGCTAACCCTACAGGTTTTTAAAGCTTGTAGGGTTTATTTTTTATATTTTTTGTCTGGCTAACGCAATTGCCAATTGGAACACCCTTCGACTTCGCTCAGGGTGACATAGCTTTGATTGATATTTTTTTCTTAAATTTTATTAATTAACGTAGAACTTTGACTTTTTTTAACGCAAAGAACGCTGAGGAATTTTATAAAGATTGTGTTTGTTTTTGTGTTGAATAAGTTCGCAAAGCTGAACTTGATAAACCCGACAGGTTTTAAAAACCTGTCGGGTTTGTATTTTTACACTTTTTGTCTGGCTGAGCGGAGTCGAAGCCCACGTGTTAATTGGAACGCCCTTCGACTTCGCTCAGGGTGACATAGCTTTGATCGATATTTTTTTCTTAAATTTTATTAATTAACGTAGAATTGTGACTTTTTTTTAACGCAAAGTACGCTAAGGAATTTTATGAAGCTTGTGTTTGTTTTTGTGTTGAATAAGTTCACAAAGCTGGATTTGGTTAAACCCGGCTGGTTTAATGTTGACGCCTTTTGTCTGGCTGAGCGGAGTCGAAGCCTACGTGTCAATTGGAATGCCCTTCGACTTCGCTCAGGGTGACATATCGGATTGAAGATTTTTTAGTTATGTTTCTTTTGAAAAATATACTTGTGGTATAGCCCCGATAGAAGTGGAAATCCTTTTTTCTCGTTTCTTTAACGAGAAAAAAGATTGAAACGGATAGCGGGACTGATGTTCTTGAAAAAACGAAAATTTCTGCTGCTAATAAATTACATAATTAATCGAACTCCTCCAAGATCGGAAACGCGATAGGAAAATCTATTTCCTGGAGAGCCAATAAACATAAAGTTTTTAGGGATTTTCCATTTTTGGGAGAGTTCATCGATAATTTCTGGGCCGAAAACGCCTTCGACTTCAATGTATTCTATATCGAGCTTGTCGTAGGCGCGATCTAAAACTTCTAAATCTTTTTTTAGCGCTTCGTTGTCTATAGGATCTTTTTTGACATAAACAATTTTCAATTTCTTGGTTGTTTCATTGGCTTCAACATACTGCAAAACTTTGTTCAAAATGGTAATGTCGTCTCCTTTGGTAAAGAAAACAAACTCCTGTGAATTGATTTTTGAACTTAAGCTTTCTAGATAGCGATTACTTAGCACCACCATTTTTCGAAGTGGTTGGTAAAAATATTCTAAAGCTTCGATTAATAATCGTATTAAAGCGACTCGATTGAGCATAATGCCAACAAATAGTAGGGCTGGAATCATATACTGCAAAAAGGTGTAAAACGAATTGATATTCAATATCATATTTCCGAAAAAGGCTGCAATTACAAAAGCTACGGCTGCAACAACTGCAATACCTCTTGCACGTTCAGGTCTTGGAAGTTTTTTGCGTTTGTATTTTAAAAGTAAATTTCCAATTCCGAACAGTGCCATTACTGCTAGGAAAGAAAAAGTATAGACTCCTGCCAACGATTCTAAATGTCCATTGGTAGCGAAAAGTACAGAAAGACAAAGTATTAAAAAGCTTATCACGATTCTGTAATGTGAACCTCTTTTGTTTTGTTTTAAAAAATAATTGGGCAAAATTCGATCTAATGTCATTCGGTTTAAAAGTCCAGAAACACCGACAAAGGAGGTTAAAACGGCTCCACAAAGTACCATAACGGCATCTATAGAGATAAGCCAGGCGAGCCATGAGCCGCCGGTTGTTTCTCCTAAGTGCGCTAGAAGCGATTCTTTGTTTTCCCCAACTTCTGTTAACGGAATTACACTAATTAACAAAATAGCAATAACGGGATTAAAGAAGCTTACAATTCCCCACATGTTACGAAGTGTTTTAGGAAAAACGCCATGTTCTTGCTCTTCGACAAAATTGGCGGAGCTTTCAAAACCAGAAATTCCAAGCATGGCAGCAGAAAAACCGAGAAAAAGCGCAGTTCTGATGCTTCCTGAAGCTATTGGAGTTTGCCAATTAATATGAAAAGTGTCTAATCCGCTATTTAAAACGAACCAAGCTGATGCTAAAACGAGCAATGTCAAAGTTCCAATATGGGTCAAAAAGATAACCACTGCGACAAATGCCGATTCTCCAATTCCTAAAATCGCTAAACCTGTAAACAAAACTAAAACAATGACTGTTGCAATGGTAACATTCAAACCTTCGAAAATTCCGTGCAGATAATGCATACCTTCAGAAGCGGAAATTACGGCGGTTGCCATATAGGATAGTACTGTAAGGGTCGCGGCCAGAGATGCCAGGCGTTTTGTAGAAGTATTCAGCAAAACATTGTAAGCGCCTCCATTTAAAGGAATTGCCCCAACAACTTCTGCATAAATTTTTCTGAACAGAAATAAGACAACAGCGACAATTAGAAGAGAAATCCAGGCGTATTGTCCTGCGTATAAAATGGTTAAAGCTGAAACATACAGGCAGGAAGAACTAATATCGTTTCCGCAGATCGCGGTTGCCTGTAATTGATTTAATTTTTTGTGTACGATTTCTTTCATAAGCATTTAGAATTAATACTTTTAATACTGAAGCAACAAAATAATTATAATCGGTAAGAAGGCAGATATTGAATTTAAATCTAAGATATACTTTGCGTATAGCCAGATTTATTTGGCATTCTGAAATTGTTTAAGCGATAATAGGGCTTGTGTCTGTACTTTTTTCTGAAAAAATCCTGTCCAGCCTAGCAAATAACCAGTAAGTCCAAAGGCTTGTTTGGACCATTTCCAAACATCGAAATTGTCGGTATGTTTAATAATCAATCCGTCTTGAAAGATAAATTCCGCCGAAATTTTATTGACAACTTTTCTATTTGTTTTACTAAAATTATAAGTGGCAGTCCACTTTGCGCTACCGGTAGAAGCATCGGCTTTTACATCTGAGAATTCAATTTTTAAATTGCCTTTGCTTTTTAAAAGAAGCATTTCCCACATTTTAGAAACCTGTTCTTCTTTTAATAAACCAAAAGCTGGATCAATAAAATGAACTTTCGGATGATAGCACTCGCTCATTGTTTTGGCGTCTGCATTCGCGAAAGCGGTATAGAATTTTGTAATCAAGGTTTCATTTGCATTCATAAAAAAATATTTATGTTAAATATAAGATTTATTATATTAAATAATCATTATAAAACACTAATTTCTTTAGCGGTGTCAAATGTTTTTTTTGATTTGTCAAATGCTGTTGAAAAATATTTGACTTTACTGTAAGCTGTAAAATGCCCAGTAAGATTTCCTGATATATCTGGCCCGCCAGCAATAATAAATCTTACGGCATAAATGTCACTCTTTTTAAGTTTGAGCCATTCAGCAGGTGTAAAATAGTAATAAGCAGTTGTTTTACCGTCTGCAGATTCTTTTACATTTTTGTCTGTGCAGGCAATAACATCGGCATTTGTTAAATCGACGTAAACGCCGCCGGCAATTTTTGCTTTGTCGCTTGCAGTAGAAATGGTTAATTTTAAAATACCACCTTTTTCTGTTTTCGCTATTTGAACATTAATTTCGCCAGAGTAAGCATATTTATCACAGATGAAAGTATATTCTTGTGTTGCAGGATATGGTGCAGATCCTTTTACGCTAATAGTTTGCTGTGCTGAAGCAAATGTTGAAACAAATAATAAAAGAAAAAGTGGTAGTTTAAAATTCATAGGTATCTTAATTTATTGATCGGCTAATTTGGCATCAAATTTTTCATCCCAATCCATAGATTTTATGGCCGAAATGAGATTGTCTTCATTTACAAAAATGCGCAATTCTTTATTGGCTACTTTTTTGGTATACAATGCATGATAGCGGTAAATGACTTCTTGTTTGGTTTTGTAAACTCCGTCTAATTTTAAATCTATAAAACTTCCATAATACTGTCTAAATCTTTGGCAGGTCTTGGTTAAACGCTCTTCTGTAGTGTTTTCCATAACCGACTTAGTAACTTCAGTTTCGTTAAAAAGTTTAAATTTTGAAGTGTTACAAGTTTCGAGAACTCTCTTTCCTAAATCATACGCTTTTCGCTGCTGATTTGCATCTACTTCTGCTCCAGAAACTTTTTTAATTTTTAAATCTTCTGTATCTCTGCTTACTGTTTTCGATTTACATCCAATTAATAACAACAAACATATAATCAATCCTGCTTTCTTCATAACTATTTAAGTAATTTTTAATAATAAGTTTGGATCGGGACAATTTTCGATATAAAAGTTTAGGTCTTTTGTATTGCAGACACCTGGATAATCTCCCCAGTAATCACCAATATTATGGATAATCTGAAAATGGACGTGAGGTGCGTAATCGCCATTTACTGAGGCATTTCCGAGAGTCGCAATTTTTTCGCCTTTCTTAAAATGGTCTCCGATCGTTAAGTTTTCTATACTTTCTAACGACAAATGTCCGTATAAAGTATAAAATTTTTCATTTTCTACTTTGTGTTCCAATATAATTGTCGGGCCATAATCGCCCAAACCAATATTGTTTTTAAAACTATGAACTGTTCCGTCAAGTGCGGCAAGCACAGCAGTTCCGGCTTCTGCCCATAAATCTAAACCAATGTGAATATTGCGTTCTGGTTTTGAAGCATCCAAAAAAATCGGGCTTCTTTGATATAAAAATCGGCCTTCTATATAACCGCCAAAGGCCACTTTAGCGTTTTTTTCTTTTAGAAAATTTGAAATGTACTTTTCAAAATCTTCCGAAGTATCTAATTTCTGATTGACTAATTCTTGATTTGAAACCGATAAATTTAACGGCGTATATTCAGAAATAGTAATTGAGGCGTCAATAACTTTAGCAGGTGGTAAGGCATTTAAGATGGAGGCAAGGGGTTTCATAAAATTAAGCAACTTTATTAATAATTATTAATTCATTATGTAGTTCAATTCGCGGAAGCATTTTTGTTTGGAACAATTTCGGATTCACTTCTGCAACATATTTTCTATTTCGAACATTATGCGCTTCGTCTAGAATCATAGTATTAAACAGAACAAAACCATCATTATTTAAGATCGTGCAGACTCTATCGACAAAAAACTTTTCAAACAGAAAGTTTGGCATGTGCGTGTCTTCAAAAATGTCTATAATTATAAGGTCGTATTTTTCTTTTGTTTTTAGGACAAATTCGAATGCATCATCAATAACTACTTCTAGTTGTTTAATTTGATTAAGATTGAAATACTGATTAGCAATCTGAATCATATCGGGATCAATTTCAACTCCCGTTATTTTTTCTTTGTACGCAATCTCATCTACTAATGTTTTTACGACGCTCCCGCCGGCAACTCCCAATAAAAGAATGTGTTCCATTCCTAAAATTTTATCGTAACCAATATTTCGAAGTCCGTACCTTAATATACGTTGCAGACTTCCGTACGAATAATTTGTGTTTTCAGTATCCAATACTAATTCGCCATTTGCCCAAGTGACTTCGATCGTTTTGCTTCTGGCCGATTTTTTCTTAAATATTTTTATTGGAATTATATAACTGAAAATTTTTCGAATCATTTCTTATGCTTTTACTCAAATTTACCATTAAATCTTTTATTTTGCACGAAATATTGAACCTTTAATGAAAAAACTATTATACAAATTCATATTTTTTAAGCTAATGGGCTGGAAAATAGTAGGAATCGAAAATGCGGAAGTTAAAAAATGTATTCTAATGGTGATGCCTCATACGAGTAATCATGATTTTTATATCGGACTTTTCACTCGCGGAATTTCGGGACTTCAAATGAATTGGGTCGGAAAGAAAGAATTGTTCCGATTTCCGTTTGGGTATTATTTTAGAAATGTTGGAGGAGAACCTTTAGACCGTTCTGGCGGATTAAATAAGGTAGATTCAATTGCTGCAATTTTTGATCGAAAAGAAATCTTTCGTTTGGCTGTTGCTCCAGAAGGAACACGAAAAAAAGTAAACGAATTGAAAACCGGATTTTATTTTATAGCGCTTAAAGCGAAAGTGCCAATTGTTCCCGTAGCTTTTGATTGGGGTAAGAAAGAAGTAAATCTCGGCGAACCATTTTATCCAACTGGAAATTATGAAGCTGATTTCGAAATTTTGAAGAAACATTATAAAGGAGTAGTAGGCAAAATTCCAGAAAATGGAGTTAAACTCTAATTTCTGAGATTTTTTGCAAACGCGCGAGAATCGCATATTTGAAAATTTTCTGAACCAAGAGTCAAATACGCGCTAATTTTTGAATCACGGAGAATAAGCTTTAAAAGTTCCGTTTTTGTAAAACAAGACAATTTTTTCAATTTCATCATCTTCCAAATCAAAATTTACATTTTTTGGAGTTGATGATTTTTTTGTTTCTGATTTTTCTTCTTTTTCCTTTGTCTCAAAAGTTGAGAATAAATTTTGATCTGAATTTTGAATTGGCAAAATAGGAGCAGAAGGCTGAGCTATTTTCTCTTCCAATTCATCACTCGCTTTTGGAAAATTTCCTCTCCCAATTAAAATCCAATACAGATCTACATCGGGAAAAACTTCTAAAATTTTCATTACAAAATCTAAGCTTGGTTTGTTTCTGCCAGATAGGAGATGAGACATACTAGAACGCTGCACACCAATTTTATCGGCAAAAGCAGAAGCATTCAAACCATAATAATCTAATACAGTTTCAAGCCTTTTAACAAAATCATCTATGTTTACCATTGTGAATTCTTGTTTTTCATTATCTCATTTACAAATGTAAACAAAAAGATAAACTACTGCAATATTATTGTTGCGTTTTTAATACTGGGTTAGTTTTATGTTAAATTTAAAATTGAATTAGATTACGCTAATGAATTGAAATTTATATATTTATAAAGTTGTATACATTCTAATTCATTGTATTGAAATAAGTTGTATCAAATAGTAACAAATTGTCCCAAATATTGTTTACAATTCTAAATTTTCAATTTTTTTAATAGTTTACAATTGTAAAAATAAAGATGTTTACTTTTGTAAACTAATCGAAATGCAATGAATTTAGAACAGTTATTTACACAATACAAAGAACAGTCTATCTCTGGAAGATATCTTACTTTAGATCATATTAAACCTCTTTTAGATAAACTAAACACCAATGGTCAAGTACAGATTATTGGAACATCTGTTTTAGGAGAACCTATATATAGTTACCAAATTGGAACAGGAAAAACACGCGCGTACTTATGGTCGCAAATGCACGGTAACGAAAGCACTACTACAAAAGCTTTGTTCGATTTTATTAATTTATTGAATGATGATACTGATTTTGCTAAGCAAATGCTAAATACCTTCACTTTTTTATGTATTCCGATACTCAATCCAGACGGAGCAAGGCTTTATACTAGAGCAAATGCAAATGAAGTAGATTTAAATCGTGACTCACAAGACTTGACACAGCCAGAAAGTAAAGTTTTACGCGAAGTATTTGAGCAATTCAAACCTGATTTCTGTTTTAATCTTCATGACCAGCGTACTATTTTTGGAGCTGGTACAACTGGAAAACCTGCAACAGTTTCTTTTCTAGCGCCTTCTTATAATGAGGAAAGAGAAGTAAACGATAACAGATTAAAAGCCATAAATATCATTGCAGGCATTAATGAAGAGCTTCAAAAATACATTCCAGGACAAGTCGGACGCTTTGATGACTCCTTTAATATTAATTGTATAGGAGACACTTTTCAATTTTTAGGAGTTCCTACCATATTATTTGAGGCAGGACACTTTCCAGACGACTATGAGCGCGAAATTACTAGGAAATTCATATTTTTCTCGTTAATTTTAAGCTTTAAATTGATTTCCGAAAACGATTTAGTTGATAATAGATTTGGTGAATATTTGAATATTTCACAAAATAATGTCGTTTTTTATGATTTTATGTATAAAAATGTCAAAATAAATTATGATGGTATCGAAATTATTACGAATTTTGTCGCACAATACAAAGAAGAATTAATCGAAAATAAGATTCATTTTAATGCCTACATCGCAGAAGTAGGTGAATTGGAAAATTATTTTGGACATTACGAATACGATGCAAAAGGCGCAGAATATTCGGACGATTTCCAAAATCTTCCAAAAACGGGTCAAAAGGCAAATTTTTATTTAAATAAAAATGTTAAATTTGTTAACGGATTAATAAAAAGTTAATTTTTATGTGAATTTGTTGTTTTTTATATATAATTTTATACTTTGTAATAGCAATTAGTAATATTAATTAAACAATTATGAGTAAATTTCGTTTAGATGAAGTAGATCACCAGATTTTAGATATGTTAATAGACAACACGAGAGTTCCGTTTACTGACATTGCAAAAAAACTATTGATATCTGCTGGTACAGTACACGTTAGAGTTAAAAAGATGGAGGATGCCGGTATTATCATGGGATCTTCATTAGCCTTAGATTACGATAAATTAGGTTATTCATTTATTGCTTATGTAGGGGTTTTTCTTAATAATACATCTCAAACTAAATTTGTATTAGAGCGAATCAATCAAATTCCATTCGTTACTGTGGCTTCTGTAACGACAGGAAAATTCAACATCTTTTGCAAAATTAGAGCAAAAGACACTAAACACGCGAAAGAAGTTATCTTTATGATTGACGATATCGATGGTGTTTACAGAACAGAAACAATGATTTCATTAGAGGAAAGTATAAACGATAAGAAGCGTTTGATGCATACTATTTTCAAAAATATGTAAGAACTTTTCTTGAATGCTATATTAAAATATAACCTCAAGTTTATTCTTGGGGTTTTTTTATGACTAATTAACCAACCAACTATAACACAATTATGTATACGTTGCCGAAAATTGAGCGTTTTAATCAAGATGTTCTCTCAAAATACCACATTTATAATAGTGTTTTTATAACATTACCATTTGATTCTATAGATAATACGGGAGTTTTACTTCCTTTATTTACAGAAACTTGCGAAACAGGCTTTAAAAAACAAGAAACACCAAAAGAAATCGTTGATTTCTTCTCAAATAAATTCTTAAATAACACCTCTGAAGAAGAAAAAATCGATCTTATGTTTCGATTTATTCAATATATCGAACGCCAGATTGTATTATTTGATGCTATTGAAGACGCTGCTTTTCCTGAGGTTAACAACATGGAAGGACGCGGTTCTCTTCGTGACATTAAAGAGAAATCTGATGCTAAAGAGAAAGATGAAGAATTAAGCGAATTCTTAGAAAACTTCAATGTGCGAACAGTTTTAACAGCGCACCCAACTCAGTTTTATCCTGGTCCGGTTTTAGGAATTATAAATGATTTGACAGAAGCAATTCGTCAAAATGATTTGTTGCAGATTAAGCAATTATTGGCGCAGTTAGGTAAAACTCCTTTTATTCAGAAAGAAAAACCAAATCCTTACGACGAAGCAGTAAGTTTAATTTGGTATCTGGAAAATGTATTTTATGCTACAGCTGGAGAAATTGTACATTATCTGCAAAAAAATATTATGGATGGAAATCCAATCCAAAATCAATTAATTAAACTTGGTTTCTGGCCAGGAGGTGACCGTGACGGGAATCCTTTTGTAACTACAGATATTACACTTAAAGTTGCAGATCGTTTGCGTACTTCAATTTTGAAGTGCTATTACGTAGAAATGAGAAACCTAAAACGCAAGCTAACTTTCTCAGGTGTAGATACTTTAGTATCTGAACTTGAACATAAACTTTACCGTTCTGTATTCTATTCTAAAGGAGATATTTTCATCACTTTAGAAGAATTATTAACGCAATTAAACAAAGTTCGTACTATAATTATTGAAAAACATCAATCTTTATATTTGGACGAATTGGAAGCACTTTTAGTAAAAATCAACTTATTCGGATTCCATTTTGCGTCTTTAGATATTCGTCAAAATAGTAAAATTCACAATGTAGTTTTCAAAGATGTTGTAAATTATTATTTGAATTCTGGTTCTGATATTTTTCCTAAAAATTATTTCGAATTAACAGAAGATGAAAAAATCAATGTTTTATCGAAAGTTAAAGGAAATCTTGACCCAAGCAATTTTGAAAACGAAATTACTAGATATACTTTAGAATCTGTACACGCTATTAAAACTATTCAGGAAAATAATGGTGAAGAAGGAGCGAACCGCTATATTATCAGTAACAACGAAAGTGCGCTGAATGTAATGGAGACTTTCGCTATGATTCGTTTAAATAACTGGGAAAAACCTACTGTAGACATTATTCCACTTTTTGAATCTGTAGACGATTTGCAAAATGCTCACGCTGTTATGGAGCAATTGTACACGAATCCAGAATATGCAAAACATCTTAAATCGAGAGGAAACAAGCAGACTATTATGCTTGGATTCTCAGATGGAACTAAAGATGGTGGATATTTAATGGCAAACTGGAGTATTTATCAGGCTAAAATTTCGCTGACAAAAATTTCTAGAGAATACGGAGTTAAAGTCATTTTCTTTGATGGACGTGGTGGACCTCCGGCTCGTGGCGGTGGAAAAACACATAAATTCTACGCTTCTTTAGGACCAAAAATTGAGAACAACGAAATTCAGATCACAGTTCAAGGTCAGACAATTAGCTCTAATTTCGGAACTTTAGACTCTTGCCGTTACAATATCGAAAACTTATTAAGTGCTGGTGTTACCAACCAAGTATTTAGCAAAGAGAAAAACGAGCTGACTGCTGATGAAACTCAGATTCTGACAGATTTAGCTAATTTAGGCTATGAGAAATATTTGAGTTTTAAAAATCACCCAAAATTCATTCCGTACTTAGAAAAAATGAGTACGCTAAAATATTATTCTAAAACAAACATTGGAAGCCGCCCTTCTAAAAGAAGTAAATCTGAATCTTTAGATTTTGCTGATTTAAGAGCCATTCCGTTTGTGGGTTCATGGAGTCAGCTAAAACAAAACGTTCCTGGGTTCTTTGGAGTAGGTTCTGCTTTGAAACATTTTGAAGAAAGTGGACAATGGGATAAAGTAAGCGATTTATACCACAATTCATTGTTTTTCAAAACCTTACTTGAAAACAGTATGATGTCATTGGCAAAATCATTCTTACCGTTGACAGCTTATATGAGAAAAGATCCTGAGTTTGGCGAATTCTGGCAGATTATTTATGACGAATTCTCAGAAACAAAACGTCTTTTATTGAAAATTGCGGGACACAAAACCTTGATGGAAAACTATCCTGATGGTATTGCTTCAATTCAGATTAGAGAGCGCATTGTTTTACCATTATTAACCATTCAGCAATATGCTTTATTGAGAATCAATGAGTTGAACAAAGAAGAAGTTCCAAATGAAGAATTGGTGAAAGTATATGAAAAGATTGTAACAAGATCTTTATTCGGAAATACGAACGCAAGTAGAAATTCAGCTTAAAAATAAAAAATGAGAGCAGCAGAATTATTAGATAATGAATATTCAGGGCATTTTGGCAATTATGTCAAAGCGGCCGGCGACGGAATTTTAATTGAAGAATTAGAAATTTCGCTTCATGAATTTATCCGATTTGTTCAAAATATCCCGATGGATAAATTTGACTATCGTTACGCGGAAGGGAAATGGACAATAAAAGATATTATTCAGCATATTATAGATACCGAACGAATTTTTGCTTATCGCGCTTTGCGTTTTTCTAGAAATGACAAAACACCTTTGCCAAGTTTTGAAGAAAATGATTATGCAGAGAACACCGATTCAAACAAAAGAAGTATTCAAGATTTATTAACTGAACTTTCAGCTGTAAGACATTCAACTTTATTGTTTTATAAAAGCTTATCTCAAGAACAGCTTAAGAGAATCGGCACTGCATCAAACAATCCGATTTCAGTTCGCGCTTTAGGTTTTGTTATGATAGGACATCAGAGACATCATCAAAAAGTTTTTGAAGAGAGGTATTTGTAAAGTATAAATTATTCTAAATGTAAAAATCCTGTGAAAATTAATTCACAGGATTTTTTTGTTTTTTTTCATTCTGTTTGTCATCCTGACGAAGGAAGGATCTCTGTAAGTAGCTCGACAAAGATTGTAGATTATACTTGCGGAGTTTCTCGCGGAGATCCTTCCTTCGTCAGGATGACAAAATTGATGAATAAATATTTTATTAAAAAAAAGAAATTACTTATTCCTCTCCACAATAGCCAAACCTAAACGAATTTTATCATAAGATAATTTTTCTTCAAAATGATCGAAATAAGGTTTTAGTGCTGTAGGATATTCTAATTCGACTTGTGCTTTGTGCAAAAGCTTAACTTCTTCGTCAGAAATAAACGGACTCAAATCGATATCATTTCCATCACTATACAATTTAGCCAAATGTGAAATAATGGTCGAAACTCCAAGTTTTCGTCTTTCAGCAATTTCTTCTACTGAAACACCATTTTGATATAATTCTAAAGTTGCTTTATAGGTGTTGCCTTCTTTCTTTTTCTTAAAATTTTCGTTCTTTACTTTTTCATAATAAATTATGGCGTCAATAAATTCAGTTCCATACTTTTCTAATTTTGCTTTTCCGACTCCATCAATCGTAAGGAATTCCTCTTCACTCATTGGTCTTACTATTTCCATCTGCCTTAATGCAGCATCACTAAAAATTACATAAGCGGGAACTTCTTCATCTTTTGCAATTTCATAGCGTAATTTTCGAAGTATTTCAAAAAGAGAGTTTTTCGCTGGTTTAGCTTTTGCTTCTTTGATTTCGTTTTTATCAATTACTTTTTTAACGACAGTGGTTAATTTTACTTTTTCGCCTTCAAACAAAACTTTCTTTGCAAAAGGAGTAAGGAGAATTTTATTGTGTTGATGAAAAGCAATTTCGCAATAGCCTAAATTAATAAGCTGAATAAGATACTGATTCCAATCGTACCAAGAAACGTCATCGCCAATTCCGTAAGTTTTTAGCGTTTGATAATTTTTTTCGTAGATATATGCATTTTTGGAACCTCTCAAAAAATCAACAATTACTGCTAGAGGTTCAGATTCTTTTAAACGCACAATAGCAGACAAAGCTTTTTGCGCGAGAATCGTCCCATCGAAAAATGTTGGAGGATTTTTGCAAATATCGCAGTTTCCGCAATTCTCCGTAACCAGTTCACCAAAATAAGAAAGCAGAATTTTTCTGCGACAGCTCACAGCATCGGCATATTGCTTCATACGATCCAATTTTGCCAATTGAATATCAGAATTGAGTCCTTCAGAGGCAAATTTCTGCAACTGAATTACATCGGCATAACTTTCAAACATAACTGTTTCGGCTGGAAGACCATCACGGCCGGCACGTCCAATTTCCTGATAATAGCCTTCAATATTTTTAGGAAGATTGTAATGAATCACCCAACGGACATTCGATTTGTCAATTCCCATTCCGAAAGCAATTGTAGCGCAAACTACCTGGCAATCGTCATTTATAAACTGATCCTGAGTTTTAGCACGAGTTTCATTATCCAAGCCTGCGTGATAGGCTTTTGCTACAATACCGTTTTTTCTTAATTTATCAGCAAGTTCTTCTGTGGTTTTGCGACTTAAGCAATAGACTATTCCCGATTCATTAGGTTTCTTTTCAATAAAATCTATAATTTGCTTTACACGATCCAAAGCGGGACGAACTTCTAAACTCAAATTTTTTCGATCAAAAGAAGCTATAAAAGTTTTAGGATTTTTTAGCTTTAATTGTTTAGTTATATCTGTTCTTGTCGCCTTGTCGGCTGTAGCAGTTAAAGCTAAAACTGGAGTAGAAGGGAAGCGGCTTTTTAAATAACCAAGATTTGTATATGCAGGTCTAAAATCATGTCCCCAAGAAGAAATACAATGCGCTTCGTCAATGGCTATCAAACTAATATTCAATTCATTGAAAGCCACATCTAAATAAGAAAGACTTTCTGGTGCAATGTAAACTAATTTAAAATGATTTGATTTTAGGTTATCTATATAATATTGCTGCTCTTGAGAGGATTGTGTGCTATTGATATAACAGGCAGAAATCCCATTGGTTTTCAAACTATCGACTTGATCTTTCATTAAAGCGATCAAAGGCGATATTACAATGGTAATTCCGGGCAGAATTAAAGCTGGAAGCTGAAAGCATATTGATTTTCCCCCACCAGTAGGCATAATCGCTAAGGTATCTTGACCAGATAAAATAGTATTGATTATAGTTTCTTGATTTGGTCTGAATTTTTCAAAACCAAAATTTTCTTTTAACGTGGTGTGTAGTAATTCTGAATTCATTAGGCTGATAATTTATAAAATCATTAGTAAAACCGAAAATAGATATTTAAAAATAATCTTACAAATTTTAAATAGTTTTGTTATAATTTATAACAATTCATAAAAAAAGGAACTCTAAAAAGAGTTCCTTTATATTTTAAAGAAATGAATTAATCTTCATCATCTTCATCTTCTTCGTCATAATCAGTATCTGCTTTATCATCGTCGTCATCGTCATCATCACCGCCGTCAGTATCAGGTTTGTCTAGATTTTCGTCTTCATCATCGTCATCATTACTAATATCGTCATCAAGATCCATTCCTTTAACTGGTGCAATTGCATCTACATCAACATCTAAATCGTCATCTTCATCGTAGTTTTCAATTCTGTCAGCAAGTTTAGTACTAATTTTTACCAAATAAATAGTGTCTTCAGTACGAACTTCTACAGCTTCGACCAATTCGTTTTTAGCATTTCTAAAACGGATTACATCCGAATCATCATAACCATCAGGAAATTTTTCAACCAAAAGGTTTAAAATTTCGTTGGTAAGTTTGGCGTAGTCTACTATAACTCTTTTCATAAATTATCTTATAAATCTAATAAGTATGCAAAAATTAACGGAGCAACAATTGTAGCATCCGATTCAATAATAAATTTAGGGGTTTTGATGTCTAATTTACCCCAAGTGATTTTTTCATTTGGAACTGCCCCAGAGTAAGAACCATAACTAGTTGTTGAATCTGAGATTTGGCAGAAATAACTCCAAAATGGAACATCGTGCATTTCCATATCTTGGTACAGCATAGGAACAACACAAATAGGGAAGTCACCAGCGATACCACCACCGATTTGGAAGAATCCAATTCCGTTTGAACTGTTTTTAGAATACCAATCCGCAAGGAAAGTCATGTATTCGATACCAGATTTCATGGTAGATGCTTTTAATTCACCTTTAATTACGTATGAAGCAAAGATATTACCCATAGTACTATCTTCCCATCCAGGAACGATAATTGGCAAGTTTTTCTCTGCAGCTGCATACATCCAGCTATCTTTTAAGTCAATTTCGTAATATTCTTCTAAAACGCCAGACAATAACATTTTATACATAAATTCGTGTGGGAAGTAACGCTCACCTTTGTCGTCTGCGTCTTTCCAAATTTTGTAAATATGTTTTTGTAAACGACGGAAAGCTTCATGCTCAGGAATACAAGTGTCAGTAACACGGTTTAATCCTCTTTCTAGTAAAGCCCATTCGTCTTCTGGTGTCAAATCACGGTAGTTAGGAACTCTTTCGTAGTGAGAATGAGCTACTAAATTCATGATATCTTCTTCTAAGTTTGCTCCAGTACATGAAATAATATGCACTTTGTCTTGTCTGATTACTTCGGCAAAAATTTTACCAATTTCTGCTGTACTCATTGCTCCAGCCATACTTACCAGCATCTTAGCACCATCAGCTAATTGCTGCTCGTATGCTTTTGCAGCATCTACCAATGAAGCAGAGTTAAAATGCAAATAGTGTTTTTCAATAAACTGACTGATTGGTCCTTTCATTTTTTTTTGTTTTTTTTTGAATTAAAAAGTTTAACCTTTTTGGATGTTAATGCAAATTAAGAATTTTTAACAAAATTCTATCACTTAATCTGCCGTTTTTTTTACAACTTTTTTTTGTAGCCTAAAATCTTTAAAACATCGTCTGAAGTCTGCTGTTCTGAGAAAACCTCAGTTGCCAGAATTCCATTTTCATCACGATCAATTAAAATGTGTTTAGGCTGCGGAATCAAGCAGTGGTGCAGACCACCGTATCCTCCAATTGTTTCTTGATAAGCGCCAGTATTAAAGAATCCGATATATAACGGCTTTTCTTTGTTGTACTTAGGCAGGTAAATTGCATTCATGTTTTGCTCAGAGTTGTAATAGTCGTCACTATCACAAGTCAGACCTCCCAACAGTACCCGCTCGTAAGTATCATTCCAGCGGTTAATAGCCAGCATGATAAAACGTTTATTTATAGCCCAAGTATCTGGTAAAGTGGTAATGAAAGATGAGTCAATCATGTTCCATTTTTCTCTATCATTTTGCTGTTTTTGGTATAAAACCTGATAGATTGCACCACCGCTTTCACCTACAGTAAACGATCCAAATTCCGTAAATATATTTGGAACATCAACTTCGGCTTCATCACAAGCAATTTTAATCTGATTGATAATTTCATCAATCATATATTGATAATCATATTCAAAAGCAAGTGAGTTTTTAATAGGGAAACCACCGCCAATGTTCAGTCCGTCTAGTGTAGGACATTCTTTTTTAAGAGCAATGTAAACTTTAATACACTTTACAAGCTCGTTCCAATAGTATGATGTATCGTTGATTCCGGTATTGATAAAGAAGTGAAGCATTTTCAGCTCTAATTTATCGTTTTCCTGAATTTGTTTTTTATAGAAAGAAACAATGTTTTTGTAACCAATACCTAATCTAGAAGTATAAAACTCAAATTTAGGCTCTTCTTCAGCAGCAATACGGATTCCGATTTTGAATTTTCCTTTGATTTCTGCCTGAAGCAAATCCAACTCTTCGTAGTTATCAATAATCGGAATAGTATTTTTATGTCCGTTATTGATTAACCTCGCGATATTACTGATGTATTCGTCTCTTTTGAAACCGTTGCAAATTACAAACGTACTTTTGTTGATTTTTCCGTTTTCTAATAAATTCTCCACAATATTAACATCAAAAGCAGACGATGTTTCGATGTGAATGTTATTCTTGAAAGCCTCATTCATAATATATTCAAAATGAGAGCTTTTCGTGCAATAACAATAATAATATTTTGCGTCGTATTTATTCTTCTCCATTGATTTTCTGAACCAAGCTTTTGCTTTGTTGATGTTTTCAGAAATCTGAGGCAGATAAGTAAACTTTAATGGCGTACCATATTGTTCAACCAATTTCATCAAATCGATATTGTGAAACTGAAGGTTGTCTTTGTTTAGTTTAAATTCCTCTTGAGGGAAGTAGTATGTTTGGTTTATTAGATCAGAATATTTTGTATTCATTTATTTGTCAATGTTTAGAGATTGTAATTATAATTTAATTTAGGTTTTTGGGGACTAAATCTTAAATTCAAACTCTAATATTGGCGAATATAATAGGCAGTTTTTCGTGCTCCGCTTTTGTACATTGGAAAACATCGATACAAAAAGGGCTTTTGCTATTGTAGAAACGGTTCAACATTCTTAATAAAGAACTGCTGAGTCTGTTTCTGTAAGAGCTAAAGTGCCTTTGCTGCTTGTTTGTTTTCATGGGGCAAATGTAAAAAATAATATATACCAAATGCAATGCTTTTGATTAAAAAAAGTTTAAGATTTATAATCCTCAAACGCTTCTAGAATCAATTTATTTTCAACGGATTGGTTAATTTTTATTTTTCCGATTCCTTCAATTAATGCAAATTGAATTAAACCGTATTCATTTTTTTTGTCATGAATCAGCAATTCTAAGATCGGATCGATGTCTTTTTCTTCAAAAATTACATCGTCATAAATGTCTTTAATAATAGTTTTGATTTCTCTGTATTCTTCTTCAGAAATTAATCCTTTTTGAAGCGAAATATAACTTTCCAAAATCATTCCGACAGCAATCGCTTCTCCATGCAGTAAAGTCGTTTTTTCTTCACTTTCTAAGAAGTATCCTTCTATAGCGTGTCCTAAAGTATGTCCGAAATTTAAAGCTTTACGGATATTTTTCTCCGTTGGATCCTGAATAACGATTTCATTTTTAATTTCAACAGAACGATAGATCAACTGATCTAATTCATCAAAAACAATTGATTTTAAATCTGAGAACTGTCTCCAGTACGGAGCATCATATATTAAACCATGTTTTAGCATTTCTGCCAAACCAGAGCGCATTTCGCTTTGCGGTAAAGTTTCTAAATAATTGGTATCAATTAAGACCATTTGAGGCACATTGATAACTCCAATCTGATTTTTAAGATTTCCTAAATCAACTCCAGTTTTTCCTCCAACGGAAGCATCAACCATAGATAATAGAGTAGTTGGGATATTGATAAAATCGACACCTCTTTTAAATGTAGAAGCCACAAAACCTCCTAAGTCTGTAACAACGCCACCACCTAGATTAATGATAAGCGATTTTCTGTCGGCACCAAGTTCTGTCAAAATATTCCAGATCTCAATACAAGTTTCTATATTTTTATTGGCTTCACCAGCTTCAAATTCAATAATTTCAATTGCCAATTCTGTTTCTAGAAGCGGAATAAACTTAGACAAACAATACTCATTGGTCTGATCATCTACAATTATAAAAATATTCGAATATTTACTTTCTCTTAAATGTTTATTTAAAGCTTCGTAAGCATTCTCATTAAAATGCACGAGATAATTATTGGCTTGAATAGATTGCATAATTCTTTTGTTAATTGAAAGCGCAAAATACGGTATTTTTAACTAATTAATCCCCAAACTCTTTCTATATTTAAAGAAAAAAAATGTTCAAAATAAGCAAATCAGTGTCATATGTAACTTTTAGGATTAGCCGCAATTTTGAATCGCAGAATTATTTCTATCAATAAACTTTTTATCAAGCGCTATTCTATAATACTTGCATGCATTTGTTTTGTCTTTTACGAGTTGATAGCTCATACCAAGATAATATTCTGTTTTGCCATCATTCAAACCTGGTTTTCGGAGTGCTTTTGTCAAATTAAGAATAGCTTTGTCGTACTGGCCATTTTTCAAATAATAAAAACCAATATTCTGCAATACATAAATATTATCAGGATCGATTTTCAATGCACTTTGGTAAGTTTTAAGTGCCAAGTCTGATTTTGATTCAGATTCATAACGCTGGCCTTTAATCAAATAATCGGTAATGAGGAAAGCATTTTTCTGTGACAGAAGTGTACTGTCTTTCGGCATTTTTCTTAATCCAGAATCTAGGAACTCAACAAGTCTATTATATCCTGCACCTGCATTTTGCAAAGATTTTGCTGTTTTAACCCATTCTTCAGGAATATTTCTATAAGTAGAAAACAGAGCGTGATTTTTTAATAATTGAACAGTATCTTTTTTTAGAGTAGCATAAATAGAAGCGGACTTATATAAGTCGTAGTTTCTCGGGCGAGTAGAAAAAGCTTTTTGGGCATACACATAAGCACTATCTAGATTTCCTTTTTTTGATGAAATAACCTGTTTGTAAAAATCAATTCTTCCTACATATGGATTTATTTTTTCTGCTTTAGAAAAACATTGTAAGGCTTTCTCAAAATTATTTTCACGAATAAAATAAATTCCAGCATATTCATAAAAAGACTCAGAAGAACTAAAAACGTTTGGATAATCTGGCATTTGCTTCAAAACTTCATCTCCCGTCAAAACTCCTTTAGTATTGTTGTTTATATCATCAGACAAAATCATATATTGAAGGTGCGAAGCTTTGCAAATATGATAGGCTGTATAACTCGTAAGCAATGAAAGTGCTATTAATGCAATAGCAATAGTTTTGGTATTTAATCTTGTTGCATTTAAAATTTCAGAAGTCTTAGAATTATTCAAAATCGTCAATGCAAGGATTAGAGCAAAAAATATTGACATAGTTGGTCTGTACATCGGGAAATTGAAAAGAGAGTCAATTCCGTAAACCAAAACCAGCATCAAAGCTAATACAGCAATGTTTTTTGTCTGTTCTGAAGATGATTTTATTGTGTTTTTTAAATTAATAAAAAACAATATTGTCAATAAGGCAAAATAAAGCAAACCGTTTAAAATTCCAGTTTCTGAAGTGATTTCTAAAAAATCGTTATGTGTGTGCAATGAAACAGTAGTGTCATCTGAAATGTATTTCTCGTAAGGAATCGATTCTATTCGATAATTTCCTAAACCAATTCCGAGTACTGGATTTTTTTGTGCTAGTTTTAATGCATTTTCCCAATACAGCAATCTGACATTTGCAGAAGCATCATTTGTATTGATTTCTCCAATTCTATTTTGTAAAGAAACATAACGGCCACTGTCTTTCGATTTTTCAAAAATAGAGTTCGCAAATAATACTGAGATTAATGTCGGTATAATTAATAATAGGATTTTGGTAAAAGTAGTTCTGACAGCTTTGTATTCTCTTAATAAATAAATGATATACACAGTATATATTGCAAACAAATCTAAAAGTGCAGTTCTCGCGCCTGTTAAAAAAATGACAGCTGTTGCCGAAAAAAGTGCGAATAGTAAAAAATATTTTCTCAAACCATTATAATGTACAATACCGAGAAGTAAAAATGGTACTTTAATACTAAGACTCGCTGCAAGGATATTGATATTTCCAGTATTTCCTTTCATATTCGTAAGGAGATCTATTATAGAGGCTCTTTTAGGAATAATTATAAAATGACACAGTTCGTGCCAAGATTGTAAAAAGGCGAAAATACCAACTATAAAAACAATTTTGAAAAACAGCTGAAGTTTGTCTTTTAGTAATATAGAAAGGTTTAGAAACAAACAAAACACAACTAATAATTGCGTCATTTTTGTAATAACTAAAGAAGTATTTTTAGCTACAAAGAAACTAGCAGCACAGAGAACTAAAAATATAATGTAGACTTTAAGAAATTGGCTTTTTTTCCAGATTGAAAAAAATGTTGGGGGGATTAAAGCATTGTTTAAATACAAATATATCCCTGCCAATAAATTAAGAAAAGACAAATACAGAAATTGAATATTGATAATTTCTGTAGTCTTAAAATAAGGCATAAAATCTATCAACAGAAGTAAAATAATAAAAAAATAAATCAGAAAATCGGGTATATTTTTACCTGCTTTTGTTTCATCTATAATCTCATTTACTGTCATTCCTTTCATCGTGATATAGTATTTTTTGCAAAAATAATCAAAATTAGGGATATTTTCTGTCATTTTAAGCCAAACTTTCATTTTGCCAGATTGATAATTTAAAAAAATATGCTATGTTTTAGTGAACAATATTCAAAACAGTCTATATATTTGCATAAAAAATAAACTTAATGGAAAAGATATTCGATAACACGCAGGTTGCATTTTCACTTAAAAGTGACACAGAACTTGACAGAGCTTACTTTCTTTTTAAAATGATTGACAGCGAACCTCTTGTGAGAATTGGAACTGCTGTTACTAATTTTGCTATCAAAGCACATTTGCCTGTAGAAGGTTTAATACGCGCTACTGTTTTTGACCATTTTTGTGGTGGTGTAAACGAAAATGACTGTCTTACTGTGGTAGACAAAATGTTTACAAAAGGTGTTTCTTCTGTATTGGATTATTCTGTTGAAGGAAAAGAAGAAGAGGAGCAGTTTGATGCTGCTTTGGAAATGACATTAAGAACAGTAGAATTTGCTAAAGAACGTCTTGCGATTCCGTTTGCTGTTTTTAAGCCAACTGGTTTAGGCCGTTTCGAATTGTATGAGAAATTGGGCGAAAAACAAACACTTAATCCTGCTGAACAAGCGGAATGGGATAGAGTAGTAGCTCGTTTTGATAAAATCTGCAGTGAAGCTCATAAAAATGATGTTGCCTTATTAATTGATGGCGAAGAAAGCTGGATGCAGGACGCTGCTGATGATTTGGTTACTGAAATGATGCGCAAATACAACAAAAACAAAGCAATTATATTCAATACATTACAAATGTACCGTTGGGATCGTTTGGATTATTTGAAAAAGCTTCATGAAATTGCAAAATCAGAAGGTTTCTATATCGGAATGAAATTGGTTCGCGGGGCTTATATGGAAAAAGAAAACAAAAGAGCGGAAGAAAAGGGCTATGTTTCTCCAATTTGTGTTTCTAAAGAAGCTACTGACGTGAACTACGATAATGCGGTACAATATATGTTGGAGCATATCGATAAAATGGCCATTTTTGCAGGAACTCACAACGAATTAAGTTCATACAAATTAATGGAAATGATGGCACAGAAAGGAATTACTAAAAACGATTCTAGAATCTGGTTTGGTCAATTATACGGAATGAGTGATAACATTAGCTACAACTTAGCTGAAAACGGTTATAATGTTGCTAAATATTTACCATTCGGACCTGTAAAAGATGTTATGCCTTACTTGATTCGCCGTGCTGAAGAAAATACTTCGGTTGCTGGTCAAACTAGCCGTGAATTATCTATGATTAAAGCGGAGCGCAAACGCAGAAAAGGGAAATAAATCTAGATTTTAGATTTTAGATTTTAGATTTTAGATTTTAGATTTTAGATTTTAGATTTTAGATTTTAGATTTTAGATTTTAGATTTTCCATCATAAAAAAGTCCAATTGCAAAGCAATTGGACTTTTTTGTTGGAATTTGGAATTTTAAAAAATTGGAATTTATTTAAGAATTGCTAAACTGCAAATTACTTAAATTCTTGTAAATACCATTTTCTAAGTTTATTAATTCCTGGTGCGTTCCTTCTTCTGAAATTTTTCCGTTATCTAGAACTAAAATTTTATCTGCATTTCTAATGGTAGAAAGTCTGTGCGCAATAATAATGCTTGTTCTTCCTTCCATTAAAACTTCAAGAGCTTCCTGAACCAGTTTTTCGCTTTCACTATCTAAAGACGAAGTGGCTTCGTCTAAAATCAAAATACTCGGGTTTTTAAGCAATGCTCTTGCAATTGCAATACGTTGGCGCTGTCCTCCAGAAAGTTTAACGCCGCGTTCTCCCACTAAAGTTTCAAATTTCTCTGGAAATCCGTCAACAAAATTAAAAGCATTAGCTTGTTTTGCAGCAGCGATAATTTCTTCTTCTGTAGCATTTGGATTTCCGTAAGCAATATTTTCTCTAATGGTTCCTCCAAATAAAATTACATCTTGAGGAACAATACTCATATTTCCACGAAGATCTTCCAAATCATAATCTTGAATCTTTTTACCGTCTACTACTATTTCTCCAGAAGTGATGTCATAAAAACGTAAAAGAAGTGAAGAAATAGTCGATTTACCAGCGCCACTCGGACCAACGATGGCAATTTTCTGTCCGAATTCCGCATTGAAATTAACATCTTTTAAAACTTGAATTTCTTTTCTTGAGGGATAACTAAAAGCAACGTTTTTAAAAGCCACATTTCCTTTTATTTTTTCTACAGCAGTAGCTCTTGGCTTAGCATTAATTTCTTCTGGAGTTTCTTCTAATAATTCAAAAACACGTTCTGTCGCTCCAACTGCTTTTTGAATCTGAGCATACATTTCGGCAATTCCGCCAAAGGAAGCACCGATAAATGTTGTATACAATACAAAAGAGATCAGATCGCCAACGCCTTCAACTTCTCCTTTAATCGTTAAGGTGATTCCGTACCAAACTACAGCAACAACGCATCCAAAAAGGCATAGAATAATAAACGAAGCAAAGTAACCTCTGTATTGACCGCCTTTGATGGCAATTTTCACAATTTCTCTAATCTTGTTTTTGTAACGCTGAATTTCGTACCATTCGTTTGCAAAAGCCTTCACATTGCTGATTCCTTGTAGAGTTTCTTCAACAATAACTTGGCTTTCGGCTACTTTATCTTGAGTTTTTTTTCCGTATTTACGAATAAATCTTCCAAAGATTACAGCCGCAACTGCTACAAGAGGAACAATTGCCAACATCATTAAAGTCAGTTTTGGACTAATACTTCCTAAAATTACAAAACCTCCAATAATCAAGATAAATTGACGCAGAAACTCCGCTATCGTTGTACTGAAAGTATCTTGCAATTGCGAAATATCAGCACTAATTCTACTATTCAATTCACCAACACGTTTTTGAGAATAAAACGACATTGGCAACTTTATTAAGTTCTCATATAAGGCAAAACGAATATTAGAAAGAGAGTTTTCTGTAAAATTTACAAATAATGAAATTCTAAAGAAAGAGAAAACAGCTTGCAGAACCAAAATCGCCATCAAACCAAGTGCTATTTCGTTGGCTCTAGAAAGGTCTTTATTAGTAACGCAATCTACCAGCATTCCCATCAATTTAGGAAAGGCTAGGGCAGTGGCGCTGGTTAAAAAAAGGAAAATCAAACCTAGGAAAAATTTCCATTTGTGGTTTTTAGCATATTTAAAAATTCGAAGTGCTTTTTGAATGGAGTTAGAGTTTAATTTAGCTTTCGGTAAATCATTTTCTTGAAATCTTGCCATTTGAATATACAATTAAGGTACGCAAAGGTATGACTATAGCAAGTGAATACAAAAAGATTATGTCGAATTACCCTTGAAGGATATGATTTTTAACTAAATTTAAGAAAATCGTATTTTCTTTTATTTTTTAATTCCTTGATAAATAGATTTCTAAATGTTTTATCAAAATTATTTTTCACATTTTTCAAAAAAAGGCTTGGAAATATAAAATCTAGCTGTATATTTGCACTCGCAATCACAAACGATAGCAACCTAGTAAAATAGGGCGATTAGCTCAGCTGGTTCAGAGCACCTCGTTTACACCGAGGGGGTCGGGGGTTCGAACCCCTCATCGCCCACCAAGAAACTCCTTAAGAAATTAAGGAGTTTTTTTTATGTCTTTTTTTTTCAAAAACTAATATATTAGCTCAGCTGGTTCAGAGCATTCCGATTAACATCGGAAGTGGTCGGGGGTTCGAACCTTCCGATGAATCGGAACAAGCTATCATCGCCCACCAAGAAACTCCTTAAGAAATTAAGGAGTTTTTTTATGCCTAATATTTTTCAAAAACTAATATATTAGCTCAGCTATTTCAAAGCATTCCCATTAGCATCGGATTTTAAAACAACCAAAAAAAGCAACAACTAAAAAAATGAAGTATAACATCGGTAATTATTCTATTGAAAAATTTGAGAATGGAAATTTAAAAATTGATTATAGAAGAAGCCTAAATGATTATTACTATATTTTTTGTTATTTACTCATTTCAGTTGCTATTTTCTATATTTGTTACCAATTGTCAATTAATCTACTTGACAGAGAATTTAATCTAAATACAGGTTTAGCTTTTTTATTTTCAGGTATATTATTCATTGTAGGCCTATATTTTGCATCTGTTTCATTTGAGACATTCATTAAGCCAACATCGAATGTTTTTTATATAGAAAATACTAAAGAAGTTTTAAAAATAAAATTGAATCTTTTTAGGAAAATTCAAGTTCAATTTTCTGAAATAAAAAATTTTGAACTTGGAGCAAATGACATTACGATAGTTTCACATAATAACGGAAGAACATATAAAAGGCAACTATATATTAATAGGCTATATCTAAAATATACAAACAATAAAGTTGTAAAAATACACCAATTTGAAAAGCCTAATTTACTTATTTCGTTCTCTGAAAAGAAAAACAACAAATCTTTAAAAGACACAAGCAAACATATAACCGACTTGATATCAAAAGAATGTAATAAAAATTATTTTTGGACAGGGACTAAAAAAGAATAAAAATCGTGGTTCACAAATAAGAAACCTCCAAAGTCATTTGATTTTGGAGGTTTTTATGCATTTTACTTTAAGAACTTATTTTATTATGCTACCACAGCTAATTTCTTTTCCATTAATTCTATAAAAAAGATTTTGTTCTTTTAAATAAAGTTCTGTTCGTAAGGTTCCTTTGGCGCCTTCAGCCATGCATAACATTACAACATAAAAACCAGTTGATTGTTTAAGAGCTATGGTTCTTTTTAACGAAGATGGTTTACTTATATTAGTATCTAAGAAAGATTCTAAGTTTTCCAATCCATAATTAAACTTAGAAATTTTATCAAGTGTCATTTCATCTGAAGGAATTACTATTTTAAAGTATTGACCAGGCAAAGAAGGTATTTCGTATGAGTTTACAGGAATGCTAATTTTCAACTCAAAAGCATTATTTGTTTCATTTATAATTCGGGTCCAAAATACTGCATAAATATATTTTTTACCATCAGGAGCAGCATATTGCATTCCGCCTCTAGGTAAACTGTTTTGTATGGTTATTTCTCCACCTTCAGGATTGGGATATTTATACTTTGTATAAACTGATAGCTCTTTATTTTTTAATGTTTTAGCAGCATCATTTGTTGTTTTTGGTATTGATTTATCACCTTCTTTACAAGAGAAAGTTATTATTACAACCAAAAAAGATATAATCTTTCTGCTCATTTTTTTTGATAAGTTCATTTCTAACTTTTATAAGATTCATTATCTAAAAAATGCAACATAGTTTTCTTTGTTAGCTTTCTGATAGTTTGCAATATAAACATCTAAAAAACCGCTTTGTTTTAAAAATTGCAATGGATCTTTTATATTCAATATTTCATCAATTGCTTTTCGTTTGTCTTGCTGATTGTTGAAGTAGGCTTCTGTTATTTTGTAGCCAATCCAATATCCTAAATCATTGGGTCTATCGTCTTTTTTTGAGGTTCCGTACAGCCAATCTTGGTTATCTGTATTTTTCAATCTTGTTACAAACTCTTGGCATAATTTATCTTTATTCTCATTTCCATACTGGTACGAAAGCTCATTAATGGCATCTCCCGAAATAAGTTCTCCAATAAAGTCTGCACCGCCTTCTAGCAAGCACCATTTTAAGAGCATGTCTGTGCTTTGTATATTTTGCTGATAATGTATCAATTCATGTGCAATTAAACCAGAAATTCCGTCCAGATTTTGAAGTTTTTCAGTTCCAATAATAATTCCTTCGGGAGCAGAAGTTCCGCCCGAATTAAATCTTCCGTAAACAAAATAGATAGGAGGGAACTTTGCATTTGGATACCAATATTTTAATGCACTATAAATAGCTCTAACTCGCTTTTCTTTAGCAGAAATATTGTCTAACACATGTCTAGAAAGCTCATAATCAGCTTTTCTTTTCTTGACAACAGCAAAAAGAGAATCAGCGTTGATTATTCTGTTTTCTGTAAAAGCTTTGACACCTGGAGAGCCTTTTTGCATGTATTCCAAAAATGGATTTTCTTTTGATTTGTCCATTTTATCAAAAGCTATCCAGAAACTTTTTGTATCTGCTGTTTCAAAAACGGCATCCAAAGGATTTAAGGAGAAATTATTCTGCCCAAAAACAGAATTTTGAATATAAATGATGCTAAAAAGAATAATATACTTTAGTTTCATGTTTTTTTCAGATTATTAAATAAGGTTGGTAAATCTGAGTTAGATTAAATTCTCTCATAAATATATTTTAAATATAATAAAAAGCTTTAGCTCTTGTAAATCTATAGAAAAATCAATAAATTACAGTCAATAAAAAACTTAAAAAATATAGATGAAAGAGCAGAAAGATTGGTCAATAGATGAAATACAAAAAATATGGCAATTGGTTTCTAGACTGCACAATAGTCAGAAATATGGAGGGTCAAAAGATGGAGAACAAGTTGAATATATAAATCATATTGGGAGTGTTGTTTTTGAAACTATAAAAGCAATTCAATTGACGCCTTCTATAAATGCCGATTTGTCCATAAAATGCGCTATGCTGCATGATACCATTGAAGACACTGATATATCTTATGAAAAAATAAATGATCTTTTTGGAAAAGAAGTGGCAGATGGAGTTTTAGCATTGACTAAAAACAGCCAAATTGAAAGCTCATCTGAAAAAATGCTGGACAGCTTAAGAAGAATAAAACAACAGCCAAAGGAAGTTTGGGCAGTTAAAATGGCCGATAGAATATGTAATCTCTACGAACCGCCATTTTATTGGAATGATGAGAAAAAGCTCATATATATTGAAGAAGCAGAAACGATTTACCGTGAATTGAAAGATGCAAATGACTATTTAGCAGAAAGATTAAAAAACAAAATCAAAGAATATCATCGTTTTGTAGAATCGCCTAAAGTTGAATCATAGCAAAAAAACTCCTCATTAAATTGAGGAGCTTTGTTCTTCCTTCGTCAATCTATCCAATTCTTTAAGCAAAGTAGGAAATCTAAATTCTCCCGCCATGCTTTCTACTTTTTTATAAGCTTCATCCAAATCAATTCCGATAGAAGTAATGTAAAGCGCTTTTTTGCTGTCTCCTCTATAAAGTGCTTTTTTATTCTTTTCTATAGAAGCAAAATTCGTTTTGGCAACACCAATAATCGGAATTTCTTTGTTTAGTTTTTCATATAAATAACCGCCTAAACCATATTTGTTTTCATCATCTAAATAAACAAATCCGTCGACTACAATAACTTCAATAGTAGAAAGGTCAATTTGTTTTAATAAACTTAAAATGCATGGCAATTCTCTTTTATAAAATTCACCTGGAATATATTCTTCCACATTGTCTATTGTTTCAGAATGAATTTTAAAGTTTTTATCTTCATTCCATTCTGCAAATTCAAGACAGATTGTTTTTGCTTTTTGGTCAAAATAATACGTATCAAAAGCTAAGATCATGTTGTTATGGTATATTTATTTGGGATTTACTTTCTGCAATTCGGCATACATTTCATTTAAAAAGGACTGCTGCTTCATATCGTCTTTAAAATAACGCTGATTGTTGACGCTACAGTCTTCTATATCAGCAATATTCAGTTTATTAAAAGACCAATCGTCAGTGTTTCTTATTGTAATTCCTAAATCATCATTACAGCTTTTCCAAAGTTCTGAGAATTTAGTTTTTTTATCTTCACTCAATTTGCTAAAGTCAGCCGTAACGGTATAACCGTGCATTTCTGAATTGAAAAATTTATCAATAGATTTCACAGGAACACCGCCCCAAATTAATTCTTTTCGATCAGGAAATTCAATTGCAGTCAATTTTTCTTCGCTTAATTTATGTTCCATTTTTCCTTCATTAAAAAAGCTTTCTTCATAAACCAATTTTGTTCCTACTGGAACTTGAATTTTCTTTACTATTAAAGGTTCTGTGGTTATAAAAAAGGGATAATTTGGCGCTGAATTTCCACCGGTCGGATTCATGTTTCCGACGCAGCCTGTTAAGAGTATCGTAAGCAAAAAAGAAAAAGGCTTAAAAATTTTCATAGAGATCTATTTTTTCTTTCAATACAATATTGAGAGTCTAAATTTAGAAAAACCTTACAAAGAATAACGCTTTCAGCTAAAATTAATTTAAAAACTTTTATACAAGAAAATAAATCAATAGCGTAAAGATTCTCTTGCCAACATTTAAGGAATTTATTTAGTAACTTAGTTACAAATCAAAAAACTAAAATTATGATCACTAAAATGATATGGGCCAATTTGGTTTGTAACGATATACAGAAAACAATTCAATTCTATACCGCTCTAGGTTTTAAACAAAACGGAACCGAAACAAAAGAATTGGTAAGTTTTGTTTTTGGAGAAAATGATTTTGTAATTAATTTTTTCGCTCCAAAACGACTGGAAGATGCTGTAAAAGGAAAACTCTCCAACACAGCAATCGATAACGAAATTGTATTTTCTTTGTCTGCAAGCAGTGTAGAAGAAGTAGATCTTTGGTATGAAAAAATAAAAGAAATAAACGGAACGATTTACTCCGAGCCAGAAAACTTTGAAGTCGGCTATACTTTTGGCTTTGCAGATCCAGATGGACATAAATTTAATTTTTTGTATTGGCCAGGAATGTAGTTTAATCAATTATTCGTCGTCTGAACCACAATATTCATTATAGAAAAAGACCATATCTTTAATGTTTTTTTTGGTAAATTTCTTGTTGTTAATTCTTTCTATGACTTTTTTACAATCGCCAAAGTATTTTTTTGCTCTTATATTAAAACTAAACTCAATATCTGTAGCATATGGTTCATTTTTTCGTTTTACATATAATGCTTCTGTCGTAGCCCAAACAATATCTTCATCAGAAGGTAATTTTCCAATTGATATATTTGTATCTCTGCCGCTATAATAAGCTTTTGCATATCGATAAAGATTTACATTTCCTTCTTCAATAACTTGAAGTAACTTGGGTTTTGAATGTTCAAATTCAACGTATTCATACTTTTCAGAAAATCCATAGGCAGAAAAAACTAATCCTTTTGCAAAGTCATAACTCCATTTATCTGCTTTATCTTCTTGTTTTACTTTAAAATAAATGGCATTATTTTTAATTTCAGCAAAGCCCTCAATAGAACTGTTGTCATTAAAAATTATTGATGCCTCTCTATAATCCTGACTAAATCCAAGATTGATAAAAAATAAAAATAGAAGCTGTAGAATTAATTTCATTGTTTGTTTTTATATCCGCTAATATAAATATATCTATAGTATTTTTTGCCATAAGACAAATTCTCAATAAAAACTTATGACTAACTTTCGTGCATGAAAGAATTAGTAAATTACATATTACAGTTTGGCAATTTAAATCAGCAGCAGATTGATTTGATTTTGACGAAAGCCAAAGAAAAAGAAATCAAAAAAGAAGACTATTTTTCTGAGGCCGGAAAAATAGCTGCTGAAGTTGGTTTTATCGTAGATGGCATAATGCGTGTCTGCTACTACAACAACAAGGGCGAAGAAATTACAAAATACTTTATCGACGAAAATAATTTGGTTGTTGACTTAGAAAGTTTCGACAACAATATCTGCTCGTCTGCTTATGTGCAAGCCGTTACAGATTGCAAAGTTATCGTGTTTTCTAAATCCGATTGGCAAGAATTACTTAACACGATCGTAGGCTGGGACACAATTGTACATAAAATCACTTCAAAAGCTTTGATTCAGAAAGTGGCAAGAAGAAGTCCGCTGGTTTCAGAAGACGCTACAACACGTTATTTATCTTTTATGGAAATGTTTCCAAAAGTAATTAATCGAGTTCCGCTTTCATATTTGGCTTCTTATTTAGGAATTACGCAATCTTCTTTAAGCAGAATTCGAAAAAATATTCGTTAAAAATCGCTTTTTGCCATATGGCAAATGTTTTTGTTTTTAATCGATGCAACTTTGCCTCAGATAATTTAAAAAGATAAAAATGAAAACAGTATTAATTACAGGCGCAAATAGAAGCATTGGTTTAGAAACGGCTAAACAGCTTTCAGCAAAAGGATTGTTCGTTTATTTAGGAACGCGTGATCTTGCAAAAGGAGAAGAAGTTGTAAAAGAATTGAATGGAAATGGATTTCAAAACATTCAAGCCATTCAAATTGATGTTACCAATGCAGAAAGCGTTTTAGCAGCAAAAAATACAGTAGAAAAGGAGCAAGGCAAATTGGATATTCTGATTAATAATGCTGGAATTCTGGGAGATACTCCGCAAGATGCATCTACAACTTCGGTAGAAAGCATTCAAAAAGTTTTTGATACGAATTTCTTCGGGGTGATAAGCGTTACGCAGGCTTTCATGGAATTATTGAAAAAATCTGATAGTCCTAGAATCAGCAACATTACTTCGGGATTAGGTTCTCTGACTTTGCACAGCGATCCAGCTTGGAAATATTATGCCATAAAAGCCGTTTCCTATGTTTCTTCAAAAACGGCTCTAAACGCATTTACGGTTACTTTAGCTCATGAACTGAAGGATCTGAAATTCAAAGTAAATTCAATTGATCCTGGCTATACAGCAACCGATTTTAATCATCACAGTGGACCGCAAAGTGTAGAAAAAGCTGCCACTTTTATTATAAAACATACTTTGGTTGACGAAGATGGACCAACTGGAAAATTTTTCAGTCCAGATATTGAAGATGAAAGCGAGGAAAGTCCATGGTAAAAAACAAAAAACCTTTCAAAGTCATTGATTTTGGAAGGTTTTTATCATTTTAATAACTATTGTTTTACTAGAAAAGTGGTAAATTTAGCCTGTTATTAATTTCAAGATACAAAACAATGTCAATTACTACAGAAGCCGAATTAGCAGGAATGAAAAAAGCAAGTGAAGCAGTCGCTTTTACTTTAAAAGAAATGAGAAAATTTGCCCAACCCGGAATGTCTACAAAAGAATTGGACGATTATGGAGGTCAAATTTTGAATGATCTGGGAGCGAAATCTGCGCCATTTCTAACTTACGGATTTCCTGGTTGGACTTGCATTAGTGTTGATAACGAATTTTGCCACGGAATTCCATCTGAGAAAAGAATCTTGAAGGAAGGCGATTTAATTAATATTGATGTTTCTGCAGAGTTAGACGGATTTTGGTCAGATAACGGAGGATCTTTCGTAATTGGTTCTGATGTAAATGAACACCAAAAACTGGTTGAGGCTTCTAAAGATATTTTATATAAAGCAATTCATAGCATAAAAGGCGGAGTCCGTATTTCTGATATCGGATTTTTAATTGAAACTGAAGCGAAAAAACGAGGCTATAAAGTCATTAAAAATTTAACGGGACATGGAGTAGGGAGAAGTCTTCACGAAGCGCCGCACGAAATTGCGAATTACAGAGATCGCTTTAACCAAACGAGATTTAAGAAGAATTCTGTAGTGGCTATTGAAACTTTTATTTCTACGGCTTCAACTTTTGCCGAAACCTTAAAAGATGGCTGGACAATGGTTGGAAACAAAGGCGGTTTTATGGCTCAGCACGAACATACCATCGTAGTTACAGAAGGAAAACCAATTATTTTGACCGAAATGAATGAAATTTGGAATTAAAAAAAACGTATAAAACCAAAACTCCATTAGAAATAATGGAGTTTTTGATTTTATTAAACCGCTTCCCAAAGTTCAATTTTATTGCCTTCAGCGTCCATTATATGTACAAACTTACCATAATCGTAAGTTTCGATATTATCAAGAATAGTAACGCCATTTTCTTTTAATTGAGCTACAAGTCCTTCAATATTCTGAACACGGTAATTGATCATAAAATCTTTTTTGGAAGGAGAGAAGTAATCGTCTCCTTTTGGAAAAGGACTCCACTGCAATGAATTTACCTGATCAGGATTTTCTAAATCTCTCGATTCAAAAGTCGAACCCCAATCGTTTACGTCTAATCCCAAATTTTTAGAATACCAATTTTTGGTTTCACTTGGATTATCCGAAAAAAAGAAAATGCCTCCAATTCCAATTACTTTTGGTGTTTTATCATCTTGATTTTCCATAGAAATAACTATTTAAAATTTCTAAAATTGATCTTTTTTAGTTGAATCTAAGGTATTAAATAAATGCTTGCATTTTCATTTTTTATGGTTTTAAGCTATATTTACACAACCGACTTAAGTAAAATCATATTGTCATGAACACAGAAAGAATTTACAAAATACTATTTTCTAGCGTATATCCATTATACATTCAAAAAGTCGAAAAGAAAGGAAGAACGAAAGAAGAATTAGATACTGTAATTAAATGGTTAACAGGTTATAGCGACACGCAAATTAAAGAACAAATTGAAAAGAAAGTAGATTTTCAGACTTTCTTTGCTGAAGCTCCAGAACTTAATCCGAATGCTTCTAAAATTACGGGAGTTATCTGCGGCTATCGTGTAGAAGAGATTGAAGATCCATTAATTCAAAAATTACGCTATCTAGACAAATTGGTCGATGAAATTGCGAAAGGCAGAAAAATGGAAAAGATTTTAAGAGAATAAAAAAAGACCTTCAAAAATAATTTGAAGGTCTTTTACTTTTAAACTCGTAGTAAACCTCGAAAACCTCTCGCAGCGTAATAAGAATCGGCACCGTTATGATATACAAAAACGGTATTGTATCGGAAATCGGAGAATATCGCGCCTCCTAATTTTCGTATTTCTGGCGGAGTTAAAATCCAACTCGAAGTTTTGGCATCAAATTTTCCTAGCTTTTGCAATTCTTTGTATTGCTCTTCATTTAAAATTTCAATTCCCATTTCTTGTGCCATATTTATAGCGCTGTCAGCGGGTTTATGTTCTTTTCTTTTCTCGAGCGCTTCATGATCGTAGCAAATACTCCTGCGCCCTTTCGGACTCTCAGCAGAACAATCTACAAAAAGATATTCATCTGTGTTTTTATCGTAACCAATAACATCGGGTTCGCCTTCAGTTTTTTCCATTTCGTCAAGCGATCCTAATTTTGCTGGATTTGCTTTTAGTTTGGCTTCAATTTTTGCCCATTCCAGATTTTCATGGCGGTTTTTATTATTCTCAAAACGTTTTTCAAGAATACTTAAAAGTTCTTCTTGCTCGTTTGCTGTCAGTTGTTTTTTCATGTTCTTTAGTTTTAATTAGAAGTGCATTTTCTGTTCTCTGGCCTGAAATACCAAGAAGTTACAGTTAAAACAATTAATAAACTTGGACCGAAAAGGGCAGATACGCCATCTCCGACCGCTAAATGCGAAACAACCGCTCCAGACATGGCAAAAAAGAAACCGGCATAAGCCCATTCTTTTAATAAACCAAATTTCGGAATTAAAATGGCAATAACACCCAAAAGTTTCCAAACGCCTAAAAGCGTTAAAAAGTAAAGCGGGTAGCCCAAATACTGTATCATTTCAGCTTCTTCTTTTACAGGTATAAGCTGTACAATTCCGGTTGCTGTCATTCCTAGTGCCAGCCAAAGCGTGGCAATCCAATAAATAATTCTATTTCTTTTTGACATGATTATTTTATTTTAGGTTAGTTACAATTTCTTCTAGTCTGTTATGTGCCATATTTAAACCTTGAGCAAATGGCAGTTTCATTTGCGTTGTTCTGTGCTCAATCGATTTGTATATGATCTGCATCGTCAATTTGCTGGTGTCATCGGTTATTTTTTCGAACTCTAAAAACTCCAACTGAGGCGCAAAATTGATATTGTCCATTTCAAAAGTGCGTACTATTTTTTCGTTTGGAACAAAATCATGAATAACACCATTTGCTTTAAAAACGACATTTCCGTTAGCATCGCTGGTTTCAAACTCCCATCCGCCATGTTTCTTATTTTCAAGCTTCAATACTTTTGTTCCCATCCATTGTGCCACAATTTCAGGTTCAACATAAGCTTTAAATAGCAATTCTACTGGCAGATCAAATTCTCTTGTAATCACAAGATCATGCCTGTTGTCTTCTGCGTGAATTTTGGTTTTCTTTTCCATGGTTTATTTTTTATAGTTTTTCATGATAGCTTCTAACTTATTAAAACGATCGTCCCACATTTTTCTAAATGGCTCGATAAATTGGTCAATTTCTTTCATTTTTTCTGGATTTAAATGATAATAAATTTCTCTTCCGCTTTGTGTTTGATGTAATAGTTCGCATTCGTTAAGAATTTGAATATGTTTTGAAATCGTCTGTCTCGACGAATTAAAATTCTCTGCAATTGCCCCAGGAGTCATGGCCTGAACAGCAACTAAACTTAAAATAGCTCTTCGTGTAGGATCGGCTATAGCTTGAAAAACATCTCTTCTAATTTCCATTATGCAGTTATTTGACTGCAAATATAATGCAATCATTTGACTGCGCAAAATAAAAAATGGAGAAACTTCAAAAAAGAAATTCCAAACTCCAACACTAAAAGAATTGGAATTTGGAATTTCAAAAATTGGGATTTTCCTTATTTTTAAAGCTTAATTTGATAAGATTCAGTTAAATATTCATTTTCAGAATATCCATTTGTTTTCCACAACAACAAATCATTTAATAGATCTAAAGTTGGGTTTTCTGAAGGTCTATTATCGTAAACTTGCGCGTAATCTCCAATAGTCCATTCTACTTTATCTACTTCTTTATATTTAGAATGTTTTTCCAATAATGTATTAGGAATTTTGAAAGGTTTTATTGTTGAGCTTCCTGCACTTTCTTTACCATTAAAATTGAGAATGTAAGTAAAGCTATTAGCAGCATATTTGTTTTTATAAAATGAAACACAAGTTCTCGAAAGTGTTTTGTCTGGAAAAACTGAAGCATGTTTAAATGTATATTGATCTCCAGTTTTGCTTACACTTTGCCCTTGAAGTTCTTTTATTACAACAGAAGAAGGAATCTCTTTTTTATTACTTTCAGCGACGTAAGAAGTACTTCCAGCTTTTGCCGAATAAGCCAATCTCCAAAAACTCATAGGCACTTCTTGATTATTACTTATGTACCAAATGTTTTTCCCTTCATTAATATGATTAAAAGATCTAACAATATCCCTTCTATCAGCTTGTTTGTTGTAGGTATACAAAAACATGTTTTCATACGGAAGATTATTTGCATTTACTTCCACAGCTTTAATCTCTGTAGGTACAAAATCACTTTTATTTAAGGTAATAACATCATTGTCTCCAGGATAATTCTGAATAAGCGTATCTAAATCTAAATACTTCACGTACGGTTTGTTGGTGCTCTTGTCGAAGATTAATAACTGATATCCATATTTCTTTTCTTGAGCATCATTTCCTTTCGTAAGAGTAACATCAGCATAAGTGTATCCATTTTCGACTTTATTCCATTTTAGGCTGGTAAAAGTTACGTTACCGCTATAGCCAAAATAAGCCGTACTCATGAATCCATTTTCCATTGGCGCATTATCATCTCTTTTTCCAAAGTCTTCTACTTTAATCTTAAAAGTTTTACGATATGTTTCTTTATATAACTCAAAATTCTGTTTATTAGAAAAAGTTTTGCCTACAGGAACACTTTTTATATGCTGAATCGTAATACCATTAACTATCTGAAAATACAATATATCAATCTTATCTCCATTATATTTTCCTTTTAAATTCCATTTTAATGAATCACCTAAACTGCCGTAATTCAACAATTCGCCTTCAGGAGTATAGGCTGCAAGATAACCTTTGATATCGCCAGTGTAGGCATTACCAAAATCTACAGAGAATAACACCTTAGATTGCTGGTCAGGAGTTGGTGTTTCTGTCGCTTCATCATTTTGACAGCTATAAAGAAATAATGCAAAAAATGCACTTAATGCGACCTTACAGTAAAAATGTTTCATAATTAGGAAAGATTTAGGATTATTTTTCAAATATATAAATTTATCTGAATTTAATTACAAGTTAGAATAAATTGCTCTTTTCAAGATTAATCTAATCCTGCAAACTGAAAAGGCTTAGTTTCTTTGAAATTTATCAGCGAATCTCCAGAATAGTTTTCATTATTGGCTAGACTAAGTTTCTTAATTTTTCCCTTTTCGCTAAAATCAATCTTACTGAATTCGACCCAAATCACATTCGGATTCAAAACATTGTCGAAATAATACACTAGATTTTTTTGGTCTGCAACCGTTCTCCAGCGGGTAGAAGAGATGTTTGGTTCTGTTTCCGATGAAATTCCCAAAGGAACAGAGCAATTTCTTATAACACCAAAAACACTTGCCAGAGCCGTTCTAGTGTTATCAGTTTTCGGAATCGCATCTATATAGTAAGAAGCTCTTACAAAACGGTCTGCCGCGCGGTTGGTTCCAGGAAGCATAATCGTACCAGGAATTCCTTTCCAATACGCATTAATAGCCAATTGCTGATCGAAAATTGGAGAATTGGTCATTGCAACATATTTTCTATCGTGGTGAATTACTAGCTTTCCATTTATATACTCAAAAATAGCATTGTCACCGCTAGAATCAGAAATGGAAAGATGTACGGTAGCAAAAATATTGGTTCCCGGAATATGCGATGAAGTAATTACAAAATCGTTCTTTTCTAATGCCGCTACGGTTTCTGCTACTGTCGAAAAATTATCTAAAACATATTGCAGCCATAAAGAAACGGCCAAACCTTTCACTTTTCCATTCTTTTCAAATGCAGGATATTGCGATTCTACAAGCCATAGAAGATTGCCCACAAGTCCCTTTTCGTTCATTCCGTCTGAAGAAGCGATATCCCACGAACTGGTTACCACGCTTCCGTACTTAGACTTCCATTTAATAGAACTAGTTCCAACTTCTCCAGATCTTTCAATTCCTCGGGGAAAAATCCACAAATTGGCAGGAATCTCTCCGCGCCAGTCCATTGATCGTGCGGTAATAATAGTACCGTTCAATCCTTCGTAAACAATTCTTGTACAAGGCAGTACAGTTTCGGTTATTAATAATGTTAAAGCTAATAGGGCAGGAAAAAATCTGTTTTTTGGTTTCATAGTTTTAGACATTTAATTAAACGTTAAGTTCTGATTTTCAACAGTTTGTTTTGGAGGAGAAATAGCTCTCAAAAAGCCTCTCTGCAATTTACAGCTTTTATGTAAAAAATTGGCTATAAATTAAAAGTTATAAAAGTAAAAATATTATTTAGAATAATTATAAATAGTTTTGAATTTTAATAAAATAAAACTATTTTTGATGCCTTCAGAATATATTTTAAACACAATATAATGGCAAAAAAGCTACTCAGAATATTTAAAAGATTATTTATTGCACTTTTAATTCTAATTCTTATCGGATTTCTATTTGAACAAATTGCCCGTTTTTACTTTGATAATAAAAGTCCCGATGAAAAAGAATTTGTAGAAATTAACGGAAGAAAAATTCATTATAAAAAGCTAGGAAACGGTCCTTGCACCATAATTTTTGAATCTGGTTTAGGAGGAGATCATTTGCATTGGCAGGATATTCAGAAGAAACTTTCTAAAAAATACACTACTATATCTTACGATAAAGCTGGAATTTTGTGGAGCGATCCTTCTAAAGATATCTCACTAAAAAGATATTCGGATGATTTAGAAACGATTTTGAAACAAACCAATTGTCCCAAGCCGTACATTTTAATCGGACATTCTTTTGGCGGAATCACGCCAAGATTGTTTATTCGAAAAAATAATAAAGATTTGGCAGGAATTGTTTTTGTTGATGTTTCGCATCCTAAACAGCTCGAAAAATCATCAGAAGCCTTAAGAAATTCTGTTCAGCCACCGCCAAGAAAGTTTTTAAGTTTTTTAAATGAAATTGGGCTTATTAGAATTTTATATAGCAGTACTGCTTTTACAGGCGCTGTTCCAAAAGAACATTGGTTCAATCAAAACGTTAAAAACTATTTCTACCGCATTTTTGACGGAATGATGGCAGAGCTTGAAAATGACGATAAATTGATGAAAGAAGCTTCTGAAATCAATGACTTTGGTTCAATTCCGTTAACTATAATTACTGCTAAATACCCAGTTGGAGTAGAAGGTGCTAGAGACAAAAAACTGGAAAAAGAATATTTAGGTATCCATAATGCATTACAAACCGATTTATTAAAGCTATCCACAAACAGCAATCAAGTTTTTGCTTCAAAAAGTGGACACTATATCACGCTTCAAGAGCCCGATTTGATTTGCAACGAAATTGAAAAACTAGTGCCAAGATAGGTCTGACGCTAGTTTTTTCTATTTTTTTAAAGTAAAATACTTTTTTGGATATTGATTTGCTCCAGAAAGGATTGATCGTGTGAAATCACGATTAAAGTTCCCTGATATTCATTGATTGCCGCCGTCAGGATTTCAATATTTTGAATGTCTAAATTGTTTGTCGGTTCATCCAAAATTATAATCTCTGGGGAATCGTTGCTAATGGTCAGACAGCAAAGCATTAAACGCATTCTTTCGCCTCCGCTTAAAGCATTGCAAGGTTTACCCCAATCATTTCTGGAGAATAAAAAGCGATTCAATCTCATTTTTATTTCATGTTCTTCCAAACCACAATCATTAAAAACCTGAGCTTGCTCGTAAATTTTAAGATTCTGATTTAATAAAGAATAATCCTGATCGATATAAATTGCTTTTTTTGCTAATGAAGTCATTTGCCCTTTCGTTGGACTCAACTCTCCTAGAATAATTTTGATTAAAGTTGTTTTTCCCGAACCATTCAATCCTTTTATCACGAGACGATCGCCCGATAGAATTTCAAAATTGAGATTTTCATTCCAAAGAAATTTTTGATCATAATTATAATTGAGATCCGAAGCTTTAAAAAGCGTTTTCCCTTTTACAAAAGAAGCATTATTAAACCCAAACTTCATTTGATCGATTGCGGGTAGAGAAGAACGCAACTGTCTTAAATCTTCAGAAATGCCATTGATTTTTTCGGTATGAACATCTTTAAGTTTTGAACTGCTGTTTTCGGCTTTATTTCGAAGCGTATTCATCATAATTCTGGCGACACCCGATTTTTCCTGTTTCTTTTTGCCTCGAGCATCTAATTTGTTCTGACGTTCAATCGTTTCTCTTTCTTTTTCTTTGGCTTTCCGCAATGCCTTTTCTTTGCTTTGAACATCTTGTTCTAAAGCATTGTTTTCAATCTTTTTTTGTTCGCTGTAAAAATCATAACCTCCGCCATAAACCGAAATTTCATTTTTAGACATTTCTAATGTCTTATTTAAAAGATTGAGCAAAGTTCTGTCATGACTTACAATTAAAAGCGTACTTGTTGTCGATTTTATAAAATCATATAGCAATGTTCTGGCAGCGAAATCTAAATGATTGCTCGGTTCGTCTAGCAAAATTAAACTCGGTTCATGAATCATAATTCCTGCCAGAAAGACTTTTGTTTTTTGTCCACCGCTTAAGGTTTCCATTTTCTGGTTCAAATCCAAATCATGTAGTTGCCAATACGACAAAGCTTCAGTACAGCGATCTTCTATAGTCCAGTCATCATCTAATAATTGAAGATTTTCTTCGGTTACAATACCTTCAAGTATTTCTTTAAGTGAAGTTATTTTTTCTTTTATACGTAAAGCTTCAGCAACGGTAAGATCATTAAACTGACCAAACAATTGCGGAACAAAATAGGGCTTTGAATCTTGGATAATCTGCCCTGAAAAAGCAGTTAAGTCGCCTGCAATAATTTTTAATAAAGTTGATTTTCCAACACCATTATTGCCGACTAAAGCGGTTTTGTCTTGATTGTTGAGTGTAAAACTAATGTTTTGAAACAGCATGTCTTTATTCTCATGCTGATAGGAGATATTTTGAAGAATAAGCATAATTCCTTTCTTTTATAGATAAATATTCTAGCCTCCACATATTGTAGATGCTTCTAAATTTTCCTGAAAGAAATTATTTTTCACATAAAGCGCTGCTTGTTTTAAGAGTTGCAAAGGTATTTATTTTCGCTTAAAAAATCAAAAAACCATTCTCTACAATTATAAAGAATGGTTTTTTGTATCGAATTAGAATATAATTCTTCGTTTAAATTTTATCAAATGTTAGTTTGGCTTCTTTGGTATCTAAAATTAATTTATCCTCTGTTATAGTACTTTCGCAAGGATAAGGAGTACCAACTTCATCTTTAATAACAAGGCTTTTTCCTTTTTTTGTTAAAGCATAAGTTCCGTCGGTAATTTCACGAAGCAGGAATCCTGTAACATGCCCATCTTCTGTAAAAGTAAGCATTCCATTGGTTAGAATTGCGTTTTTAGCAGAATCCGAAAGAGGCATTTTAGCTTCGACAGCGCTAACTTTCCATGAATTTACTAGTTTGTTTCTTTTATTATGACATGAAACCAATAGTACGACAGCAATGGCAATTACGAGAGTAAATAATTTTGAGTTTTTCATGATTTTGAGATTAAAAGTTAAACAGGAAAAAGTTACAAAAAAAAATGATATTAAAATATTAGGTATCAAATATTTATAAAGATTTTTTTTACTTCTTAATTTGAATTGCTTTTAATTCGGAAAGTCTCTGTTTTCGGTACTTTAACTGATAACCAGCATTTTATAAACAAACCTAAAATGGAGCTAAAATTTGTCTAATATGCTTTTTAAGATGGATTAATTAAGAGTCAAAGCTCCTAAAATTTCCTCATACATGAACGGTCCTCCAGGATAAGTTGCTGTATAATCTAAATTCATCCAGACTTGACCGCGCTCGTCTATGTGATAATGCAGTTTTTTACCGTAGCTTTCTTTTGTAAAAAGAACATTTTTGATCAGATAATTGACTTTTTCCAAATCAATCATCGAACCAATTAAAATTTCTGGATAAATATGCCCTTTGGTATGAATAAGGCGCGGAGTTCCGCCGATAGAGCGTATGGCGGCGGCCATCAAGATAGAGTGATCGTCGCAATCGCCAGAGAAATACTCTAAAGATTCGCTGGCGGTTGCGATGTAATCACCTTCTTTTGGATCGTTAACATAATTCCATCTGCCGTTTATTTCTTTAAAAACAGCAAAACACTGAATAATGGTTCGATAATCTGAATAGCCTCTAATTCCTTTAAAATGTTTGGTTGTTGCCATAATAGCAAAGTTTCGCACTTTGGGATTTTGGTATTCTATAGCATTAATAATCTTTGTTTTATTGGGAAACGGAAGCAGTTTTGCTACAATAATATCTTGCGGATACGGATTGTCTGACATTGTATAAATCATCGAATTGTAATCTTCTGAGATTTCGCTAAAACCATAATTTCCAATCACAGATCCGTAAAAGAGAATTAAAAGATAAACGGCAACGCACAAAATAATTATCGTTCTGAGATACATCAGAAGAAAAAATACTGCGGTAAAAACAAAAATAAAGATGAATACGCGATCTAGATTGAATGCCCATTCTAAATCGATTAAATTTTGATGCAGTATGATGAAAATCGGTATGGTAATTAAAAGGCTCAACAGCATTATAATAATCCTGTCCCACGGTGATTTCACCTGCAGCTTGGATTTTAAATACGGTAAGTCAATTTTAGGGAATTTCATCATACGAATCAAAAAGCAGTATTTACAATGCTTTTACTGTTTCTACAAAAATACTTTTTTTATCAATAATTCCCAGATCAAATAATTGATTTTGAATTTTATTAAATGATTTTTCTGTCAAATTTTTCTGTGACCACTGCGTCAGTTTCAGCCATTCTTTAATATCTTCGGCTTTCTGGTTAAACAGCTTCGATAATTTCTTGTCAATCTCTGGAATCTCTTTAAAATCAACGGTTGTTTTGTTGATTATTTTAAGAATGGTTTCTACCGTTTTAGCATTCTTTTTTAAGAACTCATCGCGCACGACAATGATAAAAGAAGGCCAAGGAGTAGGGCAGTCGTCAATTCTTCTAAAAATGCCTTTGTCTACAAGAGGTTTCGTCATAAAACGTTCCCACATAAAATAATCGGCTTTTTTATTGGTCAAAGCATCAACAGCGCCATCGATCGTGTTTACGATTTCAAATTCAAGATCGTCCATTTGCCAGCCTTGCTCATTGGCATTTACATAAGCCATTAATTGCGATCCTGAACCAAGTCTAGAAATAGCCGCTTTTTTGTTTTTAAGATCTTTAAGTGTCTGAAAATCAGATTTTGCATCAACGTGAATTCCCCAGATTAAAGGAGATTGCACATAAATCTGAACAATTTTACTCGGATTGCCGGCCGAGATATCTTTTAGAATTCCTTCGGTCAGTATAACAGCTAGATCTGTTTCTCCGTCGCGAAGCATTTGACACATTTTTCCTGTGCCTTCAGGAACATTTGTCCATTGTAAGTCGATGTTCTCTTCTTCAAATTCGCCGTTTTCAATACAGAGATGCCACGGCAAATTGAAGTGTTCCGGAACACCCGCAATTTTGACAGTTTTCATTTATTTTAAGTTTAAGTTAAGTTGCTTGGTATGCGTATGCGTAATCTAAATATATAAGGTATGGTTAGTCTTGTTTTGTTACTCAATTTTTTTAACACATAGAAACATAGTTTTAGCAAACTGAAAAAAGGTGTTTCACTCATTTGAATGCACATAGCAAACTATGTGAAAGAAATATTTTTCTCTCTGTCTTCTTTTTTAGTAAATAGACACTATGTTTTTATGTGTTAAATTAAGCTTTTACTTTTAGTTTTTTAATAAATCTGCCCTATGTTTTTCTGAAAGGCAAGGTTCTGCAAATTCGATAATTTCTTGAGATTCATATTCGTTCAAAAGACTTCTTACCAAAGAATAATCTACATCTTTGGCTATTTCTGCAGCAAAAAAAGTTTCATTCAAACCTTCCGACAAACAATTAATTGCCTTTAATTTGTCTCGGATAATTTCTTTGTCAAACCCTTTTTCCAGAATAGCAATTTGAACAATTGAGTTTCCAGAATTCTGAATTGTTTTTCGATGCATAAAACGCTCTTCTTTTTCATCGTATTCTGCATAAAAAATGTCGTCTGTAGCAATCAAAGGCCCGAAAAATGGAATATTATCCAGTTTAAAAAGACCTTTCTCCAAATCTATAATTTCTGCCCACATGGTTTCAGATACTACTTCGTCTAGATAATCACTATAGTATTTAAATAGTATTTTTTTATGAGTTTCCTGTTCCATTCTTTAATTTAATTTTGTTGCTTTTAAAGGCGAAATTACGATGCGATAACCGTCTGGATCAAGAAACATTCTTCCATTTTCATTCCAGTAAGGATTTACAGCTTTAATAAATTCAATATTATGATCCATAATTTGAATGTACAGCAAATTGTATTTTCGAATTGTATCTGGATAAAGAACCAATAGGTCATCTTCATCAAAAACATGAACTGCCTTCGTTTCAGATTGCGTAAATTCAAAATGCCAGTCTAAATCTGGTCGCCCGATAAACACGCCGTCATAATTATTATGATTCTGAAAACCTCCTAAACGTTCAAATCCTAAAACATTGACGTAGAAATTTTCAATTTCTTTTAAATTATTTGTGTGTCGCGCAACTCTTAAATGCATTTGAATTTATCGTCGGTTTTAAAATCATTTAATTTATAATTGACTAATTTTCTAATTAACTCAATTATCTAATTATTTCTCTGCCAGTTTATTTAATGTATACGCAATCAATTCATCTACTGCTTTGTACGGATCCTCACTAAAAGTTCCGCTGGCACGATTTGCAATGATAGCATTAAGCGATAAAGCATTGTGTCCTAAAAGCGCAGAAAGCCCGTAGATTGCTGCTGTTTCCATTTCTAAATTAGTGATTTTAGTTTCATTAAAACTAAAATTATCCATTTTATTATTCAATTCTTCATCTTGAATATTCAGACGCAAAACTCTACCCTGCGGACCGTAGAATCCGCCGGCTGTTGCTGTAATTCCTTTAAAAATTCGATCAGATTCGATTAATTTTTCTAGGGTTTCAGAACATTTTATAACATAAGGTTTTCCTTTTTTAGGATCCCAATTGGTATGTTTTACAAATGCATCTTCAATTTCTGCAATAGAAACGTCATCAATTAAGTAGGAGCGAAGCATATTGTCTAATCCTAAACCAAATTTAGACATTACAAAACTATCAACTGGAATATCTTCTTGTAACGAACCCGAAGTTCCAATTCGAATAATATTCAAAGAAGTCAATTTTTCTTTTGGTTGGCGCGTTTTCAAATCAATATTGACTAATGCATCAAGTTCATTCAACACAATATCAATATTATCAGGGCCAATTCCTGTAGAAACAACAGAAATTCTTTTGCCTTTGTAAATACCGGTTTGAGTTTTAAATTCTCTTTTTTGAGCAGAATGTTCGATTGAATCGAAAAACTGAGTGATTTTTTCTACTCTATTTTGGTCACCAACAAAAATAATGTCGTGTGCTATATGTTCTGGACGAAGGTTTAAGTGGTAAACGCTTCCGTCTGGATTTAATATCAATTCTGAAGATTGTATCATTTTTTTCTTTTTAAGGTTCTGAGGTTCTAAGAAACAAATGTTCAAAGGTTTCTAATCTAAAATCTAAAATCAGAAATCTAAAATTTCTCACCCTCCGACTCTTTTGGTTTTAAATCCTTTTTCTTTTAAGATTGCCATAATTTTATCGCGGTAATCGCCTTGAATTATGATCGAAGCGTCTTTAAAAGTTCCGCCCACGCTTAATTTGGTTTTGATTTCTTTGGCTAAGATTTTGAAATCTTCGTCTGAGCCTTCATAACCTTCAATTATGGTTGTTGCTTTTCCTTTTCTTTTTTCAAATTTACAGATCATTGGCTCTTTCTGAACATAAAGAACATGTTCTTGTTCTTCAATCTGCTCAGGTTCATTCGATTCTTCGTGATCTGGAAATAAATTTTTTAATTGATCTTTTAAATCCATAAAATTTTATGCTAAAAATAAATTCGAATAAATATAAAAAATTAAATTCCAAATCCCAATACGAGTTTGGAATTTGGAATTTATAATATTGAATTAAAAAGTTTATTTTTTAATTAAACCTAATTCTACTAAACGTTCGTACAAGAATTCACCCGCAGAAATATCTTCAAATTTCTTTGGATTTTCTGCATCAATACAGTTTTCTAGACAGTCCAGACGCATATCGCTTACTGGGTGCATGAAAAACGGAATTGAATAACGTGAAGTTCCCCACAATTCTCTCGGCGGATTTACCACTTGGTGAATTGTAGATTTTAGTTTATTGTTTGTGTGTCGAGACAACATATCTCCAACATTAATTACTAATTCATCGTCTTCAGCAATAGCATCAATCCATTCACCATCGTGATTTTGAACCTGTAATCCTTTACCTTGAGCTCCCATCAGCAATGTAATCAAGTTGATATCGCCGTGAGCCGCTGCACGAATTGCATTTTCTGGCTCAGAAGTAATAGGAGGGTAGTGAATTGGTCTTAAAATAGAGTTTCCTTCTTTTGCATATTCATCAAAATAAAACTCATCCAAACCTAAATGTAAAGCCAAAGCTCTTAAAACATAAACACCCGTTTTTTCTAGTTTTTGATACGCTTCTTTACCAACTGCATTAAATCGTGGTAATTCGGTAACTTCAACATTGTCTGGGTATTCAGAAGCCCATCTTGAATCTTTGTCAACGTATTGACCAAAATGCCAAAATTCTTTCAAATCTCCTTCTTTACGGCCTTTAGCATGTTCTTTTCCAAAAGAAACATAACCTCTTTGTCCGCCAATTCCAGGGATTTCATATTTATGCTTAGTTTCTATTGGCAAGGCGAAAAAATTTCTAATTTCACCATAAAGTTCGTTCACCAATTGATCATCAAGGAAATGACCTTTTAAGGCTACGAAGCCAATGTTTTCAAATGCACTGCCGATTTCATTTACAAATTTTTGTTTACGTTTCGGGTCGTCCGAAAGGAAATCACGTAAGTCTACACTAGGAATGTTTTGCATACTTTACATTTTTTATTTAAAGAAAGAAAGGTGTCATAAGTACCTTTCGCTAACAAAGGTATAGAATATTTTAGAAAATAATCTTACGCTCAGGCATTAAAAGCTAGCTTCGAATTAAAATTTTATTTTCAAAACCAATAAAATTAACGCAAATTGTTATATTTGAAACACTAAAAAACAAAAAATTACATGATTTTTTACCGACAAAACCTCACTGACGCTCAATTATTAGATTTATATAAAAAAATATTAAAACCAAGACTGATTGAAGAAAAGATGCTCATCTTGATTCGTCAGGGAAAAGTCTCCAAATGGTTTTCAGGAATAGGGCAAGAGGCTATTGCTGTTGGTGTTACTGCTGTTTTAGACCAATCAGAATACATACTTCCAATGCATCGAAATCTTGGAGTTTTTACAACAAGAGAAATTCCGCTCCATCGTTTATTCTCGCAGTGGCAGGGAAAAGCAAATGGTTTTACAAAAGGCCGCGACAGAAGTTTTCACTTCGGAACCCAAGAATACAATATTATTGGAATGATTTCGCATTTGGGTCCGCAGCTAGGAATTGCTGATGGAATTGCTTTAGCGAATAGACTACAAGACAATAAAAAAATCACTGCCGTTTTTACGGGCGAAGGCGCAACAAGCGAGGGAGATTTTCACGAGGCTCTAAATATTGCAGCCGTTTGGAAATTGCCTGTAATGTTTATTGTTGAAAATAATGGTTACGGACTTTCGACACCAACAAACGAGCAATACGCTTGCGAAAATCTTGCTGATAAAGGAATTGGCTACGGAATTGAAAGCTGGATTATTGACGGAAATAATATTGTGGAAGTTTACAATAAACTGTCTCAGCTGAAAAAGGAAATGCAGGAAGATCCGCGTCCGGTTTTATTGGAATTTAAAACTTTTAGAATGCGAGGGCATGAAGAGGCGAGTGGTACAAAATATGTTCCTCAAGACTTAATGGATCAATGGGAACTGAGAGATCCAGTGACCAATTACAGAAAATATTTGACCGAAAACGGAATCTTAACTGCTGAGTTCGACGAACAGCTTCATGCTGAAATCAAAAAGGAAATCGATGAACATTGGGCAATGGCAAATGCCGAACCTGAAATTGAACCAACTTACAGCGGAGAACTAGATGATGTTTACAAACCTTTTGACTATGAAGAATATACTCACGGAGAAGAAGTAGAAAACATCCGTTTTATAAATGCTATTAGAAACAGTTTAGAGCAATCTATGTGGCGCCATAAAAACCTTGTGATTATGGGGCAGGATATTGCAGAATATGGCGGTGCTTTTAAAATAACGGAAGGTTTTGTAGATGCTTTTGGAAAAGACCGTGTTCGAAATACACCAATCTGTGAAAGTGCTGTCGTTTCTACCGGAATGGGATTGTCTATAAATGGATACAAAGCTATTGTAGAAATGCAATTTGCTGATTTTGTTTCTACAGGATTTAATCCGATTGTGAATCTTTTGGCGAAATCACATTACCGCTGGGGCGAAAATGCTGATGTTGTGGTTAGAATGCCTTGCGGCGGAGGAACTCAGGCGGGACCATTTCATTCGCAAACTAATGAAGCTTGGTTTACCAAAACTCCAGGTTTAAAAGTGGTTTATCCAGCATTTCCTTATGATGCAAAAGGACTTTTAAACACTTCAATTAACGATCCGAATCCGGTATTATTTTTCGAACATAAATTATTGTATCGCAGTGTTTATCAAGATGTTCCAAAAGATTATTACACTATTCCTTTAGGTAAAGCCGCTTTGGTTAAAGAAGGAAAATCGGTCACTATTATTTCGTTTGGAGCGCCAGTTCATTGGACTTTAGAAACATTGGCAAACAACCCAGAAATTGATGCCGATTTAATTGACTTAAGAACTTTACAGCCTTTGGATACTGAAACTATTTTTGCTTCGGTTAAAAAGACTGGAAAAGCGATTATCTATCAAGAAGACACCATGTTTGGTGGAATTGCAAGTGATATTTCAGCTTTAATTATGGAAAATTGTTTCGAATATTTAGATGCTCCAGTAAAACGTGTAGCGAGTTTAGATTCTCCAATTCCGTTCACTAAAGCTTTGGAAGATCAGTTTTTACCGAGAGATCGATTTAAGCAAGCTCTGCTTGAGCTTTTAAAATATTAAGCTTTTGTGTGTATTTTTTAACGCAAAGTGCGCTAAGATTTTTTTTTAAAAGCTTGCATTTATTTTTGCGTTGAATAAGTTCGCAAAGCGAGATTTGTTAAACCCGACAGGTTTTGAAACCTGTCGGGTTTATATTTTGGAATATTTTTAATATTATAACCTGTGTTTTTTTAACGGAGAGAACGCTAAGTTTTTTTTTAGCTTTTGCGTTTATCATTGCGCTGAATGAGATCGCAAAGCTGGATTTGTTAAAACCCGTCAGGTTTTTGAAACCTCTCGGATTTACATTTGAAATCCTTTAATCTTTATAATCTGTGGCTTTTTTTACGCAAAGAACGCTAAGTTTTTGCGTTTATCATTGCGCTGAGTAAGATCGCAAAGCTAGATTTTAAACCCGACAGGTTTTAGAAACCTGTCGGGTTTATATCTTGAAATCCTTTTAATCTTATAATCTATGGCTTTTTTAAACGCTAAGCATTATGATTCAGAGCAGAAAAAAGCTCAGTAGCTTAGTTCCTCTATTTAACTTCTACCTCAAAAAGCTGAACCTGACTTTTAAGTCTTTCAATAACCAAATTCATCATTCGTTTATTCAAATTAGATGAATTTTGGATATAAGTATCGTATTCATCAATCGTAAAAAGAGCCATTATGATTCCTTTTAATGAATTTCTGAATTTAATATCTTTTTGAATGGAGTTTTCAATCGTCTGGAGTTTCTTTTCTACTGAATAAGAATAAAAATCTCGTTTGTTTTTATTGATATAATTTATAAAAACGGCTATAAACAAATCGTTTTGCAATTTCAGAATAGGCCTAATCGTTTGGTTTTGAAAGATCTCATCTGGTGAAGATTGAGCACTTACGGTTCCTAAAGTTTCGCCTCTGAATTCTCTTAAAAAAGTATCTCTATCTTCCATGGGGTTTTTATTTAAATTTAGCGAAAAATAAAATACTAAAAGTCTATTTTTGTTTTAAATGTAAAATACTTATAAACCATTATTGGTTGAAAAAATATATTATGAAGGCTTATTTTATTCTCATTCTTTCCAGTTTATTCCTGATCATTTCTTGTACTTCAAAAGAGAACAGTTATAAAGAGGTGCATTATCAGTCCGTAAACGGAAAAGATAGCGCGGTTTTAGCTTTAAAAATCAGCGTAAAACGTTTTTTTGGGCGCTATGAAATTTTCTACAATAAAATTGGAAAGGATTCTGGAGATGTTCGCGGCAATATAAATGGTGATACTTTGCGAGGAGATTATCATTTTATTTCGCAAGGCGGAAGCTGGAAAAGAATTCCATTGGCATTATTAAAAAAAGACAAACAGCTCATTCAAGGAAAAGGCGCAATCGGAACGTATATGAATCTTCCTTGCTTTTATCCAGGAACATTAAACTATAACAACCCAGATTTCGTTTTTGAAGAAGTGAAAGAATAATTCAGGCTGTTGTTTGCGTAGATTTTACCGCAAAGCTCGCAAGTTTTTTTGATATACTTAATCTTATAAAAACGCAAAGTTCGCAAAGCTTTGCGCTTAATATTTGCCACAGATTATTTAGATTAAAAGGATTTAAATCTGTGTTAATCTGTGAAATCTGTGGCTAATTTTAGCGCAAAGTTCACAAAGCTTTGTCTAAAAAACTTTTCGAACTTTGCGTTCCCGATAGCTATCGGGATTGCGTCTTTGCGGTTAAAAATTTAGCCTATACTAGACGGCAATTCAAATATTTCAAGATCGAAATATCTTACTGAAGCCATAACATGATCAAAAATATCGGCCATGATATATTCATAATTGGCCCAACGTTTATCACTTGAAAAGACATAAATTTCTAACGGAACTCCATGTGCAGTCGATTGCAACTGTCGGCACATGATGTGCATATTCTTATTCAAGCCTGGATGGTCGTGCAGATATTGCATGATATATTTTCTAAACAATCCTAAATTGGTCATGTTTCGGCCATTTAGCGAAAGCGTTTTATCAATTCCTCTAAGATCATTATAGCGATCAATTTCCGCTTGACGGCTTTCAATATAAGAGCTAATAAGCTGTACTTTTTTCAATTGATGCAAATCTTCGTCATTTAAAAAACGAATTGTGCTACTTTTTATCAAAACATGTCTTTTAATACGTCTTCCGTCAGAATTCTGCATTCCGCGCCAGTTTTGGAACGAATCAGAACTTAAAGCATACGTTGGAATAGTAGTAATGGTATTGTCGAAATTTCGAACTTTTACAGTCGTCAAATTGATTTCGATAACATCTCCATCGGCACCAAATTTATCCATTGTAATCCAGTCACCAATACGAACCATGTCGTTTATGGCAACTTGAACACTTGAAACAAAACCAAGAATAGTATCTCTGAAAATTAAGATGATAATAGCCGAAAGCGTTCCTAAAATCGTTAGCAATTCGCCTTTCTTGATTCCGAATAAAGTCGAAATAATCATGGCAACACCAAAAATCCAAAGCACAATCATGATAACCTGAACGAAACTATCGATTGGTTTATCGCTGTATTCTGGTTTCTGCTTTAAATAATCGCGTAACGAGTTGAAAACCGTTCGAACAATCCATAGTCCCAACAATACAATATAGATGCCGACAATTTTTCCGAACATGGATTCCCAATATTCGTATTTATCTAAAATAACGGGAACCGCTTTATAGATAAAGAAAAACGGAATTAAATAAGCCGTATATCTGGTGGTTTTGTTTTGAATTAAATAATCGTCAAACTTGGTTTTAGTTCGCTGAGCAAAAACAGCAGTCAGTGTAACTAAAAGAAATTTGGCTGCGTAATAAATAATGTAAGCGAGCGCTATTAAAATAGCAATATTAAAGATCAGGCTGGTATAAGACGCAAAATTGCGGCTCATTCCCCAATCTCTAAATAGAGGGTATAAAAAATTGAATATTTTCTCCAAAAGCTTATGCATTTTCCAGATACTTTTTCTCTATATAAAAAGTTCCGAACGGAATAAGAGAAGCTACTAAAATGATGGCAAAAGTTTTTAAATCCCAATTCATGGATTTTTTCAATAAAAAGGCTAAAAGAATGTATCCGATAAATAGAACACCGTGTGTCATTCCTAACGGACGTAATAATGTATGGTAAAGTTCTGGATTGTTGTTTTTGATAATCAACATATTAGCAAATAACACTAAATAAGAGATTCCCTCTAAAATGGCAGTGATTTTGAAAAGCTTGAGCATGTATGTATTTTTTAAGTTTTACAGCAGCAAAATTAGGCATTATGGTTTGATTTTAGGATTTAAAAGTTGAAAATAAAATGCTTTTTTGTCCTATAAATACATTCGTAAACTTTGTCAGAGTTTTAAACTTTGACAAAGTTGGACAGTAAGCAAAATTGGAATTTGGAATTTAAAAATTTGAAAATTATCTTTACTGTATGAGCAAAAGAGATTTAAAAAAATATTTAGGAGAATTAACCAAAGAGCAGTTAGAAGAACAATTAATAGAATTGTATGAGAAATTTGCTCCTGTAAAAGTGTATTATGATTTTGTTTTTAATCCGAAAGAAGACAAATTGCTGCAGGAAGCAAAGGTTAAAATCTCGCACGAGTATTTTCCGATCAAAAAACCGGGAGCAAAATGGCGCCCGAAAGCCAAAATGCGAAGATCGGTTGCCCAGAAGTTAATTAAGCATTTTATAATGTTGGGTGTCGATTCGTATGTTGTTGCCGATATTATGCTTTACAATATCGAAATTGCGCAAACGTTTTCTTCGCAAAATTTTATCAAGCAGGAATTATTTTACAAAAGCATCCTAAATTCTTTTGAGCAAGCAGTCAATTTTATCGTTTCAAACGGAATTTTTAACGATTTTAAATTGCGAATTAATGCAATTCAGACCGAAACTGTAGAGCAAAAATGGAAAAATAAGTACGATTTTGAGGCAATTTTGGAGAAAATCGACTACTAAATGCCCTTCTCATAAAAAATCTTTATTTAAAAAAAATATTTATTTTAGGTTAAATTAAGATGAATAACTGTTTTTTCGGTGTATTTTTGCAAAAATCCAAAAATAAACAATGTCTCAAAACACTTTAGAAATACAAAGAGAAGAGAAGAAAGAACTTTATGCATACCAAAAAGGCGACATAGACGCTATTTTTGACCGTTTAGACAATGCTCCTCCAAAACATCATTTACTGTATCAGCTTCCGACAGGAGGAGGAAAAACAGTGATATTTTCTGAAATCGTTCGCCGCTATTTATCTCATAATGATAAAAAAGTGGTTGTTTTAACGCACCGTATCGAACTTTGTAAACAAACTTCAAAAATGTTAACAGGTTTTGGCGTTACAAACAAAATAATCAATAGTAAAGTAAAAGAATTGCCAGACCAGAATGATTTTTCTTGTTTTGTGGCGATGGTTGAGACTTTGAAAAACCGTATTAATGATGAAAAACTTCATTTAGATAATATCGGTTTGGTTATTATTGATGAGGCACACTATAACTCGTTTAGAAAATTATTAAACTCGTTTAAAAATGCTTTTATTCTTGGAGTAACAGCAACGCCTTTGAGTTCGAACATAAAATTGCCAATGCACCAAAGTTACAACGAACTTATTGTAGGTGATACCATTGGATCTTTGATCGAAAAAGGTTTCTTGGCAAAAGCAACGACGTATAGCTACGATGTTGGTTTAACTTCGTTGAAAGTGGGTATTAATGGTGATTATACAGTAAAATCTTCAGACGATTTATATACGAATACTTTGATGCAGGAAAAATTGCTTCATGCGTATACAGAGCGTTCTTTAGGAAAGAAAACGTTGATTTTCAACAACGGTATTCATACTTCTTTATATGTATATGAAACGTTTAGAGAAGCGGGTTACGATATTAGACACTTAGACAATACAAGCAGTTCGGAAGAGCGAAAAGATATCTTACAATGGTTTAAAAAGACTCCAGATGCTATTTTGACTTCTGTCGGAATTTTGACAACTGGTTTTGACGAACCGACTGTAGAAACGATTATTTTGAACAGAGCAACAAAATCGTTGACCCTATATTTCCAGATGATTGGCCGTGGTTCTCGTAAATTGCCTGGAAAAGATGAATTTACAGTTATCGATTTAGGTAATAATGCAGCGCGTTTTGGTTTATGGAGCGATCCTGTAAACTGGCAGCACATCTTTAAATCGCCAGAATTCTATTTAGAAAACTTGCGTGATGATCACGAAATCGAGATGTTCTTTAAATACAGCATGCCACCAGAATTGCGTGCAAAATTCAGCAAAACGGCCGATGTTAGTTTTGATGTCGATGAAGAACATAAATTAATCATCAAACAGAATCTTCGTTCTAAAGTAGTTTTAGACAAATCTTTAGACCAGCATGCGGGAATGTGTGTAGACAATACAGAAACACTTCAAGAAGCTAAAATGCTTGCAAAAGAATTGGAAGATGATATTGAAGACCGTATCAAACGCTATTCTAAATGTTTGAGCCAATGCAGTAAAAACTATCGCGAATGGCTCGTTGACGATTACAAACAGAGATTGACCTTATTAATCGGTAAAAAATATCGTGAGAAAATCATGAACGAACCAGATTGATAATTTTTAAGTTTTTTTGTTTCAGGTTTCATGTTTCAAGTTGTGATGCCCGAAAATATAAATTAATATATGATCTTTGTCAAAGTTTATAACTTTGACAAAGATTTTCCTTTTTTAAAACAACAACAAAACATTCTGATTAAAAACAATCTAAACTCTAAAATCAGAAATCTAAAATATAAAACATGTCTAAACCATTCTCAGTATTAGGAATTTCGGCTCCAATTTTAAAAGCTTTAAGCGAATTAAATATTGTTGAACCTACAGAAATTCAACAAAAAACAATTCCGTTACTTTTGGGCGAAACTCATGATATAGTAGGTTTAGCCAAAACAGGAACAGGAAAAACAGCCGCTTTCGGATTGCCATTGCTACAATTGATAAATACAGAATCAGCTGAAGTTCAAGCAGTAATCTTAGTTCCAACAAGAGAATTAGGGCAGCAGATTTTTAGAAATTTGGAAAGTTTTTCAAAATACATTCCAAATATGTCAATCGCATCTATTTGCGGGGGAACTCCAATAAAACCGCAAATCGAGAGATTAAAAGAAGGCGCGCAAATTGTTGTGGCAACGCCTGGACGCTTAATCGATTTGATTCAGCGAAAAGCCATCAAAATTAAGCAAGCGGAATATTTAGTTTTGGACGAAGCTGACGAAATGGTTTCTATCCTTAAAGAAAGTTTAGACGAAATCGTTGCTGAATTGCCTAAAAAACACCGCACTTTATTATTTTCTGCAACACTTCCTGGAACTATAAAACAGCTGATTCAGAATTATTTGAATAAAAATGTAATTCAGATTAGCGCCAATATGGAAACTGTTGGAAACGAAGGAATCGATCACGAATATATTGTAGTTGATCCTATTGAAAAACTAGAAGTTTTAATGCATTTCTTGAACTCACGAGATGGCGAAAGAGGCATTATTTTCTGTAAAACCAAAGCCGCAGTTAATAAATTAGCTAAAAATCTAGCCATTAATAAGTTTTCTTCTGGAGCGCTTCACGGTAGTTTAACGCAAGGAATTCGTGATCGAATTATGGAGCAATTCCGAGAAGGGCATATTAATATTCTAGTGGCAACCGATTTAGCAGCCAGAGGAATCGACGTAAAAGAAATTTCGTACGTCATTAATTACCACCTTCCTGACACTTACGAAAATTACGTTCACCGAAGCGGAAGAACCGCAAGGGCAGGAGCAAAAGGGCTTTCTTTGACCGTTTTACAGCAAGAAGAAGTTTTTGAAATTGCGGACTTTGAAAGAGAATTAGGAATTAAATTTTCTGAGTTTAAAAAACCTTCAGCGGCAAGTTTGGAAGAAAACAATATGCTTTTATGGGCAAAACAAATCTTCAAAACAAAACCAAATCATGAACTTTCTCAGGATTTGAAAACACGCGTAAAAACTGTTTTTCATCATTTAACGAAAGAGGAACTAATCGAGAAACTAATGGCAAGTTATGTCTTACAGAACAAAATCGATATAGTTGAAAAAACAGTTAAAAAATTCAAAAAGTAATAAATATGACAATTGTCATTGTATATTAAAGTTGTATATTTATAAGGAATTATTTTATAATCCTACTTAATACAATATATATGAAAATAGTCATTATTGGAGGAGGATTTGCAGGACTTAATCTAGCGAAAGAGCTTGTAAATCAGCCTCAAATACAAGTAACTCTTGTAGACAAGAATAATTATAACTTTTTCCCACCACTTATATATCAGGTTGCCACTGCATTTTTAGAGCCTTCGAGCATTAGTTATCCTTTTAGAAAGTTCTTTGCAGGCAAAAAAAATCTACAATTTCGTTTAGGCGAATTACTTTCTGTTTCTCCTGCTGAAAAGAAAATTACTTTGAGCAATGGAGAATTGGATTACGATTATCTGGTTTTTGCCACTGGAGCAGAAACGAGTTATTTTGGGATGGAAAACGTTATGAAAAACGCCATTCCGATGAAAACCTTAAATGATGCCATCGTAATGCGTAATACGTTGCTTAAAAATCTCGAAAAAGCTGCGATTTGCAAGGATATGCGTAAAAGACGTAAATTATTGACAATTGTAGTCGCTGGAGGTGGACCAACAGGAGTGGAAGTTTCTGGAATGTTTGCCGAAATGCGTAAAAATATCCTTTTAAAGGAATATCCAGAATTGGATACATCAGCAAGTAATGTTTATTTGGTCGACGGAGGAGATGCCTTACTGTCACCTATGAGCAAAGAATCTCAAAAAGATACGCTAGATGCTTTAACTAAACTTGGTGTTGTAGTAAAATTAAACACTAAAGTTGTGGATTACGTAGATGATACAGTAATATTTGAAAACGGCGAAACCATAAAAACCAGAAATTTAATCTGGGCCGCAGGAGTATCTGCTAAAATTTTTGAAGGAATTCCAAAAGAAAGTTACGGTCGAGGCAGACGTATGGCAACAGATCAATACAATAAAGTAAATGGTGTTGAAAACATTTACGCTATTGGTGATACAGCTATTACATCTGGCGATCAAAATTTCCCAGATGGACATCCGCAAGTTGCTCAGGTTGCCATTCAGCAAGGATTAAATTTAGCTAAGAATTTTAAAGCAATGGTTACCAATAAACCGCTTAAACCATTTGCTTACAAAGACAAAGGTTCTATGGCTATTATCGGAAAAGCAAAAGCAGTGGTAGATTTACCAAGTCCGAAATGGCATTTTAAAGGCTTTTTCGCATGGATCATTTGGCTTTTTATCCACTTAATTTCATTAATAACTTACAGAAACAGATTAAATACATTCTGGAACTGGATGGTGGCGTATTTCGCAAAAGATCAATCACTTAGAATGATCATCAGACCGGATAAGAAAACTCAAAACTAAAGGAATAAAATTCCAATTTTTTAAATTCCAAATTCCAAACTTGGAAAAATATTAAATGTAAAAAGCCAAAATCTAATGATTTTGGCTTTTTTATTGGAATTTGGAATTTAAAAGATTGGAATTTTAAAATATTTGGAATTTATTATTTTAGTGCCCGATCATAACATCATCACTATCCGACAATTCTACTTTTTGTTTAATAAAACGTTTTCCGATATTTAAAATAAGAAAGGCTGTAATAGTTGTAGTCGTCATAATGGCAACCATTGGAATTACAGAGTTTTTCACGAAAACACCAATTGCAAATGAAGCCAGAGCACCGATTCCGAGCTGAATTGCGCCCATTAAGGCAGAAGCGCTTCCAGTATTTTTAGCGAAAGGAGCAAGCGTTAATCCTGCTGTATTTGGATTTGAAATTCCTAGACAAGCTAGAAACAAGAATAACATTCCGATAGTTTGATACAATCCTAAAAGATCATTCAAAGCCAGAATCAAAAATATTATACTGATAACAGATTGCGAAATCAAAGCTCCAAAAATCATCTGTTCGCTAGAAAATCGCTTTAAAAGCATCGAATTCAACTGACTAGATCCAATAAAACTAACGGACATAAGAGCAAAAATCCATCCGTACGTTTTAGCGTCAACTTTGTAAATGTCCATAAAAACTAGAGGTGAAGCCGCTACATAAGAAAACAATCCTGAAAAAGCGATTGCTCCAGTAAAGGCGTACGTATAAAATTGCGGTTCTTTTAAAACAGAAAGAAAATTAGAAATAATCGGTTTTGGTTTTAATGAAATTGAAGTGTCTGGTTTATAAGTATCAGGAAGTCCGAATTGTGAAGCTGCCAGAATTACAATTCCCATGCACATCAGAATAAAAAATACGGCATGCCAGCCTAAATCTTCTGTAACATAACCGCCAATTGTAGGCGCCAGCATTGGAGAAAGTCCAACAACTAGCATTAAAAGAGAAAATACTTTTGGTATATCTTTTACAGGAAATAAATCTCGAACCATCGCTACAGAAGCAACTGTTGCAGCACAGCTACCAACAGCTTGTACAAATCGAAGGAATATAAAACTATCAATATCAGCTACATAAATACATCCTAAAGAAGCTAAAATATAGACTAAAAGTCCAATAAACAAAGGTTTTTTACGTCCGAAACGGTCTAATAAAGGTCCATAAAGCAATTGTCCAGCTGAAATTCCGATAAAATAGCTGGATAAACTCATAGAAACTTTGGCAACAGTGGTATTTAAATCTTTTGCAATTCCTGAGAAACCAGGCAAATACATATCAATTGAGAACGGACCAAGAGCTGTTAAAGAACCTAATATCAGGATAAGCTGAATATATTTTTTTGTTGTCATTTTCTTAAAAAAGGGCTTATAATTTTTTGCAAAGGTAAAGATTTCATATCTTGTTATAGAACTTGAAGAAGTTTATAACAATAAATTAAAGTAATTGCCAGCATTATTCGGCATAACTATTTATTAATCTTAAAATTAAAATTATGAAAAAGTATCTTTTACTATTAGCAGTTTTATGCACATCAATGTCGTTTGCACAAACCATTACATCAAAACAAGAAGAAGCTAGTACAGAACAATACGAGCTCTTGAAAAAAGTAAACCAGTATTATCCAGACATTACATTAAGCAAATCGGTTACCAATTTTTATGCAGACGGAAAAATTATCGATTCGCAACAGGATTTTGATTTAAGAGGAACAAAATTTTCAAGTTACAAATTAGGGATTGAGCCAGGAAATAAAAAGGTGAAATTTGATTATACATCAACTGAGGCAGGCCACGTGTATGGTGATGTGACCATTTTTAACGGAAATGCTTTAAGAACAACTTTTAATGAAAAAACAAACCAGATTGACGTATCATTAAACGGAAAATCGGTTTATTTGAAAAAATTATAAAATTTTATAGAATTTAGAAAAAGCATCGCAAACTTGTGATGCTTTTTTGATTTATATTTGATTCAGATTTTAATAAAACAAACTACAATGAAAAAATTTCTTTTTCTGGCATTTATAATTTCCTTGCAATCATTTGCACAGCAAAATAAATTCTCAGGAACTTGGGGAAACGAAAAATGCAAAAACTGCAAAAAAGAATTCATTTTTACGATTACCATTGCACAGTCTAATTATAAGATTTTTGGAACCGCCGAAGTTACGAGCGAACACAAAGATTTGAATTCTGGAATTCTGGAAGTTTCCGGACATGTGTATCCGCATGGCGATAAAGCTCAGATAAAATTTAAAGATAAAAACGGAGTAACATCAAGTGCCGTATTATTTGTAGAAGATAACGTAATGCAGTTCACCAAAAATGGCGGAGGCGATCGATCTAATACCAAAAGAGATGATTTTGAAGAAATTATACGAATAAGCTCCTTCTCGGAGTTATTTCAATTTGACCTATAATTTATATTATGTAAAATAGAATATTTCGAAAACCGCCCTATGATGCACTATATAGCTTTTAGTTTGAAAATTTTCATTTTGTCTGAAACTTAGTTTACCATACTTCTGTTCAGTCGCATTTTAAATTTTAAAAACTCATATATTCAAATCTCATAAATACGCTGTATGATTTTATTTTTAAAATATTTTCAAATATTGAAATTTCAGCGTATTTGCTTAAAAGATTTATAGTAATTCAAGTTGTCCATAAATGCGCTGTACAGTTTTAAAATTTAAAAATTTTCGAATATCGCAAAATCGTCAGTTTAGTTCTGAATGGTTCATTATGCAATAAATCAATTCGCCATTTTTGACAATCCGAATTATTCAATTTTTTAAAACATAAAAGCTTTTTCAGGTCTTATTACCATTATCTTTTAACATTTCTTTAAAATAATTAGTTTCTGCTAAAGATACTTTCATTGTAAGACTTTATTTTACTATTTTTACATTCGATACTTTAAAAATAAATTATCACATATATGAATACAGTTGCTGAGCATATTGCAGATTTTTTAAAAGAATACAAACCGTTTGATAATTTAACTTTCCAGGAATTATCAGATATTGCTACGAATATTCGTGTCATTAATTTAGAAAAGCATGCGGTATTATTTCAAAATAACGATCCGCTTCATGAAAACTTTTATGTTGTAGCTTCTGGTGTCATTAATCTTACGACTATTGCCGACGCTGAAGAAACCATTTTGAATAAGTGTCATGAAGGCGATATTTTTGGTTTGCGCCCGTTTTTTGCAAAAAATAACTACATGATGACGGCTAAAGCGCGTGAAGAAAGCATAATTTATGCTATTCCTATCGCTGTATTTAGACCTTTTGTAGCCAACAATTCTGATGTTTTAAATTTCTTGCTGGAAAGTTTCGCTGTAAATTCACGTCACACCAAAGACAGCATGAACTCGAATGGCAAGCTGATCTCTGATGCTGATTATATTGACCAGCAGACAGAAATGCAATATATTCAGTCACTTAACTATAATAATTCGCCTTTGACAACTCAGGCTAATTCTATAATTAAGGATGTTGCTATTTTAATGACAGATTCTATGTTAGACAACATTATAATCTGCGAAAAAAATCACCCTATTGGTATCGTTACCAATGCCGATTTATCATCAAAAATTGCAACCGGACGCTATCCTATTACCGAAACTATAGACAAAATTATGTCGTCTCCAGTTGTAACGGTTTTAGAAAATGTGTCTTTAGCTGAAGCTCAATTGTTGATGCTAAAACATAATGTTACACACTTATGCGTTACCAAAGACGGCACAAGTAAATCTGTTGTGAAAGGAATTATTTCTGAGCACGATCTTATTGTAGCACAAGCTAGTAACCCTGGTGTATTAATTAAAGAGATTAAGCGTTCTCAGCTTCCAAAAGACTTAAAACAAATACGTGATCGCCTATCTGATTTGATTCAGAATTCGATTCAAAAGAATATTCCGATTTCGCATGTAAGCAATATTGCGAGTGAAATTAACTTAGCTATTATTAAGAGAGCAGTCGAATTGTCTATTTTAGATTTAGGCTCCCCTCCTGCACGTTTTGCATGGTTAAGTATTGGAAGTCAAGGGCGTAAGGAGCAATTATTGCTTACTGACCAAGACAGTATTTTAATCTTTGAAGATGTTACTCCTGAAAAATACAGAGAAGTAAAAGATTATTTCTTAAGACTGGCCAAACGCACTACTTCTATCTTAGAAAAAGTAGGTTACGATTATTGTCCGAACGGTCATATGGGAAGCAATATGCTTTGGTGTAAATCATTGAGTGACTGGACAAAACAATACAATAGCTGGATGAATACTCCAGGTGAAAATAGTAATGATTTGAGCAGTATTTTCTTTGATTATGAAATTGTTTTTGGAGAGCCAAAAATTGAAGAAGCGATCGAAAGTGTGATTTTCAAGAATGCTGTAAACAATACTTTATTCTTTGACTTTTTAGGAAACGACGCTTTAAAGAGAAATTCTCCTTTAAGTTTCTTCAAAAAATTTATAACCGAAGAAGACGGTCCGCATAAAGATAAGTTTGACATTAAGACAAGAGCTTTAATGCCATTAATTGACGGAGCACGTTTATTGATATTAAATGCCAATATAAAAGGAATTCAGAATACCTATTTGAGATTCAAACAATTAGCGATTACAGATTCTAAAAATGCCGAAATTTATTTAAGCTGTGCAGAAGCTTTCTTAACGCTTTCTAAATTTAGAACTGTTGAAGGATTAAAAAATGACGACTCTGGCCAATATATTAATATAAGAGAAATGTCAAAATCTGACAAAGAGAAATTAAAAAATGCATTGTCCCCAATGAAAGACCTGGAGGAACTGATTAAAAGTAAATTTCAATTGACGCAATTCTCATAAAATATGCTAGACTGGCTAAAAAATATCAATAAAGACTATCCAGATTTCTGGAAAGACTATTTAACTAAATTCGAAACCAAACCTAATAAGTTTGTTGTTCTCTCGACTGAAACTTCTGGACTAAATCCGGATAAGGATGTTATATTGTCTCTTGGTGCCTTTTCGGTAATGGACAACAGCATAGTTATCAAAGAAAATTTCGAAACGGTTTTATTGCAATACAAATATCTTCAGGACAACGGACTTTCGAATGAATTTATCATAGAAAGCAAAATGATGAAAATGCCGGAGCCTGATGCTTTGGAAGCTTTTGTGAACTTTATCGGTAATTCTATTTTAGTTGGGCATCACATTAATTTTGATATCGAAATGCTTAACGCCGCTTTAGAACGCCTAGATTGCGGACGCTTGAAAAATGAAGCGCTAGATGTTGATGTTATGTACAGAAAACTTACTGATATAAATGATAAACAGTTTTCGCTTGATGATTTATGCGAAATTTATAAGATTCCAAAAAGCGACAGAAATTCTTCTTCTGAAGATGCTTATAGAATTGGACTTTTATTCTTGAAATTAAAATCTCGTTTGGGAATAAAATAGGAATTGGTTTTAACCATATAAGTTATATAAGGAATTTTAAGTTTTGTAATGTAACTTTTGAAGGAAAGAACATAGAAGAACAAAGCTGTCAGACTGAGCGAAGTCGAAGTCCGCATTATTATTATAAAACAAAAATGCCTCTTAAAATTAAGAGGCATTTTTGTTATTTGTATCAATTATTAGACTAGATTCTTTCTTTCATAATCTGCTCCACAACTTCTGGATTTAATAAAGTTGAAGTATCTCCAAAGTTAGAGAAATCTCCTTCAGCTATTTTGCGTAAAATTCTACGCATGATTTTTCCTGAGCGTGTTTTTGGCAAACCAGAAACGAATTGAATTTTATCTAATTTAGCGATTGGCCCAATGTGATCAGCAATATATTGATTGATCTCTTTAGATAAGTTTTCTTTATTTCTGACTTCTCCAGTTTCTTTTAGAATCACATATCCATAAAGAGCATTTCCTTTAATATCATGTGGGAATCCAACAATAGCAGATTCTGCAACCGCTGGGTGCTCGTTGATTGCATCTTCAATTGGTGCAGTTCCTAAATTATGTCCAGAAACAATTACAACGTCATCTACTCTACCCGTAATTCTGTAATATCCAACTTCGTCTCTTAAAGCGCCGTCTCCTGTAAAATATTTTCCAGGGAAAGCAGAGAAATACGTCTCTTTATAACGGTTATGATCTCCCCAAATAGTTCTTGCGATTCCAGGCCATGGGAATTTAATACATAAACTTCCAACTACTTGGTTTCCTTCAATTTCATTGCGTTTTTCATCCATCAAAACCGGCTGAATTCCAGGTAAAGGCAAAGTAGCATAAGTTGGTTTTGTTGGCGTAACAAAAGCAATTGGCGAAATCATAATTCCTCCAGTTTCTGTTTGCCACCAAGTATCTACAACCGGACATCTCTTATCTCCTACGTGGTCATTGAACCAGTGCCAAGCTTCCTCGTTAATTGGCTCTCCAACAGATCCAATCACTTTAAGTGATTTTAGAGGATATTTTTGAATGTAATCTAAACTTTCTTTTGCAAGCGAACGAATTGCAGTTGGTGCCGTGTAGAATTGTGTGATTTTATGTTTTTCGATAATATCCCAAAAACGGCTAAAATCTGGGTAAGAAGGAACTCCTTCAAATAATACAGTTGTACCTCCATTCAATAATGGTCCGTATAAAATATAAGAGTGACCTGTGATCCATCCAATATCTGCTGTGCACCAGAAAATGTCATTGTCTTCGTAATTGAAAACGTTTTTAAAAGTATAGGCTGTATAAACCATGTAACCCGCAGTAGTATGAACCATTCCTTTTGGTTTTCCTGTTGATCCTGAAGTATATAGAATAAACAACGGATCTTCGGCATCCATAATTTCTGCAACACTATTATCTAAAGCAGTGTCTAATAATGGCTGCAACCAAACATCACGGCCATCTTTCATTTTTACGTCAGTATTAGTTCTTTTTGCTACTAATACTTTTGAAACTGAAGGACAAGTTTCTAGCGCTTCGTCAACAATTCCTTTAAGGTCAATTGTTTTATTTCCTCTATAACCTCCGTCTGATGTGATTACCATTTTACACTCGCAATCGTTGATTCTCGCTGAAACTGCCGATGCAGAAAATCCAGCAAAAACAACAGAGTGAATTGCTCCAATTCTAGCACAAGCTAAAACCGAAACAGCCAATTCTGGAATCATTGGCAAATAAATACAAACTCTATCTCCTTTGCGAACACCTTGCTCGCGAAGGACGTTTGCCATTTTTGATACTCTTTCGTATAGTTCGTTATACGTTATATGTAAAGCCTCTTCATTTGGATCATTCGGTTCAAAAATAATTGCCGTTTTATCTCCTCTTTTGCTTAAATGTCTATCAATACAGTTTTTTGTAATGTTAACTTTCGCTTCTGTAAACCATTTTACTTCTGCGTCAGCCATATTAAAATCAACAACCTTGTCCCATTGTTGGTACCATGTGAAATTTTCTTCAGCTATTTTTCCCCAAAATTTTCTCGGCTCTCTTATTGATTTATTGTAATGCTTAAAATATTGTTCTAAATTTTCAATTTTGTAATAGCTCATCGTTTGTTGAATTTTTTTATAAATGTATTAAATCTGAACGTATCCGTAAAATAATTTAATTCATAAATTTTATTAAAAAAAACCTTTTATTTAATAAAGTATGATAATTATTGCATTTGTTTTAAAATTTATTTTTTAAACCCATTTTAGAAACTGAAAAAAAGGCATAACAGATAGATATTATGCCTTTTTTAATTTAACAAATTTCAATAACAATTAATATTGTAAACCGCACTGCGAGACTTTTCTCTATTTTGAAAATAGCAGCATCTTTATTAATTAAAACAGAAATTTCAACAAGTATATTTTTATTAAAACATACCCCATTTTAGGGATTAGCTTCACTTAACTCTCTCACTGAAGTTAAGTGAATGCAATATGCATCTATATCTTTTATCTTAATAAGTGCTTACTAATTCAAAATATTACAAATCATTGATACAGTGCAAATTCCGCAGAATCCAATTCTGCGGAAATTCCCAATTTTTTATTATCCAATTTTTTTCATTGCTGTCATAGACTCTCTCAACCAAGCTCCTACTTCTTCGATAGGGTGTTGGCGGATTTCTTTGTTTACAGCAATTAATACAGTATTATCTACTCCGTTTGAAGTTGAAAACGGTTTTCCGATAATATTAGTATCTACTTTTTTCATAAATTCAGTTAACAACGGCTTACAAGCGTGGTCGAATAAGTAACATCCGTACTCTGCTGTGTCAGAAATTACACGGTTCATTTCGAATAATTTCTTTCTAGCGATAGTGTTAGCGATCAATGGCAATTCGTGTAATGACTCGTAGTAAGCAGACTCTTCAATGATTCCAGCTTCTGTCATAGTTTCGAAAGCTAATTCAACACCAGCTTTAACCATTGCAATCATTAAAACTCCGTTGTCAAAATATTCTTGCTCTGAGATTGGAGCTTCTTGTGGAGCTGTTTTTTCGAAGTTAGTTTCTCCTGTTGCAGCTCTCCATTTCAATAAGTTCACATCGTCATTAGCCCAGTCAGCCATCATTGTTCTTGAGAATTCTCCAGAAATAATATCGTCTTGGTGCTTTTGGAATAATGGACGCATGATATCTTTCAATTCTTCAGCCAATTCATAAGCTTCGATTTTTGAAGGATTATTCAAACGATCCATCATATTTGTGATACCACCATGTTTTAAAGCCTCAGTGATAGTTTCCCATCCAAATTGGATTAATTTAGAAGCGTAAGCAGCATCGATTCCTTTTTCAACCATTTTATCGAAACATAAAATAGATCCTGTTTGCAATAATCCGCAAAGAATTGTCTGCTCACCCATTAAATCTGATTTTACTTCAGCTACGAAAGATGATCTTAAAACTCCTGCTCTGTGTCCTCCAGTTGCTACAGCGTAAGCTTTTGCTTGATCTAAACCTAATCCGTTTGGATCGTTTTCTGGGTGAACTGCGATAAGAGTTGGAACTCCAAATCCTCTTTTGTACTCTTCACGCACCTCAGAACCTGGACATTTTGGAGCACACATAATTACAGTGATGTCTTTACGAATCTGCATTCCTTCTTCTACAATGTTGAATCCGTGAGAATAAGCCAAAGTAGAATTTTGTTTCATTAATGGCATAATAGCAGTTACCACAGCTGTATGTTGTTTGTCTGGTGTAAGGTTACAAACTAAATCTGCAGTTGGAATCAATTCTTCGTAAGTTCCTACAGTGAAACCATTTTCAGTTGCATTTTTATAAGAAGCTCTTTTTTCTGCAATTGCATCTGCACGTAATGCATAAGAAATGTCTAAACCAGAATCTCTCATGTTTAAACCTTGATTCAAACCTTGTGCTCCACAACCAACAATTACAACTTTTTTTCCAGCCAAAGCTGCAATCCCGTCTGCAAATTCAGATTGCTCCATAAATTCGCAAACTCCTAATTGTTCTAATTGTAATCTAAGTGGTAATGTATTGAAATAATTTGCCATTTTTGTTTTAATATTTAATGAAATGAAATTTTAATAATTGATTATATATAACTAAGATTTTATTATTTAAAGGTTTCTAATAAGGTAGAAATCTCCATTTTTTCTTTTGAAACTGAGATTCTTCCAGAACGTACAAACTGCATAATTCCATAAGGCTTAAACTTGTTGTACAATTCTTCAATTTCCTGACGTCTTCCTGATTTTGAAATCACAAAGAAATCTCTTGAAACCGTTACAATTGTTGACTGGCTTTCTTTGATGATATTCTGAATTTGTTTTTCGTCAAACAACAAACTTGAAGCAATTTTGAATAAAGCATTTTCTAAGAAAATCGTCTCCTCGTCTGTATGATAAAATGCTTTTATAACTTCAATTTGTTTTTCAATCTGGCCTACAATATTCTGAACCCATTTTTCTGTCGTATTTACTACGATGATAAATCTTGAAACATTCTCTATTTCTGATTCTGATACATTTAGACTTAATATATTAATGTGACGCTTTAAGAATATTCCCGATATTCTATTTAATAAACCCACGTTATTTTCTGAGTATACCGATATGGTAAATGTTTTATCTTCCATGTTGTTTTTTAGTTTATTTTGTTTCAAGTTTAAAGTTTCAAGCTTTACTTAACTTGGAACATGAAACTTGAAACATGAAACTTTTTTCTAGCTTAATCTAATTTCAGAAACACAAGCTCCCGTTGGAATCATTGGGAAAACGTTATTCTCTTTTTCAATCATAACTTCTAAGAAATAAGAATCTTTTGAAGCCAGCATTTCTGCAACGGCTGCATCTAAATCTTCCCTTTGTGTTACTTTTTTAGATTTAATATGATATCCTTCTGCAATCGCAACAAAATTTGGGTTTGTCATTCTTGTAGATGCATATCTATTGTCAAAGAATAATTCCTGCCATTGACGTACCATTCCTAAAAACTCGTTGTTTAGAATAACAATTTTAACTGGTACCTGTGTCTGGAAAATAGTTCCTAATTCTTGAATAGTCATCTGGAAACCTCCATCACCAATAATGGCAACTACTTCGCGTTCTGGCTGACCCATTTTCGCTCCAATTGCTGCTGGCAATGCAAATCCCATTGTCCCTAAACCGCCAGAAGTAATATTACTTTTAGAAGAATTAAACTTCGCATATCGGCAAGCAAACATTTGGTGCTGCCCAACATCGCTTACAATAATTGCATCTCCTTTTGAATGTTTGTTGATCATTTCAATAGTTTCTCCCATCGAAATTCCTTTATCTTCACTTGGATTTAATTCGTCTTTAATTACTGTATCAAATTCTATTTTATGCAATTCTTTAAATTCATTATGCCAAGAATCGTGAGACTTTTGATCTACTAAAGGTAAAAGTGCTGCTAAAGATTCTTTTACATCTCCTAAAACAGCAATTTCTGTTTTAACGTTTTTATCGATTTCCGCAGGATCAATTTCGAAGTGAATTACTTTTGCCTGTTTTGCATAAGTGCTCAATTTACCTGTAACACGGTCGTCAAAACGCATTCCCATAGCAATTAAAACATCACATTCGTTTGTCTTTAAGTTTGGCGCATAATTTCCATGCATTCCAAGCATACCAACATTCAACGGATGATCTGTAGGAAGTGCAGAAAGCCCTAAAATAGTCCATGCTGCAGGAATTCCTGTTTTTTCAACAAACGCTTTAAACTCTGCTTCTGCCTGACCAAGAATAATTCCCTGACCAAAAACAATTAAAGGTTTTTTAGCGCTGTTAATTAAAGCCGCAGCTTCAGCAACTTTATCTTGTTTTAATTTAGGAACTGGAACGTAGCTTCTAATTCCTATACATTTTTCGTAGCTAAACTCTAAATCATCAAACTGAGCATTTTTTGTAATATCTACCAATACTGGACCTGGACGGCCAGAACGAGCGATATAGAAAGCTTTTGCCATAATTTCAGGAATCTGAGAAGCTTCAGTTACCTGAAAATTCCATTTGGTAACCGGAGTCGAAATTCCGATAATATCCGTTTCCTGAAAAGCGTCTGATCCTAATAAATGTCTTCCTACCTGCCCTGTAATACAAACTAAAGGCGTTGAGTCGATCTGAGCATCTGCAATACCAGTTACTAAGTTGGTAGCACCTGGTCCAGAAGTAGCAATTGCCACCCCTACTTTTCCTGTAGCTCTTGCATAACCTTGAGCTGCATGCGTTGCTCCTTGTTCGTGACGTACTAAAACGTGGTGCAACTGATCTTGAAATTTATATAATTCGTCGTAAACTGGCATTATAGCTCCACCTGGATAACCATAAATTAAATCTACTCCTTCTGCTAATAAACATCTTATAACGGCTTCTGCCCCTGATATTTTCATAGTATATTATTTTTATCAATTTCAATGGCAATGTCAAAAATCAATATCAAATTCAAATTTTAAATTGACTTTTGATATTTTATCCTTTATTGCAATTGAATTTTGTAATTGACATTGTTATTGAAATTGATTTTTGATATTGTTCTTTTTTAAATTAATTATCGGTTACACATCCTGTTGATGCACTCGAAACCGATCTTGCGTATTTAAGTAAAACCCCTCTGTCAACTTTTAAAGACGGCTTAACCCAAGCTGCTTTTCTTGCTGCAAATTCTTCGTCAGATATCTTTAGGTCGATTGTATTTTTCACAGCGTCGATAGCAATTAAATCTCCATCTTTAACTAGTGCAATACCACCACCATCATATGCTTCTGGTGTAACGTGTCCTACCACAAAACCGTGCGAACCGCCCGAGAATCTACCGTCTGTAATTAGTGCACAGTTGCTACCTAATCCAGCTCCGATAATGGCAGATGTAGGTTTTAGCATTTCAGGCATTCCCGGACCACCTTTTGGCCCGCAACCTCTAATGACGACTACATTACCTGGTTTAATTTTTCCGGCTTGAAGACCTGGAATTACTTCAAATTCACCTTCAAAAACTACAGCAGGACCTTCAAAATATTCTCCTTCTTTTCCGCTGATTTTTGCCACAGCACCTTCAGAAGCAAGATTTCCGTATAATACTTGGATATTTCCTGTTGGTTTTAATGCTTTTTGAATTTCATGAATTACTTCTTGTCCGTCTTGTAAATCTGGAGTTTCTGCTAAATTTTCTGCAACAGTTTTTCCTGTAACCGTTAAACAGTCTCCGTGAATCAATCCAACTTTCAATAAATATTTCATCACTGCAGGAATACCTCCCACTTCGTGAACATCTTCCATCATATACTTACCACTTGGCTTCATGTCTGCCAATACTGGTGTTCTATCGTTAATCGCTTGGAAATCATCTAAAGTGATCGTAATTCCAACAGAGTGCGCCATTGCGATTAAGTGCATAACTGCATTTGTAGAACCTCCTAAAACTGCTACAATTGTAATAGCATTCTCGAAAGCTTTGCGCGTCATGATATCTCTTGGCTTAATATCTTTTTCTAATAAAACTCTAATTGCAGCTCCAGCAGCAGCGCATTCGTCTCTTTTTTCCTGACTCATAGCCGGGTTTGAAGAACTGTATGGCAAACTCATTCCCAAAGCTTCAATTGCAGAAGACATTGTGTTTGCTGTATACATTCCGCCGCACGCACCTGGCCCAGGGCAAGAATTTTGAATAACACCTTTAAAATCTTCTGGAGTAATTTCGTTTCTAACTTTTTTACCTAAAGCTTCAAAAGCAGAAACAATATTTAAAGACTCTCCTTTCCACTTTCCAGAGTGAATAGATCCTCCGTAAACCATCATTGCTGGGCGGTTTAATCTTCCCATTGCAATTAAGGCTCCTGGCATATTTTTATCGCATCCAGGAATTGCAATTAAACTATCGTACCATTGCGCTCCCACAACTGTCTCGATAGAATCTGCAATTACATCTCTAGAAACCAGTGAGTAACGCATACCTTCAGTTCCGTTAGAAATACCGTCACTGACACCAATGGTATTAAAAATAAGTCCGACCAGATCTGCATCCCAAACACCTTTTTTAACATCTTTTGCTAAATCATTCAAGTGCATGTTGCAAGTGTTACCATCGTAACCCATGCTCACAATACCTACTTGTGCTTTTTTCAAATCTTCTTCAGTTAAACCAATTCCGTACAACATCGCTTGCGCCGCAGGCTGTGTTTGATCTTGAGTGATGGTCTTGCTGTACTTATTTAATTCCATTTATAATTTGTTTTATTTTATTTTTATTCAAAAAAAAACCTTCCAAGTATTTGGAAGGTTTGTAATATAGTCTTTCAATTATATTTATAACATTCCCGATGCAGATGTGTGAATCACATTGACAACAACGACAGAAGTAATAATAATTGAGATTTGCATCTTTCTATTTTTTTAGTGTGACAAAAGTATGAAAACTTAAGGAACTAAAAAAATAAAATCTCAACATTTTCGATACTTCTTGTTGTTATCTTCACGTTTTAACAAAAAATATTAAACAATTGTAGATTGTCCAATACTAACATTGTCATTATTAAAATACAGCAAATCGTCTTTGCTGAAAATAAAGTTGGAAACAAACTCTCCTACTTCATTTGTTCCAAATTTAGAATCTGGTTTCAAATCAACTGTAACTACCTTAAATTCAATAGCTTTTTTAACTGCAGCAAAAACTACATTTGCTTCTTTAGTTAATCCAAAATGCTCTAACAACATTCCCGCTGCTAAGATTGAAGCAATCGGATTGGCAATGTTTTTTCCTTTTGCCTGCGGATATGATCCATGAATTGGCTCAAACAAAGCATTTTTCTCTCCTAAAGATGCTGACGGCAACAAACCGATAGACCCCGTAATTACGCTAGCTTCATCAGATAATATATCTCCGAACAAATTCTCTGTCAAAATCACATCAAATTGTTTCGGATTTAAGATTAACTGCATCGCCGCATTATCAACAAATAAGAAATCAAGCGCTACATCTGGATAATTTTCGCTCACTTTCTGAACTACTTTTCTCCATAATCTTGAAGTTTCCAAAACATTTGCTTTGTCAACCAACGTTAGCTTTTTACGGCGGTTTTGTGCCGATTTAAAAGCCAAATGTGCAATTCTTGTAATTTCTTCTTCAGTATATTCACATAAATCTGAAGCGTGTGTTCCTTCTTCATTCAAAGTTTTAGCTCCGAAATAAGCACCGCCTGTTAATTCTCTGAAAATTGTAAAATCTGCTCCTTCAATAATTTCTTTTTTTAATGGAGAAGATTCAATTAAAGCCTTATAAGGTTTAATCGGACGAATATTAGCAAACAAACCAAGCTCTTTGCGAAGTTTTAACAAACCTTGCTCCGGACGAACTTTTGCATTTGGATTGTTATCATATTTAGGATCTCCAATAGCACCAAGCAAAACAGCATCTGTGTTTAAACAAAGATTTAAAGTCTGCTCCGGTAACGGATTTCCAGTTTTGTCGATCGCAACAGCTCCCATGAGTGCGTCTTCAAAAACAAATTCATGATTGTAAACTTCAGCAATAGCATATAATGCTTTTTTTGCTTGTAAAATAACCTCAGGTCCAATTCCATCTCCCGGCAAAACTGCAATTTTCAAATTCATAACGTCTCGTTCTTTATGTATTTAAATCCTTTATTCTCTTTGGTCTTTATTCTATTCTATTTTCTTTACTCTTTATTCTTTTATCTTTCTAACTTAGCTTCTAATTAAATCTCCTTGAATTTTAGAAGCTTCAATAATTTGGTGAATATCTGAGTCTACAACCTCTTTCTTGATATCAGCAAATTTCAAGAACTCAACATATACAATATCCAATTGTACTTTTGTAAGTTCGTAACCCACTTTTTTAGCACGGTAAGCCAATGCAGCTCTACCACTTCTGGCAGTTAATATAATTGACGATTCATTTACTCCAACATCTAGCGGATCCATGATTTCGTAAGTTGCTCTGTTTTTAATTACACCATCTTGGTGAATTCCTGAACTGTGCGCAAAAGCATTTGCTCCAACAATTGCTTTGTTTGGCTGCACAATCATTCCCATACTTTCAGAAACTAAACGGCTCATTGCGTTTAATTCTTTCGTATTAATGTTTGTATCTAAATTTAAGTAAGGGTGCTGTTTGAAAATCATTACCACTTCTTCAAGGGCAGTGTTTCCAGCTCTCTCACCAATACCATTAATAGTACATTCTATTTGTCTTGCTCCATTTATAGCTCCTGCGATTGAGTTTGCAGTTGCCATTCCTAAATCATTATGACAGTGGCATGAAAGGGTTACGTTTTCGATTCCTTTCACGTTTTCTTTTAAATATTTAATTTTTGCTCCGTATTCTTCAGGAAGGCAATATCCTGTAGTATCTGGAATATTTAATACCGTAGCTCCAGATTTAATTACTTCTTCGCAAACTTTTGCTAAGAAAGCGTTGTCTGTCCTACCAGCATCTTCTGCATAAAACTCAACGTCTTCTACATACGATTTTGCGTGTGCAACAGCATATTTTGCTCTTGCGATAATGTCTTCTGGCGTGGTATTTAATTTGTGGAGTATGTGAGATTCTGACGTTCCGATTCCAGTGTGGATTCTAGGTTTTTTAGCATTTTTAAGTGCTGCAGCAGCAACATCAATGTCATTTTTTACGGCTCTTGTCAATCCGCAGACGGTTGCATTTTCTACAATTTTGCAAATCTCAGAGACCGATAAAAAATCGCCTGGACTTGACACAGGAAAGCCTGCTTCGATAATGTCAACTCCCATTTGATCTAGTCGTTCTGCGATAACTAATTTTTGTTTAGTATCTAACTTACATCCTGGAACTTGTTCACCATCTCGCAATGTGGTGTCAAAAATTTGAACTTTCTCTCTATTCATATTCATTTATTTAATGTAATTTCACATCTTGATAACAAATATATATTGTACTAATACAGTATGAAATTCATTTTAATGAAATTATACTGTTTATAAAACGATTTATCCTATATTAACTAACTTATAATCAATAAGTTATATTATTATTTTTTACAATGGCTAACCATCAAAAAGATTTCTTATTTGTTCTAATCAAATCACTTTCGAAATCAGAAAAAAGGCAGTTTAAAATTTTTGCAAGCCGATTAGAAACGAGTTCAAACACAAAATTTATCGAATTATTCAACATTTTAGATAAGTCTGAGGTTTACGATGAAAAACTCATTCTGAAAAGTGGCATCATACAAAAAGTACAGTTATCTAACTTAAAATCATACTTATACAAACAAATTCTCGTAAGCATTAGATTAAATATTCCTAGCCAGAATATCCGCTACCAGCTTCGCGAGCAAATGGATTTTGCTGTTATTCTATATAATAAAGGATTATACAAGCAGAGTTTAAAAATCTTAGACAAGACCAAACAGCAGGCACTTGAAAATGACGAAAAATATATGGCGTATGAAATTGTGGAATTCGAAAAACTAATCGAATCGCAATACATTACACGAAGTATTCAAGGTCGCGCCGACGAATTGGTTGTTCAGGCAAAAGAATTGAATTATAGAAATACGATTTCTAGTAAATTATCCAATCTTTCGCTTCAGTTATACGGAATCATGCTGAAAACCGGTTACGTTAAAAGCGATGAAGAATACAAATATATAGACGATTATTTCAACAGACATATTGCAAAACTGGACGAAAGTAAGTTTGGCTTTCGCGAAAAATATTGGTTTTATAATGCCAGTCTTTGGAGAAGTTTCTTGGTACAAGATTTTCTAGCGAGTTATAAATTTGCTTATAAATGGGTTACACTGTTTTATGATAATCCGAACATGATTTATCTGAATCCTGTATTTTTCTTAAAAGGAAATCACTATTTCTTAGAATCGCTTTATATGTTAAAGTATAAATCGAATTTCAAGAAATACCTGAATCGTTTGGAAGAAACTATTGCAGATCCAAAATTTCCTGTAAATGACAATATTGCATCGCTGTCATTTCTATATGTTTACAACAATAAGCTAAATCTGCACATTTTAGAAGGAACTTTTGCTGAAAGCGAATACTTGATTCCAGAGATTTTAGATAAACTAAAACTCCACAGCGAGCATCTTGACGAGCATCACGAAATGTTGTTTTTCTATAAAATTGCTTCAATTTATTTCGGAAACGAAAAATACAACGAATGCATTAATTATCTAGATAAAATCATCAACAATAAGAATTTGACGATGCGAGAGGATTTAATGTGTTTTGCGAGATTATTGTCTCTAATTGCACATTATGAGCTTGGAAAAGATTATTATTTGGAAAATCATCTTAAAAGCACCTATAAGTTTTTATTGAAAATGAATGACTTACATGAGGTTCAAAAAGAAATTATTAAGTTTTTGAGAAACTTAAATAACTTCTACCCTGCTGATATTAAAAAGGAATTCAAAAAAATGCACACTCGTTTTGTGGAACTTGAAAAGAATACTTACGAGAAAAGAGCTTTCCTTTACCTAGATATTATTTCATGGTTGGAAAGCAAAATTGAGAATAGAAAAATTGCTGATATTATTAAGGAGAAAGCTAAATTGAACAATAGATAGTTTAAATTCCAATTTTTTAAATCCCAAATTCCAATTGCATCCTGAGAGAAGTCGAAGGGACAAATCCAATAAAAAAATGGCGTTAAGATGTTTTCTTAACGCCATTTTTGTCATTTCGACGAAGGAGAAATCTTCGCAAGCAGCTCCGTAACGAAAGTCCAATCTTTATGGAGTTTCTCGCGAAGATTTCTCCTTCGTCGAAATGACAAACTTTATGAAAAATAACAAACCCGGCAAGTTTTAAAACCTGTCGGGTTCGCTTTGCACAATCCAAAATTTGGAATTTGGGATTTAAGAAATTGAGATTTATCGAATTTTATTCAACAATATTAGAAGTAGTTACATAAAAATCCTTATCTACTTCTACTTTTCTATCTTCGCTTGTGGTTTTAATTGACTGCCATTCAGTTGTTGGTTTCAACCAAGTCTCAACGCCATTTAATTTCACCCTTACAGGCATATCAAATTTCGATACGCAGTTAGTCCAGTGATATCCGAAAGTTCCATTTTTAAACATATATTCAAAAACCGGAATCTGAGTTGTGGTTAAATATTGAGCAAAAACTCTATTGAAGTTAATTCCAGATTGTTCGTTGATATACTCCTGAATCTGTTTTCCAGTAACGGTTTGATGATAAAAAGTCTTATTCATTCCTCTTAAAATCGATTTCCATTTGGCATCGTCATTAATAACCTGACGAATCATGTGAAGCATTGTTGCTCCTTTCGGATACATATCTCCAGAACCTTCATTATTTACATCATAATGTCCGATAATTGGAGTATCATTTTTAATATTTTTTCTACAACCAATTACATATTCGGCGCCAGCTTCTTTTCCGTAATAATATTCCACAAAAAGACTTTCAGAATAATTGGTAAAACTCTCGTGAACCCACATATCCGCAATATCTTTGTACGTAATATTGTTCGCGTACCATTCGTGTCCAGATTCGTGAATGATGATAAAATCAAATTTTAATCCCCAGCCTGTACCGCTCAAATCACGTCCTAAATAACCATTTTTATATTGGTTTCCGTACGTTACAGAACTTTGGTGTTCCATTCCTAAATAGGGAACTTCAACCAATTTATAGCTGTCTTCATAAAACGGATAAGGTCCAAACCAGCTTTCAAAAGCTTTCAGCATTTTTGGAGCATCTTTAAACTGCTCTTTTGCTAAAGCCAGATTATCTCTCAAAACATAATAATTACAGTCTAAATCGCCTTTTTCTCCCTTGAAAACTTCAGAGAAATTTACATAATCGCCAATATTGATATTCACACCATAATTGTTGATCGGATTTGCAACATACCAATTGAAAGTCTTAGTTCCGTCTTTTTCCTTTTTAACGCTCTGCAATCTTCCGTTCGAAACATCTGTCAAATCTCCAGGAACATTTACGCTAATCAGCATATTTTCTACTTCATCGTACATGTGATCTTTACAAGGCCACCAAACGCTAGCACCTAAACCTTGGCAAGACGTAGCGATAAAATCTTTTCCATTTTTATCTTTTTTCCAAGAAAATCCTCCGTCCCATGGCGCTCTTACAGCTTCTTTTGGTTTTCCGCTAAAGAAAACTTTAATTTCTTTAGTGTCGCCTATTTTTTGTTTTTCTGTTAAAGTAATGAAGAAAGCATTTCCGTCTCTTTCAAACTTCAATTCCTTACCATTCTGCGTTACTTTGGTAATGTTCATTGGCTCCTGCAAATCAATCTGCATACGGTTGTTTTCTGTTAAAACAGTATAACGGACTGTATTTGAACCCGAAATAGCTTTTTCTTTCGGATTAACCTTTACATCAAGATGATAATATTTTAGATCCCACCAAGCTCTTTCTTTTGTAATGCTTCCACGTAAAGTGTCCTGATGTGTAAAAACGGTTTCTCCCTTATTAAGAAGTCCTTGAGCATTGGCACTAAAACCAATTAAAAAAGCAGTAAAAATGCTTCCGAAGTAATTTTTCATTAGTAAAATAGTATTATTTTGAAATCAATTTGAAACAAATGTAAACATTCGAATTAAGATTTTTGAAATTTTATGATTTCCTGATAAAATGAGACGCAGATCAAACGGATTCGTTATCGCGAAGACACGGAAAAAAACAGACTTTTCTTTTTGTAATAATAAAAAAATCCGCTTAAATCAGCGTTTTCGCGATAGCGAATCCGCTTTATCCGCGTCCATTTGCTCTTAATTTGTGATATTGAATTCTGTCACATAAAAGTTTTTATCCACTATCAAAGTAGATTTATCTCCCTTTACATTTTCTGCTTTCCAGTCTGTAGTTGGTTTCAGCCAAGTTTCAACACCATTTAAGCTTACTTTTACAGGAAGATCAAAATTTTCGACACAATTGATCCAATGGTAAACCAATCTCTGGTCCATAAAATAATATTCCAAAGTAGGAACCTGAGGTGTTCTCAAATATTGATCAAAAACTGGACTAAAATTAATGCCAGATTCTTTGCTTATAAAATCTTCTATTTGTTTTGTCGTAACAGTCTGATGGTAAAAAGTCTTATTCATTCCTCTTAAAATCGATTTCCATTTGGCATCATCATTTATGACCTGACGAATCGTATGGATCATATTAGCGCCTTTCGGATACATATCGCCAGAACCTTCTCTATTTACATCATAATGCCCAATGATAGGATGTTTATTCTCAATCATTTTTCTAAGTCCTCTTGCGTACTCATTTGCGGCATCTTTACCATAATAATATTCAACAAAAAGCACTTCAGAATAAGTGGTAAAACTCTCATGAATCCACATGTCTGCAATGTCTTTGTAGGTAATATTATTGGCAAACCATTCGTGACCAGATTCGTGAATAATGATGTAATCAAACTTCATTCCCCAGCCAGTTCCGCTGATATCATGACCGTTATGGCCATTCTGATAATTGTTTCCGTAAGTAACAGAACTTTGGTGCTCCATTCCTAAATATGGAACTTCGACCAATTTATAACTATCTTCGTAAAACGGATACGGTCCAAACCAGCTTTCAAAAGCTTTCAGCATTTTTGGTGCGTCTTTAAACTGCTCTTTTGCTTTTGCCAGATTATCTCTTAAAACATAATAATTACAGTCTAAATCGCCTTTTTCTCCTTTAAACTTTTCAGAAAAATTTACATAATCACCAATATTGATATTTACCCCATAATTGTTAATCGGATTGGAAACATACCAATTAAAAGTTTTTGTGCCATCTTTTTGTTTTTTAACACTTTGCAACCTTCCATTTGAAACATCAGTTAAATGTCCTGGAACATTGACGCTAATCAGCATATTTTCGACTTCATCGTACATATGATCTTTACAAGGCCACCAAACACTCGCACCTAAGCCTTGGCAAGATGAAGCAATAAAGTCTTTTCCGTTTTTGTCTTTCTGCCACGTAATTCCACCATCCCAAGGCGGGCGAATCGCTTCTTTTGGAACTCCACCAAATGAAACCACGATTTCTTTTGTTTCTCCAACTTTCTGATTTTCAGTTAACGTAATAAAGAAAGCATTTCCGTCTCTTTCAAATTTTAGTTCTTTTCCGTTTTGAGTAACTTTCGTAATATTCATTGGCTCCTGCAAATCAATCTGCATGCGATTGTATTCGGTTAAAACAGTATAACGAACCGTATTTGATCCCGAAATAGTACGATCTGATGGATTTACTTTGATATCCAAATGATAATATTTCAGATCCCACCAAGCTCTTTCTTTTGTAATGCTTCCGCGTAAGGAATCCTGATGCGTAAAAACCGCTCCAGACTTTGCCATAAGCCCCTGAGCAATACCAGAAAAACTAATAAAAAGAGCCATTACAGCACTTCCAAAGTATTTTTTCATCATTTATAAATTATGTTTTGAATTATGTTGTTATACTATTAGTATTCTTTTTTGATCAATGTTACAAAATTTGTATTCATATCCAACATTGTTTTTTATTTTAGCTGAATATAGACAATGAGATAATAAGTCAATTAGAGAATTAGATAATTAGTCGGTTAGTTAAATAATTAATTTTCTAATTGACTAATTATCTAATTTGCTAATTATCTAATTGACTAATTATTCTATTTTATGAAATTTACTCCCCTCATATCTCTTCTGACATTTTTGTTTTGTATAAATAATTACTCGCAGACAATTTCTATTCCTAAAACAAATGAAAAGATAACTATTGATGGCGATTTAACCGATTGGAAAACACCTTTTTTAGGTCCGTTTGTAATTCATAACACAGCACAAAAGGCTACACAGCAAACATTTGTTTCACTTTCGTGGAATAATGAAAATCTGTATGTCGCCTACAACTCCACAGATTCTAAGATTATTGGAACACCGCAAAAAAAAGACTCTGAAATCTTTTATACTGATGATCTAGTAGAAATATTTCTCGATCCCGATGGAGACGGTCGAAATTATATTGAAATTGGAGTAAATGCGTTTTCAACCCACTACGATTTGCTTTTAAAATGCATTTCTCCAGAATGCGGCGGATGGAAAACCACAATGGCTTTTGATATTGCAGGTTTAGAAAACGTCAGTAAAATCAATGAGAATGGCTATACTGTAGAAATAAAAATTCCTTTTTCTAGTCTTGAAAAAATTGAAAATGGCCATTTTTCAAAACCAAAAACTGGAACAAAATGGAGAGGAAATACTTTTAGAATTGATTACGGTAACACAACGGAATATCTTGCATTACAGCCGTATAAAAGCTCAAAATTTGGCTTTCATCAGCCGAAAGAGTTTGCGGTTTTTGAGTTTGTGGAGTAGTTGCTTGAAAATTTAACCGCAAAGAGCGCAAAGAATTACGCAAAGTTCGCAAAGTTTATATGTAAAGCTTTGCGAACTTTGCGTTTAGAAGGTCTAGTATATCAAATGCCTTGCGTTCTTTGCGGTTAAATCCACATAAATCTGAAACAAAATTTACTTCTGACGTTTCTTCAAAACTTCAACAACATCATTTAACTGATATCCTTTTGCTTGAAGCAGTATTAAATAATGAAATAATAAATCAGCGCTTTCGCTAAGGAATAAATCGTCGTTATCATCTTTTGCTTCAATGACCACTTCTACAGCCTCTTCTCCTACTTTTTGAGCTATTTTATTAATTCCTTTTTCGAATAAAGAAGCTACATAACTTTTCTCAGAATCTGCGTTTTCTCTTCTGGTTTTGATAGTGCTTTCTAACTGAGAAATAAATCCGTAATTAGCATCGTTCGGTTCTTGCCAGCAAGTATCTGCACCTGTGTGGCAAGTTGGCCCAACAGGTTTCGCTTGAATCAAAAGTGTATCGCCATCGCAGTCATTTTTAATGCTTACGAGGTTTAGAAAATTGCCACTCTCCTCACCTTTTGTCCAAAGCCTTTGTTTGGAACGGCTGAAGAAGGTTACTTTCTGAGTTTCTATTGTTTTTTGAAGCGATTCTTCGTTCATATAACCCAACATCAGAACATTTTTAGTTTCTGAATCCTGAATGATCGCCGGAATTAATCCGTGTGCGCTTTTGATATCGATGTTCATTTTTATTTTAGATTTTAGAGTTCAGATTTTAGATTTAATTTCTAAACTCAGTTTATTGGAATTTGGAATTTAAAATTTGGAATTTCTTCTAAATTCTAACTTCTATATTATTATTTCTAAGCTCCTGTTTCAAAGCTTTGATTTCAATTTCTTTAAAATGAAAAACACTTGCCGCTAAAGCTGCATCTGCTTTTCCTTCTTTAAACGAATCTACAAAATGTTGAATGTTTCCGGCACCTCCCGAAGCAATAATCGGAATATTTACTAATTGAGAAAGTTTAGCCAAAGCTTCGTTTGCAAAACCATTTTTAGTTCCGTCATTGTCCATTGACGTAAATAAAATTTCTCCCGCGCCACGTTCTGCCACTTCTACAGCCCAATCGAATAAGTTTAATTCTGTTGGCACTTTTCCGCCTACTAAATGCACAATCCATTGTCCGTCAATTTGTTTGGCGTCTATCGCAACAACCACGCATTGACTGCCAAATTTCTGAGCCAAATCATTAATCAATTGCGGATTTTTAACTGCCGATGAATTAATCGAAACTTTATCAGCTCCATTATTCAGCAGAATATCAACATCTTCTACAGATGAAATTCCGCCGCCAACAGTACACGGAATATTGATTTTTTCCGCGACGCTTCGCACCATATTTACAAGCGTTTTACGTCTTTCTTCGGTTGCCGAAATATCCAGAAAAACCAATTCGTCTGCACCTTCAGCCGAATAAATCTCAGCCAATTCCACAGGATCTCCAGCGTCACGTAAATCTACGAAATTAACGCCTTTTACGGTTCTTCCGTTTTTTATATCTAAGCAGGGTATTATTCTTTTTGCTAACATTTTCCTAATGTGTCAATTAGATAATTAGTCAATTAGATAATTTTATGCGCTTGCTAAAATAATTATCTAATTTTCTAATTATCACATTATCTAATTATAAAGTTTTCAAGTTGTTTTAAAGTGATTCTTCCTTCATAAATTGCTTTTCCAATTATAGTTCCCTCACAACCTAGTTCTGCAAGTTTTGGCAATTCGTCGAAAGTTGAAATTCCTCCAGAAGCAATTAACTTTACTCCTTTCGCTTCCGCTAAAATCTTCGAATACAAATCAAAACTTGGGCCTTGAAGCATTCCGTCTTTTGCAATGTCGGTACAAATAACATACTGAATTCCTGTAGATTGATAATCCTGAATAAACGGAATCAAATCTTCGTTTGATTCTTCTAACCAACCCGAAACTGCGATTTTTTCATCTTTTGCATCTGCGCCCAAAATGATTTTTTCTGTCCCGTATTCAGAAATCCATTTTTCGAAAATTGCTCTGTTTTTTACTGCAATACTTCCGCCAGTAATCTGATTGGCGCCGCTTTCAAAAGCAATTCTCAAATCATCATCCGATTTTAATCCGCCGCCGAAATCAATTTTTAAGCTCGTTTGCGATGCAATTTGTTCTAATATTTTATAATTGACAATTTTACTTGATTTTGCACCATCAAGATCTACTAAATGCAGATATTCAATTCCGTGCGCTTCAAATGATTTCGCCACTTCCAGCGGATTTTCATTGTAAATTATCTTCGTATCATAATCACCTTTGGACAAACGAACGCATTTTCCTTCAATGATATCTATGGCTGGTATTATTCTCATTTTATTTATTTTAGATTTCTGATTTTAGATTTTAGATTTTCTAAAAATTGAAATTTTTGATATTTTGATTGATATACAGTTTGGAATTTGGAATTTAAACATTTGGGATTTTAAGAAAATTATTTAGAATTTTCTCCCCAACATCACCGCTTTTTTCTGGATGAAATTGTGTTCCGTAAAAATTATCTTTTTGCAAAGCCGATGCGTATTCTACGTCGTAATTGGTGGTTGCTATTGCTTCATCGCATTTTGGCGCGTAAAAACTATGAACCAGGTACATAAATTCATTTTCAGAAATGCCTTTAAACAAATCGGTTTTTAAATCGTAAATCTGATTCCAACCCATTTGTGGCACTTTTACGTTGTTTGAAAATTTCAAAACATCAACATCAAAAATCCCTAAACCTTCCGTATTTCCTTCTTCGGTTTTGTTGCACATTAACTGCATTCCGAGACAAATTCCTAAAACAGGCTGTTTCAATTGCGGAATCAAATTGTCTAGACCGCTTTCGCGAAGTTTTGCCATCGCCGAACTCGCTTCGCCAACTCCAGGAAAAATCACTTTATCTGCAGATTTTATTTCATCCGGATTATTACTCAAAACAGCTTTAAAACCCAGTCTTTCAATAGCAAACATAATGCTCTGAATATTTCCTGCTCCGTAATTTATTATAACAATGTTCATTTTTGTTTGTTTGAAGTTTCAGGTTTCAGGTTTCAAGTTACTCAACACAACTTGAAACCTGAAACTTGAAACAAATTTTTATAACATACCTTTCGTAGAAGGCAGAATCATTTTTTCCGTATCTCTTTTTACCGCTACTTTTATCGCTTTCGCGAAAGCTTTAAAAATAGCTTCGATTTTATGATGTTCGTTGATTCCTTCTGCTTTGATATTTAAGTTGGCTTTTGCACCGTCTGTGAATGATTTAAAGAAGTGATAAAACATTTCTGTTGGCATTTTACCAACCATTTCACGTTTGAATTCAGTTTCCCAAATCAGCCAATTTCTTCCCCCAAAGTCAATTGCAGCTTGCGCTAAGCAATCGTCCATTGGCAGACAGAATCCGTAACGCTCGATTCCTAATTTATTTCCTAACGCTTTCGCGAAAACTTCACCCAAAGCAATTGCCGTATCTTCGATAGTATGGTGCTCATCAACCTCTAAATCACCTTTTACGGTGATTTCTAAGTCCATTTGACCGTGACGCGAGATTTGATCTAGCATGTGGTCGAAAAAGGCAATTCCTGTATCGATTTTGCTTTTTCCGGTTCCATCAAGATTTAAATTGATGTAAATATCAGTCTCATTTGTTTTACGAGTGATTGATGCCGAACGAGCCTCTAGTTTTAAAAACTCATAAATGGTCTTCCAATCCATTGATTGTAAAACGATTGTTTCGTTTAACTCTTCACGTTTTGACGAAATTTCATTGCTTCCAATTCCATCGGTGTTATTCATGAAAATTGCTTTTGCTCCTAAGTTTTTAGCCAATTCCACATCGGTTAAACGATCTCCTAAAACAAAAGAATTAGCCAAATCATATTCTGGATTGTTCAAATATTTGGTCAGCATTCCGGTTCTAGGCTTGCGCGTTGGCGCATTTTCTTCTGGAAAAGATCGGTCAACAAAGATTTCGTCAAACTTTACGCCTTCATTTTCAAAAGCTTTAAGAATAAAATTTTGTGTTGGCCAGAATGTATCTTCAGGAAAACTGTCTGTTCCTAATCCGTCCTGATTAGTTACCATTGCTAATTCATAATCCAATTCAGAAGCAATCTTAGCCAAATATTGAAACGCTTTTGGATAAAATTCTAATTTATCTAAGCTGTCTAATTGGTAATTTTCAGGTTCTAAAACAATCGTTCCATCACGATCGATAAAAAGTACTTTTTTCATAATATAATCTTATTGAGCTTAATCTCTATTAAAATGTTTAATATTTAAATTCCCGCTCTATGTAATTTATTTCTATTTTGTTATCAGAATTTATATCCTGAAAATATACGCCAGTCCAATTATAATCATCATATTTTTGATAAACACTTTTGTTGTACAATCTAGGTTCTTTGTCATGATTTAAAGTAATTTTTCCATAAATTTCGGTTGGAAAGTTCTTCTCATTATACTTATATGTATATACATCATTCTGAATCCCATTCAAATAAGTTTCTTTAATAATATTCTTATTCGCATCATATTCATATGAATATGTCCAGCTTGAATTAATACTCCCGTCGTCTTCCAAATATGCTTCAGTTTTCTTTACAAGCAAATTATTTTCATAATCGTACTTTATAAATTTTTCGTATTTTCCTTCACGATAAAACTTCTCTTCTATAAGATTCTTATTTAGATAGACAAATTTTGTTTTACCAACAACTTTGCCTTCATCATCATAAAAAATCGATTCAATTTTCTGATTATCTTTATTATAAATATTCTTTTTTGAATCTTTTTCTTCTGAAGGAAATTCTGAATACTCTACAAATTCATTATTTGAATCTTTAACATAAACTTTTTCATATAAAAATTCTCCTTTTATAAAACCCGTTTTTGTTTTCTTTGCTTTGTAAAACGTTTCTTTATATTCTTTCGGATTGCCTCTTATAGCACCTAAAAGCTCTTCAGTTTGTGCTGAAGCATTAATAAAAACAAAAAAGAATGCTAAATAGATTAATTTCATATGGCAGTTTTTAAATATTGTTAAAAATTATTCAAGTTTTCTTAATTCCCTAATCACAACCGCATTTTCTTCTGCCGTTCCGATTGTGAAACGAAGACAGTTTTCGCATAAAGGCTGAGTCGTTCTGTTTCTGATAACGATTCCTTTTTCTATTAACTGATCGTATCTTTTATTAGCATTATCCACTTTTGCTAAAATAAAATTAGCTTCGGTTGGATATACTTTTTCGACAAAACTTACTTCAAGTAACACTTTAAGTAATTCTTCTCTTTGTTCAATAATAGAGACTATTTCTTGTTTTATTTTTTCAGAATCCTTCAAACGCTCGATTGCTTTTTGCTGTGTTAATTCGTTTACGTTATAAGGCGGTTTGATTTTGTTTAAAATCGAAATTACAGCTTCAGAAGCGTAACAAACTCCTAAACGAATTCCTGCCAATCCATACGCTTTAGAAAGTGTTTGTGTAATGATCAGATTCGGATATTCATCAATTTCTGTAAGCCAACTTTCTTTATCAGAAAAGTCAATATAAGCTTCATCAATCACTACTAAACCTTTGAAGTTTTGAAGCAGTTTTACCACGCTTTCATCTGAAAAAGAATTTCCGGTGGGATTGTTTGGAGAACATAAAAAGATGATTTTTGTATTTTCATCAACAGCTTCTAAAATCTTTTCAACTTGTGGCTGAAAATCTCTAGAAAGCAAAACCTCTCTGTTTTCTACATTATTAATATTCGCCAAAACGCTGTACATTCCGTATGTTGGCGGCAATGAAATAATGTTATCTGTTTTCGGTTCGCAGAAAGCTCTGAAAAGCAGATCCAAAACTTCATCACTTCCATTTCCTAATAAAATCTGACTCTGTTTTACTAAATTATTTTTAGCCAAAATCGCTTTTACAGACAGCTGCTTCGGGTCTGGATAACGATTTACGCCATTCTGAAACGGATTCTCATTCGCATCCAAAAAAATCATTTCGGCTGTGTCAAAATCTTCAAATTCATCACGCGCCGATGAATATGGTTTTAAAGATTTTACGTTTTCTCGCGTTATTGTATTTATATCGAAAGTATTCATTGTATATTTTCTTTTCCTGCAAGGTTTCCAAAACCTTGTAGGTATGTTTATTTATTATCTAATTAAACCTACGAGGTTTTGGAAACCTCGCAGGAAGCTAAACGTAAGGTAACAGCATTTTTATGCGCCTGCAAACCTTCAGCTTCTGCCATTAATTCAATAGCTTTTCCTATATTTTGAATTCCTTTTTCTGAAATTTTCTGAAATGTCATCGATTTCATAAAACTATCCAAATTTACGCCACTGTAATTCTTGGCATAACCGTTTGTCGGTAAGGTGTGATTAGTTCCTGAAGCGTAATCTCCAGCACTTTCTGGCGTATAATTTCCAATAAAAACAGAACCAGCATTTACTATTCCGTTGCAATAGAAATCATCATATTCAGAACAGATTATAAAATGCTCTGGGCCATATTCATTAATTAAATCTAAAGCGATTTGGTCGTTTTCAACATAAATCAGTTTCGAATTTTCGATAGCTTTTTCTGCAATTGCCTTTCTTGGAAGCACTTCCAATTGCGATTGAACTTCTTTTTCTACTTCTGCAATCAGTTTTTTTGAAGTCGAAACTAAAATCACCTGACTGTCTGTTCCGTGTTCTGCCTGCGACAATAAATCGGAAGCTACGAAAGCTGGAACCGCAGTATCGTCGGCCACAATCAATAATTCTGAAGGGCCTGCAGGCATATCGATTGCAACACCAAATTGCGTCGCCAGTTGTTTTGCCACAGTTACGAACTGATTTCCAGGTCCGAAAATTTTATATACTTTCGGAATTGACTGTGTTCCAAAAGTCATTCCTGCAATGGCTTGAATTCCGCCCACTTTTAGAATTTTAGTTACACCGCATAAATTTGCAGCATATAAAATTGCTGGATTAATTTTTCCTTTTTTATCTGGAGGCGAACACAATACAATTTCTTTGCAACCTGCAATTTCAGCAGGAACTGCCAACATCAAAACAGTAGAAAACAAAGGCGCCGTTCCTCCTGGAATGTATAAACCAATTTTTTGGATTGGTCTTTTTTCCTGCCAACAACTTACTCCTTCAATTGTTTCAACCGAAACTCTATCTGTTTTTTGAGCATTGTGAAATTTATAAATATTCTCTTTTGCTAATTCAATAGCTTCTTTCAATTCGCTTGGAATCAAACTAATTGCCTCGTTAATTTCTTCTGGGGAAACTTGATAATTATCTAGTGAAATTCCGTCAAAAATCGAAGTGTATTTTGCTACAGCTTCATCACCTTTTTTCTGAACTTCTCTAAAAATTTCTTTTACCGTAACCTCAATATCATCAATGGTTTGAGTTGGTCTTTTTAATATTTCTGACCAGGTTTCTGGTTTTGGATTGTCTATTTTATTCATGCCTTTATTTTTTAACCGCAAAGGGCGCAAGGTTTTTTATTCTCTTTGTCTATTAAAACGCTAAGTTCGCAAAGCTGTGTTTGGAATTTGGAATTTAAAAAATTGGAAATTCTTTTTTTTACAGTACCATTTTCTCAATCGGACAAACTAAAATTCCTTCTGCCCCTACTTCTTTTAACTGATCGATTACATCCCAAAAAGTATCTTTGTCGATTACAGAGTGAACACTGCTCCAACCTTCTTGTGCCAAAGGAAGAACCGTTAAACTTCTCAAAACTGGAAGAATTTTTCCAACTGCATCAATTTTGTCATTTGGAACGTTCATTAGAATGTATTTTGAATTTCTAGCTCTTAAAACGGCTTGAATTCTGAATTTTAAAGTATCAATGTGTTTTTGGATTTCTGGAGAAACTTTTGGAGAAACCGCTAGAACAGCTTCACTTTTTAAAATCACTTCAACTTCTTTTAAGTTGTTTTTAAATAAAGTGCTTCCGCTTGAAACAATATCTACAATTGCATCTGCAAGTCCGATATTTGGCGCAATTTCTACAGAACCAGAGATTTGGTGAATATCTACGGTTAAACCGAATTGATTAAAATATTCGTTAACGGTGTTTGGATAAGAAGTTGCAATACGAAGATTAGCTAAATCTTGAACAGAATTGTATTCGAAGGTTTTAGGAACCGCTACAGAAACTTTACATTTTGAAAATCCAAGTTTTTGAACCACTTCGATGCCTTTTCCTTTTTCTACCAAAAGATTATCGCCAACGATCGCTAAATCAACCACTCCATCAATTAAATATTGAGGAATATCTGAATTTCTAAGGTATAAAACTTCAAGAGGAAAGTTTGAAGCTTCGGCTTTTAACTGATCGATTCCGTTGTTGATTGAAATACCGCAGTCTTTTAAGATTTGAATGCTGTCTTCGTTTAAACGACCAGATTTTTGAATTGCAATTTTTAAAGTACTCATTTTTTTAGTTGTTTGTTGGATTAATAGTTTGAGTACAAAGAGAGCTTGAATTAAAAAACCCGTTTGATGTACTCAAACGGGTTTTAAAATATGATGATTTACACGCATATCATTAACACATCGCTTGAGAGCAATAATGTAAATGATGATGATGTAATTGAATTGAAATCATGATTCGGTTTGTTTTTTACTTCTTTGATTCGGTTGCAAATATACTAGATAAAATAATTAAAAAGCAATTTTTATTTTAACTTAACGATAGTTTATTGTTAAAAATCGTTTTAGACAGCATTTTACTTAATGATTTTAGAATTACTTTAACGAATTATCATATTCATCAAAAACCAATAAAACCTTGGTTCCTTTTCCTATTTCGCTTTCAATTTTAAACTTAATCTGAAGCAGGTTGGTCATTCTTTTGACAATAAATAGTCCAAGCCCAGTTCCTTTAATTTCGGAATGATTAAGCGAATCTGACCTGAAAAACGGATTCAAAATAGAATCCAGATCTTTCTTTGCAATTCCGATTCCATGATCTGAGACGGTGCATACAATTTTATGGTTTTCTCTTGACAATGAAATTTTAACTTCATTATCCGGTTTTGAATATTTTACTGCATTTGAAATAATATTTCGAAGAATTGTTACCGTCAAATAATTATCAGAGTAAATATAAAATTCTTCTGAGGCATCTAAAACAACATTTATTCTTCCTGATTTAATCTTCTCTGCATTCAATTTTAAAACGTCTAAAATTGCCGCATTTAAATAGACATTTTCTTTAAGAATGTTCTGTTTCTGATTCTCAAAACGAGCCATCAAAAGCAACTGATCTACAAGCGAATTTAAATGGTCAACTTCGTTAATGCAGTAATTTATTTTTTCTTCGTATTCTTTACTATCACGAGGTTTACGTATAAGAACTTCAAGTGTTCCTTTAATTACGGTAAGCGGAGTTCTTAATTCATGAGAAGCATCAGAGGTAAACTGTTTTTCACGTTCGATGGCATCTTCAATTCGGTTTAGCAAATTATTTATCGTTTTAGAAAGTGTAAACAATTCGTCTCTCGTTTTTGGCAACGGAATTCTGGATTTCAAATTGTCTTTAGTAATGGCTTTCGAAGTATCTATAATATCGTTTATGGGTTTTATGCTCCTTCCCGCATAGAATCTCGCTAAGAAAAACAAAATCAATAGAATGATCGGAAATGTAATGAGCAAAGTATCCATCAGATTATCTAAAACTTTCGACGAATCTGAAAGCGACATAGCAATGATTAAATAACCTATTTTCTTTGATTTTAAATGAAGTGGAACTTGAATCTGACGAATTTTATTGCCTAATAATTTGGTATCAAAAAGCTGAAAATGGTCTTTATTTTCGTGATAAACCAGTTTCTCATTTTTTAAATTAGGCGATTTCTCAATGATTTTTTTATTCAAATCTAAAAATTGGACAAAAACAGGATTCACATCAACAGAGTTGTGCTCTCTTTCCTCCCATTCTTCGGCATCCATAAAGATTATTTTGCCATTTTCTTCTTTAATTTCTTTAAAATGATCTTGAATTTCGGTATTTAAATTTTCATCAATATGGTTGTAAACGGTAAGTTTTACAATGAAATAAATAGCAGAAAAGACCACTAAAACCAAAAGTCCTGTTCCTACAATATAATTTAATGCAATTCTATTTTTAAAAGATAATGATGTCATTTTGCTAATCATTGGCGATGTATCCAATGCCTCGGATGGTTTTTATATAATCTTCTTCAATTTTAAGGTTTAGTTTTTTTCGAATGGCATTCATAAAAACATCAATAACGCCCGTATCGTACTCAAAATTTATTTCCCAAACGTCTCTTAAAATTTGATTTCTAGTGCAGACTTTCCCTTTATGTTCAATCAAATAAGCCAATAATTCAAACTCTCGCTGGGTAAGCGAAATTTCCTCTTCCCCTTTTAAAACAATATGCCGAGACAAATCCATAGTAATGTTTCCAAGTGTCAAAGTTTCGGTCTTTTTTTTATTTCGAAAGTGAACTTTAATTCGCTCAACTAGTTCTTCGAAACTAAAAGGCTTTTTAATATAATCGTTTGCACCCGCTTTTAAACCTTCTATAGTTTCTTGGACGGTGTCTTTTGCAGTCAAAAAAATGATTGGCGTAACTTGGTCTTTTATACGGATCGCTTTGCACAGATCAAGACCATTGATTTTTGGAAGCATCCAATCTAAAAGAATCAAGTCAAATTTTTGCTCCTGAACCAGCTCAAAACCTTTAGAGCCATCTCCTGCAGTAGTGATTTCATAGCCTTCTTCCTGTAAGCCTTGTTTTAGAAATTGGACAATTCCTATTTCATCTTCAACTATTAAAATATGCATTACTGTATCTGATTAATTTGAATTTCATTTTGCAATTCAAAGATAGATAATTTAGTCCTCTGAAATAAATCGAATAGGCCAATAAACAAAGAAAACCAGCATCTTAAGCAAACTTTAAGTTAACGCTAAGCAAGGTAATAGCCGAACTTAATCTAGCATTAATCAATCGAAATTAATTTTGTGAAAAAATAAAACTGATGCATTTTTACAAAAAACTTTCGCCCTTTTACAATCTTGCTTTATTATACTTTATAGTAAGTTTTATATTAAGAATAGTACTGCTTCTTCATCCTATTACCCAAAGTTCATTTACGTTTACGGAGAGTTTAAAAATCTTTTCATTTGGCCTATTATCTGACTTTTTCGTCTTTACTATAGCGTCTGTTTTCCTTTGGCTGTATCTTATTTTTATTTCTAATTCAAAATACAATGCCCCTTACGGATATATTATTCTTGCGGGTTTTGTAGCACTTTTAATTTATACAGCATCTGGAAAAAGCATTTTTGATGAATATGGCGGTGCTTTACCCAAAATTGTTTTGATTTTTGTTTCTCTAAAAACACTTTTGTTTTCGCTTTTTCTTTTCCTGCCAAAACATAGAGACAAAATCAGATTTTGGCTATTTGCCTTTGTGATTTTTTTATATGTTTTATTGATTCTTCAGAATGCAATAAGTGAATTTTTCTTTTGGAATGAATTTGGCGTAAAATACAATTTTATTGCTGTTAATTATCTCATTTACACCAATGAAGTTATCGGAAATATTATGCAATCTTATCCTGTAATTCCTATATTTTCTGCTTTGTTTATCATTACAGGAACTATCACTTATTTTATTATCAAGAAATCAAGGAATTATATTGACGAAATTCCAATTTTTAATGAAAAACTAAAAATTTCAGCTCTTTATGCGGTTCTTTCTATCACTTCTTTATTAGCAATTCCGGGATTAGCGAAAACAGAGAATTCTAAAAATATTTTTGTTAATGAACTGCAATCTAACGGAATCTATAAATTCTATTTGGCTTTTCAGAACAACAAATTAGATTATTTTAAATTCTACAAAACAATTCCAAATGAAAAAGCTTTTGCTATTTTAAAACACGAATTGCCTTTAATTTCTGGAAAAAACACCATTAGAGAAATCAAGGAAGATTCTATTGAACAACATAAAAATGTAGTTTTAATTACCGTTGAAAGTTTAAGTGCCGACTTCATGAAAGTGTATGGAAACAAACAAAATATTACGCCATTTTTAGACAGCCTTGCTCAAAAAAGTTTGCTTTTCACCAATGTCTATGCCGCTGGAAACAGAACGGTGCGCGGTCTTGAAGCGGTAACTTTATGCCTTCCTCCAACAGCTGGAGAAAGTGTTGTAAAAAGAGAAGATAACAAGAATAAATTCTCAACGGGATCTGTTTTTCTTAAAAAGGGATACAATGTCAAATTCATGTATGGTGGAGATGCTTTTTTTGACAACATGCAGGATTTTTATTCTGGAAATGGTTATCAGATTATTGACAAATCGAATTTTTCTGAAAATGAAATTACATTTTCTAACGTATGGGGCGTTTGTGATGAAGATATGTATAATAAAGCAATCAAAGTCATGAACAGTGAAGCCAAAGAAAACAGACCTTTCTTCAATCATATTATGACGGTTAGCAATCACAGGCCTTTTACTTATCCGAACAATAAAATTGATATTCCTGGAAATATTAAATCTCGTGATGGCGGCGTAAAATATACTGATTACGCTTTGAAGCAGTTCTTCAAACAGGCTGAAAAACAGTCTTGGTTTAAAAATACAGTTTTTGTAATTGTAGCCGATCATTGTGCTTCGAGCGCAGGAAAAACGGAACTTCCGTTAGATAAATACCGAATTCCTGCTTTGATTTACACTCCAGACAGAAAACCCGAAAAATACACTAAACTCATGTCTCAGATTGATATTATGCCTACTTTATTCGGACTTCTAAATTTTGATTATGAAAGCAAATTCTTTGGTCAAGATGTATTTAAAACAGACTATCAGCCACGTGCTTTTATAGCTACTTATCAGGATTTAGGTTTAATAAAAGACAATGTTTTGACGATACTTTCGCCTAAACAACAAATAAAACAGTTTCAATTAAAACTTAATAATACAATGGGAATTTCTCCTGAGTTTCAAATTCATTACGATGAAATTCCGCTGAAAGCTGAAAATAACGACTTGGTTAATCAAACTATTTCTTATTATCAATCCGCTTCTTATGTTTTGAAAGAGAAAGAATATCAGTTTAAGGATTTGGCTGATAGGAATAAGAAATTGTACGCTAACGTTCGTAATTAACATATTTTTTTACCGCAGAGAACGCGGAGGTTTTACGCAGAGATCGCAGAGATTTTTTTGAGTGAATTTTATAAATAAAAAAGTTCGCAAAGCTTTATCTATAAGCTTTGCGAACTTTTATTTTATAGTTTGTCACCCTGAGCGAAGTCGAAGGGCGTCCTAATTGGTGCGTGGGCTTCGACTCCGCTCAGCCTGACAAAAACTATAAAGCACTAAACCCAGCAGGTTTTAAAAACCTATCGGGTTTCTAAGGAATTTTTCAAAGTTTGTGTTCAGGTTTAGTTTTTGATATTTTTGTCAGGCTGAGCGTCCCGAAGTTTCGGTAGTAGCCTACATGCCAATTGGAACGCCCTTCAACTTCGCTCAGGGTGACAAACTATAAAATCAAAAGAGTTCACAAAGCTTATAGATAAAGCTTTGCGAACTCTTTTATTTATAAAATTTACTCAAAAAAAAATTTGCGATCTCTGCGCAAAACCTCCGCGTACTTTGCGTTAAAAAAACAGAATCAAAAAAGCCTCAAATCCAAAAGATCTGAGGCTTTTATAGATTTCAAAGTAACTTGTAACGTTAAACCTGAAACTTGAAACAAATATTTAGTCATTCTGATTTTTCATTCCAAATAAATCTCCTTTTTGGAACATTTTTAAATCATCCTGTAAAAATTGATAATTTCTTTGAGTTACTGCTGGTGCATCCAAATCGCTTAAATCTGGTTTTCCTGCATTTACCCATGCTGTGTACCAAAAACTAGCTGTTGCAGAAATCGCTTTTCTCATTTGGCTTTCTACCATTCCGTTCAACTGTTCGTGCAGTTTTTTAGCGTATTCATCAGAGAAAACAGCCGTATTGTATTTCGTTTTCAATACGTTTCCTTCTGCATCCATCTTAAATACTTTGTCTTGTGGAGTTGCAACTCTCAGTTTTTTATCAATGTCCAATAAAGGCTGTGCTAAACTATGAGTATCATTGATCAAGTCCCAAATTGCTTTGTGAACATCTGGATAATATTGCGCCTCCGGAACATTTAATTTGTAATTTTTTAAGAATAACTCTGGCAATCTGCTTTCCCAAAGAGAATGAATTCCTTTTTGATCTGTCAACTGTCCGTCGTGATTTGCAGAAGTATGCAATGGCATGTGCGCATCACCAACATAATGACCTAAATCTGCAGCAAGAAATAAGATTTCAGCTTTATTTTTGTCTTTAAAAGCTTTAGTCAATTTTGCCATCATGTCTTCCATGTACCAAGGCAAGATTCCATTAACACTTAAAAAATTAGCATCATACTTTTGTTTTGCTTCTTCTAAAGTTTTTGGATAAGTGTCAGCAGGACCAAAGTTTTCCATATCGAAATAATGTCTTGGACCTTCTTCTTTATAATTTAAAGCATACTTACGGATATCTGGAACCGAAGCTTCTTGTGTAATAAAATCAATGTGATTGTAGAAAAATATCTGTAATTGTTTTGGTAAAGCCATTACAGCAGCTTTGTTAATACGTTCATGGCCAACATTTCCCCATGATAAAGTAATAAAGCCAATAATTAAAGCACCGAAAGCGATTAATTTTGGTCTCATTTGGATTTTTTTCATTTGTTTTTTTATTAGAGGGAGCAAATTTAGCTTTAATTAAAGAATACGCAAAAAATACGATCATTAAGATTCAACAATTTTAACTTTTATGATTTATGAGCCTAAAAATGAGAGAAGTTCATATTAACAATATTTTTCTTTGTAAGTTTGTTTCATTAACCAAAATCAATTTTATGCGCCAGATTACCTTAAATATTTTTCTATTAATTTCTGCTTTTTGCCTTGCACAAGAAACTGATTTAGAGCTAAAAAATGTTAGCGACACTATATTAAACCAAAAAAGAGCACTGAAAATTTCTGATCCGTTAAATGGTGAAAAAACAATGCAAAAACTGTTTCCTGGCAATTTATATCATCTTTCTGATAAAAATACTTTCATTAGCTGGAAATGTAAATCTTGCATGCCTTCGCCTTTCCTTGATGTAAATGGCGTAGAAGGCGATCAAATGTTTCCTTACACTGAAGGCGTCGCTACAAGACTTTTAGCAAATATTGATTATATTGATTCAAAAGGAAACCAGTTTAAAATTTTAACTTTCAATCATTCTGTTCATGATGAAGATGGACTGCAGACAGGACGTTTTTCTGGCGGTTTATTAGGTATAGCGAAATTTGCAAAAAATGATAATGTCTGGGAAATGAGATCTTTTCAGCCTGCAGTTGCTGCATTTGGGGCATTTGCACAATGTCCAACCCCTAAATTGGTTGAAATTGGGGAAGATCAATATGCCTTATCACTTGTTCATGCAAACGGTGGCGCAGGCGCTACGTACAATGGTTATTTTTATTTAATTGCTGGCTTTGACGGAAAATACCAGCCATTAATGGAAGTTGATAATTATTCACTTACCAATAGTGCTAGTTCGGAATGGTCTAGTACTTATACAGTTATTACAGATAATGGTAAAAAGTTTTTCAGAGATTTTAAAATTGTTACTAAAGGCTCGTACAAAAAGGCAAAAGGCACGGAAGATGATTTCGAAGTTGATTTGCCTACCGAACTCACAGAAATGGCAAAGACCAAAAAACAATTTAGCTTTACAATCGAGAGAAATTACTCTTTCAAAGGAAAATTTTACAAAATGATCGACAAACCAATTGTAAAATTCTCCAACGTAAAATAGCTTTAACTTAAATAAAGAATTGATACTAAAGCCAAAACTGCTATAAAGATCCATAGAAAAACGCCTTGAAGCAAGGGCTTTACTCCTACCGCTTTTAAAGTAGAAAAGTTTAAAGTCGCACCAATTAAAAATAAGGTTATCGTTAAACCGATTTTTGCAATGCCTACAATATGCGATGCAAAAATTGCTGTTGAAGGAATATATGTGTTCACAAGCATTGCTACAATAAACAAACCTATGAAATAAGGAATTTTTATTTTCGCATTTTTACTCTTAAACAAAAAAGCAGTCAAAATAGAAATCGGAATAATCCATAAAGCTCTGGCTAATTTTACGGTTGTGGCCACTTGAAGCGCTTCTGCTCCATATTTATTCGCGGCGCCGACAACAGAACTTGTATCATGAATGGCGATTGCGCACCATAAGCCAAAATCTTTTTGCGATAAATCTAATTGATGTCCGATAAACGGAAAAACAAATAAGGCAATTGAGTTGAGTATAAAAATAACTCCCAAAGCAATTGAAGTCTGATTTTCGTTTGATTTGATTACAGGAGAAATAGCAGCAATGGCACTTCCTCCACAAATTGCTGTTCCGCAAGAGATTAAATGAGAAGTTTTTTTCTCTGTTTTAAGCCATTTCCCTAATAGAAATCCAAAGAGTAAAGTACTGAAAATAGAAAAAACCGTTAAAACAAACCCTTCTTTTCCTGCTGAAACTGCGCTATTCGCATTCATTCCGAATCCTAAACCGACTACAGAAAACTGCAATAAGAAAGTGATTGCTTTATGATTGAATGCTAAAAACGGATTTCCGAACCAATTCACAATTAAAACTCCCAATAAAAGCGCAATTGGCGGAGAAATGATTGAAAATAAACATAAAAATATCACAACAAGAAAAAGGACTTGTTGCAGTGATTGATTAATTTCAAATAATTGTGCTGTTGTTTGTTCTTTTGTTTTCAAAATAAAGGTATTCATATTTACCCTGCAAAGTTCTGCCGTTTATTTTGAAATCGCCAATCGTAAATTACAATTGACTATAACTTCAAGTTATAATGAGAAGCCAAATTTTGAATAAATAGTTCTGACAATGAATCTGATTTTCCTTGTAAAGTTATAATATAAAAGTATCTTTCTATAGATAATTCTTCAACATCCAAAACTACCAATTCTTTGTTTGTCAATTCTTTACTCACAGCATGAATGGACATAAAAGCAAAACAATCAGAATTAAGCAAATATGATTTTATACTTTCTGTACTTCCTAATTGCATTTCGATTTGTAGGTCGCTAAATTTCAAATTAGCTTTTTTCAATGCAAATTCTATAACCTCAAGTGTTCCAGACCCGCGTTCTCGGGTAATGAATTTCATTGATTTTAAATCGTTTACCGAAATTTCATTTTGCTTTACTAGCGGATTCTTACTATTACAGATCAAAACCAATTCGTCTTTTAAAAACGGAATGTATTTTATAGATTGATTTTTAGATTGTCCTTCTACAATTCCAATTTCGATTTCTTTATTGAGTAAAGCATTTTCGATTTGTTCGGTATTTCCATTCAGCAAATTGACTTTTATGTCTTTTTGTTTCTGATGAAAACTTGCCAAAACTGGAGAAATAATATATTGTGAAATAGTTGTACTTGCTCCCAAACGCAGTAAACCTTGACGTTCTTTATTAAAAGAGCTCATTTCAAAGTCTATTTCGCGGTAAATATCAAAAATACTTTTAGTATACTTTAAGAGAATTTTTCCCGCTGGAGTTAAAGCAATCTTAGAACCATTTCTTTCAAAAAGTTTGGTTTTATACTGTTCTTCTAATTCTTGAATATGTTTAGAAACTGCTGGCTGTGTAATATACAATTCCGTTGCCGCTTTAGTAAAATTAAGGCGGAGCGCAACAGTGTAAAATACTTTTAGCCTGAAGTCCATCTACAACGTTATTTATTATCTAGACTTGTCTTTTTGTTCTTTTGTTCTATAACATCTTTTGCATTTAAAGAAGTTATTACTTTATTTCCTGTCTTGGATTCTAATTCTTTCAGGGCTACTTTTGCAACATTTCCTCCTTGCTGAGCTACGATTATATTATCTTCAAAACTTTCAGGGCTTGTTGCTTTAGAAATATCTGTAGTAGAAGCTTCCGCTAGCATATTTAAAATAAGCTCAGTATTAGTCATGTTGTCTCTAAGATTTTCTTTTTTAAGCCCTTTAAGTATTTTATACTCTTTTGTTGTTTTTCCAGACCAAGCTTTAGAAATAATATCAGTTAAAGTTGCAAAATGAACCCCTTCTTTTAATCCTCTGTTTTTCCATTCATTAGTCAACTCTTTTCTAATCTCTATGCTTTTCAATCGTTGATTAATCCAACTTTCAGAATATCCTAAACTTAAATATTGTTCTAATGCTCTATCTATTGAAAGTTCTGGATCTTGCATTTCATCTAGTCGCTCAGATGCAACTTGAGCAATCCACAGTTTAAAAGGCTCTGCTTTAGTTGATGGAATTGATTGAATTAAGCGAAAAAGCTGTTCAGTATCTACTACATCAGTAACACGCATTTTCCCGTCAGCCGCTTTCATTTTCAAACCGTGACAATTCGTCACGGTTTCATTTCCTTCTGCTTTTAGACGTTGTTTTAACTTACGCCAATATGTTGGTGAATCAACACTATCAGTTAGTACACTAACAATGTCCACTACTGAAAAATACCATTTTTCTTCTGCCTGATTCCAAACGGTTCTTACTTTTTTTTCTTCAAAAAACTGTATTCCTTCTACTTGTTTCATACCTTAAATTATATAAAACCCATTCACAATATATCTGTTTTTAGATTCACCCTCAAAAACTTTTGTTTCTTTAATTAAAGCAACCCATTATACTTTCTAATAAACCACTCTGCAGTCAATAAAGCAACGATTAAAATCAACAACCAAACCCAGTCGATAATTGGTGTTTTATTTGAAATATTTTTCTCTATTGATTTGTAGTCTTTATTTTCTAAAAGTGTGTTAATCAAATGATCGGCTTGGTCTTCAAAGAAAGCTTTTCCTCCCGTTTGTTGTGCCAATTGCTGTAATTTGACAACATCCGGATTTACGAATTGTTTTTCGATATCAAAGTCTAAAATTTCAAAATGACTTGCGTATGAAGTATTTGAGTTTAATTCTTTTACTGTAAAGTTATATTTTCCTGCCGGAAGCCCTTCTAGATTTGCTGAGAAAGAATTGCTCCCTTTTAGTAAATCGTAATTTTTGGTTTGTTTCGTAGCTACATTAACAACGCTGATTGTTAATCTGGCTTTTTCGTCAAACTCGTAATTTTTATTGAAATATTGCGCGTTGATTATAATCTCTTCTCCAGAATTGTAAAAACTTTCATGAGTTACAACCAAAGATTTTTTTGAAGCCGACGATGCTAAGTATTGGATGATTTTATCAATGAAAACATCATATTTTTCAAAAGACTGATTGTCAACATGACTTTGCAAACGCCATTTCCAGCTGTTTTCTCCTAAAAGAAAAGCGGTTCTTCTCCCTTGATTTTCGGCGAAAGCCAATAAAGGCGCATTGGTAGAAACGTTTCTAATTTTTGAAGAAAGCAAAACTGATATGTTTCCGTTAGTGCTAATATTTCCAAACGGATTTTGTAAAGGCGGGAAATTTTCAAAACCGATATTATCAATTGCAAACAAATTAAAAGCTGATTGGAATTCGCTAAGAAAATCTTCTCGCTGATTGCTCATTTTGAAAACCAGATTGTTTTGCTGCTGATTTAAAAAATTGAAATCGGTGTTGTTTCCAGTTATAATAAAGGTGTTTGTTCCTTTTAATTTATTATTGTCAAAAATAGCTTTAAAAGCAGTTGTTGGCTGATACAAAACTAAAACAGAAACATCTTGTAATTCGTTAATTTGATTTGGTTTAACCAATATTACTTTACGTTGTGCATTAACTTCTATCGAACGTTTTAAAGCCGCAATATCCGGATGATTTATAGCCGAAACAATTGCAATAGTCGATTTTTGATCGATAATTTCTACTGCAAAGTTTTTGATGTTATTATAGCTGTTTTTTTCTTTTGCAGAAGACTGAATGCTTGCTTTATAAATCTGCAATCCAACTTTATCTGCTGGCAGCAATAAATTTAATGAAGCTGTTTTTTTTGAAGGAGAAAAAGAAAGTTTTTCTTTTGCTATAACTGTATTTCCCTGCGAAATGGTAAATTCTGCATTTGCAGTTTTGTCTCCGGCATATTGCAGAAAAACTTCAACAGGAAATTTATTTTTATGAAACGCGTATTTATTTACGTTGAGCTGATTGATTTTCAAATCAAAAAAAGTGGTTGTATCTCCCACAACCAGAGGATAAACTTTATTGACAGGATCAAAACCGTATACATAATCGTTTCCTGTAGTTTGATTTCCGTCGGTAATAATAACAGTCGGGAAAATCAGATTTTTGTTGATGCTTTTTAGATTTTTAGCAACTTCGTCTAAATTGGTCTGACTTCCTTTGAAATCAAATTTGTCTGAAGTTTTAAAATCGTTGTCAAATTGATAGGATTGAATATCAAATTTTTCTTTTAAAGCAGGATTCGAAACCAGTTTTTGGTACAATTCAACCGCTTTTTTATCTGATTTTAAGGCAACAATAGAACTCGAATTATCGACCACAACTGCCAAAGGCGTTTTGGTAATTTCGAGCGAGTTTTTAGAAATAATCGGGTTGATCAATAAAACCAGCAGTCCGAAAATGGCTAAAAAACGTAAAAAAGCCAAAAGTATCATCACATTGGATTTACTTTTGGCTTTATAAAAATATTGAAAATACGACAAACCACCAGCAATTACTAAAGAAAGCAATAATAAAAGAATCGTGTTTGTAGTCATGTATATTTTAGTTTATTGTTTTGAGTTTATAGTTTTGAGTTGCTGAACAATAAACAAAAAACCATAAACAATTAACTTATTAAGTAAGCATTCCTCCGCAAACGTTAAGAACTTGCCCTGTAATGTAACCGCTCATGTCTGAAGCTAAGAAAAGACAAGCATTTGCAACGTCTTCTGTAGTTCCTCCACGTTTCAATGGAATACCTTCTCTCCATCCTTTTACCACATCTTCACTTAATTTTGCAGTCATTTCAGTTTCGATAAAACCTGGAGCGATTGCGTTGCAACGAATGTTACGAGAACCTAACTCAAGAGCTACAGATTTTGTAAATCCGATTGCACCTGCTTTAGACGCTGCATAATTGGTTTGACCTGCGTTTCCAGAAACTCCAACAACAGAACTAATGTTGATGATTGATCCTGCTCTTTGTTTTAAGAAAGTTTTCTGAATCGCTTTTGTCATATTAAAAACCGATTTCAAGTTTACATCAATTACTTGGTCAAAATCTGCCTCAGACATACGCATTAACAAATTGTCTTTTGTGATTCCAGCATTGTTGATTAAGATGTCAACAGTTCCAAAATCTGCTAAAACAGCGTCAACAAAAGTTTGAGCTTCGTTAAAATCTGCTGCGTTAGATTGGTATCCTTTCGCTTTTACTCCTAAACTATTTAATTCTGCTTCTAAAGCTTCTGCAGATGCTGCAGATGAGCTGTATGTAAAAGCAACGTTTGCTCCATGTTTAGCAAAAACTTCTGCAATTCCTTTTCCAATTCCACGGCTTGCACCAGTAATAATTGCAACTTTTCCTTCTAGTAATTTCATATTAAGGTATTCGTTTTATTTTTTGAATTACAAATATAGATTATTTGAGCGTTTAATAAAATTTGTAATATAAAAAATGGCTTAGAATTTTCTATCTGCTAAAAACAAAAAAACAGCCCATATAAAATGAGCTGTTTCCCCCAAAATAAAAAAACCAAAACTAAAAACTTAAATGCGAACAACAATTAAATAATTTACTGTTCTTATTCCTCTTTTTCTTCTCTATCCTCGTTAATCTTATTATAAACGATACAACCTATTTCAACTATTATTGACAGATATAGATAAGGTCTTAAATATTCATAGAAATATTGATTTATAATAAGAAGAACAATTCCCCAAAAGAAAATTGCAATAAACGCTGGCGTTAAAACTTTTTTAATCATAATTATTGATAATTTTAAAAGTTCACTAGAAATTTTGCCGAATAAAAAGCAGCTCAAAAAAAAAATGAGCTGCTTTTTCTAAAATAAATATTATCCTAACTAATTATTGGAATGCGTAAGTAGTTATTCTAAAACTGCTTGATGCTCCGGCAAAAGTGTAGATTGTGTTTGTGTAAGTTATTCTAAAGCTTTCTTTAGTAACATATAAACCTTTTGGATCCATTAATTTATCATCAAGATTTTTAACTAAAGGATCTGCAGCGATAACCGAAGTACCGTTATGCCACAATGAGTGTTTTAAAATAATTGTTTTATTAACTGCATCTTCTGTAACGGTTGCTCTATGATAGACAGTTGCTTTTCCTCCTGTAAAACTGTACATAATGTCTACAGTACGATTGTTATAAAAAGTAAATTGAACTCTATTTACTTTTGCTGCTGATGCACTGTTAATTTCATTTAGCAAATATTTACACAATTGCGAGTTTGTTGGAGCATCAACTAGATTTGCCGCAATATAGCCATAAGCTGTAGATGGAGCTCCTGCTGCTGGCAATGTTACTTTATAATCATCTGTAAGTCTCGGTGGCGCATTCGTATATTTAATTGTTGCGCTTACTCCATCTTTTCCTGTAGCAACAAAAGTATTTGTAGCACTATCATAAATGAAATCGGTAAGTTTCTGCCCTTTAACTTCTAAAGGAAGTTTTGAATACGCCCCTAAAGGATTAAATGATAATGCAAGGTCATAACTTGTATTAACACCAGTTTCTAAAGAATAGCCTGTACCAAAACGAGCACTAGGATTATAACTAAAATCATAGTTTTTAGTAGTTGCACCATCATTTATTGCTAAAATTCTAAATAGTGGACTGTTCATGTCTCCAGTAATAGCTTTGATAATTGGAATATTGCCCGACAAATCTGCCCAATCTTTTGGCGTAGCTTTTACAAAACGAAGAAAATGGCTATTTCTATTGGTTCTAAAAATAATATCCCCATTTTTTTGTCCATAGTAGTAAAACTGGAAATCTCCTAAATATCCTTTCGCAAGAAGTCCTGCTGTTGGATAATTACTCGCATCAGACAAAAGATGGATTCTATTCTGAGTAGTAAAAACTAAACTCGGAGCACTTCCAACCTGCATTTCGTATTGGCTTTGATATATTTTTGTGTCGATCTCACCGTCTTTACCTGTAAAGTCTGATGCCATATCTACTTTTCCGCCTGGCAAAAATTTAAATAAATGTGTCCAGCCTCCTAATTGTGTACTATCAGTATAATAAACAGCTTTCCAACCGTCTGCAGACGAAAGCAACAAATCGTTTAATTCTTTTTGACGCCCGCTTAATCGATCCGTAGCATTTTGATCAAATTTTGCATCTATTTCAGGGCTTGAACATGATCCTAAAAGCAAGGCTGCAAAAGCGATCATTAAGCACTTATATATATATTTTACTTTCATAATATTGATTTTTATAAAAATTTATTGTCCTTAATTGTTTATTACAGCATCGGTATTTTTTTGGGCTTCGTCTCTTAATGCGTAAAAGTCTATATTGAAAGAATCTTTATAATATTTAACCACTAAAGCTTCTTTTGCTTTAATATTAGCTTTTGCATTAGCGTCTGTTACACTTGCTAAAATTGCATCATACTCTGCTTTTGAGCTGGTTAAGATTGTCGCAGCAGTTTCTGCAAAATCTTCATATATATTTAATCTCGCATAACTAGTAATAAAACCAAGTGATCTAGAAGTCGATATTGCCTCTACATACCAGCTAGTAGTATATCCAGACGGCGTTAATTTTGCCCAAGCTTGCTCGTCAAAAGGTTTGGTCTGGTTTAAAATGTGTACATATTCGTGCTGAATGGTGTGAATGAATTGCGTTACACTTGCTCTGCTCTTTTTGTTAAGATTATCAACTTGAAAAAGAGATACTCTTTGACCAGCTTCTGCAAGTCCAAGTGTTACCGTACCATTTGTATTTAAGTTTACTCCTCCCACAAGTACAAATTCTCTTGGGGCAATTTTTTTTACGAAATCTGCTCCTCCAATAGTGCTATAGCTATCAATCCAGATTTTCTTTACCACTTCCATTGCTGGCTGTACTTTATCTCCTTTCGGAGGGTATAAATATCTATTTTCGTCTACCAAATTCTGGTTCCATTCGTAATAAACATTGATATTGTAAGGATTTAAGAAATTTGTGCCAATCCAATTGTCCAATTCTGTTTTTTCTGGTGTAGAAAAATCTAACTGGCTTTCTTTTGGCTGATCTTCTTGTGCACAAGATGCAAGCAATAAGGCGCCTGCAAGGACTACTGTTTTATATGTTTTGAATATCTTCATAATACTTTCTAATTAAAAATTTACCTAGGATTTTTTTCAATACCATTATCTGAAGCTCTAAGCGGTATTTGTAATGCTCTTCTTTTATCGTCTTTTTCTAGAACATTATTTTTTACCACTTTTCCAAATTCAAGTGTATTATGTGTAACTACAAGATTAAATCGTTTAATGTCAAACCATCTCAAGCCTTCACGGATAAAATCTCTTCTTCTTGCTTCTGCAATTGCTTTGATATACGATTTTTGAAGATCTGATAATTCATAAAATGGAGTGAACTCGTTTTCAACAACTGGGAATTTAGCTGTAATAATTGCTTCATTCAATAGATCTGTTGTCGCACTATATCCTGAAGTTCTAGTTCCTAAGAAGTATCCTAATTCTGTATTCACTTCAGCAATTCTGTTTTTCATTACTAATGCTTCAATACGATTCAAATACATTTCATCATTACTAAACAATACAGAACCAGTATAAGGCTCCCCTGTACGAGATGTCAAATTGGTGTATTTAAAATACTCATAAAGCTTCGGAACAAATACATTGACACCTCCAAAATATTGACCATTTGGTCTAATTAAATGAGGTTTTGCCCACACGTTAGTTTGCGTTCCAAATATTTCATCAGATCTATTTCCAGGAAGCGCAAACCTGTATGCTGCAGATCTGTTCGCTATTGAGTTTGGATAAGCAACCAATAAATTTGTTTCTTGTTCAACTCTTGAATATTCAATTGGCATTTGAGCAAAAGCTACAGCATTAAAAGCAACATAATTTCTAATTTTTGTCGGTTTAGAACCAAGTCCTTCAGAATATTCCAACACCTTATCCCAATCCCCTTTAATTAAGTAAAAACGACATGCAAATGCTTTAGCAGCTTCAACTGTAAAGTGATATTTTGGCTCTTTATATTCACTTGTAATGTATTTCATTCCTTCATTAATATCTTGCTCAATAAAGTCGAATACTTCTTTAACAGTGTTACGTTTATATTTTACCAATAGTTCCGTTTCTGGTTTAGTGATATATGGAACTCCCAAATCTGTACCTGCGGTTGCTGGATTATAACGATTTGACCATAATGAAACTAGCATAAAATGATTGTAAGCTCTTGCTATTAATGCTTCTCCTTTTTGCGGATTCAAACTAGCCTGACCACCTAATTTTTCAATAGCGTCTAAAGCCAGATTCGCCGCAGCAATTGATTCATATGACGCTATCCAGAATGCATTTTCGCTATCCGTCCCGATTTGGCTCTGCATTTCCCAGTTGTAACTCTCCTCATTAATGATACTCACAGATTGTTTTGATTCTGTATCATAGACATTATCCGACATTACTTCCGCAATCGGAAAATAGGATCTGTTCGGATAAGCAGTAACTAATAATTCTGATATTTTTTCTGGAGTATCTATCTGTGTTCTATTATCTGGCACTTCTGAAAGAAAATCATCACAACTGCTAATCGTAATCAGTAATAATAATGACAGTGCTATTTTTATATTTTTCATAATCAATTTAGTATTAGAATGAAATATTAATTGCAAAAGTATATTGAGCCGTAATTGGGAAAGCTACCCCTCCTGTGTTACGGAATTCAGGATCTTGTCCGTTTAATTTTTTATCTGAATAAATCAGCCAAGGATTAACCGCCGAACCTTTCAACGTAAAAGTTGATAATCCTAATTTTCTCTTATAATCACTTGGAAATTCCCAGCTTAAAGAGATGTTTTTTAAACGTACAAAATCACCACTTGCAATTCTAGCATCAGAGAAATTATAAGTATTATAAGCAATCTGTAAATCGCTTGCTCCATAATTTCTGTTCAATAATTTATCTGCAATAACAGGAACGTTGGTATAATTTTCATCTCCTGGGCTAATCCATCTGTTTGCAAAGTCTTTTGTAAATACTGTTTGATCTGTATATTTGTTGCTATACACAGGGTTTAATCTTACTTTGTTTCCTCCAGATCCTACAACAAATACATACAGCGACCAGCTTTTATAAGTAAATGTGTTAGCAAAACCAATAGATTTATTAGGCTCAACAGATCCCTCATATTTCAAATACTTGGTTACATCATTTGTATCTTGAAAATCTGCCTCTGTGATATTGTTCTCTGCTCCATCTTGTAAAATAAAAGTCGGAAGTCCTTCATTGTTCAAACCTGTAAATTGATAAGAATATAATGAGTTTCTAGGATGTCCTACTGTATTTCCTCCATTTGTAGCAATTAAATCAAAGACTGCAGGCTTGTTAGCCAATTTTGTAATTTTTTGATCGAAAACAGAAAAGTTAACCGTAGTAGACCATTTAAAATCTTTTGAAACTATGTTTTGAGTAGTAAAACCAATTTCAAGACCCTTAGTTTCCATGTCTGCATTGTTACCTTGCTTGATAGATTCTCCTCCAACTCCTGATGTAATAACATAATCGATCAAATCGAATGCTTTACGACGGTAAATATCTGTTGTAAACTGAACTCTATTTCTAAACATTCCAAGATCAACTCCAATATTGGTTTCATACTGTTTTTCCCATGTCAAATCTTTATTTTGCAAATCTTCTATACGAATCGCATTCTCTCTATCTCCAACTGCAAAACGGTCTGTGATAAAACTTTTAAAAATTGCCAATGAGTTTGTTGCTGGCCCAGCTGTTGCTGTTAAACCATAAGATGCTCTAAGTGCCAATGTGTTAATAGGCTCAACATCTTTCATGAAACTTTCTTCTTTAACATTCCATTTACCACTCACAGTATAAGTAGGCAACCATCTAGAAGAACCAGTATCTCCTTGTCTGTTAGATCCGTCATAACGGCCAGTAATAGAAGCTGTATAACGACGATCGTATGTATATCCGACTTTACCAAAGAAACCAACCGTACGCTCTCTTTCTGCTCCAAATTCGTAGTAAGAATTTCCTTCATTCACCAATTTTTCAATCAATTTAGGATCAACAAAAGAAGTAAGACCCTTTTCGAATTGAATACCTGCAGCAGTAAAGTTGTCATTATTTCTATCTACAGATCTAAACTCTGTTCCGAAGAATCCTTCTAATTCATGTTTTTCATTGAATGTATTTCTGTACGTAATACTGTTTCTAACATTGTAAGAAGTCATATCGTTAGTGAACTTTCTTAAAAACCCTCCATTTGGCAATACAGAAACTTTAGGTGCCGTTAAATCATTTGGATTTTGATATAAGAACACATTGTCTTTCTGAATTTGAGTATTTAAAGTTTCACCTACACCCGCGTTATAAGCACCTACTACATTTGAACCTTCGTAGATTTTATGCTCTCTTGATGTATTAGCATAACGCGCTGAAGCTGTCAGGTTGTAACTTAAATTTTTATTGATTTTATAATCTAAATCAGCTTGAAAACGAATATCATTCACTTTAATATCTAAAGTATTATTTTCCAATTCGTTAAGAATATTCATTGGAGCCCAGTTATTTTGGTAATATTCTAGGTTTCCGTTATCATCATAAGGTCTTAACGTTCTGCTTGTACTCAATACATAATTGAATGGGTTGATGTCAAAATCTCTGGTTACTTTACCAAATACAAGGTCATTTTTGCTATCGTAAGCACCAGGAGCATCTTGATCACGCATCGACCCCAAAGTTGATAAAGTAATATTTAATTTATCATTGATGTAGAATGTACCTTTAATGTTTGCTGATAACTGTTTTACATTATCTGCTACAGTCCATCCTGGATCTGTATAATAGCCTAGAGAAGCATAAAAAGTATTATTTTTTCCACCTCCAGAAAAGCTTAAAGAGTGATTTTGAGTAATTGATGGTCGAAACAAAACTTTAAACCAATCGGTATTAGCTAATTCATATTTTTGTAAAAATTGATTGATATATGGCTGTTCATTTCTAATTCCAAACTGGCCATTAGAAGTATCATACAAATTGATCTGTTTTGCCAAAATACCATATACACCACTAAATCTAGCTGTTAAGGAAGAACTTTGATCTAAATAACCTTTGGTTCTCATTTCTTGAAAAACACTCATAGATTCTTGAGAATTCAAAATATCAAACTGCGTATAACTTGGTACGGTTCTAACTGTATTTTCTACAGAATAGTTAATTTTTAGAGGAGAATCTCTTCGTCCTTGTTTTGTTGTAACAACTACAACTCCATTTAACGATCTTGAACCATAGATTGAAGTAGCCGATGCATCTTTAAGAATTTCAATACTTTGAATATCATTTGCATTTAAACCTGCAACTGCAGAACTCAATAATGTTGCCGAGTTTCCAGAAGCTAAATCTGCAAATGTAACATTGATAATATCTTCTTGAACAACACCATCGATAACCCATAATGGCTTGGTATCTCCAAAGATAGAAGAAGAACCACGAACGGTAATTTTTGGAGTAGCACCAAAAGATCCTGTAACGTTTTGTACAGTAACTCCCGCCGCTTTTCCTTCAATCATTCTACTCACATCTACAACACCATCAACTTTTAATTCTGCACCAGAAATTTTACTGATTGCTCCAGTAAATGTTCTTTTTGAAGTTTTTTCGTAACCCGTTGTAACTACAACTTCTTTAAGGTTTTGTCCCGCTTCTGTTAAAACTACAGTCGGCGTAGGATTATCAATTCCAATCTCTTTAGTTTCCATACCAACATAAGAAATAACCAAACGGTTTACGTTAGCAGGCATTTCGATAGAAAAGTTTCCATCAAAATCTGTCAATACAGCAGTTTTTGTACCTTTTGCCATAACCGTAGCACCAGGAAGAGGCGCTCCAGATTGATCTGTAACTTTCCCTTTGATAATTGGGCCGAAAGTTAAAATTTCGAACAAAGAATCATGATTATTAGCACTAGAAAAAGAAACAGCACTTTTTTGGAGCACAATCTGATTGCTTACTTCTGAGAAAGTAATATTAAAGGGAACCAATATTCTGCTCAAAATACTTGACAGAGTTTCTTGGGTTGCTTCTATACTAACCTTCTCTCCTAGTTGCGGAAGTCTTGAGTTATAAGAAAATTTTACATGAGCAGACTTTTCAATTTTTGATAAAGCATTGTCTAAAGTTAGGTTTTCAACTGTGATAGTTACTTTAGTATCTAATTTTTTCTGCCCATTTACATTATTTGCGAGAGTAACGCTTGAAAATACAAGCGCTAACACAAACTGAAACAGCGTTATTTTCATGATTTGGTGAAGTAATCGTTGCTTGACAACAGGTTTTTTCATAATTTTGGTTTGTTTTGATTAATACTATTCGAGTGTATTTTAAGAAACATCATAAAGTACGCTTTACAGAGCGTAATTTATTCAGATTTAAGTGTCGATAATGTTACAGCATTCTCGGCACTTTTTTTATGTATTCATTTTTTACATAGGCAGTTACAAATTATTTTTAGTTTTATTAATTAGTTAATTTTGGTTTCTATTTTAATCGAATTTCGAACTCTAGTTACAGCCAGAAGTCGTAATTACGATTTGATTTCCATTCATTTCATAATTGGTATCGTTGCCAATACTTTTACAAATTATTTTTAGCTTTTCCGCCAAAGGCTGATCGCTTAAAGAAGTGGTTAATCGGCAATCTTTCAGTTTATCGTGCGGAAAATCGATGTCTACTAAATACGCCTGCTCGATAGTTTCAAGAATTTGTTCTACCGGAATATCAGTAAATTCAAAGCTTAACTGTTCAATATTTCTAACACTATTTACTAAAATCGGATCTTCAGTAATATTGGTTATTTTATTAAACACTAATTCTTTACGAGCAAAACGCAATGCCTGATTCGGTAATAAAACAATCTCTCTGTTTTCCGAAGTACGAACTAAATCATTGGATTTTACCTTAACTTTACCGGTGCGAACTAAAACTTCAACGTTTTGCTGGTCTGGATAAGCTTTAATTCTAAAGCTTGTGCCAACAACTCGAGTTACAATTTCGTTAGCGTAAACAAAAAAAGGCTTTTTAGGATTTTTACTAATTTCAAAGAAACCTTCGCCGGATAAATACACCTTTCTTTCGTTTCCGGTAAAGATTTTAGGGTAACTTAATTTACTATTGGGCTGTAATAAAACCGAACTTCCATCAGATAAGGTAATGATCTGCGATTTTTCAGAATTGTTGGTCTGCTCCACCAAACCTTCATCATTATCATGAACCAGTTCGTTGTAGGTAACAACATTGTCAGTTGTTATAATGTTATTTTTAAAAAACCAGATAGAGAAAACACCAACGAGAATAGCCGCTGCCACCCCGCTGATCCAGTATCTCTGCAATTTTAGTTTTTTGATTTTTGAAGCTTTTAGAGAAAGCTCTTCTTTTTGTTCAATTCTGCGCCAAGTTTCCTGTAAGGCTTCATGAACTTCATTTGAAGATAAATTAGATTCTGGAACTCGCATCGCCAACAGCACAAGCCTTGCATCTTCTACAAGTTTGGCTCTTTGACGATTTTCCAAAGTCCATTCTTCCCAGCCTTGTTCATCAATTTTAGATAGAATCCATAATCGAAAAGATTCATCGGCTAAAAAGTCTTCTATTTCAGTATAATTGTTACGTTTTTGCATCACACTATTAGGGTTACAAAAACATAGAGGACAGTTTTTTTATTATATACTCACCTATTTAAGATTTTTTTTTGATATTTTCTTAAATTTTTAAAAAAGCCCTGAAGATATAAGGACTAGAAGCGGAATACTGCCTTTCCATTCTTTACGAAGACTCAGTAGCCCGCGATGCAAAAGATTACTCGCAGACTGATAATTTACGTCTAATAAATCTGCTATTTGATCTACGCTCAATCCTTGGTGGTAGCGCAAATACAAAGCTTCTTTCTGACGGCCTGGCAAATCGTTTAGTAATTTATTCAAAAGCAAAACACGTTCGGCTGTTACTTCGTCTTCAACCAAATCATTTTCTATAGAAAAATCAAAAAGAAATTCTAAAACATCGGTAGTTGTTGTTTTTCTAAACACATGATCTCTTTCATGCAGACGCGCAATTCTCTTTCTAACGCTAGAAAGCAAATAGGCCTTAACAATAACATTATCTTGCAGAGAGCCGCGATAAAGCCAGATATCTTCAAAAACATCTTGAATACAATCCTGCACTTTTTCAGCATACGGGCAAAGCGAATTACCGTAACTGATTAAGTCTCTATAGTATTTTTCAAAAAGCAGAGAGAATGATTTCTCATCACCGTTCTTCAGATTATTCCACAAAATGAAATCGTCTAAAACCTTGTTCTTTAAAATTTGGCTCATAGAAAAAGTTTTGGGGGCTTAAGTATCAAAATTTTTTAAGAGACTTCTTAAATAACATGATTCCAGCAATTAAATTATATTTCAAAATTTTGATCTTTTAATTAAATCGAATGAATGGAAACACTTAATTTAACAAAAAATAAACAAGTGTTTTACATTCCGTTTAATTTAGCTCAAGCAAAAAGATTCAAATTTTTAACATTATTTTTTGTTTTTGTGTGATAAATATAGAAAAGCAAATAATCAAAACCCAATTAATTACAAAAAATCGTAACTTTTTCTAAATTTATCAGTATTTGCCCTTCATTTTTTGATTAAACTTAAATTTACTATAATTTAAATTTTAATTAACCAATTCGAGTTTAGCTATTTTAGTTTTCCATTTAAAACATCCTATTACAAAAAAAAGTTTTTAGAAACTTAAAGTTTATCCCAATAAAAAAGCCCCACTAAAAACAGTGGGGCTTCTATTTTATTTTTGCTTTAACTTAAAAAGCAACATTCCATCTTGGCAATTTACCATTCTCATTTAAGAAATTTTGCAAAACCTGTCCTTCAACAGCAGTTGGAATTGCTTTTACATCTCCAGCAAAAGTTTCATACCATACTACTTCAAGCTCAGAAATGTTTTCTAATTTCATTTGAGCAGGCCAAGAATATTTTCTTCCTGTTTTAGCAAACTGATGTCCGTTTACGATTTTGTCGTATAGTCCGCCATTTTTGCTTTTTAAAGTTCCGTCATTCTGAACAGTTCCTGTAGAACCAACCATGATCAGTTCTTTTGCATCACCTTCAACAGCGTAAACAACAAAAATTCCTGCGCTTCCTTCTGGAGCGTTGCAAGCTTCTTCTAAACTATCGTTTACAGTAAAAGTAAAACTATTTGTTGATTTAAATTTTTCTAATTCTTTGTACATATTTCTTTTTTAAGCTTCTATCCCGATAGCTATCGGGACTGAGGTAATAGAAGCTAAGTTTTTAGTTTTTATACCTCAGTATTTTTAAATGGAAAAAAGTCTCAACAAAATATTGAGACTTTTCTGGAATTTGTTATTTTGAATATTTGGAGATTATCCTAATACTTCTTTTACTTTTTTACCAATTTCAGCTGGTGAATCAACAACGTGAATTCCGTTGTCTCTCATGATTTGTTTTTTAGCAGCAGCAGTATCATCAGAACCACCAACAATAGCACCTGCGTGTCCCATTGTTCTACCAGCAGGAGCAGTTTCTCCAGCGATAAAACCAATAACTGGTTTACGGTTACCGTCAGCTTTTACCCATCTTGCAGCATCAGCTTCAAGTTGTCCTCCGATTTCACCAATCATGATAATTGCTTCAGTCTCTGGATCGTTCATTAATAATTCAACAGCCTCTTTAGTTGTAGTTCCAATAATTGGATCTCCACCAATACCAATAGCTGTAGTGATTCCTAAACCTTGTTTTACAACTTGGTCAGCAGCTTCATAAGTTAAAGTTCCAGATTTAGAAACGATACCAACTGTTCCTTTTTTGAAAACGAAACCTGGCATAATACCAACTTTAGCTTCACCTGGAGTAATTACACCTGGACAGTTTGGACCAATTAATCTTGAATTTCTTTCTTTAACATAATTATTTGCTTTAATCATATCTGCTACAGGAATTCCTTCTGTAATAGCAATAATTACTTTAATTCCAGCATCAGCAGCTTCCATAATTGCATCAGCAGCAAAAGCTGGCGGAACAAAAATGATAGAAGTATCAGCACCAGCTTGATCAACAGCATCTTTTACTGTATTAAAAACTGGACGATCTAAATGGCTAGTACCACCTTTTCCTGGAGTTACACCTCCAACAACATTAGTACCGTACTCAATCATTTGAGAAGCGTGGAAAGTTCCTTCGCTCCCTGTAAATCCCTGAACAATTATTTTGGAATCTTTATTAACTAAAACACTCATGATATATATTTTATGTAGTTTTTAAATTTGTGTTGCAAAAATAAGGTTTTGTAATGTATTTTGCCTCTTTTATTGTCAAAAAAATATTAAGAAAATTGACTCATTTGATAACCTTTATAAAGTTTATCATCTTTTATCTGCCAGATTGTTGCAAAATGCGCCAAAAGCATTTCCTCTCGCGGATTCTCGATTGTTTTCACAAAATGAGAATAACGCACTGATACTAAATCATCTTCAGAAATAATATGACTTATTCTCACTTTAGATCTCACGTAAGCACGACTCAGATCGTTAGCCATTTCTATTATAGCATTATAGTCCATCTTAATAAAACCTTTACTGCTATTCCACTCCAATGTAACGTCAGGATGCAGATATGTTTTTAAAATTTCGCTATCAATTAGGGCATCTGACTTATAAAATTTCTGAACAAATTCTTTAATAGACATATTACTTCAATTTACTTAAAATTTCAGGAATCTTCTTGATATTGGCTAATTGTTTCAATTTTTCTCTGGATTCTTCGATCGGAGTACCAAAATAGGACTTTCCTCCTTCAACTGACTTAGTTACACCTGTCTGCCCCATTACAACGGCTTTTGCTCCAATTGTAATACCGCTTGTGGTTCCTACTTGCCCCCAAAGAGTTACTTCGTCCTCAATAATTACACAGCCCGCAATACCAGTTTGCGAAGCAATTAGACATTTTTTGCCAATTACTGTATCATGTCCAACATGCACTTGATTATCTAGTTTAGTACCTGCACCAATTGTGGTATCGCCAGTAACTCCTTTATCGATAGTGCACAAAGCACCAATACCAACATTATCTTCAATAACCACTCTTCCGCCAGAAATTAACTGATCGAAACCTTCAGGACGTTTTTTATAATAAAAAGCATCGGCTCCTAAAATGGTTCCAGCATGTATAATAACATTATCGCCAATTACAGTATGGTCGTAAATAGAAACATTAGAATGTATCAGGCAGTTTTTACCAATTTTCACATGGTTTCCAACAAAAGTATTAGGCTGTATAACTGTTCCCTCTCCTATTTGTGCAGAAGAAGCAATGGCAACATTGGCAAACTTAAACGGCTTAAAATGCTTGGTAAGAATATTGAAATCTCTAAATGGATCATCAGAAATTAAAAGCGCTTTACCCTCTGGACATTCAACTTCTTTGTTTATCAAAACAATAGTTGCAGCCGACTGCAAAGCTTTATCATAATATTTTGGATGGTCAACAAAAACAATATCTCCAGGCTCTACAACGTGTATCTCGTTCATGCCTAAAACTTGAAAGTCTTTGTCGCCAATAAATTTGCAATTAAGCAAATTGGCAATTTCTTGTAAAGAATGACTCTTTGGAAATTTCATATAGTATAATTAGAAAACTTGTAAATTAGAAAATGAGTCAATTAGAAAATTAATATCCAAAATTATGTTGATCTAAAAATTATCTAATGGACTCATTGTCCTATTATCTCAATTAGAAAATGAGTCAATTAGAATGTGAATATACAAAATTATGTCGACTCACAAATTTTCTAATTGACTCATTGTCAAATTATCTTAATTAAAATAACTATTCTTTTACACGCTCCATGTAAGAACCTGAAGCTGTATCGATTTTAATTTTATCACCTTCGTTAATGAACAACGGAACGTTAATTGTCGCTCCTGTTTCAACTGTAGCAGATTTTGTTGCGTTTGTAGCAGTATTTCCTTTTACTCCTGGCTCTGCATAAGTAACTTCAAGAATTACAGATGTTGGCATATCTACTGATAATGGCAAATCTGTTTCTGTGTTAATTTGTACCATCACATTTGTTCCTTCTTTTAACAAATCTGGAGCATCCAAAATGTTTTTGTTTAAAGAAATTTGTTCAAACGTCTCAGCATTCATAAAGTGGAATTCATCACCTTCTGGATATAAGTATTGGAAAGTATGTGTCTCAACACGAATAACATCAATTTTATGACCAGCTGAAAAAGTATTGTCTAATACTTTTCCTGAAGTTAAACTTTTAAGTTTTGTTCTTACGAAAGCTGGACCTTTTCCAGGCTTTACGTGAAGAAATTCAATAATTTTATAGATATCGTGATTAAATTTAATACACAATCCGTTTCTAATATCTGATGTAGACGCCATTTGTTTTTTATTTTAGATTTTTGAATGTAGATTTTAGATCCAAAACTTAGAATCAATCTTCATTTTTTTTATTTTTTCAACTGTAGTTTAGAACTCTAAAATCAGAAATCTAAACTCTTAAATTTAATAATTTCCTGAATAACCTTTCATGATTCCTCGAGAAGAGTTTCTAATGAAATCTAAAATTTCATCTCTTTCAGGAGTCGCTTCCATTTCAGCTTCAATAATACTTAAAGCCTGAGTTGTATTGTAATTCTTTTGGTATAAAATTCTATAGATTTCCTGAATTTCTCTAATCTTTTCAGTAGTAAATCCTCTTCTTCTTAAACCAACAGAGTTAATTCCAACATAAGACAAAGGCTCTTTTGCCGCTTTTGTAAATGGTGGAACATCTTTTCTTACCAAAGATCCTCCAGAAATCATAGCGTGATCTCCAATATGAATAAATTGGTGAATAGCAGCTAAACCACCAATAACAGCATGATTTCCAACTACTACGTGACCTGCTAAAGCAACACCATTTACGATAATAGCGTTATTTCCGATCTCACAGTCGTGTGCGATGTGAGCATAAGCCATAACTAAACAGTTGTTTCCTATTATAGTTTGGCCAGAAGCAATTGTTCCTCTATTGATAGTTACACATTCTCTAATTGTACAATTATCACCGATAATAGCAAGAGAATCTTCACCTCCGAATTTTAAATCTTGTGGCACCGCAGAAATTACAGCTCCTGGAAAAATGTTGCAATTTTTTCCAATTCTAGCCCCTTCCATGATGGTCACGTTTGAACCAATCCAAGTACCATCACCAATAACAACATTATTGTGAATTGTTGTAAATGGCTCTATTACAACGTTTTTAGCGATTTTCGCGCCTGGATGAACATATGCTAATGGTTGATTCATCTGTATGTTTTATATTTTTAATTAAAATATTCTGATTTGAAGCAACAAACCTAAACAATAAATTTGATAATTTATTATTGTTTTCTTGCTATTTGTGCCATTAATTCTGCTTCAGTTACCAATTTACCATTTGCATAAGCGTTTGCCTGCATATGACAAATTCCTCTTCTGATAGGAGAAATTAACTCACATTTAAAAATTAAAGTATCACCTGGCAATACTTTGTGTTTAAATTTAACATTATCAATTTTCATGAAATATGTCAAATAATTTTCAGGATCTGGAACTGTGCTCAACACTAAAATCCCACCTGTTTGTGCCATTGCTTCAACAATTAATACACCTGGCATAACTGGAGCTTCTGGAAAGTGACCCACAAAGAAATTCTCGTTCATCGTAACGTTTTTCAAACCTACTACGTGGCGATCAGACATTTCGATGATTCTGTCAATTAATAAAAATGGAGGTCTATGAGGAAGCATTGCCATAATTTTATGAATATCCATCAGTGGCTCCTGATTTAAGTCATAAGTTGGCACATGGTTTCTCTGCTCTATTTTGATAATTTTAGCCAATTTCTTTGCAAACTGAGTATTTACAAAGTGACCTGGTTTGTTTGCGATAATTTTTCCTTGGATACGAACTCCAATTAAAGATAAATCTCCAATTACGTCAAGCAGTTTATGTCTTGCCGCTTCATTTGGATAATGCAATGTCAGATTATCTAAAACGCCATTTGGTTTTACAGAAATCTCTTCTTTACCAAAAGCTTTCTTTAAATTTTCCATTGTAGATTCAGAGATTTCTTTATCTACATAAACTATTGCATTGTTTAAATCTCCACCTTTAATAAGTCCGTGCTCTAACAAAGACTCTAATTCGTGAAGGAAACTAAAAGTTCTAGAGCTTGCAATTTCAGATTTAAAATCGGCTAGACTTTTAAGAGTAGCATTTTGAGTACCTAAAACTTTTGTACCAAAATCTACCATAGTTGTAACCTGATATTCGTCGCTAGGCATTACAAGAATTTCACTTCCCGTAGCTTCGTCTGTAAAAGAGATAACTTCTTTTACAACATAAACGTTACGGCTTGCGTCTTGTTCTTCAATTCCTGCTTTCTCAATTGCTTCAACAAAATATTTTGATGAACCATCCATAATTGGAAGTTCAGAGGCATTCAATTCAATAATGACATTATCCAAATCACATCCAACAACTGCTGCCAAAACGTGTTCAGGAGTTTGAATTTTCACTCCAAGTTTCTCAAGATTTGTTCCTCTTTGAGTATTAACAACATAATTAGCATCAGCTTCAATAACTGGTTGACCTTGCAAATCTACTCTTACAAAAGTGAAACCATTATTAACGGGTGCAGGCTTAAAAGTCATTGTAACTTCTTTTCCAGTGTGTAAACCAACTCCTGTTAGCGAAATTTCATTTTTGATGGTCTTCTGTTTAACCATTATTTCCATTTTTTGGGTTTATTATTTGTTTTTTTAATTCTTCAACTTCAGCCACAATTTTAGGCAGATTCTTAAAATGAACATACGATTTATTAAAATCGGTATATCCAAGAGACGGAGTTCCTTGTAAAACTTCATCGTCTTTAATGTTTCTGGCTACACCTGACTGCGCTTGAAGCCTAACATTATTACCTATTGTTAAGTGGCCTGCAATACCTACTTGTCCACCAATCATACAATTTTCGCCAATTTTTGTAGAACCCGCAACACCACTTTGAGCAGCTATCACAGTATTTTTTCCAATTTCTACATTGTGCGCAATCTGAATCTGATTGTCTAGCTTCACTCCTTTTCTAATAACTGTAGAACCAAGAGTTGCTCTGTCTATCGTAGTATTAGCACCAATATCTACGTTATCTTCAATAATAACATTTCCAATTTGTGGCACTTTACTGTATTCGCCATTTTCGTTTGGAGCAAATCCGAAACCATCAGCGCCGATAATAACGCCAGAATGTACCGTACAATTGTTTCCAATGACAGTTTCTGAATAAATTTTAGCACCAGCAAAAATGAATACATTATCGCCAATAACAACGTTATCGCCAATAAAACTGTTTGGATAAATTTTTACATTATCACCTAAAACTACATTTTGTCCAACATAACTAAAACTTCCCAAATATAGATTTTCGCCATATTTAGTTCCTTCAGACATAAATGACTGTGGCTCGATGCCCGTTTTATTTAATTTGACTTGATTATAAAAGTGTAAAAGTTTAGAAAACGCTGCATAAGCATCTTCCACTTTAATTAGTGTAGTTGTAATTTCCTGTTCTGGAATAAAGCTTTCATTAACAATTGTTACTGTCGCTTTAGTAGTGTATATATAATTGATATACTTCGGATTAGCCAAAAAAGTAAGCGATCCTTCGTCTCCTTCTTCGATTTTAGAAAGCTTAGAAACTTCTGCATTGGGATTCCCAACAACTTCTCCTTCTAAAATTCCTGCTATTTGTTCTGCTGTAAATTTCATCGCGACAAAAATATAAAAAATAGGATTTAAATGTTAATTTTATATAAGTTGTTTTGGGAAACAGATATAATATTTTGTTACTAATTTAGATAACGATTTCAAATTCAGCTGGTCAGAAGCTTCAACAACATCCTCAATTGTTTTATCTTTTTTCAAAATTCGGATAGGTTCTGCTTCTTTACTATACGCCTGATTTTTAATTTTTCCTCTAAAAATAAAATATCCTGCATCCAATTGCGAAATATGATGCTTATTGGCAAACTGCTCTTTTAAAGACTGAGATTCTTCCATAGAGACTTTCTCTGCACTCATTTTAATTTTAAGTAAATCTCTATTAATAATCATTTTACTCAAAGTGCTCAAGACAAAATCATCATGTCTCTGCCAAGTTTTTAGAGCGCTAATAATATCAAAATCATCTAATTGCGAAAACAAATCTAACTTCTCGGCATCAAAATCTTCAAGTGTTACTTTATTGTGCATAAAATAAGAAAGCGGCTCGCTGCAAGGAAGATCTATTCCTTTTAAAACCAGTTCTTTTGCTCTTTTTAAGACTTTCATCAAAATTAATTCGGCAACCAAACTTGTTTTATGCAAGTAGGCCTGCCAGTACATTAATCTTCTAGAAAGCAGAAATTTCTCTACAGAGTAAATTCCTTTTTCTTCGATTACCAAAACATCATTTTCAACATTCATCATCTGAATCAAACGTTCAGAATTTACATTTCCTTCAGCAACTCCCGTATAAAAACTATCGCGTTTCAAATAATCCATTCGATCCATATCCAATTGGCTCGAAATTAATTGCAACATGAATTTTCTATGATATTCTCCTTTAAAAACCTGAATCGCCAAACTTAATCTTCCGTCAAACTCATCATTTAACTGATTCATAAACAGTAGTGAAATGGATTCGTGGTGTACATCTTCGACAATACTTTTTTCCATTGCATGCGAAAATGGTCCATGTCCTATATCGTGAAGTAAAATGGCGATTAAAAGCGCATTTTCTTCCTCTTCAGAAATGACAACATCTTTAAAACGAAGCGTATCGATCGCTTTTTTCATCAAATGCATACATCCTAAAGCGTGATGAAAACGAGTATGATTGGCTCCTGGATACACCAAATACGATAATCCCATTTGAGAAATACGGCGTAGACGCTGAAAATAAGGATGCTGAATTAAATCGTAAACCAGCTCGTTCGGAATCGTTATAAATCCATATATAGGATCGTTGAATATTTTTAATTTATTGATCTGAGTCACAGTCTGGTTATTTTTTTGGTCAACAAATATAAGTAAATAAGTATAAAGAGTCTGGTGTTTTTTACTTAAAAATCATAATCGAAATTATGATGATTATCAATAAAATACATTTAAAAATGTTAAAATGCAAAATAAATTCATGCATCTTGTTTGGCAATTTTATACTATTTTTAATACTTTTTAAGTTCTATAACTTTAAATTGCAGTAAAAATTAAATTGATTTATGGATAAGATAAAAATACTTTGGGTCGACGATGAAATCGATCTTTTAAAGCCACACATATTATTTCTAGAAAAAAAGAATTACGAAGTTACTACTTGCAATAACGGTCTTGACGCGATTGCTTTGTTTGAAGAAGATAATTTTGATATTGTTTTTCTAGATGAAAACATGCCTGGAATGAGCGGATTAGAAACGCTTTCTGAAATGAAAGAAAAAAAATCTGCTATTCCGATGATTATGATCACCAAAAGCGAGGAAGAGTATATAATGGAAGAAGCCATTGGTTCTAAAATCGCTGATTATTTGATCAAACCAGTAAATCCGAATCAGATTCTTTTGAGTTTGAAGAAAAACCTAGACGATTCGAGGTTAATTACAGAAAAAACAACTTTAGATTATCAGAAAGAATTCAGAAAAATTTCGATGGAATTGGCAATGGTCAATTCTTATGAAGACTGGATTGAATTATATAAAAAATTGCTTTTTTGGGAATTAAAACTAGAAGACATCAACGATACAGCGATGATCGAAATTTTGGAATCTCAGAAAGTCGAAGCCAATTCGCAATTCGGAAAATATATCGAAAGAAATTACGAAGACTGGTTTGAGCCAAAAGCAGAAAAACCAATTATGTCTAACACTCTTTTTAAAGAATTGGTAGTTCCTGAAATTAAAAAGAAAGACAAACCTATTCTGTTTGTGGTTATTGACAACTTGCGTTACGACCAATGGAAGTCTTTTGAAACTGTAATTTCAAACTATTATAAGCTAGAAAAAGAAGTTCCGTACTACTCTATTCTTCCAACTGCCACGCAATATGCGAGAAATTCAATTTTTTCTGGTTTAATGCCTTTAGAAATGGAAAAAAAGCATCCTGAATATTGGAAAAATGATGTTGAAGATGGCGGAAAAAACCTTTATGAAGCAGAATTTTTATCGGCTCAATTAAAACGTCTAGGTTTAAATATTAAAGAAGATTATTTTAAAATCACGAATTATTCTGGCGGAAAAAAATTAGCAGAAAACTTCAAAGCCTTAAAAGGAAACGACTTAGTAACGGTAGTTTACAACTTTGTTGATATGCTTTCGCATGCTAAAACAGAAATGGAAGTGGTAAAAGAATTGGCTTCAGACGATAAAGCCTACCGTTCTTTAACTCTAAGCTGGTTTAAAAATTCTCCATTATTAGAAATCATTCAGCAAGCACAACTTTTAGGTTTCAAACTGATTTTAACAACAGATCACGGAACAATAAATGTAAAAAATCCATCAAAAGTAGTTGGCGATAAAAACACTAGTTTAAACCTGCGTTATAAAACTGGTCGTAGTTTAACTTACGAACAAAAAGATGTTTATGTAGTTAAAGAGCCTAAAACAATTGGTTTGCCTGCGATAAACATGAGCAGTTCGTTTATTTTTGCCAAAAATGATTTCTTTCTGGCTTATGTAAACAACTACAATCATTATGTTAGTTATTACAAAAACACCTATCAGCATGGAGGAATTTCGTTAGAAGAAATGATTATTCCATTCTTGGTTTTTAATCCTAAATAATTGTTTAGCCACGAATTTCACGAATTGCACGAATTATTTTTGAATTGATAATAGTCAATTCGTGAAAATTCGTGAAATTCGTGGCAAATAAAAAATACTACAATGACGATCACTTTTACTTTAGATCAAATTCAGGAAACTGCTCAACAAATTTTGGACTCAAACCCAAATAAAATTATTCTTTTTAATGGAGAAATGGGTGTTGGAAAAACGACTTTAATCAAGCAATTATGCAAGAGTTTAGGAATTACAGACGCAACCAGCAGTCCAACTTTTTCTCTAGTAAACGAATATCAGATTCCGAACGGTAAAAAAGTCTATCATTTTGATTTTTACCGAATTAAGCAAGAAACCGAAGCACTAGATATGGGAGTTGATGATTATTTGTATTCTGGAAATTGGTGTTTTATCGAATGGTCTGAAAAAATTGAAAGCTTAATCCCAGAAGAACATTCTACAATTAATATTGAATTGCTTTCAGACGGAAAAAGAGAATTGAAATTAGTTTAATCCTTTGACGAACTTCTTAAAAAAGATATAGATACGCTTTATTGAATGTTAAAACATTTCTTAACATTCCGCTTAGAGTATTAGCAGAATTTTTGCATTAATTTTAAATCTTTTTACGTAATTTGTACCCTTAATTTTTGCACTATCCATGTCAATCACGTTAACTCCATTTACAAAACAACAATTAATACCGCAGGAAGAAAAACTTGAGGTTGGTCGTTTTAAAAGAGAACTTTTTATAGGAATTCCTAAAGAAACAAGTTATCAGGAACGCCGTATCTGTCTTACGCCCGATGCTGTGAACTCCTTAACGTACGAGGGACACCGCGTTATGATTGAATCTGGAGCCGGAGAAAGTTCGAGTTATACTGATAAAGAATATGCAGATGCCGGTGCAGAAATTACAAAAGATACTAAAAGAGTTTTTGGCTGTCCGTTTCTATTAAAGGTAGAACCGCCAACATTGGCAGAAATCGAGATGATTAATCCTGAAACTGTTATTATTTCTGCTATTCAGCTAAAAACCAAAAAGAAAGAATACTTCGAAGCATTGGCAAAAAAGAAAATTACAGCCTTAGCTTTTGAATATATTAAAGATGAAGACGGATCTTACCCAGCTGTAAAATCTTTAAGCGAAATTGCAGGAACTGCTTCAATCCTTATTGCTGCTGAATTAATGATCACGGACGAATTCGGAAAAGGCCTTTTATTTGGAAACATTACTGGTGTTCCCCCTACCGAGGTTGTCATTTTAGGAGCAGGAACAGTTGGCGAATTTGCTGCCAAAACCGCTATCGGATTGGGTGCCAACGTAAAAGTTTTTGATAATTCGATTACAAAACTACGTCGTCTTCAAAACAATTTAAACCAAAGAATTTTTACTTCAACTATACAGCAAAAAGGTTTATTAAAAGCTTTAAGACGTTGTGATGTGGCTATTGGCGCTATGCGAGGCAAAGAACGCTGCCCAATTGTCGTGAATGAAACAATGGTGGAACACATGAAAAAAGGTGCCGTAATAGTTGATGTCAGCATCGATACCGGCGGTTGTTTCGAAACTTCGGAAGTCACTACTCATGAAAAACCAACTTTTATAAAAAACAATGTACTGCATTACTGCGTACCTAATATACCTTCCCGTTATTCCAAAACTGCTTCATTATCAATCAGTAACATCTTGACACCTTATCTGCATCAGATAGCCGAAGATGGTGGTATCGAAAGTGCTATTCGTTGCAATAAAGGCCTTAAAAACGGAATCTATCTTTATCACGGAATCCTAACAAATAAAGCAATTGGCGACTGGTTCGATTTACCAGACAACGATATTAATTTACTTGTATTTTAAGGGAACTTTAATGTACCTTTGCAAAAAATTTATTTCATGAAGTTCGTACACCGTTTTGCATATTATCTGATTGGTCTCGTAATGGGATGTTTTATTGTATCAGGATTTTTTATTGGAAAAGACACCCGTTGCAATTATTTTCCAAACGCAAGAGTTTTAAATAATCTTAGAACAAAACCTTTTCAATATTCACCAAAAGCCATTCAGACTCTAAACGAAAAATGGGTGGACACAGCAGATGTCAAAAATACTTTAACTTACGGAGATGTTGATTTTGACCAAAGTAATGTTCCAACAAAAGGAGGGAAACTTTATATCATTGAAGGCAAAACAGTTAAAGATCAAGAAATTATTCTAAAAGTAGTAAACTACGAGAATAAAGCTGTTTTAGAAGAAATCGTAAAAAAATAAAATAAAAAAATCTTTTGTTTCTCGCAGATTCAAAAGATTTTTTTTAACTAAAGAATATTTCTCGCAAAGTCGCAAAGACACAAAGTTTTATACCTTTGTCCCTTTGTCACTCTGAAACTTTGCACCTTAAATTACCATTCTATTTCTTTCAATCCTTTCGATTTCAAAAATTCATTAGTTTGAGAAAAATGTTTATTTCCAAACCAAAAACCTCTATTTGCGCTTAAAGGCGAAGGATGTCCAGATTTTAAAATATGATGTTTTGAAGCGTCAATCAAAGCCGCTTTCTTTTGAGCAAAACCTCCCCAAAGTAAGAAAACCACATTTTCTTTTTCAGCCGAAATTTGTTTAATTACAGCATCGGTGAATTTTTCCCAACCTTTTCCTTGATGGCTTCCAGCTTCAGATTGTCTAACCGTTAAAGTTGCGTTTAAAAGAAAAACGCCTTGATCTGCCCAACGTTCCAAATTTCCAGTTTTAGGAAGCGGTTTTCCCAAATCAGTTTCTATTTCTTTAAAAATATTATATAAAGAAGGCGGAAAAGGAATTCCGTCATTTACAGAAAAACACAAACCATTGGCCTGATTAGGCCCGTGATACGGATCTTGCCCAATGATAACTACTTTTACTTCGTCAAAATGACAATGGTCAAAAGCTGAAAAAATCTGGTTCCCTTTTGGGTAACAAATTTTTGTAGCGTATTCTGATTTTACAAATTCAATTAAATCGTTGAAGTATGGTTTTTCGAATTCTTCATTCAAAACAGGTTTCCAAGAAGAATGCATTTTTACGTCCATAATTTTTTTTATGCGAATTTCAGAAATAATTACCTAAAATCATATTCCTAAAAGAAAAACATCAAAAATCGAAAGTAAAAAATTAAAACGACAGCAAAGAAAAAAACTCATAATTCATAACTCATAATTCACAATTGATGAATGTTTTCGTACTTTTGCTTTTGCTTTCATAAAGAAAATAAATGATCAGTATTACCGAAAAAACATTACAAGACTTACAATTTCCAACTGTTTTAGAAACCATTTCAGATGGGTGCAACACCGACATTGGAAAAGAAAAGGCTTTACAGATAAAACCATTTAGAGACAAAGAAGAATTAATGCAAGCTTTGATGCAGACATCGGAGTATGTGTCTTCTTTTCAAAACAATAACGCAATTCCGAATCACGGATTTGACGCAATCTCGCACGAAATTAAATTTCTTGCTATTGAGGACAGTTTTCTTGAAGTAGGAAGTTTTAGAAAAATTGCCAATCTTTCTGCAACAACAAATGTGTTGCTGAATTTCTTAAAAAAATTCGATGACTACTATCCAAATTTAAATGCAAGAGCTTCTCGCGTTGAATTGACCAAAGATATTATCACGGCAATTGACGCAATTGTAGACAAATACGGAGAAATTAAAGATAATGCTTCTCCCACTCTGTCTGGTATTCGCCAAAATATGAATTTGGTTCGCGGCAAAGTCAACCAAAGCTTTGGCGTGGCTTTAACTCAGTACAACAGCTTAGGTTATTTGGACGATATTAAAGAAAGTTTCGTTCAAAACCGTAGAGTTTTGGCCGTTTTAGCGATGTATCGCCGTAAGGTAAAAGGCTCTATTTTAGGAAGTTCTAAAACTGGAAGCATTGCTTATATCGAGCCTGAAGCTACTTTGAAATATTCTCGAGAATTAGCCAATTTAGAATACGAAGAGAAAGAAGAAATTACGAGAATTTTAAAGAATTTATCAAATGTAATTCGTCCATATCTTCCTTTACTGATTGAATATCAAGACTTTTTAAGTGATATCGACGTAGTTGCCGGAAAAGCAAAATATGCAAACCGAATCAACGGGATTTTACCTGCAATTACAGACGAAAGAAGATTATTTTTTAGAGAAGCGTATCATCCGATTTTGTATTTGAACAACAAGCAAAAACAAGAAGTTACGCATCCACAGACAATCGAGCTAAAACAAGAAAACAGAATTATTGTCATTTCTGGTCCAAATGCTGGAGGAAAAACCATTTCCTTAAAAACGGTTGGATTATTGCAATTAATGCTGCAATCTGGAATTTTGATTCCGGTTCACGAAAGAAGCGAAACATTCTTATTTGACAGAATATTGACAGATATTGGAGACAATCAATCTATTGAAAATCACTTAAGTACATATTCTTATCGTTTAAAAAACATGAATTATTTCTTAAAGAAATGCAACAGAAAAACCATGTTTTTAATTGACGAATTTGGTACAGGTTCTGATCCTGAATTGGGTGGAGCTTTAGCTGAAATTTTCTTAGAAGAATTTTACCATCGTGAGGCTTTCGGAATTATCACAACGCATTATTCTAATTTGAAGATTTTAGCGAATGAACTTCCGTACGCAACAAATGCGAATATGATGTTCGACGAAAAATCTTTAGAACCAATGTACAAGTTGGCTCTGGGTCAAGCAGGAAGTTCATTTACTTTTGAGGTCGCTCAGAAAAATGGAATTCCGTTTGGGTTGATTAATCGTGCGAAAAAGAAAATCGAAGTTGGAAAAGTTCGTTTTGATAAAACTATTGCAACGCTTCAAAAAGAGAGATCAAAACTGGAAAAAACTTCTTTAAATTTAAAAGAGGAAGAAACCCGTGCTCGTGAAGAAAGTAAAAAGATGGAAAACATCAATACTAGAATTCAGCAAAAATTAGAAAGCTATCAAGAACTTTACGACAGCAATCAGAAAATTATTTACATCGGACAAAAAATCGATGATATTGCTGAGAAGTATTTCAATAACAAAAATAAGAAGGAGCTAATTGGTGAGTTTTTGAAAATTGTTGAAATTGAAAATTCGAAACGTAAAAAAGCTACTCCAAAAGAAGTAAAGGCTAAAGTTGAAAAACAAAAAGAGATTATTGCTGAAGTTCAGGTAAAAGTAGAAGAAATTCGAAAAGAGAAAAAAGAGAAGAAACTCAAACCTGTTGTTGAAAAACCAAAACCAATTTTAAAAGTTGGTGACCGAGTAAGAATGCTTGACGGAAGATCTGTTGGAAGTATTGATTCTATCGAAAAAAATAAAGCAACAGTAAATTATGGCATTTTCACTTCCAAAGTAAGTTTGGATGAATTGGAGTTAGTTGAAGCTGTAAAGAAATAATTTTTCAGTTCTAAAATTGAGTTAAAATCGCCAAAATTAAAATAAAACGATTTAAAGAAAGATTTTCATTTTAACACAAAAGAAGATCAACAAATTTTAAAATTAGCTTAAAATTAATTTATAAAAGCCTTATTTGATTTGTAAAAATTATTACATATTAAAAATCAATAATAAAAAATTATAAATAATACAAATCTTACAATTATTTTATTTTCGTTAGTTTTGTCATTGCGAGGAACGAAGCAACCTCACTAAGGTTAGATAAAACTCACAATTACAAAATAAATTAAGAAAATGAAACCTGGATTTGTATACATTATAACAAATAAATACCAAACTGTTGTCTACGTCGGAGTAACATCAAATCTTCCGAAAAGAATTTTAGAACATAAAAACAAAAAATATCCAAAATCATTTTCTGCGCGATATAATGTCAATATTTTAGTTTATTATGAACAATTTCAGTGGATTGAAGAGGCAATTGGAAGAGAAAAACAAATAAAAGCAGGTTCAAGAGAAGCAAAAAACAATTTAATTCGTTCTTTAAATCCAACCTGGAAAGATCTATTTGAAGAAATAGAAAACATAATGATTCTATAATAACAAATTGTAATGGATAAACATCATGAGATTGCTTCGTTCCTCGCAATGACTGCAAAAAATAAAAAAATAATTCTTTTTGACGGAGTTTGTAATCTCTGCAGTTCTGCTGTACAGTTTATCATCAAACACGATAAAAAAGATATTTTTAGATTTGTCGCATTGCAGTCAGATTTAGGAATTTCCATTTGCAAACATTTGGGAATCAGTTTTTCTAAAATGGATAGTATTATTTTATACAATCCCGGAACAGCTTATTTTTATAAATCTTCTGCTGTTATCGAAATCGCGAAAAATTTTGGCGGGCTTTGGAAATTAACTCCAATTTTTAGAATCGTTCCGATTTTTATCAGTGATAGAATTTACGATTATGTAGCAAAAAACAGATACAATTGGTACGGCAAAAAAGAAAGCTGCATGATTCCAACTCCGGAGTTGAAGGCTAAGTTTCTTTAGACTTATCCTCATTTTTTGTCATCCCGAGGAACGAGGGATCTCCGCACGAAACTCTACAAAGATTGACGATTTTGATTGCGGAGTTACTTACGGAGATCCCTCGTTCCTCGGGATGACAAACTAGACGAAAAAACAAAACGTTTAAAAAACAAAAATACAGATTCCAACTTCGTTTTCCTTTTTTTTGTCATTTCGAACGAAGAGAGAAATCTCCGCAAGTAGCTCGACAAAGATTGGCGATTTTGATTGCGGAGTTTCTTGCGAAGATCCCTCGTTCCTCGGGATGACAAACTAAACGTAAATGTTCTTATGAAAAGAGTTTCCTAGCCCCGATAGAAGTGAAAATCCTTTTTTATTTTTTCTTTAAAAATAAAAAAGATTGTAACGGATAGCGGGATTAGCTCCTAAAAAATATTTGGTTTTGTAAGAGAAATTGAAATGACAAACAAAATAAAAAAAATCCCAAATTCACATCAATTGGAATTTGGGATTTTGTATTTTGAAATTTATTAGAAATTATCTAATCAATTTTCTGTATTTCAAACGTTTCGGAGTTAAGTCACCACCAAGGCGTTTCTTTTTGTTTTCTTCATAATCAGAGAAACTTCCTTCGAAGAAATAAACTTCAGAGTTTCCTTCAAAAGCTAGAATGTGTGTACAAATTCTATCTAAAAACCATCTGTCGTGAGAAATAATTACAGCACAACCTGCAAAATTTTCCAAACCTTCTTCTAGTGCACGAAGTGTATTTACGTCAAGGTCATTTGTAGGCTCATCCAGTAAAAGTACGTTTCCTTCTTCTTTCAAAGTCATTGCTAAGTGCAAACGGTTACGTTCTCCACCAGAAAGCATTGATACTTTTTTGTTTTGCTCACCACCGCCAAAGTTGAAACGTGATAAATAAGCTCTTGAGTTCACTTGCTTTCCTCCCATCATAATCAATTCCTGACCATCTGCAAAGTTTTCCCAGATTGATTTATTCGGATCAATATTAGAATGAGACTGGTCTACGTAAGCGATTTTTACTGTTTCTCCCACAGAAAATTCTCCGCTATCAGTAGCTTCTTCTCCCATAATCATTTTGAAAATAGTAGATTTACCAGCACCGTTTGGTCCAATAATTCCAACGATACCCGCTTGCGGCAAAGTGAAGTTCAAATTATCGTATAATAATTTATCACCAAAAGCTTTGGCAACATTTTTAGCTTCAATAACATTTGTTCCCAAACGAGGACCATTCGGAATATAGATCTCTAGTTTTTCGTCTAGCTGTTTTTGATCTTCATTTAATAATTTGTCGTAGTTCTGTAAACGTGCTTTTTGTTTTGTCTGACGTCCCTTTGCTCCCTGACGAACCCAATCCAACTCACGCTCTAAAGTTTTTCTACGTTTAGATGCCACTTTTTCTTCTTGAGCCAAACGATTTGATTTTTGATCTAACCAAGAAGAATAGTTTCCTTTCCACGGAATACCTTCTCCTCTATCTAACTCTAGAATCCATCCAGCAACATTATCAAGGAAATAACGGTCGTGTGTTACTGCAATTACAGTTCCTGAATATTGCGCTAAGTGCTGCTCCAACCAAAGAACTGACTCAGCGTCAAGGTGGTTGGTAGGCTCATCCAAAAGCAATACGTCTGGCTGTTGCAATAACAAACGACATAAAGCCACACGACGGCGCTCTCCACCAGAAAGGTTTTTAATTGGCGTATCTCCTTCTGGAGTACGCAACGCATCCATCGCAATTTCTAGTTTGGTATCGATTTCCCAAGCTCCAAGCGCATCAATTTTGTCTTGTAATGCTGCTTGGCGATCCATCAATTTATCCATTTTGTCTGGATCAGAATAGTTTTCTTCAAGACCAAACAAATCGTTGATGTCGTTATATTCTTTAAGAACAGCCATTGTTTCAGCTGCACCTTCACGAACAATTTCTATAACTGTCTTAGAATCATCAAGAATTGGTTCTTGCTCTAAATATCCTACTGTATAACCAGGTTGAAAAACGACATCACCTTGATAGTTTTTATCAACTCCTGCAATAATTTTTAAAAGCGAAGATTTTCCAGAACCGTTAAGTCCCAAAATACCAATCTTAGCACCATAAAAGAAACTTAAATAAATGTTCTTAAGAACTGGCTTATCTGCTCCTTGATAGGTTTTACTCAATTTCTGCATTGAGAAAATTACTTTCTTATCGTCTGACATTTTTTATTTTTTATTATAATTATTTATTTCTTTTTGAATTTTTATTTAAACTCTTCCTTTCAAAGCATTGAAAACCCAAGCATTAGCAAAAAAGCCAACTCCTACAGCACCAAATCCCCAGCCCGAAACATCACTGTATCTAAAGATTCCAAGACCTATAAGCAACAATCCCATAAGTACCATTATAAAAGTAGCCCATCCTAAAATGGTGTTTTTATTCATTCCCATAATTGTATAAATATTTTTAGTGCAAAATTTTAGAAAAGCAAAGATCGTGATTTTAATGTCTTAATTAAAAATTTTATACAGCATTTCTTTCAGTAAATCTGCCTGCGATAAAGCATTGGCTCCCACACCTTTACTTTTAACATCAATATCTCGCAAAGCACCAACAATCTGACTCACTTTTCGCATTGGGTAGTTTTTTACGGCTAAATCGTATTCTTTTAAGAAATACGGATTTACGCCAAGCGCCGAAGCGACATTTTTAGGACTTTTATCTTTTAATCCGTGGTATTTTAGAAGCTGAACAAAGAAACCGAATACCAAACCAGTTGTCATAACCAAAGGGTATTCTTTCGGATTGTGTGCAAAATTCTCTGCTATTTTGTATGCTTTCAACTGATTACGTTCTCCAATTGCTTTACGAAGTTCGAACACATTATAGTCTTTACTAAAACCAATATTTTCTTCAATATGCTCGGCAGTAATCATGGTCCCTTTCGGTAGAATAATCTGCAACTTTTCTAGCTCATTATTGATTTTACTTAAATCTGTTCCTAGAAATTCCACTAGCATGGCATTAGCTTTTGGATCAATAGTATATTTTTTTCCGGCTAGAACACGTTTAATCCAGTCTCCTACTTGATTTTCGTATAATTTTTTACTTTCGTAAACTACACCTTTCTGCGCCAGTAGTTTGGTAACTTTTTTACGTTTATCGAGCGTTTTATATTTATAACAAAAAACCAATACAGTGGTCTGCATCGGGTTATCTACATACGATTCTATTTTATCGATTGTTCTTGATAAATCTTGCGCCTCTTTTACGATAACAACTTGACGTTCAGCCATCATCGGATAGCGCTTGGCCGTTGAAATAATATCGTCTACAGAAACGTCTCTTCCGTACAAAACTGTCTGATTAAAACCTTTTTCTTCTTCGGCTAAAACATTACCCTCAATATATTCAGATAACTTATCTATATAATAAGGTTCTTCACCCATGAAAAAATAAATCGGTTTAATATCTCCGGCTTTAATATCATTAACAATTTTTACTACTTCGTCCATTTAATTTTGTTTCAAGTCTAAAGTTTCAAGTTTAAAGTTCCAATAACTTGAAACTTTAAACTTGAAACCTGAAACTATTTTATATTTTTGCTTTATGTTAAAGCTAAATTTTCCTTCTTATACTTTCCGATTCAAAAATAGCGAAAATAAAGTGTCTATTTTTGATGAAATCAGGAAAAAATTTATAATTCTTACGCCAGAAGAATGGGTTCGTCAGCATGTTGTTCATTATTTGATGCATGAAAAAAAATACCCCAAATCGCTCATTAATGTAGAGAAAGTTTTAACAGTCAACGGATTAAGAAAACGTTACGATGTTGTCGTATTTAACTCCAATGGTTCTATACATATATTAGTAGAGTGCAAAGCGCCAGAAGTTAAAATCTCTCAGGCAACTTTTGATCAAATTGCGCGTTACAATATGACAATGCAGGCACGGTTTTTGAATGTCACAAACGGACTAAACCATTTTTATTGTCAAATGGATTTTGAAAACGAAAAATATGAGTTTTTGAGAAACCTGCCAGACTATAAAGAAAACCATTAACAAAGAATAAATAATTAAGTACTTTTGGATAAAATAGCAGTTGTAATTTTAAATTGGAACGGAGTAAAATTGCTAGAGCAATTTTTACCATCTGTTATTCAGTTTTCAGAAGGCGCAACAATTTATGTTGCTGACAATGATTCTACGGATAATTCTGTTGCATTTGTCACAGAAAATTTTCCCACTATAAAAATTGTAAAAAATTCAGGCAATCACGGCTTCGCAAAAGGCTATAATGATGCTTTGAAACATATTGATGCAGAAATATATGCATTAGTAAACTCAGATATAGAAGTTACAGAAAACTGGCTTCAGCCTATCCTTGATACTTTCGAAAAAGAAAAACACACTGCTATTATTCAGCCTAAAATTCTTGATTTTAAAAGCAAGGAATATTTTGAATATGCAGGTGCTGCCGGCGGTTTTATTGATAAATACGGTTTTCCTTTCTGCAGAGGAAGAATATTTGAAACTATTGAAAAAGACAACGGACAATATGATGATAATGTCGAATTGTTCTGGGCTTCTGGCGCTTGCTTTTTCATCAGAAAAAATATTTATCACGAACTAGGCGGTTTTGACGAAAGCTTCTTTGCACATCAGGAAGAAATTGATTTATGCTGGCGCGCTGCAAATGAAGGGCATATTATAAAATACAACTACCAATCTGTTGTTTACCACGTAGGCGGTGCGACATTGCAACAGGGAAATCCTAAAAAAACATATCTCAATTTTAGAAATTCATTGTTAATGCTGGTCAAAAATCTGCCTTTAAGAGGATTATTTTTTGTGATTTTTTTCCGCATGATTCTAGATGGAATTGCAGGTATCCGTTTTCTTACACAGGGTAAAATCGGGCATACTTTTGCCATTTTGAAGGCACATTTCTCTTTTTATTGCTTATCTTTAAAATATTTAAAAAAGCGTAAAGATTTTCAAATACAGCAATACTATACGGTGAAAAGCATCGTTTTCCTTTATTATATCAGGAAATTGACCTTATTTAAAGAAATCTTTAACAGTATTCAAAATATTAAAAACTAAATTTGTAATCAAGTCTAATTAAAATTAAATTTATGAGAAAAATAGTTATCGCACTATCAGTATTAATGGCCCTAACATCATGTGTTTCTAAAAAGAAATATGCTGAGTTAGAAGCTAAAAACAAAGAGACTCAAGATTTGTTAAACTCATGTACTGTAAAATTAAATACGTGCTTAGAAGAAAAAGCTGGATTAGCTGCTACAGCTGAAAGCTACAAACAGCATAATCAAGATCTTATCAATAGTTCAAAAGATTTGACAATCTTAACTACTAAAGGTGCTGAAAACCTTGAAAAATCTCTTGAAAGTTTAAAAGAAAAAGATTTGAAAATCTCTAGACTTCAAGATGCGCTTACTAAAAAAGACAGTGTAACTTTAGCTTTAGTAACAAGCTTAAAAGGTGCTGTTGGAATCAACGATCCAGACATCGAAATCAATGTTGAAAAAGGAGTTGTATTTATCTCTATCGCTGATAAATTATTATTCAAAAGCGGTAGCTATGAAGTAAGCGACAAAGCAAAAACTGTTTTAGGAAAAGTTGCTAAAGTTGTAAACGATAAGCCAGATTTTGAATGTATGGTTGAAGGTCACACTGATAACGTACCATACAAAAGCAACGGAATTATCTTAGACAACTGGGATCTAAGTGTTAAGCGTTCTACTTCTATCGTTCGTGTATTAACAAACGATCTTGGTGTTAACCCAGCTAAATTAATTGCTGCTGGTAGAAGTTCTTACGTGCCATTGGTACCAAACGACACTGCAGAAGACAAAGCTCGTAACAGAAGAACTCGTATCGTAGTTATGCCAAAAATCGATCAATTCTATGATATGATTGAAAAAGAAATGAAAAAACAACAAAAATAATTAGTTGTACATCATTATAAAAACAGAAAAAGCAGGTCTTACGACCTGCTTTTATGTATCCTTAATTTTGTTTTTAATAACCAATTAAATATAAATCAAGAATAGCATTATTTTTAAGTAACTAACTAAATTTTAACAAAATAAAGTTACTCATAATTTCTGTACTTTTATACTTTTAGTGTATTTTTTTACAAAATATCAATATCACCCTTACCTTCTCTTACGATAACTGGCTCATGTTCAGAAAGATCAATAATTGTTGATCCAACATTATCTCCATAGCCTCCATCGATTACCATATCTACAAGATTCTGCCATTTCTCAAAAATCAATTCTGGATCTGTAGTATATTCTATCACATCATCTTCATCACGAATAGAAGTCGAAACAACTGGATTTCCTAACTGACGAACAATTTCTAATATGATATTATTGTCAGGAACACGAATACCTACTGTCGTTTTCTTTTTAAACTCTTTTGGGAGACTATTATTTCCAGGCAAAATAAAGGTATACGGCCCTGGTAAAGCTCTCTTCAAAATTTTGAATGTAGAAGTATTAATCTGCCTCACATAATCTGATAGATTACTTAAATCATGGCAAATAAATGAAAAGTTAGCCTTTTCTAATTTAACTCCTTTTATTTTAGCAATTTTTTCTAAAGCTCTCGAATTGGTAATATCACAGCCCAAACCATAAACAGTATCTGTCGGATAAATTACCAACCCGCCATTCTGAAGCACTTTAACTACTTTTGCAATCGCCGCTTCACTAGGTTTATCTGGGTATATTTTTATAAATTCAGCCATGTTTTTTGTTTTAAGTTTAAGGTTTTAAATTTCATGCTTATTAAAGTTACGAAATACTTCGAACTTAAATTTACATTTATCCCACTACATCAAGTTTGGCAAACCTTAACAGCAATTTCTTTAATCCGCCTACTTCAAATTTGATTTCAGCTTTTCTGTCTGCTCCTACACCTTCAAGATTAATCACTTCCCCTTTACCAAAACGTTCGTGCATTACAATATTTCCTATCGTCAATTTACTGTCAAATAAATTTGAATTTCCATTTGATGGCGCATTTCCTGAAACTGGTTTCAGCTTACGAATATTCAAATCTGGTTTTGGCTCGTTGCTAGTAATATGAGCTGGCGGAGTTCCGCCAACGGGTTTATTTAACCTTAATTTTGATTTATCTACATCGCCAAAAATATCTCCGTCAATTGGAGATTTATAACGATAATTGGTTTCTGATGGCGTCAAATATTCTAAAAATTGCCCATCAATTTCTTCTATAAAACGAGACGGTTCGCTGTCTGTCAATTTCCCCCAGCGGTAACGCGACTGAGCATACGTCAAATACGCTTGATGTTCTGCACGAGTTAATGCCACGTAAAACAATCGGCGCTCCTCTTCCAGTTCACTTCTAGTACTCATACTCATGGCAGAAGGAAACAAATCTTCTTCCATTCCCACCACAAATACATGCGGAAACTCCAATCCTTTTGCTAAGTGAATTGTCATCAGAGCCACACGATCATCATCGTTGGTATCTTTATCTAAATCTGTTGCCAAAGCCACATCTTCCATGAATTCAGAAAGTGCACCTCTTGCTCCATCAATTTCTCTCTGTCCTTCAACAAAATCTTTAAGACCGTTTAAAAGCTCTTCTATATTCTGAATTTTTGCCATTCCTTCTGGAGTAGCATCTTTTTTCAATTCCTGAACCAAGCCCGTTTTCTTGGCAACGTGATCGGTAACATAAAAAGCATCCTGATTCTGATCAATAACTTGAAAACTCTGAATCATAGTCACAAAATCCTTTAATTTGTTTTTTGTTCCCGCATTCAGTTTCAAATCGATTTTATCGATATTTACCATTACTTCCCAAATCGAACGTTTGTAATGATTGGCCGCAATAGTTAATTTTTCAACTGTCGTATCTCCAATTCCACGCGCCGGATAATTGATTACGCGAATCAAAGCCTCTTCATCTTTCGGATTCAGAACCAAACGCAAATAGCATAAAACGTCTTTAATTTCCTTACGCTGATAGAAAGACAATCCTCCATAAATTCTATACGGAATATCACGTTTTCTCAACGCATCCTCCATGGCACGCGACTGCGCGTTGGTACGGTATAAAATCGCAAAAGCGCCATTATGCAACTGGTTTTGCATTTTCTGTTCAAAAATGGTGCTTGCTACAAAACGCCCTTCTTCAGCATCTGTCAAACTTCTATGAACCTTAATTCTCGGTCCAAAATCGTTAGCTGTCCAAACTACTTTATCCAGTTTTGTTTTATTATGCTCCATCACCGTATTTGCGGCTTCAACTATGTTTCGGGTCGAACGGTAATTTTGCTCCAAACGAAACATTACTACGCCTTCATAATCTTTCTGGAAATTCAAAATATTATTGATATTCGCACCACGGAAAGCATAAATACTCTGCGCATCATCTCCAACCACACAAATATTCTGAAATTTATCAGACAAAGCTCTAACAATCAAATACTGAGAGTGGTTTGTATCTTGGTACTCATCAACCAGAATATAGCGGAAACGGTTTTGATATTTGGCCAAAACTTCTGGAAAACGAGTTAGCAATTCATTGGTTTTCAATAATAAATCATCAAAATCCATTGCTCCAGCTTTGAAACAGCGCTCTACATATTGCTGATAAATTTCTCCTAATCTTGGTCGTTTTGCCATCGCATCGGCTTCGACCAATTCAGGATTATTAAAATACGCCTTAACCGTAATCAAGCTGTTCTTATAACTAGATATACGTCCTAAAACCTGTTTTGGTTTATAAATATCACGGTCTAGTTGCATTTCTTTAATAATCGAAGAAATCAATCTAGCCGAATCCTGAGAATCGTAAATGGTAAAATTGGAAGGATATCCCAAATGATCTGATTCTGCTCGAAGAATACGGGCAAATATCGAGTGGAAAGTTCCCATCCAAAGATTTTTAGCTTCAGATGCTCCCACAATATCCGAAATTCTGTGTTTCATTTCGCGCGCCGCTTTATTGGTAAACGTCAGCGACAAAATATTAAAAGCATCAATTCCCTGATGCATCAAATAAGCAATTCTAATCGTTAAAACTCTGGTTTTTCCAGAACCTGCACCAGCGATAATAATCATTGGCCCGTCTTTCTTTAAAACAGGCGCTCTCTGCGCTTCGTTGAGCTGGTCAATATATTTTTGCATGAAATTTTCTCCTTTTAGGCAAAAATAGCAATTAAAGATGGAAAAAGAAAGCTCCTAAGATGCTAAGCTACTATCCCGAAGCTTCGGGACTAAGTTTTTTTTGAAGCCAAACAAAAGGCATTTTACTAAGCATGGTTTCCCGCTTTCGGCTATATCTCTCCTCCCGATTATCATCGAGATACGAGGATACCGCCTCAATCGGGGCTAGAAAACAAACAATTGGATCCTTTTAAAAATTTTGAACCATATAAGTCATATAAGTCCATTTAACTTCCTAAGTAAAAAACATAGCCAAAATAATGCGAAAATTGCAATTTGTGAAAATCATTAGGCGAAAACTGAAGAAGAAAAATCCAAAAGTTTTTTTTCAAAATAAAGAATCCGAAGGATTCAAATATTTATAGCACATTATTCCTCCCGCAGATATGTGACCCCGAAGGGGTCATATTTAACTTGCACCAATATAATTCTATACATATTTGAATCCTTCGGATTCATTTTTTGAACCATATCAGTCATATAAGTAAATTTTAGATTTTTTAAAATACTAAGGAAGACTTATATGATTTAGAATCATATCGAATCACAACTTAAAATATCTTATATGACTTATATGGTTTAAAATTTACTTAAAGAAAACGTCGTAGGCAAATCGAATCAAAGTCCCGACAACCACAATCAAAAAGAAAATTCGAATAAATCCGTTTCCTTTATTAATAGCCAGTTTTGCGCCAAGCCATCCTCCTAGTCCATTACTTATGGCCATCGGAATTGCAATAGTCCAAATAATTTTTCCTTTAATCATAAACAGACAAATTGAACCGAAATTGGTTGCTAGATTTACCATTTTAGCATTCGCGGAAGCGTGAAGAAAATCAAATCCCAAAAGTGCAATAAAAGCCACAACAAAAAAACTTCCTGTTCCTGGCCCGATAAATCCGTCGTAAAAACCGATTATTATACTAATTACAACTGCATAAAATATTTGTGTCGTTGCCGAATGGTCTTTAGCAACGTGCTGTCCGAAATTTTTCTTGGCATAAGTATAAATAAACAACAAGGATAAAACCACCAGCAAAAGTGGTTTCATAAAATCATTGCTGACCAACGTTAAGATTGTAGAACCTAAAAATGCTGACGGAACCGCCAGACACATCATAATAATTAAGAGTTTCCACTGAATCACTACTTTTTTCAAATACTGAAAAGCAGCAAAAGCAGTTCCGCTAAATGCTGGAATTTTCAACGTTCCAACTACAGTGGAAACAGGAAGATTAGGTAATAAAATTAATCCCATCGGAGTTTGAATCAATCCGCCGCCGCCAACAATGGCATCAATAAATCCTGCAGCAAAAGCTGCTAAACAAAGAAAAAGTATTATGTATGAATCCATTAAAAAGATATTTCGGTCTCCGTAAAAAACAAGTTGCAAAAGTACATCTTCCTTTTTGTTTATTACCATAAATTTAAAGTTGATTTTTGATCAAAAAGTATATTTTTGCTTAAAAATTATTCCAATGGATTTCAACAAAATAATAGAACTTGCGAGTTATACATTACCAGCCTTAGTTACAGGAGTTGTAGCATATCGTTTTTTTGAGCTGCACATTAAAAACAATGACAGAAAACGTGCTTTTTTATTAAACAAACAAGTGCATAAAGAGTCGCTGCCAATACGTTTACAAGCCTACGAACGCATGACTTTGTTTTTGGAACGTATTAATTTGACTAAACTTTTAATTAGAGTTGCGCCAATTTCACCGTTAAAACATGATTACGAAAATTTCTTGATCGACCAGATTGAACAAGAATTTGAACATAATTTAACGCAGCAAATTTATGTTTCTGAAGAATGCTGGACTATCATTACAACTGCAAAAAATGCAACAATACAAATGATTCGTAAAGCCGCTATGAGCGAAAAAGTCGAAAACGCTGATAAACTTCGCGAAGTTATTTTGAATGATTTATTAGAAAAACAATCACCAAGTAATGCCGCTTTGAGTTTTATTAAATCTGAAGTTGCAGACCTTTGGTATTAGAATAATTTTAGATTGTTGATTTTAGATTTTAGATTCTCAACGTTCATCAGTACAATCTAAAATCTAAAATCAACAATCTAAAATCTTATATCAATATCTTATTGTCGCTCATCGTTTCAGATTTATTCTGAGCGTATTCATAACCTTGCTCCCACCATTCTTTCATCACTACTTTATTAAAAATCAAGGCATTATCAGTCAATTTTATTGGAGTGTAATATAAATTTAATTTTACATTCTTATTATTTGCCATAAGTTTTCCTATCGCAATGTCGTGTTTTTCTACCTGATCTAAAGCAATTCGGAACAAATCGATCATTAGTGAAAACGGATTTTTACCGATAACCGTTTTAGTCGTATTTACTTCTGTTTCTAGCACAATCACATCGATTTCGGTCGCGCCACGGTTTATGGCCTCGCGAATTGGAACCAAGCTTGAAAATCCGCCGTCACCATATTCACAATTGTTTTTTTCGACTAAACTCATAAACGGAACATAATTACTCGATATCCAAGACCATTCGCAAAACTCTTCGTAGGTACAATCTTTTACCGATTTATATTCTGATTCGTTTTTGGTAAAATTGGTTACCGTAACGATAACATCGGTTTTGAGTTTTTTGAGTTTATTAAAATCAGAAATAGAAAAATTGTTCTGAATGTATTTTTTCAAGCCTTTGCTTTCTCCAAAAGTTCGTTTTCCTTTAAAAAATTGGCGTATTACATTAAAGTGATTAATTGTCACGATGTCAACTCCATCCTTAGTTTTTACAACAAACGGACAGATGTTAAAAATACTCGACATGGTTACATTAGTATATACAGAATGTATTTTTTTGATATGACCGAGAGCTAAATGCGGAATGAGCAAACTTCCTGTCGAAGTTCCTAAAAACAAATCGTATTCGTGTCTTTTTTCTTCTATTAAATACTGGGCAACACCGCCGGCAAAAGCGCCTTTACTGCCACCACCTGAAATAACCAATGCTCTCATAAATTGTAATGTAGATTTTGTTTTTGGGATTATTCTTTTTTAGAGAATAGAGATAAGAAGCAAGAAGAAAGACTTCTTTACTCTTGTTTCTTGCCTCCAATATCTATATTCTATATTCTATATTCTATATTCTATATTCTATATTCTATTCTCTTTTATCTATTTCTCAGCATTTCTTATCTTTCTTCTTGAATCTTTCTTCTACTCAAGTCTAATTTACTCTTTCAACAAGCGATTCAATTGGAACTGCTCATCGGGTGTCAAATTAGGTAAAATTCTATTAAAAGAAGCACGCATTTCAGGATTTTTTAACAGAAGTCTAATAGTATCTCTACCAAATTTCGAAAACTGCCACATATGGTGTGTCGTGGCACCAACTAAATTCTCCAAAACCTGATCGTTTATTATTTTAAAAGCAATCAGTTTTTCTAAAGCATTTTGTCTAGTTGTCGCTTCATATTTGGTAGACGAAAATGCAATTAATTCGTTTGCAAGAGCATCTTGATCACTACTGTAATTGGGGGTTGACAAAGCTAGAGAAAGCCATAAAGTTCTGAGATTATAATCGTTGAAACCAATCCAATTTTTAGATTTATCCAAATATGCTGTTCGATGATCAGGAAAATTTCTCCACAACCAATACAACGCTATTTCTTGTGTCTGATACGATTTATCATCCAAAAGTGTTTCGTAATTTGTTCTAAAATCTTCTGGAATTTTAGTCAGTGAACCCGCAAGATTTTGACGGACAACAATATTATTGGTTTGCATTGCCAAAAGCAAAAGAGCCTTTTTATCTTCGTATTTTTCATTTTCCAGCTGATCAACAACAGCTGTTTTTACAGATTCATATACATCTGATTCTAAAGTGCTTTTCAAAATAGCAGCTTTTTCAGCCAAAGGTGTTTTTTTTAGTTTATCAATTTCTAAACGCTTTTGAATCGTTTTATTTTTACTTAATAATGCATTTGCTATCGGCGTATCAAAAACGGTAGATTCCAACCAAGTTTTCTGGAACTTCTCCAAGTCAAAATCTGAGACTTTTTTAATCTCGTCAAAGAAATTCTGTGTGTTTACAGTTTGGTACGCATATTTGGCAAGATAATTTTTAATTGCTTTTTTAAACGCTTTTTCTCCAATCGATTCATGTAGAACAAACAATGCCCAAGCTCCTTTTTCGTAAAACGTCAACGAACTGGCTTTTGCGTTCAAAACTGGAATGGTGTCGGTACGAGAAGCAAATTTAATCTGTTGCGCGGTGTCGTACAGTTTAGAATAAAAGTAATCTTCGCCATAAATTTCCCTTTCTGCCAGAAGCGCAAAATAAGTTGCAAATCCTTCCTGAAGCCAATGATGCGTACTGCTTTCGGCGGTTATTAAATCGCCAAACCAATGATGCGCCAATTCATGCGCATCTACATTAGTATAATTTCTGTCGCAAAAACCAATTGAATCGACCACATAACGTGTCGCAAAAAGTGTCGAAGTCGTGTTTTCCATTCCCGCATATAGAAAATCTCTCACCGGAATCTGTCTGTTAATTTTCCAAGGATATTTTACACCAATTTCTTTTTCAAGGAAATCAAAAATTCGTTTCGAATAACGATACGTTGGCTCAAAACGATCCGCATCTTTAGGTTCGTAATAATATTCTAAAGGAATTTTGCTTTTTGATTTAAATTCTTTTTTATCAAATTTTCCGATAGCCAGCATTAACAAATAGGAACTCATTGGTTTTTCCATTTGAAATTGCCAGTGATTTAGATTTCCGTTTGTTGTTTTTTCTTTTAAAATCCCGTTTGCAACTACCTGATATGTGGCATCATAAGAAATGCCCAAATTAAAAATCAGTTTCTCGTTTACATCATCAAAACTAGGAAACCAATTGCTGGTATATCTTCCCTGCCCTTGTGTCCAAATCTGCATTTCATCATTTTCCATTTCAACAAAGTACAACGCCTGTTTTGGTTTTGCTGTGTAACTGAAAGTCAAATGATTCTGCCCTTTTTTGAAAGGAAAAATCAATTTCAATTCTTTGTTGGTATTGAGATACATGATTTCGTTATCATCGATTTTCACATTCGAAAATCCCATATTTTTTGCGTCAAGCGAAATGGTGTCAATATCCTGCAAAACCTCAAATTGAAAATCGACAGTTCCAGAAATCATTTTTTCTTTCGGATTTAATGTTAATTGACCCGAAACAGATTTAAAATCAACGAATTTGGTTTGCTGTGCAAATAGAATGCTGGTGAAGAATAGAAAAATGTATTTCATTGAAAATTTTATTTTAAAGAGTCGGCTTCCCAAGATCTCGGATTATGTTTAATGTAATCGTAAATCTTTTCAAACGTTTTGTAATTTCTAACAATATGATCGTGATAATTGGCCTGCCAAATTGATTCTGAACCGTTAATGCGTTTTGTTGTTATCGATTTAAAAATAGCAACAAATGATGAAATAGAATTGGATTTACGAGAAAAATTAGATTCAGATTTATTATCCGTTGTGGATATACTAGACGTAGACGCACTGCGGTGCGTCTCTACAGTATACGTTTCGGGTAAAATATTGGAATCCGAATTCACCACCGATTGGTTCTGTAGAGGCGCACCGCAGTGCGTCTCCGCAACGTGTGTCGACAAAGAATTATCTGAAATATTATTTATCTGTGCGGATATGCTGGACGTAGACGCACTGCGGTGCGTCTCTACGGTATGCGATTCGGATAGAAAATTAGAATCTGAATCCACCACCGATTGGTTCTGTAGAGGCGCACCGCAGTGCGTCTCACGCCCGTATGTCGACAAAGAATTATCTGAAATATTATTTATCTGTGCGGATATGCTGGACTTAGACGCACTGCGGTGCGTCTCTACAGTATACGTTTCGTGAATATTTTTATCTTGATTTTCGTTATCTTGAATTTCAACCAATAAATGAATATGATTTGGCATAATGACCCAATTATGAAAAAACCAATTTTTACGAATATTTATCGATTTTAAAAGTTCTTTTTCAACAATCTTTCCATTTTCATTCAAAATCATTTTTTCATCTTCGATACTACCAAAAATACAGTTTCTGTCTTTTGTAACTATCGTAATAAAATAGACCGCTTCACTAGAATAATCCCAGTTTTGCAGTCTATGCGAATTGGTTTTAAATTTATCTTTAAATAATGACATTTTAGGCGTGTAAGATTCCAAAGTTACAAAGGTTTCCTTTACAAATAGAATGAAATTTGTATGTTTACAATATAAAACCGTCAAATCGTGTCTCAACCTAAAAAAGCCTTATTTAACTGGAGCAGCGGAAAAGATTCTGCTCTTGCTTTATACAAAACACTACAAAATACTGATTTTAAGATCGAATGTCTACTGACGAGCGTAAACCAGCAATATCAGCGCATTTCGATGCACGGAATTCGTGTTGAATTATTGCAGGAACAAGCCGAAAGCATCGGAATTCCGTTAAAAATTCTCGAAGTTCCAGAAATGCCTACAATGGAAGTGTATGAAAAAGTAATGACCGAGACTTTGACCGAGCTCAAACAAAACGGCATAACACATTCTATTTTTGGAGATATTTTTCTAGAAGATTTACGCCAGTACCGCGAAAATCAATTGTCTAAAATTGGGTTTACAGGTGTTTTTCCGATTTGGAAAATTCCCACTCAAGATTTAATTCATGAATTTATTTCGTTGGGATTTAAAACGATTGTCGTTTGTGTCAATGAAAAATATTTGGACAAAAGCTTTGTTGGAAGAATTATCGATCAGGATTTCATAGTTGATTTGCCTGATAATGTAGATGTTTGTGGCGAAAACGGCGAATTTCATACGTTTACTTTTGACGGTCCGATTTTTTCTAAACCAATTGATTTTGAAATTGGCGAAATTGTCTATCGAAAATATGAAAAATCAGAAAAACAAGATTCATCAGATACAGCCTGCGATACCAATGACGAAACTGCATTTGATTTCGGATTTTGGTATTGTGATTTAATCAAAAAATGAAAAAGCTGAAAAAGAAAATCTTCTTTTCCAGCTTATGCTATAATGCTTCGGGATTAATAAATTAAGTAGATTGATCAACCCAAGTTTTAAGAAACCATTTATTATCTTTTAATTCGAAAATATAATCTGCGTAAATTCCGGTATCAATTCCGCGTTGTTCAATCACGGCTTTGTTTGGTTTTAGGATGATTTTTTGTCTAAACTCCATTCCTTTATCATCCAATTTTAGAATTCTATAATTCTTCTGTGTCATTGTCACCTCAATATCTTCCAAATTATCGTCGATCGTTTTTATTTTAAACGGAAACTTTACACGGCTCAATTGAAAGTTTTTATCTTCATTAAATTTCTTAAGAAAAGTATTGAAATTTTCGCTGTTTGATTTGGCTTTTTGCTGTGCGGTTGCTAATTGGCAAAAAACAGCAATAAATAAGATTGTAATTAATTTTTTCATTATTCGTTATACATTTTAAGCAAGTTCGTAACGGTATTCCAGTTTCGAATTGTGGCGGTTACATTTAATTTTTTCTCTATATATTTTTGATCAAAACGTGTTTTTCCAGCGCCGATAGCGTATTTAATAAAAATTTTATTTTCATCAATGCTTGCTTCGTCTGGCTTAAACTGACTGATTTTCAAATCGTTTATATTTTCTTTCTTTAAAGTCGTTGAAACAAAAGCAACATACAGCTTTTTAGTATCTATATCTTTTTCTTTTAAAAACGGACTATTAGCAAAACACGATTCTAAATTTTCTTTGGTAATCATGACAACAGGAACTTCATGACCGAAAACCTTAAAAATTTCCTGTTTGATCATAAAACCAACTTTCGAAGCCTCTTCTTCACTATCTACAAATACATTTCCAGATTGCAGATACGTGCGAACATTCTGAAAACCAAGGCTCTCCAGCATTGCTTTCAAAGCTTCCATTTTCATCATATTGTGCCCAGAAACATTGATTCCTCGTAAAAGCGCTAAATGTGTTTTCATTTTTTTTTTAATTTAAATTCAAAGATAAAAAAACTATTCATCATCGTCTTCTTCGCTAATTTCAATATCAAACTTCACTAAGAAATCATTGAACTTTTGTTTGTACTTTCTTTGCGCTTGTTCTACAATTTCATCTGCTTCTTCGTTTTCTTCTATTGCATCAAGATTGAATTGTTCTTTTACCCATTGCTGAAATTCTTCTTTATTTTCGCTTTCTTCATAATATTCCTCATCTTTATAGAAATACGCTTTATCAAAATCAACAGAAATTTCAGTATCTAAAGTTAAAAGCTGAATCAGTTTTTGAGTGTTTTCTGCCACAATGTGAACGCCGCCTTCATCGCCAAAAACAACAATCGGGCAATTATTTAAATCTTTATCAATAAGCCAATACGCATACGAACTTCCCGAACCGTTTGCGCCTGCAAACTCGATAAAACTGTTGTAGAATTCTTCTTCTTCAGACCATGTTTTTATGCCTGTTTTATCATCCGTTATCGTAAGTCCGAAACATTCAGAATAGCTTTCTACGCCATATTCTTGTTCGAATTCATATAACTTAACTAAATCTTGAGGAAGTTTGCAATCACCAAATTGAACGGCAAATTCTTCTAATGAAAAACTACTGTTGTAATCTGCATATTCAGTTTCTTCTTCATCATTTTCAACAACTTCAGCCGTTAGTATTTCAAACGTTTTAATTGCCGCCTGTTTCACGCAGAAAAACTCAATTCCTTGTGCATTTTCGTCATTCATCCATTGGTATTTCGGATCTCCGTCTTCATTAAGATATTCCAAAATAAGCATAATTTCTTGATCATCGTGACACCATAAAGCGCGAGATCTGATACCAAAACCATTCGCAATTTCTTCTGAAATCTGACTGTATTTCTTTCCTTCATAATCAAAAGGAATAAACAAATAAGTCGTCCCTGAAATATGTCTGACAATTTTGCCATTCTCTTTGAGTTCATCATTTTCAGATAAAACTTCAACCATATTAATAAACTGATTCCGGAAATCAGCATACATGTATTTTTCTTTTTTATCGTAATCTAAAATGGAAAGTCCGTCTTTAAAAACATCCAGATAATTATTGCCTAATATTTCACTGCCATAAGCGGAAATTTCTATAAATGCATCGTCTACAATATCAGATAATTTATGAGTTGAAGGCAGATAATTTTCGACCGTTATCACAGATCCATCTGTATCTTGAACATTACTGCAAATTAAAATATCAGGTCTTCCCGCACTAATAATAGCCTGAACATCCGTAAAACGTTCAAAATGAAACGCCATGTCATCGCTGTAAACAAGCCAAGCTTTAAGATCACCTTTTACAAAAAGTTCACCATGATTGTACTCTCCGTAAAGCGTATCGCATTGCAGACCTCCGCCTAAATAATGAACGCTCCCAAACAAATTGATGTTGACCGTCGTTGTTTTTCCGAGAACAATTAAGGCAGGAGAATTATCAGTATCATAAGAACTGATCCATTTTGCAACTGTCAGGTTTCCTTTAAAAATAAATCCGAGAATGAAAACATCAGAATGTTCTTCTGTGCTGAAATCCATTTCAAAGGAATCCATTTCGACATCGTCTTCCGCTACTAGAAAGATTGGATTTTCTTCATAATCAGGAAAACGCCAAGTGTCTTCAAAAACATTGTAGATTTTATTATTGCCGAAATCCGTTAGATCTCCAATAATAGTGTGGGCTTCGTGACGGTTAATTACTTTGAATGTAATGCCCGAAAATACCATTGTTTCAAATGGAACTTTTTCTTCTTTAATCATAATTTGAGGCTTATAATTTAAATGTTCAAACAAATCTAACAATTATCTTTTTTTATTAAAATTTTACTGACGATAAAAATTAAAAAAACTCCGTCAGAAACGGAGTTTTCAAAAAAAGAATTGAATTAGTAAGCATTATAAAATTATCTCTTCTTTTCGTATACCAATAAAGGACCGTCACAAATGCTCCAAGAACTATACAAGTTGCCGATAGTATCAATGATATATAAATTTTCTTTTACGTTTGAAGTGCAAGAACCAATGATATCGCTTTGAGCTGTATAATTTAATTCAAACTGGGTCTGATCTGCTGTTTTTGTCATAATGTAAGTTCCTGCAATAGTGGTGATTTTCCCGTCTCTTTTTCTAGTTTTAGAAAAGGTATTATTTGAATTGAAAGTATAACTTTCTTCCCACTCCATAACATCTATCGAATTTGCCGCAGGATTGCCACTACCCATTTTGGTCAACACCCATTTTCCATGGTAAGATTCAGTTGCCTTATCACCCGAATCATCGTTTGAGCAAGAAAGTAAAGAAACAAGCATTACAATTAAGAGTCCAATTTTTTTCATTTTTATAGTTTTTGATGGTTAACTATTATTAAGATTTTACTTTCTTAAAATGGTTGCGTCGTAATTTTCAAATTAATGATAAGTTAACATTCAGTTACTTGAAAGCTATAATTCATTTTCAAATTTCCCAATTAAAATCTATCTTCGCTTTTCTAAAGAAAAAAGAGAATAGAATAAAGAAAATAGAGCTACACTTTGTCTTTATTCTTTTTTCTTGGCTCTAAAAAGAATAAAATTCCAATTAAATAAATTCCAAATTCCAATTGTCATCCTGAGCGTCCCGAGGCTTCGGGAGAAGGACCAAATCTAAAATCAGCAATCTAAAATCTAAAATAATTAATGTCTAATAATCTTCTTGAAACTCCAATTGAATACCTAAAAGGTGTTGGTCCGAGCCGTGGCCAGCTGCTTCGCAAGGAATTGGGCATTCATAAATATGGGGATTTAGTTAATCTTTTTCCGAATCGATATATTGACAGGACGCGTTATTACAAGATTAATGAATTGCAGAATACGGGTTCTGAGGTTCAAATTATTGGAAAAATAATCAACATCAAAACGGTTGAATTTGCCAAAAACAAAAAACGTCTTGTGGCAAGTTTTGTTGATGATACGGGACAGATTGACTTAAACTGGTTTCAAGGCCACAAATGGATTCGTGAAAGTTTAAAGTTGAATGAACCTTTGGTAATTTTTGGAAAATGTTCTCTTTACGGAAGCCAATTCAGTATGGCGCATCCCGAAATTGAATTGCTGAGCGAGCACGAAAGAAGTTTGCGTTCGGCTATGCGGCCAGTTTATCCTTCAACAGAAGCTTTGGCTAATAAAGGAATTTCGAACCGTACCATCAATAAAATGATGGAACAGCTTTTCTTAGAAACTCAGGCGCTATTTACTGAAACTTTTCCGCCGTTTTTAATCGAAGAATTAAAGCTTATTCCGAAACGCGCCGCATTATTCAATATCCATTTTCCGAAAAGCGCTGAGATTTTAGCGAAAGCGCAATTCAGATTGAAATTTGAAGAATTGTTCTTTATTCAGTTGCAATTAATCACCAAGAATCTCATTCGAAAACATAAAATAAAAGGGCATCCATTTGACAAAGTGGGCGAACTTTTTAATGAATTTTATAAAAATCATCTGCCTTTTGATTTAACTAATGCTCAAAAAAGAGTAATTAAAGAAATCAGGTCAGATATGGGAAGCAATGCCCAAATGAATCGTTTGCTGCAAGGTGATGTGGGTTCTGGAAAAACTATTGTCGCTTTTATGAGCATGCTTTTGGCAATTGACAATGGTTTTCAGGCTTGTCTGATGGCGCCAACCGAGATTTTAGCCAATCAGCATTTTCTTGGTTTGTCTGAATTTGCTCAAACATTAAACATCAATATCCGAATTTTAACGGGTTCTACTAAAACTTCTGAAAGGAAAATTATCCATGAAGAATTGGAAAGTGGCGAACTTAAAATTCTAATTGGAACACATGCTTTGCTGGAAGATAAAGTACAGTTTCAGAATCTGGGTTTAGCTGTAATTGATGAACAGCATCGTTTTGGTGTGGAGCAACGATCAAAATTGTGGAAGAAAAATGATATTCCGCCACACGTTTTGGTTATGACCGCCACTCCTATTCCGAGAACGCTTGCAATGAGTTTATACGGCGATTTGGATATTTCTGTTATTGACGAGTTGCCTCCAGGTAGAAAACCGATTCAGACCGTTCATCGTTACGATTCCAATCGATTGAAAGTCTGGAAGTTTCTTCGTGACGAAATTGCAAAAGGCAGACAAATTTATATTGTGTATCCGTTAATTCAGGAATCTGAAAAAATGGATTATAAAGATTTGATGGACGGCTACGAAAGTATTTCACGAGATTTTCCGCTTCCTCAATATTCTATTTCTATCCTTCACGGAAAAATGAAACCAGCAGATAAAGATTCCGAAATGAAGCGTTTCTCTGAAGGAAAAACTAATATTATGGTGGCTACGACTGTAATCGAAGTTGGTGTAAATGTGCCAAACGCCAGTGTAATGATTATTGAAAGCGCCGAAAGATTTGGACTTTCGCAATTGCACCAGCTGCGCGGACGCGTGGGACGAGGCGCCGAACAGAGTTACTGTATCTTGATGACGGGACATAAATTAAGTACTGACAGCAAAACCAGAATGGAAACTATGGTGCAAACCAACGATGGTTTTGAAATTGCCGAAGTAGATTTAAAACTTCGCGGTCCCGGAGATTTAATGGGAACACAGCAAAGTGGTGTTTTAAACCTTCAAATCGCTGATATTGTAAAAGATCGTGAAATCCTTTCTCTGGCTCGAAATTACGCCATGAAAATCCTAAAAGAAGATTCAGCCCTCCAAAAACCTGAAAATGCTATTCTAAGAATGATTTTCATCGAAATGACCAAGAAGAAGAATATTTGGAATTATATTAGTTAAGTTTCAAAGGGACAGAGGGACAGAGTGGCAAAGTTATTTTAAACTAAAACTCCAAACTTTGTCTCTTTGTCTCTTTGTCCCTTTGAAACTTCAAAAAAAAACTCCATTGCGTTCTAATTATATTCTGGTGATTTTAGATTTGTTGGGGGTCAAATTCAAAGGGGGCGAATATTTTTATTAGACACAATGAAGTATTTTAGTTAGCTATTTCTTTTTTGGATCGTTTTTCTTTTCAAAAAGACCGCTAAACAAACCTTTATTGACTTTGTTTTTATCGTCTTTTCCAGTTGCGATTAAGTGGTCGATATATTCCATATACGTTTTCTTTCTTTCTTCCAGAAAACCTACCAGATATTCTTCAGACGCGTGCATGCCGCTGGTTTCTTCAATCTGTAAAAGTTTTTTGTACAAAGGCTCAATAAACTTCACAATAATCTCATTTGGAACCGATTTTCTAGTGCCAAAGAAACCCACAATCTCACCATCGGCGTCTGCGATAATTTTAAAATCGGTTACAACCCAGTAATAGCGCCCGGTTTTGGCCATGTTTTTTATAATAACATGAATGTTTTCGCTAGATTTAATACTGTCCCATAAGAATTTAAAAATAACCTTTGGCATATCTGGATGGCGAATGATATTGTGAGGCTGACCCACAAGTTCAAATTCATCATAACCAGAAACATCTATAAAGTCTTCATTGGCATATAATATGGTTCCTTTTTTATCGGTTTTACTCAGCAGCACTTTATTCTTATTCCAGTCTACTTCTCTGTCAGAAGGTGTTGGACGGTGTAATCTGGTATCCATAAATTTTACATTTAAATTAATTTACAATTCAATTAAGTACTTAAAATGAATCCTTAAACTATTTTCAATTTGACTCGATTTCTAAAACAAGCAGAATATTTCTGATTTTACGAAAAACCGTTTCCAATTCATTTTCCAGCCATTCCGGAATCTGATTGTTAACAGCAAGATTGCGATGACGTATATCGTTCATAATCTGAACTAGTTTTTTGTATTGAAAATCAAGATCGTAAACATTAGCATTATTTCTATAGCCTTTGAAAATTTCTCTCAACTCGATCTCAAATTCAGATTGAGCGCCAATTTTTTCAATTGAATTTAATGTGATGCTTTCATTCAAAAAGTCATCGATAATTTTCTTTAGATTATGCAGCGTAGGTACTGCAGTTGGCAAATCATACTTAAACATAATGGGGTTTTAAAATTAATATTGGTTTTTATTTGAGGATATTTGTTTGGGTTTCAATCGCAATTTGGCCCTTCGACTTCGCTCAGGATGACAATTGGGATTTGGAATTTAAAATTTGGAATTTTAATTTCTATTTGATGTCGATTTCACATGAATATCATTCACTAAATCATCAATTTTCTTCGCGCTTTCTCTCATCATTTCAAGATAGGTCAGCAATTTATCGTTGTCTGTATGCCCTTTTGAAACATCAATCAGTTTTAAAACAGAATTTACAGGCAGTTTTAAATCTAAAGTAGTTCTATGAATAAAATCATTGTAATCTTTTGTAGCCGACATAGAGCTGTATTTTGCAGAAGCCAGTTTCATATTTTCTAATTCATATTCATCTGAGATTTTTGAAATATGATTTTCACTGTGTTCTTTAAAATAATATGCCCAATAGCCATTCATAAAAAATACGACAGCAGCCAAAACGGTATGAATGATCAAAGTTTCCAAATCAAAATTGACTTGCGAAAAATACACCTGAAGTCCGTTGGCATCATTGTATATAAAGTTTTGCAGATAAGCCAGTCCTGCGTGGTGAAGCACAACCAATAAAGTCGATGGAATTTGAAGTTTCCAGTTTTGATAAATAATCAAAATTGTGCTGGCGATGAATACTGTAAAGTGCATTTCGAACATACCATGCATCTGATAAATATACTGTGCCATAAAAATAGCCAGAACAACAGATAAAACGTATTGGTAAAATTTGGAGTTTTTCATGAAAAACTTAGCCGAATAATATAGCAAAAGATTCAACGTTCCAACGCCGACACCAATTTCGAAAGTATCGTATTTAAAAGAAAGTCCGATACCGAGAAGAAAATATACTGCAAGTACATAATTAATAATCGTATCTGATTTTTGTGTCATAGTAGACATAAAACTGTGCAGATAATCTTGTTCGTTTAAGCTAGCTTTTGTTTTCATAGGTCAATTAGATTTAGGTTTTTGGAAATAGTTATTTGGTACATTTTGGTAAAGAGCATCCGTAAGCTTTTAGAGCCAAAGCATTAAAAGACGGATTATTTTTTCTGCTTAGAAGAGAATCAATCGCCATTTGGGCGTAATTGCTTTCTGCATCTGTACAATATCTGGTTTTATTGTAATTGCCTCTGTAATATAAATTGTGCGTCTGATCTAGCAAAACTGCTTGTGGAGTCGAGAAAACACCGCATTTTTTAGCCATTGCTTCATCAAAATAAACAGGGATTTTGGCGTCAAACTTTTGCTGTATTTCATCAATCGTAAAATTTTTCTCTTTGTTTAACACAACAATTTTAAAATTGATCTGATCTCCGTATTTTTTAATTAAACCGCTTACATGTGGCACATTGAACCGCGAACAGGGACATTCGGGGTTAAAAAAATGTATAAAAATGGGTTTATTGTCAAATGCACAGCACGGACCAAGTTCGATCTTGGATCCCATTGCAATGGCTTTATAATTCTTTGGCACTGGAGTCGGGAGACTGTATTGAAATTCATTTTGCCAAAATAAATAGCCAATTGCTGTAAGTAAAAATGTAAACCATAAACTGAGAAGTAATTTTTTCTTCATAAATCATTTTTTTATTATTCAAACAACAAAAAGAATAAACAATTGTTAATATAACTCTCTGTAAAATTTTGTAAAAAACCCAAAAAAACAACTTCTCTTAACATATTTTAACACTAAAACATTATAAATAAAGACTAGCACTAAAAATTTTCACCATTTTGTTTAACATATCAATGTTACAAATAAAATCGATAAACTGCAAAAAAAATCAGACAAATTGCAAAAAAAATATTCAATCCTAGGAAAAGTCCACTCTAATACACCATTCTTTTTGATCAGTTTAACAGTTTAAATCAAAAAAAATTAACCTTTCATTAAACCTTTTTGCCTGCTTGCAGTCTAAATGCAAACCTTTGTACATACAAATGTTAAATAAAAGCTAACGCCTTTCGATTTCGCATCAAAAAGTTAAATTTGTAAGCTTACTAAAAACAGAAACCCAAAATATATATTCACCTCAATTTTATGAAAGTAAAACACCTCATTTACACCCTTTTAATTGTTACAATTGGAGGCTTTATTACCTACAGAATTATTTCTAATAAAGGTAAAAATGAAGATTCTAAAAAGTTCAATGACAAAAAATCTCCAACAACTGTTAATGGAGTCGTAATAAAAACTGCCACTTTTGACAATAATTTAGCATTATCAGGATCTATTGAGGCAAACGAACAAGTAGAAATTCATAGTGAGGTTTCAGGAATTGTTGAAGGAATATTTTTTAGCGAAGGCAGCAATGTTACAAAAGGTCAAGTGCTTCTTAAAGTAAACGATATTGAACTAAAAGCACAATTAAGACAGGCTCAAACCAGAGAAGGATTGGCTGCTGAAAACGAAAGAAGAGCAAAATTATTGCTGCAAAAAGAAGCCATCAGCCAAGAAGAAGCAGACGTTGCCAAAGCCGACCACGCTTCTGCACAAGCACAAACACAATTAATAAGAGCACAAATTTCTAAAACTTCTGTGAGAGCGCCTTTTTCAGGAAAAATCGGTTTGCGTTCTATCTCTCCAGGAACTTATATTACCCCAACTGTTTTAGTAGCAAAATTGGTTAATACAAGTAAATTAAAAATCACTTTTTCAATTCCAGAAAAATATGCTGCTGAAGTGCGATCTGGATCTGTAATCGATTTTAAAGTTTCTGGTTCAGACAAAACTTATAATGCCAAAATTTATGCAATAGAACCAGAAGTTGCCGTTGCGACGCGTACACTTCAAATTCGTGCTCTTGCAGATAATAACGACGGAAAACTTTTCCCTGGAACTTTCGCAGACATCAAATTGCCTTTAAATATTATTAAAGATGCAATCGTGGTTCCTTCTCAGGCAATTGTACCAATTCAAGACGGTAAAAAGGTATTTATTGCTAACAAAGGCCAGGCAAAAGAAGTAATGGTTGATGCAACAACAAGAACAGATTCTTCAATTTTAATTTTAGCAGGATTAAAACCTGGAGACACTTTAATCACAAGCGGTGTAATGTCATTAAAAGACGAAGCGCCAATAAAAGTTAAAGTAAAATAATTGTAGATTTTAGATTTTAAATTTCAGATTAACCTCTGAAATCTAAAGTCAACAATCTATCCCGATAGTTATCGGGACTAAAATAATAATTATGAGTTTATCAACTACAAGTATAAAAAGACCTGTTTTAACAATAGTACTGAATCTATTAATTATATTATTCGGTTTTATTGGTTACACTTTTTTAGGAGTCAGAGAGTTCCCTTCTATCGACCCTGCGCAGGTTTCTATCCGCACCAACTATACGGGTGCAAACGCCGACATTATTGAATCGCAAATTACAGAACCTCTTGAAAAAGCTGTAAATGCAATTGACGGAATTAGAAATATCACTTCTTCAAGTAATCAAGGAAGCAGTAATATTACCATAGAATTTAATCTGGACAAAGATTTAGAAGAAGCGGCAAACGATGTTCGTGACAAAGTTTCGCAAGCCATTCGAAATCTACCGCAAGATATTGATGCTCCGCCGGTTGTATCAAAAGCAGATGCCGACAGTGATGCGATTATTTCGATGACGGTACAAAGTGATTCTAGAAGTTCTTTAGAATTAAGTGATTACGCAGAAAATGTTATTTCGCAACGTCTAGAAACTATTCCTGGCGTGAGTGGCGTACAGATTTGGGGACAAAAACGTTACGCCATGCGTTTATGGATCGATCCTGTAAAACTGACTGCATACGGCTGTACGGTTGCTGATGTGCGTGCAGCGTTAAACGCTCAAAATGTTGAACTTCCATCAGGAAAATTGACTGGAAACAACACCGAACTTACCGTAAAAACAATCGGAAATCTTTCTAAAGCAGAAGAATTCAATAATATCATTATTCGTACAGACGGAGATAAAATTGTTCGTTTAAGCGATGTTGGAGGCGCAGAATTAGGTCCAGAAAACATCGAAACCAAATTGAGCCAGTCTGGTTTGCCAATGATTGGTTTGGCGATTGTGCCAATGCCTGGAGCCAATTACTTGGATATTTCAGCTGAATTTTATAAAAAATACGAAGCTTTAAAAAAGGATCTTCCAAAAGATATTAAACTAAATATTGCGCTTGACAATACGATTTTCGTAAAGAAATCGGTTCTTGAAGTTGCTGAAACCTTGGGGATTTCGGTAATTCTGGTAATTATTATCATCTATTTATTCTTTAGAGATTGGGCGATTGCTTTCCGACCTTTAATTGATATTCCCGTTTCCTTGATTGCTACATTTTTCATTATGTGGTTGTTTGGATTCTCTATCAACGTATTAACGTTATTAGCGATTGTACTGGCAACCGGACTTGTGGTAGATGACGGTATTGTGGTAACGGAAAATATCTTCAAAAAAGTGGAAGAAGGAATGTCGCCAATTGAGGCCGCAATTAAAGGTTCTAACGAGATTTTTTATGCCGTAATTTCGATTTCGGTAACCTTGGCGGCTGTATTCTTGCCTGTAATTTTCTTGGAAGGTTTCGTTGGACGATTATTTAGGGAATTTGGAGTTGTAATTGGTGCCGCAGTATTAATTTCAGCATTTGTTTCGCTGACTTTAACGCCAATGCTGAATGCTTATTTAATGAAAGGCGGAGAACAGAAAAAATCTAAATTCTATATTAAAACAGAACCGTTTTTTGAAAAAATGAACAGCAGTTATGCTGAAGCGCTTTCGAAATTTATGGATAGAAAATGGATCAGCTTCCCTATTCTTATTGCTTGTTTTGGATTGATTTATTTGTTTTTCACTATTCTTCCAAAAGAAACAGCACCTTATGACGATAGAAGTTCTGTAACCATGCGTATGACAACTCCTGAGGGTTCTTCATACGAATACACAGATCGTTTTATGCAGGAAATTTCACAATTGGTTGATGATTCTATTCCTGAAAAAAAGGTGAGTTTGGTTATTACGGCACCTGGTTTTGGAGCTTCGGCAACAAATACCGGTTTTATAAGGCTTTCTTTGAAAGAACCAGATGAAAGAGAAGCTTCTCAAAAAGATATCGCCGACAAATTAACCAAATGGACGAAAAAATATCCAGATGCTAAAACCTCTGTAATACAGCAGCCTACAATTGCCGTAAACAGACGTGGTGGTTTGCCGATACAATACATTATTCAGGCTCCAAATTTTGATAAATTGAGAGAAAAAATTCCTTTGTTTATGAATGAAGTTGGAAAAAGCGATGTATTTTCTACAACAGACGTAAACTTGAAATTTAATAAACCTGAAATCAACGTTACAATTGACCGCGAAAAAGCAGAAAGTTTAGGAATTTCAATCATTGATATCGCACAAACTTTGCAGCTTTCTTTAAGCGGACAGCGTTTTGGGTATTTTATTAGAAATGGAAAACAATATCAGGTAATTGGACAATTTGACCAGAAAGACAGATCTAAACCTTTGGATTTGACTTCGATGTTTGTAAAAAACAGAAATGGCGAATTGATTCAGATGGATAACGTGGTTAAGGTTTACGAACAAAGTAATCCACCGCAATTGTTTCATAATAACCGTTATATGTCAGCAACAGTTTCGGCTGGTCTGGCACCTGGAAAAAGTATTAGTGACGGTATTCAGGAAATGGACAGAATTAAAGCAAAAGTTTTGGACGAAAGTTTCACAACCGATTTAGCTGGAGAATCTCGAGATTTCGTAGAAAGTAGCTCGAATACTTCTTTCGCCTTCGGATTAGCTTTATTGCTTATCTTCTTGATCTTAGCTGCGCAGTTTGAAAGTTTTATCGATCCGTTTATTATCATTTTAACGGTTCCAATGGCGGTTGCGGGAGCTTTATTCTCTTTGTGGCTATTCAACCAAACTTGGAATATTTTCAGCCAGATTGGTACGGTAATGTTGATTGGTCTGGTAACCAAAAACGGTATTTTGATTGTAGAATTTGCCAATCAGTTGCGAGAACAGGGCAAACCAAAACTAGAAGCTATTTTAGAGGCTTCAGAAGCACGTTTACGTCCAATTTTAATGACGAGTTTAGCCATTGCATTAGGAGCGCTTCCAATTGCAATGTCGCTTGGTGCTGCGTCTACAAGTAGAATTGGTATGGGGGTAGTAATTGTGGGCGGAACTATTTTCTCATTGGCTTTAACGCTTTTTGTAATTCCTGCCATTTATTTAATGTGGTCGAAAGCCAGAAAACATTATCCTGAGTTTGACCATATTGACGAATACGAAAGAGAAAGCATTAAATAGAAACCAATAAATATATTTTTGGTTAAAGAAAAAGAATATGAATATCAAAAAAATATACTGTACAGCAATTATCCTGTTCTTTTGCATGGTTCAGACCAAGGCGCAGGAAGTTCTTACTATTGAACAGGCTATGACTATAGCGCTGGAGAATAATTTTGAAATTAAAATTGCTAAAAATAATTCCAAAATAAGCGAAACCAACGTAACGATTGGAAACGCTGGAATGCTGCCAACAGCAACGGCCAATGTTACCGACAATAATAGCATTATGAATTCGTCTCAGACACGTCAGGACGGGACAAGCACATCGCTGGATAATGCTAAAAACAACAGTTTAAGTTATGGTGTGAGTTTAGGATGGACAGTTTTTGACGGAATGAAAATGTTTGCCAGACTGGATCAGCTAAAAGAACTTCAGAAATTGGGCGATGCAGAATTGAAAAGAACTATTTTAGTTAAAATTGCTCAGGTAAATTCGGCATATTATGATTTAGTGCAGATGCAGCAGCAATTAGCGGCGTTGGACACTACAATTGTAATTTCGAATCAGCGACTGACTTTGGCTAAAAACCGTTTCAGCATTGGAAAAGCTTCAAAATTGGAAGTTTTAAATGCACAGGTTGACTTAAATTCCGATCAGGTTGCTTTGCTAAGACAAAAAGAAGCTTACGCTAATGGCAAAATCTTATTGAACCAGCATTTGGCACGCGATCCTAAAATTGATTTTAAGGTTACCGATGAAGTTGTGGTAGACAATAAATTAGTTTTAGCCGATTTAATGGATTTGGCGCAAAAACAAAATCCGGCTTTAGAAGCACAAATCATTAACAAACGTATAGCCGAATTACAGCTCAAACAGGTAAAAGCAGACCGCTACCCTACACTACGATTAACTACAGGTTATAATTTTAATGAAAGTCAGTCGAGTTTGGGTTTTACCAGCGAAACATCTTCTAGAGGTTTAAACTATGGTTTTAATGCTTCTATGAATATTTTTGACGGTTTCAACCAGCATCGTAATGAAAAAGTAGCGAAACTTCAGATTGAAAATTCTACGCTTGCCATAGAACAGCAAAATACAGTTTTGAGCACACAGTTGAGTACTGCCTTTCAAACGTATTTAACCAATTTAGAATTAATTGATTTGGAACAGGATAATGAAGCCATTGCCAAACAAAATTTAGACATTACATTGGATAAATTTAGAATCGGAACGATTACAACGCTTGATTTTAGAACCGCTCAGCTGAATTATGTCAATGCCAAAGTACGTTACAGCAACGCGCAATACGAAGCAAAATTATCTGAAATTGCCTTAAAAGAATTAGCTGGAAATATCAATTTTTAAGTAAATTTGTTTCAAAATCCACTTAAATGATTTCGTACAACACCAAAGACTGGTTTGCTTTTATTTTTCATTTCCATAAATCTGATACGGTTCGAAAACTGTTTACGATTATGATTGCAATTGGAATTTATGCCACAGCCGTCTGTTATCTCGAACTTCATTATTTTAAAGTAACCAAAAACGATTATATCCACAACATTCCAATTATGCATGGAATGCTCGGATTTGTAATTTCGCTTTTGCTGGTTTTTAGAACCAATACGGCTTATGACAGATGGTGGGAAGGTCGTAAACTTTGGGGCGGACTGGTGAATAACAGCCGTAATCTGGCTATCAAACTTTCAGCAATTTTAAAAGACGAAAACGACAAAAAGTTTTTTAGAAAATACATTCCGATGTATGCAGAAATACTTCATCAGCATTTGAAAGATGAAGACACAGGAAAAATGCTGTTTGAAGATGTTGAACTCGAAATCGATCAGCACAAACACAAGCCTAATCAATTAAAAAAAATAATGTATCATAAAATCAATGATTTGTATGATGCGAAAAAAATATCTGGAGAGCAGCTAATTACGCTAAATGACGAATTAGTTGCTTTTACAGACATTTGCGGAGCGTGCGAGCGTATTAAGAACACTCCTATTCCCTACTCTTACAGCGCTTTTATAAAGAAATTCATCTTCTTTTACACCATGACGCTTCCGTTTGGATATTCTGTAAGTCTAGGCTATCTAGTTGCGCCTGTGGTAGTTTTTATATTTTATGTTTTGGCAAGTTTAGAACTTATTGCCGAAGAAATTGAAGACCCGTTCGGAAATGATGAAAACGATCTTCCTACCAAAAAAATATCAGAAAATATCAAAAAACATATTGAAGAATTGATATAAATTCAAAAAAAGGTTCTGAAAATTAAAAAATAAACAATTTAGCGGTAAAATCATTCGTTAGACGACTATTTTTTGAAATCTGATAAATAAGTAATAAAATTTGTAACAGCAATTTAAATTTCCCTCATTTAAAGCTGCATTTGATTTTTTCTTTGTTACTAATTTTTAACTACTTATTACGATGAAAAAAATTATTACACTTGTAGTTTTCGCTTTTCTGACTGTCAATTGTACCGACGAGCCTGTGAGTACTGACATTCAAACTGAGGCCAAACAATTGGATAGTTCTACTGCCACCGCAAAAGGAACTTATTCAGAATGCGATCCAATATCAATTAACATTATGGCTGGACAGTTTACCAATGCTGGAAAAGTTTTAATTGAAAATGACGCTACAAATCTTTACGTAACCTACACTGCAATTCAAGACTGGTATTTTAGTGAACTTCATTTATATGTAGGTCCTTATGCCAATATACCCGCAAAAAATGGAAATCCAATTCCTGGGCAATTTCCTTATAAAAAATCTTTTAACCCTTTAGTTCAGAGCTACACTTTTACAATTCCGCTTTCGTCTATAACGTTAGATGCTAACAGATGTTTGTTTATTGCGGCACATTCTAGCATGAAAAATATTGTAAACGGAACCGTTATCAGAACAGAAACCGGCTGGGCTGGTGATGTCAATTTTCCTGGCAAAAACTGGGCGACGTATTTTAACTACTGCTTAAGAACGTGCGACACGCCTCCGCCTCCAGTTACAACATGCGATACTGCATATATGTTTGGAAATTACACTTTCAACGGATTAGAAATCTCCGAAAAATGGGGCTGGGCTACGTATTACGATAATGCAGTTGATGGAACTTATACTTACAATTTATACGCAGGAGCTGGACAGAATAATATCAATAATGGATATTTGGCTGGAACTGTAACAGTTGTTATTCAAGGAAGTAATGTTCAAGTTACTATAAATGCTACTCATCCTGGAACTGTATTTACAGAAACTCATGTTTACTTGTCAGATGAGAGACCAGAAACAGCCGCTCCTGGCCAGTTTGGCAATCAGCACACTTTAAACAATGCTACCACAGATAGCTATAATTTAAGCTATAGTGGAGATGGAAATTTCTGGCTCATCGTTCATGCTTCAGTATGCACCACAGAATAATTGAAATGAAAACAGAAATGAAAAAAGAGAGAGCCAAAATTCTCTCTTTTTTTATTGAAAGCTTTCAAGCTTTTATAACTTAATCTATTCTTACACAAAGCATAAAAAAGGCTTAAATATCTAGATATTACATATATTTTTATTAAATTTAAAGTCTTCACCAAAAATTAAATTTAATGAATAATCAACGATTTTTAGTCAATCCGCTCCAATTATCGCAAGAAAAATCATTAAAAACTCTTGTAGAAAACAGAACTATTTACAATTTAAACCATTGCGAATTGAATCTGTTTGAAACCTACGAGTCGACCAATAAAGTTCCGTTGAAGTTTAATGATTTGGTGGTAACCAGTATGCTGAGAGGCAAAAAAATCATGCACCTTTTTGATGATCCAGAATTCGTTTATCTTCCTGGTGAAACAGTTATTGTGCCTTCGAATGTGGAAATGAAAATTGATTTTCCTGAAGCATCCAAAAATAATCCGACGCAATGTCTGGCGTTGGCAATTGACCAAGATAAAATTGCTGAAATCTTAAACTTTTTAAACGAGCAATATCCGAAAGAAGGAACTAATATGTACTGGCAGCTGAACTATCAGAATTATTTCTTTTACAATAATGTTGAAATGGCAGCGACAATCAATAAACTCATAAAAGAATGTATGAGCACTTCGATTACCAAAGATATTTTTGCCGATCTGACTTTAAAAGAATTGCTGATTAGAATTATTCAGACGCAAACTGTAAAATCTCTAGATCAAGGAAAATTTCTTGAAGACAATAATCCAATTAAAGAAGTTACAGAATATATCAAACAGAATTTGAAAGAAAACATGAGCTTAAAAATGTTGAGCGAAAAAGCTTGTATGAGCACTACTTCTTTCTACCGTTTCTTTAAGCGCGAACTCGGTATGAGTCCGATTGAATATATTTTGAATGAAAAAATAAAATGTGCCAAAAATCTCTTGAAAAATCCAACACTTCAAATTAATGAAGTTTGTTATTTAGCGGGTTTTGAAGATGCGAATTATTTTATTCGATTGTTTAAGAAATATGAAGGGATAACGCCGAAGCAGTATCAGTTGCTTTACGTTTGTTGATTTTTTTTGTGACAAAGATACAAAGTGACAAAGTGGCAAAGTTTTTTTTAGGGATCAAGCTTAGACCTCTGCACCTTTGCAACTCTGTCTCTTTGAACCTTAAAAAAAAGTGACAGGTTCTAAATTCTTTTCTTCTTCTGGAGTAAAAATTCTGTACTCAATTTGAAATGTTTTCTTTAAAGGTGTTTCTAATGAAAAACCGCCTACTCCAAAGGCATCAATTACCGTTAAGGTAAAATGGGCGTGTTTCCAGTATTCAAATAAATCTTTGTCTACCCAAAATTCGGTGTCTTCGACAACGCCTATGCAAACGTCGCCAGTGCGTTGGTAATAACCTCCTTTTTCAAAACATTGCGGTTGCGTACCTTCGCAGCATCCTCCTGCTTGGTAAAACATCAGATCACCGTGTTTTTCTTTGAGAATTTTAATCAATTCTATTGCTTTTTCTGCAGCGTCAATTCGTTTTATCATAACTTTTAAAATTAAAAAAAGCAGTAAATATCAATTAAGAATTTACTGCTTCGAAACATAACCAACTATTTAAGACTGTGCTATGTCGAGCACAATCCTTCCTTCTATTTCACCTTTTTTCATTTTATCGAAAACAGTATTGACATCTTCTAATTTTGAAGTGGTTACTGTGGCTTTGACTTTTCCATCAACTGCAAATTCGATTGCTTCTTTCATGTCTTTTCTGGTTCCAACAATAGAACCTCTTATGGTAATTCTATTTAAAACAGTATCAAAAATAGACAAATCAAAATTACCTGGAGGAAGTCCGTTTAATGCCATTGTACCTTTTCTTCTCAATGTTTCAAGCCCTTGTTTGAAAGCTATTGGAGAAACTGCGGTAACCAATGCCCCATGCATTCCACCGACTTCTTTCTTTAAGAATTCTCCAGGATTTTGATTCTTTGCATTAACCACCAAATCGGCACCTAATTTTTTTGCCAAATCCAATTTATCATCTCCAATATCAATTGCTGCAACATTCATTCCCATAGCTTTTGCATATTGCACAGCAACGTGCCCTAAACCACCGATTCCAGAAATTGCGACCCATTCTCCAGGTTTCACTTCCGTTTCTTTCAATCCTTTGTAAACCGTAACTCCAGCGCATAAAATAGGAGCCATTTCAATAAAATTGACATTAGAAGGCAAAATTCCAACATATCTGGCATCTGCAATTACATATTCTGCAAATCCGCCGTCTACGCTGTAACCGCCATTCTGCTGGCTTTCGCATAAAGTTTCCCAACCCGTAATGCAATGATCACAGCCACCGCAAGCGCTATAAAGCCAAGGCACGCCGACAGCATCTCCTTCTTTTACGTTTTTCACATCCTGCCCAACTGCGACAACATAGCCAACAGCTTCGTGTCCCGGAATTAAAGGCATTTTAGGTTTAACCGGCCAATCGCCTTCTACAGCATGTAAATCGGTATGACACACTCCGCTTGCAATTACTTTTACAAGAATTTCGTTTCTGCCTGGACGTTTTACTTCGACCTCTTCAATTTTCAAAAGAGATCCGAATTCTCGAACGACCGCAGCTTTCATTGTTTTTGGAAGCATAATTCTATAGTTTTAAGAGAATAGAAAACCTATCGAATTTTCCATTCTCAAGTTTATATTCTTTAAAAGAATCCTAATTTCTTTTTGTCATAAGAAATCAGCATATTTTTGGTTTGGCGGTATTGGCTCAACATCATTTTATGGTTTTCACGGCCAATTCCAGATTGTTTGTAACCGCCAAACGGAGCACCAGCAGGATAAGAATGATATTGATTAATCCAAACACGGCCAGACTGAATTGCTCTCGGAACCTGATAAATTTCGTGCGCGTCTCTTGTCCAAACCCCCGCTCCTAGTCCGTACATGGTATCGTTGGCAATTTCGATTGCTTCCTCAGTAGTTTTGAAAGTAGTAACCGCCAATACAGGTCCGAAAATCTCTTCCTGAAAGATTCTCATTTTGTTATGCCCTTTAAACAAAGTCGGTTTGATATAATAACCTTCAGCTAAATCTCCTCCGAGTTTATTTTCATCACCTCCTGTTAGCAACTCTGCGCCTTCTTCTTTTCCTAATTTGATGTAAGACATAATTTTTTCTTTCTGAACAATCGAAGTTTGCGCACCAATCATAGTCGATTTATCCAGCGGATTTCCAGCTACAATAGCTTCTGTTCTTTCGATTACTTTTTTGATAAACTTGTCGTAAATGTCTTCGTGAATTAATAATCTGGAAGGACAAGTACAGATTTCACCTTGATTTAAAGCAAATAAAACCGCACCTTCCACCGCTTTATCAAAGAAATCATCATCATGATCTGCTACAGAAGGGAAGAAAATATTTGGAGATTTACCTCCTAATTCTAAAGTTACCGGAATAATGTTTTCTGTTGCGTACTGCATTACCAAACGTCCTGTAGTGGTAGAACCCGTAAATGCCGCTTTTGATACTTTTTTATTGGTTACTAACGGACGGCCTAATTCGGCACCAAAACCGTTTACAATATTTAAAACTCCCGGAGGAAGAATATCTCCTATTACTTCCATTAAAACCATAATAGAAACTGGCGTGCTTTCCGCTGGTTTTAAAACGATTGTATTTCCTGCTGCAAGAGCTGGAGCGATTTTCCAAACTGCCATTAAAATCGGGAAATTCCACGGAATAATTTGCGCTACAACACCTAATGGTTCGCTTAAAGCGATAGAAACGGTTTGAGAATCCAGTTCAGCAATCGAACTTTCTTCTGCACGAATTACACCTGCAAAATATCTAAAATGGTCAATTGCCAGCGGAATATCTGCAGCTAGCGTTTCACGAATTGGTTTTCCGTTGTCTACCGTTTCGACTGCCGCGATATATTCTAGATTGTCTTCAATTCTTTGTGCAATCTTATTTAATAAAATACTTCTTTCGGTTGCAGAAGTTTTTCCCCAAGTCTTAAACGCTTCATAGGCTTTATCTACAGCCAATTCTAAATCTGCTTTTCCAGAATGCGCTGCTTTTGTAAATACTTTTCCGTCTATTGGAGAAAGCACGTCAAAGTATTCTCCTGAAATTGGTGGAGTAAATTTTCCGCCAATATAATTATCATACTTTGCCTTAAATTCAGGTCTTTTTACTGAGGTACTCATAATATTCTTTTTTTGATTTACTCCAAATTTAGTTTCATAAAAAGAAACAGAATAGCACTTTTCATTCATCTTGTAGCACAAAAATTACACAATCCGTTTTTTTAGTCATTTACACTATTCATTCGCTAAAATTTTGACCTATAAATTAGTAAAAGCTTAAAGCATAGCATTTTCTATTCAATAAAAAACAAAGAGAAAAAACCACATAATTTTTTCTTACTCCAAAGCGCAATCCTTATATTTGTAACCTTATTCAAGAATTAAATAGCTACAATGAAAATATCTTACAACTGGTTAAAACAATTTATTAAAACAGATTGGACATCTGAACAGACTTCTGAATTACTAACAGATTTAGGTTTAGAAGTAGAAGTTGTCGAAAAATACGAATCAATTAAAGGAGGTTTAGCAGGAGTTGTTGTTGGACATGTTCTGACTTGCGAAAAGCATCCTGATGCTGATAGATTGAAAGTTACTACAGTTGATGTCGGTTTAGAAGCTCCAGTTCAAATTGTGTGCGGTGCTGCAAACGTTGCTGCGGGACAAAAAGTGCCAGTTGCTACAATTGGAACCGTTTTATACGATAAAGAAGGTGCTGAATTTACCATTAAAAAAGGAAAAATCCGCGGACAGGAAAGTCACGGAATGATCTGTGCTGAAGATGAATTAGGTTTAGGAACAAGCCATGACGGAATTATGGTTCTGGCAGAAGATTTGGTTCCTGGAACTCCTGCATCTGAAGTTTTCCAAATTGCAAATGATGAAGTTTTCGAAATCGGATTGACGCCAAACCGTGCCGATGCGATGAGCCATTTTGGAACTGCTCGTGATTTAAGAGCGGGAATGTTACAGCGCGGTGTAAACGTAGAATTGATTACGCCTTCTGTAAGCAATTTTAGAGTTGATATGCGTACGCTTAAAATTGACGTAAATGTTGAAGATACTCATTTGGCTCCAAGATATTGCGGTGTAACTATTTCTGGAATTTCGGTTCACGAATCTCCAAGCTGGCTGCAAGACCGTTTAAAAGCTATTGGATTAACTCCAAAAAATAACATTGTTGACGTTACTAATTATGTTTTACACGAATTAGGACAGCCTTTACACGCTTTTGATGCTGCGAAAATCAACGGAAAAGTGATTGTAAAAACAGTTGAAGAAGGGACAAAATTTGTTACGCTAGACGACGTAGAAAGAACCTTAAGCAAAGAAGATTTAATGATTTGCGACGAAAAAGGTCCGCTTTGTATTGCGGGAGTTTTTGGAGGAAAAAAATCTGGCGTTTCTGACGGAACTACTTCTATCTTCTTAGAAAGTGCTTATTTTGATCCGGTTAGCATTCGTAAAACAGCTAAAAGACACCAATTAAGTACAGATGCTTCTTTTAGATTTGAAAGAGGAATTGATCCAACGATTACAGAATACGCTTTAAAACGTGCAGCACTTTTAATTCAAGAAGTTGCAGGCGGAAAAATCACTTCTGATGTTGTGGAAGTATACCCTAAAAAAGTAGAAGATTTTTCTGTTTTATTGAATTTCAGCCATGTATCTAAAATTATTGGGCAGGAAATTTCGAAAGACACGATTAAGAAAATCTTAGTTTCACTAGACATTAAAGTAAACAGCGTTTCTGATTCTGGTTTAGGTTTAACTATTCCTGCTTATCGTGTAGACGTTCAGCGTGAAATTGACGTAATCGAAGAAATCTTGAGAGTTTACGGTTATAATAACATCAATTTCTCTAAGAAATTTAATGCTACAGTAGCCAATTCGCCAAGAACAGAAGATTACAAAGTACAGAATGTAATTGCATCTCAATTGAATTCGCAAGGTTTTCACGAAATGATGGCAAATTCACTGACAACGGCAGCTTACGCGAAATTATCTACTTCGTTAAAAGAAGAACATAACGTTTCGATGCTGAACCCTTTGAGCAGTGATTTAGCAACACTTCGCCAGTCTTTATTGTTTTCTGGTTTAGAAGCGGTTTCATACAATATCAACAGAAGAAATTCGGATTTAAAGTTATTTGAATTCGGAAAAACCTATCATAAATATCTTAACGGATACGAAGAGCACAAACACCTTTCTCTTTTAATTTCTGGAAACAGAAACAAAGAAAGCTGGACAAACCCACAAAAAACAACAGATTTTTTCTTGTTGAAAGGATATGTAAAAGCGATTCTATCTCGTTTAGGAATTGAAAAGATTTCGAATGCCCCAGTTCAGTCAGATATTTATTCTGAAGGAACTGCGATTACTTACAACAATGATATTTTGGTTGAAATGGGTGTAATTAAAAAACCTATTTTGAAGCATTTCGGCATCAAACAAGACGTTTATTACGCTGATTTTAATTGGGATTTGGTTTTAAAAATCATCACAGGAAAAATTAAGTATACTGAAATCCCTAAATATCCTGAAGTTCGTAGAGATTTAGCTTTATTAATTGACGAAAAAACGACTTACGAAAGCATTTTCAACTTGGCAAAACAAACAGAGAAAGCACTTTTAAAAGACGTTAATCTTTTTGATGTTTACCAAGGAAATAAATTACCAGAAGGCAAAAAATCATACGCTTTGAGTTTTACTATTCAAGACAATACTAAAACTTTAACCGACGCTCAGATCGATAAAATCATGTCTAAATTACAGCAGACTTTCGAAACCGAACTTGGAGCAACATTGAGATAGATTTTTTTGTTTCATGTTTTGAAAACGTTGCGTTTATTTTTTACCGCAAAGGACGCTAAGAATTTTACACATTGTGTTTCGTTTATAAATTAAAAAGTTCGCAAAGCTATATCTACAAAGCTTTGCGAACTTTTCTTTTTTAATAAAACCACAAAAAACTTAGCGACTTAGCGACTTTGCGCGATTAAAAATTACTTTGCACAAAGCTTTGCGAACTTTGCGTAAATCTTATAGCGCACCTTGCGGTTAAGAAACTTTACGACTTTGCGCGATTAAAAATTACTTTACACAAAACTTTGCGAACTTTGCGTAAACCTAGCGCACCTTGCGGTTAAGAAACTTGCGCCTTTGCGCGGTTAAAAACAAACTATCTAGCATACTTAGCATAAGCACGCGCCAACTTCTCATCATATTTATTGGTTTTATACGCTGGTCCATTATATTTCAAAGCAAAAGAAGCCCAGTTTTTACTTCTCAGCAATCCAATCAAATTGTTCTTTTCTAGAAACATTCCGAACGCTTTGAGATGCTCGCCTTCATTCAGATTCATTTTTTCTACATATTCGTCAATGCTTTTATAACCGATAGAAATCGCATTAAAGCCCATAATTTGAAAAAGTCCCCAAGAAGCCGAACTATTTGCCGCATCAGCTATTCTTTTGTCCTGACCTAGATTACGTGCTTTTTCTAAACGCGCATATTCGGCTGTTCCGCCAACGTAATGTTTTTTAGTATAATTTTCGAACAAAACATCTTGCGTATTTGCATTCGCGTAAGCTCTAGGATCTATGTTTCTTTTCTCCAATTCGCGCCAGAAAATATGTCCTTCAAACAAAATCTTCGGGCGGCCATCAATCAAAAAACCTTTTCCGTTGCTTTCCACTTCATTCACCGCCTTTACAACTGCGAGTTCTAAATTAAACTGATTCGAAAAATCAATTAAATCCTGTTCTGATAATAATTTAGTGTTGGTCGAAAAACCATTCTTATTTTTTTCTAAAAGTGCCGACCACGTTTTAAGTCCCACTACCCCATCAACCACAAGATTATTCTTTAGCTGAAAATCTTTGATTGCTTTATCGGTTTCACTTCCAAAATAATCGGAAACGACAACGCCGTAATTTAATTTGGACAAAAGCTCGTTTAAATAATAAACTTCTGGAGATTTTGTGCCTGCTTTTATGGTTCTCATTATTTTTTATTTATGGTGATAATTGATGCTTTAGAGAAATCAAAAACATCATTTTTAGAACCTGTTAGATTGTCATTTTTATCAAAATAATTGACTTTGTATGAAATCAAAGTATTATTGTTCGCCGTATTTTTTACAATAAAATTGAACAATATGGGGGTCGAGAATTCTGATTTTAAGCGTTCGATGGCAAACTTACTTCCTGTTTCCTGAACAGTTAATTCCAAAGTAATTCTGCTGGTTGCCGCCGCCTGACTTTTAACCTGAACTTGAATGTATCTATTATAAGCTGTTGATTGCGAAACTACCTGACTAAATTCGGAAGTGATATTTTCAATGTTTTCAAAATCAAAAAATACATTTTTAATTTCGCCTAAAGCGGTTGGATTGATTGACGAAAAATCTAAAAACTTTATATCGTTGCTGATTAACTGCGGATAATTTTTAAAGAAAATACTATTCAAATACGTTGCATTCTGATTGTAAAGCAGTAGAATTGAATTGAGCTTGCAATTTGAAATCGACTGATTATTTACTTGGATTTTCTTTGCCGTATTATCAATCAAACTATCTACTATTTCTCCAATTGTCTGTTCTAAGTTTAGTTCTACAACGCTGGTATCTTTTATTTCTTTGTACTTAAAATTGATGTTGGCGTATTGCGAAATGGTGTTATTGAGAGCGTTAATCAAGATGCTGGCTTCAGAAAGGTTTTCGGTTGAAATTTTAAATATAAAATGTTTGCCATCAGTAGTAATTTGTGCTTGCTGAAGAAAATGATTGCCGTTTACTTCATACTCGGCGCCCAAATCATTAGGAAACAAGAATTGTACTTTATCAAAATAATCTGCCGGATCTCCGTCTATAAAATTGTTTTGCAAAAGCGCAATTTTCAATTTAGCTAGATCAAAACTGGAAAGATTCGGACCAATAACAAATTCGAAAGTAATCTGCGAAATCTCTTCAGATGTTCCTGTATCTTCTTCGTGTGCATGAAAAATAGTAGTCACACAGGGTTTCATCGTATTTAAATCTTTTGAAAGGCTATACGTTTTTGAAATCAGCAAGAAAGTATTGGGCTGAACCATTGACTTATAAATCGACAGTTTACTAAAATTATATCCTGAAACGAAAATCTGTTTAAACTCCGAAAAATCTTCATTTAGATTAAAAGGATTATTCGCAAATGGTCCATCATCATTTTGATACAGCTTTGGATCATTGCCAGGCAAACGAGGATAATTTACCGTTTTATTGATTTTGAGTAAAAAAGTGCTTTTTACATATTCTTCCTGAACTTCAGCCTGTATATTATTGTCTCTCCTAATTTCTGAAATAGCTATTTTGGGCGCAACAGTTCCTGCCGTTGTCGTTTTCACCATCAGCGGACTACTTATAAGCGTTGCTTTTGGCTGTAAAGTTGTTCTAGCGGTTAGATCCTTTTTTGTTGTAATCTGACTTCTTAAAATAGCCACATCTCTTGCGTACAAAAAATTGCGCTTTACTTTAGAATAGCCTTTAAAATCAAAAAACAAATCGACATTGCACATCAAATCGCTTATTTTGGAAACTAAATTGGAATAGGCAATTTTCACCGCTTCATCGATCAAATCAAACTGAATTTCCTGAGTGGCGGTATTTATGATTCCGTTTATTTTAACAGTATCATTTTTCACTTTTAAGTTTAAAACTGCTTCTCTCAAGTTTAGAACAATATTTTTCTGATTGGCCTGCAACGGTTTGTTCTTGATGCTGTATTTCAAAGTTACCCTTCCCATAAGTCCGTCCTCCTTTGCAGATTTTCCAGGTACTTCTTCATAATAAAACAGTGCTCCATTATTGGGTTCTATTTCTACTTGAGGAAAAAAAAGAATAATTTCATTCTTAAAATAATCCTTAAAGGAATCGTTCTCTGTAATCGCTTTATCTCCTTCAATTAGAGGGAAATAATTTTCAAAAATGGGAAGAATTAAAATGGGCTGAATCTCTATAGAATGAATTACAGGATGTTCGATTACCTTAAACTCCGTTTCTTTTACCACTGCTCTTGCAGTAAATACGGTGCTCGGTTTGGCAGGCTCGAGATTGAATCTATTTACGGGAACCAACTTGGTTCCGTCGAGCTTAAATGTATTTAAATCTGGCATAATCTTTAGGTTTAATGAATGGTGAGTTAAGAAACAAAAGGGACTTTACGTCCCTTTTGCAAAATGTCTCAAAAAAATTATTCCATAAATGGAGCTCTGATTTTCTCGATATCGGCATTTTGAGCTGCTGTTCCTGTTGGAATTTCAAACAACACATCGCCTTCCTGATAATCAAGTTTGATGTAATCTGTTGAAACAGAAACTTTTTTCGATTTCTTGCCAATTTTACCGTTGCAAGTATATTTTACTTTGTATTCTGTCGGTTTAACCGTATAATCTGCTTCATACCAAGCTCTATACGGAATGGCATCTTCAAAATTATCTACTGTAAACTTGTACTTTTTAGAAGACATTTTATCTGCTTTCAAAGTCACTTCAAGCGTATCGCAATCATACAATTCTTCTGTAGATAAAGTATAATTGATCATGTTCTGAATTGGAAGCGGCACAAATATCTTAGTTCCTTCAAATTCATACTCTCTTACAGTATCTTTTAGTTTGACTCTCTTGTCTTTCTCATACATTACTTCTTGTTTCACTTTAATTTTAGAAGAACCGTTGTTTTTCACAAAATCAAATACAAAAGCATTTTTTTCTTTCGATTTATCGTTCCAAGTAGCAGGGAAAATAGCATCGATTTCTTTGCCCGATTTGCTCGTATTTTTTACATACGGAGTTCCTTCTGGCGCAATCATTCTGCCTGAGCTTTTCCAGATCATTTTGCCTTTAGAATCTGGATACCCTACTTCAATAGAAACTTGGCTCACCGGATTATCATTCACAATATCACTGTCTTTGTCCAGTTTAATTAAACCTCCGTTTAAAGAAGCAATTACCTGCACTTTTGAGAAGTCTTCGTCTAATTGGATTTCAGTAATGTATTTTTTCAATTCAGTTTTGGCTTCAGGACCAGATTTTAAAGTCAGCGGAGTTAGATTTCCGCTTATTTTTGAATCTAAAACTTCGATTGCAGAGAATTTGATTTCGTCTGTGAATTTTACTTCTCTAGTTTGGCTTCCGTGTTTCAAACTTACGCCCACGCTTCCCCAACCAAAAAGAATTCTAAAAAATCCTCCCGGTTTTTCTGGTGTTGTTGCTGGTGTAAATTGTTTTTCTGGTGCATCAAAAATCTGTTTTTGAACCATTTGAAAAGCAAAATCTCTCTGTTTGGTAAAAAGCGCTTCTTCTACTTTTTTTCTTTCTTCATTAGAAAACTGATTATCTGTAATGATTTCGCTTACAATACCGCCCTGAGTTAGGATTTTCTCGTATTCGCTTTCCCAGTTTACATCTACAAATGACCAGCTTGCATTCGCTTTAGCAGAAAAATAAGTATGTACTTTTTTAACATCAATCGTCGTTTTGATGGTTGTAGTCGGCATGTAGCCTTTGTATTTGATGTTGTTTTCAACTACCAAATTATTAGCACCAGATTCTAACGCATTTTTCACCAAAGAAGCACTGTTGCGCCCCATAAGCACAGAAAGTGCATTATCTCCTAATCCGAAAGTAGTTCCAGCGCCTTCTCCCTGAATATTAAATGTCCACGGATTGGCTCCTCCAAAAGGATTATTTGGCGATTTTTCGCCTACAATATGCATCGTAATCGTATTTTCTGTCAGCTGAATTGGTCTAACATTGGTTTCATTAAAATCGCGATCGACACCTTTTAGATAAGAAAACAGTCCAAAAAGTTTAGATTGTCTCTGATTATTATAACTGGTGTGCAATTTTGTTTTCAGCTTGTCAATCGCTTTTTTTAATAATGCTTCTGGCAGATCAATAGTACTAGTTAAAGTAGTGTATGCTCCTGCTTCTTCTTCTAATCCTTCGGCACCGATTACGGTTGAAGAATCTCCTTCTGATTTGAAAACCTGCATCGCAAATTTAAATCTTCCATCTGGGTGCTTGGCTAGACGTGGTGCTTTTGGATAATAATAAAACTGCATTGGCAGACCAGCATCTCTTAATAATATGTTATTAGGATCTGGTGAAAAAAGTACTGCATAATCTGCTCCATCTTCTTTTTCTAAAAGAATTTCTACTGTTCCGGCTCCTGCGTGAGGATAACCTAGAGGTGTTGGTTGTGACATAATTTAAAAAATTTAATTAATTATTAATAGGTTACATTTTTGATTGCCCGTTTTTACCTTAAAACTGACGATGTAAAATTCTATCTTTACAAATAATTATGTAACAGCACTTTAACCCAAATTTTTAAATATTTTCACCTAAACAAAAAAGGGTATATTTCCCCTTGTCGGAATTTCTTGTTTCAGATAATTTTGCCTTGTTCAACAACTCAAAAAGCTGTTAACTAAAACTTTAACCAATTAATATCAAATAACTATGAAAAATCCACCCGCAAAACCGAGTCAGTTAATCACAAAAGAGTTTGCACGACAATTAAATGTGAATTACAATAATAAAAGAGCTTCTCTTTCTGCAAAAAGAGAGCAAAAAGAAGATGCCAATGCAATCTGGTATTCTCTTGAAGAGTTAGAAAATTATATTCATTACATAAAAACAAATGGCGCAAAAGAGGGTTATAATGTAGACGGAATCCGTTTTTACTTTGGAGTTTATCCAGATGATGAAAAACACGGAGAAAAAGCCGGACTGACCACTTTATTCCTTGTTCCGACTGGTAAAAAAGCAAAAGACAGCAGCCAAATTCAAGGTTTTGCGATGATGCAAGAAGCTTCTGTTGACATACAAAGCCTTGAACCAATGAATTACGGAAACATCGGAAGACCGCCAAGCTTATTATACTAAAAAAATTATGTTCGAATTTTTAAGATCTTATATTATCTATATGGCTTTATTGTCAGGAACGATTGGTTTGTTTGCACTGCCAAAACTTCCTGGTAATAAAGCCAAATTTTTAGTACTTTTAATCTGGTTTTCTGTAGTGATTGAAGTTGTAGGCTATTATTTTACCTTTTGGACAGGTTTGCTCAACTTTCATGTGTACAATTTCTATATGCTTACCAGCTTCTCTGCCTATATTTTACTTCTAAGAGCCCTGCTTACCAAAAAAGATCATAGAATTTCGGCTGTTCTTTTTCTAATACTGTTTATTGTGTCGTTTTTCTTAAATATTTTATATTTCAAAGAAGACATGAACCGTTCTTTTACCTATAGTTTTGCAATTGGTGTATTATTAATTTTAATATTATCCTGCCTGTATCTGATTGAGATTTTTAATTCGGAAAAAATACTGAATTTTAAGAAATCGGTTTTTTTCTGGTATATTCTCGGCATCCTCGTTTTTCATGTTCCTTTTACACCTTTTATGCTGGCTCTCAATTGGTTTTTAATCAAGCAAGACGAATCTATTTTTAGTTTGGTCGTGTTCATTTTAAATTTTCTGGCACATAGCTGTTTTATAATCGGATTTTTATGGAGCGAAAAGAGATACAATTATTAGTTATTTCGTTAGGTATTGTTTTCTTTACCCTAATAGTCATTCTGCTTGTTATCTTCTTTTATTTTTTAAAGAAGAGAAATAAATTCTTAGTAGAAAAAATGGAAGCTGATTTGTATTTCCAGTCCGAATTGGTTAAAACAAGAATTGAAATAAAAGACCAGACTTTATCTGAAATCAGTAAAGAATTGCATGACAATATAGGACAGATTATTTCGGTTGCCATAATGCAGCTTAATATCGGAATCAGCAATAAAAACATCCAAATAGAAGAACTTAAAGATTTGAAAGCTGTTTTGGCAAAATCTTTAGACGAACTGCGCATTCTCTCACGCATTATAAACAAGGACAATCTTCTGCATAATAATTTTATCGAAGCCATTCAGCAGGATTTGGAAAGAATTAAAAAGCTTAAAAAAATTAAATTCAATTTTAAACAAATTGGAACTGTCCCTGCAATAAACGAAGAACACGAACTTATTATTTACAGAATTTTTCAAGAAGCGCTCCATAACAGTTTAAAACATTCTAGAAGCGATTTGTTTGATGTTCATATTGAAACTACCGATTCTTTTTTCATATTAAATTTAAAAGATTTCGGAATTGGCTATGACATTAAAAAGTCAAATTCAGGAATCGGATTGAATAATATGAAATTAAGAGCTAAGCTTATTGGTGCTCAGTTAATCTTAAATTCTGACACCTCTGGAACCAGTGTAACCATCAAATACCCATTAACCCAAGGCTATGAAAACTAACTCTAAACGAAAAATAATAATTGTAGATGATCATTTGCTTTTTTCGCAATCTCTCGAACTGCTGATTAAAAGTTTTGGCGATTATGAAGTGATAAACCGCTTTGAAAATGGAAAAGTCTTCATCGACTATATCGAACAAAACAACGAGGCTGAAATCGATCTTATTCTGCTTGATGTTAATATGCCTGTACTCGACGGATTAAGTACAATGAAATGGCTTAAAGACAATCGGCCAGATTTGAAAGTAATTGCTTTATCGGTAAACGACGATGAAGAAATTATCATAAAAATGATCACAAATGGCGCAAAAGGTTATCTGCTGAAAGATACTTCTCCAGAAATCTTTAAAGAAGCAATTGAATGCGTCATCGAAAAGGGTTTTTATTTTACAGAACTTGTTTCTGGAATGCTAATTAATAAAGTTGGTGGCGATAACAAAAAGATTTCTCTAAAAGAAAAAGAAATTGTTTTTATCAAACATGCCTGCACCGAAATGACTTATAAAGAAATTGCATCAGAAATGTGTTTAAGTCCCAAAACCATTGATGGCTATAGAGAATCACTTTTTGACAAACTTGAAATAAAAACCCGAATCGGACTTGTGCTTTATGCGATTAAGCATAAAATTGTTTTTGTTTAATCTAGTACGTTAACGCTGCAAAAACAGGATATTCCTTAATTTTCTCTCTTCCGTTAAGAAAAGTCAGTTCCATTAAGAAATTACATTGTACAATTTCGCCACCCAGTTTTTCGACCAATTCGCAAACTGCTTTTGCCGTTCCGCCAGTAGCCAAGACATCATCGTGAATTAACACGCGATCGCCTTTTTTGATAGCATCTGTGTGCATTTCTAAACTATCAGAGCCATATTCCAATTCGTAAGAAGCAGAAACCGTATCAAACGGAAGCTTCTTTGGTTTTCTCACAGGCACAAATCCAGCATTTAATTCCTGAGCTAGTAACATTCCGAAGAAAAAACCTCGAGATTCAGCTCCAACCACTTTATCAATTTTTTGTCCATTTAAAGAATCCAGCAAAATTTTTAGGCAATTGGTACGCGCTTCTGGGTTACCAAGCAAAGGTGTGATATCTTTAAATAAAATTCCTTCTTTTGGAAATCCCTGAATATCACGTATATACTTTTCAATCTTCATTTTTTTTTAATTTTCTGTTATTTTTTCCTTGTTTATCTCACATTTATGTCTATCTTTGCACCCGCAATAAGCAATCAACAAAGCTACAAAAAAAATAGCTAATTGATAATAAAAAAGGCCTCGTGGCGCAACTGAATAGCGCATCTGATTACGGCTCAGAAGGTTACTGGTTTGAATCCAGTCGAGGTCACAAAAGCCAAATGGCGCCAATTGAAGACAATTGGCGCCATTTTTTTATTCTTCCCAAAAACAAATGAGTTTGACTCGTTTTTGCATTATTTTCTTTTTCTAAAATCATATCAATGCAGAGAAACAAACTGCAAAAAAACATAAATTTACCTGAAAAATAATAGATTCACATTCTAGCTCTCGATAACTTAACAGGATTCGAACACAAAAATAAAGTTCAAATTAAGTTTAAAATTCTCTAACCAAATAATTTGTGCAAGTGGCACTTGCACAATTGGAAAATTCGGATAATCTCTAAAAAAAATTCCATATAGTTAACATTTTTGAAAAGAAAATCCCCATTGTCATGGAAATTAGTACTTAAATCTACACTAAAAGTAGTCTAAAGGAATATACCAATGAAATTGGAATATTGCCATGCTAAAGTATTCTATTAGCAGATATTTTTACCGTATCACTTATAGTTCGGTAATTTGGAGATATTCTTTGAACATGTTCAATAATCTCGTCATACTCCTGCTGCGTCCCCGAGCCCGTCACTTCAAATTGAAAATTCAATTCTTCAAAACCAACTGATACATCAGGATCTAACTCCAGCATACCGCGCAAATTTAGATCGCCAACTATTTTAAGTTCGACTTTTCCAGCTTGATACCCTTGCTTGTGGCAAGTATAACAAAACCAACCATCATACATCCAGCCATCCCTCCAAGTAGGTAATCCTGAGGAGTAGGATTTTGATTGTTTCCCAAAAGCTCTTCCGGTTCGCCAATGGTATAAGAGAAATTTTTAGCAATCTCCTTCGAACCAACTTTTTGATTCAAAGTTTTGATTTCCGTTTCTACACCGCCCTTCCAGGAAGCGATAATTCCATACGAAGAAATTGCTTCAAGAGGTTTCTCGGTAATAACATTGGTGTATTCTTCCAATGCCTTTAAATTAATATTATTTAGCATACTGTTTTTTTCTAGTTTCTTCCTGCCATTACACCTCCATCAACATCCCACACTGCACCAGTAACCCAGCTGCTTTCATCTGAAAGTAAGAATGCAATCGTTTTTGCAATATCCTGAGGTGTTCCTACCCTGCCTATTGGGTGAAATGAATTAAATCCCTGAAGCGTTTCTTCGATTTTATCTTTATCGATAAACGAACCGTAAATAGGCGTTACCACAACTGCGGGAGAAACGGCATTTACCCTGATATTATAGTCTGCCAATTCCATTGCCAGATGCTGTGTCAAACTGTGCAGTCCTGCTTTTGCCATTGAATAAGCAGATGAAGGTGTTGCTTTAACAGCCTGTTTTCCCCACATTGATCCAATATTAACTATAGAACCGCCTCCGTTAGCTTTCATAACTTCTGCAGCCGCCTGCGTAATAAAAAAGAAAGCTTTATTAAATGCATGATAAATTTCGTAATCCTCCTCTGTATGCTCTAAAAATGTCTTCGGTTTAAAATAACCTGCAGCATTTACAAGATATTTTAAGTTTGGAAATTCAACTGCTACTTTTTTACTAAATGATTTTACATCCTGGTCGTTTGATAGATCTAAAGCGTAAATCTGAACTTTACCTTTTTTTGACAACTCTTTCTCTGTATCAGCTAAATTTTCACCTTGTCTTGCAACAACTGCTACTTCATGTCCCTGTTCTAAAAGTATTTCTGCGACAGCTCTACCCATTCCTGTTGATCCGCCAATAATTAATGCTTGTTTCATAATGTTTTTTTTAAGCGAACATTTATAATGTCCTGTGAAAAGATTTTTTTTAAAAATTTTAAAATTATGCGACTGTGTAAATTCTAACCTCCGGATTCTCCTTTAAAAAAGGTTTTAAAGCAGTAACTACATCATTGTTGAATAATTCCGTAGATAGATATGCCTTAGCATCTTGCTCAGAATCAAAGCCATGCAAAACCTGCACATCTTCGTCTCTAATTAAAAGCTCTTTAGATACTGCACCTTTAATATCGTTAAGAAATGGTGCTTTATATTTAGTGTAAACACCTGCAGCATTTTCTCTATCAGCATTATCAATTTTTAAACTGATTTGTAAATAAGATTTTGTCATTGTTATTTGTTTTAAAATTATAATGCAAATTTCAACACAAACACAATGTCGCTCGGTGGACATAAACGAAAAGGAATGGTACTTTTAGGAAGGAGAATTACAGAATAGATTTTCTGAATTCTGAAGGAGAAGTGTTGGCGTGCTTTTTAAAGTATTTCACAAAATATGAAGGATCATCAAAACCTAGTCTGTAACCGATCTGATTTACATTTAATTCTGAATGCAACAATAGTCTCTTTGCCTCAAGTATAATGCGCTCCTGAATCATTTGCGAAGGCGTTTTATTAAGATTCAAGCTGATAAGATCTGATAGAGTTCTGGACGAAATATGCATTTGCTGTGCGTATTCTGAAACCGAAAGCCCTTTATTGTAATTTTCGTCTACAAGATTGACAAATTTTATAAGCTGTATTTTTTTATCATTTGGAAGTATCGATTTATCGTTTAGGTTATGCTCTAATTCATTTTTTCTTCTTTGCACCTGAATAAGCATTGCTTTTAAATAGGTTCTCAATAATTCTTCTTTCCCAAAATCATTTTGATTAAGCAGTTCTCTTTTAATCTGAGTAACATATTCATCTAAGATTTGATCGCTCCCGTCATTGACACAGCAGGATGGTTCCTGATAAGGACTTTTAAAAAGATTGTATTTAAGGAAAAAATCAACTTCAGAATCTTTCTGTACCAGAAACGATTCATTAAAATGTATCAGAATTCCATGGTAATCCAAATTATCATCAAAATAATGAACTTGGTTTTTATCAATAAAAAACATGGCATTATCAATAACATCATATTCTTTAAAATCAACAAAGTGTTTGCCAATCCCTTTTTTAAACCAAATGATTTGGTAATAGCTATGAATATGCGGTCTTGTCGTATCACCTTTATGTCTGGATACATATTCATTTAAATCATGAATTACAAACTGCGGTTTTTCAGGTTGATTATGATTCAGATGATATTCGTTGATGATATTTTTTTCCTTTGCCATAATTTATAAATCATTTATTCCTATGAAATCAGGATTTACATTATTTACGCTAATTTACAAAAGCCATACAATAATGAAACCATTCCGCATTAGTTTTAGGGAAAATTGCCGATAATTACCATCTTTTTTCTCATTTCTCCACTAAATATAAAATCTTAAAACGGAATTTCGCATTATGAAAAAGAATGAAAAAATTATTATAATCGGTGCAGGCTTAAGCGGTCTGACATTGGGCTATTTATTATCAAAAGAAAATGCAGATGTAACTATTCTGGAAGCTTCAAACAGAATTGGAGGACGAATCCAGACCATAAAAGGAAACTTGGATACCCCTTTAGAACTAGGAGCAACATGGTTTTCGGATTTACATGTTAATTTACTTTCATTACTTGAAGAATTGGGCTTACATAAATATCCGCAGTTTTCTGAGGGAACTTCTCTTTTTCAAACCAAATCTTTTGAGCCTCCACAGAAATTCTTTGTACCCAAATCAGAAGCGCCATCTTACAGACTGGAAAACGGAACACAGACTTTAACTGATATACTGGCTCAAAAATTAGGCACAAAAAACATTCTTTTAAACGAACGAGTTGTAGAAATTATTGATCATAATAATTCTTTAGTAGTTAATACTTCAAAGGGAAATTCTTTTGCAGCCGACAAGGTAATTTTATGTTTACCACCTCAATTGGCCTCGCAAATTAGTTTTTTACCTGAATTAATTGATCCAGTCACTGAAATCCTGCCTACTGTACAAACATGGATGGCTGGCGCTATTAAATTTGTATTAGAATATGACGAGCCATTTTGGAGAAATGAAGGATATTCCGGTATGTTATACAGCCATGCAGGTATTATTATTGAAATGTATGATCACACCAATTTTAAAGAAGACAAATTTGGTTTCACCGGATTTCTAAATGGCGGCGCCGTTGCCTATCAGCAAGATGTTAGAAAGGAATTTGTATTAAAACAATTAAGTGAATTACTAGGCGAAAAAACTTTAAACCCTCGTTTTTACGAAGACAAAATCTGGAATGACGAATATCTAATTACCGGAAATCCTTTAATACATCGTCCGCACCAGAATAACGGACATCCTTTATTACAGGAAATTTATATGAATGGAAAACTTTTATTCTGCGGAACCGAATCATCTGAGGAATTTGGCGGTTATATGGAAGGGGCGATCATTGCTTCTCAAAATATATTTGGAAAAATAAGGAAAGATTAAGAAGCTTATTTTATCTGTAAACCAGATTGGGATTTGATATCTTTTCTTGCACCAAAAATTCATGATCACATAAAAAAATATAGCAACATTAAAAATGGACTTGCTACTATTATTCAAATAAAGACTCTGCCTTAAGCATAACAATCTTTTTAAATACTTTATAATAATTGTAAAATTGTATATTAGTTTGATACCAAAAACCCAACTAAGTTTTTATATTTTTTTTGCACCAATTCCCAACAGGACATCTAAACCAAATTTACAAAGCCAATGAAAGACAGTCGCTACATATGGTAAGCCAATTTCTTCAAATCATCTAAAAAAGATGTTGAAATTTGTCCTGTTCTTGTCACTACTCGGGACAAAAGATAAGTATCATCTTTTGTCCCGATTTTTTTACTCATAATCCAGTATCTACCAAACATATGCGGTTTACCACTTCGTTAATTCAGTTTCTATCTGCATACCCATCCCGCGTTTGTCTTAAAAAATAAAGAGACTGCATATTTTTTGATTGCTCAATTTTACGCCTTTAAAGAATCGGTTCGGGGATATCATAAAAAACAACGTAATAGTTTGTAATTACGCACTAGATTAATTACCATTGTATCAGAAAATTACGGAGAAGATAGAGAATATTATTTTATACCCTTGAGTATGATAAAGAAGCTGCAGCCAATACTCCCAACACAGTATATAAAGCTGTTGTCTATACAACGATTCAGCAATGGTTGCTTCTAAAGGCATGCATGAAAACTCTAGGGCCAGCAAAATGAACCTATAAGAACTGCCATAAAATATTACTTCTGTCCACCTCAAAACTGGACTGCTGGTAAGCAATTTCCTGTTCGGAATATTAGCAGCAACAAAAGCGAAAATTGGCTTTACAGACGAGGGGCTGGCACTATTTCTCTTTAAAAAATAAAGCATAATTGTTTATTTGAAATACGGCAAAAAAGTAAATCCACAAACTATGAAAAGCAACACAGCACTATTTTTAATGTTCCTGTTCCTGACCATGCATACTGGAGCCGCAGCTCAGCAGCAGCCGCAACTTTCGAGAGACCAAGTCCGTGAGACTGTTCAAGAGCTGAGCAGCTCTCTACTGGCCAATTATGTTTTTCCGGAAAAAGCAGCAAATGCATCAGTGCTTTTACATTCCGGCATTGATGGCGGTCTGTATGATAAAATACTTGATCCAAACTTACTTGCAAGCACTCTTTTCAAGGAATTGCAGCCTGTGCTTAATGATAAGCATTTTCGTATTGTTTACAATCCTGCGCTGGAAAAAGAAGTACTGAGCTACAATAGCAGGCCCGTGCAGTTGTCAGCTGATGTACAAAGTGAAAAGAACAAGAACTTTTACTTCAGGAAGATCGAAATTCTGCCAGGAAACGTCGGTTTCCTTGAGTTTAACGGATTTGCACTTCCCAATAAAGATTTTCGCAGAACTCTTGGTTTTGTGATGGGCTATCTTGCTAATTGCGAGGCACTGATTATTGATCTGCGTTCGAATCGCGGCGGCAATGGAAAAAGTTCAGAAGAGATACTTTCTTATTTTTTTGAACGCAATACATACATTGGCCGATCTTATAATAGGATCAGTGATCAATGGAGCAGCAGCTATGTTAAGGGATATAAATCTAATCGTAACAGTATACATCTTAATATGCCCATGTATCTGCTCACTGGAAAAAATACCTACTCGGCTGGCGAAGGATTTGCTTATGCATTACAGCAGCAGCGAGGTTCCAAAGTTGTGGGAACCCAAACTAGCGGAGCAGCACATCTTACCCGCAGCTTTAGTTTAGGCAATGGCTTCGTAGGGTATATACCTTACCAGAGAACAGAAAATGTGAAAACTGGAACTGACTGGGAAGGGACTGGAGTAATTCCTGATGTTACGACAATGGAGAACGCACTGATTATCGCTCACAATTTGATACTCGCAGATAAAATTGCTAAAACCACTGGAAAAGAAAAAGATGTTTTTCTATGGATGATCAACTACAACAAATCGATGCTTTCTTCGGGTAAGCTCACGGATACTAATTTAAGCTGCTTTACAGGCAGGTTTGCCGAATTTGAAATTACTGGTAAAGATGGACAACTTTTTTTCAGAGATGTAAATCAGAAGAATAATGTTCCAGCTGTTATGGTGCCTATTGATCAGGATTTTTATCAAGTAAAGAAAGACTACCAAGTGCGATTTGAATCGCTCAAAAACGGACAGTACCAGGACCTAAGGGTATATTGGAGTGATGGATATTCTGAAAAGATCGAGCGGTTGCATACTTTAGAATGAATAGTATTGATTTTTTAAGCCTTTACAGCCTAACATTTTATGGTTAGAAATTCGTAGTTTTTGATGTTAAATATAAAATAATTCCAAAATGGACTTCATACATTTTCTTTCACAAAAGCTAAGGTGAAATTTAAATAAATAAGCCATTCTGGAACTATCCATACATATTTTTTATCTCTGACATAACAAAGGTACTTTGGGTACTCCCTATACTTTCAACTGATCCTAATTTATTAAACACAAAATCTTGATAATGCTTCATGTCTTTGGCAGAAACTTTCATCAAAAAATCGTAATCTCCTGAAATATTATAACATTCCACAACTTCTTCGATTTTCATAATATCGCTAACAAACTGATTCCCGATATTACGATCGTGCTGTTTAAGTTTGATATTACAGAAAACGATAAATCCTCGATTTAATTTTTCTGCATCCAGAAGGGCTATATATTTCTTAATATAACCGTTATTTTCCAATCTTTTAATACGCTCAAAAACAGGCGATGCCGAAAGATTTACCATCTTAGCAAGCTCTTTTACAGTGTATTTAGAATTATCATGAAGTATATTTAATAATTGAAGATCAATATCGTCTATCTGTTCCATAAAATATTTTGCTTTGAATTTTGTTTTAATTTATTTCTAAATTAGAATAAAATTCTTCAAATACAATTAAAAACAATATAAAAATCTTGTTTTAAACAAATTTCAAACATAACAATCTGTAAAACTTACTTTATAGTATAAAAATCCTAAATATAATATTTATAGAATGACACAGAATAAATCTACTAAATTGACTTTTAAAACTATTCTTCTTTTCTTCGAGCCATACCCTGAGCAATAATGCTGGCGGCAATCAATTGCAAGGCATGGTACAGCATGAGCGGCAACAATACGATTCCAGTGATAGTACTGTGCTGAAAAAGTACTTTTGACATAACGGTGCCGTGCACCAATGACTTTTTAGACCCACAGAATAAGACGGTAATACGGTCTTCATCTGAAAAACCAAGCAGGCGGCTCAGTAGTGCGACACAAAAGAATACGGTAAAAAACAACGCCATCATCCCTGCAGCGAGTCCAACAAGTTCAAGGGCGGTGAAGCCTTCAAAAAGATGTTCGGAAAATGACTTGCAAAACGATGTGTAAATAATTGTTAGAATAACTGTCTGATCGAAATATTTAAGCTGTTTCTTGTATTTTTCGGCAATGGCGCCGAAACGGGAATTTAGGCTTATGCCGATGATGACAGGCAGCAAGACTTGCAGAATTAACTTTATGCCGATTTGAGTGACATCAAAATCGCCTGTTGCAGAAGCTATAAACAGCCCAACCCATAGTGGCGTAACCACTACTCCGATCAAACTGGAAATACTCGCATTGAAAATGGCTGCGGGAATATTTCCTTTGGCAATGGAAACCATAACTACGGAAGAGGATACTGTAGATGGTAAAGCTGCGAGAAAAAATACACCCAGCCAAAGCAACTCGAAGCCGTTATTAACAAACAACGGGCGAAATGCCAAAACAATGAGCGGAAAAAATAAAAAGGTTGTCAGCTGGACGACAATGTGCATTTTCCAGTTAGAAAGTCCGGCTTTTAGTTTCTCAACACTCAGTCGCATGCCATAAAACAAGAAAATTAAGGAAACGCCTGCATTGGCAATCTCCTCCAGCGAAACAGGTTCTTTGACCATGCCTGGCTTTGGTAAAAAATATGCCATCAGAATCATGGTGGCTATCATTAACAGGAAACCGTCGAAACCTGCTTTTTTTAATACTTCTAATAATTTTTTCAATGTGTTTTAAATATTATTTCTCCGTAGAGTCAAGATTACAAAAATACCTTACGCGGATAAACGTAGATTTTCCAGATTCATTAGTCTGTCCGCAGAGTCGTTCTGTTAAATTCTACGGACAGCAGCTTCAAACAATGAAACTATATTCTAATTAATAGATTGAGACTAAATCCCAAGTTCTTTACGTATAATTTCTGCTCCTGCGCTTAAAGCACTTAACTTGCCTCTAGCTACGTTTCGAGATAGCGGGGCCATACCGCAGTTTGTAGAAGGGTAAAGATTTTCGGCATCTACAAACTCAAGAGCTTTACGCAGGGTATCAGCTACTTCTTCTGGTGTTTCGATAGTATTTGTTGCAACATCAATAGCACCGACCATTACTTTTTTACCGCGAACAAGTTCCATTAAATTTAAAGGCACATTGGAGTTGTGACATTCTAAAGACACCACATCAATTTTAGATTTTTGAATTTTCGGGAAAATTTCTTCATACTGTCGCCACTCAGAGCCTAATGTCTTTTTCCAGTCAGTATTTGCCTGTATTCCATAACCATAGCAAATATGAACCGCAGTTTGACAGTGTAAGCCTTCAATAGCTCTTTCTAATGCAGCCATTCCCCAATCGTTTACTTCATCAAAAAACACATTAAATGCAGGTTCATCAAACTGGATAATATCTACCCCTGCATCTTGAAGTTCTCTTGCTTCTTCATTGAGTGCTTTCGCAAATTCCCAAGCCAATTTTTCTCGGCTTTTATAATGGTCGTCATACAAGGTGTCTACCATTGTCAGCGGGCCTGGCAATGCCCATTTTATAGGTTTATTAGTCTGTTTACGTAAAAATTTAGCATCTTCAACAAAAACTGCTTTTTGACGTGCAACCTCACCTACCACCACTGGAACACTCGCGTCATAACGGTTACGGATTTTTACTGTTTTACGATTTTCAAAATCTACACCACTTAAATGTTCGATAAAAGTCGTTACAAAATGCTGGCGTGTCTGCTCGCCGTCACAAATGATATCTAGATCTGCCAATTGTTGTTCATGCAGAGAAATGCGCAACGCATCTTGTTTCCCTTCAAGCAGCTGATCGCCTTCTAATTTCCATGGTGACCAAAGTTTTTCGGGTGGTGCAAGCCAAGCAGGTTTAGGCAAACTTCCAACAATAGAGGTAGGTAATAATAATTTCTTCATAATAGTATAATATTAATGCATTGTAATCAATTAAAGGGTAAAATTAGCAGACCATTGATCCAGGAGACTTTTGTAAGGCTTAATGAAATGCTCTTCTGCATATTTACCCTGTTCAATAGCCAGTCGGCTGCGCTCTTCGCGGTCATAAACCACGCGAGTTAGCGAATAATCTTCGTGTTTAAGACTAGGTTGATAGATTTTCCCAGCCACTGAATTTGCATTGTAAATTTCAGGGCGATAAATCTTCTGAAAAGTTTCCATCGTACTGATTGAGCTGATTAATCCAAGATCAGTATAATCAGCAAGCAGATCGCCGGAATGATAAAAAGCCATGGGTGCCACACTATTCGGAGGCATGAAAAAACGAACTTTTAAGCCCATTTTAGAGAAATATTCATCAGTGAGAGAATACTGATCCTGCAGATACTCAAAACCCAGAACCGGGTGCTGATACTCAGTGCGAGTATAAGTTTTGTTGCTCGATACACTTAAACAAATGATCGGTGACATCTTAAAGTGCTCTTTATAAGTAGCTGAACTGACAAAGCACTTATAAAGTTTTCCGTGCAAATCACCAAAATTTTCAGGAATAGAAAAATCAGATTTATTTTTGTTGTGCTCGATCAATAAAATACTGAAATCATAATCACGAACATAGGAAGAAAAATTATTTCCAGCAATACCTTCAATACGCTGACCCGTTTTACGGTCAAAAATATTTGTTTTTAAAACTTCAATCAATGGCAGATTGTTACTACCATTCTTATCATCAATACTCATCGTTACTGTGATGATTTCAAGTTCTACAAGGTAACGATCAGCTTTTGGATTATCTAGATGAGCCAATGCATTGAATCGATTGTTAATCATATTTAATGCATTACGTAAGTTTTGTTGGCGATTACCTCCTCTAGCCAAGTTTGCAAAATTGGTTGTCAGACGCGTTTCACTTGAAGGATGATAGTTTTCATCTAAACAGGTGCTCTTTAGTGTGAATGCAAAATCATTCTTGATTGTATTCTGGGTATTTTCAATATTCTGCTTTTCATTTATTCCTCTATCTTCTCGTATGTTCGTTTTCATCTGGTGATACTATTTAGATTTTTTACCTTGCAAATTTGAAAATAAAAGATTAAATATTTTTATTTACACTAAAAATCAGATAATAATTCTTTTTATACCTATTTATAAAGAATTTTAATCTTTAAACAAATATAAAATGCAAGAAAAACAGATAATTATTCTGTAGTGAACTGAAATGATTGATTTGAGCTCTTCCTAGAGCACTCCAAAAACTCGAAAAAGAAAACAATATAATTTATCTTTGGCAAAATTTAAGATAGACATAGTAATGAATTTGATAGAAAATTTAAAATGGCGCTATGCCACAAAAGCTTACAATAACATTAAAGTAGCAGAAGAAAAGGTCGATCAGATCTTGGAAGCCATAAATCTTTCAGCATCTTCTTGTGGTCTGCAGTCTTACCGTGTTTTTGTTGTAAGCAATCCAGAAATCCAAAAGAAACTAGGTGCTAATTCGTATAATGGACAGATTAGCTCTTGCTCTCATTTGTTAGTTTTCGCTGCATTTACTGACATGGCTTCGAGTTACATTGACGATTACATAGCAATGACAGAAAAACAAAGAGGCCTTGATACTGGTGCCTTATCAGGATTTAAAAATGGACTTCATTCGTATTTCAGCGCTATAAACGCAGAACAAAAAGACATTTGGGCTTCCAAACAAGCCTATATTGCACTAGGAACTGCACTTATTGCTGCGGCAGAATTGAAAGTAGACGCCACTCCTATCGAAGGATTTAATGCCGCCACTATCGATGAGGTTTTGGGTTTGAAAGAAAAAGGGTTGCATTCTACAGTTATCCTCGCTTTAGGATATCGCGATTCGGAGAAAGACTATATGGCAGCTGCGAAAAAAGTTCGTTTGCCTATAGAGGAAATGATAACTAAAGTTTATTAGTACAAAAGGCTCAAGCTTAAAATAATTATGTTACAAGTTTACTTGAAGACAAGCCAATTTCTTTAAATGGTTTGTAAATTATTCAGTAGCCGTCACTAAAAAAGCTCATTTCAAAAAGAAATGAGCTTTTTTATACCTTAGAATAACGTTCTAATTTTAATTAATATCCAATGACTGAATATATTCTGCTTCAAACTTAAAATTATAAGTCAAAACTAAAGGACTTCCCGGAAAAGTCCCAGATACTTCCGCTTTTAAACTTCCTTTTTCCGCATCTCCTTCAAAGCTAATAGGATTCATTACCGCATTGTATTCTTTTGAAGATTTTTCAATCCATTTTTGTATTGCTTTTTTTCCCGTATAATTTTTCCCTTCATCAAATACTATAGCATTTTCTGAAAAACAATCAGCAAAATGAGCACTATTAAAATTATTCTGTGCATTTACTAAGTCTTGTACTACTACTGGTAAGTTCATAATTTTCTATTTTAGTATTAATAAATAAGTATTGCTTTATAATTTAAATTGTCGGGATGGTTCCGCCGTCGATTACATATTCAGTTCCCGTGAGATAGCCTCCTCTTGGTGAAACGAGAAAACCTACCAATTCAGCCACTTCTTCGGGCTTTGCAGCTCTTCCGTATGGAATTCCTCCTAAAGCATTCATGACACTTTTTTCTGCCTCTTCGAGAGATACATTACTACTTTCAGAAATACGTTCCATCATTCTTACTGATGCTTCAGTCATAATCCATCCAGGAGAAACCGTCAGAACACGTACGCCTTTTGACGAAACCTCTTTAGATAAGCCCTTACTGTAATTGATCAGCCCTGCTTTCGCCGCGGCATACGGAAGAGTAGAATCATATAAAGGCAATTTTCCTTGAATCGATGCGATATGGATAATAACGCCGTTTTTGTTTTCTAGCATTTGAGGCAAAAATGCGCGATCCAATCGAACTGGAGCTAATAAATTTGCCTGAAGTGTTTCTTCCCAGTCTTTATTAGTCAATGCAGCAAATCCGCCTCCAGGAGTTTCTGATGCTCCAAGGTTATTTACGAGAATATCAAGTCTGCCAAATTTCTCCACTACTTCGGATGCAACTTTAGCTGCGGCTTCGGGCTTACTCAAATCTGCTGAGATAAAATGCAAAGCGGCATCGGGTATTTCCGGTTGGTTTCTTGCACTGATGATCACTACAGCACCTGCCTCTTTTAAACGTAGGGCTATTGCTCTGCCCGCTCCTTTTGTTCCTCCTGTTACCAGAGCAATTTTGCCCGATAACTCATTCTGATAACTTATTTTTTGTTCCATATTAATTTCTTTTGTACAAATTTCAGAACTACGGAACTTTCTCACAAGTACGGAATTACGATTCACATAGGGATAAATTTCTCCCCTATTGTAAAAATCAATACATACTAGTATTTTTACAATATGTATGAGAGAAAAACAATGCCCAACTTAAATTGCGGACTTGACCTAATAGGTGAAGTATTATACGGCAAATGGAAAATACGCCTCCTTTGGTTTATTAATGAAGGACATAAGAGACCAAGCGAGTTACAGCGCAAAATTCCTGATGCTTCGCGCAGAGTCTTGAATATTCAGCTTAATGAACTGGAAGAGCATCAACTTTTGGTTAAAAAAATATATCCTGTGGTGCCTCCAAAAGTAGAATACACCTTAACAGAATTTGGCGAGAGTTTAATTCCTGTTATCGGAGCTTTAGGCCAATGGGGAGACAAAAATCAAGAAAGATTAAAGGCATTGATCGTTAAAAAATTTAACGACTTTCCGAATCTTTAAATTCATTATTTTCTCAAACTCAAATATATTCTTCTTGCATATTATTAGAATTTAATAAATGATAATTCAGCAATTTTTAAAAAAAATCATATAAAAAACATGAACCCGTAGATTGTAATTTTAGTATAAGCTAATTGAGATAATTAGACATATCGATATTATTTACTAAAAAATTATGCAACATGATATCTGAAAATTTTTATAAAGAAAATCAGGAGCAGTGGAGTGATTTTACCTCAGAAGAAGAGCTGTTACTGAGTTATGAAGATTATCTGGCGGAAAGCTCCTCTTATTCGCTTAAAGCCGAAAATCACTACGATGTTGAACTCGATGATCTTAATGCGGAATATGATGAAAATGATTGGGAAGAAGAAGAAGAATAAAATAATGATTATCATACTTGCTCCAAAATTTTGGGCTAGTAGTGAAATACAACATTGCGGATTGTTAAAATCTCTGCACTTCTGAAAGCATCATTCTTTCAGACCATTTTAAATTATTAGAAATTACTTTCTCAGATCTAGAGATTTGAAACTTAAAATGAACTAAACTTTCTAAATGTGATGCGAAAAATTTTACATATTCTGATTCTGCTGTTTTCGTGTGTATGTTTTCCACAGAAATACGATGCAAAAGTAGTATTTGCCATAGAAACGTATGCTTACATTCGAGGACAGAATGCCGCGCTTCAGAAAGTGGCGCGAGAGTTTCCGCATCTTAAGCCCAAAATATCTGAAACGCAAAAAGACTTAAAAAATGTTTTTGGACGAACTGAAAAAAATCTTAACCAATTTTTTAAAGAAGAACTCAGCCGTTCGCAGATCGATTCGATACAGATACGTATTGATTCACTTCTTAACCAACAGCTTTCAAATCCTATAGAAAAAGAACAGTATGCGCACGATTTTCTTTTAAATGTAAAAAATAGATCACATCACAGCAATCATGCGCTGCTTCCAAAGGGAATTCTTTCGTTTAAATATCATGATGCTCCTCATCAAGAAATTACCGATGGACATATTGACGTTTTTTCTTCAGAAAATCATCCAAAAGCAGAGAATACTTCTATAAAGATTCCTGTTCCAAAAAGCTGGCTTGCTCAAGAAGCTGAGATGCCAGAAACTATTCAGCAGTTTACTAGTTGTCATGGAAACGGAATGGAAAAAATGCTTATCGTAGTATATGATTTGCCCAAAGAACTACATGAAATTGAACTAAATGAAAAATCTGTTGCCACTTTTCTGTCACCGCAAACTAAATTGATTCGCACAGAAAACATAACTATTGATGACATTCCGGGTTTGATGATCGAAGTTGAGGAATTGATAAATTATCAAAACGAAAATATGAAAATAAGAATGCTGCAATTCATGTTTTTAGATCAACAGAAATTGTACTGCTTGCAAGGCAGTATCGGACCTACGGATACTGACGAAGATCTTGGCATCCAGATAAAAAAATATGAACCGCTTTTCCGTCTTATTGCTTCTAGAGCAGAACTGGACGATTAATCACTTTGCATTTTTAATTAGTCTTTGCTCTTCTTGCTCTTTTTGTATGCTTTCATTCTTTCGTCTGCTCCATCGTCAATGCCACGCCCTTCCGGCATTGGCTTATATATGGAACCTTCTGTATTTGGAGTTGAAGGTCCTGTCTCGATCATGTATTTCTCAACCATATTGCCTCCGAGCCGTTCCGAGAAACGAGGAAATACATTAGCGCTAAATGATGAAACCTGAGCCTTCCAACCTACTGGCACTATTTTCTTTGGCCTAAGGGATTTTCTTAAAACAGCATTAACAACTTTTTCAGGCTCATCCATCATAGCCATTTTCGGTTCTACGCCTGTATAATTCGCAGCGTGTTTCCATATAGGAGTATCGACCGCCCAAGGTTCGATTGTAACCACTTTAATTTTGTCGTAGCCATTGAGACGCAATTCCTGTGAGAGAGCCAGATCTAAACTTCTTATGCCAGCTTTGGTTGCAGAATAACCACTCTGATAAGCAAGCGGAATCTCTCCCATAACTGATGCTACATTTATAAGCACACCTTCTTTTTGTTGTATAAACTGCTCAACCGCTATTCTGCTGGCATAGAAAAAACCTTTTAAATTAACATCTATCACTCGCATTTGATCCTCAATCGGAACTTCCCAAAACCGACCTATTGCCGTAATTCCAGCCATATTGATCCAAATATCAATTTTAGAATACTCTTTTAAGGCTGCTTCTTTTACTCTTTGCACATCTTCCAGCTTGCTAATATCCATTGTAACAACAACTGCATGACCGCCAGATTTACGTATGGTTTCGGCAACTTCTTCTAAGAGGTCTGTTCGTCTCGCCGCAAGCACAACATTGGCTTTGTATTTTCCGAGCTGTTCTGCTATGCCTCGTCCCATTCCGCTTGAAGCGCCAATAACAACATACGTTTTATTAGAAATTTTCTCTTGTCCAGAACTCCCTACTTTCCAAGTAGAACAGCTTGCCATCAGAATAGAAAATAAAAACAAAATTATAAGCGATTGTAGTATCTTAAAAATAGTATGGATTTTCATAAGCGTACGATGTTTAATTTTAAACTCTTTCTTGGTTCAGTTCTTACTATGAAAATATTACTTGTTTTTCATTTTTATGTTATATGATTCAATTCATTAGTTTGCAAGATTTCAATTCTTTACATCGTATGGAGAATCTTTAAAACACCTTCCAATAAGGCATATTATATAAAACTGCATTAACAATAATATAAATTACTGATATTCAAGTTCATTAATTTTAAATTCATTAAGAATCAAATCTTTAAATGAATTAATTATGAGCGACAAAAAGAAAATATCAAGACGCACTGCTATAACAGGATTAGGAGCAATTTGTCTCACCACTGCCTTTACCCCTGTTTTAGGTGCCGATTTTAAAATCGATGAAAGCGATTCTTCAACAATTCCTGAAGATCCTCAAACCAAATATCCTCGTCCGCCTTTTAAAGAACAAAAACAGCCTTGGCCGGGACTCGTTAGCAAAATGGATCCGAGACCCGACCATGGTGAAAAAAGCTATAAAGGCTCGGGCAGACTTAAAGGCCGTAAAGCACTTATAACTGGAGGCGATTCTGGTATGGGTAGAGCGGCTGCGATTGCTTATGCCAGAGAAGGCGCAGATGTAGCCATAAACTATTATCCTACTGAGGAAGAAGATGCGAAAGAAGTCATCCAACTTATTAAAGCCGAAGGAAGAAAAGCGGTGGCTATTCCTGGAGATTTGCGAGATGAAAAATTCTGCATTTCATTGGTAGAACAAGCTGTAAAAGCACTTGGAGGTTTAGACATTTTAGTAAACAATGCAGCAAGACAGCAGACACACGATTCTATTCTGGATATTACTACCGAAGAATTTGATGCTACAATGAAAACCAATATTTATGCTCCGTTTTGAACTATAAAAGCAGCTCTGCCGCATCTTAAACCAGGTTCTTCAATCATTGGAACAAGTTCGGTTCAAGCATACGCTCCTACAGAAGATTTATACGATTATGCACAGACCAAAGCGGCAACGACCAATTATATAAAATCACTTGCGAAACAATTGGCTCCAAAAGGAATCAGAGTAAATGGAGTTGCGCCAGGTCCCGTATGGACACCGCTTCAAGTTAGTGGCGGTGCCACGATGGAAAAACTGAAACAATTTGGAGGACAAACACCTTTGGGCAGACCTGGACAGCCTGTCGAACTGGCTTCTATTTATGTACAGCTGGCTGCTGAAGACGCAAGTTACGCGACTGGACAAATCTATGGTTCTAGCGGCGGTGAAGGAAATCCTTAATCAATTAAAACAATAAAGTCATGCCTTGGTACAATGGAGATTATCCGCCCTCTTACAAAAACCAGCCGAAACCGCTTAGAGAAAAAGCGGTTGAAATAGCCAATGCGCTGCTTTTGGATGGCGCCGAAGAAGGAATTGCAATTGCAACGGGACTTAAACAAGCCCGCGAGCTTTTGAAAAATCATAAAGAGAAAACAACTAAAAAAAATTAGTCATGGAAAATAATCAAAATGAATTAGAAAACGACGGTAACAAAAATACCAATCAAAATGCAAATAGTGCCTATAGCGGTTCTGGAAGCATGCAGCCTGGAGGCAGTACAGGTGAAGCTGGGCGCCTCAATGATTATCCTGAAGAAGAAGCTGATAACAAAACAGCTAAAGACGATACCAGTAAAAACACGGAAGGAAAAAGTATAGAAGAAGCAACAGATCCTTCTAAACTAAGTAAACTTTAAAATATTGTAAATCAATTCTATTAACCCACTAAATTAAATAGTTATGTCAAGACAAGATTATGATAACTACGATCAGGAAGATTTTACTTATCACGCCGCAGATCACTCGGCGAGCGACTCAATAAATTCTGAAACTATGGAGAAAAAAGATCCAGCTATCAATCAGCATGAGGATAGTTCGCAAAGACACAAGTATTCAGAAGATCATTTTGAAAGTGATAATGATACTGTAAATAATCATTCAGAAGAAAATACAAATGACACTTCAGATCCTTTTTTTCAAAAAAACGCTCCAATAGCACAGGATCTTGATGAAGAATTAAAAAATGAAAAGGATGATGATTTTGACAATGATGCCAACAGAAGGACTTTAGATGAAGAAAAAGCAGATGAAGATGATGATGACGATTATTAAATCATTTCTTGTTTTTGAATTTTTAGTACTAAAGTTCCAAAAATAAAACCTGAAAGGAAGCTATCTTCTTTTCAGGTTTTATTTTATAATTTGATTCAAATAATTAATCTGCAACATATTTGTTATTCCAATACAGCATTAATAAAAATGAAACGATAATGCAGGATGCCGTTCCTTCAAAAAACAAAGAAAGACAATAAGAAGTTACAGAAGGTTCTCCTCCAAACATGAAAGCTTCAGATAAAGATTTTACATATTGGTCGCCGCCTTTAGCATAACTATAAATCATTAGCGCTACAATACTTACTACAACAGCTGTAAAGGAAGTTACCATTGCTGATATAAAGTTTGGAACAAACTCGTTTTTTCCTTCGGCAAGATTCATTTGAAGGGTTCTGTTGACACCATAAAAGATGAAAAGAACATTTAAAAGTCTTAAATAAAATAGATTGGAAAGATTTAAAAGTTCCATTAGAACAAAGAACACTGCAATTCCTGCAAAAATCAAAAAGCCGTTTATTATTTCTTTGGGTAATTTCATAATTGTATTTTTAGTTAAACAAATAATCTTTTGTATTACAAACAATTACAAAATAACTAAACATAAAATAAGTACAATTTTACGATTGTGTTTATTCCTTATAAAATGCCCATTTTTAAAGCAAAAAACTCTCAACACAAAGTCAAGAGTTTTTTTAAATGTGGTTTGGAATATTATTTAATAGAGTCAGTTTTAATATTCTGATTCCCTTTTTGAGTAGATCCTGCTGTTCCAGAACCCGTAGATCCCTCACCTGTTGCACCTGTAGTTCCGTTTTTGCCATTTTCATCTGAATTTAAAGTAGCAGACGAATCTAAAGCTGGACCAATTGTATCTACAGACATATTCATGGTATCTGTTTCTGTACCATTTGGATCTACAGTATTATTTTCATTCTTCTTGCACGAATACACAATTGCTGTTAGCATAAGCAGCATTGCTAATGTTTTCCAAAGCTTTTTCATAATTTAAAATATTTCGGTTTATAATATTTCAAAAATAAAATACTGATTTACAGCATCCTTACATAATTTATTGAAGTATTTACAGAAATCAGAGAATGCAACTTTTTTCATTCATGTAAAATCTGTAAATCAAATAGTTAATCCTGTAAAAAATAATTATAAGACTGTCGGAAATTTGTTAACGAGCTAAAAATCAGCAAAAATTGATATCAAATTCTAACAAATTATACTATTTTAAATCAACAGCTATGAACACAACCGTATCAACAAAACAAAATCAGGCATCAAAACCTTTTTTGAAAAACAATGTATCAACTTTAGAAAGGGTTTTAATGGTAACAAGCGGTGCTTACCTGCTTTACAACGCTTTATCTAAAGAAAATAAAAGTATCACTCAAGCAGGCGCTGGAGGTGCAATGCTTTTAAGAGGAATCTCAGGATATTGTCCTGTATATGATGCTGCAGATCATTTGATGAATGACAAATCTTCAAACGTAAATATTAGAGTTACAAGTGTTATTGATAAACCAGTTGGTGAGGTTTATGATTTTTGGAGAAATCTGGAAAACTTACCAAAGTTTATGAATCATTTGGATTCTGTACGTACAATAAGCTCTACAATATCAGAGTGGACAGCAAAAGGTCCAGCTGGAATTGGAAAAGTATCTTGGAACGCCGAAATTGTCAGAGACGAGAAAAATCAGCTTTTGAGCTGGAATTCTATTGAAGAGTCTTCTATTAAAAATGCTGGAAAAGTAGTTTTTAAATCGAAAGGAAGAGCTACAGAAATCGATGTTACTATCTCTTATCACGCTCCGCTGGGAATTGCCGGTGAAAGTGCTGCCAAACTTTTAAATCCTTATTTTGAAAAAATGGTTAAGGATGATATTTCTAACTTAAAAGTATATCTGGAAACAGGACAAGCATAAAATATATACTCTCATTTTTTTGTATTTTTTTTTAGATAAGACGTCTTCATTTATGGAGGCGTTTTTATTTAACCAATTATGAAACTGATCTTCAATGCAAAACCTATAAAAACGGAAGAAAATCTTATAAAAAACACAAGGTTATTTTTTTGAACTTTGATATAAATAATAAAAATATGAAGGCATTTTTTAAAAATAATGGTCTGGGTATTTGTTTTTTGACTTTGTTTATCGCGTCTTTAGCAGGACAAATTTTATTAGGTTTTCGGGAACATAATAAAGAACTTATTGATGAAGGAGCTGCCGTAATCTCTTTGGCTTCTTATTTTACCTCTGGACATTTTTTTCAATCGACTTTTGAAAACTGGGAAAGCGAGTTTTTACAAATGGCCTTGTTTGTTGTTTTTACGATTTTCCTAAAACAAAAAGGTTCCTCCGAATCTAAAAAAATAGATGAACCAGAAGAAGTCGACCGCGAACCAGATCCAACCAAAAAGGATGCTCCGTGGCCTGTTAAAAAAGGTGGATTTATACTCAAAATATACAAACACTCTCTTACTATTGCTTTATTAGCACTTTTTATCATATCTTTTATTATCCATTTTTATGGAAGTCTTAAAGACGAAAACGAACAGCTTTTAAGAAAAGGAGAACCATTGGAAACCGTGTCTACTTACATCGGAAATTCAAGGTTTTGGTTTGAATCCTTTCAAAATTGGCAAAGCGAATTTCTTTCTGTTTTCGCCATCATTATGTTATCAATTTACCTTCGCCAGATTGGCTCTTCACAATCCAAACCTGTAGACGCACCACATATGGAAACTGGAGAGTAATTTTTTTAGTGGTCAGTGGTCAGCTTTTTAGTGATCAGTTATCTTCTAAATAACTTGATTACTTATAATCTCACCATTGATTACCACAAAAAACTGAACGCTAAAAACTCTGAATACTGAACACTAAAAATTGAACACTAAAAATCTGAACACTGAACACTATGAACACAATTTCACCATGGACTGCAACAGTGCAAACTGATATAGACAACAGTAAACCGCTGATTACAAAACAGAAATCAGGATATACTTTTGAATTTTACAGCATCAGAGATTCTTTTTGGGTTGTTGCTTTGGGAACAAAAAAAGAACGAATTGCTTTTCGCATGGCGTATGCATTAAACAGTTTTTTTGAAATTAATTCTATTACCGATTCAGAAAAAGAAATTAATATTAAACTTCAGACAGAATTAGGAAAATATGAAATCACGTTCGATTTTCCAGAATCAGAATCGCATCTGTTTCATTATAAAACTTCGTTTGAAGCTTATCTCCCGCTTACAATTCCGTTTTGGCCGCGTGACATACTTCTTCTTACACAAAATGGAAATATAGAAAACACAGTTGGAAAAATCCATGTTAAACAAGTCGGCACGAGATCTGGATTGCTGTTTGCAAGTATTACAAAACCGAAAAAGTGTACGCTGTTTTACTTTCAAAACCTTACCGCACTTTCAGACTATTGCGAAGCAACGAAGACAACGGTAAATGAATCCGTAAACGGAGATTGGCCAGAAATAGGATTTCAGCTCCCACAAGCACTTGAAGAACCGCTTCCAGCTGGAAAAAAATTTATTATTTCTGATGCTTATGTTTTGCTTGGAGATGAGACAAAAGAGGATCCTTCCAAATTGTGTATGGATTATTTAGAAAGTCTGGCACAGATTTACAAACTCATTCCACGTCCCGAAACAGAATATCATGACTGGCTCGAAATTACGCAGAAAACCTTATCGCATTTAGAATACAATAAAGGCTGCTGGACACAAACCAATGGTATTCCGTATCTCAATGCCTATTTATGCGATTACGAAACACCAGCCGAAAGTATGGTGCAATTGGCTGTTTTAACACCGCTTAAAGAATACGAAAAATGGAAGTCTGAAACCTACCGCTTATCTGAAGATTTACGTAGCGGTCTTTCTACTTTTTATGATGAAAAAATAAAAAGCATTACCCGCTGGCTTCCTGCACTTCATAACAAACTAGATCAATCTGAAGAGCAGAAGAAAGACACGACAATGGATTCTTGGTACCTGCATCATCCGCTAATTAATTTGGCTAGACTTGCTATTTCTGGAGATAAAAATGCAGAAAAACTAGTTTTGGATTCTATTGATTTTGTTATAAAAGCGACACACCATTTCGATTATCAATGGCCTGTTTTCTATAACGTTGAAACTTTTGAAGTTATAAAAGAAGAAACTCAACCGGGAAAAGGAGGCGAAAAAGATGTTCCAGGCGCTTATGCTCATTTAATGCTTTTAGTCTATCATTTGACAAAAGAAAAACGTTATTTAAATGAGGCAGAAAAGTCAGCGAAACAGCTTAGCCAGTGCGGATTTGATATTTTCTATCAGGCTAATAATACGGCTTTCTCTGCCAATGCTTTATTAGAACTATATAAAATCACGAATAAAAGAATTTACCTCGAAACGAGTTATATGTGTCTTGCTGGACTCTTCAAAAATGTGCAGCTTTGGGAATGCAATTACGGTTTCGGAAAATTCTATAATAATTTCTTTTCTATTTTTCCTTTAAATGATGCGCCATATACGGCAGCTTACGAAGAAATGGAAGTTTATACCGCTTTAAGAGAATACATCATTCAGGCGAAAGACGTAGATATTCTGCCTGGTCTTAGAATTCTGCTTCCTGAATTTGTAAAATATGCTGTAAACAGAATTCCGTATTATTATCCTTCTATGCTGCCCAAAGAAATGCTTTCAGAAGAGGTCAAAACAGGAGAAATCCAGCCTGATTTATATGCTCCTCTTGAAGACTTATATGTGGGCTGGGAACAAAGCGGACAAGTTGGTCAGGAAGTTTATGGCGCTGGTGCTGCTTTTGCGGTCGTGCCGAGACAATATTTTAAAGTAGATGATAATCTGACGATTTTTACAGATTATCCGGTCAGCAGTTTTACAAAGAGAAAAAATGCTGTTTTTCTAAAAATAGACGGCAATGAAGAAATGCAATGCAGTTTAAAAATTATTTTAAAACAAAATATAAAAACACTGCAGGTATTTCAGAATGACGTACAGCTTTTGTATCTCAATAAAAATGCTAAAATGCAGGAATACAAAATTAAGGGAAAAGCTAAGATTAGAATAAACTGGTAATTGTGCAGATAGAAAAATAAAGGCAAAGTTCTTTTTCATGATCAGAACTTTGCCTTAATGATTATTTCCAAGGATCTAAAACTACTTTTACACAGTTGTCTTCTTTCTTTTTGAAAATGTCATAAGCATGTGCAATTTCAGATAGCGGAAGTCGGTGCGTAATAATATCGTCCAATTTTACTTTTCCCTGAACAACATATTCCAAAAGCTTATCAATATGTTTGTGCGCAGGAGCCTGACCTCCTTTCAAAACAATACCTTTATCAAAAAATTGCCCCAAAGGAAAATTATCATAATTCACAGGATATACTCCTAGTACAGATACGATTCCATTTCTTCTTACTGCACTCATACAAGCTTCAAGGACTTTAATTGAACCTTTTTCAAAATTGATGGTAGCTTTAATGCGATCTCCTAAATTTCGGTCTGGCTCAAAACCTACCGCATCTATGCAGACATCAGCACCGCGTCCGTTCGTCATCGCTCTAATTTGTTCGATCACTTCTTTTGGACCATCTTCCCAAAGTAAGGTAACAGAATCTGTGGTGGCTTTTGCTTTGTCTAATCGGTATTGCAGTGTATCTACAATAATAACCAATCCTGCACCGCGAAGCCACGCACTTTTGGCAGCCATAATTCCTACTGGACCAGCTCCAAAAATAGCCACTGTTTCTCCGCCTTTTACCTCTCCCCAATCGACTCCTGTATAACCTGTTGGAAAAATATCGGTCAAGAACAGCACCTGCTCGTCTGATAAATCTTCAGGTACCATTCTCGGACCATAATTGGCATACGGAACTCGCACATATTGCGCTTGTCCTCCATCATAACCGCCGTACAAATCGGTGTAGCCAAAAAGAGCACCACCTTTTTGAGTAGCAATGCCGCCTTCTGGCCCGTAATGTTCTGGATTACTATGTTCGCAATTTCCTGGAGAATCATGCTCACAGAAAAAACAGTTTCCGCAGGCAATCGGAAATGGCACTACAACCCTATCGCCTCGTTTTAAGTGTGTAACTGTTGATCCCGTTTCTTCTACGATTCCCATAAACTCATGGCCTAAAACCATGGGACGTGGCTGCGGAAATCCTCCTGAATAAATATGAAGATCAGAACCACAAATGGCCGTAGAAGTTACTTTTAAAATTATATCGTCTTTTTCTTTTAATATCGGATCGTCGACTGTATCATATTTGATCGAGCCTGGTCCGTGTATCACTGCTGCTTTCATAAATAAATATTTTAAATTACGATCACTAAATAACTATATATTAAAAAGTTATGCTTATAATACTTTAATCCATAATTACATAAATCAAACGCTGATCGCAAATCTCAGTTCCATTAAATCCTGTAAGTTCTGTCTAAAAAAGTATAATACTTTTAAATGCCTATTTTATGAATTTTGTGATAAATCGTATAATCAATTATGGAAACAAAATTTAAGAAAGGACAAAATGTCAAACAGGAGTTTGGCGGTCCAATAATGACGGTAATTGGTTTTGAACCAGAACTTATCGAAAATATTATTACCCAATGGGAAGATGAAGAAGGAACTATTATTACAGGAAAGTTTATGGATTCTGTTTTAGTAAAAGCTTGAAACTTATATTATCAACTCAGAAACTAATAAAAAGCCTTTAAGGAAATCGAATGAATTGAATGGAAAAGTTAAAAATAATAGTATCTTTAAACATATGAATTACAAATTTTAGAGGCATTTTTTATCCCTATATTTGTAATGCATACTTTTTTCAATGCTAATGTATGATCTTGCAAAATAAATTTCAAACCGAAGATATTTCTCAAAATTTAATAATAACGGCTATAGCTGTTTCTACAGGAGATTTAGATGTTTTAAAAAAAATAACAGCGCAAATACCTAAAGATTCGGATATGGCTTTTGTCATTATTCCGCAGCTATCCTCCTATCCGTCAGCTGAACTAGTTGAAGCAATAAGTCAAAATGCAAAAATTCCAGTTTCAGAAATTATAAGCGGAATCCATTTTCAGCCAAATACTATTTCTATCGTACCAGAGAATAATTATCTGTCTGCGGAAGATGGAATTTTGAAAATGCAGCATATAACTCGTATTGATAAAATTACGACGCCCATCGATATTTCCTTTGAAGCTTTAGCCAAAATATACAAGGAGTTTTCAATTGGTATTTTGCTTTCGGGAACATCGTCTGACGGCACGCACGGATTAAAGAAAATAAAAGAATTTGGCGGCACCGCCATAGTGCAAAATCCAGAAACCGCTGTTCATAAAACAACGGTTCAAAATGCTATGGAAGCCGATGCGGTCGACTTTGCTCTCACTCCAGAAAATATCATACCGCATTTAACAAGCATTCGTAAAAGTTATCTTTATAGCGATGAGGTAGATATTCCTAAAAAAGAAGATGGGGTTCTAAAGCAGATTTTAAATCTTATTTTGCAAAAAACAGGAAATGATTTCCTTCATTATAAAAAACCAACTATTTTAAGGCGCATTAACCGCAGAATGGTGGCTTTAAAAAAAGAAAATATTACTGATTATTATGACATTCTCCGCAATGATAAAAATGAACAGGAACTGTTAGCCAACGATTTAATAATTCCTGTGACTTACTTTTTTAGAGACGAAGATTCTTTCGATTCGCTTTCTAAAACAATTCTGCCTCAATTAATAGAAAACTGTACCGATAATACATTACGTATATGGACAGCAGCGTGTTCAACGGGAGAAGAAGCCTATTCGCTTGCTATAATTATCTGCGAATATTTCTCTCAGCATAACATCAAAGATATAAAAGTCCAGATTTTTGCTTCAGACATATCAGAGAAATCCATTGCCAAGGCGAGATCTGCCGTTTATTCTGCGCAAGATGTTCGCGATATTTCTGAAACTAGATTAGAAAATTATTTTACCAAACGCGAAGGACATTATCATATCAATAAAGTAATTCGCGATATGTGCGTTTTTGCGAGGCATAATTTTATAAAAGATCCGCCTTTTGCTAAAATCGATTTGGTTTCCTGCCGAAATGTGATGATTTATCTGGATTCGTTTTTACAGGAAAAAGTGTTGGGTTCTTTTCATTATTCTTTAAAAGAAAAAGGATTTCTTTTTCTTGGCAAGTCAGAGTCGGCAAATACGGCTTCTCATTTGTTTGAAACGATTGTCAAACAGGATAAAATTTACGCTAAAAAATTTACTCCTGCCCGTTATGTTCCGCAGCCATTTAAACCGATTTATAATACTATAAACCGCCAGACAGCAGTTGAAAGCGGTGATGAAATCGATTTTAGAAAAATAGCCGACGATATTCTATTTTCAAAATATACACCGGCCAGTGTTATTATTAATGAACATTTAGAAATTGTTCATTTTCATGGCGATACTTCTCCGTTTTTATTACCTGCACCAGGAAGGCCTAATTTTAATGTTTTAAAAATGGCTCGCGAAGGAATTGGTTTTGAGCTTCGCAATGCGATTTCTGAAATTAAAAAAAATAGAGAAAATATACTCCACGAAAACCTTACGGTAAAAGACCAGAATTATCAGGCTTCTTTTGAAATCCTTACACTTTCTAGTGACCAAGATCATCTTATGATTCTGTTTCATAAATGTCCGCTTCCTGAAACGGATTTGGATGCTAAACCGAACAAAAAAAATGCAGATCAGCTTCGAATTGCCGAACTCGAAAAGGAATTATCGCAATTGCGTGACGATATCAAAAAGGTTACCGAAGAACAGCAGATTGCTTTTGAGGAACTTCAGACAACCAATGAAGAGCTTTTAAGCAGCTCGGAAGAACTTCAGGCGCTTAATGAAGAACTGCAGACTTCAACTGAAGAGCTTCAGTCCAATAATCAGGAATTGATGTGCACCAATGACGAACTTTTGGATCGCCAAGAACAACTGCTTTCTATGCGCGATTATGCAGAATCTATCGTTCAGACTATTCGAGAACCTTTAATTATTATTGATAAAGATTATACCGTAAAAAGTGCCAATCCTGCTTTTTACAAATATTTTGGCACAACTGATAAAGAGACGGAAGGATTTTCTTTTTTTGAAATTGGAAACTCTCAGTGGGATATTCCTGATTTTAAGAATCTGATCTTACAAATGGCAGTTCAAAAACAGGCGATTGAAGAATATAAATTACAGATTTCCTGTCATGAAACAGATAAGAAAACCTTAATGGTGAATGCCCGTTTGCTTCAAAATACGAAACAGGACGGAATGGTTCTTTTGGCATTTGAAGATATTACAGATTTACTAGAATCAAATGAATTGCTGAACAATAGAAATACAGAATTGCAGGTTTACAACGAGCAGTTAGAAAACTTTACCTCTGCGGCAAGCCATGATCTGCAAGAGCCTCTCAATAAAATTTACATGCTTTGCGAGAGGATTTTTGATAAAGAAAAAAGTTTATCAGAAAACGGAAAACACAATCTGCAGCGTGCGATGTATTCGGTAAAAAATATGAGTCAGTTGATTACTGATCTTATCAATTATTCGAGAATAAGTTTTAACGAAAAAAAATCAAAAAAAACCGATTTTACGCTCCTTCTCAAAAAAACGCTCAATGATATCAAAGATTCTATTGAAGAAAAAGAAGCTGTAATTGAGCTTGCTATTGAAGAAAATAGCATACACGCCATTAATTTTCAAATACAGCAATTGCTAACCAATTTGATTTTAAATTCAATAAAATACTCTAAAGAAGATGTTGCGCCTCAAATTAAGATTGAATCTGTAAAAGCAACGTCGGAAGAGATAACAAAATTAGCAGGAAATCCAGAAATCGAATACGTCAAAATTACTGTTAGCGATAATGGCATCGGAATCGGCAAAGATTTTGAAAATCGTATTTTTGAGCCGTTCTACAGACTCCACAGTAAAGATGAATATTCAGGAAGCGGTCTAGGACTTACTTTGGTCAAAAAAATTGTTTCCAATCACAATGGTTTTATTCAAGTTGATAGCACCGTAGATGTGGGCACTGCTATAAGTATTTTTCTTCCTTCTTAGTACTAGCTTTAGAGTCTGTAGTCTTTAGTCCCCTAGTCCTTAGTTCCCAGTCCTTAGTTTTTTTTAGCATTAGCGTTAGCCTAAAACTAAGGACTAGGGACTATTGACTAAAAAAACTAACAGGAAAATGGGAATTATGAAAATCTTTATCATAAAAATACAAGAAGCTCTCCAAAAGTAAGATTATATTTACTTGAAAAGATATCAAATCAATCTTATAAAACGATCTAATATAGAGTGCTGTAATCAACCTCATAAATAAGTCCTGAGTGTGCATTTACAGTATCTATGACAGCAATTGAAAAATCAATAAAGTCTACTTTTAATAAAAATAGACTTTATTGACGAAAAATCCATTACGGTCTTGTTCTAATAGAATCTTGATTTTGTGGGGTCTTGTTTACAGTTCCAGACTTGACCGTTTTTCCTTTTTTATCAGTACGCTGTCTGTTGATTGTATCTCCCTTTTTAGTAGTGGAGCTTTTTTGTGTTTTTGTAGGATGTTTACTTTTCGTGTGAGTAGTATCCGTACTTTGTTTTTTCTGTGCAGGAGTTTCCTGAGCTGATGCAAATCCGAAAAATAGGATCATACAAAGGCATGCAATTACATTTTTCATAGTTCGATTATTTAATTAATAATTTGATTTTCAAAACAATAACTTTTGTTTGTTGCAAATTTTAAAGTTTTAGAAGTCTGTTTTTTACACCAAACAACATTTTAAATTATAAGATTGCCATAAACCTTGTAAACAAATGAAAACTAATGAAGTAACATCAGAAAAAATTACTCAACATAATTTTCCCGTTGTAGCCGTTGGAGCAGCAGCAAAAGAAATAGACTTACTAAAAAATGTGCTTTCTCATTTTCCAGCAGATTCGGGAATGGCTTATATTATTTTTGAAGATTTGTCTTCGCCCCAATCAGAAAATCTTGCAGCGACACTTTCTGCAGATTCAAAAATGCCAGTTGTTGAAATTATTCATGATATTAATATTCAGCCCAATACTATTTATCTTATTCCTGAAAATAATCTCCTAGTTGTAGAAAACGGGACATTGCAACTAAAATATACCAACCGAAGCAACAAAACCAACAATTGTTTCGATATCTTTTTTGAAGCAATAGGCGAAACTTATCAGAAATACAGTGTAGGTTTAATGCTCGCTTGGACTCCTTTTGACGGATCTACAGGTCTTAAAAAACTAAAAGAAGCGGGCGGCACTACGGTAGCCGTTGTTTCTAAAGGCGGATTTGTGCAAAATGAAACCACAACGGCCTATATCGATCATTTTGTTTCTCCTCATGAGGTTACAAGCCAATTACGAGACATTCATAAAAGTAAAATACTGACGTACTCTTATGAAGAAAAGGAAGCTATACCAGACGAACAGGAATTGTTTGAACAGATTGTTTCTATACTGCTGCAAAAAACAGGAACCGATTTTCAGCATTATAAACACACTACTTTGCGCCGAAGAATTGCAAAAAGAATGGTGGCAACTAAACAGGAAACTATAGAGCGGTATTTGAATGTATTGAAAAATAATGAAGCTGAGCAAGATTTGCTTTTTAATGATTTATTAATTCCTGTAACGTACTTTTTTCGCGATCAGGAAGCTTTTGACAATTTATGCAAAAATACATTTCCATCACTAATAGATAATATCACGAGTGGAACAATACGTATCTGGTGCGCCGGATGTTCTACAGGAGAAGAAGCTTATTCTATTGCGATTTGCATTCACGATTATTTGGAGTCTGTAAACAAAACAGCTGTAAAAGTTCAGATTATTGCCTCCGATTTATCTAAAAAATGCATTTCAAAAGCTCGTGCAGGAGTTTATAGTTTACAGGACGTAAAAAATATAAGCGATGCCAGGCTCGAAAAATATTTTAATAAAAAAGACAACAGTTTTCATGTAAACAAAGTTATTCGCGATATGTGCATTTTTGCCGTTCATGATGTGACCAAAGATGCTCCTTTTGCAAAAATTGACTTTATTTCTTGCAGAAATGTATTAATATACTTTGATGCAGATTTGCAAAATGATGTCTTGGCGTCGTTTCATTATGCACTTAGAGATAACGGAATTCTTTTTCTGGGAAAATCTGAATGGGCGCATCACGTTCCGCATTTGTTTACAGCAATTGACAAAACTGATAAAATATACTCCCGCAAGAAAGTACCGCAGCTTCAGCCTAAAGAAAAATTTCATTCAGAATATCCTGTGAATATTAGCATTAAACAGCCTATTCAGACAGATTCAAATGAAAAAGATTATAAAAAAATCGCTTCAGATATACTTTTAGAGCAGTTTTCTCCTGCGACAGTAGTCATTAATGAAGATTTGGAAATTGTTTATTTTCACGGTGATACCAGCCCATTTTTACAGCCTGCTTCGGGAAAACCAAGTTTTAATATTATAAACATGGTGCGTGACGAACTCAAATTTGAACTGCGCAATTATATTTTGAAAGCCCGAAATGAGAAAAAGAATTTTTCTGGTGAATTTACAGCTATAAAAAATCAATCTTTTATGACCTCTTTTGAGGTTATTTATCTTCCTAATCATCCAGAATTGCTGCTGATTATATTCTGCAGAAAAATCAATAATCTAGACAAAACTGAACGGACGCAAGGCGTAGATCCAGATTATACCAAACAGATTGAAAAGGAATTAACACAGCTTAGAGGTGATTTTAAAAAAGTAACTGAAGAACAGCAGATTTATTTTGAGGAACTTCAGACTGCTAATGAAGAATTATTGAGCAGTACAGAAGAATTGCAAATCATCAATTATCAGCTTGAAAATTCGACTGTCGAACTTCGATCCAACAATGCAGAACTGTCTTGCATTAATGATGAATTGAAAGAACATAGAGAAGAACTGGCTTCTATGCGTAATTTTTATGAATCGATTGTAAAAACCATAAGAGAACCTTTGATTATTATTGATAAAAATTATGTCGTAAAAAGTGCCAATCCCGCTTTCTACGAGTATTTTAAAACAACAGAAGAGCATACGGAAGGTTTTTCGATTTTAGAAATAGGAAAGTCACATTGGAATATTCCTTCCTTTAAAGAATCCATATTAAAAAAAACGACACAAAATGAAATTTTAAAAAGTTTAAAATTGCAGTTTGATTTTGATATAATAGGGAAAAAAACAATTTTAATCAATGCCTCGCCTATTGTAAATTCTGCTCCAGCGGGAATGATTTTAATTGCACTGGAAGACATTACCGAATTAGAGCAGAGCAATGAATCTTTAAAAATAAAAAACGCTGAACTGCAAGCGTACAATAAACAATTAGAGTCTTTTACTTCTGCGGCAAGCGAAAGTCTGCTGGAACCTATCCGAAAAATTTATATGTTCGGAAAAAAGGTTTTAGACAGCGAAAAAACAATATCTGAAACTGGAAAATACAATTTGAACCGTCTCTTAAGTTCGGCCAATAATATGAATCAGCTTATTGTAGATGTTATCGAATATTCGAAAATAAACTTTAACCGAAAAGACAAAGACTTTAAAAGAACCGATTTAAATGTGGTACTGAAGAAAACCGTTAATGATCTAAAAACAGTCATAAACGAAAAGAAACCAGTTATAAATCTAGAGCCCTTGCCTACTCTTCACGTTATTCCTTTACAAATGCAGCAGCTTTTTTCGCATTTGATCATCAATTCTATTAAATATGCCAAAGAAGGTGCTGTTTCAGAAATTACAGTTGGAGCAGAAAATGTGGCTCCAGAAGAGATAGTAGATTTTGGAGCTAATCCAGAAGTAAATTATGTAAAGCTATTTGTAAGCGATAATGGCATTGGTTTTAACAAAGATTTTGAAGCACTAATTTTTAATCCTTTTTATAAACTTCAAAGCAATGACGCACAATACGGAAGCGGACTCGGATTGACTTTGGTTCAAAAGATTGTCTATAATCATAAAGGATATATAAGAGTCTGGAGCGAACCCAATAAAGGAACAACAGTCTCTATTTATTTGCCTTCGTAAAAGCATTTTAAAAGATAATAATAAATCTGTTGGATAAAATTCAAGCCATTTGAAATTTACCCAAAAGAATCCGAAGGATTAAAATATTTATAGAATTTGTGTTACATCGCGAATATACCCCCTTCGGGGTCACATTGTACAGGCAAGCTTTTTTGCTATAAATATTTGAATCCTTCGGATTCCTAATTTCTAAAAACTTTTTGATTTTTTATATCTATCATTTTCAGCACGCAAATTTATACAGAATGCATTTCAGCATAATTCTAAAATCTTCACTTCTGAAGATTTTTTGTTTTGTGGCAATTGTAGAATAATGGTTTAAAATTCTATAAAAACGGCTCAATCTTAAAATTTAAATTTGAAATACCTGATAATTTACAGCCTGCAACTACCTACAAACCTGAAAGATAAGACTGTATTTTATTGTAAAGTTTTTAACTAATTCTAGAAACAACATGAAAAATTTTCAAGACGAAAAACAACGAGATTTATCCATCAATACCTCCGATGGAACAAACAAATTTTTAACCACAGATCAAGGTGTTCGAATTAACGATGATAATAATTCGCTTAAAGCTGGAGACCGCGGACCTTCTTTATTAGAAGATTTTATTTTAAGAGAAAAAATTACACATTTTGATCACGAAAGAATTCCAGAACGTATTGTACACGCCCGCGGATCTGGAGCGCATGGATTTTTTGAAGTAACAAATCCGATTCCAGAATTGACAAAAGCAGGATTTTTACAGGAAAAAGGACAAATAACACCTGTTTTTGCTCGATTTTCTACCGTTGCAGGATCACGAGGCTCTACAGATCTTGCTAGAGATGCTCGAGGATTTGCGGTAAAGTTTTATACTCAGGAAGGAATTTATGATTTGGTAGCCAATAATATTCCGGTATTTTTTATTCAAGATGCGGCTAAATTTCCAGATTTAATTCATGCCGTAAAACCAGAACCTCATAACGAAATTCCTCAAGCTGCATCGGCACACGACACTTTTTGGGACTTTATTTCTTTAATGCCAGAATCCATGCACATGATTATGTGGGTCATGTCTGATCGTGCGATACCGAGAAGTTACAGAATGATGGAAGGTTTTGGCGTGCATACTTTTAGACTGGTAAATGCACAGGAAGAATCGGTTTTTGTAAAATTCCATTGGAAACCAAAATTAGGAACACATGCCGTTGCTTGGGACGAAGCGCAGAAAATTTCAGGAAAAAACCCAGATTTTCACAGACAAGATTTATGGGAAGCCATTGAAATGGGAAATTTCCCAGAATGGGAATTAGGCGTTCAGATTATTCCAACAGAAGACGAACATAAATATAATTTTGATCTTTTGGATCCAACCAAAATTGTTCCCGAAGAATTAGTTCCGGTAACTATAGTAGGAAGAATGGTTTTGAACAAAAATCCTGAAAATTTCTTTGCAGAAACAGAACAGATCGCTTTCCATCCGGGACACGTTGTACCAGGAATTGATTTTACCAATGATCCGCTTTTACAGGGACGATTATTTTCTTATACCGATACGCAATTATCAAGATTAGGAAGTCCGAATTTTCATGAAATTCCGATCAACAGAAGCGTTGCGCCAGTCCATAACAATCAGCGTGACGGGCACATGCGTCAGGAAATTAATAAAGGACGTGTAAGCTATCACCCCAATTCATTAGGCGGCGGATGTCCGTATCAGGCAAAAATTGCAGAAGGCGGTTTTGCTAGCTTTAACGAACGTGTAGATGCACATAAAGTACGAGCAAGAAGCGAAAGTTTTACAGATCATTTCGGACAGGCAAAACTGTTTTTTAACAGCCAGACACCAGAAGAAAAAAGCCATATCGTAAAAGCATTGCGTTTTGAACTTGGAAAAGTAGAAACTACTGCCATTAGAGTACGAATGCTAGCTTTATTGTCTCAAGTTGATACAGAACTTGCCGAAAAAGTAGCTGTTGGACTTGGCGCTACTGTGCCACCGATTTTAGAAACTCCAATTAACAAAGGTGTTTCTCCAGAAACAGAAGAAGCAGGAACTCAGGAACCGCATCCAAATACTTCTGAAGTAGAATCTTCGCAGGCGTTAAGCATGGTTAATAATCCAACCAACTCGCCTACTATAGAATCTAGAAAAGTAGCCATTTTAGTTTCTGACGGCGTTTCTGAAGCGTCTGTTATGAATATCAAAAATGCACTCAAAAAAGCAGGTGCCAAAGGCTGTGTTATTGCACCGCACTTAGGTTCTGTTTTAACCGATTCTGATGGAGCGCTTGCTGCAGAGTTCAGTTTCCTTACTGCATCATCGGTTTTGTTTGATGCCGTTTATGTGCCACATGGTTTAGGCTTAAATGTACTAGCAGAAAATGATGATGTGATGGAATACTTGAATGACGCTTACAAACACTGCAAAGTAATCGGTGCCGATGGAGAAGCTTCTGAAATTATCAGCGGAGCACCATTTGCTTCAAAAATCACCAATGAAGATGAAGGTATAATCCTTACGAGCGAAATCGCAACTGAAGCCTTTGCTCAGGATTTCATAAACGCAATGAGCAAACATCGTTTTTGGCAGCGTGAACCAAACTTATATATCTAATATCAAAAAAAAAACAAAAATGAAAAATTCAGAAAAACAAGGTCAGAAAAATGCGGCTCAGCCAAAAGCGAGCCAAACAAAAGATATAAAAAATAATACTGCAAAAAATATTGTAGAGCCAGCAGCAGATGCGGCTACAGAATTGAAAGATTTATTTATTGACAGTTTAAAAGATATTTACTGGGCCGAAAATGCCTTGGTAGGTGCTTTGCCTAAAATGGCGGCTAATGCATCTGCTGCGGGACTTGCAGGTGCTGTTTTAGAACATCTTGCTATCACTCAAAACCAAGTTTCAAGATTGGAACAGGTTTTTGATTTATTAGGTGAGAAAGCCGAAGGAAAAAAATGCGAAGCTATGGCTGGTCTGCTAAAAGAAGGAGACAGCATTTTAGAAGAGACGGCTCCAGGCCCTGTTAGAGATGCTGGAATTATAGCAGCTTCACAAAAAATCGAGCATTATGAAATTGCTTCTTATGGAACATTGGTTGCTTTTGCAAAGGCAATTGGTGAAAATGATGCCGCAAAATTATTGACTCAGACGCTTGCAGAAGAGAAAGAAGCAGATTGCATCTTAAATGATGTCGCGCTCAATCTAGTGAATTTTGCTGCAGTTGCTGAATAAGAATTTACTGTTACTACTTCTTACTTTGAAAACACCTGTGATTTTTTGCAGGTGTTTTTTTTAATGAAAATCTCGAAACTGATAATTATACAACTTGAAGTCAATCTATATGTAAAATAATGATTTATAGACGCTTTACATTTGACTTATTAACAAATTTAAAGAATTATATTATGGCAACTTCAAACAAAAAAAGTGCTGATAGTGTTAAAGCATCAGACAAAAAAATGGATAAAAAAGAAAGCGGTTCTAAAGCTTCTTCAGGTTCTAAAAAAGAATCAGGGTCATCTAAAAAATAACATTTAAAAAAATTGTATTATGAGTTTAGAAGAAAAAGAAAATTATACTCTGAGAGAGGAGAATTTTCAAAATAAAGAAAACTATCAAGATCCAGATATTGACACACCCCCAGATCACTCTATATCTGACAATGCAGAGCCGGATTATGGAAACGATTTGGACACAAATGAATTGGGCAGTCAAGAATTTGGCAATGAAAAACTTGGCAATGAAGAAAGTTACACAGACGAATTTGATGATGAGGATTTAGAAAGTGACGAACTGGATGATGAATTTGACAATGAAGACATCAGTAATGAAGATTTAGACAATGAAGATCTTGGAGATTTAAATAACGAAGATGGTACAAATCCTAATCGAAATTTATAAAAACTAAAACCCATCTAGTTTTTTAGATGGGTTTGTTTTTTAGAAGTTTAAATTTTGCTTTTCGTTCTTTATCTTCTTTCGATTGGTCATTTTTTGCAGTCCAAAATTGAATGATAGTATACAATACTTGTTTGAATTTTTCTTCACTGTAAGGACTTATGAAATAACTCTTTGCAGGAACAGAATACGTATCTATAATAAAGCAGTTTGGAAACAAAACTGAAAAAAACAAACAAGGACAATCTAGTTTTTGGCTGGTCATAGTATGATTTTCCAAATTCTTATGCTTGTTTTTTTCTTCAAATTGAAGAATATTGGCAAAAATCAGAAAAGGTTTTACTTTATGTGACAGTAATTCCTCGTATGATTCTTGAAGTGTATCAAAATATAATATTTTATTGCCTATCGTTAATTCCAAAAAAATCTGGGCAAATAAACGGCGATCTTCTATATTTTCTTCTATAATTATGATTGGCCCTCTTTTATCCATGATATTTCATTTTTGGGATTACACTTGAGAATCTTACAAAGATCAATAGAATTGAAGGGGCGATTTGTATAATTACCATTTCAATGTTACATAATTCCCATGTTTGGTTATTTTATAAGCATTTAAAGCACAAATTAGCTTCTAAATTCAGTAAGAAAACAACAATAATCACCTCAATAAGTGGGAATTATATAAAATATAGAATATAATTCTGTAAGATATACGCAAGCTTGAATTTATCTTTGTAAAAACAAATCAATCATAAAAATTACATGAAAAAGTTTAAGATTCTATTTATCATTATTGTAGTTCTTACATCAGTTTTAAATTATGGCTGTGAACATCTTTGCGAAGATGAAAGTTCAAGTGCTACCCACAAAGAAGCATTCTTACACAAAACAGATACACTTAACGTATCTAAAATTGATTAATTCTTAAAATACTCAGTTATGGAAACCACCAAATCAACTCTTAGTAAAAATAAATGCAGTCTCTCTAGTACACGCATATTGCAGGGAGAAAATAATGAAATGATCTGCTTAAAGATCTATAATGGAGATTGGGGCGATTGGGATGAAAAACCATCAAACAACATTCAGCATATTAATCTTGAATCTGATACTACTATTATAGAAGCTCAATTTTAATGAGCCATAATTCTCACACCTTTACATTAAAAGGTATTGCATTAGAATTTTATATCATCGATTTCAAATTAAACTCTCACAATATATACAACTGCTTCTCGATAAAAGAATTATTTTATCTGAATCAATTGAAAAATAGACCGATTTCTTAATTATTTATAAAATGATTTTTAAATTGTAAACTACAGGTCACAAAGCCAAATGGCGCCAATTGTCTTCAATTGGCGCCATTTTTTTATTACACCCCCAATTTAATATGTAAACCTATTTATTTTTTTGCTCCACTAAATTATAAATACAACTTGGTTTTTAATTTACATTTCTCCAAAGATAAAATTGGGATTCCTACAATCCGTAATTGTTAATAAAAAGCAAAGGCCTTTGTTACATTGTAGTATTTTTACATACATTTGAAACGTATCAATATTTAACTATTTTATTAAACATTATCATTATAAATAGTTAAAACTCACAAAACTAACAATCATAACCTTATTAAAAAATTATGAATTTCACAAAACCACATCAATCTACTTCTGCAAAACTGTATAAAAAGGTTCTATTTCAATTTCTCTTGTAGCATCTACAATCTTCTTACTAAATAAACCACTCACAAAACAAATGCATTTTATTTCTATTTCTCAAAAAATAGAATAGAACTATTATTGCCTTTTTTCAAAAAACCACAAACCAATTAATGAGACAAACAATTCTATTATTATTATGTTGCTTTCTTTTTTTATCAAATAATTTACAAGCACAAATATCCGGTACAGTCAAAGGATATGTAACAGATACCATAAACAAGTCTAATTTAGCGAAAGCATCAGTCTCTTTGTTAAGAGCACAAGATTCTATTTTAGTAAAATTTACACGAGCTAAAGAAAATGGCTCTTTTGAGTTGAATAATATTAAAGCCGGTAAATTTATTTTACTGGTTTCTTATCCCAAATATGCCGATTTTGTAGATCAATTTTCAGTAGATTCTACAAACTTAATCAAAGATTATGGCAAAATTAATTTGGCCGATAAGGGAAGATTACTAACCGAAGTAATTATAAAAGGCAATAGAGCCGCCATGAAAATCAAAGGAGATACATTAGAATTTGATCCTAAGGCATTTAAAATAGAACCTAATGCAAAGGTGGAAGATCTGATTAAACAATTCCCTGGAATACAAATTGATAAGGATGGGAAAATTACCGCTCAAGGCGAAACTGTAACCAAAGTTTTGGTTGATGGTGAAGAATTTTTTGGCGATGATCCCACTTTAGTTACAAAAAATCTACGTGCAGACATGGTTGATAAAGTACAATTGTACGACAAAAAAAGTGATCAAGCGGCTTTTACAGGAATTGATGATGGCCAGAAAACCAAAACGCTAAATGTTAAACTTAAAGAAGACAAAAAAAATGGCCATTTCGGGAAAGTAGAACTCGGAGGAGGAACTGATAATTATTACAAAGGCCAAGCCATGTTTAATAAGTTTTGGGATAAGAAAAAATTAGCTGCTTATGGCATTTTAGGCAACACTGGACAAGTAGGATTAGGATGGGGAGATAAAGATAAATATGGCCAAACCAGTTATCAGGTAACTGATGACGGCGGTATTTATTTTACGAACAGTGGTAATGATGAATTTGAAAGTTGGGATGGACAATTTAATGGTGAAGGGATTCCGGTAGTGCAAACTGGCGGAATACATTTTGACAATAAATGGAACGAAGATAAAGAATCGATCAATGCAAATTATAAAATTGGCGATATCAAACTTTCAGGAAATCGAAATGATATTAACCAGCAAAATTTAAGTTCTAGCAGCATTTATAATACTTCAGACAAGAGTTTTGAAAAAAACATGACTAAAAACAAACTCGATCTGGCTTATGAAATTAAAATTGATACTACTTTGACTTTAAAATTAAATGTTGATGGGTTATTTAAAAAAAGCAATTCAAGTGAAGCAGAGATGCGAAAAGGTACTGACGAACAAGGTAACCAATTGAACAATTTGAAACAGACAACTACAAACGATGCTGATGATAAAACATTTAATATAAATACTTTATTAACCAAAAGGCTTAAGAAAAAAGGTCGAACATTATCTCTTAATTTAAGCCAATCAAGCACCGATAGCAAAAGTGATGGTTATTTAAATTCTAGGGCTGAATTTTTTACAGCATCCGTAATTAGTCCAGATAGCACCAAAGTAGTCGATCAAAAGAAAGTCAACAATATTAGCAATACTGCTTTTAAATCAAATTTAATCTATACCGAACCCCTATCCAAAAGTCTATCTGTAATTCTTAATTATGGATTCAACATTAGCAACGGAAAAGCGGATCGTAAATCTTTTAATCAGTCTCCAAATGGCGATTATAATGTTTTGGATTCTATTTTTAGCAATAATTATGAATTAGACCAAACGATAAACCAAATTGGAGCGATTTTTAATTACAAAAAGAATAAAACTGTTTTTTCTTTTGGTTCAAAATTTAGTGGTGTAAACTTTAAACAATATGATGTTTATACGGATAGTTCTTTTACGCAAAAATTTATCAACTACATGCCTCAGATGAGCTATCAATATAATTTTAAACAAAGAGAAGTATTGCGTTTGTCGTATAACGGAAACACGGAGCAGCCGACACTAGATCAAATACAGCCAATACGAAATAATCAAAACCCATTAAATACGATTGTGGGTAATCCAAATTTAGATCCTTCTTTTAAAAATACTTTTAGAGGAAATTATTATTCGTATAAAGTACTAAGCAATCAATATTTTTCGGTTAATGGATCATATAATATTACGCTAAATCCGATAATAAGCAATGTGGTTACAAATGATAGAGGACAAAGTATTTCTCAATTTGTAAACCTAAAAAACAAAGCTGCAACAAGTTATTTTCTGAATGGTAATTTCGGCCAAACAATCAAAGCCATAGACATGACAGCAGGAATTGGTTTCAGCGCTAACAAAAATGTAAACTACAATTACATCAATACGCAACTGAATCAAACTAAAAATTCAACGTATTCTCTTAATTTAAACTTATCAAAGAATAAAGAAAAAAAATATAATTTTAATACTAGTTTCGGACCTACTTACAACGTGGCTGATGCAAGCATCAACGAAAATAGTGATAGTAATGGCTGGGGTTTTAATGGGAATTTCTGGGCCAGTATACAATTACCTTTCAAACTAGAAATTAGCACAGATGGTAATTATCAATATAATGGAAAAACGCAAGTGATTCAGGAGAGTTTTGAACGTTTTCTTTGGAATGCATCGATCACCAAAAAATTCTTAAAATCAGATAATTTAAGAGTTTCTATAACCGGAAGAGATCTTTTAAACCAAAATGTAGGATTTAATCGTTCTGCATTTAATGGAAATATCAATCAAAGCACTTACACCACTATTCAAAGATACTTTATGTTCTCTGTAAGCTGGGATTTCAGCAAAATGGGCGGAGGAGAAATTAAACAAAACTAAAACCATGAAAACAATACTAAATCGCATTTTAATTATAATAACTGTATTGGCAAGCTGCAATACTTTTGCACAAAATGACCACTTTGTAGAAAATGGCGTAATCGAATTTGAGAAAAAATCGAATATGTATGCTTTGATTACAAAAAAAATAAAAGGAGAAACGGACAGTTACTATAAATTAGCTTTCGAAGGTTATAAAAAAAACAATCCACAATTTAAAACTGTAAAAAGCACACTTAGCTTTTCCAAAAACAAAAGTTTGTATAAATGGAATGAAAGCACTGAATCGACTAGCAACAACAGTTGGATTGCAGATGACGCAATGGCTAATTTAAAAAATGTTATCGCCACAGATCTGGATACGAAAACCAGTATTACACAAAAAAATGTTTATGATGATTTATACTTAGTTAAAGACAGTTTGCGCAAAATTGATTGGAAAATTACCGATGAGACCAGAGAAATTGCGGGTTATGAATGCCGCAGAGCAAATGCTATAGTTCTCGATTCTGTTTATGTTGTTGCCTATTACACGATTCAAATTCCGTTTTCTGGCGGCCCTGAATCTTTTACAGGATTGCCCGGAACAATTTTAGGATTGGCCATGCCACATGAAAACATGACGTGGTTTGCTACAAAGGTTACCGAAATTCCAGTTTCTGACAAAGATTTAGCACCACCAATCAAAGGTAAACCTACTGACAATAAAGGACTAAACAAAATACTTCTAGATGCTTTGAAAGACTGGGGAAAATGGGCAAAAAAAACATTACAAGCTTATTCTTTATAAAGACTAATCTAAATGGTTCCTGAGAATTTTAGAATATAGTAATGGCGTCGGCGATAGTAAAGAAATTAAAGGCTACAAAACAAACTTTTATCTTTGATGTGTGATTTAGTTCAATAGAATTTGTTTATTTCACAAATCTACTGAACATCTCTTTAATTTCATCAAAATTATCTGGTTTCGAAATGTATTCAACAGAGATATCATTTTTTTTAAGCCAGGCATACATGAATTCTTCAGGAGGAGTAGAAATTAAAACTACTTCTATCTGCTCAAATTTCTTTTCTGATTTCATCTGCTTTAGAAAATCGAGTCCGTTTATCATAGGCATATTATAATCCAAAAAGATAAGATCAGGAAGCTGTTCTGCATTTCTTAATTCTGCTAGAGCGGTTTTAGGATTTGATACGGTACGATATACAGCATTTGTCTGCATTGAATTCAGAGCTTCTAAAAACAATTCGGTATCATCAATGTCATCATCCACAAGAAGGATATTTTTGTAACGCATTTTATTCTTTTTATATTCTATAAAACTTATAATCAGCTTATTTACGTTTGTTTTTGTATAATGGTTTTTATTCTTATCCGAAAATTTTGTTAATCTTTTGGGTTTTGGTTGTTTGCGTATTTAGTGTTGTTAGCGTATCGCTGTCATCTATTATGCTAGCGCGAGCGTCCCGCTCGTGCCCGCAACGATGTCTCGTCCTGAAAAAAGTTTACATATTTATACTTAATCCTAAAATAGATTTACCGTTGAGTTTTAGTCCTATTATAGGTTTACAATGATAGGATTTTTTACGTAATAATTCTTCCATAATTTTTCTGTCTTTAAATTATATTTATGCACTTGATTTGGTGTAAGATTGCCGATGC
>NZ_JBYNWZ010000005.1:0-384372 GCF_057799715.1 Flavobacterium sp. 38 | reverse complement strand
GCATCGGCAATCTTACACCAAATCAAGTGCATAAATATAATTTAAAGACAGAAAAATTATGGAAGAATTATTACGTAAAAAATCCTATCATTGTAAACCTATAATAGGACTAAAACTCAACTGTAAATCTATTTTAGGATTAAGTATAAATATGTAAACTTTTTTCAGGACGAGACACCCACGCTGGCGCGAGCGTCCCGCTCGTGCACCCAAGCAGTTTCTCAACAAATATATACTAAAAAAGGTGTTCAAATTTGAACACCTTTTTTAGTAATTGAATTTTTGAATTTAAGACTTAAAATTCGAAACCTTATAAGTCTTTCCATCTCCAGTTTCTTGAACCACTTTTGTTAAAGATTCTGGATTTTGAATTGTTTTATCAAAACTTACAGTTGCTGTTTTTTTATCAAAATCAACAGTTGCTTTGTCAACTCCGTCCAAATTTGCTAATTCTTCTTCGATTGTTTTAGCGCATCCTACCGCACAAGTCATTCCATCAATTGTGAAACTTGCAGTTTGTAAATTTTCTGCTGCAATTGGTTTATGTTCTTTTGGAGCAGTTTTTTCTGCATTTACAACTTGAAGACTTTTATCTTCTTCTTTTTTACAGCCAACAAATACTAAACCAGCGATTGTTGCAGCGATTAAGATTTTTGAAATTTTCATTATATATAAATTTTAAATTGCGAATTAGGTTGTTTGCAAAATTAATAAAAAGAGAATGCTCAGTTCGTAAAATAATTACAAATTTGCAGTAAATAACAATTTATGGACACAAAACAGTTAAAGTGGATTTACTTAGCGATTCTTTCTCTTATCTGGGGAAGTTCTTTTATTTTAATAAAAAAGGGGTTAATCGGACTGACTGCTATTCAAGTTGGTTCGTTCCGAATTATTTTTGCCGCGCTGTTTTTGTTGATTTTTGGTTTTAATAGTTTGAAAAAAATCTCTCGCCGCCAGTGGAAGTATGTTGCTATAACTTCTCTCTTCGGAACTTTTATGCCAGCTTACCTTTTTGCGATTGCAGAAACTCAGGTAAGTAGTTCAATTGTGGCGATTTTAAACTCGTTAACGCCTTTAAATACTTTAGTTTTGGGAATTATAGCTTTTGGAATTCAGTTTCAAAGGCGACAAGTTTTAGGCGTTTTTGTTGGGCTTGTAGGCTGTCTGCTTTTGGTTTTAAGCGGAGATTCTTCAAGCGGAACGCAAAATTATCTTTATGTTGTATTGGTTGTAATTGCGACGCTTAGTTATGCAATCAACGTAAATCTGATTAAGAAATATCTTCACGACTTAAATTCGGTTAGCATTACAACAGGAAATTTTGCCGTTTTATTTTTGCCAGCTTTAATTATTCTGAGCACAACCGATATCGGCCAGAAAATACATTTTGCAGAAACACAGCATTCTATACTTTTTGTAATGATCTTAGGGGTTTTAGGAACAGGAATAGCTAATATTCTTTTCTTTAAACTGATTCAGATATCGTCGCCAGTTTTCGCAACATCAGTAACTTATCTGATTCCAATTGTAGCATTCTTCTGGGGATTGTTAGATAATGAATTTTTGACTCCGATTCAGTCAGTTGGTGCTTTTGTTATTTTAATCGGAGTTTATTTATCGGCGAAGAAGTAAGACTTGGGCTTCGACTCCGCTCAGCCTGACAAAACTTAGCGAAAAAAAAAGCTTTGTCAAAGTTTTAAAATTTGACAAAGCTGATAAAAATCTTAGAGGCTTAGCGACTTAGTGGTTTTGTATCTTATAGGAAATCTTTCTCAGAAACTCCTTCGTTTATTTTGATGTCAGACATTTTGATGTCCAATTCGAAACCAACATTCTGAACTAAATTAAAAGGAACTTTTACGCCTTTTACTTCTTTATAGTCGTTGAAATTTGTGATTTGTTCTACCGATTTTCCGCCTTGTTCGCGAACTTTAGATTCAGCCGTTTTTAAGCCCGATTTCACATCATAATAATATTTTGTTTTACCGTCTTTAATTACATAAGCGTCATTTCCGTTGATTGGTTCAATTCCTTCAACTTTTAGGTCGGTTCTTTTTACAAGCTGTAATTCTTCAAAAGGCGCGGCATTTGCTTTCATTTCGGCCAAATCTTCACCTTCAAGATTTTTACGCTGTCCTTGCTGTTCAACGTAGGCGCCTTTTTCATTAACCACTTGTTTCATTAAATTCATAGTTCCCATTGAAAGCGAAACCATCATTTTTCCTTTTGAATCTAATTTAGAAGTAAAAGTCAGTGGAGTAGGAGCTTGCGGAACAGTTGTCGAACCATTCATGTACAATGTTTTTACTGCAGTAACTGCTTTTTCACCACCGATAGCATTAATGTAGTTTTCAAAAACTGTTTTTGCTGAAATATCTTTTGGAGCCTCTTTTTTAGCTGCCGGTTTTTCAACTGGATTTCCGTATTTGTCAAAATAATTGATCGGAATTTGTAATTTTTCTAAACCAGAAATCACATCAGACCCTTTACCAATAATTACAATACGCATGTTGTCTAATAAGAAATATTTGTTGGCAACGCGGTAAATGTCGTCTGCTGTAACATTATTAATAGTCTGAATGTATTTTTCGTAGAAATCAGCAGGAAGTTTTTCTGTTTCGATGTTTAAGGCGTAACGCGCAACAGCTTGCGGTTTTTCAACCTGCATTACAAATCTTCCGATATAGCCCGCTTTTACGTTTCTTAAAACTTCTGGATCAACTCTTTCTGTTCTAATTCTTTTGATTTCTTTTACAAATTGAACAACGGCACTGTCTGTTACGGTATTTCTAACTGCCGATGAAGCTTTGAATTTAGTAACATATTTTCCGCTTCCGATGCTTGAATTCGCGCCATACGTCCAAGCGTGCTGTTCGCGTAAATTCATGTTTAAATAACTGTTGAAATCGCCTCCCAAAATTTGATTTGCAATAACTGCAGGGAAAAAATCTGGATCGCTCATTCTTAAATTTACAGTATTTACCAATGAAATTTCAGATTGAACTGCGTTTGGAACATCAACAAAATCGATCTGTAAATTAGAAACATTTACTGGACTTGGATAAGTGTTTTTTGGAGCGGCCTGTTTTTTCCATCCGCCGAATAATTTCTCAACAGCCGTTTTTATTTCTTTAAATTTAATATCGCCAATAACAACCAGATAAGCATTTTCTGGAACGAAATAAGTATTGTAATTGTTTTGAACGTCTGCTAGAGTAACATTTTTTACAGTTTCTTCAGAAAGATATTCGCCATTCGGATGGTTTTTTCCAAAAGCTAAAACATCTACCACTCGGTTAGAAATTGCTGGAACGCTTTTTTCGTCCGCTTTAAGACCTTCTAAAAGTTTTGCTTTTTCTTTATCAAATTCTGTTTGAGTAAAATTTGGCTGTAAAGCACCTTCTGCCAAAAGTTCTAAAACGCGTCCTGAATATTTAGATAATGAACTCGCGTAAGCACCTTGAGAAGTAAAATTGATATTAGCTCCATAGAAATCAATTTCTTCATTAAAAGCTTCTTTTGTTGTTTTTTTAGTTCCGTTTCCGATTAAGCTGCTAGTCAATTCGTCAACTCCTTTTTTATTGCCTTCAGTAAATGGCGCATTGTCTAGTGTAAGCGTAAAGCTAACTCTAGGCAATTTATGGTTTTCAACAACTAAAACCTTCATTCCGTTTGCTAAAACAAAAGTCTGCGGTTTTTTGATATTGACTACTGGGGCATTTCCTGGTTTGGGTTGTGGACGATCTTGTGCTTGCATAATTCCAGTTAGGAAAAAAAGGATTAAAAAAGGATATATTTTTTTCATGATTCGATATTCTTAGTTTTGAGATTTAGGAGTAGGAATATAATCTAAAATCAATCGCTGATTTGGATTTAAATATTTCTTGGCAACTTCTCTAATTTCTTCTCTTGTTATAGAATGGTAGATGTCGATTTCGGTATTAATCAAATTAATATCGCCGTACAATAAATAATACGATGCAAGATTTTCTGCAATTCCTTCTACGCTCGAGTTGGCATTTACATAATTGTTATCGAATTTGTTTTGTAATTTCTGGTAATCTTTTTCAGAAATAAGATCGGTTTGTATTTTTACAATTTCCTCATCCATTTCTTTTAAAATATCAGCAGTAGTGTTTGGAGCCATTGGAAGTCCGTAAAGAATGTACATTCCGTAATCTTCTTGACTAAATCCTACCGCGCCAATTTGTAACGCCATTTTTTTGTCGTCAACTATTTTTTTGTAAAGTTTAGAGCTTTTTCCGTCACTTAAATAAGACGAAATCAAATCTAAAACCCTTGCGTCTCTAGTTTTCATCGAAGGTGTTCTGTACGAAGCTACAATCATCGGAATCTGAATGTTCGGATCTTCGTAAGTCGCTTTAATCGTCTGAGTGATCGGATCTTCTGTATAAGTCTGTTTTTTAACTTCTTCACCTCTTGGAATTGGTCCAAAATATTTCTGAATCCATTCTTTTGTTTTTGTTTTTTCAAAATCTCCCGCAACTACCAAAACAGCGTTGTTTGGAGTATAGAATTTTTTATTGAAAGCTTGAAATTCTTCTAACGTTGCAGCATCCAAATCTTTCATAGAACCAATCGTAGTCCATCTGTAAGGATGATTTTTGAACATGTTCTTTTTAACCTCTGGAAGAATATTTCCGTAAGGCTGATTGTCGTAACGCATTCTTTTTTCTTCTTTTACGACTTCGTTCTGAGTGTCAACTCCAATTTTATTAATAATAGGATGCATCAATCTTTCAGATTCCATCCATAAACCAAGTTCTAAACTGTTAGAAGGAAAAACTTCATAATAATAAGTACGGTCGTCAGATGTGTTGGCGTTGTTTACTCCGCCATTTGCGGTAACGATTTTCATCCATTCACCGCGTTTTATATTTTGAGTTCCTTCAAATAATAAATGTTCAAAGAAGTGTGCAAATCCAGTTCGGTCTGGACGTTCATCTTTTGACCCAACATGATACATTACCGAAGTAATCACAACTGGAGCAGAAGGATCATTGTGTAAAATGACATGCAATCCATTGTCTAAATCGTATTCTTCAAAAGCTACTTTTTGGGCATGAGCCACTCCGCCAAGCATTAATGCAGCACTTAACATCATTATTGATTTTTTCATAAAGATTAATAATTTTAAAATATCAACAAGAGTAGGTCGACAAGAGTTGATTTTGGTTACATCAAAAATAGTTTTTTTAATTATGAATTGCAGATTTGTTTTCAAATAAATGAAATTTTAACAATCTTTTACTTTAAAATAGTTTTGTTTATCGTGCGAAACTGCTTGAAAAACAAGGTTTTTTTGACTGAAAATATTTTTGCTTTTATAGATTGCACAGTAAATTATTAATTGTATATTTGCAACCTTAAAAATCAATAAATCAATTTGGTATGTATGCAATCGTAGAGATAGCAGGGCAACAATTTAAAGTAAGCAAAGACTTAAAGGTTTATGTTCACCGTTTAGCTAACGAAGAAGGTTCAAAAATTTCTTTTGACAAAGTTCTTTTATTAGACGATAACGGAAATGTAACTTTAGGCGCCCCAGCTATAGAAGGTGCTTCAGTAGAAGCTAAAGTGTTACAACACTTAAAAGGTGATAAAGTTATCGTTTTCAAAAAGAAAAGAAGAAAAGGATACAAAAAAAGAAATGGTCACAGACAATATCTTACACAGATTGTAATTGAAGGTATTACTGCAGCAGGAGGAACTAAAAAAGCAGCAGCTAAAAAAGCGGTTGTAGCAGAAGAAGCAGCTACTGAAGAAGTAGAAGCTCCAAAAGCAAAAAAAGCAGCTCCAAAAGCTAAAAAAGAAGCTACTAAAGAATAATAACAATATTTAAACTCATACGTCATGGCTCACAAGAAAGGTGTCGGTAGTTCGAAGAATGGTAGAGAATCAGAATCAAAACGTCTAGGCGTTAAGATTTATGGTGGACAAGCTGCTATTGCTGGGAACATCATCGTTAGACAAAGAGGTTCAAAACACAATCCAGGTGAAAATGTTTACATCAGTAAAGATCACACACTACACGCAAGAGTAGCTGGAGTTGTTAAGTTCCAAAAGAAAAGAGATAACAAATCTTATGTATCTATTATCCCATTCGAGGCATAATAATCCATAGATTACTTTTTATAAAAAACCCGTTCAGAAATGATCGGGTTTTTTGTTTTTTGGTCATTGCGAGGAACGAAGCAATCTCACGTGTTAAATTTAATTAGTGATTATTGTTAGTGTGGTTGCTTCGTTCCTCGCAATGACAAAGAGTGTGAATATAATGGTCTAAAAAAAACCTTTGTCAAAGTTTTAAACTTTAACAAAGGTTGATGTGGTATTATTATTTGGATTTTGGAATTTGGAATTTGGAATTTTTCAATTCTATTCCTCAGTATCTTTTGTTTCTTCCAAATCTTCCGTTTTTCTTCCCACTTTAACTTTAGGATTATCCTGCGTTCCTGTAACAGTTAACGGAATTCCGAAAATACCGAAAGGAGGCAATCCTAAGCGCATTTTTAGGTTCAGTCTGCCGTCTAGACTTGATGTTCCTTCAATTCTTGGCCTGAAGCCCGCAAACTTAAATTTAAAGCGCTCTACCGTTACGATATTATTTTTAACGGTGGTTTTAATGTCTACTTTCGAAAGATCCGGATTTTTCATCGACTCCGAATTGGTCTGTTTGCTTACTGCATTAAACATTTTTAAACCGCGAACTTTTACATCTTTTACAGAAAGTGTTCCACCGCCTGAAAGTGAAGGATAAACAGGATCCATGTTTTTGTTTAAACGGCCTTTTAACTGATAGTCTAAAGAAACAATTCCTTGTGCTTTTTCTGCAGCGCTTGCCATTTTTCTGAAAACTTCAATCTCGTTATATGCTTTTTTGATATCAAAATCGGTGGCTTTTATCGCATAATCAAAGTTGGCTTTTTGCGGCGTTACGGCTTGATAGTTGGCGTTCATAGAAACTTGGCATCCAATTAAATTGAAACCAGTATTCTGCATCGTCAATTTACCATTTTTCATTGTTAAATGCCCAGTTGCATTTTGAAGGTTTAATTTATCAAAATTTACTTTTTGAGCATTTGCAATTAATTGTAAATTTAGATTGCTTGGAATAATAATTACTCCAGTTTGTGCATTTTCAGATTGTTTTGTTTCTGTAGCAGAAGTCTGTTTTACAGATGCATTTGGATCGACTTGTGACATGAATTCATCAACATTGATATATCGCGAAGTCACTTTAAAAGAACCTTTTAAAATACCTGTATTGGTGCTTACATAATTAAAAACATTTTGTAAATAACCATTCATTTTAAAATCGGACTGGCCGTAAGCTGCTAAGAAGTTATTGAACGACATCTTATCCTGATTGATTTTAAAAATCCCTTCTTTGATAATAAATTTCTTCGGAAGATATTCAGACGCAATTCCGATGTTTCTTAGTTCAAGCGTTCCTTTGTTGTTTAATTTGCTGTAATTTCCTTTTTCAGCATCGCTTTGTTTGCCTTTCAAAGATAAATCGGCTTTTACAAATCCATCCAAATCAAGACCTTTTTGAGAGAAGACTTTGTAAATTCTGCTCACATCCAATTCGCCTTTGGCTTTTATATCATAATTCAAATCGTCAAAATTGCTTAAATCGGCTTGAACAAATACCGGTTTTCCTTCAAAAGTAAATTGCGTCGGATGTAAGTTTACTTTCAAATCTTCGAAAGTTCCTTTTTGGTTTTCGATTTTCGATTTAATCGTAATGTTTGTAATTGGATTTGGGTAATAAGGTGTTTTTAAATAGCCATTATCCAAATTAATGGTTCCGTTTGTAACAGGGAAACGTTTGCTCTTTTGATCAAATACTCCGTTTGCTTTTACATCACCAACTAGATTTCCTTTCAATTCAATATCAGGAATTCCGAGCGCTTTAGTTAGTTTTTCAAGATCGATTTTGGCTTTAAAATCGGCATTAATATCGGGCGTATTTATTCCTTTAACCAAGAACTTAGATTTTAAATAATCCTGATTAATGTTTAAAGATAGATTTTTAGCATCAACAATAACTAAATCTGGATTTAAAGACGGAACCGTTGTTTTGATGTCTAAATTTAAGTTTGAAACAGGAAATGCGCTTTTGCTATAATTGACAAACCCATCATTTATTTTAACATCCAAATCCAAATCTGGAGCAATATTTTCTGAGGTAATATATTTTCCTTTTAAAGTCAGCAGAAGGCTGGTATTTCCCTGCAATTCTGTTTTAGAAAGCCAAGTAATATACTTTGGAGGAAAAGCGGTGAATACATCGTAGAGTTTGCTATTATCAGATTTAATAACAAAATCCATGTTATAGCCGTCCTTTAAAATGTCAAATTTTCCTTTGAAATCTACTAAAAGCTGATTGATTTTTAGGTTGTTTTGCTGGAAAAAGAAAGAAAGCGAGTTGATGTTGACTTTTGTAATCAAATCGGCGTCAATCTTTTTATTCATTAAATACGGTTCATCTTCGTAAACAATATTTAATTTTTCGATTTTTGCTTTCGAATACAAATCAAAAACAGCTTTGTTTAAATCTCCTTTTCCTAAATAATTAAATCCGTACGCGTCAAAATGAACTTTTGTAGATTTGTCATCGTAAATAATTTTACTGTTCAAAATCTCAATTCGTTCCAGTTTTAGAGCAGTGTCAGAACTATCTTTAGCTTTAGAAGCTTGTTCCTGAGATTTATAGATATTATAATTGGCTTCGCCATTCGGATTCACTTTTACGTTTATAAAAGAATCCGATAAATAAATCTGATCAATTTTTACCGATTTGCTAAAAATAAGACTTGCAACATTTATCCCAAAAGAAACCTCTTTTGCAGTAATGAATTTTTCGTTTGTGTACGGAGCCGATCCATTGAGACTTAAGTCGTCTAAAGTTAAAGTCAGAGAAGGAAAATGGCGGAAGAATGAAACCGAAACATCAGAATAGTTCAATTCTGCGCTCAACCTTTCATTGGCTGTTTTCTTTATTTGGTCTTTAATCTGATCCTCAAAAACGATAGGCGTTAAAAATAATAATCCTAAAATAACCGCGAAAGTTATTCCGAAATACTTCGTAATTTTAAAAACGATTGATCTGGATTTACTCTTCTGCATAGCGAATTGTGGTATTTAAATGTAAAATAAAGTCAAAAAAAGAGCTCAAATTATCCATGAACAGTTTCATTTTTACCATAATTGGTAATAATAGAACCTTCATATTCGATCCATTCCTTCCAGCGTTTGTCGATGTCAATGTTGTCTTGGTATTTTCTGGCAAATCCTAAAAAAGTGGTATAATGACCAGCTTCAGAAATCATTAAATCACGATAGAATTTGGCTAATTCTTCATCTTTAATATTTTCAGAAAGCACTTTAAAACGCTCACAGCTTCGAGCTTCGATCATGGCAGAAAACAATAATCTATCGCAAAGCGCGTCTCTGCGGCTTCCGTCTTTTTTCATGAATTTAAAAAGTTCATTTACATAATGATCTTTTCTTTCGCGTCCTAGAGTAAGTCCGCGCTGTTTGATTATGTTGTGAACCATCTGAAAATGCTCCAGTTCTTCTCTGGCAATTTCCAGCATTTCAGTTACTAATTCTTCTATTTCAGAATTATACGTCACGATGCTAATGGCGTTTGAAGCTGCTTTTTGTTCGCACCATGCGTGATCAGTTAAAATTTCCTCGATATTTGACTCGACGATATTTACCCAGCGAGGGTCTGTAGCTAATTTTAATCCCAACATAATTTCTAAGAATTTAGTTTTGCAAAATTAGTGTTTTTTTACAACCGAAAGTCAGGAAAAATGGTGCAAAAACGTTCAAAAATGTATTATTTTGTAAAATGAAACCAATTAAAATGGAACAGTCCAAAAAACTTTTAATTATTGGCTTTGTCTGGCCAGAGCCAAAGTCTTCTGCAGCAGGCGGTAGAATGATGCAATTGATTTCGATTTTCGCAGCAAACGGATTCGAAATTACTTTTGCCAGCGCCGCGCAGGACAGTGATTTTATGGTGGATTTGTCTGAATTTGGAGTTTCGAAAAAAAATATCGAACTCAATTCTTCTTCTTTTGATGATTTTGTTTCAGAATTGAATCCAGATGTTGTCTTGTTTGATCGTTTCATGATTGAAGAACAATTTGGATGGCGTGTGATTGAAAAATGCCCAAGAGCAATCCGAATTTTAGATACCGAAGATTTGCATTGTTTAAGAACCGCAAGGCAAAAAGCTTTCAAAGAAAATAGAACTTTTGAATTGGTTGATTTGCTTTCTGAAGAAGTGGCAAAACGAGAAATCGCTAGTATTTTAAGATGTGATTTGTCTCTGATTATTTCTGATTTTGAAATGAATATTTTAAAAGATGTTTTCAAAATTAACGAAGACTTACTTTTCTATCTTCCGTTTTTGACTGATGAAATGAAGGAAGAAAACCTTCTGCAGCTACCTTCTTTTGAAAATCGTAAGAATTTTGTTTTCATTGGAAATTTTCTTCATGAACCGAATTGGAATACGGTTCAATATTTAAAAGAAGCGATTTGGCCTTTCATAAAAAAAGATTTTCCTGAAGCCATTTTGGAAGTTTACGGAGCTTATCCTTCGCAAAAAGTACTGCAATTGCATCAGCCTAAAAATGGTTTTTATATCATGGGAAGGGCAGAAAATGCCAATGAAATTGTGAAAAAATCTAGAATTGTTTTGGCGCCAATTCGTTTTGGAGCAGGTTTAAAAGGCAAATTGTTAGAAGCCATGCAATGCGGAACGCCAAGTGTCACAACTTCTATTGGTTCTGAAGCCATGCATGCCGATTTGCCTTGGAATGGTTTTATTGAAGACAATCCAGCGGAATTTGCTAAAAAAGCAATTCAGCTTTATCAAGATGAAAATCTTTGGAAACAATCTCAAAAAAACGGAATCGAAATCATTAATAAATGTTATCAAAAAAGCGCTTATTCAGAGCAATTGGTTTCATTAGTAAGTTCACTTTCGATAGATTCAGAAAACCATCGTCTTCATAACTTTATGGGCAATTTGTTGCAGCATCATGCCTACAAAAGCACCATGTACATGTCGAAATGGATAGAAGCTAAGAATAAAAATTAAGTGTCCATTTTTCCAAAGCCTACTGTTTCACGATAGATTTGCGGAGAAACATCGGCATTGGTTTTAAAGAAACGGCTAAAATAATGTTCATCGTCGTAACCCAATTCGTAGGCAATCTCTTTTACAGTTTTATTGGTCAGATACAATTCTCTTTTGGCTTCAATAATAATTCTTTCCGAAATCAAATCGGTAAGCGTTTTGTTGAAATAATTCTTGGCCAATTTCGCCAACGCTTTTGGAGAAATATTCAATAGATCGGCATAATTTCCAGCAGAATGTTTGGTTTTGAAATTCAGTTCGATCGCGTCCTTTAGATTTTGAAGTATAAAAGGCTCTTTCGTATCCGGAATCGATTCCATTTCTTCCAATTGCTCTGTTTTTAATCTTGAAGCTGTAATTAAAAAAATCTTTAAATACGAAATAAGCAATTCATATTGCGCCAATTCTGCGTTTTGAATCTCTGCTTTCATTTGGTCGATAACCATATTAAAAGTCAGTGCAGTTTGTTCTGTAACTTTTACGTATGGAGGCTGATAAATATTGTTGAATAAAACGCCGTTGCACGAAACTTCTTTTTGATGCATATGAATACAGTAAAAATCAGGATGAAAATGAATTGCAATTCCCTCAATTGGTTCATTCACGCAAAGCATAAACGGCTGATAAGGAGAAAAGGCGAGAAGTGAGTTTTCTTCAAAATGATGTTCTGCAAAATCGGCTTTTACTTTGCCTTTTCCTTTCGTAACCCAAATTAGAGAGTAATAATTATTTCGCTGTAAATAATCAAAATGGCTGTTGTCGTCAAAAGAAAGAATCTTGAAAGCCAAATTCCCATTTTGCGGATTTATTAAAGTAGAAACATTCTGTGAACTCATAATCTATTCATTTTTGGAAATATAAAGATAGCTATGAAATAAACTCATAGCTATCTTTATACATTGTTTTTTGTTATTGAAAGATTGGTTTATACTGTTGGAAAATCAATTTCAGTATTTGCAAGATTGTTGAAGTAGTTGGTCAAAACATTCAAAGCTGTATGTGCTACAGTTTCGGCAATTTCAGCATCAGATACGCCTGCATTTTTCGCTTTGTTTACATCTTCGTCATTTACCAAACCGTTTTTGCTGATTAAGGTTTTAGCCAATTGCAAAATCGCCTCTGTTTTAGCATCTGTAGAATTTCCTGTTCTTGCAGCGTGTAAAACTGCTGGATCAGCTTTTACCAATTTTTCACCGATAAAAGTGTGAGCTGCTAAACAGTAATCGCAAGAGTTGCTTTCTGAAACTGCCAAAGCAATTAATTCACCTGTTTTAGCGCTTAATTTTCCGTGGCTCAAAGCGCCGCTTAAACCTAAATAGCCTTCCAAAACTGCTGGAGAATTCCCCATTGTTCTCATCATGTTCGGAACAACGCCTAATTTTGCTTGTACAGCGTTGAATAAATCTTTAGTTTTTCCTGTTACTTCTTCTGGGTTTAATGCTGTTAATCGTGTCATTTTATTTAAATTTTAATTGTTATAATTTGTTGTTGTCTTTTGACATTACAAAGGTGCGACGATTACAGATTTTAGAACATGGAGGATTTACGCTATGTGATGGACAATTTTCCCTCGCTTTATTTTCAGGAGCTAATCCAGCTTTCCGTTTCATCCCGATAGCTATCGGGACACTCAAAAGCCTGATTTTTCTAAACCATAAAACGAGCTTCCGTTGGTCGCTGTTTTCTGGCAAGAAAAATCAGGCTTTCGAGCTCCGGGCTTTCCACTTCAATCTGGGCTAGGGGATTGGTTTTCATAAGAACTTATTTCGTTTGTTTTGTCATCTTTAGTCAAGTTTTTTTCGTCTAGTTTGTCATCCCGAGGAACGAGGGATCTTCGCAAGTAGCTCTACAAAGATTGTCGATTCTGGTTGTGGAGTTTCTCGCGGAGATCCCTCGTTCCTCGGGATGACAAATATTAGGCATAAAAAAAGAGGCGAAAAGCCTCTTTTAAAATTATATTTAAGAAAAATTATTTCAAAATACCTTCAACAGCCTGAATAGTCGTAGCATGATAACCCGATTTTGCTTTTTCAAAAACCTGTTTCGCCCAAACTTTTCCTTCAGGGGTTTTTACCATTTCTTTGTAAAGCATCATCACAGAACCCGTTCTGCTGATTCCGATTAAGAATTGTTCGATTGCAGGATAAGCAGGTTTGTATTGGTGAATTAATGCCTGAACGAACCATTGGCGTTTGATAATGAAATTGCCGCCTTGTGTAAAGTTGAATTCTTTGTCAATCGCTTCCATTTCTGTTGCTGTAATATCAGCTGGCAAATGGTCTATAAAGTGTTGTTTTTCTGCAGTAGTTGTGATTTTTTTGCTTAATCCAGCAACGCCAGTTTCTCTCCAGCTTTTTTGAATAGCATCAATAGCATCAAAATCGGCAGAACTAACAGGAAGTATGTTTGACGGAATTCCCGGTTTGTAAATCCAGTCTTCCAATTTGATTTTATCTGCTAAAGTTTTGTCGCCTTTGATCAAATTTTCATTCAAATATTTTACAAAATCTTCAGTTGTGATCGACTTGAATGCATGAGAATCAAAATAATTCTTAATAAACGGATCAAATTTCTCGCGTCCAACGGCATTTTCAATAACTCTTAAAAAAGCATAACCTTTCACATAAGGAATCTGGCTGATTCCATCATCAGGATTTCTATTCGTAAGGCTTACTTTTAATCTTGTATCTGGATTGGTTTCGCCATATTCTGCAACATTATCTGTTAATTCTTTATTTGTGATAACGTTTTGCATTTCAAATTCTTTCTTGCCGAAAATTGCTTCTCCAATTCGATGTTCAACGTAAGTGGTAAAACCTTCGTTTAGCCAAATATCATCCCAAGTAGCATTGGTAACTAAGTTTCCGCTCCAGCTATGACCTAATTCGTGTGCTAATAAGCTTGTTAGCGAACGATCTCCAGCAATTACGCCTGGAGTTAAGAAAGTCAAGTTTGGATTTTCCATTCCGCCATAAGGGAAACTTGGCGGTAAAACCAAAACATCATAACGTCCCCATCTGTATGGGCCGTATAATTTTTCAGCAGCATCAACCATTTTTCCAAGTTCAGCAAATTCGTAAGCTGATTTTTTTAGCATTGAAGGTTCTGCATAAACTCCAGTTCTTTTGTCAATTGCTTGAAATTCGATATCTCCAACCGCAATTGCCATTAAATAAGATGGGATTGCTTTGTCTTGTTTGAAAGTATAAACTCCAGTATCGTTTTTCTTCTGCGGATTTACAGCGCTCATCACAGCCAATAAATCTTTAGGAACTGTAACTTTTGCATTATAAGTAAAACGAATTCCTGGTGAATCCTGACACGGAATCCAAGTTCTTGACCAAACGCTTTCTCCTTGAGAGAATAAAAAAGGTTTCTTTTTGTCTGCAGTTTGTTCAGGTTTTAGCCATTGTAAAGCTACAGCATCTTTAGTCGTATTGTAGTAAATGTTTACTTTGGTTGTATTGGGTTCAATCGTGATATGAAGGGGTTTTCCGTGAAATTCGGTGGCTGCACCAAGTTCAAATTTCGTTTCTTTTTCTTCGTCTCCTAAAGTTACTTTAGTGATTTCTAAAGTGTTTTCGTCAAAGATAATTTCGTTTCCTTTGCTTTTGTTGTCAATCGTCCAAGATGCTTTTCCTGAAATCGTCTGTGTGTCAAAATCCACTTTTATGTCCAAATCAAGATGTTTTACAACAGCTAAATCAGGTTTTGAATAGCTGTGTTCATCTACAACGGCTGTGGTTTTTTCTGTGTTTTCTTTTTTCTGGCAGGCAATTGCTGTCAGAAATAAAGTGACAAGAATTAGTTTCTTCATTTTATGAGGTTTTGAATTTGAGGATGAAAATTAAACAAAAAATCCCGTCCCGAAAAACTTCGGGACGGGATTTAATTATAACCTTCGACTTCGCTCAGGTTGACAAATAAATTATGCCAACATTGTAACTGGGCTTTCGATGTATTGTTTTAATGTTTGTAAGAACTGAGCTCCAGTTGCACCGTCGATAGTTCTGTGGTCGCAAGCTAATGATAACATCATGGTGTTTCCAACTACAATCTGACCGTTTTTAACAACAGGTTTCTCAACAATTGCACCAACAGAAAGGATTGCAGAGTTTGGCTGATTAATGATTGAATTAAATTCAGTAATACCAAACATACCAAGGTTAGAAACTGTAAATGTGCTTCCTTCCATTTCTTGTGGTCCCAATTTCTTGTTTTTAGCTCTTCCAGCAAGATCTCTTACGCTTCCGCCAATTTGAGATAAACTCATAGCATCTGTAAATTTCAATACAGGAACTACTAATCCGTCTTCAACAGCAACAGCAACACCAATATTTACGTGGTGGTTGATGATAATAGCATCTTCTTTCCAAGTAGAGTTAATTTTTGGGTGTTTTTTCAATGCTAAAGCACAAGCTTTAATTACCATATCGTTGAAAGATACTTTTGTATCTGGAACGCTATTGATAGCAGCTCTAGCTTGCATTGCTTCGTCCATGCTTACCTCGATTACTAAGTTGTAGTGAGGAGCAGTGAATAATGACTCAGAAAGACGTTTTGCAATAATTTTACGCATTTGAGAGTTTTTGATCTCTTCTGTGTAAACTTCTCCAGCAGGAACAAATACTTTTGGAGCAGCAGCTTTTTCTTCCGCTTTTGCAGCAGGTGCAGAAGCGTTAGATGCAGGTGCAGCTTGAGCAGATGGAGTAAAGTTCTCGATATCGCTTTTTACGATACGTCCGTTTTCTCCAGAACCTTTAACTTGAGATAATTGAATTCCTTTGTCAGAAGCAATTTTTTTAGCTAATGGAGAAGCTAAAATTCTTCCGTTTGAAGTTTCAGCAGCAGCTTCTGGCGCTTTTTCAGCAGCAGGAGCAGCTTTTGTTTCTTCAGCAGCAGGAGCACTTGCAGGTGCAGCACCTCCGGCAGAGAAATTGTCAGCAATTCCAGAAATGTCAGTTCCTGCAGGTCCGATGATCGCTAATAAGCTGTCAACAGGAGCAGTATTTCCTTCTTGAATTCCGATGTATAATAATGTACCAGCATTGAAAGACTCAAACTCCATAGTAGCTTTGTCTGTTTCAATTTCTGCCAAGATATCACCTTCAGCAACAGTATCACCAACTTTTTTCAACCAGCTAGCTACCGTTCCTTCTGTCATTGTATCACTCAAACGAGGCATAGTTACTACTATAACTCCTTTTGGTAATTCAGTTGCTGCTTTTGCAGGAGCAACAGTTTCTGTTTTTGCTTCAGCAGCAGGAGCATCCGCTTTTGGAGCTTCGGCAGCAGGAGCATCACCACCAGCTAAAAGAGCAGAAATATCTTCTCCTTCGTTACCAATGATAGCTAATAATGAATCAACTGGAGCAGTTTCTCCAGCCTGAATTCCGATATGTAAAAGAGTTCCTTCGTTAAAAGATTCGAACTCCATTGTTGCTTTGTCTGTTTCAATTTCTGCTAAGATATCGCCTTCGCTTACTTTATCGCCTACTTTTTTAAGCCAAGTCGCTACCGTTCCTTCCGTCATTGTATCGCTCAAACGAGGCATTGTTACTTTAATTGCCATAATTCTTATAATTTATGAGGTGTAAATGGATAGTCTTCTTGTGCGTATACTACGTCGTATAATTGTTGTAAGTCTGGGTATGGAGATTCTTCAGCGAATTTTTGACATTCTTCTACTAAATCTTTAACTCTTTGGTCAATTACTTCAATTTCTGCTTCAGTAGCATATTTTTGATCTAAGATTACGTCTAAAACTTGAGTAATCGGGTCGATTTTTTTGTACTCTTCAACCTCTTCTTTAGAACGGTATAATTGTGCATCAGACATAGAGTGTCCTCTGTAACGGTACGTTTTCATTTCAAGGAAAGTTGGCCCGTCTCCGCGACGTGCTCTTTCGATAGCTTCGTGCATTGCTTCAGCAACTTTTACAGGATTCATTCCGTCTACAGGTCCGCAAGGCATTTCGTAACCTAAACCTAATTTCCAGATGTCAGTGTGGTTTGCAGTTCTTTCTACAGAAGTTCCCATTGCATAACCGTTGTTCTCAACGATAAATACAACTGGAAGTTTCCATAACATAGCCATGTTGAAAGCTTCGTGTAAAGAACCTTGTCTTGCAGCTCCATCACCAAAGTAGGTCATGGTAACACCGCCAGTGTTGAAATATTTATCTGCGAAAGCAATACCAGCTCCCACAGGAATTTGAGCACCTACGATACCGTGTCCTCCGTAAAAACCATGCTCTTTAGAGAAAATGTGCATAGAACCTCCCATACCTTTAGAAGTTCCTGTTGCTTTTCCTAAAAGCTCTGCCATTACGTTTCTAGGATCAACTCCCATACCAATTGGCTGAACGTGGTTTCTGTAAGCAGTAATCATTTTATCTTTGGTCAAATCCATAGCGTGCAGAGCACCTGCTAATACAGCTTCCTGACCATTATATAAGTGTAGAAAACCTCTAACTTTTTGTTGGATGTATAACGCTGCAAGTTTGTCTTCAAACTTTCTCCAAAGTAGCATGTCTTCATACCACTTTAAATATACCTCTTTTGTAACTTCTTTCATCTGAATTCTTTCTTTTGCTAAAGTTGTTTGTGTTATCGATTATTGTGCCTGTAACGCAAAATAGTTTCCTCCCACAAATTTGCGCCCGAAAGGTCGGGATGCAAAAATAAGACATTACATTTAAGAACTAAAATTTAAACGCTACTTTTTGGCTTTTTTTTACAAGAACTTTTTATCAAACATTAAAGGGAGTAAATTTTTTAGGGATGCTGATTTATAAACTTCACCTATTTCGCCCATAAAATAGATTTCTATAGGGGTATCTTGTTTTATCTCGTATTCTGCTATTGATTGTCGGCAAGATCCACACGGTGGAATAGGAGCGGTAGTTTGGTTGGTGTCTGAAGCTGCTGTAATAGCCATTTTTAAGATTTTTGCTTCAGGATAGCTGCTTCCGGCATAAAAAATGGCTGTTCTTTCGGCGCAAAGTCCTGACGGATAAGCGGCATTTTCTTGATTAGAACCTAAGATAACTTTTCCGTTGTCTAAAAGTAAAGCGGCGCCCACTTTAAACTTAGAATAGGGTGCGTAAGCTTTTTTTCTAATTTTGACAGCCTGATTCATTAAATCTTGAATATCGGCTGGAAGTTCATTTAAATTATCAAATATTGTAAATGAAGAGGTTATATTGATTTCTTTCATCTGTTTTTAAGGGAAAAAAAATCCAAATTCCTAAAATGCAGGAATTTGGATTGAATTATTTTATTTTGATTTTTTCTCTTTAATAAGTTTCGTATTTGTCTCCAAAGTTAAACGTTAAAGAGAAACGAAGTGTATTTTCTAAAGGATTTTTTATTTTAGATGCTGAGAATAAGTACGAAACATCAATTTTCATAATGTTGTATTTAAATCCTGCTCCTAAAGAGAAAAATTGTTTAGCACCTTTTTCTGGACTTTCATGGTAATAGCCTAATCGCATTGCAAAAGCATCTTGATACATATATTCTGCCGCAACGCTATAGGTAACCTCTTTAATTTCTTCGCTGAAACCTCCTGGAGCATCTCCAAAAGATTTGAAAACGCCTTCGAACCATCCAATGTCATTGTAGTTTCTGTAGCCAATCTCAGTAGCTTCTTGCTGAGAAATATCTTCCGGATCATCAAAATCTCCATCGCCATTTGCATCAACAGCTGTTCCGATTCCTGGAGGGGTTGGAACTAAAAGTTTAGTAAGCTCTGCGCTTAAAGTAAGTTTGTTATAATCGTCAAAGATAAAATCAAATCCTCCTCCTAATCTTAAATTAGCAGGCAAGAAGTTTGAACTTACATCGTCATTATCATAACTGATTTTTGGTCCAAGATTCTGAAGGTTGACTCCAGCTCTCCATCTACCGTTGAAATCTTGGTAAGCAATTTCTTCTGATTGATAAAAAGCGGCTACATCAACTGCAAAAGAACTCGCAGAAGTAGCATCAACTTCTTCTGAAGCAACTTTTAGATTTGAATTGATAAAACGTCCAGCAACGGCCATCGAGAATTTCTCGCTTAATTTTAGAGAATAAGATCCGTCTAAGGCAAACTCATTCGGATTTACTTCTCTTACAGCTTCATTCGGATCTCCTGTGTATCTTAATTCAATTCCTCCAAAACCAAAATAACGAAAACTTCCTGCAAAAGCACTTTTTTCGTTGATTTTGTTGTAATACGTAATCTGGCCTAATGAAATATCATTGGCAAGATCTGTTAAATAAGGAGTGTAACTGATAGAAAGACCTTGCGCATCTTCAGAAAATGCATATTTCGCAGGGTTCCATTGTTGTGAGAAAACGTCTGCAGAAGTGGCGACACCTTGGTCTGCCAAACCTGCTGCTCTAGCATCAGCAGCGACTAATAAAAAAGGTACTCCAGTAACAATAGGTCTTGATTCCTGTGCCTTTGAATTGTAAATGCTAAAAATACAAATTAATAAAAGTGATAGTTTTTTCATTTATGGGACTTGTGTTTTGGTGGTGCAAATATATATAATATTATAGGATGACAAGCTTTTCGTATTTTTCTGCTTTTTTATTTGTTAAATTCGATTTTACAGTCAGTTTGTAAATATACACTCCTTTTCCGATTCTATCACCAAAATCGTCTCTTCCGTCCCATGTTATTTCTCGTGATAAAAATCCTTCTGTTGTAACGGTTTGGTTTTTTGTCCAGACAACTTTACCTGTAATGGTCATTACCTGTACCTGAACATCTAATGGCTCGTATGGTCTGTTGTGCGAAAACCAAAATTGTGTATAAGTAGAAAAAGGATTTGGATAATTAAGAACGTGCGATAATGTCAAGGAATCGTCTCCTACAACTGTAAATTGAATTTCGCTCGTAACGGGATTGTTGTAAACATCCCAAGCGGTAAAACTTATGGTATGCAGTCCAGGAGCTAAATTTCTGAATGGAAAACGTAAATTTCCGTTGGTGTAATCGTCCAATTTTGTCTGATAATAATCATTCAAAATATAAGGATTGCTCACGTCTCCGTCCAAAATAGCGACAATATCATGTCCGATTCCGCTTGCTGTATTAATTCCGTTTTCATCTTCTAAAAAGGCCAAAAGAAAAGGCGATTCATTTGTGATTCCTCCCGATACAAAAGTTTCATCGTTCATATATAACTTCACTTTTGGACTTATATTGTCCTGAGGTGCATTTTCGTTAATTCCTCCAATTTTAATGACGTTATTGTAGCCTGTTTGATTTTCTAAAGATTCATTTTTCTTCGAATAAAAACTAATTCGACCATTGTCAACAGGAATTCTAATATCTCTTGGTACGACAAAACTAAATTCAAATTGACCGTTAGTAACAGAGGCGTTTCCTCTAAAAATGGTTTCTCCAAGAGTTTTAAATTGCATTGGAGGGCTAAAACCATCGTTATTTAAAGTCGTGTTTGTAATTAATTTATCGAAAATAGCTGTGGCTAATTCTCCATTATAATTGCTTAAAAGCGTATTGTTTTCGTCTGTGATTTCTCCAGAAATTTTAATTTTAGATAACGATTTTAAGTCAGGAATTGCTTGCGAAATCACAATATCGTTTACTTTCGTTAAATTAATTCGAGGTTTTGCAATGGCAAGCATTAAAGCAGGATCGCCTATATAAAAGACCACATTGCTGGCAGAACTCGGATTTTCGTTTTTGGATATTCTTAAAGATTCTGCAATCGTATTGTATTGATTCGAGCCGTAAGAAAGAAGGTTTTTGCTGAGCGTTTTATTAAAGTCTTCGGCATTGGTCTGGCCTATTTCGCGAACGGTCGTCAGCATCGAAATAGCGCCTCCTTTCGGATTCCAGAAAACATATTCGCCCGCAGTTGGTCTTGTAGGATCATCAAAACGGGAGAACTCGCAGGTAATCGTAATAAATAAAGGATATTTGTATTGATTGGTAAGATTTTGTCCGTCTGATTTCTCCCAAATTCTTTCGCTGGCTAATCCGTCTTCACCGCCATGTCCTAAATAATTGAATATTAGGGCGCCTTTTTCAAAAGCATTAAAAAAGTCTGTTCTTGCTTTCGGGTAACGTGATCCGCCCGCTGAAGCTTCTTGTGTGTAAGCGTCTAAAAATATTTTATCGATATTAAAAAAAGGTTTTTCAGTTGCAATTTGATCTGCAAGCGCATTTTGGTTGGCTTGTAAAGTCTGATCACCGGCTTTATCTGAATCATCACTAATTAAAACCATATTATTTCTCCAGTTCCCGTATGATTTGGCGTCGTAATACTCGAGAACTTTATTGACCATTTCTTGCGCTTGCGCGTTGTCTGAAACGAGCATTCTTCCTATCGCGATATCAATTCCAGCAAGAGACGGAATAATTACGCCTTCGTTAGCGTCCATTAATCCATAAAAGTCATCAGAAGGAAATGAAGCTTCGCCAACCGTATTACTAATTAGGGATTGATATATAGGTACAATGTTCGTGTTGTTTGAAATTCGGTCTTTATAATCAAACGAAGCGTCTCCAAATAAGTTGACATAACGGACTCTTCTTTCTGAAGAAGAAGCGTTATCGTAAATATATTTAATGCAATTTCTAATAGCTGCAATATCTTGTTTGCCAGAAGAAAATTCCTGATAGATATTTTCTAAAGCAATAACTTTTGTGTTTAAATTGGAGTTTGTTCTATGGAAACTCGCTAATCTTTCAGCTTGTGATACTAAAGATTTTGGAGTTACGATGATATAATCTATATCTTGAAAAGCATTTTGATTGTTTCTAAAAAGCGTTCCTTTTAAATTTTGATTGGCAATTTTTGACTGATTTTCTTTTTGCGGAGCATAATAGTCAGAAGGATCAATGGCTATATATTTTCTGATTTCTCCTAAATTGGCTTTAAAGCTAAAAGAAGCCTGATTTGCATTTTCTATTTTAGATACATTATATAGGTCTGTAACGTCCCAGATTTGAGATATTGCCGAAGCATTTCCGAATGTATAATTGACGATTCCTGCTGTAGAACCAGCAGCGTTGTATTGAAAATGAAATTGTTTGCCTGTTCCTAAAAGCCTTCGTTTGGCAGTCAGATTAATGTAATCTAAAAAGCCTTTTGATCCAGGAACACCATTATTATTATAAGTAAGTTTTATTTTGATATTGTCTGTTCCGGTAAATTGTGCATTTGATGGTAATTTACCTGTAGTATATTTAGTGTCGGAATTGGCTATTAAAGGCGAAAAATTTATAGACCCCGTATTTTGCCCGTTTGCTGCTATTGCAAAAGAGGTAGTGGTTAAAGATGCCGATGCGGCGCTTACTTCTATTTTTACTGGAACCGTGGCGTCAAGATTTGGGAAACTAAATGAGAATTCCTGTTCCTGATTAATATCAAATGCTTCGCCGACCCATTGGCGACCAAGGTGCGCAATGTTGGTTTGGTCAATTTCATGATATTGATAGTCATCAAACGTGTTTAGCTCCAAAGTGCTAATTCCTGTAGGCTGGTTTAAGTTTTGAATTCTCTTTCCGTCACCGCCAGAAGCAGTTATATAATAATAGGACTTGGTGTCGTATAAGTTTATGTTGGTCTGGCTTTCTGAATTCCAAGTATCGGTTCCTTCAGCATAAAAAAGAATGTAATCTTCATTATTGAAAACACCATCATTTTCGCCTGAGATTTGTATCGCATTTTCTGTTAAATCATCAGGATAATAAGTGTTATTGGCCAGAGGAATCATTCTTCCGCCATTTCCATAAATCTTTATTCTCCTCGGATCAGTTTTAGAAGGATCGAATCCTAAACTTTGTAAAAAAGATCGATCAATTCTGTAAACACCTGATTTCTGGATGTAAAATCGGTACCATTCTCCTGAAGCTAAAACAGAATTTGAAATGGCTGTCGATTTTTGAAAGGAAGAAGCGCTGGCAGATCGCGCAGTTGCATTACTGATAAAGTAAGAAAAAGATTTTATGCGTTTGTAGCTGTTTCCTTCTTTAATTATTGGAGACAACGAAAGAAAAGTATACTTTATATCTCTTGCGTTGGTGATAATTACAGTCTCATTTGGTTTTTCTGAGATGTTTTCAAGTGTTAAATCTCCTAAATCTGCTCTAGTGATTGACTCGTAAATGATATTGCTGATTTGCACAGAGCTGCCGCTTGAGACGTTCTGTTGGTTCAAATTTTGGAGGAATGTTATGCTTTTTTTTGTAGTGTCGAAGCGAAAACTGCTTCCTGAGAAGTATGGAATTATGATTTTATTTTCGCCAAAATTTACCTCTTTTTTATTCTGCCAATCTATCGTTATAGCCCCATTTATCTGGGAAAACGAAAGAATTGGAATTAGAAAAAGAGAGATAAGTATTACTTGTTTCATAGGTTTAAAAAGCGAAATTTACTTAAAAAATAATTAGTAAGTAAAAATATAGTATTTCATGTTACAGTAAATAATAAAAAGTATATTTTTGCGTTCGTAACTAAAGGTTATTTTCTGGAAAAAACAGCTAAATAAAATTATTAGAACAGATGTTGCCAATTAAATGTTAATTATTATATTGCAGCACCTAAATTTATCACCTAAGAATGAGTATGAAAGTAAACAAAATTGTAGTCTTGCAGTTAATGATGTCAATGGTATTGATGTTGGGCACGGCTAGTTGTAGCAAAAAATCGAGTTCCTCTCACGCTTCTAGAGCTACTGGCTGGGATGTAGATAGTCAGAATGGAACTGCTGCCAGAAATGCAGGAAAAAAACAACAGGCTGGTCCTGGTTTGGTTTTTGTTGAAGGAGGTACGTTTACTATGGGTAAAGTACAGGATGATGTTATGCACGATTGGAATAACACACCAACTCAACAACACGTTCAATCATTCTATATGGATGAAACCGAAGTTACGAACGGTATGTACTTAGAATACCTAGAGTGGTTAAAGAAAGTTTTTCCACCGACAGAAGAAAATTACAAGAATATTTACGAAGGAGCATCTCCTGATACCTTAGTATGGAGAAATCGTTTAGGTTATAACGAAACGATGACTAATAACTATTTAAGACACCCATCTTATGCTAACTATCCTGTAGTTGGTGTTAACTGGATTCAAGCAGTTGAATTTAGCAAATGGAGAACAGACCGTGTAAACGAGGCTGTTTTAGAAAAAAATGGATATCTTAAAAAAGGTGCTAAAACTAATGATGTAAGTGCTGAAAGTTTATTTAATACTGAAGCTTATGTTGCTTCTCCATCTACTACTTATGGTGGAAACGAAGAATTGGTATTAAAGAAAAACCCTAACGGAAGAAAACCTAGAGCTGGTAAAGACGGTGTAGTTCCTGAAGAGAAAAACGTTTATGCTCAACGTTCTTCTGGTGTTATTTTACCAGAATACAGACTTCCTACTGAAGCTGAATGGGAATATGCAGCAGCTGCTGATGTTGGACAAAGAGAATACAATATCTACAAAGGACAAAAGAAATACCCTTGGTCTGGAGATTATACACGTTCTAACAAACGTAAAAATAAAGGTGACCAATTGGCTAACTTTAAACAAGGAAACGGTGATTACGGTGGAATTGCAGGTTGGTCAGATGATGGAGCTGATATTACGAATGAAGTAAAAAGTTATGCACCAAACGATTTCGGTCTTTATGATATGGCAGGAAACGTTGCAGAATGGGTAGCTGACGTTTACAGACCTATTATTGATAACGAAGCAAATGATTTCAACTACTACAGAGGTAACCAATATGCTAAAAACAAAATTGGTAAAGATGGTAAGTTAGAAATTGTAACGGCTGCTAATATTAAATATGATACTTTAAGTAACGGTAAAGTTATTGCAAGAAACCTTCCAGGAGAAATTGCTCAAGTGCCAGTTGACGAACAAGAAACATATTTAAGAACAAATTTCAGTACAAGCGACAATATCAACTACAGAGATGGTGATAAACAATCTTCAAGATATTTTGACTTCGGAGATTCTGAATCAGGATCAAAAGCAGATCAAGCTATGTACAATTCTCCTAAGCACAACATCACTACTGATAGTTTAGGAAAAATGATCAGAAAGTATGATAACTCTAGTAAACGTACAACTTTAATCGACGATAAAGTAAGAGTTTACAAAGGAGGTTCTTGGAGAGATAGAGCTTATTGGTTAGATCCAGCTCAAAGAAGATACTTCCCTCAAGATATGGCAACTGATTACATTGGTTTCAGATGTGCAATGTCTAGAGTAGGTTCTAAAGCAGAAAAAAGAAAATCTCCTAGAAACTAAATTCTAGAAATTCAATAAAAAAAATTCCAAATTCCAACTGAATTACTCAGCTTTTGGAATTTGGAATTTTTTTATTGCTTATTTTTAATGTAAATAATTTTTATAAATGAATATTCAAGACATTCATAGCTTGTTTTTACAGTGTAGTTCTCTTTCTATAGATACAAGAAAAATCGAAAAGAATTCGATGTTTTTTGCCATTAAAGGAGAGAATTTTGATGCTAATACATTTGCTAAAGAAGCGCTGGATTTAGGGGCTTTATTTGTTGTTATTGACAATGAATCTTTTTTTATTGATGAAAGGACTATTCTAGTAGAAAACAGTCTGCAGACGCTTCAGGAATTGGCAAAGTTTCATCGCAGTTATTTGGCTCTTCCAATCGTTGCTTTGACGGGCAGTAACGGAAAAACGACAACAAAAGAATTAATCAATGTTGTGCTTTCAAAAAAGTTTAAAACAAAAGCTACAATCGGCAACTTAAATAACCATATTGGCGTGCCTTTGACACTGCTTTCTTTTACAAAAGAAACAGAAATCGGAATTGTTGAAATGGGAGCGAATCACCAGAAAGAAATCGAATTTTTGTGCGAAATAGCGCAGCCAGATTTTGGATATATAACCAATTTTGGGAAAGCACATTTGGAAGGTTTTGGTGGAGTTGAAGGTGTAATTGCAGGAAAGAGTGAGATGTACAAATATCTTGCTGCAAACCAGAAAACTGTTTTCGTAAATTTGGAAGATCCTATCCAGATTGAGAAATCAAAAGGGATTAAATCATTTACTTTCGGAGTCAAAAAAGAAAGTGCAGATTTAAATATCCAGAATATTACAGCAAATCCGTTTGTTGCTATTAATTATAATGATTTTGCCATTGAATCACATTTAATTGGACTTTACAACGCTAATAACATAAATGCGGCTGTGTCAATTGGAAAATACTTTGAAGTCAAAGAAAGTGATATAAAGAGCGCTATTGAGAATTATATTCCGGCAAACAATAGATCTCAAATGATGCAAAAAGGTTCTAATGAAATCATTTTAGACGCTTATAATGCCAATCCGAGCAGTATGGCGGTAGCGATTACCAATTTTCTGCAATTGGAAAAGAAAAATAAAATTATGATTCTTGGAGATATGTTCGAATTAGGAGACGAAAGCCTTTACGAGCACAAAGTTATTGTCAATTCTTTGGTAGCTCAAGATCAGGCATTGTGTTTCTTAATTGGAAAATCATTTTATGCAAATCTTGTGTCAAATGAAAATGTAAAGTTTTTCGAAACCTTTGATGAATTTGCATCATTCTTAAAAACGTTCCAATTTGATTCTAATATGATATTGATAAAAGGTTCGCGAGGCATGGCCTTAGAGCGAACTTTAGATTATATTTTATAAAAAGAACAAAGCCATTCGACGCGTCGAATGGCTTTTGTTTTTAAATGCTCATTAGAAAACCTATTAGGTTTTCTTTTTTGTTTAACCCTAGTTTCTTTCTCAAACGGTAACGGGCCAATTCCACTCCGCCTGTTGAAATATTCATGATTTCGGCGATTTCCTTTGTCGACATATTCATTAATAAATAAGTCGATAAATCTAATTCTCGAGGAGATATTGTCGGATATTGCCCTTTTAAGCGCTTTAAAAACTCAAAATGCACATTTTTAATGTGTTTTTCTAAGTCTTTCCAACTTTTGTCGGTATTTACTTCTTTTACAATACTTTTATGCAATTTGCTAAACTCAGATTTAGTGGTTTCATCCAATATTGCAGTATCAATATCTTTCAATTTATGAATGATTCCGTTTAAAACTTTATTCTTTTTAACAACCTGCAATGAGTTGTTTACTAGCTCTTTATCTTTTGCTAAGATTTTAATCTGAAGTTTGTCGTTTTTCAGTTTTTCAATTTCTTTTTCCAAATCATGCTGTTCATGCCTGATTTTAGATTCTTTCTCCAGATATAATCTTCTTTGTTCGATGGTTTCATAATATCTGTTTTTTCTAATTTTCAGCTTAATTCTAACTGAAATTAAATAAGCGCCAAGTAATATGAGCATCAAATAAAACAAATAGGCCAAAAAGTGTCTGTACCATGGCGGCGATACGGTGAATTCAACTTCGGTAATATTCGATTCGATGCCATAGCTGTTTCGGGCTTTTAATTTCATTACATAATTGCCTTCTCTCAAATTGGTGTATTCTTTTATGGCTGTAGACGACCATCCGCGCCAATTTTCTTCAAAAGGCTCCAATTTATAGGAATACATTACATTATCCTGATTTTCGTAAGTTGGCGATGCAAAGGTAAATTTTACACGATTGTATTTGTATGGTATGCTGTACGAGTCCAGTTTGTTGGCTAGATTGCCTGTTAAAATAGTATCTCCAGGATTCGAAAAGCTTTCAATAAAAGCTTTTGGCTTTGTCATAAAAGTATTTGGAATGGTTGAGTTATAATGCGCCAAACGATCTGTTAATCCTATAAAAATGTTTTGAGGATCTATCGCGTTTACAGAGATATAATTGTTTACCAAATTTCCGGTCAAGTTCGAGAATATTGCCTGTTTTTTGGTAAAAGTCCCATTTTTGTTTTTTACTAATACGCCAAGAGATTCATTAAATGCATACCATAAGTTTCCTGTCGGATCTTCGATTAAGGTGTTTATAGTTGGAATTCCGTTAAATAGATTTGTTATTTTCTTATCCTCAAAAAAGGCTTCCTGTTCTACAGAATATCTGTAAAAATGATTTTTTACTTGAAAATAAACTTTCCCATTGATGTTTTGAAGACTATTTATTCCTTTGTATTTTTCGGATATGTTGACGTGTTTTTTGATAAAATCAAATCTTTGCAAATCTTCAGATAATTTTACCTGATATAAGAAAGGATTTTTCTTTAGCCATAAGTAATTAGCGTCTATTTCTACAGAAAAATTATTAGTCGTTTCATCAAATCCTTTTACCTGATGCAGATAATCATATCCTGAAGATGATCGTTTAAAAACTGAAAATCCGTTATAGCTTTCACCAATTATGTAATTTTCGTGGTCGGGTATTTTTTTAAATCCGAAATATCCTTTGTTGTCTAGTATTTTTGATACTCTGTTGTTTTCAATAATTAATGCCCCACTGTTACTGGCGCATATTAGCACATTGTTTAAGACTTGAATATTCCAAACTTGAGAAATCGTTCCTTCAACTCTTGTAAACGGACTGTCTTTAAAAGAACCTCCCCAAGGGTGATAAAATAGCCCTTGATTTGTTGCAACATAAAGATTTCCGTTGTGAGTGGTAGAGGCGTATACTGTTCCTATATTGTAACTGTAATCAAAATATGAAAAAGGCGAATTTTCATTTATAAAAGTGATTCCGTTATCAAGTCCTAGCCAGATATTGCTTTTATTGTCAACAAAGGAAGCTAAAATGGTGTTGTTTTGAATACCTTTTTGACGGTTTAAATGCTGGATTATTTTTCCGTTTAAATCACAGATAATGGCTCCGTCTAATACCGAATTGAGTATTATAAACTTATTTTTGATAATTGATCCCCCCAGCGAAGTGTTTTTCTTAATGAATTCATTAGCCTCTGTTGCCCAAGGTTTGATAACTCCGTTTTCTGAAACAAAAAGCCCTTTTTCTAAAGTTGCATATAATAATTTGTTGTTGGACAATGGGAAAAGAGACCATATTTCCTTATCGTTAAAAACAGTAGTGCCTTTTATTGCTGTAAGTTTTCTGTTTTTATATTCAAGAACTCCTAAGGTTTTATCTTGAAAATAAAGGCGGTTGTTAACCAAAAATGAAAATTGAAATTTGTGAGGAGCGGTTAGCGTTGTAACTTTTTCATTTTTTAGAAAAAAGACCTTGCTGAATGATTGAAAGATAACCTCTCCATTGAAAATGTGAATTCTCCAGATTAAATTAATGTTTTCTTTGTCTATTGGGCTTAAAAGATTGTAAAGGGAATAGTATTTTAAAATTCCCTTTTCGTCATATTTGAAATACCCAAATTCATTATTTCCTCCAACAAATATTCTTCCTAAAGCATCAATTTTTAAGCTTCTAATCTCCGATTTGTTGGGTAAGGAGTATTTATGCCAGTTTGAACCGTCAAATTGAATCAAACCGCTGTTGTTAGCAAAGTAGATATTGCCATTTTTATCCTGATCAATACTCCAGTTTTGAGTTCCACCTTTGTATTCAGATCTCTTATAATTTTTTATATCTGGAATTCCAATATTTTTTACTTGTGAAAAACCTTCTATTTGTAAGAATAACAATAAAATTAATGGTATAGATCTAACTATGGATTTCATAAAATTTTAAATATATTTTTATTATAAATGCGTTATTTTGACTTTATATTGTTGATTTTTTAATCGTTATAAAACTTATTTTTTGAATTTTTTTAAAATTATAACGTAATAGTTCTTATTATGCGAATGTAATATACGTTTTTTTTAATTAACATTTTTATAACAAAATTTTCTAAAAGTTAAATATCATTAAATCAATTAATTAAAAAATAAATGTTGTGGTTTTGTAGTGTGTTAAGATTTAGTTTGAAGTGTTTTTGTAAAGAATTTTAATCTCAGATTATTGAAATTTAACATTATCATTGCATTAAATTACTAATTAATTAACCAAAATTTTTAGAAAAATGAAATTGACAAAATTATTTATTTTTTGTGTTTCGTCTTTACTGTTTTCTGTAGTCGCATTTGCTCAGGATGTGACCATAAACGGAATCATTAATGACGACAGTGGATTACCCGTCCCAGGCGCGACGGTTTTAGTAAAGGGGACCAATAAAGCAACTGCATCTGACTTTGATGGGAAATTTCAGATTAGTGCACCTTCTAATGGAACTTTAGTAATCAGTTTCGTTGGTTTTGAAACTGTAAATGAGGTAATAGGAGGAAGAACCAAGCTTACTATTGCTCTTAAAGCAGTATCTCAAAGTTTAAATGAAGTTGTAGTTATCGGTTACGGTACACAAAAGAAAGCTTTGATAACAGGTGCTTCTTCAAATTTCAAGGGAGAAACTTTACAGGAGTTAAACACTGGATCTGCAATGGAAGCTCTTCAAGGTATTGCACCGGGTATTAGTATTACAAGAAACAGTGGTGCACCAGGTGCAGGTACTAAAGTTACTATTCGTGGACTTGGTACAGTTGGGAACTCTAATCCCTTGTATATTGTTGACGGTGTTACAGTTGGAAATATTGACTATTTAAGTCCATCAGACATTGAGTCTCTTGATGTTTTGAAAGATGCGGCTTCTGCGGCTATCTACGGTTCTAGAGCTGCAAATGGTGTAGTTTTGGTTACTACAGTAAAAGGTCGTAAAGGAAAACCGGCTAGAATTAGTTATGATTCATTTTTTGGTATTCAAAATATTTACAAAAATCTTGATCCTTTAAATGCGCAAGAGTACATGTATATCATGGATGAGGCACGTGTTAATGACGGACTTGCTCCAAATGATTGGAAAGCTATGTTGACAAACAATAGTTGGTTGGAAACAAATTACCCAGGTGCTGGACTTCAGTATGGTAATGAAATTTGGAACAACCTTCAAAATGGCTGGAAAGGTACAAACTGGATTGATGAAATGTCTAAAAAGAATGCTCCTGTTGTAAACCATGCGCTTAATATTACAGGAGGAAGTGAAGATATTACATATTCGTTAGGTCTTTCTTACTATGATCAAGATGGTATTATTGGAGGTAATCTTGTAGATGCTGGATTTAAAAGATTGACTGCAAGAATAAACACTCAAATGGTGCTGAAAAAGAATGAAAGTCACAGCATTATTACTGTTGGGGAGAATGTAACTTTTACAAGCTCTCAAAATAGAGGAGTTTCAAATGGAAATATCTATGGAAATGATTTGCATAATGCTTTAACTCAAAATCCATTACAGCCTGCATATTGGGAGCCAGGTATTGCAAGAAATATAAGCGAATTTGGTTTTTCACCAACGTTAGATGGCTTGTCTACTAATCAAACAAATCCTTTAGCGGTATTATATTACAGAAGTAATTACAGCTATCCTAAAGATTATAAAATTGCAGGAAACGTTTTTGTAGAGATTGAGCCTCTTTCTAATTTGAGATTTAAATCGGTTTTTGGTATAGATTCTTGGTTTGGACAAGGCAGATCTATGAACCCTGTTTATCATTTAGGAGTGTTATATAATGATGCAGTTGATGGCGCTTCACAGAATTCTTATTTTGGAGCTAATTCTACTTGGACCAATACACTTTCTTATCAGAAACAATTTGGAAATCACAATGTGAATGCTGTTATCGGAGTTGAACAGATCAAAAATGTGGTTAACAATGAGTTGAGCGGTTCTAGAAATGGACTTTTATATCCTGGAGACCCAAGATATGCTTATTTAAATAATACTAAAAGCCCTACTTCAATATCAGATATTACTGCGGCTGGATATGATTCTGCTGCTGGTGGAGGAGGTATTATGTCATATTTTGCTAGAGCACAGTATGATTATAAAGAAAAATACCTACTTTCTGCAGTTATACGTCGAGATGGTTCTTCTAATTTTGGCAACGGTTATAAATATGGTAATTTCCCTTCAGTATCTGCAGGTTGGGTTATTACAAAAGAAGATTTTATGGCCAACACTTCAAAAGTTCTTAATTTCTTAAAGCTAAGAGCAAGCTGGGGACAAAATGGAAATCAAGCTATTGATCCTTTTTACTACTCTTCTACTATTGCTTATGCTTTTCCTGGATACTTTTTTGGAGATACAAAACCTGTTTCGGGACCTACATCATATCCTGCGAGAGTACCGAATCCAGTTGTTAGCTGGGAAACATCAGAACAGTTAGACTTAGGATTGGATGCAAGTTTATTTGATTCAAGATTGGGTATTACATTCGATTGGTATAACAAAACTACAAGAGACTGGTTGGTAGAAGCTAAACCTCCAGGAACTTCTGGTGCAGCACCTCCTTACATCAATGGTGGAGATATTGAAAACAAAGGTTTTGAAATTTCTGTAAGCTGGAAAGATAAAATCGGTGACTTTAAATATGGACTGACTCTAAGTGGAGCAGCAAACAAAAACAAAGTTACAAAAGTAGCAAATGCTGACGGTATAATTCATGGGCCAAGCCATGTATTATCTCAAGGAACTTCTGAAATATCAAGAGCACAAATTGGTTACCCAATTGGTTATTTCTATGGATTTAAAACTGCGGGAATTTTACAAAATCAGCAGGAAGTAGATGCTTATGTAGGACCTGAAGGATTGCCATATTTTGCAGATCAGCGCCCTGGAGACGTTCGTTTTGTAGATTTAAATAATGATGGTAAGATTGATGAGAAAGACAAAACAATGCTAGGGGATCCAAATCCAGACTTTCAGTTAGGTATTCAATTAAATCTTGAGTATAAAAATATTTATTTGAACACTACAATGGCTGGAAAATACGGAATGCAGATCATGCAGTCTTACAGATCGTTTTCTGATATGCCAAAACAAAACTATACATCAGACGTCTTTAATCGTTGGCACGGTGAAGGTACTTCAAACAAAATGCCACGTCTAAGCTCAGTTTCTAATAGAAATACAAACGAAATATCTGATATCTACATGCAAAATGCTGATTATTTAAGAATCAATAATTTAACTGTAGGTTATAATTTTAATGAAATATTGAAAGATGTTAAGTTTATAAGTAATCTGAAATTTTATGTTGCAGTAAATAACTTATACACATTTACTAAATATGATGGTATGGATCCTGATGTTCGTTGGGGAGGAGACAGTGAAAACTTTCAGTGGGCTTCAGGAATTGACTTAGGTTTATATCCGCAATCGAGAACAGTAATGTTTGGATTTAGTGCAGATTTTTAATATTAATACAATCAAAATGAAAAAACTTAAATATATCATAGCAGTTTCAGTAATTTTTATCGCAACTAGTTGTGATGACTATCTGGATCAGGATAATCTTGGAGAGAAAGATGTTAATTCGTATTACAAGTCTCCTACAGATATTGAAGAAGCGATGTCAGGTGTTTATAATGCTATTTACACAGTCGGAATTCATAGTGAAGAGCAAGTTGCTGCTAACTTGATGGATAATATGATGCTTGGCGGTGGAGGTCCAGACGATAAAACAGCAAAATGGGTTGATAATTTTGAAGACCCAGTTGAAGATACCTATCATGATATGTGGAAACAATCGTACAATGGTATTTCGAGAGCTAACGCTATTATAGAAGCAGTTCCAAATGCAGATTTTTCCCAGTATTTTAAAACTGTTGCTGAGGCAGAGGATTTTAAAAAGCAAGCATTAGGGGAAGCTTTATTTATGAGAGCATTCTTTTATTTCAGACTAGCTAAATTTTTTGGTGGAGTACCGCTTATTATGACTTACGACGCTGATAGATATGTAGCAAGATCAACGTATACGGAAACTTTTGCCGTTATAGCTTCTGACTTAAAAGCGGCAATTGAAACCATGCCGGCTACACCTTTTACCAGTATTCCAACAGCAAGATACGGACATGCTAACAAATGGGTTGCTGAAGCGTACTTGGGACGTGTATTCTTATTTTACACGGGCTATATGACCAATATTGAAAAACAGGCAACTTCAGACCTGCCTCTTGTTGGCGGCGGTACTATAACAGCTACACAAGTAGCAACTTATTTGGATGACTGTATTAATAATAGTGGACATAAATTAGCATCTGACTTTAGAAATCTTTGGCCTTATTCTTATGTAAATAAAAGTGCAGGAACAAATGTATTGCCTTGGGCGGCTACAGAAGGACTTGCATGGGTTGGACAAGATGGTGCTACGCCAACTTTTGGAACAGGAAATTTAGAAACAATGTTTGTACAAAGATTTTCTTTTGGAGATTGGAATTGGAGTAATGGTACTGGTAATATCTATACTAATAGACTTGCTTTGTTTAACTCTTTACGTGGTAATTCTTTAGTGCCGTTTGGAGAAGGATGGGGCTGGTGTACAGTAAATCCAAAATTATATGCTGGATGGTCTGATTTAGATCCTAGAAAAAAAGGATCCATATTAGAAGTTGGAAAAGCAGAACAGGGAACAGCTGGCTATGCAAAAGACAAAGGAGACCATGAAACGGGGTATTTTAATAAAAAATATACTTCATTACAGCATAACGATGGTACAGGTACTAATAAAGGTATGTTTGTTCAAATGTACGCTTGGAATAATGCAGACATGCAGTTAATGCATGCTCAAGATTTTATTTTGATGCGTTTTGCCGATGTATTGTTAATGCATTCTGAAATTACAAAAACAGCAACAGGAATGAACTTAGTAAGAGCAAGAGCAAAATTAGATCCTGTTGGATATTCACTTGAGGCAATTAAGGAGGAGCGTTTACATGAACTTGCTTTTGAAGCATTGCACTGGTTCGATCTAATTCGTTGGGGTGATGTTGAGACTGCTTTTGGTGATGTAATCCAAGTTAGAAATTCTGGTGTTGATGCTAATTATAGTGTAAAATACAGAACTGAAACTAAAGGTTTAGTTCCAATTCCGGAAACAGAAATGAGAATCTTAAATGGAGTTTATACTCAAAATCCGGGTTGGTAATATTTAATAACCATTAATAATTAGAAAGATGAAAATTAATAATATAAAATATTTACTAATTGCTGCCCTAATGCTGGTCATTTCAGCATGCGACCCAATTGTAGATGAAAAGCATTTAGAAAATTCTACAGATGTAGCTGGAGTTGAATTAGTAGCTACACAAACTCCTCCAGGAGGGAATAAAATAACTTTAAGTATGAATACACCTGGAGTTACAGGTTATTGGAACTATAATTTAGGAAAAGCACTTACAAATGAAGTAACCGTTGTTTATCCGATTCCTGGTAAATCGACTTTTACATTTGTCGGAACTTTAGGAGGTGAGTTTTTTAGTAAAACAATAGATGTGCAGGTTGATAGATTGGACACTCCATTAGAACAAGACTGGTATGATTTAGTTAGCACTAATACTTCAGCAGGTAAAACTTGGGTTTTTGATGGTGTTGGCGGAGATGAAAAATTCTGGTGGTTTATGTCTCCTCCAGATAATCCAGACAGTGCAATGTCGGCTTGGTGGAATGCTGGAGGTACTTGTTGTCCGCCGTTAGATGTTGCTGGTAGAATGCACTTTGATTTAAATGGGGGAGCAAATTATACCCATTATCAGACAGCTACTGCGGCAGCAGAAAAAGGAAGTTTTGTTTTGGATATTGCTAATAAAAAACTATTTATTTCTAATTCAAAAATTCTAGGATACGAGGCAGGAAATGCAGCTAATGAGTATAACATTGTGACACTTACAGAGGATAAATTAGTGCTTTACGTACCAAGAAGTTTAAAAGATCCTGGAACAGGTTGGACATTTGTGTACAAACCTCAATAATATTTTGTGTTAGTTATTTCGAAAAAGGAAGACTAAAAAATTCCTTTTTCGAATTCAAACATTTTTATGCTTCCATTCTTAGAGAAGTGTATTTTAAGATTTAAACTATGGTTAGTTTAAGTTAAGTTTATTGCCTGGGTAGCCCATAATTTCGATTATGGGCTATTTTTTTTGCTTTATCTTATTTCCTAGAATCTTATTTCATTTGCATTGTCTTAAACTAATATTAAGAGGATTCTTAACCAATAATTGCTTCGGTTACTCCATTTGCGGGTCATAATCAATAAATAGTGTGTTGTGTTTCCATTTGTGGCCGTATGAGAGCTTGAGAAGAGACAAAAGAGGGTTATTTAGCTTCTTTTTCAGTCCTTTAACGCCTTCTTTTACTAGCTAAAGAACTCTTTCTGCAGATAAATTCAAAAAAGCCTGTAATCAACGCAAAATTCAAGACTTAAATTTGATCAAAAAAGGACTGTTTTGCAAAAATGCTCTTAAAATGGCGTTTTTTGATTTTTTAGAACGTTATTTTTTCAAAATACTACTCTTTTAAGCGATTAAAAAGAAAGTAAATTCTTGCTATATTTTCAAAAATAAGTTTTTTCTTTCAATAAAAATTATTGTCAATAATGTAAAAAAAGTAGGGTAAAAATATGATATTCTTTATTTTTTTGACTTTATAAAAAAAGATGGTTTTTCATTTGTAATTCTTTATATAGTAGCTATTTACGATTGCCGATAGGTACTATCACGTTGTAGTTTTAACAACTTTTAGCAATTATTTCTTCAAAAAATAATGTGTAGTGTTATTTTTTAAAATTAACTTTTCTTTAGTACTATTTTTTTATTTCATAAATATCTAAATATCAAATCATTATATTTTTTTTGATGTGTTTTTATAATATTATTTTTTTGTTTTTGATGTGTTTTTGTAATGAATTTTAGATATGAAAAGTAAAATTTTAGTTTTAGTATTGCATCAAATTACTAATTAATTAACCAAAATTTTTAGAAAAATGAAATTAACAAAATTACTTGTTTTTTGTATTTCATCTTTGTTATTCTCGGTTATAGCTGTGGCTCAGGATGTCACAGTAAATGGAATGATTAAAGATGAAACTGGTATGCCTGTTCCAGGTGCGACAATTTTATTAAAAGGTACTACAAAATCTACTGCCTCAGACTTTGACGGTAAATTCCAGATGCAGGTACCTTCAAACGGATCATTAATGATTACTTTTATTGGTTACTCGACAGTAACAGAAGCGGTAAACGGAAGAACAAAGATTAATATTCAATTAAAGCCAGAATCACAATCTTTAAATGAGGTTGTAGTGGTTGGATACGGTACTCAAAAGAAATCTGTTGTAACAGGTGCAATTTCTAGTGTAAAAGCAGCCGATCTTGAAAAAGTGCCAAACGGACGTGTTGAACAGACTTTACAAGGTAGAGTAGCAGGGGTTTCTGTTGCAGCTACTTCTGGACAGCCTGGTGCAGCTTCAAAAGTTCGTGTTAGAGGTATCACTACTTTTAGAGAAGGTGGAAATGATCCTTTATGGGTTGTTGATGGTATTGCTGTAGATGCAAATGCTATTGGTTTTATTAATCAATCTGATATCGAATCTATCGAGGTGCTTAAAGATGCTGCTTCTGCTGCAATCTACGGTACTCGTGCGGCTACAGGGGTAATTTTAGTAACTACTAAAAAAGGAAAATCTGGTAAAATTTCTGTAAACTATAACGGTTTTGCAGGTATTTCGGCTCCAGCTAAAAGATTAGATATGTTGAATGCTACTCAGTATGCAACTTTAATGAATGAAAAATCTTTAAACGATGGTGGTGCTATTAAATATGCAAATCCTTCATCATTTGGAAAAGGTACAGATTGGCAGGATGCAATCTTCAATGATTCTGCTTTCAGATACACACATGAATTAAGTATTAGCGGTGGTGGTGAAAAATCTACTTTCTATGCTTCTTTCGGAATTCAAGATCAGGAAGGTATCGTTGTTACAGATATTTCTAACTATACAAAGAAAAACTTCCGATTAAACTCTACGCACAAAATCTCTGATTACTTTACTTTCGGACAAACTTTTGGATATACACACCAAAAATCAAAAGGAATTGGAAATGTGAACAGTGAGTTTGGTGGACCTTTAAGTTCTGCAATCAACTTAGATCCGCTTACTCCGCTTGTGGTAACTGATCCAGCTGTAGCTAATACGGGTTTTTATACAAACCCAAACGTTGTTAGAGATGCAAACGGTAATCCTTATGGAATTTCTTCTTTAGTACAACAAGAGATGACAAACCCACTAGGATATATCCAAACAAGATTAGGAGGTTACAACTGGTCAGATGATTTTGTTGGAAACGCTTATTTAGAGGCTAACATTACAAGCCATTTAAAATTAAGAACTACACTTGGTGGTAAATTAGCATATTGGGGAGATGAAATGTTTACTCCAACTTTCTACTTAAACCCAAACATGAAAGCTGATAGAAATAATTACAGCCAGAACAATAACAAATCATTAGCTTGGACATTGGAGAATACTTTAAGCTATGCTAATAAATTTGGAGATCATAACGTAAGTGTTTTAGCAGGACAAGGTGCTTATGTTGAAAACATTGGTGGTACTATCGGAGTAACAATGTACGGATTGCCAATTACAAGTTACAAAGACGCTTCTTTCAACTTTGACATTCCACAATCAGACAGAGTTAACAGAGCAAGTGATTTTACAGAGCACAAATTATCTTCATTGTTCTTACGTGCTAACTACGATTACATGGAGAAATACCTTTTCACAGGAATTGTTCGTCGTGATGGATCAACTCGTTTTGGTGAAAACAAAAAATGGGGAGTTTTCCCGTCATTCTCTTTAGGATGGGTACTTTCAAAAGAAGGTTTTTGGAAAGATAACAATGTAGTGAATACTTTAAAACTACGTGGAGGTTACGGAGTTGTAGGTAACGATAACATCGATGATTTTAAATATAGAGCTTTAGTAGTTGGGGGTTACAATTATGCAGTTGGAACTTCAGGAGATATTACAACAGGATACGGAAACTCTACGCTTCCGAATGCTAACTTAGGATGGGAAGAGACATCTCAAACTACTGTTGGTCTTGATGCAAAATTATTTAATGATTTTTCTCTTACTCTTGATTACTACAAAAAAACAACAAAAGGAATCTTAAGAAACATTGTAATTCCTGGATATGTTGGAGTAGTTGATGCGCCTTCTGCAAACATTGCAGATATGGATAACAGCGGTTTTGAGGTTGAATTAGGTTATAAGAAAAGACTTGGAGAATTTAACTTAGGTGTTAATGCAAACATGGCTTACTTGAAAAACGAAATTACTTATGTAGGATCATCTACAAACTTCATCGTTGGAGATGCTACTTTCCAATCTATGGGACCTGTAACAAGAACACAAGTTGGACATTCATTTAATGAATTCTACGGATTTAAAACAGCTGGAATTTTCCAAAACGAAGCTGAAGTTGCAGCATACAAAAACACAAACGGAGGTTTAATTCAGCCAAATGCTAGACCTGGAGATTTCCGTTGGGTAGATTCAAATGGTGACGGATCTATTACTGATGACGATAAGCAATTCTTAGGAACAAACGTGCCTAAATATACTTTTGGTTTTACAGTAAACTTAGATTACAAAAACTTTGACTTTATGGCCTTTACTCAAGGAGCTGCGGGAAGCAAAATTTTCCAAGGTTTAAGAAGACTAGATGTATTGAATGCAAACTACCAGACTAAAGCTTTAGAGCGTTGGGTTGGAGAAGGAACTTCAAACGATTACCCAAGATTGACAAATAACGATCCAAATAAAAACTACACTAACATGTCTGATTTTTATCTTGAAGATGGAAATTACCTACGTTTAAAAGTAGTAACTCTTGGATACACAATGCCAACTAATTTATCTTCTAAAATTGGTGCAGATAAAGTTCGTTTTTACCTAACAGGAGAAAACTTAATCACTTTTACAAAATATACTGGATTTGATCCAGAAATTGGAGGCCAAGTTTATGGTGTAGACAAAGGAGTTTATCCACAAGCAAGATCTATTTTGTTTGGAGCTAACGTTCAATTTTAATAAAATTAAAGAATCATGAAAACGATAAAATTTAAATATATATATGTAGCTGTAGCAATGGCACTTTTAGGATCTTGTTCTGAAGATTTTGTGACCATTGATCCAGAAGGAAAATTTGATACAAGTACCTACTTTTCTAATGAACAGCAATGTTATGCGGCTTTAGTTGGAGTTTACGATCCGATGAGAAAAAACACCGGAGGTTTTGAAAACTGGGTAGCCATGATGAATGCTGGTTCAGACGATTTTTATGCTGGTGGAGGTAGTTCTACAGACGGAACTGGAATTCAAAATTTCTCTACGCACTCACTTTCTTCAATTACAATTCCGGGAAGTTATTGGAACGATCACTATCAAGGTATTTCTAGAGCAAATATTTTGTTGTCTAAATTGCCTGCTGCTTCAATGAATGATGCAGTTAGAAACAGATTTGCAGCAGAAGCTAAAACATTACGTGCGCTTTACTATTTTAACTTAGTAAGAATGTTCAAAAACATTGCATTAGTTTTAGAACCGTTAACAACAGAAACAATCTATACTCCTGAGCAAGTTGCGCCAGAAGTGATTTATGCTCAAATAGAAAAAGATTTAACTGAAGCTATTGCAGTTTTACCAAATACGGTTGTTGCAAAAACTGAAGCTGGAAGATTTAACAAAGGGGCTGCTCAAGCACTTTTAGGAAAAGTATATTTGTTTGAAGGTAAAAAACCTGAGGCAGCAGCTGTTTTAGCAGAAGTAAACGGAACTCCAGGAGCGACAAACCAATACGGTAATAAATTACTGGATAACTTTAGCGATTTATGGGTTACATCAAACAAATTCAACGCAGAGTCATTAATTGAAGTATCTCACAGTAGCGCTGGTAACTCAGATTGGACATTCTGGGGTAATGGTAGAGACGAAGGAAACTCATTAAACATTATGGTTGGACCTAGAGGATATTCTAGACCAGAGGGTTCTGATGCACCAAATCTTCCTGCAGGATGGGCTTTCAACGTTGCTACTCAAAAATTATACGATGCAATGCAAGGTGATCCACGTAAAGATGCTACAATTCTTGATTTAAAAGCATTAAAAGCAGCGGGTAAAGCAGATTATATTCCAGCTTACCAAGATACTGGGTATTTCTTAAACAAATATCTTCCAAGACAGTCAGATGTTAGTACAGGAGGAGGTAACTCAGAGTTGAACTACAAACAAAATTCTTATGTAATCAGACTTGCAGATACTTACTTAATGGAAGCAGAAGCTTTAGGATCTGGCGCAAGAGCACAAGCATTACTTGATGCAGTTAGAAAAAGAGCTGGATTGGGTTCAGTTCCTGTAACATTAGCTGCTATCAAGCATGAAAGAAGAATGGAATTAGCGGGTGAAGGACACAGATTCTTCGATTTAGTAAGATGGGGAGATGCATCAGCTGCATTATCTGATAGAGGTTTTGATGCTGGAACAGATGAGATTTTACCAATTCCGTACACAGAACTTAACGGTACTAAATTGAAACAAAATCCTAATTACCAATAGTATTTTACTAATTAACCAAAACAAAAAGAAATGAACCTAAATATATATTTTAGAAAAAGTGTATACCTAATGCTAGCTTTAGCATTAGGAACACTAAATAGCTGTAGCGAAGAAGTTAATGAAAACCCGCTTGTAGCTGAAAATGTTGATGCTTCGTTTACAATAACTCCTGTTGCGGGAGCTATGAATACGTATCTTCTAACAGCACAGCCTGTTGGAGTTATCTCTTCAAAATGGGATACAGGAGACGGTGCTAGTCCGGGAAAAATGAATCAAGTGATTTCTTTACCAGATGCAGGAACGTATACTGTTACGCATACCGCTATTGGAGCTGGTGCAGCAATGGGAACTTCTTCTCAGCAGATTATTGTGGCACAAACAGATCCTGCAAAAGGAAACTTAGTTCAAGGAGGAAAATTTGAAACACCTGCCGATATAGCAAAATGGACAAATTTAAAATTAAGTCCATCAGGCGCTGCGTTTTGGTCTTTTGCTAATAATAGCGCTACGATTCATTTACCAGGAGGAGGTGCTCAAGAAGGTATTTACCAAGCTATTGAAGTTGTAAAAGATAGAGAATATACTATCGATATGACAATTTCTTGTCCTAGCGGTTTAAATGAAACTTGGTTTGAAGTCTTCGCAGGGAAAACTGTACCAACATCAGGTGTTGAATATAATGATAATGTAGTTATGGGTATAAGCACTTGGGATGGTTGCGGAACATCTAAATTTTCAGGAAGATTATCTGGAATTGGATGCAAGAAAAATAAAGTTACTGGTGACATTTCTAACGTAGTTAAATTCTCTGAAAGCGGAACAATTTACCTTGTAATTAGATCTGGAAGTAATAAAACAGGAAATGAGCCAATTACTATTACAAAAGTTGAATTCAGAGGAAAATAAAAAGTTAAGTTAAGTTTAAGTTTAAGTTTGGTTGTAAATAGCCCATAATCATTATGAGTATGGGCTATTTTTTAAATCCTCAAAAGGGTAGAACTCGATTTTTTGATTTCTTCTAAACTTCAATTTGAAACCATAATAATTGAAAGCGAATGAAAAAAAATAGCCTAAAAATTATATGCCTTTTGTTTTCTGCTGCTGCTTTTGCACAACAGCCAAAAACAAAAAAAGAGTTTACAACCAACGGAAAAAAAATAACCGTTTATACTACAGCAGAGAACTCTAAGTTACGATTAACCACTACAGATAACCTGACATTTTCTGTAGCAAAACAGCCTCTAGAAATTGAAAGTTCTATTTTTGTAGAACCAGCCAAAAGGTTTCAGACTTTTATGGGAATCGGAGGCGCGATTACAGATGCGAGTGCCGAAATATTTGCTACGCTTTCAAAAGAAAAACAAGCAGAATTTTTAAATGCTTACTACGATCAGCAAAAAGGTATAGGCTATTCTTTGCTAAGAACAACGATTCAAAGTTCTGATTTTAGCAGTGGAACCTATTCTTATATCGAAGAAGGAGATAAAGATTTGAAGACTTTTTCTATTGATCACGACAGAAAATATCGTATTCCTTTAATTAAACAAGCCATTCAGAAAGCAGGAGGAAAGCTTACAACTTATGTAGCACCTTGGTCGCCAAACGCTTTTATGAAAAGCAATAAAAATGTATTAAAAGGAGGAACTCTTCTTCCTGAATACTACCAGACTTGGGCAAACTTTTACGTAAAATTTATTAAAGCTTATGAAAAAGAAGGCATTCCAATTTGGGGAACTTCGACTCAAAACGAACCGATGGCGGTACAGACTTGGGAATCTTGTATTTATACCGCTGAAGCAGAAAGAGATTTTATCAAAAATTATCTTGGGCCAACCTTAAAAAAAGAAAATCTAGGCGATAAAAAAATTGTCGTTTGGGATCATAACCGTGATTTAATGAATTATCGTGCCAACGTAATTTACTCAGATCCTGAAGCATCAAAATATGTTTGGGGAATGGGATTTCACTGGTACGAAACTTGGTCTGGCGGTGCGCCGATGTTTGATAATGTTGGAAAAGTAAATGAAGCTTATCCAGACAAAAAACTGATGTTTACTGAAGGCTGTATCGAAAAATTTGATGCTTCTAAATACCAATTTTGGGGAAATGCAGAACGTTACGGAATGAATATGATTCATGATTTTAATAATGGAACGGTTGCTTGGACAGACTGGAATATTCTTTTAGACCAGAACGGAGGCCCAAATCATGTTGGAAATTTCTGTTTTGCGCCAATCCATGCAGATACTACGACAGGAGAGTTAATTTACACTCCATCGTATTATTATATTGGGCACTTCTCAAAATTCATCCGTTTAAATGCTGTTCGAGTTAGTACAGCTGCAAGCAAAAGCGCTTTATTAAGCACTTCTTTTTTAAATGCTGACGGAACTATGGCAACAATTGTCATGAACCAATCGGCAAATGATCTTACATACAATTTAATTATTGGTGATAAAAAGGCAGAAGTAAAAATTCCGCCACATGCTATACAAACGCTTGTTTATTAATATTTTGTAGTAAAGAAATGAAGAGGACTAATTTGAATCGTTCCTATTAGTCTTCTCTTTTTCTTTTAAATTCAAAAACTATTTTTTAAGAGATGAATGTTCAAACTAAAATATTTATATCAGCCTTTATAATCTGCATACAGTTCAATTGCTTCTCTCAGCAAAAAACTAAAATAAAGGTATTTACTACTGCCGAAAACACAAATAAGAAATTGTCATTATCGAATGATTTAATTTCAAACAACACACAAAAAACACCAACGGTTTCTATTATTGTAGATGCTGAAAAAACAGACCAGACCTTTCTTGGAATTGGAGGTGCCATTACAGATGCAAGTGCAGAAGTTTTTGCAAAATTATCTCCAAAAAAGCAGAAGGAATTTCTAAATGCTTATTACGACAAAAAAAATGGCATTGGTTATTCTTTAGCTAGAACAAACATTCACAGTTGCGATTTCAGCAGTGACAGTTATACTTATATTGCTGAAGGAGACAAGGAGCTGAAAACTTTTAATATAGATCACGATCGAAAATATAGAATTCCTTTAATCAAAAAAGCAATTGAAACAGCCGGCGGGAAACTAACTTTATTTGTCAGCCCATGGAGTCCCCCAGCTTTTATGAAAGACAATAATGACATTTTGCACGGCGGCGTTTTATTGCCTGAATTTGCTCCGGCTTGGGCATTGTATTATGCTAAATTTATTAAAGAATACGAAAAAGAAGGAATCCCAATCTGGGGATTAACGGTTCAAAACGAGCCAATGGCCAGACAAAGTTGGGAATCTTGTATTTATACTCCAGAAGCAGAAAGAGATTTTCTTAAAAATCATCTGGGGCCAACTTTAGAAAAAGAAGGATTGGGTTCTAAAAACGTTATTATTTGGGATCACAATCGAGGAGATATGCTAACCAAAAGAGCCAATCTCGTTTTCTCAGATCCTGAAGTTTCTAAATATGCATGGGGAATTGGATTTCACTGGTATGAAACTTGGAACGGAGGCCCGCCGCAGTTTGAATCTGTAGCAGAAGTTCACAAAGCTTTTCCAAATAAAAACCTCATTTTTACAGAAGGCTGCATTGAAAAATTTGATGCTTCAAAATATCAGTTTTGGGGAAATGCAGAACGTTACGGAATCAATATGATTAATGATTTTAATAACGGAACTGTAGCCTGGACAGACTGGAATATTCTTCTAGATCAAAAAGGAGGTCCTAATCATGTTGGAAATTTCTGTTTTGCACCCATTCATGCCGATACCACAAAAGATGAATTAATCTATACGCCAATGTACTATTACATTGGACATTTCTCAAAATTCATTAGACCAAATGCAAAAAGAGTGCTTGAAACGACAAGTGACAAATCATTAGTAAGTACTTCTTTTAAAAACTCTGACGGACAATTGATTACAATCGTAATGAATCAATCTGAAAAAGAAATTGTGTATTCTTTAGAAAATAAAAAAGAAAAATCGACAATCACAATTCCTGCGCATGCTATACAGACAATTGTGTACTAATTGTCAACTAACTAAATAACCACAAAAGATGAAATTTAATTTTAAAAATACCATAAAAGCATTTTTCTTCATGGCCGCCGTTTTGGCTCAAGTAAAATGTTCTTCTTCAAGTGATCCAGTAGAAAACCCGCCTGTCGATCCGCCAGTGGTAAATCCGCCAGTTGTTGTGACCAACGATGTAGATTTCTGGCTGACAAAAGGCAATCAAAGCGTTTTATTGGCAAAACAAGCAGGAGTATTAGGATTTGGCACCACAGCAAATGCGTATGCCAATATCGAAGTTAATGCAGCTCAAAAATATCAGACTATTGACGGTTTTGGATATACTTTGACAGGAGGAAGTGTAGACGTTATAAATCAGTTAAACCCAGCAAAAAGAACCGCACTTTTACAGGAATTGTTTGGTTCTGGTGAAAATGCAATTGGAGTAAGTTATATCAGAATCAGTATTGGAGCATCAGATTTAAATGCCGCACCTTTTACTTATAATGATCTTGCGGCAGGAGAAACAGATTTAAATCTTGATAAATTTAGTTTAGAAAAAGACAAAAATCTTATTGCTATGCTAAAAGAAATTCTAGCAATTAATCCGAAAATTTTAATCTTGGGAACACCTTGGTCTGCACCGATTTGGATGAAAGATGGTGCTAGTTTTAAAGGAGGCAAACTGAAAACAGAATATTATGATGTTTACGCTAAATATTTTGTAAAATACATTCAGCAGATGAAAGCTGAGGGAATTACAATAGACGCAGTAACTCCTCAAAACGAACCTTTGCATGACGGAAATAATCCAAGTATGTATATGTCTGCAGCAGATCAGGCAAACTTTATTAAAAAGAGTTTAGGGCCTGCATTTAAAGCAGCAAACCTAAACGTGAAAATTATCGCATACGATCACAATTGTGATAACCCAAATTATCCAAAAGCAATTTTGGCAGATGCAGAAGCTTTTCCATTTGTAGACGGATCGGCTTTTCATTTATACGCAGGAGATATCAGTGCATTGACAAACGTTTATAATTCGTATCCAACTAAAAACGTATATTTTACAGAACAGTGGACTTCTTCTGACGGTAGTTTTGATGGCGATTTGAAATGGCATCTTCGAAATATAATTATCGGATCGATGAGAAACTACAGTAAAAATGCATTAGAATGGAACGTAGCCAATAATCAAAATTTTGGACCGCATACAGATGGTGGCTGTAACATGTGTAAAGGTGCCATAACCATAACTTCAAGTGATAGTTTTCAGCGTAATGTTGCGTATTATATTATAGCTCACGCTTCAAAATTTGTTCCGATGGGATCAACTCGTATTGAAAGTAATTCGGGCGGAAGCTTGCAAAATGTTGCTTTTATTACGCCTTCAGGCTCGAAAGTATTGATTGTTGAAAATGATGGTGCTGCAACAGAAACTTTCAATATTAAATTTAACGGAAAATGGGTAACAACTTCGCTGGAAGCGGGATCAGTTGGAACTTATACTTGGAAATAAAATAGATTCTAAAAATAGTAGTTTCCTTCAATTTTAGACTTTGTTATTAACAAAACAAAAAAGTAGAAGAAATAATATTTATATTGAAAGTCAATTTATTAACTAAACCATTAAATAATAAAAAGATGAAAATAATCAATCTCATAAATAGAGCGGGAGTATTTACTTTAATCCTGCTGTTTGTGTTTCAATCGTGCAGCAGCAATAATGATTCGACTGAAGATCCTGTGGTGGTAGCACCCGATAAAATTTCTGTTCAAGTTGATGTAGTGGGCAAAACGGCCGAAATGCCAAATGGTGATGGAAGCGGAAAAATTAGTTTAAAAATAGAAGCTGCCAATGCAAAGTCTTATAAAATTGTGGTGAACAATGAAACAAAAGAGATTACAGCCAACACTTTTGCTTATGAATTTACTGAGCCAGGAACAAAATCTTATACGATTGATGTTACAGCATTTAACGGCATAAAATATATACATACTACAGCAACAGTAAACATTTTTGTCGCTAGAAAATTAATCTGGTCAGACGAGTTTAATACAGATGGAGCACCAGACTCTTCAAAATGGGGTTACGATTTAGGAACTGGAAACGGCTTTGGAAATAACGAATTGCAATACTATACTAACAGAACAGAAAACGTTAGAATTGATAACGGGACTTTAAAAATCACAGCAATTAGAGAAGATTATCAAGGAAGCAAATACACTTCAACAAGAATGCTGACAAAAGGTAAATTTTCGTTCAAATACGGAAGAGCTGAAGTTCGTGCAAAATTGCCTGTAGGCGGCGGAACTTGGCCTGCTTTCTGGCTTTTAGGAGATAATATCGATACGGTGCCTTGGCCTGCTTGCGGAGAAATTGATATTTTAGAATCGGTTGGGAATAATCCAGATGTAATTCATTCTTCTCTTCATTCTCCGGGACGTTCTGGAAATACACCTGATACTAAAACTATAAAAATTGCAAACACAGCAACAGAATTTCATATTTATGCGGCAGAATGGAGCGCAGAAAGTATCAAATTTTTTGTAGACGATACTTTATTCTATACGTTCAAAAATTCAAGCACAACTCCTTTCAACGAAAAATTCTTCGTCATTCTGAATTTTGCGATGGGAGGAAATTTTGGAGGTGCAGTAGATCCAAACTTTAAAAGTGCAACTTATGAAGTTGACTACGTAAGAGTTTATAATTAAAACCTGTTTTATCAGCGTTCTAATTTTATACACTTTCTTGATATTATTATACAAATAAGACATAATTAACATATTTTTTAAGTTAATATTTTTCTCCAAAGCCTCGGAAAACCTAGCTTTACGGGATTAAAATTTTTTAACATGAAAAAGATAAAAAACCTTGTTTTTGCAGTAATGCTGCTTTTAACCGTGAACTCATTTTATGGTCAAAATTTAAAAATTATGACTTACAATGTTCGTCTCGATGTTGCATCAGACGGAGAAAATGCTTGGCCAAACCGAAAAGACTATTTTAATGCTCAAATCGGTTTTTACAGTCCAGACATATTTGGAGTTCAGGAAGCGACACCAAATCAAGTAATAGATATTGCAAACGCACAGACCAATTATAACAAATTTGGAGTAGGAAGAGAAGAAGGAGGCTTAGGAGAAGCTTGTACGATTTATTACAAAAAAGATCGTTTCAAGGTAGAACAATCCAATACTTTCTGGCTGTCAGAAACTCCAAATGTAGTTTCAAGAGGTTGGGATGCGGCATGCAACAGAGTTTGTACTTATGGACTTTTTAAAGATTTAAAAACTAAAAAAACATTCTGGGTTTTCAATTTGCATTTGGATCACATGGGTGAAGAAGCAAGAGTGAAAGGCGTACAGCTTGTTCTTTCTAAAATGAAAGAACTGAACACTAAAAATTATCCTGCTTTTTTAATGGGAGATTTTAATTCAGAACCAAGTACATCGCAAATTGGCGAAATCAAAAAAGTGATGAACGATACTAGAGACGTTTCAAAAGAAAAGCCTTTCGGACCTTCAGGAACTTTCAACGATTTCAAACATAATGAACCCGTAACCTTATTATTAGACTACATTTTTATTTCAAAAAATAGTGGTTTAACCGTTAAAAAACACGCAGTGCTAAGTGATTCTAAAGATTTAAAATATCCGTCAGATCATTTGCCTGTCTTAATAGAAATAGATTAAAATGGAAAACATCAACAAAAAACTTCAAATTCTAGTTTTGCTGCCCTTAATTGCAATGCAGTTCAACTGTGGATCTTCAACAAATGCTGTAAAAAATACTGGAAAAGTTTCTTCTTGGATTACGACCACAGATGAAACGTCAAAACTTAAAAAACAAACCGATTTGACTTTCGCTTCAGAAACAAATTCAAATCCAACAATTGAAGTAAATCCAGCAGAGAAATTTCAAACCATAGAAGGTTTCGGATTTTCGTTAACAGGAGGAAGCGCTCAGGCTATTAAAAAATTGGATAAACCAAAAAGAGAAGCTTTACTTCAGGAATTATTCTCAAGAAAAGACGACGCAATTGGTTTAAGTTATTTAAGATTAAGTATTGGAGCATCAGATTTGAATGAAAAAGTTTTTTCGTATGATGATATGCCAGAAGGGCAAACCGATTTAGAACTAAAACATTTTAATTTAGGACCAGATTTAGAAGATGTAATTCCGGTTTTAAAAGAGATTTTAGCTATAAATCCTAAAATAAAAATAATGGGTTCTCCGTGGTCGCCTCCAGTTTGGATGAAAGACAACGGAAGTTCAAAAGGTGGAAGTTTACAGCCAAAATATTATGAAGTATACGCGCAGTATTTTGTGAAATACATTCAAGCAATGAAATCGCACGGAATTGTTATTGATGCGATTACGCCTCAAAATGAGCCACTGCATCCAGGAAACAATCCGAGTTTATTGATGTTGGCAGAGCAGCAGGCAGATTTTATTGGCAACAATTTAGGTCCCGCTTTCGCGAAAGCAGGAATCAAAACCAAAATTATTGTTTACGATCACAACTGCAACAAACCAGAATATCCTTTAACGATTTTAAAAGATCCGAAAGCAAATCCGTTTGTAACAGGATCGGCTTTTCACTTGTACGAAGGAGATATTAGCGCTTTAACAACGGTTCATAATGCATTTCCGAATAAAGATTTGTATTTTACCGAACAATATACAGGATCTGGAGCTAATTTTGAAAACGATCTAAAATGGAGCGTAAAAAATGTAGTAATCGGTTCGATGAGAAACTGGAGTAAAAATGCACTTTCTTGGGGATTAGCAAATGATGAATTCTACAAACCTTTTACACCAGGTGGATGCTCAACTTGTAAAGGAGCTTTGATGATTGATCAAAATCAAAATATCAAAAGAGAAGTAGGATATTATATTATAGGACACGCTTCTAAATTTGTTCCAGAGGGTTCAGTAAGGATAGGAAGTAATATTGCAGGAAACTTATATAATGTGGCTTTCAAAACTCCATCAGGACAAACTGTTTTAATTGTAGAAAATGACGGAGCTTCGGCAGAAACATTTAATATTAAATACAACCAAAAACAAACCTCAACCACTCTAAACGCTGGCGCAGTAGCGACTTACGTTTGGTAAAAACTTAAACTATGAAAAAAGTAACAACAATTACGCTGTTTATGCTTTCGCTTATGGCGTCGGCACAGCAGCAGTCAATAGATCAGAAAGTCAATGATCTGTTGAAAAAAATGACAATTGAAGAAAAAGTCGGCCAGCTGAATCAGTACACTGGCGATAATCAGGCAACTGGGCCAATTACAATCAACCCGAACAAACAAGCCGAAATCAAACAAGGTTTAATTGGTTCGATGCTGAATGTTATCGGATCAAAATATACCAGACAATATCAGGAATTGGCGATGCAGTCAAGACTTAAAATTCCATTGTTGTTTGGACAAGATGTTATTCATGGCTATAAAACCACTTTCCCGCTTCCGTTAGCCGAAGCAGCGAGTTGGGATTTAGAAGCAATCGAATTAGGCGCAAGAGTTGCAGCGACAGAAGCAGCAGCAAGCGGAATCCACTGGACATTTGCTCCAATGGTTGATATCGGACGTGACCCGCGTTGGGGACGTGTAATGGAAGGCGCAGGAGAAGATACTTATTTAGGTTCTAAAATTGCTTACGCGAGAGTAAAAGGTTTTCAAGGAAATAAACTAGGGGAATTAAACTCTGTAATGGCCTGCGTAAAACACTTCGCAGCTTATGGCGCTGGAGTTGGAGGTAGAGATTACAACTCGGTTGATATGAGCGAAAGAATGCTTTTGGAAACGTATTTGCCTCCATTTAAAGCTGCTTTAGACGCTGGAGCAGCAACATTCATGAATTCATTTAATGATATTAACGGAATTCCGGCAACTGGAAATGCGCATTTGCAGAGAGATATCTTAAAAGGAAAATGGAACTTTCAAGGTTTCGTAGTTTCAGATTGGGGATCAATCGGAGAAATGGTGGCACACGGCTATTCTAAAGATCTTAAAGAAGCCGCTTATTCTGCCATCACTGCAGGAAGCGATATGGATATGGAAAGTAACGCATACCGTAAAAATTTAGCAGAGTTAGTAAAAGAAGGAAGAGTTTCTATTGATTTGGTTGACGATGCGGTACGACGCATTCTTCGCAAGAAATTTGAAATGGGATTATTTGATGATCCTTACAGATATTCTGATGCAAAACGCGAAGAGAAAGCGTTAAACAATCCAGAGCACAGAAAGGCTGCACGCGAAATGGCAGAGAAAAGTATCGTTTTATTAAAAAATGAAAACCAAACTTTACCAATTTCGAAAAATACAAAAACTATTGCCTTTATCGGGCCGATGGTAAAAGAGTACAAAGAAAATATGGGATTCTGGGCGGTTGAACTTCCAGAAGTTGACTATAATAAATGGATCGTTTCGCAATGGGATGGTTTGCAGAATAAAGTAGGCAAAAACACCAAATTGCTTTATGCAAAAGGATGCGAAATAGAAGGAAACAATAAAGACGGCTTTGCAGAAGCGGTAGCAACAGCAAAACAAGCAGATGTTGTAATTCTAAGTATTGGTGAAAGACGCGATATGAGCGGTGAGGCAAAAAGCCGAAGCGATATTCATTTACCAGGCGTTCAGGAAGATTTAGTAAAAGCAGTTATAGCAACAGGAAAACCAGTTGTTGTTTTAATAAATGCTGGAAGACCTTTAGTTTTCAATTATACAGCAGATAACGCTCCAGCTATACTATACACTTGGTGGTTAGGAACAGAAGCAGGAAATGCAATCGCAAATGTATTGTTTGGAGATTACAATCCGTCTGGGAAACTGCCTATGACTTTCCCGAGAGAAGTAGGACAGGTGCCAATTTATTACAATCATTTTAGCACAGGAAGACCTGCTAAAGATGAAAATTCAACCAACTATGTTTCGGCATATATTGACTTGAAAAACTCTCCAAAATTCCCTTTTGGATACGGTTTAAGCTACACAACATTTGATTATTCTGGCTTAAAACTTTCTTCGACGAAAATCAAAAGCAACGAAACAATCAAAGTTTCTTTCCAATTGAAAAACACTGGAAAAGTGGCCGGAGAAGAAGTGGTTCAATTATACTTAAAAGACAAATTTGGATCTGTAGTTCGTCCAGTTTTAGAATTAAAAGATTTTCAAAAAGTGAAATTAAATGCAGGTGAATCTAAAACAATCGAATTTACAATTGATAAAGAAAAACTTTCGTTCTACAATAATAAATTAGAATGGGGTGCTGAACCTGGAGATTTCGAAGTAATGATCGGAGCTTCATCAGCAGATATTAAACTAAAAGCTGATTTTGAATTGGCAAATTAAAAAAACGGGGTCTTAAAGACCCCATTTTTTTTGGAATAAATAAACTCACCGAAGTGAGGCAATCAATATAAATTATTATAAATGTGTAAAGGACTTACTTTAAAACGGTATTAATAAAATCCATTGCGCCAATTCCTTTATAAGATGCATACAAAGCTTTTTCATAAGCTTCTCTCTTCGCTTTCTTATCTTTTGCATCAGTTTCAACAATCATCTCGTTGAAAATTCTTTCCTGTTCTTCACTATATTTTAGAGATGCTTCCAAAAGATAGGTTTTCGAAACAAAACCAAAAGACGACCATATCGAAGTCCTGATTTTTTTATTGATGTTTTTTAAAGGATTGGCATTCATAGCTTCTGTATTTAAATTTCTACACTCACTTTGAGAAAAATGGAAACAGCTTGTATTATTTTTCTTTATTTTCTAACAATTAAAATCATTAATGTGTTATTATGACGCAATGTACTTATTTTTTTTAAATTTGATTTTAAATTTTCGTTAAAATTGTGATTTCAACACTTCTATTGTTAATGAAAATCATCCCTTTGTTTTACGAAAAGATTTTAGTTCTATAAAAATGAAGTAAATTGCAGGGTTATTAAAAGAAAGTTTATACAAAACAGATGTTAAAAGACATTTTAGATAATAACGAAAACTACCAGCCAGGACTGTCAATAGACTGTGTCATTTTTGGTTTTCATGATAATCAGTTAAAAGTTTTATTGATTAAAGTGGAACGCGCCAATAAATGGTCCCTGCCCGGCGGATTTATTCCTGTAGATCAGGATATTGATACCGCCGCGATTACAATATTAAACGGCAGAACAGGTGTTGATGGCGTATTTTTAAGACAATTTGCAACCTTTGGAAAAGTAAATCGTAACCATCAGCATTTTGATAAAAAAACACTCGAATATCTGCAGATTGAAGAAGAAAAGGGGAAATGGCTCACGCGACGTTTTGTAACAATTGGTTATTATGCTTTGGTAGATTTTTCTCAAATTCTTCCAAATCCAGAAGGCAGATTTGAAGTTGTAGAATGGATTGACCATAAAGAAGTTCCTGAGCTTATCTTAGATCATAGAGAAATTTTGGATAAAGCATTGGACACTTTAAGAACAGAATTGAATTTAATGCCTATTGGTTACAATTTATTGCCAGAGAAATTTACGATTCCGGAACTGCAAAAGTTATATGAAACCATTTTGGATAAAACACTGGACAGACGAAACTTTCTTAGAAAAATTACCAATATCGGAATTCTTAACAAACTCGACGAAAAGAAAAGCAACGTCGCACACAAAGCTCCAAACTTATATTCTTTTGATAAAGAAAAATACGATGAGGTTCTTAAAAACGGACTGAATCAAGGCTGGTAAAGTAAACTTTTAATCTTAAAAATGATGATTATGGTTTCAATAGAAGAATTTAGAAAATTAGCACTATCATTTCCAGATGCAACCGAAGAGCCTCATTTTGAGAAAACTTCTTTTCGAATCAAAAAGAAAATTTTTGCCACTTTTGATGAGAAAAACAATCATGCCGTTGTAAAATTAAACGAAATTGATCAGTCAGTTTTTTGTGCATCAAGCGAAAAGATTTTTTACGAAGTTCCAAACAAATGGGGAAAACAAGGCTGGACAATTGTTGAGCTTGCCAGAGTAAGACTCGAAATGTTTGAAGACGCTTTGATACGTTCGTATGAAAATGTCGCCACAAAAAAGAAATGATTATAGAATTAAGAATTAAAGAATTAAGAATTAAGAATTAAGAATTAAGAATTAAGAATTACACTTAATTTTCTTAATCTCTTAATGGTGAAAATATTTTTTATCGAACAATAGTTCTAAACGTCAAATTAACTCTAGGTTTTTGAGTGCTTTTTGTTGGCGGCAATCGATGCAGCCAATGTGTTTGGGTTTCATCTTTCATTACCAACAAACTCCCATGTTCTAGAATCAATGAAACAACTTCTTTAGATTCTTTGTGTTTGAAAGCAAATTTGCGTTCGGCACCGAAACTTACGGATCCGATCGCTCCATTTTTCTTCAAATCTTTTTCGGCATCGCTATGCCAAGCCATTCCTTCTTCGCCAGTATGATATAAATTGAGCAGACAAGAATTGAACGTTTCGCCCGTTTTTTCTTCAATTTTCTTTTTTAATTCGATTAATTCAGGAGTCCAGGGCAATGCTTTTTTTGTGGTATTCGAATATGTATATTCAAATTCTCGATCGCCGTACCAAGCTACTTTTCGTTTGGTTAGAATTAATTTTCCAAAAATAACAGCTTCATCATTTTTCCATTCAATAGAATTGAGCAAAATATCTCGGTAGAAATCTGCATCTTGTCTCGAGAATAATTTTCCATAATAATTTACCGTTCCGTCTTTTGGAAGCAGATTTGTAGTTTCGTCTATTTGAGGATTAAATAAGTCCATTTTTCCATTTTTGATATTCGGTTTTCATGCAATGTCCGCAAGGTCTAAAGCCGTTTCGTTTGGCTTCATTTTCAGAAGAAAAGAAAACCCGATTCTCGCGTTTCATTCTTTTTCCCGAAGAACATTTCAGCGTTCCGTAAATTTTGAGCTTCTGGTTGCCACCAAAGCAAATTTCGCCATTTTTAATTTTATGAAACAATTTAGAATCGGATATTTTTTGATGATTAATCATAAGGTTATGAGTTTTGTATTGTAGAGACGCACTGCAGTGCGTCTACGTTTTGTAATTTTTCGCCACGAATTGCACTAATTTCCACGAATTAATTTTTAAATATTGAGAATAAAAATTTGTGAAAATTTGTGCAATTTGTGGCAAAAAAAATATTAGGACAAAGCATCGTGAAAAATAATCCCCAGCGTATATCTTTCACCAGAATGAACTTCGCTTACACCATGTTTCATATTTACCCGATAATAACCTTTTGTACCTTTTACAGGTCTGAAATTGGTTGTAAAAACAAGAACATCTCCTTTCTTTGGTTTTAGAACAATGGCTTTAGATTGCGCTCTAGGCGTCTGCTGTGTCAAAACAAATTCACCGCCTGTAAAATCTTTGTCAGGTTCATTTAGAAAAAGCACAATCTGAATCGGAAAATAAACATCGCCGTATAAATCCTGATGCAAAGTATTGAATCCGCTTTTTCCGTATTTTAGAATTAAAACGGTCGCTTTTAATTGATCGTTTTCATGACATTGCTGCAATAATTCAGAATGAGTTTTTGGAAATATGGTGTTGATATTTAAGGCTTTCATCCAAGCATTGGCAATCGGCGCAAGTTTTGGATAAATCGAAGTTCGAATATCGTGAATTAAATTTGGCAGCGGATAATTGAAATATTTGTATTCGCCCAAACCAAATCGATAACGTTCCATCACAACTGTTTTCCGATATAAATTGGGATTGTCGTAATCAAATTTTAAATCTTCACATTGCTCGTTGTCAAGAAGATTTGGAATAATGGCAAAACCATTTTCGTGCATAGATTCGGTGATATTTTCCCAGTTTAGAGATTCTATTTTTGTTTTCATGATTTTGTTTTTGATAAACCTCCGTCAACTCTTAATTCGATTCCATGAATATAAGAAGCATCATCTGAGGCTAAGAATAAAGCCGTTTTGGCAATTTCTCCAGGTTCCCCAAAACGCTTAAATGGGAGAGTGGGTGTAACAGCATCGATCGTGTTTTTAATGTTTTCTTCGCTTAAACCAGTATTGTTGAAAATATTAGTTGCGATATAACCCGGACTGATTCCGTTTACCCTGATTTTCTTTGGAGTACATTCGGCAGCAAAAGTTTTGATAAAGGATTGAACTGCTGCTTTTGAAGCAGTGTAAATTGACATATTAGATTGCCCGATGTCAGTTAAGAAAGTAGTGTTTAAAATAATCGAACCTCCTTCTTGCATTAACGGTAAAATTTGCTGAACAGTAAAAAATGTTCCTTTTACTAGCATATTAAAAACCTCATCAAACTCTTGGATTGTTACATTTTCAATAGGATTAAATTTGCCATATCCTGCGTTTACAAACAAAACATCAATTTTATCGGTATGTTTTTTAATTTGATTTTGCAGTTCGAAAATATCAGATAATTGTCCTGCATTAGAAACAATTCCGATGGCATTTTTGCCTAATTCTTCAACGGCTTTATGTACGGTTTTTTCACTACGTCCGGTTATAATTACTTTTGCGCCGTTGTTAATGAATTCTTGCGCTGTTGCAAATCCCATTCCGTTGGTTCCGCCTGTAATAAAAGCAATTTTGTTTTTTAATTTTTCCATTTTCTATGATTTTAGAATGCAAAGTTTCTAAAATCGGAAAAGCTAAAAAATCCGAAACTTGCGGTTTTCTGCCACGAATTCACGAATTATTTTTAAAATCTTTGAGACTATTTTTTCGAATTAATTCGAATAATATCAGGTAACGTATTTAAAAAGAAAAATTCGTGAATTGCTTCGCCTGTTCGCTATCGCTCGAGTCGTGGCGAAAAAAAAATTATGGATTTATCTGAGCGCTTTCCCAGCCGATAATCGCTGTTTTTCTGGTATTACCCCACATATAACCGCCAAATGTTCCTGAAGATTGAATTACGCGATGACACGGAATCAAAAACGCAACTGGATTACTACCAATTGCTGTTCCAACTGCACGTGATGCATTTGGTTTCTGAATTTGATGTGCAATAGAACCGTAAGTAGAAAGCTGTCCCATTGGGATTTTCAGCAAAGCTTCCCAAACTTTCAATTGAAAATCGGTCCCTTTTAAATGGAGTTTAATTTCGGATAATTTGCTCCAGTCGTTTTGAAAAATAAATAGCGCATTTTGCTGTGCTAAATCCAGTTTTTTAGAAAATTGTGCATTCGGAAATTTATCTTTCAGAACTATAGAGCCTTTTGCTTCATCTTCGGCGAAAGCCATAAAACAAACGCCTTTTTGAGTGGAAGCCACAATAATGTTTCCAAACGGACTTTCGGCAAAACTGTAATTAATGGACAGATTTTTTCCGCCGTTTTTGTATTCCGCCGGTGTCATTCCTTCAATATTTACAAATAAATCGTGCAGACGGCTGGTTCCTGAAAGACCTGTTTCAAATGCAGTTTCAGAAACCGATGCTTGATTTTCTTTGAGTAATTTTTTCGCGTGTTCGATACTGGTATACTGTAAAAACTTCTTCGGACTTGTTCCTGCCCATTCGCTAAAAAGTCTCTGAAAGTGAAACGGACTCAAATGTACTTTTTCTGCCACTTCATCAAGATTGGGCTGGTCTTTAAAATTTGCTTTGATATAATCTATAGCATCGGCGATACGATTATAATTGATGTTTTCCTGTGTGTTCATCTTCATTCAATTTTATAATACAAATATCGATTGGTTTTTAAAGATATAAAATCCGAAACTTGCTGTTCTTTTTGCCACAAAGGCGCAAAGGCGCTATTTTTTAAGTATTACAAAGATTAATAATTAAACTTTGTGCCTTTGCGCCTTTGTGGCATAAAAAAAATCACGATAATTTCTTCTCCATTTTATAATTAATCAATTCAACGTTTTCGCGAATGTTCTTTTGTTCGGCTTTAGCAACGAATCCTTTCTTTTCGAAGAATGGTTTTGCAGTGATACTGATATCAGAAGTTATAATTTTTGAGTTATGTTTTCTGGCTTCTAGTTCTAATTTATTTAAGATTTTATCTGCAATTCCTTGTCGTTGAAAATCTTTATGAATGTAAAAGAAATCTATATAATTACCATCTTTTAAAGTTCCGAAACCTGCAATTTGATTTTCTATTATCGCTAATAAAACAAATTGTGTTTTAATGACTTCAAGCCAGCGTTCTGTATTGTTTACACCTGAACACCAAACTTTTCTTTGCTCTTCATTATAATCATTTTGGCAAACAGATTGAATGGTTTGAACATACAATTGTTGCATTTCTTCAAGGTCTGAAATTGTAGCTTTTTTGAAAATCATAGAAAATATATTATTTAAAAAAAATTACTCTGCATTTAAAGTATATTTACTCGTATTGTGATTTCCTGTTATATTAAAAAGTTTTAGCGCTACTCCTTTCTTTAAATCTCTACTGGCTGTTGCGGCTGAAATATCTTTAAATACATGCATATAATCTTTGCGAGTAAACTCTTTAATACCTAACGAATAAAAATACTCTAATCGATCAATATCTTTGATTATTCTATTGTCATAGTCCAATAGACTCTCTAAAGATTTATGAATTACATCAAGCATATATTCAATAAAGGGAGTAGATTTTCCAATATTATCACTAATGGCTAAAGCTTTATAATAATTGTCTTGTGTTTTACTTATCAAGGTTTCAAAAGGTAAAAATTCAAATACAGGATACTTCTCCATTAAAATAACGGTTTGCCATAATCGTCCCATTCTTCCATTTCCGTCTAGAAATGGATGAATAAATTCCATTTCATAATGAAAGACGCAGCTTTTAATTAAAGTTAATTCCTCTTTATTTTTTAAGTAATCAAATAAATCATTCATCAGAAAAGGTACATTTTCATGTGGAGGAGCTATATGCGCGACCTTTGTACCTTTAACAATACCAACACCTTGTTTTCTATAATTTCCGGCATCTAATACAAGATCTTTCATTAATTGTTGGTGAGCTAATAAAAAACTTTTTGATGAAGAAGCTTTGTATTTTGATAAACCGTCATACACTCTAATAGCATTTAAAACTTCTAAAACATCTTTTTGTGGTCCTATAACCCTTTTGTTTTCTATTAAAGCAGTTATCTGATCTTCGGTTAGAGTATTTCCTTCAATTTTTAGAGAAGAGTGAATGGTTTTAATTCTGTTTTGTTTTCTTAACTGTGGAGAATGTTTGTCAAGATAAGTGGCATTTAAAGCACCAATCTGTTCAGAAATTAAACTAATTAGCTTTAATATAGTAGGAGTAATGTCATAAGGCGGCTTCATGATAGTATCATTTGATACTATCAAAGATAGAGCATAAGTTTTGAATTGAGCGGTAAAACTTAAAAAACTTCGCGCCCTTGTGGCTTCGTGGCATTTTTCTAATGCGCCACAGTCTTAGAAAAAACATTAATTACAATCACGCCAATTACAATTAATGCTAAACCAATAATAGCTGGTAAATCTGGAATTTCTTTAAAGAAAATAGCACCAATAATGGTGATCAAGACAATGCCAACTCCTGACCAAATAGCGTACGCAAAACCAACTGGAATTGTTCTGATAGCAAAACTCAAACAATAAAAAGCACCGCAATACCCAATTATAGTAATGATACTGGGAATCGATTTTGTAAATTCTTCTGATTTTTTTAATGCTGAGGTTGCGATGATTTCGAATACTATCGCCAAGAATAAAAATAGAAAATTCTTCATAGTTCACTTTTTTACAAAGTTAAACTTTAATCTAGAATCTTATTTAAGAACTTCTTTTTTAAGCGAAACACTAACTAATCTATAGCCATTTTCTGTTCTCAAAAATTCAAAGTGATCTTGTCCGAAATCCGTTTTGTTTTTTGAATTAATTACGATATCCATAGTCGGATATTGCCAGTCTTTAGATTCGTTGCAATTGTTGAAATAAATGTCGTATTCCTCAGATTCGTAAATGAATTGATTTAATCCATCAGAAGAGATAAAGTAGTCTGTGTTTTTAGAATTTAACTGCTGTAATTTTAGTTTTAAAAGAGTATAATTCTGTTCGATAAATTTAGTTTTAGATTTGCTGATCCAGCCGTCGGGCTCTTTCCAATGCGTGATTTTATCGAAAGAATGTTTTTCTAAACTGGCTTTGGATAAATTAGGAAGAAAAGTATTTTTCAACCAATGTGTGAATTCTTTTTCATAATTAATAAAAGAATAATATTGGCCGTCGACTCCAAGAAAGCTTTCCTTAGTTTCATCTTTGCTTGGTTCTTTTGTTTTTTCTAATGAATAGTAATTCAAATTATCGTTGTACGGAAAATTTTCTACTAGAATTTTATTATGAATGTCAATTAGAAATTCAGTTCCGCCTTTCCAGAAAAAATGTTCTCCATCTTGTTGTTTTTCTGCATCTTTCAAGACAACGATTAGGCCATTTCTAACTTTGGTTAAAGCGCTGTATTGCGCTGGAATTACAATTTTTCCCTCACTGTTAAAGATTCCCATTTTATCTGTTTTACGATCTGTGAATCTAATAAAACCTTCATTTTCACAATCAGGGCCATTGTCAAAAACATACAAACTGTCACGGCCAACTATTTTTCCTTGTTTGGTTAGATAATAGCTTTTCCATTTTCCGTTTTCTTCTTCAGAAACCGCTATGATATTTTCGAATTTTTGAGCAGTTGTAAAACCGGTAAACTTTGGTTCTATTTTAATGATTCCGTTTTTATCTTTAAAACCAATAAGTGTGGTGTCTTTGTTTGGGAATGAACTCCAAATATCATTGCTTTGCGCGAAAACAGAGCAATTTAGGATAACGAATGCAAAAAACGTAATAATCTTTCTCATGTAATCGTATTTATCTGAGATGGCTCTCTAATTCATTACTTTTTGCTTCATCAAAACAATCGGAGCAAAGCATTTTGAAATCGGCTAAGTTTTGAAACGTATCTGTCCATTCTTCACCATTATCGAGAAGATATTGTTCGCAGGAATTACACCACGCAATTTGTGGCAGATCTCCTTCGGCTTCTGAATAGAAAAATCCAACTGGAGTTTTTGAATCTATTGCTGTTGCGATATGAATACAAGCGAAAGACATTTCTTTTGAGCCGTGCAAATCGCACATAATTTTCTCGATCATTGTATATTATTTTGAATTTTAAAAAGGAATGCTACATTACTTCAATTAACTTAAATCTTAAGCTATTATTGTAGAATTCGGTATGTAAAGTTAATTCAGTTTCTTTATTCTCTTCGGTAAAAAGTTTTGCTTCGATGCCAAGTTTTTCACCAGAATTGTATTTAAAGACAATGAAATCGGTTATAAGAATTTTTAGTTTTGGTAAATCATCAGTTCCAAAGTAATCGAATAATTCTTCTTTGATTTCTTCAAAAACAGCTTGATTGATCTCGAACTTACTATTTAGATTTTCGAAATTCATTGTATTTACATCGGCGACGAATTGAACGTTAAGGTCGAATGCTGTTTGAATTATGTTTTCGTTGGTCATTTAAATGATTTTAATTAATCAGTTTGTTTTTAAATTTTGCAAAAGAGCTTTGTTTATATCTTCTTGACTTTGTTTTCTGGTTTTTTCTTCTTGTTCCTTTTTTTCAAGTTCAGATTTCTTAGTTAATAAGATTGTATTTTCATTTTTTAAATCATCAATTTTCTTAGAGCTTGACTCTAATTCACCTTTTGATTGAGTTAGTTTTTCTTCAGATTTTGCTATTTTTTGTTTGGCTTTTTCTATTTCTTTTTGAGTGTCCTCATTGGAGTTTTTATCTGAATGCTCAAGTGTTTCTAATTGTTTTTTCTGTTGCTCCAATTCAGAATTTAGTTTTGCATTTTTTTCTTCCAGTTTCTTTTTGTTTTTCTCTTCTTTAGCAATCTTTTTTTCTGTTAGCTGAATTTTAGACATTGACTGACGATTCATCATAGTTTGCATGAACCATTGCTGGTCGGCTCTGCTGCGTTCACTTGCCCATTGTTGATTTTGCCTCTGCATTTGCATATTCATGTTTCGCGCTTGCTGTATATGAGAGTTAAAGTTGCTACTTTGGGCAGAAGCAAAAAAAGGAAAGAGAATTAATAAGATTAAAAATAAATGTTTTTTCATAGTTGGATTTCGGTTAGTTATTCCATCCAAATTTAAATTTATATTTCAATAAAATAATAATAATCTGATTAATTCTGTTGCTTGTAGGATACCCGTTCGCGTGAGGGATAGGAGTTGGCTACCGAAGTAGCGCGGATAGCCCGACAGCATCCCGATTATAGGGGGTATAACCAAAAGTATCATTAGACAAATCTAAAAAACCCCTAAAAAACCCACTAAAATAAGGTGATTACGCTAAAAACGCCCTAAAACCAACTTCAAACGAAAAGTAAAATAACTGCCCTCTAATTACCTTTTTATTTCCATTATTAAACACCTTAAACGATGAAAGTGCCATATAATGTGAATAAACGCCTAAAAAAGCCTTTAAATACTGTGAAATAAAGGTTTAACAATCTTTAAAAGCTGTTTAAATTCTGTTTAAACAGCTTTTTTTTATCCCTTTCACTTGCAAGTTTACGGAATAATAAAAGTATCAACAAAAGATTTTGCAGTTAGTGTTGGGGTTAGTGTTGCAGTTAGGACGAAAGATATTTTTTTATCTATCAAAACAATGATAATACTGGCTTTTGATATTTATTGGATAAAAAAATATCCATACCATAGGGGATAATACCCTTTTAGTATGGATGAAAAATATAGTATATAACTGTATTCTAAGGTGTTGTCTTTAGAAAGAGCGTTTTATCACGTGAAAAATTTGAAACACATCATTTAAAGGATAGTCAAACGGTTTGCTATCAGGGTTTCTTGATGATAAAGTTATCTTTCCGTTTTCCTTCAACTGGGTTATATCTTTGTGCCAAATACCTTTCTTTCCGATGATTACGAAGCCATATTTTGTAGTATGAAAGCCATTTGCCCATAAATGTTTACCTACTTCTCTTCCTAAAATTTCAGCTCCTGATGGAGTGTCGTAGCCACCACCATTCCACATGCTGTCTCCCACCGACTCGAAGCCGACGTAATGTCCGCGACCTATATGATCAACCTTAAACGTCATTGTAGGAAATTCTTCCTGTAAAACAACCTCGTCGCTATAACATTCTACATATGAGGCGTGTGCATTAAATGGTATTTTCAAAACTTGTATTCTTATTGTGCCGTCTGGGTAGACGTAATATTTATTTCCATTCGAATTTGATAAAATTTCAGGCTCTTGACTATCGTCAAAAAGCTTAGCTTCATTTCGAATTTCCTCAAAATAATTTGGAGTTAGAGAGTTTTTCCATTCAACAGCAGTATAGGAGTCAAAATCGCTTTGTTTTTCCATATCTCCTTCACCGGAAAGAAGCCACTCGATGTTAATTTCAGGAAACATAGATAAAAGATTATCTAAAAAATCAGAACTTACTGACGTAAGTTTTTGCTTTCCCTTGAAATTTCCATAGGTCATGCCTAAATTTTCAATAAATTTTTCTTTGCTAATGCCTTTAAATTCAGCATACTGCAATATTCTCTCCTTAATGAAGGATACATTTTTATCCATAAAATGATATTTAGATACTTTTTTATCTATATTTGTCACGACAACAAGACAAAACTATGGAGAAAAAAAACAATGTCCTAACAAACGGACTAAAAACTAAGCAAGAAATTACTGCTCTAGAGAAAAGGTTGCAGTATGGAGATTTCACAACACTCGGAATAGCAATGAGTTGTAGTCCTGACACAGCAAAAAAAAGATTTATTCGTGGAAATGTTGATGCATACAATGCACTGGATAAAATAATAACCAGTAGAGAGCAAACTATCCAAGACCTTAAAAATAATATCTAATTATCTAAAATTATGTTTGAGTTTCAGCACAACACTCTCTGCGTAGCTAGTACTTGGCTATATAATGAAGGCATAATGTCCGAAGCCAATTATAAATATTTGTGTTCTCAGGGAAAAATTAAAAAAATGACTACCGGAGGTAATGGACGAAAGGCATTAGTGGCTTACGAATCAATTCCTGACCGTTTTAAGAAACTTATTCGTGAAAAAGGCATTGATCCATACGCAAGCGTTAAAAATATTGTGTTTAGCGATTATATGGACTGGGATCATAAAGCTGAGCAATATTTTCGTGACTATCTTCTAGAAAATGGCTCTCATTTACCGGAGGAGAAACAAAAGGAATATACCCACCAAGCAATCATGTTTAATGCAGTGAAGCATATTTCTACAAATGTTGTCGTACAAAAACGATTTGGCGGAAGAAAGCAAATGTGGGAGAAAATGTTAGAAGCTATTAGCAATTTGCCCGAAACTTGGATGCACACTCGTTACAAAAATGTGATCTCATTTAAGCGAGCTATCCAAAAATATGATGCCGAAGGCTACGGTTCAATAGTATCAGGTAAATGGATGAATAGCAATCCTTCAAAAATTGTTGATGATGTAGCAGATTTTATAATGTCTCAATATTGCCTTCCTGTAAAGTACACTATTTCTGAAGTATTGAAAATCTATGATTCTGTTCGTGAATCTAAAGGTTGGAAAACATTAACTGAACGAGCAATCGGGACTTGGCTAGACAAAACTGAGCAAAAAAGAATTTGGATGTTAGCACGTGATGGTCGTGATGAATACATGAAACATTTTGGTCACACAGTTTCAAGAAAGCGCTCAGAATGGTTTCCAAATGCATGGTGGGCAATTGACGGTACAAAACTAGATTTAGTACACTTCGCCAACAATAAGCAGAAAATGGCAGCTGAATTAAAAATTAACGTTGTTTTCGATGTGTACAGCGAAAAAATTATTGGTTGGGACATTGCTTACACTGAAAACCATGCTTCGCACTTTAGAGCGCTTAAAATGGCTGTTAATGAAGCTGGTTGTCGTCCGTTTCTGTTCACTTATGACAAACAATCGGGTCACACATCAGGAAGAATGCAAGACTTGTACGACAAACTACCAGCACAAGGAGGTACTCATTACAGCCATAAGGTAGGTAGAAAATCAAGTCCAGCAGAACAGATTTTTAACCGATTACAACAGCAAGTAATTTCTAAGATGTGGTTTTCTGACAAACAAAGTATCAAGGTGAAAAAGACAACAAATAAGCCAAACACTGACTTTATTGTCGAATACAAAACAGCTTTACCGACTGTCGATGAATTCAACAAAATATTCCAAGCCTTAGTTAATAAATGGAACGATGGAAAACAGGAAGACTGGGAATACAGCAGAATCGAAATGTACAACCAAGAAACCGAACATCGTGAAGAGATCGGAATTATGGATCAATTATCAATGTTTTGGATTGATGAAACTAAAGCTAAAAAGTATTACGCTCACGGAATGCCTTTAACTGTTGAAGGTAAAGACTATATCTATGAAGTTTATGACGAAACAAATAATGTTGATCTGAATTTTAGACAAAAATATGTTGGCGAGAGCCTCATAGTTCGATACGATCCTGAACGACTGGATGAATTTGTTGGATTATATGAATTGACACAGTCAGGAGAAAAGAGATTTATTGCTTATGCCCAGTCTAAACGAATGCATGAATCAATCCCTGTCCTAATGAAAGATAATTCAAAAGCTTTACTACTTCAAGACATTTCTGTACGAGATTTAGAATTGAAGCGAGATCAAGAAGCATATGAAAGATTAATTCAGCGTACCGGAATTAGTCGAGAAAGCTTAATTGAAGAACAAGAATTATTAGTCAAGTTCCAAGGGCATTTACCAAAAGAGCAACAGATGGAAACAGACGCTTCGAGCTTTTATTCACGCTATTAAAAACCTTTTAAATATCATTTAAACCCTTATTAAACCTATAAAAATGACACACCAAGACAAAATACAAACAGTAGAAGCACTAGACAGATTTATTGTTCAAAAAGGTTCTCAGAATAAAGTTGCAAATGGAATGGCTGGAGTATCTGCAGCGCTATTATCACAAATGCGAAATCACAATTGGGATTTAATTTCTGACGAAATGTGGAGAAAAGTGGCAAAATACGTGGGAGTAACTGCGAATGGCTGGAATTATGCAGAAACACGAAATTCAAAAGATTTGCTTCAGTTTTTTAGTGATAGCCAACAATTTGCCCTTGTAATGGCTATAACAGGAAAAGCGGGAGCAGGAAAATCGGAAACAGCAAAAAAATACGAGGAAGAAAATAAAAACGCCTTTGTTTTATCATGTAATGAATATTGGGATAAGCGTTGGTTTCTTCGTGAACTTTTGGGAAAAATGGGAAAAGATCACGCAGGATTAACATTGCCTGAAATGATGCATAAAGCCGTAATGTTACTGAAGTCTTTAGATTCTCCTGTTATCATTCTAGATGAAGCTGATAAACTTGCTGACAATGTTCTTTTATTCTTTATAACACTTTACAATGCACTTGAAAACCACTGTGGGATTGTATTAATGGCAACTCACTTCTTAGAGAAACGAATCAAACGTGGTGTCGCAATGGAGAAAAAAGGTTACAGAGAAATTTACAGCCGTGTCGGTCTGCGCTTTATCGAATTAGAAGGAACAAGCTATAACGACGTAGAAAATATTTGCCTTGCCAATGGCATTGACGAAAAGGACATCATAAGAACCATTTCAAGAGAATGTGATGGTGATGTACGCAGAGTAAGGAGATTAATTTTTTCACATAAAAGAGCATCTTAATGGATTTTCGAAACCATCCCCTTATTCCCGAGCTTAGAATTAATGAAAACGGTACTGAAATCTATTATCAAGGCAACCTCTTAAAGCCGTTTTCTAACGACAAAAATCGTAAGAATCCCACTTTAAAGGTAAACTTTATTAATAAAGCTCACTCAGTTACAAAACTTGTTTGTGAAGCGTGGAATGGCTTAAGAGCAAATACAGGTTTAAGAGTAAGTAAAATTAATGATTTAGGTGATAATCACTATTCAAACTTAGAATGGAAAGAAGGTTCTTCAAATGGTATCGGAACTTTTAAACAAAAAATTACAGCAGAAGATATTGAGATAATTGTTGAACTCCTAAAAAACAACAAACCCAAAAATGAAATCGCAAAAATGTATGGAGTGCATGACGCTACAATTCATAGAATAAAAAGAAAATATGTCCAAAAAGATCAATAGAGCCTATTCAGTTTCAAATGTTCTTTCTAAAAAATTTAATCCGCTTTCCTTTTCAGGTGATTGGGAGGCAACGCTAGGAAAACCCGATAAAGCCTTTTCTGCAATTATTTGGGGAAATACAACAAATGGTAAAACGGAAGCAGCAATAAAGCTTGCGAAGTACCTAACAAATTTTGGAAAAGTTGCTTACGATTCTTTAGAGCAAGGACTTTCAGCAACAATCCAGCAAGCACTTTTAAGGAATCACATGGATACTCTCGGAAATTCATTCATTCTACTAGACCGTGAACCATTTGATGACTTAATTGAACGAATGAGTAAACCTAAATCACCTGATTTTCTTTTTATCGATTCTGTACAATACACAAGAATAACTAAAGCACAGTACTACCAATTAAAAGAACTAATGCTTAAAAAAGGAAAAGGAATTATTTGGATTTCACAAGCTAAAGGGAAATTACCAAAAGGTTCACTGGCTGATGACATAATGTTTGATGTCGATTTGAAATTATGGGTTGAAGGATTCAAATTGTTTCCTGACGGAAGATTGAACGGAGGCGGTGAGCCATTCGTCATTTGGGCTCAGAAAGCGGCTAAATATTGGAAAGAAATTATTTAAACAGCATTTAAACACTTAAAAATGAAATTAAAAATTAAAAAAGAATCACCGGAGGATTATCTAATGAGCCATTTAAAAGAGAGTAAAACAAAAGAAGACTTCGTTTTTGCTTTTTGGATTTACTGGGTCGACAGCGTTGTTACAAGTGCTGTAGAATTTCAAAAGGTCTTGTCATGTTCAACAGTAAACAAATGGTTCTTGGTTGAACTTAATAAACAAGAGTTAATTTTTAAAATGACCATGATTGAACATCCCGATATAAAAGGACGTGATAAAGATTGGCTTTACTGTAAATGTATTTCAAAATTGCTCTCACGTTTTCCAAAAACATTACTTGACTCGGTAAAAAAAAGAGAACAACAAGAGCAACCAATAAAAATTAATGGTCGTAAAATTTTAATCCCAATCGAACAACAGAATTAACTATGACACCACAACAATTGAGAAACAAAAAAGCAGAATTAGAGCAATGGTTAATTGATAATCCAACTCACCCAAATCAGCCTGACATTCAAAAAGACTTAAGAAAAATAATTGACCAACTATTAGAACTGAAAACAAAATGATAAATACCTACATGACCGAACAAGAAGTTCACAACCGTTTAAACTTCCTAGATGTAATAAACTCTTTTCTTTTTGAAGATATCCCTGTCGAAATAAAAGGTGTAACACAATATCGTAAACGCGATATCCTGACAGACGGTGAAAAAATTTGCATAAGTCAAGAACGAGCATCGTTAAGAGATTTTATCTCACACAAAAACGGCGAAATCAACGAGAAACAAGTTAGAAAGTACAAAGTGTCTCAAAAAATTGAAGACAAAATAAATGCTTGTGTTATCATAATTAAGCAGACCAACTGGCACAAAACATACAAAAGAAATTATTAAAAAACACTAGTCAATATGAATACAAACACTACAGAATCTAACATAAATTTATCAAGTTTTTCCCCAGCACAATTAAGAGCTGCACTTGCGGAAAAAGAAGCAAAAACAGCTGAAGAAAGAACAGCATATAAAAAACTTGTTGAGCAAACTGTGCCGAAAGTGCTTTTTGAACTGGCAATAGCATCTGAAGCATTGTCAAAAGCAAAAACGGAAGCTTTTAAGTATTTTGAAAATGTACTTCAAATAAAAGCCGATATCTACGGAATAAAAGAAAAGCAAATGTCTCATACGTTTTCAAGCGAAGAAGGCGAAATAACTCTAGGTTTTCGAATAAACGACGGTTGGGACGACACAGTTAATACTGGAATAGCGAAAGTTGAAAATTTTATTTCTTCTCTAGCAAAAGACGAGGCAACAGGCTCTCTAGTAAAAATGGTTTTTAATTTACTTAAGAAAGACTCAAAAGGAAATTTAAAAGGCAGTAGAGTTTTAGAGCTTCAAAAACTAACAAAGGAATTTAATGACGAAGAGTTTGCTGACGGCGTGGATATTATTTCTAAGGCATATAAACCTCAAAAATCGGTTTATTTCTGCGAAGCTTCAACAATAAAAAGTGATGGCTCTAAAGTCTCGATTCCTCTTTCCTTGAGTTCCGTCGATTTTGTTTCCGGCTATAAATTCGATTTCCAAAATGAACCAGTCAAATCTTAGTACGATCGTTTTGTTAGTGATTGTAATAATACTAACAAACTGGACACGAATTGCCACTTTTAAGGAGTGGCTTTTCTTTCGAATTAAAATGCTTTATAAACAACATCAAAACAGCAAAAAATACTAATGAAAAAAGCATACGTCTACAGTGGCTCAGGCTCTGCCATAGACCACTACAATAGTCCAAAATCACAATTACAAATTATTGTCAATGGAGGCTCGACCACTAAACAGGAAAATTGGGGATTTTTTGATAAAGATAACCAGCAACACAGAACAATTCTTTCTCAATTACGAAGCTTAGATTGGATTACACAGACTGATAATAATCGTCAATTTCCTGATATAATACGCTTAAGTGAGTTTTTAAAGTCCGACAAATCACCAGTAAATAAGCCACTAAAGAAAATGAATCAACAGGAACTTTCAAAAATGATCTCCTGTTTTGATTCAATGATCAATAAAAAGAACACATAGGATGGAAAATAGCATTATAGATTTATCGGATTTACTTTTTCTTATTGTTGGTATTGTTGCTGGAGCTTTTGGAGGTTTTGTATTATCAATAACATACTTTGCAATTAAAGAAGAAGTTTCTTCCAACACGAAGAAAGAAACTAAATTCTCCTATTGCTATCAATGTGAAATTGTAATGCCTCTCAAAGAAAAGAATGGACGAACATATTGCGCCAATTGTGGTTTGTTAAACTTCCCAATTGAAGAAACTCCAACGTGTTCCCATAATACTGTAGTAACACGAGTATTGAAAGCTTGTGCAACTTGTGAAACTACTGCAACATTTTGTCACCATTGTGATAAACAATTATCTAAACCTAAAACAGACTGTACATGAAAATAGATTTAAAACTTGCACCTGAAATCTACCTAATAATTAGTGCGACATTGCAACCTATAAACAACACAAAACCTCAAACGAGAAAAGAAAAATCAACACTATCAATTGCAATAGATGTCCTTGATAAAATTGAATCAAAAGCAAGCTCATTTAAAAAACAGTCCACTTTGTTTGATGCAAAAAAAAAGGTGAAGGTCTCTTTTAAACATCATGAAGCTGACATGTTAGAATTGCTATTACTTGATCAAATAAAGTATTGTCACGACGATTTTATGAGACTTCAAATTCAAAACACAATTAATCTTCTAAATCAAAAATTAGCATAATGCATAAGAACGTCAAGAAAAGAAGACCAGTTTCAAAAACCGAAACGATTTTTGAAACTGACGCACGACTAAGAAAAGAAGCTAGAATCATTGCTCAAAATTTTATCCATGTTAAACCAACTAAATACTTATTAAAATGAGCCTTGTTAGAACATATACTGTTAAAATGCAATCAGGCGATATATGGCAGTTTAAATACAATTTAAACGGTATTTTAATCTTCTTTCATGTACTCGAAGGAGATCTAACTGAAAAACAACAAAAGTTTCTTTATTTGGAGGGAAAGTTTCCTTGGAAAGAACTTCAAATAAAAGAGTGGTCAAAACTGTACAAACATACAACCGTTGAAATTGGTGAGCCAGATTTATCAGTAACAGCATTTTTAAAAATTTATCCTCACAATCCTTTATCTAAAAAGAAGCTTGTAACAGAAAGGATAAATAAGTTGACGCACGCTCAAAAAGTTAGACTTTTTTTAAAAACTCCTGAATTTATAAAAGAGAAGCTAAAAGCTGGCGAAAAATTTCCTTATGCAGAAGTTTATATCCATCAACGTTGGTGGGATCAATAAAATTGATTACGGATAACCATAAAGAAACTATTAATAATTAATACATTTTTGAAAAATGAAAGACCCATATCAAGAAATACGAGACAAACGAGATAAAGCGTTGAAGAAAAATAGAAGAGACTTTATTATAAGTGCTTCAATTGTAGTTTTTGTAATAATTTTAGTATTTGTTTATGCTATTTATTATGTTTGCTAACAAAAAATAACTAATGACTATAGCAGATTTATTAAAAGAATTACACGATACGGCGAAGGAGCGAATAAAAAATCCTATTATAGGAGCTTTTATTTGCTCCTTCGTTGTTTGTAATTGGGAAGCATTTTTTATTATGTTTTTTTCGGACATGTCAATTGAGGAAAGAATTGAGTTCATGAATACGAAATGGAAAATACTTCCACCAATTTTTATTTCCTTCGGTTATACATTACTTATGCCCTTAATAATGATCCTTATGGATTTTGCTTTAATGCCAATGAAACGTAAAAGAATTTCGAATATATATAAAAATAGAAGCTTTACAACAGAGGAAAAGATCAAACTAGCTTCTAAAGAACTTGCCTTAAAGAATGCAGAAAATGGCAATAAGAGTTTAGAAGAACTGGAATCCAAAATCAAAGAAATCACTAAAAGTCATGAAGAAATTCGAGAAACAGATAGACTTACTATTGAAAATCTACGGAATTCATTAGCCGAATCAAATACAATGGTTCTTAATCTTCAAAATGAAATTGATAGTCAATCAAATATAAAAGATAATCTATCTTTATCAGAGGTTTTAGGAAATGGTACTATAACAAGAAAATCACCTGCAGGAGTATTAAGAGAACTCAAAGTAGGTTCTAATGGATTGCTTTTAGATGGAAATGATAGACAGCACAATTTTCTAATAGGTCATGGTTTTGCGCATCAAAGAGGTAAAGATGTTATATTAACAACAAATGGGCTAAAATTGTGGAAAGAAGTCACTTCGGAAAAAGCTTAAACTTATAAATAATACAGAATTTAAAAAAACAACAATGAAAAAAATATCGATCGTTTTATTTTTTATCTCTTTCCTGACCCAAGCTCAAGAAGTATCACCTTATTACCCATCTATAAACGTGATTAATGATCCTTACGATTTTACAAGTCAAATCACCTATTTTGACATGAACTACATTTCAAATAACATAAGTGAATTTCTAACATATCGAATGAATATGACAGTCGTGAAAAGTGACGATAGTAAATTGTCGCATAATGGAGGAACTTACACAATTATCTACACTGATAAAGTATCACAATCAGGAAGTCAAAGCCTAACTTTTACATACAATATTGGAATGATCGATAATGTCTATACGATAAAAGACTTAAAAATTACGGGATCAAGTAAAAGGCTAATTTCATTCTTTGTTAATTTTTGGCAAACAAGCAAGAACTTCACAGCCCCTTCAGGTAATTCAGATGTGTCACTTTTAACTGGTCAGGACGTTGCTAAATTCTATTTTAACAAAGGCAAGCCGTACATATCAGTAACAAATAATACGTTCAAATCACTCGAAGAATTTAAAATATACTTTCAGAAACTTAAAGAAAAGTCATAAAAAAAAACCACTGTAAAAAGTGGTTTTTTTTTGTTCAAAAAGTTGGGTTTGAAAATTAACAATAACTATATATCTTTGTCTTATGACACGCAAAGAACGACTTACCAAAAGAAACAACCAAGTAAGAAAACTTTTCTACGATCTTCAAGCAAAAAATCCTAAGTGGCGTATCGATGCAATAATTGAAGAGGTTGGCAATAAAACATTTTTAGCAAACAGAACTGTCGAGGCTATAGTTAATTATGAAGGAATTTACAATGATAATTGTAAACCTTTGGAATCAACGGCGCAAATGACATTATTTCAATTTACTTAAGAATTATCTTCAAGTAATTTTTTCGCCATTGTTTCAGCTACAGAAACCTCACTATCATTTAAAGTATCTTTATACGCTATTTCTCCAAATATCTTTCCAGTTAAAGCAGCGTTATTTTTGAAAACATTTTTTATATCAAAATCCGGTACTGAATCGCTTGGATCTTCGTCCGTTTGTTCAACATCACATCTACAGCCCCAATCAATAGGAGTCATGTGCGTTTTCCAAAAAGGATGATTTATTGGCAGAATGATACCGTCTAAAGCACGGTGTTTCTCACGTGTTCTCGAATCGTGTATAGCAACGTATTTCAAGTTTGGATACAGATCCGCATCAGCTTCAAAACTTTTCCATTTCTCAACATTATTTGCTGTTGCAACTGTATGATGATATTCGGTTTTTAAATAACGTACATTATATTCGTCACTTACTTCCAATGCTTTTTTTCTGTACTTATTCCAAGGCACAACTTCGCCGTTTTCAGTCATTAATGATTCTAACTGTTTTCTGAAGCTAGTTTCTTTAAATGCAGAAAATAAGGCTATATCATTTTTTAAAGCTAGTGCAAGATCTGCATCATAAAATACTGAATCAGGATTATAACTGACATTTAAAGCTTCGCTTAAATGATCAAAGTAATACTGAAGCAATTTATTTGTAGCTCCTTTACTTCCTAAAACGCCGTCAAATACTTCACGAATGTAACTTTCAATGAGCCTGCTAAAAATATTATCGCTTTTCAATTCTATTGCGCTGTGTTCATGGTCACAACAATGAGAACGATAATGCATCTTTAGCAGGCTTAAGCCTTTCCCGTGGCAGTCTTTTCTTTTAATGGTCTGTCTTCAGACGGCATTCTTTCAATTTCTACTCCATAGGTTTTTTCAATATATTGCTTTTTAAGAACGTAACCATTACCCATTAATTCAGTGTCGATTTTTATCTGCTCTTTTGGATCTACAGTTTGTTCAACACCAATCTTTGCATTATCGGGAATTTTGTAACCAATCAGTCGCATTGCGGTAACAAGTCTTTTATTCAAGAATGAAAGCATTTTCTTCTTATCTGATTTTGTAACTTCTTCCAAAGTGTTTTCGTGAACTTCGCCCTGAGATCTGCTAGAGCCATTTTCAGTAGTCATAGTTTGATGCAAAATCAACTTTGATAATTCCTTGTCTAATGCCTGAATTTTCATGTAGAATACGTTAAAAGCATCAGTTTTGGAGTTCTCTTTTATTTCAATCTCTGTTCCAATTGGGAAAACTCCATAAGCGGCACTTCCCATTTCTTCAAGCCAGCTCGCAACTTCATTTTTTACAGCATCACTCTGAGAAGCGACTTTTGCAATTCTGATCGGCACGCCGAACATTTCTTCAAACTCATCCCAGCTTCCCCAGCTATGGCGTTTTAGTATGGCATAAGGAGTGGCTTTTTCAAGTATGCCAATATTGTTGTAGAATTTAGCATAGAGCAAAACATCATTAACTTCTGAAACATCAATTCCGCTGTTACCGTTGATGTCGGATAAGAGAATTTTTTGTCCAGGAATATGCAGTCCTCGATCAATCAATTCTACCTCTTTAATATTGCCTTTTTCAAAGTCTTTAATAAAGATGAAAGTTTCCCCTCTGTAGATTGATTTATGTGCTTCATCAATAATTGTTTCAAACCACTCTTTATCTTCAATTAATTCTGAAAGTTTATCATCTTTAATTCCATTGACTGTAAATATGTATTTTTTGTTTGTGGTTCTTAACGTACGTTGTTCTGTTACGCATGTCAAATGACCATCTAAAAGCACATCATCATAGACTTCCTGCATTTGGTAGTTTTTAGGAATTTCAGATTGATAAAAGGCATATCTTCCCGCCTGCCAATCTGTAATCTCTTTTCTCCATAAACGACGCTGGCGTCTTATAATATCTACCATTAAGTTGGTAATCTTATTAATATTTTGAGAGTCATTGCCTGATAAACTAACCGTTTTACCAAGTACATTACCTGAAAAATTTACTCTATTACTTCTAACAACTTTCTTTGCTGTTTTTACATTGTTAAATTTATGCTTCATATTATCTAAGGAGTTTATCCAATTCTTTTTTAATTTTTTGGCTTATTTGGTTGTCTAAGTATTTGGACTTGCCCATAAATTGACGTTTTGGCATTCCGTCAAGACCTTCGTTGTGACGTCCGGCATATTTCTTTGGAGTTCTAAAATTTACCTGACTGCTGGCTCTAATAATGTTGTATTTAAAGGAGTTTATAAGTTTGTCGCCTCCGGTATTATGACCAACTAAGATAGCTCGATTAACATCTCGAAGTCCAAATTTGGTTAAGCTTCCGGCACTTCTTCCATTTCTGTTTGTTGAGTACCTTGTTAAATCCCTACCGTTTTTATCGGTGGTTTTTCTTTTCTGCCATTTCTCAAGTCCGGTATCGTTAAAACCCTGATCCCTGAAATTCTTCTTTATAAACTTTAGACCTTCAACTCCTATAATTCGAAGTGCTTTATCAGGCATTTCTTTAGCGGCTTGATTAAGCAGATTTTGCAGATCTTCTAAACTACCAGCCATTTTGATAGTTTTTTCGACTTCCCAATTTCAAAAATGTAGCCGGACTGTCAGGATTCCCGTCGCCATCAGTATCTATTTTCTTTGGCGGTAAATCAGGCTTTAATTTACCTGTAGAAACTTTTTCAAGCCATAACATTGCTTCATCATAACGCAATTTTGTAACCTCGTTAATTGCCTTGTTTCTTCGGGTGTATATGTCAAAAATTACAAGTCCTTTTAAGTGTCGTAATAATGTTTTATTCCGATCATCGTCTGTTGCGTTAAATATTGCTTCGACATCGTAATACTGGAATAGGTAACCGCTGGCGAGGTCGATATCTTCTTTAATTATTTCATCAACAATTTCATCATCACTATTGATTATTTTATTAATGATCTCATCAACTCCAACCGTTTTTAATTCTGATTTTTCTAAAAACATATCATTCAGTTATTTTGAGTTTTTTATAAGTATATTTAGGATTTACATATCTGTAAATCATTGTTTCAAAAGAAAGCCTGTAGCTCATTATTTCTTCCCCTTCTTCCACTGGTTCTTCATTCACAAGATTCAATGGTCTAAATTGATCGCCTTGAAAACCTTGAAGCCTTTCAACGATTTTGTCAATAATGTCAATTTCAATTAAGCCGTGTTCAGGATCTGAAGTATTGTTGTATTGTTCCATCCATCCATCTTTGCAATAAAATGTAACATCAAGAGTGCAATTTCCTTCCTGCTTCTGCTCAACCATCATCGCCCAAGTAATTGACCTTATTTCTATTAGAACAGCTGTGAAATAACTGGGATAGTTTTCTTTTCCATTATTGAACTGTTTTCGCTGTAAATCGATAAGTTCTAATTCGGGTAAGGTGGAAAGTTTTTCTTTTACCTTAATGAATAATTCTTTGCGTGGTGTCATACTCTGCGTTTCTTTTTGTGTTTGCCAATAACAGGTCTCTTACTTCCTTCGTTTCTGCTGTAGCCAAAATAGATTTGAGATAGTGCACAGCAACGATCCAGCGTATCGGGAAAGTCATCAACCAATACGCCCTTTTCAAATGACTTTAATTGGCTCATTGCCGAATCATAATCCTTTTTAGAACGTGTTTTTAAGCTTTCATCCCAAGTCAAAATTTTTCTATGAAAAATACTGGTAAGACCTGCCGCTATCCTATTATGTTTATCTCCCTGCTGATGCATTGGAAGCGGAATATAACCGCACTCATTATCTTCGGCAGATTGTGCTATAATCGGAGAATAAACTGCCTGCTGTGCAACAGACGCATCATAAAAAGAAATCGGAGCCATACCATATTTTAAAAGATATTTTTGAATCCAGCTAAAGTGTACTTCCATAGCACTTGGAATTTCACATCTTTGACAAAACACTTCTAAAACAGTTAAAGAAATTCCCTTAATACCTATCAATGCTCCCGCCTTATAATCTCCGGTGGCTGTGTAGCTTAAATCCCAGTGAACGACAAATCCGTCAAAAACTTCAAGATGATGCACAAGGCGATGTACTATATCATCAGCCTTAAAAAGCTTTCCTTCTTCGATAGGATTATTGTAGTCCTCACGCTGGCTTGTGTAGTAATCATCAGATAAAATTATATTTATAATTTCTTCTTTCGTATCTCTTTCAGGCCAGCTTGGTTCCCACTTAATAGTATTGTAATTGTTTTTATCGATGGGAACTGTAGTAAGATTTGTGATGCTGTCATGAAAATTCGGATTATCTTTCCATTGATTTGAAAGAAAATCTAATATCCCATCCTGAACAATGTAGTTGTTGTTAACTATCAATCTACCTCGTTTACGATGAAAAGCTTTTGCTAGATCTCCGGTTATTTTCTCACCGTACTTTCTTATCATGTCAGGATTTTTTGCCCTTTCTCTGTCTTCACAGTCGTCAAGAGAAGCGAAATCAATACGGTTAGATCCAAAACGCAAACCTCGAAAGGGCTGGTTAAGTCCAAGAGCTTTGAAGTTTTTACCGTCTGTTGTTTGAAAATCGCCATCAGTCCAATCACCATAACTAAACTGAGTGCCAAAATCCTTGATGTATCTTTCATTGTGTTTAAGATGTGCCTGTAAGTCACTAAGTAAGATTTTTGCAAGACCTTCATTCATTCCAATTAGAACAGCAAAAAAGAGCTTATCGTTTTCCTTCAGGTGTGTTATATTTCCAACATTGCATTGTATTGATTTCCCAGCACCTCTAAACTTTTTTCTTAATTGTCTTATAAATGGATTGTTATACGCTTTAACGTAGTCGTTAATATGAAAGCGTGGTGTCGGTGCATCTCCTAATGGCAAACCGCTGTTTATTCCAAAATAATAATCAAAGAACTCGCCGTAGTTTTCAGGTTTTAAAAGGTGTCTAATACGTTTTTCCTGTTCGCTTGAAGTCTCTTTTACAAGACTGGCATAAGTTAGATCTTTTATCATTTTACTATTGATTTCGTAACGTTCAATAGCTTCTTTCAATTCCGTTTTAGTCATTTTGAAGTAACGTATTTACATATTTATCAAAGTGCGGTCTAATTGTTTTGATAAGCTCAATTAGCTCATCACGTTTTTTACCAGTATTTTTTCCAGCTTCTACAACCATGTGCTGACAGAAACCGTCAATACTTTCCATTGTATAAACTGCTTTTTTTCGATCATCATCCATACGATCAAATGCGGCTGAAATTTTAGCAAGATCATCAGCTTTGTGCATTGGTCTTTTTCCATCACGTATGTCGATCACATACTGTAAAATCAATTTCTTTATTTCGCTTGGACGAATACTGTGAAGCTCTTTTTCATTTTCCCAAAAATGTAGTTCACGCCAGCTAGAGAGTGTTTTTACACCAACTCCAATTATTTCAGAAATGTTCGTCAGGGAAAAGCCTTTAACATAAAGGTCTTTTCCCTGACTTTTTTTGTAATCACTTTCAGAGGCAGTCATTCTGCCTTTTGTTTTATTGGTAGTAGCCATCAATGTTTAGATTTCCGTTTTCTTCAAACTTTATGTTATTAATTTTCATTCCGTCGTACTGAAGATTCTTTTTGGCTTCGATTAAGAAGGGTAAAAAATCATCTTCATTTAGCATGTTGTTGATTCCGACACCCAGCTCGGGAAACTCTTTGTAATCTCCCTTATTCGCCAGTAAAATATGCTCTTGATGCTGGTTGTCTGAATAGCCTATCACGATATCCCCATTTTGGATATCCAAGTCACCTGTTTTGTTTAAAAATATATCAGTCATAGGGCAAAATTCGACATATAATAAGGCTCTAAAAATTTACTTCCCAAGCCTTGTAAAGTTTTGATACAAAGCTTGTTTGATTTTAGTACAACCATTGATTGACTATTTTTTTTTGCTTCAAAAACGCTTCAATTTTGCCTCATCAAACAATCAGAAATACATAAAATAATTGCCAATGACACACGATTTTGTAGTTAATACAGAAAATGTTAATGAATATAAATTCAGGGTTCTGACTAGTGGTATTGATTATACACAGTATCTGCGTAACCCTGTGGTTCTATACATACACACAAGGGAAAATAAGGACGAAGAAAGAGGAAGTGAGGTTGTCGGAAGATGTATCGCATTAAAGGTTAAAGGCACAGACTTAATTGCTACGATCGAGTTCGACGAAGAAGATCCTTTTGCTAAAAAGATCGCTGGAAAAGTTGAGAGAGGTTTTTTAAAAATGACTTCAATATATGCTGATGTTATTGAAACCTCTATGGATCCTGAATTGATTTTAGAAGGTCAGCTTTATGCGACTGTCACAAAATCTAAACTGGTAGAAATTTCAATCGTTCCAATCGGTGGAAATGATGATGCGCTTAAACTCTCAAAGTTTGGGTTTGATCCAGTGAAACTAAACAAAGTAAATACTAATAAAACTGAAAATATGTCAAATTTTAAAACAATTGCCATTGCATTAGCATTGAGCGCTGATGCCGACGAAAGTGCCATCATCCAAAAATTTCAAACTCTAAAATTAGATAAAGAAAAAGCCGAAGCAAAGGTTACGGAGCTTGAAAACAAATTCACTCAGCTAGCCAAAGAAGAAGGTACTGAGTTAATCAACAAAGTTGTTGAGCTTGGATTACTTCCTGAAGGTCTGAAAGCTGTTCAATTATCAGCTTATGAAGCTGATCCAGCAGGTCAAAAAGTGATTCTGACAAAGTTAATTACAGACAAAGAAGCTGAGAATAAGCAGTCAGGCAATCACACCGTAATCAAAAATGTTGTTTTAAACAGTAAAAAACCTGAAGGTCAGGAAGCTGATACAAAAGAAACTTTTGATTACCTGCAAAGATTTGATAGTGTAAAACTTGGAAAAATTAAACAGGATGATCCTGCCAAATACGCCCAATTAGCTGACGACTACGAAAAAGGTGTTAGATACGCTGGAAAATAATAAATAATTAATACTTAAAAAAAACGCACATGAGTTTAGTAAAATCAGTTTGGGTTGCTGGAATTAAAGAAAACCCAATTCCCGATAATAGCTTTGTTTTTGCATCAGTGGACTTGTCTGAGTATGTTAATAACAATACATTAAATCTTGCTGAAGCTGGAATTGAACCGGATGTTCACGAAGACTATTTTGCCTCAAATGAAGATGATCTTCCTTTAGCGGATGTTGCTGACATTCCTAATGAAGTAGTTCTAAAAACCTACTCAACGGAAAGAACCCGACACAGAGATTTGCAGGATTGTGAATTGTCATACAACAGAAGAATGTCTGTAATCAACAGACATAAAACAGCCTTAGCAAAAAATATTGGTGTAAGAGCTGCATACAATTGGACTCCTACTACTAATAATGCATATAACAAGATCATGAATCTTGACGAAGCTGATTCAATTATCGATGCAATTATTGAGCTAGAAGCGTTCTATAGTGATCTTGACATCACTGAAGGTTTAAATATCTGTTTGAACGCAAAGCACATGGCACGTATTAAAAAGGAGAACATCAAGATGTATAAAGAGATTCTTAAAGATAAAGAAATCTTCAGTTTTAAATTATACAGATACAGCAAAAATCCTCTTTATACTTCTGCCGGTGTAAAAAAACCTTTTGGAGCTGTTGCTGAAGCTGGTGATAAAAGAGCATCATTTACATGGGTGACAGAGGAAGTATTCAGATGCTTCGGAGACGTTAACATGTACGCTGATTTAGGTCGTGCTGGTATTCAGGCTGACGAAATTTCATTTGCTCAAAGAGCACTTGCAGGAAAGATTCGTGGTAACAATCCTAAATACCAAGGAGTAATTCTGTAAGACATGGAAAAGGAAAATAGTTTAAAAACCTCCGTTGCTTCGGAGGTTTTAAAAGAAAAAGCGGCAACTTTTTTTAAAGAAAATCCAAAGTCACAAAAAGCATTTGGAACAACTGATGAGTATCTTTTTACCAACAAAAAAAATGCTGTTAATCATGCTCAGACATTAGATGATAAGGAAGTTTTTCCTTTCAAGAACCCTAATTTAATTAAAGTTGTAGATCCTGAAGAATTGGACGAAGATTCCGATGATTCAGATGATTCAGATGACGATGACGCACCAGCTTCCGGTATAGCATCAACACAAAAAATCACACAATAAAATGGCAAGAAACATAAAGTATTTAGTCGTGCATTGTACGGCAACCTCTCAAACAACGAGCATTAGCGCAATTCAAAGCTATTGGCAAAAGCAATTAGGCTGGAAAATGCCCGGCTATCACTTTATAGTTAAGCCCGATGGCGAATTAGTTCAGCTGTTGCCAGTTGAGCAGGTTTCAAACGGTGTTCAAGGTTTTAATAGTCAAATTATAAATATCTCCTATATCGGAGGCGTAGATCAAAATAATAAACCTGTTGACAACCGCACGCCTGCTCAAAAAGCAACACTGCTTAAAAAGCTAAAAGAGTTAAAAGCAAAATATCCACTCGCAAAAATTCAAGGTCACAGGGATTTCCCAAATGTTCATAAAGCATGTCCGAGTTTTGATGCCATTAAAGAATATAAAGATGTTTAAGACAACACTGTTAATTACGTTAGTTTGTTTTTGCTTTTTGACTTCCTGTCGTTCCAAACGGCAGGAAACTCAAAAAGTTGAGACCACGATCGAAACAAACAAAGAAAAAATTGTGACTTATACAGACACAATTTTATTTACCCCAAAATCAGAAACGAGTTTAAAAATTGCTTCTTCTGAATTAGTGTTTAAACCCCGTTTAAACAAGGTTGAAAAGCCTAAAATATTTACTCAGAAAAACGGCAATGCAACTGCCAAAGTTGAAGTACTGCCTGATCATATTTCTGTTACTGCCACATGCGATAGTTTAGCAATTGTAGCCAAAATAAAAAGCCAGTTTGAAAAAGAGTACCGGAATAAATTATTAAGCGATAATACCCAAAGCACCAAACAAAAAGGATTTTCTTTTTTTAGTGTGCTGTTCATATTTATTATCGGTCTCATTATTGGTTTTGCGGTTTGTTATGTGTTAAAATGGCTTAAAATATTATAAAATATGAGCTTACCAAATATAAAATTTAATATCTCGAGCAGTGGTTTAGGGCTGTTGCAATCGGACATTCAGAAAATACCAGGAATAGTTTTGACTGGTTCAACTGTTACCGGATCAAACAAGGTTACAGTAGGCACTTCTTATCAGATTTTCTCACTTGAAGAAGCTGTAAATCTTGGTATCGAAGAAACCGGAACAAATGCCTTTGCTTACAAACACATCAAGAGCTTTTATGATGAAGCAAAAAAAGGTGCTGAACTTTGGTTTATGCTCGTTGCTTCAACGGTAACCTTGGAAGATCAAGCCGATTTAACTGAAAGCTTTGCAAAAAAATTATTGTCTGATTCAGGCGGTAAAATCAGAATCCTTGGTCTGTTAAAAAAATCAGGAACAACCGAAACCATTACAAACGGTCTTGATAACGATGTTCATTTAGCTGTTCCAAAAGCTCAGGCATTAGCACAAGATTTCAGTGATCGTTATTTCCCTGTACGTGTCATATTATCAGGAAATAAGTTCGATGGAACTGTTGCAAACCTTAAAGATTATTCGACAACGGATTACAATAAGGTTTCAATCTTAATGGCTAATAATGACGGCTCGAAAGAGGCTTCTATCGGTTTAGCTTTGGGAAGATTAGCAAGCATTCCAACACAAAGAAAAATAAGCCGTGTTAAAGATGGTGCTGTAGAACCTTTTGCAGCATATTTTACAAACGGCGAATCGATTTCAACTCTTGACACCGCTTGGGATGCTATCGATACTAAAAATTACACGTTCCTTAGAAGCTTTGCAAATAAGTCCGGCTTTTACTTTACAGGCGATAAAACATTAACCAAATCAACTGACGATTTTAACAGTCTTGCACGTGGTTTGGTAATGGATGAAGCTGTTTTGATTGCCTATACAACTCTTGTTGAAGAATTATCGGATGAAATTCCAGTAACAGAATCCGGAACAATCCATCCTGCAATTATTAAAGGCTGGCAGAACTCAATCGAAAGCCAAATTAAAGGGCTTATGGTTGAAGAAGGCAAGCTTTCAGGAGTTAAAGCATTTATCGACCAAAATCAGGACGTGTTAACATCTAATAACGTTGATGTACAGCTTCAGCTTCTTCCAGTTGGATACAGCGATTTCATAACGGTAAACATTGGATTTACCACAACACTTGAATAATGGCAGGAAAATACAGCAGTCAAAACTATTCTTGGAACGATATTTCACTAGCCTTCGGCGGTAGAATCGTTGAAGGTGTAGACGAGATCGAATACACTGCAAAACAAGAAAAAACGGTTCTGCGTGGTCGTGGGAATGTCGGTCATAAAATTGTCAGAGGAAACAAAGATTACGAAGGTAAGATAGTCCTTTGGCAAAGCGAAGTTGAAGCAATGATCGCCGATGCTCCAAACAATGATATTCTAGCTTTAAGCTTTGATATTATTTGGAGTTTCACACCCAATGACGGCGGAGCAACTGTAACCGATGTACTGGTAAGCTGTGAGGTAAAAGAATATAAGAAAGGCATGAAACAAGGCGATCAGAATATGCTTGTTGAATTACCGATCATTTTCTTAGACATTAAGCACCAGCAGTAATTTTAATTAAACATTCAAACATTCAAAAACCATTCTTTTTCGAAAGAATGGTTTTTTTTAAAAAACAAACAGAAATTATGAGTACAAAAAAAATCATTATAGTTGGAGCTGGAGATATTACACCAGCAATTATCAACGGTTGGAAAGAACAATTTGGCGGTGTTTACGAATTGCCCGTAGACGATAAGACCGCTTATCTGCGTGAGCCAAAAATGCAAGATTTCAAAAGAGCTTTCACGGCTATGACCAACGGCGGAAATTTAGCCTTTGGGGAAGAAATGATCAATGTTTTATTTATCGGCGGTGATGAAGAAATTAAAACAAACGATGAGTACTTTCTTCCGGCACGTAAAGAGATGAAAGATTTCTTCAATTTTGATGAAGCTGAAATCGAATCAGAAGGCAACAATTCAATTATCACAATCGGCGATTACAAATGTAAGGTGCGAATCATTACAAGAAATGATATCAAACTTGCTGAGAAGAAAAACCCAAGCGATAAGCCTTTTGTTACTCAGGAGAAGCTTTTTGAAGCTGTCTGCATTGAGAAAGATGAAGCTTTCAATGATAGAAACAACGCATCGATTAGATTCCCACTATATCAGGCAATTGAGAAGTTGCAGAACAAAAAATTTGCCTCGCTAAAAAAGCTTTAGACGGGGCTGTTATTGATCCTCTAGACGCCTCGTCTTATAAACTTGCTAATACAAGTCCTGAAGGAAAAATTCACATTAATATAAGGCTTTTTGATGCCTATTTAAAATACTATATGCACATACGAAAACCCGAAAAACTTAGCGATTCCGCTTGGTGTGAGGAAATTCAAAACCTGCATTTTATAAGAACAAAAGAAAAAGAATCCTCACAAAGTTAAATTTATGACTGCTTACGAATTCATGGTTAAGTTAAAAGATTACGCCAGCAACGGATTAAGGCAGATTGCATCATCAGTTGGTCAGAGCGTAAATAATGTAAACAATTTAAATAACGGTCTTAATAATACTGTAAAGGTTTCCGACACTTTAAAAAACTCTTGGAACAAACTAAAGAGCCTTGTTACAAGCATTTTTGCAATAACGGCAATTTGGTCATTTACAAACAAAGTCGTCGAGGCGCGGAGTGAGTATGAGAAATTTAATGCCGTCCTAACAAATACGTTTCAATCTGATAAGGTTGGAGCTGCTGCTTTAAATATGCTTAATGATTTCGCCGCTAAAACGCCTTTTGCGCTTAATGAGCTAACAGGATCGTTCGTCAAACTCGTCAACCGTGGCGTACTCCCCACGCAGGACGAAATGACAAAGTTGGGCGATTTAGCATCATCGCAGGGAAAAGGCTTTGACCAGTTAACCGAAGCAATGCTCGATGCACAAACGGGCGAATTTGAAAGATTAAAAGAATTTGGTATTAAAGCCTCTAAAAGCGGTGACATAGTTAAACTATCTTTTAAAGGAGTTACAAAGGAAGTTAAAAATAATTCGGATGCCATCACAGAGGCACTTTTACAGTACGGACAAATGGACGGCGTAGCCGGATCAATGGAAGCCGTGTCGAAAACATTAGGCGGTAAGATCTCAAATCTTGGTGACCAGTGGAATACGTTCTTAGTTCAGGTCGGCGGAGAATCAGGAGAAATATTTACCGGAGTGCTGACAGCTCTGAGTATTGGATTGGCTTTTTTAAGTGACAATTTAAGCTACATATCAGAATGGTTTACGATTCTTTTTGAAATGATACAGCCAGTCATTTTCGCACTCAGCGAATTTCTTAGAGTGGCATTCGGAATTAATAAGGCAAGTGATGCGCTTGGAATTTTCGCAAATGCTATGGTTGGTGTTCTGCTTGTAGTGGACTGGCTAACGACTGGACTGAGAACCGTAATTGATGTTCTTTCGCCTTTTGGCAGAGAGATCTTAATATTAACTGGTGCATGGTGGTTATGGAACAATGCGATAGGAGTTTTTAACGCTTTAATGCTTGTAAATCCGGTTACATGGATTGTGCTTGGAATCATGGCTTTAATTCTTGTTATCGGAATGGTCACCAAATATACCAGCGGTTGGGGCGAAAGCTGGAAACATACGGTTAACGGCGCAAAATATCTTTGGCAGACTTATACCGATTATGTTAAGCTCAACTTTACAGCACTTGTAAATACATTGATGATCGGCATTGATAAAATTAAACTCGGCTGGTACAAATTCAAAGATGCTGTGGGAATGGGCGATTCAGGCGAGAATCAAAAAATGATCGCTCAAATAAGCAACGATGTTGAAGCAAGAAAAAAAGCCATTTCTGATGGTTATAAAAAAATGCTTGACAGCGCATCAAAAGCCAAAAACGAATTTAGTCAAGTCGGAATCAAAGTTGATACCGAAGGTATTAAAAAAGACTTTCAATCTTTAAAAGACCGCTTTAGTAATGCTGGTGCAAAAAAGAACAGCGGTACGGGAGCTTATGATGATTATTTGGCAAAGAATAAAGGTTTAGCTGGTGGAGCTGGCAAAGGTTCTGACACAAAGGACAAGAAAGATACGATTGTATCAGGTGGTTCTAAAATGACTCACATAACAGTTAACATTGGCAAGCTTCAGGACGATACTAAAATATTTGTTGAAAATACAGAGAAAGGAATTGAAAGTTTAGGCGAAAAGATTCAGGAAATGATTTTAAGAGCCGTAAACAGTGTAAACCAAATGCAGACAGACTAATGGCAGAGTTCAATATTAAAGAGATTTTAATAAGAGCGGCATTTGACTATGTCGGACCACATTTTCCCCAATGGTGGAAAAAGAATAAAACAAGATACGGCTTGCCTGATTTGGGTGCAATAAACTCAAAACAGCTCTTGGGAGCAAAGTATTTCATGCAGTTGAAATTGTCCTACAAAGGACAAATTTACATGCTCCCAAATGAGCCTTTAGTTTCTATCGGACTGGCTAAAACAATTGTGAAGACTGTAACTGTTGGTAAATACAAAAAAGGAACTGTAAAAGAATACATCAATACAGATGATTACATAATCTCAATAAAAGGTGTTTGCGTCGACAAATATGATCCTGAAGTTTATCCTTCAGATCAGGTTAAAGCTCTTGATGAAATGGTAAATATCAGCGATGCGCTTCAGGTTGAAGAAAACGCTTTTTTTGAGCTTTTCGGGATCAGAAGCATTGTAATTGAAGATATCCAGTTTGATGAAATGATAGGCGAATCAGGAATGCAGAGGTACACAATTAAAGCAATCAGCGATACGGATTTCTTTGCTGATTTAAACGAAAAGGATCAATCAAAAATTAACTTATTAGCATAATGTTTATACTCGAGGGAAAGGTTGAAATAGGCGATTTTACTTTTAATGCCGTAAATGATATTGAAATAACAAAATCAGTTGAGGAAATGGGAGATACCGCCGTCATTAAGCTTCCTACCCGATTTAAAGTAAAACAGAACGGCGAACAGAAGTACACCGAAAATGCAATTAAGGTTGGAGATCCTGTAACTATCACTTTAGGCTATGAAGGTAAATACTCTGGTGTAGAATTTACCGGATTTGTAAAAAAGATCAGTCCTAAAGTTCCTTTAGAAATTCATTGCGAAGATGCCATTTGGCTGTTAAGGCGAAAAAGCATTACGAAAACTTGGGCTAAGACTACAATGAAAGAAATACTTCAGGAAGTTGTAAAAGATACTCCTGTAAAATTAGCCAAACAGATTCCGGATATTGAATTAGATAAATGGATAATTAGAAATGCAAACGGCGCACAAGTTTTAGAATCTTTAAAGAAAGATTTATTGATGTCTGTTTTTATTACTGACGATGGAAAGCTCTACTGCGGACTACAACAGTTAACAAATATAGGTCAGACCGTTGTATATGATTTGAATTATAATCTTGTCGAGAACAGCCTTGAGTTTAAGAGCAAGGAAGACAGGAAAATTAAAATTAAATACACCTACATCGATGCCAAAAACAAAAGGCAGAGTATTGAGGTTGGAGATCCTGACGGCGAACAGAGAGAATACCATACGTCGGTAATATCAGACATGAAACAGCTTGAAGAAATGGCAAGGGCTGAAATTAAAAAGCTGAAATATGACGGTTTTGACGGTGATGTGACAAGCTTTTTAATTCCTTATGCCACAAGAGGAATGAAAGCCAAATTTATTGACAGCGAGCATCCAAACCGTGAAGGCAACTACTTTATTAAAAAAGTGGTCACCACATTCGGAACAGGAGGCGCAAGAAGAAAAGTAACAATCGGAAATCGTTTATAATGGAAAAAGAATTACAGGATGCTTTTAGAAAGCTCGCAAAAAGAGATGTAGATACTTTTCCGGCAAAAGTGGTTTCGGTTGATAAAATGCAAGGCACTTGCGTTGTTTCTGATGATGAAATTGAATATACAGATGTACAATTATGTTCAATTGTTGATGGCAAGGAAAACAAGTTTTTCTTGTTTCCGGCTGTTGGAAGTTCTGTCTTGGTCAGCCCGATAAACGAAGATCTTAAAAGATTGTATATCGAGGCTTATTCAGACATTGAAAGTTTAGATCTGAATATTAAAACCGTTGAGTTCAAAATATCCGAATCAGGCTTTCTTCTAAAGAAAGAAAATGAAACCTTAAAAGGTTTGATTTCTGACCTGCTGACAGCAGTCGAAAATATGAGTTTTTTAGTAACCACAACTGGTGGAGCTGGAAACACAACAACACTAGTAAACGCACTAGAATTTTCAAGTGTTAAAAATAGGTTTAATCAGTTTTTAAATGATGTTTAAATGAATGAATTATTAATAGCATTAGGAGCAATAGTAACATCCGGTGGAACTGGATTTTTTACTTTTTTGTTTATGAAAAGTAAGTACAAACAGGATGTAGAAAAGCTCAAAGTAGAAGTTTTACAAGCCAAAGAAACTGCTGAAACCACTGCAATTGATAACGATATAAAACTTTCCGGTCATTATAAAGAAATCTTAGATGATTTAAAACAGAGATATGAATCTCGTTACAAAGAGTTTGAAGATATGATGAATCGAAAGGTTTCAATGCTGGAAGAAGAATTGAAGCTAAAAGATAGAAAAATTCGTCTTCAGCAGATTGAAATCAACGAACTAAAACGAGAAAACAGAACCTTAAGAAAAGATGCAATCAACCGTACTTCATAATCAAAACCTATTTGATATTGCTATTCAGGAAAATGGTAATGTACAGACCATTTTTGAGCTGTCTTTATTAAATGGTTTTTCAATAACAGATCCAATTAGTCCGGCATCCAAAATCGAAGTTGTAAAAAGCGATTTAATTGTACAGGAGATTGTCGATTATTTAGATAATAAAGAATTAATCGTAGCAACTGGAAATGCTGACAATTTAGAAAACAAACCTGTTGGAATTGGAGCAATGATAGTTGGATACGATTTTATAATAGGATAAAATGGCTAGAGAAATAGAAATCATACAAAAGGAAATGCTTGACAGCATCGCTTCCAATCAAACCTTATCAGAAATCACTTCTACAAGTAAGGTCGCCGTTTTTAGGCTGTTTGTCTACATCGTTTCATTTTCGATTTGGGCTTTAGAAAAGATTTTCGACATTCATAAAACAGAGATCGATCAGGCAATTTACGAACAAAAATCAGGGACGCCACGCTGGTACAGAAATATGTCTTTAGCTTTTCAATACGGCTTCGATCTGATAACCGACAGCGATAAATTCGATAATGCGGATTATACTGAAGAACAGATCGAAGATTCAAAAATTATTAAATACTGTTCCGTTAAAGAATCGCTTGAAAGCAACCGTTTAATTATAAAAGTTGCCAGTGAAGAAGGAGAATCATTAAGACCTCTTTTAGATCCTGAAATTGCAAGCTTCAGCCAGTACATTAATGAAATCAAATATGCTGGTGTTAAAATAAATGTAGTAAACAATCCAGCCGATAAGCTTCTTCTTAATATGGCAGTTTATTACGACGTTCTTGTTTTGGATGCAAACGGTAGTAGTAAAATAAGCGGAGGAAAACCCGTTGAAACTGCAATTAAAAGTTACATGAAAGCACTTCCTTTCGATGGCGAATTAGTTATCAATGACTTAATTGAAAAATTAAGAACAGTCGAAGGAGTTGAAAACGTTCACATTTTAAACGCTTCTTCGAGTTCGTTTGATACGGCGACTAGCCAATTCACAGAATTTGCCCCAATCAATGTAAAAACAATTCCAGTTGCAGGATATTTCGAAATTGTCAACTTTGATTCAATTACTTATGTGGTATAATGTCGATTTTCCAAGATTGGTTCTGATTTTAACGCCGACTTTTTTAAGAAAACCCAAGCTGACAGAATATTTAAAGGTATTGGTTCTGCCAATTACAAAGCTCCATTACAACTGGAAAATAAAGAGGCTTGACGATTGGTACAAATTAAACCACACAGGTCAGGTCTGTCTGTTGCGAAAGGTTCTAAATGACAAACTAGATCCGGCACAGCGAAGGATCTTCATAGGTGAAGGAAATTCTTTTCCACGTAAATACATTTACACTAGAGCGGAAAAAAGACCCGCCTTTCTTGGAAAGGTTTACATCTATCAGAATAATGAATATTTAAGCACCGGATCTGATTTTATAGTCCACGTGCCTTCTGAAATAATAAGTTCCAGTATTCATGAACTAAACTCATTAATTACATTTTACAAACTAGCATCTAAAAGATACAAAATACAGCCAATATGATTAAGTTCGATTTTAACCAAAGTGTCGGATTGCCACTTGAAACAAACCTTCTTGATGAAATGCAGCAATCTTGGAGCATTTTTAATTCATTAGGCTCACTTGTTGGCGATCTTTCAATTATTTCCGGTTGCATAGTCACCGGAACAACCGTTAGTGATGGAGTTGTATTTATCAATAACGAGCTTTTGCCATTTAAAGGCGGTTCAATCCAGTCAAAAGTAATCATCAGCGAAACCAAAACAGCCTTAGAGTTTGAAGATGGTAATGCTCACGACGTTATCACAAAGCGGATTGCCACTTTTGGAGTTGCTACAGTAAGCTGGAACTGGTCTGATTTCAAGAGAGGTTTTGAAACAAAGCTTATACAGGGAGAATTAGACAAAAAAGAGGATAAGACAACAATTACCGCTTTGCTTGCTAGAATCACAGCATTAGAAGCCCGTCCAGCATCAAATATTCCAATAGGCATGATTGCAATATGGGGTCAGCCTGTCGCTTCTATTCCTGCCGGATGGTCACCATACGAGCCGTTAAAAGGAAGAATCCCAATTGGTTTAGATACATCAACACCGCCTTTTGATACATTGCTCGGATATGGTGGTTCACAAAAACATACCTTGACAATTGCAGAGATGCCTCCGCATACGCATAATATCAAAGGTTCAAATGATGACAATGGTGGACAAGGAGATTTTTGTAATACTTCTCCAAATCAGCAGAACTTGGGGAATAAAACAGAATCTGCCGGATTGGGTCAGGCTTTTGATATAATGAACCCATATAGAGTTGTTCACTTCATAATTTATACAGGATAATGGCAACACAAACATTAAACACGATTAAAAACTGGTTTAAAACTGGTTTAATCCCTACTCAGGAGCAGTTTTGGGATGTTTTCGATTCTTACCGTCATAAATTGGATAAGATTCCTGTTGAAGAAATTACTGGCTTGGATAATTTATTGCAACAAGCTGTAAACATTGTTAAAAATCCAGTCTACAAAGCTGGCGAGTTTGCCATTTTCAAACGAGGCACTACAAAGCCAAATGAACTAGAACCGGAAGATTATGTAATCGGAATGGTTGAAGGGAAATTAATTGAAGCTAAATATTTAGGCGGTGATATTACATTGTTAGAAAGCTTTATGATTTTTAATGAAAAAGAATTTTAATCCAATACAAATATGTCTAAAACTAAACAGATCAAAAAGCTTAAAAAGAAGCTCAAACTGTTCGAGCAGATTGTAAAAAAAGATTGCCTGACAATCACCAATTCAGCGAACGAAAACGAATTTATCACGCTGTCATTTATTGATGGTGTTGTTAAAATCAAAAAACTAATCAAATCTGAACAGACTACCTCAGAGGAAGTTTCAGAAATAACTTTTAATTAAATTATGGCTAAACAAACATTTAAAACACCTTTAAACTTTCAGCAGGTTGATGCTGGTACATTAGAAGATAAAGTTTTAGTAAGATCGGCTGACGGAGATGTAAAAGAAGTTCCTTCCAGTTCGTTTGGTGGTAGTGGTGGTTCACAGGATATAAATGAAGTTCTTCAAAATGGTGATACAGCTACAAACAAAAAAATAAAGCTGACAGATTCGAGTAACGATAAATCAACAATGGGTATTTATCCGAATCAAATCGATATTTTAAAAGATTGGAATGATGAAGACTACGGTACAAAAACGAGTTTTGCCAGTTTTGATGTTGAATCAATAGGTAACGGCTGGCAAATGCTTGATGAGGAACTAGGCAATTATCCGAATGCGGGAGCAACTATCGGTTATAATGGTGGTTTTATTCATACAAAAGCGGATGACACAAATAATATTAAAAACGTAAGTTTAGATATAGATTACGGTTTATGGTTTCGTCAAATGATTGAAGGTTTAGCAAAACAAGTAAAGCTTAAACCTGATTTTGATGGAAGTTATGGAGGTGAAACGGGCGCAGAATTGTTACTGCCACTTAGAAACGGTGTGCTAGCGTTATTAGAAGATATTTCAGGAATTGAAGTAAGTAAGTTAGAGTTTGACGATTTAGTTGCAAACGAATCTTTAAAAGCTGGACTAAACTATCTGATTAAAGGTGTAGATAATGGTTGGTGCGATATTATCGTTAAAGCTATTTCAAACAATAGTATAGCTATTTCGGGAATCGGTATTTTTAAAAACCCTGATTACAATACTTATCAGATTTTTAGCGATACTATTGGCGGTTTTACTTTTAGCGATCTTACAGGCACTTTTGAATATGGTGAAGAAGTTACATCTAATAATGGGGCTAAAGCTATTTTTTACACCCAAAACGTAATGAAGTATATTTCAGGAGATTGGGAAGCATCTACAAGCATGACAGGCGGTAACAGCGGAGCAACTGTTAATATTTCGGACACTTACAACCCCGAAGCATATAATATAGATGATATTGTCATTTGGGGCGGTTCTCATTGGAAAAACGTAACTGGACTTGTAAGCGCTTCTTTAGATGAATTTAACTTAGATGAAAACTGGATTAAAACAGATGAAGGCACTAAAGAAGTAGGCGACAAAATAGAGTACAACTATGAAGGCAATTTTATTTCAATGCGATCAGACATTAATGGAAACGTTATTAGATCTAGATCAAGTGTAAAGGGATTTCAGTGGGGAAGAAATGAGCATATATTTAATGATATTTCTGAGTTTGGTGGTGAAATACTAAACGTACAAGAGTTGTCACTAAGATTTAATAGCATAAAAAATTGCTTTTTAGAATCAAAATATAGTGTTCTAACTGTGAGAGATATTAACATGAGTACTTTTAATATGGAAAGAATTACTGGATCAGTATTTGTTTCTGACTGTAGAATGTCACAAATGAATTTAAGTGATATTCATTCGCAATTAAATCTTCAGTATATAACTGGGCAATACGCCAATTTTAGTAATCATAAATTTCCAGCTGAAGGTGCAAATATTCAAAAAGTAGATTTCAAAATAGGTGGACATGGTCTATCTAACATCGATTTTTCAACATCTACAATTTTATTAAATCCTGATTTGCAAAAAACAATATATGAAAAATCGTCAGGAGTTTATAAAATCTCGTATATGAATTCTAGTGATGTGTTAACTGTTGCAGATATTGACGCTTAAAAATCAAACAAAGTTTACAAAGAAATAATTCCTAGGAGGTAGGATAAAAAAAGAAGTCCTCCAACATAAATAATACTTCCTACGGTAATTATTCATAGCGACAAAGCCACGGCGTTGGAGGACTGTAAAGTCTTCTAACCTGTGGCTTTTCGTCATGTTTAATTATCGTAGGAGGTGCAAATATAATCAATCATCAATCAAAAAAACGAATGGAAAAAAAGAAATTTTTTAAATCAGCTCCTTTGCCATTTATGGGGCAAAAACGCAAATTCTTAAAGCAGTTCATACCTGCATTAGAAAAATATTCACCTACAGCAACTTATGTAGATCTATTTGGCGGTAGTGGCTTATTGAGCCATACCGTAAAATCAATTTATCCCGATGCTACAGTAATTTATAATGATTTTGATAATTACAGTAAACGTTTGGAAAACATTCCTAAAACAAATCTAATAATTAATGAATTAAGGCAAATTTTACACGATTGTCTTCCAGAACGAAAGATAATAGGGAAAGAGAGAGATCTTGTTTTAAAATGCATAAAAAAGGCTCAAAAAAGTGGTGAGATTGATTTCATTACATTATCAAGCAACTTATTATTCAGTATGAAATATGTGACAAGCTATGAACAGCTGGAAAAGGAAACATTATATAACTGCGTTAGAAAATCATTTTATGATGCTACTGGATACTTGGAAGGTATCCAAATTACTAGCAAATGCTATAAAGAATTATTTGCTTTATATAAAGATAAATCAAACGTAATTTTTTTAGTTGATCCTCCATACTTGTCTACTGAAACTGGTATGTATAAAAATTTTTGGAAGCTACACGATTACTTAGATGTTTTAAATGTTTTAGAAAATACAAAGTATTTTTATTTTACATCAAATAAATCGTCAATCATTGAGCTTTGTGAGTGGATTGAAACGAAAACACCTATGAGCAATCCTTTTAATGGAGCATATACCGAAACAATGAATGCCACAGTTAATTTTCAGACAAGTTACACTGATATAATGATTTTTAAACCTTAAAATTTGATACAATTCGGAACAGTCACATGTCTTATTTCAAATTAATTTTGTAAAAACAAATACTTGAAATTATGACACCAGCGGAGGAAACAACTATAGATGCTCACATTTTAAAATCAAAAGAAAACGCTTATATAACTTTGTGGAGTGTTTTAAACAAAGATAAAGCTTATTATAACGCATCAATCAAGGACTTATTAAGAGATGGTTACTTAAATTGCTCATTTACTTCATCAGATGATATCGTTGGTTTTACAAGAATATTGAATCATATTGGTCTGTCATTTGAATACGTTACAAAAGGTATTGAACTAAAGCAAAATGCCAAACAGCAATATAGAGACAGTAAAATGATCTACAAAGTCCCAGTAATTACGTTTGACAATAAAAAGAATTATAATCGAGTTGGAAAGGATGAACCTGAAGAAAATAAGCTCGGGTGGTGTGACAGAAAATTTAACGAGTGATTAAATGGTATTTAAAAGCCAGTACATATTTGTACTGGCTTTCTTTTTATTCTTAAATAATTTTATTCAGTATATTTTTTTGATACTTTTGGCTCTGTAAAGTCTAACTTTTGGTTTTTCCGATTATACGATAAGAGGGCGAATAAGCGTAAAGTATTTTTGCCCTCTTATCGGGGTGGTGGCACGCCCAAATTAATTTTAGATTTTAGATTTTGGAATTTAGAATTTGGGTTTTGAAATTTTGGTTTTTTAAAAATGATCTTTATGGATTAAACGATAATCCGACACTAAAAAACAGTCTTACTTTTTCGATATTATTTATCCATGAGGTATCAAAAATGATTGGTCCTAAAATGGATTGGTAGGAGATTGCGGCTCCTCCTGATAATACAAGACTAGTATCCATGTTGTCATCCCATTTTCCTTTTGGGTTAAAGGCGTGATCTAGATATTCGTTAAAAGTGTCAAAGCCAACAGTTGCAACTTTAAAATGAGGTGTCAGATAAATTTTTCCTGTAATATTGATTTGAGATGCCAATTTAACACCCATGTATTGTGTGACATTGAGTTCATCTTCGTGAAGGCCAGGAAATGAAAAACGATTACTGCCAGAGCTTGGTATAATGCCACCTACGAAATATTTTGTAGCATAGCCAAATCCTGAAAATGGAATATCATCTTCTTTGAGTTTATCTTGAAAAATAAAATAAGAATCAAATCCTACGATTCCTGTAATTTTCTTTTTTATAGGTAATCTCTTTTCAAAAGTAAAACCAAACTTGGTGTAACCATTTGTTGAACCAGAAATGCTAGTTAAATCTGGATCAGAAAACGAGGTTTCGATATCGGTAAGGAATGATCGCGCTACATTTGATTTTATAATGGTTCCTTCTGTAGCAAAGAAAACCTTATCCATATCATTGTAGGAATAGTGTAAATTAAACTCGATGTTGTTAAAACTGTAGTTGTTTATTGAGAGGGAGTTGGGATTATATTCGCGGTCATATTTTGGCTTTAGATTAGTGTAGCTATAGTTTAGTCCAAAACCTACGTAGCTTTTCAGGGAGTTTAAATTTCGGTTTACTTCATTATTGAATTCAAGAGCATTGTAAAGTATATTGTCTGAAGCTTTACCATTGATGTAAATTTCTTGTCTCAGAAAAGCTCCGTAACCTTCTGTTGCCCACCACCATTCTCTGCGTCCTCCAAAATTTTTCTGATAATTGATTCTCACTTTTGGCTGTTCTGCAATATCGGCAGTTATAAGAAGGCGGGAAGCGTCTGCCAGAATGTTTCTTCCTGTGTAATTAAAAATGATGCCGACTCCTCTGTAAGTATCGTAATGTACAGAAGTGCTGAGCTGGTTTTTGGCACGCTCAAACCCAAATAAATTGATGCCGAGTTTGTCTTTATCTTCTATGAAATAGCTGTACGTAATCTCTTCAAATAAATTAGTACCCATAGCTCGGTTAATTCCTTCTAATAAATCTTTGGTGGTGTATTTTACATGTGTTTTAAGATTTGCTCTCCCTACAACCAAAGGCATGTTTTCGGGACTTATTCTTCTATAAACTATGGTGTCAAACACAAATTCTTTTGGCATCTCAGGCAATGCATGAGTTCGTTGTGGATATGCTTTAAGCTTTTCAGATAAAGAAATTAATGCCGGGAGATTTTGATTTGTGGCTATTTTGCCGTCTTTGTAGATTTCATTGCTTTTGGCAAAATCAGCGGTTGAGAATCGTAAATTAGGGAAGTGATCTACTAATATATTGCAAAGATCACGGTTTGCAGGATTCTTAATATTACTCGGAAACATGCTGGTTTGCATTAACACCGTCATAATGTTATTCAGCTTGTCCAATGGTTCCATTCCGCCTCCAACATCACTCCCAATGATAATGTCGGCACCCATTTGTTTGGCAACATCTGTTGGGAAATTATTTAATACTCCACCGTCTACCAATATTGATTTTCCGTAAGGCATTGGCTTGAAAATAGCAGGCAATGACATACTTGCTCTCATAGCATAAGCTAAACTGCCTTTGCTTAAAATAACCTCTTTTCCTTCAACCAAGTCTGTGGCCATGGCTCTAAAAGGTATTGGAAGACTGTCAAAATCTTTTACATTATAGACAGGAAAGGTTAATTCAGAAAGATACTCTCTTAGATTTTGATCATTTAAAAGAGAACCAATGCTGTTCAGTTTTCCGTCTTTAACTCCAATTCCGACTAAATATCTTTGAAATTCTCTTTTTTCTTCTACACTTACAGATCGTAACGATTGACCTCCGCCGAGAAGTTTATCCCAATAAATATTTTTGGTAATTTTTTCGATACTGTCTCCAGAATATCCCATCGCGTACAATCCGCCTATAATGCTTCCCATACTATTTCCAACAATAAGATCGGGAACAATGTGCAGCGAATCCAGTTTTTGCAAAAGCGGAATATGGGCAATTCCTTTTGCTCCGCCACCACTTAATACTAATACAACTTTTGGTTTTTTTTCCTGAGAAAAAATGATATGCGGAAGACTTAGTAAAAAGATGAAGACGAATAAATAAGATATTTTTTTCAAAGTATATTGTTTATGTCGTTGAGAATTAGAAACTTATTTTTGGTAATTAAAAGTAAGGAGATATTTATAAACGTGCAATTTTTTGAGAAATGTTTTCTCAAAAAAACAATTGGTTTAATAAAATTGTTAGGTCTTTTTTTGCTTGAGGGACAGGAATAAGCCACCGAAGTAGCCTAGATGTTGTCACGCCCTAATCATTATTGATTTTGAAATTTTGAAGGGAGTTATTTTTTTGGAAGTAAACCTGACAGGTTTTTAAAACCTGTCAGGTTTCAGATCGCAACTGAACTTGAAACAAAAACAAAACCCGACAAGTTTTTTAAAACTTGTCGGGTTTAAGATATATTTCTAAAAATCAGAAATCTACAATCTTAAATCTAAAATAGATTAATATCTGTAGTATTCTGGTTTGAATGGACCTTGAACTTCAACACCAATATAAGCAGCTTGATCTTCACGTAAAGTTTCCAATTCAACTCCTAATTTAGCTAAGTGTAAAGCAGCAACTTTTTCATCTAAATGTTTTGGTAACATATAAACTTCGTTTTTGTAAGCTGCAGCATTGTTCCATAATTCGATTTGAGCCAAAGTCTGGTTTGTAAATGAGTTACTCATTACAAAACTTGGGTGACCTGTAGCACAACCCAAGTTTACTAAACGACCTTCAGCTAAGATAATGATATCTTTTCCAGCGATAGTATATTTGTCAACTTGAGGTTTGATTTCGATTTTAGAAGCACCATGGTTTTTGTTTAACCAAGCCATGTCGATTTCGTTATCAAAGTGTCCGATGTTACAAACAACAGTTTTGTCTTTCATTTTTTCGAAGTGACTTCCCACAACGATATCTTTATTTCCTGTAGTTGTAATGATGATATCAGCATTAGCAATTACAGTATCTAATTTTTTAACTTCGTAACCGTCCATTGCAGCTTGTAAAGCACAAATTGGATCGATTTCAGTAACTGTTACGATAGAACCAGCGCCTCTAAAAGAAGCTGCAGTTCCTTTTCCTACGTCACCGTATCCGCAAACAATAACTCTTTTTCCAGCCAACATTAAGTCAGTTGCACGACGAATAGCGTCTACAGCAGATTCTTTACATCCGTATTTGTTATCAAATTTAGATTTAGTAACAGAATCGTTAATGTTGATTGCAGGCATTGGAAGAGTTCCCGCTTTTACTCTTTCGTAAAGTCTGTGAACACCAGTTGTAGTTTCTTCAGAAAGACCTTTAATTCCAGGAACCAATTCTGGGAAACGATCGATAACCATGTTTGTTAAATCTCCACCATCATCCAAAATCATGTTCAATGGTTTTCTGTCTTCACCAAAGAATAAAGTCTGCTCAATACACCAGTCAAATTCTTCTTCATTTAAACCTTTCCAAGCGTAAACTGAAATTCCAGCAGCAGCAATAGCAGCAGCAGCTTGATCCTGAGTAGAGAAAATGTTACAAGAAGACCAAGTAACCTCAGCACCAAGAGCAATTAAAGTTTCGATTAAAACAGCAGTCTGGATAGTCATGTGAAGACATCCAGCGATACGAGCACCTTTAAGAGGCTGCTCATCTTTATATTCAGCACGAAGCGCCATTAAACCTGGCATTTCAGCCTCAGCCAATTCAATTTCTTTTCTTCCCCAAGCCGCTAGAGAAATATCTTTTACTTTGAAAGCCACATAAGGCGTAGTTGTAGTACTCATTTATATTATATTTGTATAATTGTAAATTTTTTGCAAATTTAAGGAATAGCTTTTGAATTTTACTATTTTCTGTAAGATTTGTGAAATCTTTAATTTCTTAATCTCTAGAATGTTAGTTTGAGAATCGTTTTGAACCATATAAGAGATATAAGTTCATTTAAAAAAGATTCTGGACTGTGCGTTTTAAACCATATAAGTTATATAAGTTCATTTAAAAAAAGATTCTTAACTATGCAGATTTATTAAGAATGCTTAAATTTACTTAACACATATTTTTAAACCCAAAGTAATATTTCCTTACATAACTTATATGGTTTAAAAGCAAAACAACAAACAATTTCAAAAATGCCTCTATTTCAAACCATTCAATTCAACGAAAACACTAAAATTTTAATTTGGAAGATTACCGAATCTTTTGAAGAATTGTACAGTCAGGTTACTTTAAAAGAAAAAACACAACGAAGATTGGACGGAATGAAATCTGAACTTCACCAACGTGCTTTTTTAAGTGTGCGTATGCTGATTCAGGAAATGGGTTTTACCGATAAGGATTTGCATTATGATGAATTCGGAAAACCTTATTTTGACTGTCATAATTATATTTCTATAACCCATTCGTACAATTATGCGGCTATAATTATCAGCGAAGAAACCGTTGGGATTGATATGGAATTGCAGCGTGAAAAAATCATCAGAATTGCAGATAAATTTACTGATTACGAATGCAATTATCTAGAACCAGATTTTACCGAAGAATACATTAAAAAACTAACTGTTATCTGGGGAGCGAAAGAAGCGATTTTTAAAATTAGAAATGAAAAAGGAATCAGTTTTAAAGACCATATTCGCGTTGAAGATTTTTCTTTAAACGAAAAACAGACTTCAGCGAGTCTGTATTTTGATGATCTAATTAAAGATTTTGATGTTCATTATCTCGAAATCGAGAATTTCACTTTGGTATATGCTTTTGAGAAATAACCACAAAGCCTGGTCATAGCGAGAAACGAAGCAATCCCTTTTGCTAAATCAATATAGTGTGATTGCTTTGTTCTTCGCAATGACACTTAAACTTCGCTTTCTTTCTGTCGATGTTTAAACATACTCATATATAAAAAAGTACTCATTTTTCTGGCGCGTCTTTTTAAAGTATCGGCATTTTCACCTTCAAAATATTCATCGATGGTTTGAAACCAGTGATTCAGCCAAATCCCGAATTCGTTTGCTGTGATTTTTTCATCAAAATGAGCGTCAACTTCATTGTGCACAGCATGCGGGTTTCCTTTATATTTTCGGACGCCAAATAAATTGGTTTCCCAAAAATCAGTAAGTTTTTCGAGATGCGCTTCCCAATCAGAAATCATTTCATTAAAATAAAAGCCGATTTCTTGATCGGCTCTTATTTTATCGTAGAAATGGTTGACGAGAAAATTTACGTCAGCTCTATTTTCTATTTGTTTTTTCACAGAAAAATTGTGTTTAAAAGAATAAATAATACACTTAATACTGAGCTCAAAATTAAGAGGTTAAAAACTACTTTATGTTTCATTTGTGCCAAAATTGAAGTGTTTACAAATATACAAGCTAAAACAATAATAGCCAGCTGAATCATTTGTGTAATAGAAGTTCCGTTTGCTAAAACGTACATTGCAGCAGCGCCTCCTAAACAGCTTTGCCCAATAACTGCCATTGCAGCAGAACCCATATAATTTCTATTGAAAATGTCGAATGTTGTTTGATATAGTGTCATGATATTCAGATTTTTATATGACAAAGATACGCTCGCATTCGATGTTCATTTTATGATTAAAATCATAAAACGGGAACTTTTTTATCTGTATACTTTTCGATTAATAATCTTTAATTCGCCTTTTTTTTCTAAAGCTTTAATGGCTCTAATAACGGTTTCAACACGCAAACCGGTTAAATCACCAATTTGTTGCCTAGTAAAATTAATGAGATAGCCATTTTCATCTTTCTGAAAATTGAAATACGCGATTCCGTGATCTATTAATTTTAAAACACGATGCTCGGGTTCGTGTGTCGAAATTTCTGCTGCCATTACCGATTTATAGTATAATCGCTGTGCAAGATTTTCGATTATTTTAATGCTCATTTTTGGGTTTTCTTCTAAAAGTTTCATGAAGTTTTCTTTCGGAAGAATAAAAATCTCCGAATCTTCTACCGCAATCGCATTTGCTGGATATTTTTGGTTTAGAAATAAAGGAGGTTCTCCAAAAGATTGTCCGTTATAGAATATTCCTTGGATAAATTCACGTCCGTCATCATTATAATTACTCATTTTGACTTCGCCAGAAATGATTTGATAATAGTGCAGAGGCAGATTTCCTTCTTCGAAAATTATATCGTTTCGATCGAAAGATTTTCTGGTTGCGCCATATTTTTCTAATAAATCAACTGTAATCATAATGTATCATTTACGTTATCAAAAACGTTAGACAAATATAATTCATTCAAAATAGTTCTTCGACATTAAAAAACTTTTACTTTTACACCCGCAATGCAAGAACAAATACTCACTATAAGACAACAGATTGTAGAGGCTAAAAGTAATGGTCAGAAACTATTGGCTGTGCTTTTGGATCCTGACAAAATTGTACTGGAAAATGTAGCTCATTTAATTGAGAAAATTAATCAGTCTCCTGCTACTCATATTTTTGTGGGCGGAAGTATTGTTCAGAACAATATTTTGGAAGAATTGATTTCGCAGTTAAAGCAGAAAACCAGTTTGCCTGTTATATTGTTTCCTGGAGATCCTTCGCAGATTTCGCCAAAAGCAGATGGTATTTTGTTTTTGTCTTTATTGTCTGGCCGAAATCCTGATTATCTGATAGAATATCAAGTTCAAGCAGCACCAATTCTGAAAAAAACAAACTTGGAAGTAATTTCTACAGGATATATTTTAATTGAAAGTGGCAATGAAACGGCCGTTGCGCGTGTTAGCAAAACAAAACCTTTAAGTCGAGAAAATCTTGATTTGGTTCTGGCAACAGCTCAGGCGGGAGAAATGTTAGGCAATCAATTGATTTATTTAGAAGCAGGAAGCGGTGCCAAACAGCCAGTGCCAACGGAAATGATCGAGCTGATTTCTCAAAATATAGAAATTCCTGTTATTGTTGGTGGAGGAATCGTAGATTTGCACGGAATTCAAAAAGCGTATAATGCTGGGGCAGATTTGGTTGTTATTGGAACGGCTTTTGAAAACAACAGTCATTTTTTTGAAAAATAAACGCCAAATACCACATTTTCATGATAGATTTTTTCTTAGAAAGTTATAAAAATGCTCCACTATGGCATATAGCTTTAGAGTTTTTAGTTTTCGTATGTGGAATTTTAAGCGTTTGGTTTGCGAAAAAAGAAAACATTTGGGTATATCCAACAGGATTAATTGCTACTGTCATATCGGTTTATCTGCTTTATGTAGCGGGTTATATAGGTGACATGATTATTAATGCTTATTTTTCTATAATGAGTATTTACGGCTGGTATGTTTGGGCAAAAGGAGGAACTGTTGAAGATAATCTGCCGATTACCCGTACAAGTTTTAATGAAAAAATAATCGGAATCTTACTGTTTATTGTGACGGTTTTTGTAGTTTTCGGCATTTATAAATATTTTGATTACGAAATTCATCCTGACAATTATGTAGATATGATTTCGTCAGGAATATTTTTTGCTGGGATGTGGTATATGGCCAGAAAAAAAATAGAAAACTGGACACTTTGGATTATTGGTGATATTATTGTTGTACCTCTTTATGCTTATCGCGGCTTAGGGATGCTGTCACTTCAGTATATAATTTTTACAATTTTGGCTATTTCAGCTTATTTAGAATGGAGAAAGATCTTAGACAGCAAAAAACAACTATCATAAAAATTGCTTTGTTTGGACCTGAAAGTACAGGGAAAACAACCTTAGCAAAACAGCTTGCAGAGTATTACGAAACCGAATGGGTTCCTGAGTTTGCACGCGACTACTTACAAGAAAAATGGGAAGAAAATAAGCATATTTGTGTAGCTGAAGATATGATGCCAATTGCTTACGGGCAGACTGCATTAGAAAATGAAAAATTAGCTAGCGCAAATAAATATTTATTCTGCGATACCAATTTAATGGTAACCAAAGTGTTTTCTGAAATGTACTATGGCTTTTGCGATCCACTTTTAAATGAAGCAGCGATGAAACACGAATACGATTTGTTTTTCTTAACAGACATTGATGTTCCTTGGGAAAAAGACGATATTCGAGATACTCCTGAAGGCAGAGAAACAGTATTTTCTGTCTTTAAACAAACTTTAATAGATACTAAAAAGCCTTTTATAACATTATCGGGAGATAAGGAATGTAGATTGGCAAAGGCAACTTCGATTATTAATAATCTGACCATAGCTAAGGAAAAAGGTTTTTCGTCAAATGATTTCGTAGAAGTTTATAATCATGGAACCGATTTCGAGAATGTTTTCAAGCAATTGGAAATTTTTAAAAACGGAATTCCAAAAAGTAATTTAATAAGTCCGGCTACAGTCAATAATGGAATTTTAAGTCTTTCTGAAGCTGAATTCCAAGAAAAAGCTTCTTTTTATGATATCCATAAATCAGAATTTAAACTAAAAAAGTTTGTGCCTGCTTCTGGTGCTGCAAGTAGAATGTTTAAATTTTTGACTGCTTTTCTAAATGATTTTGATATCAATAAAGAAACTATCAATGCTTATATCAATAGAACGAAAGATCGTGAACTTCCTATTTTTATTGTGGCAATGGAGAAGTTTCCGTTTTTTAAAGAAGTCGATAAAAAACTGAGAGAAATTTATCCTGATTTTGAATCTTTAGAAAGAGATTACAAAAACTACTATTTCATAAAAACAGTATTATCTCCAGACTATTTTGATTTTGCAAACAAACCAAAAGCAGTTTTGCCTTTTCATGAATATAAAACGCACATTGCAATTCCGATAGAAGAGCATTTAAATGAATGTGTGCATTATGCCACTTCTGGGGAAGTATCAAATCTGCATTTTACTGTTTCTGAAGCGCATCAAAGTCTGTTTGAAGAGTCGGTTTTGAAACTAAAAGATGATATTGAAGCATTGTCTCAAACGAAGATTAATGTTTCGTATTCTTACCAAAGTAAAAAAACAGATTCTATAAACGTAGACTTAAAAAATAAACTCGTAAGAGATAAAAGCGATAAATTAGTTTTTAGACCTGGTGGGCATGGAGCTTTGATTGATAATTTAAACCAGCTTGATTCTGATATTATTTTTGTTAAGAATATTGATAATGTAATTCAGAATCATATTGATGAGATTACCTTATACAAGAAGGCTTTGGCGGGAATTTTAATAACGATTCAGCAAAAAGTTTTTGGCTATTTAAAAACAATAGAAAAAAAGGAAATTCAGAAAGAAGAAATTACAGAAATTACAAGCTTTCTAAAAGAAAAACTCAATACAGATTTATCTAGCGACTTCAATAAATTTACTTTAGAAAATCAAATTGAAAAAATTAAAGAACTTCTAGACAGACCAATTCGTGTATGCGGAATGGTAAAAAATGAAGGAGAACCAGGCGGCGGACCGTTTTGGGTAATGAATGATAAAGGAGTGACTTCACTTCAAATTGTGGAAACTTCACAAGTCGATTTGTCAAATAAAAAACAACAGGAAATCTTAGCTGAAGCAACACATTTTAATCCCGTAGATTTGGTTTGTGGTATTAAAAATTATAAAAACGAAAAGTTCGATTTATTGCAATTTGTAGATCAGAACGCAGGTTTTATAGTGGAGAAAAGCGTTGACGGGAAAACAGTGAGAAGTTATGAACTGCCTGGATTATGGAATGGCTCAATGGCCAATTGGCTGACAATTTTTGTGGCGGTTCCACTGATTACTTTTAATCCGGTAAAAACAGTAAATGATTTATTGAAAGCGGCACATCAGCCACAATAATATGGATACAGAAAAAATCATATCAGAATTAAATTTTAAGGCCGTACGCAGTAGTGGTTCGGGCGGACAAAACGTGAATAAAGTTTCGTCAAAAGTAGTTTTGAATTTTGATTTAAATGCTTCTCAAGCTTTATCTGATGAAGAAAAATTGCTTTTACAAGAAAATATATCAGCGAGACTAACTTCAGAAAATATTCTGATTTTAAATTGTGACGAAGACCGAAGCCAGCTTAAAAACAAAGAAATTGTAACGAAACGATTTCTCGAAATCATCAAAAAAGGACTTTATGTCCCGAAAGTTAGAAAGGCTACAAAAGTTCCGAAAGCGGTGATCAAAAAGAGAATTAAGGACAAAAAGAACGTTTCTGATTTGAAACAATCTCGTAGAAAACCAAATATTGATTGAATTCAAAGAAGAAATTCCAATTTTTAAATTCCAAATTCCAAAACTGATTCAAGATTCGTTTTTGGAATTTGGAATTTATTTTTTGGAGATTTTGCCTATAAACGTTTTTGGAATTTGGAATTTGATTTTTGGAATTTTTAACATTACATTTGCACTGTCTCAAAGGGGTGCTCTAAATAACGAGCTGAGATCATACCCAAAGAACCTGAGCGAGTAATGTTGCTAAGGGAAAAAACGACACTATTGAGCGTGCACACTTTATTTTGTCGTGAAACACATTTATTAATTTAACAAAAGAATAATTCCCCCTTTTATTCGTAATTTTTTACGAATGAAAAATTTATTTAAAGGTACTAAGGTGCTAAGTTGCAAAGGTTCTAAGGTTCATAAATTTAGAGCCAAATCTATTTTCTTTACTCTATTCTCTATTTTCTTTACTCTATTCTCTTTTGCGCAACAGCAAGATTCTACAAAAGTCAATCAGCTTGATGATGTTCTGGTTTCTGCGGTTCGTGTTACATCAAAAACTCCAGTAAGTTTTAGTAATATGGATAAAAAAGAAATTAAGTACAGAAATTTAGGTCAGGACATTCCTGTTCTGATGAATTATCTTCCTTCAGTTGTAACGACTTCTGATGCCGGAAATGGTTTTGGATATACCGGAATCCGTGTCCGCGGAAGCGATGCTACACGTGTAAACGTAACCATAAACGGAATTCCGTATAATGATGCAGAAAGCCAAGGTACATTTTGGGTAAACATGCCCGATTTTGCTTCTTCTGTAGAAAGTCTCCAGTTACAGCGTGGAGTGGGAACTTCAACAAACGGTGCAGGTGCTTTCGGAGCGAGTTTAAACATGCTTACAGACAGTTATGCTAATAAAGCGACGGGTGAAATTTCGAGTTCAGCTGGATCATTCAACAGCTTAAAAAATACTGTAAAATTCAGCACTGGATTATTAAATGATCATTTTGAAATTGCGGGTCGTTTATCTGCTATGAAATCGGATGGTTATGTAGATCGTGCAAGTTCAGATTTAAAATCGTATTTTCTTCAAGGAACTTATGTGGGTAAAACCACTTTGATTAAAGCTTTGGTTTTTGGAGGTGCTCAGACAACCTACCAATCTTGGAATGGAATTGATGGAGAAACCCTCAATAAGAACCGTACGTTTAATTCGGCAGGTATGTATACTGATGAAGCAGGAAATGTTCGTTTTTATGATAATGAAACCGATAATTACAATCAAGATCATTACCAGTTGCATTGGAGCGAATCTATTTCTGATAAATGGAGTACAAACTTTGCATTGCATTATACAAAAGGAAAAGGCTATTTCGAAAATTATAAAGAAGATGCCGATATGGCCGATTATAATCTAAATCCTGTTGGGGCTATTACAACAACAGATTTAATTCGCCAAAAATGGTTGGATAATGATTTTTACGGAACTACTTTTTCTGCCAAATATAAAACAGACAAATTAGACGTTATTTTAGGCGGTGGCTGGAACAAATACGAAGGAGATCATTTCGGAAAAGTAATCTGGGCAAGATATGCTTCTCAATCTGAAAAGGATGATCATTATTATGATGATTACTCTGCAAAAACAGATGGTAATGTTTTCGCGAAAGCAAACTATCAGTTTACAGAAAAGTTGAGTTTTTATGGAGATTTGCAATACAGAAGAGTAACTTACAAAGCCAATAGCATAGAAACCGGTTTGGTTGATGATGATTTTAATTTCTTCAACCCAAAAGCAGGTTTAAATTACGCTTTTACTCAAAACAGCACTTTGTATTTTTCTTATGCAAGAGCCAATCGCGAACCAAACAGAACCGATTATGAAGGTGGAAATGTAAAACCAGAAAAACTAAATGATTTTGAATTAGGGTGGAGATTTAATACAGAGAAATTTCAATTAAATTCAAACCTATATTATATGGGATACAAAGATCAGTTGATTTTAACGGGAAGATTAGACGATGTTGGGGCGCCAATTCGTGCTAATACCGAAAAAAGCTATCGTTTAGGTTTTGAATTTGATGCAACAATTGCACTTTCTGATAAATTTACTTTAAGACCAAACTTTACTTTAAGCAGCAACAAAAATGTTGATTTGGCTGTTGATGGCGAATATTACGGAACAACAAAAATCGCCTATTCTCCAGAAGTTATTGCAGGAAACATTATAGTCTATAAACCTATTTCAGGATTGTATCTTTCGTTATTGCAAAAATATGTTGGAGAGCAATACATGAATAATATCGAATTGCCGGCAGCAAAACTGGCAGATTATTTTGTAAACGATTTTAATGCTTCTTACGAAATAAAACCAAACAAGATTTTCAAATCGATTACGATTACAGCTTTAGTAAACAATATTTTCGATAAAAAATATGTTTCAAACGGCGCAATGTGGGATGTTTATCCATACTACTATCCGCAAGCGGGAACAAACTTCTTGATTGGTTTGAATTTGAAATTCTAATAAGTTAAGACACAAAAAAAGCCTGAAAATAATTTTTCAGGCTTTTTTGTTTTTAATTGTAAACATGAATTACAGTTCCGGAAGATTCTACACGATATTGTTTCATCGGATATTCTTTTCCGCCCAATCCTGTAAATAAGTTATATTGAGTTTTATCGCAAGAACATACGGCGTAAATTCCGTCGATTGTCATTGCGGTGCAAGAAGTTAAAGGCTGGTTTGGACACGCAGCATCAAAAGCAGTGTAAGTTCCTTCGCCAGTTTTCATCACAATAATTCCTTTCGCACCATAATTAGCAACATAAACTGGATTACTAGGATATAGTAATTTGTTATACGTTGGCAAATTGGTGTCGAGATAAGCGTTTATAGAATAATTAGGGATATTAGGATTGTTGTTGCTTCTGTTGTTGTCACTGCAAGAAAATAAAACAGCAGTAAATGCGATAAAGAACCAGATTTTTTTCATTATTTGAATAAGAATTAGTTAAAACAAAAATAATTTATTTAGATTTGAAATCTATATGATTAACATATAATTATGTACTATTAAAAATTATAGTATATTTGTGGTAAGAAAATCCCGTCGCGATGGGATTTTTTGTATTTATATAAACGATGAAGTTATGAGTAAAGTATCTTATTATACAGCAGAAGGATTAAAAAAATTAAAAGATGAATTGGAGCATTTAAAAAGTGTAATGCGTCCAAAAGCATCTCAAGATATTGCAGATGCAAGAGATAAAGGAGATTTGTCTGAAAATGCAGAATATGATGCAGCAAAAGAAGCACAGGGTTTATTAGAAATGAGAATTTCTAAACTAGAAGAAGTATATGCAAACGCAAGATTAATTGATGAATCTCAATTGGACGTTTCTAAAGTTTTGGTTTTATCGAATGTGAAAATCAAAAACCAAAGCAACGGGATGGAGATGAAATATACGCTTGTTGCAGAAAGTGAAGCAGATTTGAAAACAGGAAAAATTTCTGTAACCTCTCCAATTGGAAAAGGTTTGCTAGGAAAATCTGTTGGAGAAGTAGCTGAAATTACAGTTCCAAACGGAGTTTTGAAATTTGAAATTCTTGAAATCTCAAGAGACTAAAGTCATTACGAGGAACGAAGCAATCTCACTATTATATTTTAAACAAATAAACTATGAGTTCAATATTCACCAAAATAGTAAACGGAGAAATTCCATGTTACAAAATTGCTGAAGACGATAATTACTTAGCTTTTTTAGATGTAAATCCAAATGCTAAGGGACACACGCTTTGTATTCCAAAACAAGAAATCGATAAGATTTTTGATATGGACGAAGAACTGTATTTAGGCTTAATGAAGTTTTCTAAAAAAGTAGCAGCAGCCTTAGAAAAAACAGTTCCATGCAAAAGAGTAGGAATCGCTGTTGTCGGACTTGAAGTGCCTCACGCACACGTACATTTGATTCCGTTAAACGAAATGGACGAAATGCGTTTCATCAATAAAGTTTCGCTTTCTAAAGAAGAATTTGAAGCGTTAGCAAAAGACATTCAATCGAATTTATAATAAAAATAAAATAAGCTTGTCAGGCTGAGCGGAGTCGAAGCCTTTAAAGTGAATAAAAAAGTGCAGTAAAACTATTTACTGCACTTTTTTATTTAGTGAAATCTGAAATGTAGTTCCTTTTCCAATTTCAGAATGAAGCACTTTAATTTTTCCGTTGTGGTATTCCTCGACAATTCTTTTAGTTAAAGAAAGGCCAAGTCCCCAGCCACGTTTTTTGGTTGTAAATCCAGGTTCAAAAATGGTTTTAAATTGTTTTTTAGAAATTCCTGTTCCAGAATCCTTTACATTAATTTTGACATGATGCAGATCTTGCTCAATCTGAAGATCTAAAGTTCCTTTTCCTTTCATGGCATCAATCGCATTTTTAACCAAATTTTCTATAGTCCAGCTGTGCAACGTTGGATTTATCATTCCCAAAATCGGAGAATCTGGAGCTTTAAACGAAAAAGCAACTTGCTTAGAAAAACGCGATTGCAAATATTCGTAGGCATTTTTTGTTTCTTCGACAATATCATGAAGCTCTAAAACGGGAATCGAACCAATTTTAGAAAAACGATCCGTAATGGTTTGCAATCGGTCAATATCTTTTTCAATTTCAGTACTAATGGATTGATCGATATTTTCGGTTTTTAATATTTCGACCCAGCCAATTAAGGAAGAAAGAGGTGTTCCAATTTGGTGTGCGGTTTCCTTTGCCATTCCCGCCCAAAGTTTGTTTTGAGTTGCCATTTTAGTGCTTTTGTAGAAATTATAAATCAAAGCAATGCAAAGAAAAATAATGAGAACCAGTGCAATAGGGTAATATTTGAGCTTGTTAAGAAGCTCTGAATTCCCATAATATAGCGTTTGATATTTTCCTGGAGCATATTCAAAAGTAATCGGCTCGTTTTCATTTTTCAATCTATTTAAAAGCGCTTTCCTTTTTTTCTTGTCATTCAAAACATCGTCAGAAACATTTTTGGCGCTGACAACTTTGTCGTACAGCATTATGACACCAGGAATTGAAGTGTTGTTATTGATAATTTGGAGAGGTAAATCTAAATCGGTGTATTCATCGGCATTAACTAGAGTAATTTGAGCATTTACAAAAAGATTCATTTTTAAGCGCTCTTCATTTTTAAAAATTTGGAAGAAAGTATAAGTGTTCCAAAGAATTAGAGAAATGATTAAAAAGCAAATTGAAATAATAATCCAGCGGGTTGTATTTGTTCTTTCAGAAAAAGACATATCAGTTATTTTGTGGTATAAATATAACGAAATATACACATTTTATATTTTGCCGATGCTGAAAAGATTTTTCGCTTTTATCTGCAAAACTATTTCTTCTAATTAAACCATTTCAATACTTTTGCAGGTACTAAAATGAGATTCTGTCTAAATTTTAAAGTATGATCAGCATTAATCCAAAAGAGATTCCAACGGCCAAATTGCAAGGCTATCTACAGAGTTCAATCGGTCCAAGGCCAATTGCGTTTGCGAGTACCATTAGCGAGACTGGGATTCCTAATTTATCTCCGTTTAGTTTCTTTAATGTGTTTAGTGCCAATCCGCCGATTTTGGTTTTTTCGCCATCACGACGTGTTCGAGACAATACAATAAAACATACTTTAATTAATGCCGAAGCCACTCGCGAAGTAGTAATAAATGTCGTAAATTACGATATCGTACAGCAGACTTCACTGGCAAGTACAGAATATGGAGATGGTGTCAACGAATTTATTAAAGCTGGATTAACGCAAATCCCTTCAGATTTAGTAAAACCATTTCGCGTAAAAGAATCTCCAGTTCAGTTTGAATGCAAGATTACGCAGATTATTCCGTTAGGAACTGAAGGTGGAGCTGGAAATTTAATTTTATGCGAAGTAGTAAAAATTCATATTGCTGAATCTATTTTGGATGAAAACGGAGCGATCGACCAGCACAAAATTGATTTGGTTTCGAGATTGGGAAATAACTGGTATTCAAGATCAAACCAAGGGCTTTTTGAAGTAGGAAAACCCTTGACAACATTGGGAGTAGGCGTAGATGCAATTCCTGATTTTGTAAAAGAAAGCGCTGTTTTTGACGGAAATGATTTAGGTAAATTGGGAAATATAGAAGCCTTGCCTACAAAAGAAGAAGTTAGTATATTTGTGAAAGAAAATTTCGCAGTCAAAGGAGTTTTAAGTTCCGACGATCAGAAAAAAGTGCATTTAGAAGCCAAAAAATATCTGGATAATGGCGATGTAGAATCGGCTTGGAAAGTGCTTTTAGCTAAAAAATAAAAAAGAAATAGAAACAATAATTAAATAGACGAAGATGGAAGTTACAGGAAAAGTAAAAGTGGTAAACCCAGAGCAGCAAGTTAGTGCCTCATTCAAAAAAAGAGAGTTAGTTGTTACTACTGAGGAGCAGTATCCACAACATATTTTAATCGAATTTACACAAGATAAATGTGATTTATTGAGTAGCTATAAACAAGGAGATGCAGTAAAAGTTTCTATCAATTTAAGAGGAAGAGAATGGGTTAATCCACAAGGAGAAACTAGATATTTCAATAGTATTCAAGGTTGGAGAATCGAAAGATTAGCTGCAGAAGGAGCTACACAAGCACCACCAATGCCAGCAGCAGAAACTTTTGCTCCAGCAACAAACTTAAACGAAGACGAACCAGACGATTTACCGTTCTAAGAAAGTTTAAATCTCAAATTATAAATTCCAAATTCCAAAGCTTTACTGTGTTTGGAGTTTGGAATTTTTATATTCAATATAGCTTTGTCAAAGTTCAAAACTTTGACAAAGCTTTTTAAGAAAGATTGGAATTTGGATTTTTTTTATTTGGAATTTTTTAAAGATGTATTACTTATTCAACGATTTATTTTTTCCGCCAGTAACAGAAGCTGATGAAGAAGGGGTTTTGGCAATTGGAGGCGATCTCAGTTCAGAGCGCTTACAATTGGCATACAAAAGTGGTATTTTTCCTTGGTTTAATGAGGGAGAGCCAATTCTTTGGTGGGCTCCAGACCCAAGGATGGTATTGTTTTTTGATGAATTGGTGATTTCCAAAAGCATGAAAAAAATCCTCAATAAGAAAATATTTAAGGTTACGTATAATAAAAATTTCAGAGAAGTAATTTCCAATTGCCAACAGATAAAACGCGAAGGTCAGAACGGAACTTGGATTTCTGATGAAATGATAGACGCCTACTGTAAATTAAATGAAGAAGGAATAGCAAAATCTGTTGAGGTTTGGCAGGATGATGTTTTAGTTGGCGGCTTGTACGGAATTGATTTGGGTAAAGGAAACGTCTTTTGCGGAGAAAGTATGTTTTCTAAAGTTTCCAATGCTTCAAAAACAGCTTTCATTGCTTTAGCCTTATATTTGAAGAAAGAAAAATATAAATTGTTGGATTGTCAGGTTTATAATTCTCATTTGGAGAGTTTAGGATGTCGAGAAATTGATCGTGAAGAGTTTATGTCCATTTTAAAAAGTAAATAAAAATGAGTGCAGTTTACAGCGTAAAAGAAATTTATATCTATCCGATAAAAAGTTTAGCAGGCATAAGTTTAGAAAGTGCCAATGCGGAAGAAATGGGCTTTGAAAATGATAGAAGATGGATGCTGATTAATTCAGAAAACGTTCACGTTACCCAAAGGGAATATCCTATAATGAGTCAGTTTTATCCTCAGATTGCAGGAGATAAAATTCAAATTGCTTTTGAAGGCGAAACTCATGAATTTTTGATAAACGAATCTTTAGAAATCCCAATAGCATCAAAGGTTTGGGAGGATAAAAGTGAAGTTTTCGAAGTAAATAAAAACAGTTCAAAATGGTTTAGCGATAAATTGGGTTTTGAATGCAGATTAGTGAAAATCAATAAAATTGGGGCTCGCAAACACGAAAGCTCAAGAACGCAGGAAACATACAATGTGAGTTTGGCAGACGGTTATCCGTATTTATTAATTGGAACAGAAAGTCTGGATTTCTTGAATTCTAAACTGCAAGAAAAAATTACCATAAAAAGATTTCGCCCGAACATTGTTGTAAGTACAAAAAATGCTCACGAAGAAGATAATTTTAAGACTTTTGCAATTGGTGGAGTTCAATTTAAAAATATAAAACCTTGCGGAAGATGTATTATGGTGAATAATGACCCGCAGAAAGGAGTTATAAAAAAAGAGCCTCTAAAAACGTTGAGCAAATACAGAAATGTAGATAATTCAGTTTTATTCGGAACTAATCTTGTAAGTCTGAATTCAGGAATTATTAAGGTTGGCGATGAGGTTATTTTCTAGAAATTCAATTTTGTAAAATTCCAATTTAAAGTATTAAAAAGTATTAATTCATTGTTTAAAGTTGGTAGTTCTAAAATTAATTTTAATGTTTCATGCGCCATCATATTTCCTATAATTCCAGGCAACGTTCCTAAAACGCCATTTAGATTACAATTTGGAACATATTTCGGATCAGGCATTTCTGGAAATAAATCACGAAGATTTTTACTTCTGTTATGATTGAAAACAGAAATTTGTCCTTCAAATTTTAAAATACTTCCGTAAACCAAAGGTTTATTAAGCTCAACACAGGTATCATTGACCAAATATCGAGTCGAGAAATTATCAGAACCATCCACAATAATATCATATTGTTCAATAATTTTTGAGGCATTTTCAGCTGTTAGTTTTTCATTAATCGAAACAGCTTCAATAAGCGGATTTAGTTTTGAAACGACTTTTTGCGCCACAATGGCTTTATGTTGTCCAATTTCATTCTCAGTATATAAAATCTGCCTGTGAAGATTATGAACTTCAATCGTATCAAAATCCATAATTCCGATAAAACCAACTCCCGCAGTCGCAATATATTGCAAAATCGGACAGCCTAAACCACCTGCGCCGATTACTAAAACCCTAGCTTTTTTTAACTTTTCCTGACCTTCATCACCAATTTCAGGAAGAATGGTTTGTCTATTGTAACGAAGAAATTCTTGGATAACACTCATTTTTGGGAATTTTAGATTTTAGATTGTTGATTTTAGATTGAGTTTGGAATTTGGAATTTTATTTTTTTTGGAATTTAACTAAAGCTTTTGTCCCAATCTTTCCAAACCGGTTCGTAGCCTGCATTTTTTATAATTTTTGAAATTTCCTCAGCAGAACGTTCATCGCTGATTTCGAATTGCTCCAAAGACTGCGGATCTACCACATAACCGCCAGGATTGGTTTTGGAACCTGCACTCATACTCGTAACACCAATCGGAATTATGTTGTTTCTGAATTTCTCGTTTTCACGAGTCGAAATTGAAATCTCTAAATCTTCATTCCACAATCTGTAAGCGCAGATTAACTGTGTCAAATGTTTATCATCCATAATAAAATTGGGTTCGATAATGCCTTCTGCAGGTCGCAGGCGCGGAAAAGAAACCGAATATTTGGTTTGCCAGTATTTTTTCTGCAAATAATCGAGATGCAACGCGTTAAAAAAGCTGTCTGTTCGCCAGTCTTCTAAACCTAATAAAACACCCAAGCCAATTTTATGAATTCCCGCAGTTCCTATTCGATCAGGAGTTTCGAGTCGGTAATCGAAATTTGATTTTTTGCCTTTCGTATGATACTTTTTATACACTTCTTGATGATAGGTTTCCTGATAAACCAAAACAGAATAAACTCCAACGTCATGCAAACGTTCATAATCTTCTGTAGAAAGTGGCTGAACTTCAACTGAAATAATCGAAAAATCTTCTTTAATTAAATTAATCGCATTCAGAAAATAATTAATATTTACCGTATAATTCGCTTCGCCTGTAACTAGTAAAACATGGTCAAAACCTGTTTTTTTCAAAGCTTCAACTTCGAGTTTTATTTCAGCGTCAGAAAGTGTTTTTCTTTTGATTTTATTGTCTAAACTAAATCCGCAATAGGTGCAGATATTTTGGCATTCGTTGCTCAAGTAAAGCGGTGCATACATCTGAATCGTTTTCCCGAAACGCTTCTTGGTGATTTCATGGCATTTTTGTGCCATTTGCTCCAGATAATTTTGAGCAATAGGAGAAATCAAAATCAAAAAATCATCGAGATTGTATTTGGTTTTGGTCAAAGTACGCTCGACATCTTTTGATGTGGTTTTGTATATTCTGGATTGGATTTCATCCCAGTTATATTGCTCAAAAATAGATTTGAATGTTTTCATTTTTTGGTTTCACGCAGATTTTGCAGATTTAAGCGGATTATTTAGATTTTTATTTTTTTTGATCTAACTAGATTTTATTTGCTATTCTTTTTATATCATCAAGGATGTTTGTTGTATTGAAATTTACGAGCAAACCTAATTTTTTCTTTGTTAGTCTTAAATATGTCGCAACTTGTTTATAATGAATCGGAGCTAAATCTTCTACAGATTTTAATTCTATTATCACTTTATCTTCTACTAAAATGTCAATTCTAAAAGCAGGGTCTAATGTTATCCCTTCATATGGAAGTATTACTTCAACTTGCTTTTGAATTTTGAGATCTAATTTTTCTAATTCATAAAACAAAGCGCTTTCATATACAGATTCAAATAATCCTGGCCCTAGATTATTATAAACTTTAAAAATGGCTCCCCTTATCAAATACGATAATTCATTCTCGGTCATAATTCCTTAATTTTTAATTGAAACAAAATTAAAGAATTTTCTTTCTTTTTATTAGATTTCGTTTCACACTCATTTTTGAGTATCTGCAGAAATTAAAAAAATCAAATCAAATCTGCTTTAATCTGTAAAATCTGCGTGAAACAAAAAAACTAATCGTAAAGAAAAGAAGTCAAAGGACTAGAAGCTGAAGCATAATTTTGCTGATTGGCAACTTTCGCTTCAAAAGCCTTTCTTCCTGCAATAACTGCTTCCTTAAAAGCCTCCGCCATTAATTTCGGATTTCCAGCAACAGCAATTGCAGTATTCACCAAAACAGCGTCGGCGCCAATTTCTATGGCTTTTGCGGCATCAGAAGGTGCGCCAATTCCAGCATCGACAATAACAGGAACAGTGCTTTGTTCGATTATAATTTCTAAGAAATCAATCGTTTTTAAGCCTTTATTACTGCCGATAGGCGAACCCAAAGGCATTACCGCAGCAGTTCCAGCGCTTTCTAAATGTTTGCATAAAACAGGATCGGCATGAATGTAGGGCAGAACAATAAAACCAAGTTTCGCCAGTTCTTCTGTTGCTTTTAACGTTTCAATCGGATCGGGCATTAAATATTTTGGATCAGGATGAATTTCCAGTTTTACCCAATTCGTTTCTAAAGCTTCACGTGCCAATTGTGCAGCAAAAACAGCTTCTTTAGCATTTCTTGCACCTGAAGTATTGGGTAATAAATTGATATTTGGATGTTTTAAATGCGATAAAATAGTATCAGTATCCGTTTCAAGATCAATGCGTTTGAGAGCAACGGTAACCAATTCGCTTTCTGAAGCTAAAATGGCATTTTCCATTTCTTCATTCGAACCAAATTTTCCCGTTCCAAGAAACAAACGTGACTTAAAAGCTTTATCTCCGATATTAAACAATGATTTTTGCATATAATTTTTCATTTAATTGTTGAATTAATTTTTCCTTTTCATCACTTTCGGTAATGATTCCAGAAATGGCAATTCCGTGAATCCCAGTTTCCATTAGCGGACTAACATCTCGTAATGTGATGCCTCCAATGGCATAAACAGGAATTTCGATTTTATTTTTTTTTAATTTTTGCAGAATGTCAAAGTAGCCCGACAATCCCAGAATCGGACTTAATTTTTCTTTCGTAGCTGTAAAACGGAAAGGCCCTAAACCAATATAATCACAGCCATCTTTAACGTGATTTTGAATATCTTCAAAGGTGTTTGCGGTTCCTCCAATTACTTTTGAAGTTCCTAAAAAAGCTCTCGCTTCATTAATTTTAGTATCGGTTAAACCTAAATGAACGCCGTCAGCATCTATTTCTTTAGTAAGATTTAAATCATCATTTACAATAAAATGGGCAGCGTATTTTTCGCATAAAGGTTTTATCGCTTCCGCTAAAAGAAAAGTTTCTTTTTGTGTCTGGTTTTTAAATCGCATTTGCACCCAGTTGCAGCCCGAATCAAGCGCCTGATGAATGTTGGATAATTGTTTTTCTATAGTTTCGCCTTGCGAGATATATTGAAGTTTGCTATACATAATGATATCCGATTAAAGTTGATGTTGAACTCAGGTAATTTTCGATATAGATTTTAGCATTTTTGCAAGCCTCTTTTATCGATTGGTTTAAAGCCAAATTGGAAGCAATAGCGGAAGAAAGCACACAGCCTGAACCGTGTTTTTCATAGCATTTTTTATCTGAAGGAAGTAATTCTAAAATTTCATCCTTTAGAAATAAACGATCTGTACCAATAGCTTTTTCGGTATGTCCGCCTTTCAAAAGAATATTCGTAGGAAATTGATTTTCCTTTAATATAAAGTCTGGAAAAAGAATTTTCATTTCATGATAATTGGGTGTTATCAAATCGATTTTAGAAAGTATTTTGCTTAAATCTAAACGATCTTCAATAGTCATAAATTCAAATTTTGTTGTGGATTTATGAACAGGATCCCAGACAATTTTCGTCAAATGAGAAAGCTGTTTTACAGTCGAAACAATTTGGTTCAAGTCATTTAAAGAAGAAACAATTCCAATTTTGACAACACTGATTTTATAATTCAAAAACATTGTTTCAATCGAACGGATTACAAAACTCAAATCGGTCCACTGAATTTCATAAAATTGATTTTCAGTCTGAATGGTATTCGCTGTCGAAATAGCAAAACCAGTTACTTTGTGCTGTTCAAATGTTTTGATATCAGCCAAAATTCCGGCACCGCCTGAAGGATCTAAACCTGCGATTGTGAGTGCGAAAGGGCGATTTGCTGACATAATTTAAATTGTTTTAATGGATTTTCATTTTTCCAAATACTTCCTAAAAGAGCGAAATCATCAAAGCCTTTTTCTAAAACTTCTTGAATGTTTTCTGAATCAATTCCACCTAAAGCAATCATTTTTGTTTCATGATTTGTTCTTGATTTTATTTCTTCGAAAAGATCTTTCTCTGGAGAATAATTTTCTTTTGAAATGCTTTTAAAAACGGGACTTAAAAAGGCGTAATCAAAATTTTCTAGAGAGTTAAAATCTTCTATAGAATGCGTTGATGTTGAATACCTACAAGGTTTTGAAAACCTTGCAGGAGAGCTGCTAGATTGATTTCTTTCTTTTTCAGAAAAATGAAATCTGTCAATGCCAAAATCTTCAGCTAATTCATGATGATTATGCAGAACCATTTTATCTCGAAATTCTAATTTCATCTGATGGAGGAACTGAGTCATTTCTAAAGATGAAAAATAAGGTTTGCGAATATGAAGCAATGGCAATCCTTCTTCAAAAAAGGAAGTGATTAAATTAATTTCATTTTTTACCGCAATTGGATTTGAGATTAAAATCATTCGAATTGTTTTTTCTTCTCCCGCAGATTTCACAGATTCAGGAGATCTTTATTCTTTACTCTTTTTTCTATCCTCTTCTTAAATATAAATCTCTTTCCCCTGCTCAATAAACTCTTCCGATTTCTCCTGCATTCCTTTTTCGGCAGCGGCTACATCTCGTATTTCCTGAGATATTTTCATCGAACAGAATTTTGGCCCACACATTGAACAGAAATGCGCCACTTTTGCGCCATCTGCAGGAAGGGTTTCATCGTGAAATTCTCTTGCTGTATCTGGATCTAAAGCCAAATTGAATTGATCTTCCCAACGAAATTCAAAACGCGCTTTACTCAACGCATTATCACGATATTGTGCACCTGGATGGCCTTTAGCCAAATCGGCAGCATGAGCAGAAATTTTATACGTAATCACACCGTCTTTTACGTCTTTTTTATTCGGTAAGCCTAAATGTTCTTTTGGCGTTACATAACAAAGCATCGCACAGCCGTACCAGCCAATCATAGCAGCTCCAATTGCAGAAGTAATATGATCGTAACCTGGTGCAATATCTGTAGTTAATGGACCAAGAGTATAAAAAGGAGCTTCGTGACAATGTTCCAATTGCTTGTCCATATTTTCTTTGATCATGTGCATTGGAACGTGTCCTGGACCTTCAATAAAAACTTGAACATCGTGTTTCCAAGCAATTTTTGTCAATTCGCCCAAAGTTTCCAATTCAGCAAATTGTGCAGCGTCATTGGCATCGGCAATAGAACCTGGACGCAAGCCATCTCCAAGAGAAAACGCTACGTCATATTGTTTCATGATTTCGCAGATTTCTTCAAAATGCGTGTAGAGGAAATTTTCTTTATGATGGAATAGACACCATTTTGCCATGATAGATCCTCCACGAGAGACAATTCCAGTAACACGATTGGCAGTTAAATGAATATAACGCAATAAAACTCCAGCGTGAATCGTGAAATACGAAACGCCTTGTTCTGCCTGTTCGATCAATGTATCACGGAAAATTTCCCAAGTTAAATCCTCAGCAATTCCTTTTACTTTTTCTAATGCCTGATAAATAGGAACGGTTCCAATTGGAACAGGGGAGTTGCGGATAATCCATTCTCTGGTTTCGTGAATGTTTTTTCCTGTCGAAAGATCCATAATAGTGTCAGCTCCCCAGCGGCAAGCCCAAACAGCTTTTTCTACCTCTTCTTCGATGCTCGAAGTCACAGCGCTGTTTCCAATATTAGCGTTTATTTTTACCAAGAAATTACGTCCCACAATCATTGGTTCGCTTTCTGGGTGATTGATATTATTTGGAATAATGGCTCTTCCGCAAGCGACTTCGGAGCGCACAAATTCTGGAGTAATTTTGCTTTTTGGAGTGTTGGCTCCAAAACTATGGCCATGATGCTGACAGCGCATCGCTTCAGTCTGCTCATTTAAAAGTTCGATACGTTGGTTCTCGCGAATGGCAATATATTCCATTTCGGGAGTAATAATGCCTTGTTTGGCGTAATATAATTGGGTTACGTTTACGCCTTTTTTAGCACGTTTTGGCTGATGCAAATATTCGAATCGAAGATGATCTAAGCTTTCATCTTTCAGTCTACTTTGACCGTAATCTGAAGTTATTTCTTCTAAGATTTCGACATCATTTCGATCCAAAATCCATTTTTCGCGTAAGCGTGGCAACCCTTTTCTAATGTCGATAGCAATATTTGGATCAGTGTAAGCACCCGAAGTATCATAAACAGTTACGGGAGGATTTTTCTCAATTCCGCCATTAGAAAGTTTGGTGTCACTCAAAGTAATTTCGCGCATTGCCACTTTTATCGGATGAATTTCTCCGTCGATATATACTTTTTTAGAATTCGGAAACGGGGTTCTGGATATTTGTTCTTCTTTCATAGTTTTTGTTTCAGGTTTGAAGTTTAAAGTTTCAAGTTGATTCTGATTGTGTTTATTCACAACGTTTTTGCGTAGAGACGCACTGCAGTACATCTACGTATGATTGGCAAATTGGAATTTGGGATTTAAAAATTTTGAATTTTAAAAATTAACCTCCCTGCGTAGCAGAAATAATCAAAATATCGTCAGTTTCGTGTAGGAGGTATTCGTTCCATTTGGTTTTTGGAACAACAGTATTGTTGACAGCAACAGCGATTCCGTTTTGTTTGAGCGGAATTTCGAGATCGAGCAATGATTGAACGCTTAGCGATTCAGCATTGAATTTTTTGGTTTGTTGATTGATTTTAAGTTCCATTCCTTTTTGAGTTTAGTGTATAGTTACACAATAGGAATGGCTACAAAATACACGCAGGCGCGCGCATAGAAGTCATCTTACTTTTCCCTACGCTAGTATGAACTAGATCAGGTTCAGAGGGTAAAATCTCAGCCTGCATGATGCAGACACCCCTAAAGTGTGAAGCAAATATATGTAATTTTTGTTTAAAGTTTCAAGTTTAAGGTTTTCAAGTTCAAAAAAAATGAAAACACTGAAAACTGAGACAGTTATTTCTTTCGCGTAAAGCAATCTTCTATATGATCATTGACCATTCCAGTTGCCTGCATGTGAGCATAAATAACCGTTGAGCCAACAAATTTAAATCCGCGTTTCTTTAAATCTTTGCTGATAGCATCAGAAATTGGAGTTGTTGCAGGAACATCTTTTAAAGTTTTTGGTTTGTTGTCAATTGGCTTTCCGTCAGTAAATTTCCAGATATATTTAGAGAAAGTTCCAAATTCTTCTTGAACTTTCATAAAAGCATGAGCATTTGAAACAGCGGAATTGATTTTCAATTTATTGCGAATAATTCCAGTATCCTGCATTAACTCTTCGATTTTCTCTTCAGAATAATTCGCAATTTTTTTATAATCAAAATTATCAAAAGCAGTTTTAAAGTTTTCTCTTTTGTTTAAAATCGTGATCCAGCTTAAGCCTGCCTGAAAAGTTTCTAAAATTAAAAATTCAAAAATTGTTGGGTCATCATATACTGGAGTTCCCCATTCTTCGTCGTGATATTTTTTATATAAATCGCTGGCAGAGCACCAGCCGCATCTTATTGGTTCCATTTTTTTATTTTAAATGTATAAAAAAAGCTTCAGACTATGAAGTTTGAAGCTTTTGGAAATTTATAATTTATCAAAATTATTTTTTCTTATATACAGAAATAGCGCTTACTGATATACCACCTTCTGAATATGTCATTTTTATTTTTAATGTAGTACTGGTTAATTCTGAGATTTCCCATTTAACTTCTTCATCACTATATTTTAAAGTTAAAGTGTTTCCATCTTTTTTCCAAGTACCATTTTCATCATAAGTGCTGCATTTTGAGTCCCAATATTCTGATGTAATGTCGATGAAATTTCCATCATTAGAGAATGTCATTGAAGGAATTTCACAACCTTCACTATCATAAGGTTGTAATATTTCTTGACCGCTAAAAACAGCTCCTTGGTGGGTAATTTCCCATTTTCCCTCAATCGAGCCACCATTGTTATCATCATCGCTGCTGCAAGAAACGGCAGTTAAGCCTAATGTCAAAATTGACACAAAAAGAATGCTTAGTTTTTTCATTTTTGGTAGATTTTATTTGTTAAATGTTATGGGGCGAAAATAAAATCTTTTTTGTAAAAAACGAAAGAATTTATGAGGTTTTTCTTTTAAATATCTTAAATTTTTCTTAAAATATTGAGTAATAGCTTCTTAAAAGTAATTATTTTCCTATTTGCCAGCTATATCCTTTAACACTCGGAATATAGGCTGATCTGCCAATTATAACTAAATTATTGTAGATTTTTTTGTTGTATTTAATGCCAATTGCATTTCCGGAAGTGTACATTTTATTGGCTTTAAATACCACTTTCATTTTGCCATCTTCCAACTCTGCGTCAGATACTTTTTCAATAAACCAAGTAGAATGCCATTTTACAGCCAATTCATTTTCTGCTGTTTTAGTTACACTTTTTACGAGCTTAACCGCTTCTTCGGGAATCTCGAAGTTCTCTGTTAACTGCTTTTGAGTCATGGTCTGACCCATTTTGCATTTTTCTAATATTTTGCGAATATTGACAAAGCTTAATAATTTGTCATTGGCTTCTTTTTTTATAGAAGTTGGCTGATTTACAGTATTATTTACGGTTTTAGAATTTACTGTTTTAACTTCTATCGGAGTTTTAATTGCAAAAGGATTTTTTGATGAAACAGTTTTTTTAGAATAGATCTCTTTTGGAGCGGTAATGCTTTTTGATGAAATTGTAGAATTTATTTTCACGCCAGCGGGTGTTAATTTATTAACAGGCTGAATGATTTTTTTAGGCTGTTTTTTTTCATTATCACCACAACTGACAAAGAAATAGGTAACAGAGAATAAAATAAGGAAGTAATTATTTTTCATGACCTAGTTTTTTTATTCTTTAACTTTTGTGTGCGGGATCTGTGTCTAAATATTTTTTAATCAAATGATGTCCTAAATAAATCGCTGGTGTTAGTAAAATAGCGATTGCTAATTTAAAAGTATATCCTATTAATCCTGAAGATATAAAGGTGTCAAAGTCTATCTTTCCTGGAAGCCAAAAAGCAATTCCCAAAACAATAAACGAATCAAATAATTGCGAAATTACGGTAGAACCCGTCGCTCTCAGCCATATTTTCTTTTCGCCGGTTCTGTTTTTAAAAAACCAAAAAATCCAAACATCAATAAGCTGAGAAGCCATAAAAGCGATTAAACTTCCAACAATGATCCACATGCTCTGTCCAAAAACGGCTTGAAATTGCTCATCATTTACAGGACTTATTCCTTTTGCGGCCGGAATTACCATAGCCATAAACAAGATAATAAAAGCATAAGCAATCAGACATGCCGTTATAAAAGAAAGTTTTTTCACTCCTTTTTCACCAAAATATTCATTAATCAAATCGGTTGTTAGAAATACGATTGGCCAAGGCAAAATTCCGATACTCATTACAAAAGGTCCAACTTGGATTAATTTTCCTCCAATTAACTCAGCGACAACGGCATTGGTGATAAATATCCCTGATAAAATTACAAAAACAATTTCTTTTCTGGTTTTAAACATTTGATTTTTGGTATTGATATTTCAAAAATAAACTATTTCTTTTAAATCTTAGAAACGGATTTAGAAGTTTGCTTTCGATTGGTTAATTTTGAGATTCTGTTGCATTTTTTGCTAGTCCAATTTTTGTACAGAATTAATAAAAGTATAGTTATGAAAACACCAATAGAATTAGATAATCCATTGTTAAGAGAATGGTCTGGCCCTTATGGAGGAGTTCCAGATTTTACAGCCTACAAAGTTTCCGATTTTAAGCCTGCAATAGAATTTGCAATAAAAGAAAAATTGGAAGAAATTGATGCCATCGCAAATAATCCAGAAGAGCCGACATTTGAAAATACTGTCAAAGCTTTAGAACTTTCTGGTGAAAAGTTAGATAGAATTTATGCTGTTTATGGAATTTACAGATCGAATTTAAGTACCCCAGAATTTAATAGTGTTGATACAGAAATGTCTCCAAAATTGGCAGAGATTAATGATAAATTGTATCAAAATGAGAAGTTGTTTTCTAGAATTGAAACCTTATACAAATCAGAAGAAAAGAAAAATTTAACGAAGGAGCAGCAACGTTTGCTTTGGCTGTATTATACCGATTTTGTTAAAGAAGGAGCGGAGTTAAACAAAGAAGACAAAGATAAAGTTGCCGAAATAAACCAAGAATTGGCAACGCTTTTTACTTCTTTTAGTCAAAAATTGTTGGCAGAAGAAAATAATCAGTATATTGAATTAAAAACAGAAGCTGACTTTGATGGTTTGCCTGAAGAGTTTAAAAATGCTGCGATTGCTGAAGCGAAAGAAAGAAATTTAAGTGTTTTAGGATGTATCGGAAATACAAGATCTTCAATTGAGCCTTTTTTGACTTTTTCCAACAAAAGAAATTTAAGAGAACAAGCTTTTGAAATTTTTGTAAAAAGAGGCGATAATAAGAATGAAAATGATACAAATGACACTCTTGTATCTATTTTAAGATTAAGAGCAGAGAAAGCGAAGATTTTGGGCTTTGCTAATTTTGCTGAGTGGAGTTTGTCTAATAAAATGGCAAAGGATCCGCAGAAAACGCTCGATCTAATGCATTCTGTATGGAAACCTGCTGTAGACAAAGTAAAAAATGATGTTTTGGCAATGCAGGAAATGGTAGATAGAGAAGGAGGGAACTTTAAAATCCAGCCTTGGGATTACCGTTATTATGCAGAAAAAGTGCGAAAAGAAAAATACGATTTAGATCAGAACGAAATAAAGCAATATTTGCAGTTAGAAAATTTACGTGAATCGATGTTTTGGACAGCGGGCGAATTGTTTGATTTAGGTTTTAAGCAATTATTTGATGTTCCGGTTTATCATGAAGATGTTAGAGTTTGGGAAGTAAATAATAAAAATACAGGAGAACCAATTGGATTATGGTATTTTGACCCATATGCGCGAATTGGAAAACGTTCTGGAGCTTGGATGAATTCGCATCGCGATCAGCAGAAAATCAACGGAAAAGTATTGCCAATCGTGTCTAACAACTGCAATTTTATAAAAGGAAATAGCAATGAGCCCACTTTGATTTCTTGGGATGATGCCACGACTTTGTTTCATGAATTTGGGCACGCACTGCACGGATTGTGCTCGAATGTTACTTATCCGAGTCTTTCTGGGACTTCGGTAGCCAGAGATTACGTGGAGTTTCCTTCACAACTATTAGAACATTGGTTAGCAACTCCTGAAGTGCTAAATAAGTTTGCCCTTCATTACAAAACAAACGAACCTTTGTCTCAATCATTGGTAGAAAGAATAGGAAAAGCAGCTAATTTTAATGAAGGTTTTGCAACTGTAGAAACAATTTCAAGTTCGTTTGTTGATATGAAACTGCATCTTACAACCGAGATAATCGATCCGTATGATTTTGAGAAAAAGATTTTAAGCGAAATTAATATGCCTTCAGAAATTGTGATGCGACATAGAATTCCACAATTTGCACATATATTTTCAAGTGACGGATATGCAGCAGGATATTACAGCTATTTATGGGCAGATGTAATCAATGCAGATGCTTACGAAGCTTTTTTAGAAGCAAACGGACCTTTTGATAAAACAGTTTCTAAACGCCTTTATCAAACAGTTTTAAGCGTTGGAAATACTATTGATAATGAAACGATGTATGAAAATTTCAGAGGACATGCTCCACAATCTGATGCTTTGATGAGAGCCAGAAATTTTCCGGTTGAAAGTTAATATGAAATAAAAAAAAGCCCGAATAACTAAATATTCGGGCTTTTTAATATTGAAAAAATAATATATTAACCTAAAGTAACTCTTTTGAAACCAGTGATTTCAACGTTGAATCCTTTAACGTAATCACCTACTTTTTTACTATCATCTTTGATGAAGTTTTGGTCAAGTAACGCTTTCTCTTGATCTAACGTAGTGTTGTCAGAGATGAAACGTTGTACTTTTCCTGGAAGAATTTTGTCCCAGATTTGCTCTGGTTTACCTTCAGCTTTTAATTCAGCTTTAGCATCTTCTTCAGCTTGTTTGATAACTTCTGGAGTTAATTGAGAGAAAGAGATGTATTTAGGAACATTTTTCAACGTTTTTCCTAAACGTGCAGCTTCTTCATTATCTTTTTCGATTACAGCAATACGAGCAGCAAGTTCAGATTCAACGAAAGCAGGATCAAAATCTTTGTAAGATAATGTGTCAGCTCCCATAGAGGCAACTTGCATAGAGATATCTTTTGTTAAAGTCTCAGCGTTGTCAACTTTAGCAGAAATAGCTGTTAAAGCAGCGATTTTGTTAACGTGAACGTAAGATCCAACGAAAGCACCTTCTAAAATTTCGAAACCACCGATTTCGATTTTCTCACCGATAACACCTGTTTGCTCGATTAATTTTTCAGCAACAGTAATTCCGTTGAAATCAGAAGCTAAGAAATCTTCTTTAGAAGAGAAGTTGATAGCTCTTTCAACTAAATCTTTAGCTAAAGTAACGAAAGCCTCATTTTTACCTACGAAGTCAGTTTCGCAGTTTAAAGTAAGAATAGCTCCTTTAGTGTTATCAGCATTGATAAAAGAAACAGCAGCTCCTTCAGAAGACTCACGGTCAGAACGGTTAGCAGCAACTTTTTGTCCTTTTTCTCTAAGGATTTGGATCGCTTTATCGAAATCTCCTTCCGCTTCAACTAAAGCTTTTTTACAGTCCATCATTCCGGCACCTGTAGATTGTCTTAATTTATTTACGTCTGCAGCAGTAATTGTTGCCATAATATTTTGAATTTTAATGTTAAAAGTAAAAATTCCATCTTCTAAATCCCAAACTCCAATTTTATTAAATTATCAACATAACGTTTTTAATTTTGTATTTGGAATTTGGAATTTAAAATTTGGAATTTAAAATTTGATTTATTCTTCAGTTGCAGGAGCAGCTTCAGCCTCAACAGCAGGAGCTTCTTCAGCAGCTTCAACTTCTTTTTCTGCACCTCTGTCAGATAGACCTTCGATTACAGCAGTAGTTACTAAAGATAAAATTTTGTCAATTGATTTAGAAGCATCATCATTTGCAGGAATCACGTAATCAACCTCTCTTGGGTCAGAATTCGTATCAACCATTGCGAAAACTGGAATGTTTAATTTTTGAGCTTCTTTTATTGCGATGTGTTCAGCTTTGATATCTACTACGAACAATGCTGCAGGTAGTCTAGACATATCAGCAATTGAACCTAAGTTTTTCTCCAATTTAGCACGTAGACGATCAACTTGTAAACGCTCTTTTTTAGAAAGTGTGTTGAAAGTACCATCTTTCTTCATTTTATCAATAGAAGACATTTTTTTAACTGCCTTTCTGATAGTTACGAAGTTAGTTAGCATTCCACCTGGCCATCTTTCAGTGATGTAAGGCATGTTTGCAGCTTTTGCTTTATCAGCAACGATGTCTTTAGCTTGTTTTTTGGTAGCTACGAATAAGATTTTTCTACCTGATGCAGCGATTTTTTTCAAAGCTTCATTAGCTTCTTCAATTTTAGCTGCAGTTTTATATAGATTGATAATGTGAATACCATTACGCTCCATATAAATGTAAGGAGCCATGTTTGGATCCCATTTTCTAGTCATGTGTCCGAAGTGAACACCTGCTTCTAGTAATTCTTTTACTTCTATTTTGTTTGCCATTTTTGTACTAGTTTACGTTCTGTTGATTAGCAATGTATAAATGGCGATTTCTCTGGCTTTATACATTTAGATGCTAAACTATATCCTACCTCGATAGGAGAGCAACAATAACTGTGTTTTTTAATTTCAATAAATAATTGATAATGTCTTGTCCCATCCGAACAAGACAGGTAATATTAACGTTTAGAGAACTGGAATCTCTTACGAGCTTTCTTCTGACCGAATTTCTTACGTTCAACCATTCTTGGGTCTCTTGTTAATAAACCTTCTGGTTTAAGGATAGCTCTGTTTTCAGCGTTAACTTCACACATTACGCGTGCTAATGCCATTCTTACAGCTTCTGCTTGACCAGTTGTACCACCTCCGTAAACGTTTACTTTTACGTCAAAGTTACTTGCGTTTTCTGTCATAGAAAGCGGTTGTAAAACTTTGTATTGTAAAGTTGCAGTTGGAAAGTAAGTTGCGAATTCTTTTTTGTTTACAGTGATGTTTCCAGTTCCTTCAGAAACGTATACACGTGCAACAGCGGTTTTTCTTCTACCGATTTTGTGAATAACTCCCATTACTTAAGATCATTTAGGTTAACAGTTCTAGGTTTTTGAGCTCCGTGAGTGTGCTCAGCTCCTACAACAACATTTAGATTTCTGAAAAGTTCTGCTCCTAATTTGTTTTTAGGTAACATACCTTTTACCGCTTTTTCTACTAATAATGCAGGGTTTTTAGCTTGCAATACTTTAGCAGTTAAAGTTCTTTGTCCTCCTGGGTAACCTGTATGACGCATGTAGATTTTGTCATTCAATTTTGTACCTGTAAGGTTAATTTTTTCTGAGTTGATAACAATTACGTTATCTCCACAGTCAACGTGCGGTGTGTAACTTGGCTTGTACTTACCTCTTAAGATCATAGCAACCTTAGATGCAAGACGTCCTAAGTTATGACCTTCAGCGTCAACAACAATCCACTCTTTAGTTACAGTGCCTTTGTTTGCCGAAACTGTTTTGTAGCTTAATGCGTCCATAATATTATTTTAATTAAACATTCCATCCCCAATAAAGGGGATGCAAAAGTACAATTAATTATTTTAAAACCAAATACCTTAAAGAATATTTTATTCGCTGAAAATCAGGCATTCAGTTTTTGAAATAAATGGACATAAAAAAAACCGTCTCTTCTGAAGTAAAAAGACGGTTCAATAATACAAAAAAAATGGCTTATACAATAAATATATTGGCAATATCTACCACCTGTTGTGTTGTAAGTGGTTCATCATAAGCTTCTGAGCCTGCCGCAGCGCCAAATGCAGTTGCAGTATTAAAACCTGCCTGCATGGTTACGCCTTCGCCATCGTAAACGGCTTGTGTTGCGGCGGGCATTCCTGCGCCTCTATCAGAATTGGAAATCCAGCCTTTTAAACCTCGAAGTCTTCTCACTTCAGATGCATGGCGTGCTTCAACAGAATGTATCTGTAATGCGGCTTGTAATAAATCGGGTGTGGTGATTAAATTCGCTGCCTGTCCTTTATAGGCTCTTACGCCTGTATCTTCAAAAGCTTGAGCGAGAGCTAAAAATGTAGGATAATCTCCAAAAGGATTAAATGCGCCTCCAACTGTAAAATCAAAAGTAGGTTTTGCAACAAAATTTGGACTCGCTGTTCCACCCAATCCTGCAATTAAAAACTTCACATGATCAGACTCGTGTGCAGCAATCTGTTGAAAAACTTTTAAATCGCGTCCGCCATTTTCGGAAGCTGGAATTACGCCAGAATCTAAAGCCATGGCATAAAACTCGTTTTCAAGATATTCTAATGTTAAAGCAAACTGAAGCGCTCCAATTGGCGTAGCGGGAGTTGCTGTTATGTCTTTAGCGAAAGCTTTATTAGTCAAAGCTGATAGTCCGAAAGGGATTGAAGCCAGCGCTAAATTTTTTCCGATGTTTCCAAACTGAGAAAAACTGTCTCTTCTTGAGCCAGTGCTATTTAATAAATTATCATCAGTAAAGGATTCTATAAATTTTAAAATGTTCATAATTTCTAAGTTTTAGCTGGTTAGATTAAGGTAAGTATTTAGCTGTAAATTTTGTAGTGATAAAACCGGCAGCAATTGGCAGAATTTTAGACGGATCTTTTGCATCATCTAAACCTGTTGACATGTTTACGATATCATCTCCAGCAAAATCTTTAGAATTCGGATTAATTAAACTTCTGATAGCCGCCGCATGTCGCGCTTCTACAGAAACTATTTTTCCTGCTAATAATAAGTAATCAGCTGTTTTGATTAATTTTCCAGCACCGTTATAGGCAGCTACTCCCGTATCTTCTAATGCTTTTGCAGTAGCAAGAACTTCGGTGCGGCTATTAAAATTTAGTGAACCATAATTAAAGGCTAGGGAAGGAAGCAATTGTGAGCTTGGATCTGGAAGTGCTCCAGTCAAAGCAGCTTTAAAGAAATCTCTGTGAACCACTTCGTGATGGTACAAATCGGTTAAGACTTCTCGTTCTAAAGAACTAAAAACAGTATTGAAATTGCTTGCATTTACAACTTTGGTGTAAAAATCAGCTTCCAATTGTTCAAGAGCGTATGCATAAGTAAGAACTCCAAAATCGCCAGAGCCTAAATCAAAAACACCATTTCGAACTCCAGGAAGTGAGGTGTCGCCCATGTTATTATCATCGTTATCATTGTCGCTGCATCCAGCTAAAACCAAACCTGTGGTTACTAATGTTAACCCACTGAGCTTAAGAAAGCTCCTTCTGCTATTCAATGAAGGATCAACTTCATGAATTTTAACTTCGTTTTTCATAATTAAAGGTTTTTTAATAAGGTTAATAACATTGGTCTTAAGTTTATTAACGAAATTTTTAGACATACGGTTTTAAACTTTAACATTTATTATTTTTCTTTTAAAAAAATTTCAGTGATTTGAAGATGAAGTACTTGTTTTTTGTTTTATTTTCGGTAATTCTACTATATTTGTATCAATTACATGAAAAACTATTTTTAAATGAAAGCTAAAGCAACTCTAAAACAAATTGCGAAAGAACTTGGTGTTTCTGTATCGACAGTTTCTAAGGCGTTAAATGACAGCCCAGAAATCAGTGAGCAAACAAAGGTGAAGATTAAGGAGTATGCCAAACTCAAAAATTACAAGCCTAATGTTATTGGTCTAAATTTAAAAAACCGTAAAACCAAAACGATCGGGGTGATTATTCCTAATATTTTAAATTCTTTCTTCGCGAAAGTTTTTAGCGGTATTGAGAAAGTTGCCGACAAAAAGGGGTATAATGTAATTACGTGTATTTCTAATGAATCTTTAGAAAAAGAAGTTCATACACTAGAAATGCTAAGTAACGGAACAATCGACGGTTTCATTCTTTCGGTTTCTGAAGAAGCTCAAAAATTACAGGATTACAATCATTTTTCTGAAATTATAAATGACGGAACTCCAATTGTAATGTTTGACCGAATTGCCGATGAAGTGAAATGTGATAAAGTGGTGGTAGATGATTTTGATTCTGCATTAAATTCAACACAGCATTTAATCGATTTAGGATGCAAAAATATTGCCTTAATCTCTTCTGTAGATAATTTAAGCATCGGAAAATTGAGAGCAGATGGATATTTGAAGGCTTTGAAAGACAATAATATTCCAGTAAACGAAAAAATCATTCTTCGTACCGATTCTGAAGAAGATATGAAAAGCAGAATCGAAGGTATATTGGATCAAAAAGTAGACGGAATTTTCGCTTTGGACGAAAATGATTCGGTTGCTGCGCTAAGAGTAAGTTTGAAAAAAGGCTACAGAGTTCCTGAAGATATTTCAATAATTGGTTTTGCTGATGGAATTTTAGCTTCAAGACGTTTATCGCCAAGTCTGACTACAGTAAGTCAGCATGGTGTTGAAATTGGAGAAGTTGCTGCAAAAAGATTAATCGAAAGATTGGAAGAACCAGAAGGAACAATTTCTGAGTACGAAACAATCGTCATTAAAACGAAATTGAAAGAAAGAGAATCTACGAGAAAGAAAAAATAAACAGAAAACATCCGCCGCGGCGGATGTTTTTTATTTTAACTCATAAGGAAATTTAGGATTTTTGTATTTCTTTAATTTCTCAAACGGAATTATAAAAGATTCTTCACAGGATCTTGCTGCTCTATAAAAGATAGGAGTAAATTCAATTCCTTTTTCTGTATAATTCCAAGATGGAAAATCCCAGTATTCTTCATTGGTGTAATCACAATAATCATCTTCATTTTTTGGCTTTTCAAAATGTTCCTGAGAATTAATTACAGCAAGTAATTTAGGTGCAAAAAAATCAGTTCGGTATTTTGAAAAAGCATCAAAATTATTCTCTTTGTCGCCCGTTACACTTTTGTCAAAAGCCAGAATATCATCAATTTCATATTTTTTTCCGTTGTTTAAATCGATTAAATAACCGCTGCTTCCAAAATCGGGATGCGCGCCTCCGCAGAACCAAGAATCAGAAGTTTGAAAACCTAACAAATTGGTATTTAAATAATTTATTGTTGTGTTGCTTTCTATTCCTTGTCCATTGCTATATTCAAAACTAGAAGAACAGCCAAGCTGACTTAAGGTGTTTTCGATATGAATTTGTTCTAAAATCGGATTAATCAAGGTTTTGCTTTTCTCAGAAAAATTAGTTCCCAATCTAAAGAAATCTGAGACGCAATGCTTTTCAGAATACCAAACAAATTCTTTGTTGTTGTAAAGAGTGGTTTTCTGTTTTTTAAATTCAAGGAATTTATATTTTACCAGATTCAATTTTTCGTCATCAAACTTTATTTTTAGATTTGATTTGTAATTATCAAAATTAACAGGTTCTAAATGAACAGCTAATTTTTTGTCTTTGTCATCGTACCAAAAACCATCAAAATTGTTTCCTGATTTTTTAAGGTAAAATTTTTCAGTAATATTATCTCCAGGTTTAAAGTAGAATGTAAAATTATTGCCGTCACTTACTTTTCCTTCCAGTTTAATATCTTTTAATGAGCTTTGATAAAAGTAAACAATGTTTGGTGTGCTGTCATCTTCATAAATCTCAAACCTCATGAAAATTTTACTTTTTCCTAGAGTTCCCTCAAGATAATAGGCTTTGCTTTGACAAAATGCAATTGTTGAATAAAGTAGAAATAGGTGCAAAAGAAATTTCTTCATTTTACTTTTTTAAATTTAAAAATGGAGTAGTAAATGTAAGAAAAGTGAAATTCTTATAGCTTGAAATGATTTTGTTTTTGCAAATAAAAAAGCCATTCGAATAGAATGGCTTTATATGTTTAGATAGAAATAAGATATTCAAAATCTAAAATCAACAATCTGAAATCTAAAATTGTTAGTGCGCTTCTAGCCAGTCTTTACCTAATCCAAGTTCAACTTCTAGAGGAACCGACATTTTAAATGCATTTTCCATTTCGTGTTTAATCATTGGCTGGATTTTTTCGAGTTCGTCATTGTGAACATCGAACACAAGCTCATCATGCACCTGAAGCAGCATTCTCGATTTCCAGTTTTCGTCGCGAAGTTTTTTATGAATGTTGATCATCGCTATTTTAATCACATCGGCAGCACTTCCCTGAATTGGTGCGTTTACAGCATTTCGTTCAGCGGCACTTCTTACAACGGCATTAGCAGAATTAATATCTTTTAAATAACGGCGACGGCCTAAAATAGTTTGTACATAACCATTTTCGCGTGCAAATTCAACCTGCTCATTAATATAAGAACGTAATCTTGGATATGTTTTATAATAAGCATCGATCAAAGCGGCGCTTTCACTTCTAGAAAGTGAAGTCTGATTGCTCAATCCAAAAGCTGAAACACCATAAATAATTCCGAAGTTTACCGTTTTGGCGTTGCTTCTTTGTTCGCGAGAAACCTCTTCTAAGGCAACATCAAAAACTTTTGCAGCTGTAGCTCTGTGAATGTCTTCTCCGTTTTGGAAAGCGGCAATCATATTTTCTTCACCGCTTAAAGCGGCAATAATTCGCAATTCGATCTGAGAGTAATCGGCAGAGATTAAGGTGTGGTTTTCATCGCGAGCAACAAAGGCTTTACGAATCTGACGCCCTCTCTGAGTACGAATTGGAATATTCTGCAAGTTCGGATTATTAGAACTTAAACGTCCAGTTGCAGCAACAGCCTGCATATAATCGGTATGAACGCGTAAGGTCTTTTTATCAACCTGTTCTGGTAAAGCCAAAATATAAGTGCTTTGCAATTTTACCATTTGACGCCAATCTAAAATATCTTTTACAATTGGGTTGTCATTTGCCAGATAAGTCAAAACTTCCTCGCCAGTTGCATATTGTCCTGTTTTGGTTTTCTTTTGTTTTGCTCCGCCAATTTTAAGTTTGTCAAATAAAATATCTCCTAATTGTTTTGGAGAAGCCAGATTGAAGGTTTCGCCAGCCGTTTCGTAGATTTTCTGTTCCAAAGATTTGATTTCGATATCCATTTCTTTCGACATTTCTTTCAAGAAATCAACATCTAAACGAATACCTTCAGTTTCCATATCAGCCAAAACGCTTACTAACGGAATTTCGATATCATCAAACAACTTTTTAGTTTCGGTTTTGTCTAATTCAGTGGTAAAAATTTCTTTTAATTGTAAAGTAATATCGGCATCTTCGGCAGCATATTCTTTAATATCTTCCAAAGGAACATCACGCATGTTAAGCTGATTTTTTCCTTTTTTGCCAATTAAAGTTTCAATAGATTTTGGAGAATATTTTAAATAGGTTTCTGCCAAAATATCCATATTATGACGCATATCAGGATTGATCAGATAATGTGCGATCATCGTATCAAAAAGTTTTCCTTTTACAGTCACGCCGTAATTAGAAAGGATTTTTAAATCGTATTTTAAATTTTGTCCAATTTTCTCAATATTTTCATTTTCAAAAAACGGAACAAATTTATCAACCAAAGCTTTTGCTTCTTCCTGATTTTCCGGAAACGGAACATAAAATGCTTTTCCTTTTTCGTAAGCAAAAGACATTCCAACCAATTCTGCATGCAGCGCATCAATTCCTGTTGTTTCAGTATCAAAACAAACAGAAGGCTGTTTTTGCAGATTTTGCAAAAGCAATTTAATTCCTAAATCACCTTGAACAGTTTGGTATGAATGTTCTGTGTTTTCTAAAGTATTGTAGAAAGAAGTTCTATGAGTGTCTGTATCTTCATCTGTAGTCGCGCTTCCAAAAAGATCAAACTGGTCTTCGTTTTTGGCTGTCGCTTTTTTAGCTGGTTTAGCATTTGCATCTGGCGCTTCAGTCTGCGCACCCCCCGTTTTAAACAAATTATCAAATTGCTCCGCCATTCTTCTAAACTCTAGTTCTTGAAAAATAGCATCTGTTTTTTCGATATCTGGGCGAGAAAGTTCGTAATCTTCTTCATTAAAAGTAACATCGCAATCGGTGATAATTGCCGCTAATTTTTTAGAAAGAATACCTTTTTCTTTATTGGCTTCAATGTTTTCTTTCATTTTACCTTTTAGCAAATGCGTATTTTCTAAAAGATTTTCCATAGTTCCAAATTCTTTCAGGAACTTTTTAGCCGTAACTTCTCCAACTCCAGGCAATCCGGGAATATTATCTACAGCGTCACCCATCATTCCAAGAAAATCAATTACCTGCTCAGGTCTTTCAATTTCAAATTTTGCCAACACTTCTGGAACGCCCCAAATTTCGATTCCGTTACCCATACGGGCAGGCTTATACATAAAGATATTCTCAGAAACCAATTGAGCAAAATCCTTATCTGGGGTTACCATATAGACTTTGTAGTTTTGCTTTTCTGCTTGTTTGGCAATAGTTCCAATTAAATCATCGGCCTCGCAGCCAGCAAGTTCAATAATTGGAATATGCATCGCTCTTAATAATTCTTGAATGTACGGAACCGCAATTTTAATCGCTTCTGGAGTTTCGTCACGATTGGCTTTATATTCGGTGAACATTTCGGTTCTCGCGTGGCTTCCTTCTTTATCGAAAGCAACGGCCAAATGATCTGGTTTTTCTCTTTTAATAACATCCAAAAGTGAGTTCATAAACCCCATAATTGCAGATGTATCCATTCCTTTTGAGTTGATTCTCGGGTTTTTTATAAAAGCATAATAACCGCGAAAAATTAATGCGTAAGCATCTAGAAGAAAAAGGCGTTTTTGAGTTGACATATTAAAAATATTAGTCTGTAAAAATAATCAATTGGGTTCTCAAAAGTTAAACTAATCAGATTTTTTTTCCACCATATATGTAGAGACGCACCGTAATGCTTCTAAATTTAAACCATATAAGCCATATAAGTTTATTTTTTTAGAGACGCACAGTCGTACGTCTAATTTTTAAATCATATAAGTCATGTCATTTTGTAGAGACACACCGCAGTGCGTCTAAATTGTGAAAACGAATATTTTATTGAACCATATAAGTCATGTAAGTTTATTTTGGATTAGTAGGAATAATTTAATCTCGCAAAGGCGCCAAGTCGCAAAGTTTATTAATTCTCTTTTCGACTTGGCGCCTTTGCGAGAACATTTCATCGTAATAAAAATTAAAATGAACTTACATGACTTATATGGTTCAGAAACACAAAGCGTTAATACCAAGTTAAAATATCTTAAACGTAGGATTTCTTCATTTTTCCTTCATCTTGTAAGGGTAATTTTGATCTGTAAAATAAAAGGTTATTAATTCTTAAATCTTAGAAATCATGAGAAATTTATTAATGTTACTAGTGGCAGTTTTAGGAACAAGTGCAATGGTTCACGCATTTCCTGCAAAAGATGGAAAAGAAGCTCCAGCAAAAGAAGTAAAAGCGACCAAAAATCCTAAACACAAAGCTGATAAAAAAACAAAATCAGTAAAAAGTGAAGCTCCAAAAGCAGCAACTGCAAAACCAGAGACTGCAAAAGTGAAAAAATAAGAGTTGCTCTCGTTTTGTTTTCGGAGCATTGTAAGGAAACAAAACAGGAATAATGATTATGAGAATGCGATTGAAGAAAGCTGATGGAGAAATTTATCAGCTTTTTTTATTCGTTAATTTTTTAATAATGTGCGATTAGACTTTTGATAATTGATTAATTTTAGTTGCGCTTAAAAGCCTTTGTTTATGAATGTTTTAATTGTTGAAGATAATAAAGAACTTGCTGTAGAAGTTTTCGATTTTTTATGCAATGCAGGTTATATTTGTAAAATTGCAAATAACTGTGCCGATGCTCTGGAAGAATTCGGAAGCAATGATTATGATGTTATACTGCTGGATCTTGGTTTGCCTGATGGCGACGGTTTTGAAGTTTTGCAGACCATTCGAAAAACAAAATCAAAAATTGCGGTGATTGTGCTTACTGCCCGCGGAGAATTAGGTGATAGAATTAATGGGCTTCATCTAGGAGCCGATGATTACTTAACGAAACCTTTTGCTTTGACAGAATTGGCGGCGAGAATATTTGCGGTAATTCGCAGGATTCATGGTTTTACTTTAAACAATTTAAGCATTCACGGTTTTTTACTGCAACTTCAGGATTATAAAGTTAGTTTTAATGAAATTCCTTTAAACCTCACTAAAAAAGAATTTGATATTTTTCAATATTTAGTTTTAAATAAAAACCGCGTTATCACAAGATTGCAGCTGACAGAACATATTTGGGGAGATGTTTTGGAGGTAAATTCAGATTCTAATTTTATCGATGTGCATGTTCGTAATCTCCGAAAAAAATTGGACAAGCATACTGCTATAGATTGGTTTGAAACGGTTCGAAATGTAGGATATCGTATAAACGAATAAATCGATTCTTGTGAAAATAAAACATCAATTAGTCATTTTTAATGCTTTGACCAGATTGCTGGTCATTTTGATTTTATGGCTGATGCTTCCTATTTTGGTAGAAAATGTCGTATATCGCCATATTAATACTACGTTACTAGAGAAAAAGAAAAAATTTATTGAACATCTGAATCAAGAGGAAATAAATGATTTTATAGAAAATCCGGACAATTCAACAGGAACTTTTTCTGAGTTTTCAACCCTTCATAGTGAGTTTTTGGTGCTTTCTAGAGTTCTGATAAAACCACGTCAGAAAAAAACAACTTTTAGTAATGAATACCGAAAAATTGAAGGCGAAGAAAACGAATACCGAATTTTGGAGCATCATTTTACTTATGAAGGCGAAGATTATCAGCTTGAAATTGGCAGCAGTTTGAGCGAGGTCAACGATTTAACATTCGTAATCAAACTGTTTATTATTATTGTTTTTGTGGTAATTCTCTTGATTACCTTTTTGGCCGATACTTTTTACATCGAATATCTTTTAAAACCATTTTATAAAATTATCGATACCAAAATCAGGCGTGTCAACGAACCAGATGCATTTGATCACACTCCGATAAAAGCGGTTTCAAGAGATTTTAGAGAGTTAGATTTTGTTTTAAACCAAATGATGGATCGAATTGCTGAAGTTTTTAAAAAAGAAAAACAGTTTATTTCGAATGTTTCACACGAGCTTCTAACGCCAATTGCGCTTCTTAAAAATAAACTTGAAAACTTATTGCAGAATGAATCTCTGGATGATAATGCAATGGATAAAATTGCAGGTTCTTTAAAGACGCTCGATATGCTGAAAAAAATCATTAATAATTTATTGCTGATTTCAAGAATTGATAACAATCAATATGAAGCGAATGAAGAAATCAACCTTCGTGAAATTGTTTCAGATTTGTATGAAGATCTCCAAGATCGTATTGAGGATAGAGAAATTCAGTTTGAAAATAAAATGCAAAACAGTTTTATTTTTATTGGAAACAAAACCTTAATTCATATCCTGATTTATAATCTGGTGACCAACGCTATAAAATATAACAAGCCGAAGGGAAAGATTATGGTCGAAGATGGTTTTGAAGATAATCGTTATTTTATTTCAGTAAAAGACACTGGAATTGGAATGGACGAAACACAATTGGATAAAGTATTCAGCCGTTTTGCCCGAATCAGTTCAGATCAGGAAGGGCAGGGCTTAGGTCTTGCCATTGCAAAAAGTATTGCTTCTTTTCACCATATAGAAATTACGGTAAAATCGGTATTGAATGAAGGAACTTCTTTTAAATTATGGTTTGAAAAACATAATTAAAAGTTAAACTTTCTTGTAAGACTTTTTCTTCATTTTGGCTTAATCTCATGAATGTAATTTTGACTTATAAATAATGAAATAATAGTAATCATAAAATTTAAAAGTCATGAAAAAAGCAGCAATTTTAGCAGTAGCAGTTTTAGGAACATTTGCAATGGTAAACGCGCAAACAACTCCAGCGCCAGCAAAAACTAAAGAAGTAAAAACGGAAAAACACGATAAAAAACACAAAAAAGCAAAAGGAGGTAAAAAAGCAGAAGCTGTAAAACCAGAAGCTGCAACAACAAAATAAATGAGATGTAAATCTTGAATATAAAATAGTTTTAAAGATAGGTAGGTTAAAGCTGAAAGAGCAATCTTTCGGCTTTTTTATTTTTAGAGCGTTAAATTTTTTATAATAAAAAGCAATAGAATTTTCATTCTTTGTTACTTTGTTTAAAACTATATTAAATGATCCTTCGTTTTGTAATTCTATGCGCTCTTTTATTATTTATTGAGTTCTATTCTTATCAGGCTTTTCGAACATTAATCAAAGCACGCTGGGTTTTGGTTGGTTATCAAATTATAAGTTTACTGGCTTTAATCTTCATTATATATTCATTTTCTCAGGTAGATCGGTCTGTTGGTCAGACCAGGCAGTTTATGTTTACGACAGGTTTGATGCTGGTAATATACGTTCCAAAAATTGTACTTACCTTAATAATGTTTGGTGAGGATATTTTTAGAATAGGAGCGAGTATCGTAAATTATTTTGTTTACAATGCGCCACGTAAAGAAATGATGCCAGATCGAAGAAAGTTTGTTAGCCAGATCGCTTTAGGATTGGCGGCAATTCCGTTTCTTTCTATTATTTACGGAATTTTTGAAGGGAAATATAATTTCAAAGTCATCAAACAAACCGTATTTTTTCCAGATCTTCCAGATGCTTTCGATGGTTTTAAAATCACGCAGATTTCTGATGTTCATAGCGGAAGTTTCGATAATCCAGAAAAGATTAATTACGCAATCGATCTTATTAATGAACAGGAATCGGATTTGATTTTGTTTACTGGAGATATTGTAAATACGCATGCGAAAGAAATGCATCCTTGGCTGGAAACTTTTAATCGTATCAAGAATTACAAATATGGTAAGTTTTCGGTTTTAGGAAATCATGATTATGGTGAATATGTAACATGGCCTTCTGAAAAGGATAAAAATGAAAACTTTCAGGAAATAAAAAGATTATACGATCAAATTGGTTTTAAGCTTTTGCTGAATGAACATACTTATATTCAAAAAGGCGATGATAAAATCGCTTTAATTGGGGTAGAAAACTGGGGTGTGAATTTTAAGAAAGCTGGCGATCTGAACAAAGCTTCTGAAAATGTGCGCCAAGACGATTTTAAAATTTTAATGAGCCATGATCCGAGTCATTGGGAGGCCGAAATTAAAGACCATCCAAAGAATTTTCATCTGACATTTGCAGGCCATACGCATGGTATGCAGTTCGGAATCGAAATTCCAGGATATTTTAAATGGAGTTTGGCGCAGTACATTTACAAACAATGGGCGGGATTGTACGAAAACGTCGGAAGATACGTTTATGTTAACCGTGGGTTTGGTTTTCACGCTTATCCAGGACGAGTTGGAATTATGCCGGAAATAACAGTTATTGAACTAAAAAAAGGCCGTAATGTCGCTTAATTCGTTAAAAATGCTACATTTGTATAATATATATTTCTTTTAAGAGATTTAAAAAACTTAAATTTTTGGTTTTATGTCAAAATTTGGAGAATTAATAAATGCTCAAGTTCCAGTGTTAATTGACTTTTACACAGATTGGAATGAATCTTCGGTATCTATGCATCCTGTTATTAAGGACGTAGCTGCTGCGCTTGGCGATAAAGCCAAAGTAATCAAAATTGATGTAGATAAAAATCAGGAACTAGCTGAAGCACTTCGTATTAAAGGACTTCCAACTTTAATGATTTATAAAGAAGGGCAAATGATCTGGAGGCAATCTGGAGAGCTTGATGCCAATACTATAATCGGGATTGTTCAGGAACAATTCAGCGTCTAAATAACTTCTTTTTATTGATGTTATTTAGTGAATAATGTCAAACTTATATCCGTTTTCTTTTAAAAAATGCAGTGTTCGAGGCAAGGCAAATCTTAAATTTGGAGAAGCCTTTATACTGTCATGAAAAACAATTACACTTCCTGATTTTACATTTTTTGTCACGTTTTCAAGACATTTTTCAGGAGTAATGCTTTGATCAAAATCTGCACTTAAAACATCCCACATTACAATTTTATAGCCTAAACTTCTAAGAATCTTAGACTGCGCTTTTTTGATTTTTCCGTAAGGAGGGCGGAATAATAAACAGCGAGGCACTTTTTCTTGTTCGTCTAAAATTGCGGCACAGTTTTTTACATTTTCAACATATTCATTCGTATGGCTTTTCCATCCATTTACATGGTTCATGGTATGGTTTCCAATAGAATGTCCGTCGGTGATTAACTTTTCAAATAAAGCCAAGTTTGCTTTGATATTTTTTCCAATACAGAAAAAAGTAGCTTTTGCATCAAATTTTTTTAATTCAGATAAAACCCAGTCTGTGATTTCTGGAGTTGGGCCATCGTCAAAAGTGAGGTATATTTTCTTTTCGTTGTTAGGAATGTCCCAGCAATATTTAGAAAACACCTTTTTGATAAATGCATTAGTTTTTACCCAATAAAAGCTCATTTTGAATTAAAATTATATTGTACGTATAAAATTAAAAAATGCAGCGCTATTTATCAAACAGTGCTGCATTTTTTTAATCAGTAAGATTTTCGTATATTATTTATTCTTTTTCACGTCCAAAACGCTCAAAAATATTTACATAAGTATTGAATGTAGTTTTGTGCTTGTTGTAAAAAGCAGTGTCTTTATTTTCATCCATTACATGTAGCAAACTTCTATAGCGCTCGATATCTGTAATAATATCCATTGCCAAATCGGTCTGATCTGAAGGCGTTAAAGTTTTATAATAATCCAAATTCTCTCTATATTTCTGAACCAGTTTATTTAAAAGATCCTGGGCTTTAGCTTTTTCGCCAACTTTATAATAACCGTCACCAAAACCTTCAACTAACGAATAATATCCAAATTTATCCAAAGGCATTTTAGTCATTGCTAAATTTATTACGTTTTTAGCTTTGTCAATTTTACCTTCAGCAATAAGCTGATTCATTAATCTAGAAAGATTCGTACGGTACGTAATGCTGTTTCTTCTCGTTTCTGGGTCGTGGTAGATTTTTTCGCTTTCGCTGTTACCCCAATCCCATTTCATTACGATATCATACATTTTATCGGCATCAATTTGTCCCATATCTAATGGTCCACCGTCTTTAGAAGGAGCATTTTTTACAGGAACCAGTTTGTAAACCATTCCGTCTAACTGCAGATAATCTTTTAACCATAAATAATCTTCATCATCAAAAGCACCGCCACTAAAATAAATTGGTCGTTTCCAATTGTTATTTGCCAAGATATCAAGCATCATTAAACGGTTTTTGTATAATGCACTTCCTTTAATATCAATATCTAAATAAGGAACAATAGAATCGTAATATTTAGGATTAACTACTTTATTTTTGATAATAAGATCCTTGTCTACATTTACTCTAATCTTGTTTGTTGGATAGAAATGGATAGTTTGTCCGTTTTGTAATCCAACAGTCGATTTAGGGTTTTTGATGAAATCGATAAAATCTTTAATATTCCAACGAGTATCAATTTTTTGAATATAAGCCGTGTAATCTAAGTTATCTCCCACATACTGGCTGTGATTGAAAGAAATTGGCAACGGATTAGATTCATAAGATTTCGCTTTCATTTGATCGATGTACCAGTCTGTCATAAACAAACTCGTATTTACAATCTTCACATCGGTTCTAAAATGCTCAATTTCCTGCGCGTACCAAAGAGGGAAGGTGTCATTATCTCCAATGGTGAATAAAATAGCGTCTTTATCGCAAGAACTTAAATACGCTTTAGCCATTGCAACTGCTGTATATTTTCCAGATCTGTCGTGATCATCCCAGTTTTGAGCAGCCATTAAAACAGGCGCTGCCAATAAACTTCCTGCAATAAGTACCGGTCCAGCAATTTTAGGAGCTAGGTATTTCTGGAGACTTTCGTAAAGTGAATAAACACCAAATCCGATCCAGATGGCAAAGACGTAGAAGGAACCTACAAGCGCGTAGTCTCTTTCACGAGGTTCAAAAGGTCTTTCGTTCAAATATATTTTTAATGCAATTCCGGTAAATAAAAACAAAGCTAAAAGAACATAAAAACTTTTTAAGTCTTTATTAGCATGGTACATTATACCGATTAACCCTAGAATAAACGGAATAAAATAATAAGCATTACGTCCTTTGTTGTTTAAAACATCAGAAGGCAAATTGTCTTGAGAGCCTAAATGAACAGAATCTAAAGGTTTGATACCACTAATCCAGTTTCCGTCCAGATTGTCATATTTGCCTTGAATGTCATTCTGGCGTCCAACAAAGTTCCACATTAAATATCTCCAATACATGTATCCGAATTGATATTCAAACATAAAACTAAAGTTGTCTCCTGTAGAAGGTTTTTCGATAAGAAGATATTCACCATAGCTTCTTAAGAATTTTACATAACCTTCGTTGTCAATCTGTTTTTGAGCATAAGCTCTTCTGAATTCAGAAACAGTTTTTTCAACTTCATTGCGCAATTGTGCTGTAGCTTTGTTGTATTCATCTTCAGTCAATTGGCTTGCGTCGATTCCGTATTTTGCCAAATCTTCCTCATAATTGTAATTAGGATTGATTCGGAACTTCGGAGGATTGGTAAAGTTGATATAGTTTTGAATGTGAGCTGTTTCTGTGCTCCACATTCTAGGCAGAATCGCTTTCTGGTTGTCATCAGAATTTTGTTCTGCATTTTTATAATTATTGGTAATAATGTATTTACCAGTTTTATAATCTCTTTCGTAGTTAGGTTTTTTGTCTAAATAAGGAGTTTTAGCATCAAGACCAGCAAAAAGTTCCGTGTATTGAGGTCCGTAAAACAAAGGATTCACACCATATTGTTCACGATTATAGTAAGCCAAAACCTCAGTTGCATCTGATGGTTTATTTTCGTTAATAACTGTATTCGCGTTTGCACGAACAGGAAGCATTAACCAAGTTGAGAAACCAATCAGGATAAATAAAATACACAATATAATAGTGTTGTAGAATATTAAACCTTTTTGCTTCGTGTATTTTAATCCGAAATAGAAAAACGCAATAAATAATAAAGCTACAAAGATAGTTCCTGAATTAAATGGAAGTCCCATGCTGTTTACCATGAAGATTTCGGTTTTTCCGAAAAATGCCATAGTAAGAGGAAGAAGCAATTTAAAAATGAACAATAAAATTCCAATAACTACAATGTTAGCAATAATGAAATTTTTGATTGTAACTTTTTCGTAATGTTTGAAATAGTATAAAAATCCGATAGAAGGAATAGTTAAAAGAGCCATGAAGTGAACTCCAAACGAAAGACCAATAACCAAAGAAATGATTAATAACCATTTGTTTCCTTTTGGTTGGTCCATGTCTTGTTCCCAGCGCAAACCAAGCCAGAAAAGCAAAGCAATTAATAAAGAAGCCATTGCATAAACTTCGGCCTCTACTGCGTTGAACCAAAAACTATCGGAAAAAGTATAAGCTAAAGCCCCTACAAATGAGCTTCCTAAAATAACAATTGAATTGTTTTGATCAATTTCTGCAAAACGACCTACAATCTTTTTCAAAATCATAGACGACGACCAGAACATAAATAATATGGTAAATGCACTAGAAAAAACAGACATCATGTTAACCATCAGAGCTACATGCTGAGCATCTATGGCAAACATGGCAAAAAATGCACCCATCATCTGGAAAAGCGGAGCTCCCGGCGGGTGTCCTACTTCAAGTTTGGCTGCGGTAGCAATATATTCTCCGCAATCCCAAAAGCTCATTGTAGGTTCAACAGTTAATGTATAAGTTATTAAAGCGATTGCAAATGCAAACCAACCAATAATTGTATTCCATTTATTGAAATTGAATTGTGCCATATTTAGGTATTAAAAATTTGAATGTTTTTCTATCCTACAAAGAAAATGTTTTTTTACTTAAAGAAACGACCATTAACATAAAATTCTACAAAACTATCTTTTAAAACTAATATGTTGTCTATGAGGAGTTTTTAATGCTGAAGCTGATTTTAACGTGAAAAAAATCAAAAAAAAATATTTTTTTTGCTCAAAAAGTTTGCACAAACTAAATAAAGACTTAAATTTGCACTCGCTTAACAGCACTGCTGGTCTATGGTGTAATGGTAACACTACGGTTTTTGGTGCCGTCTTTCTAGGTTCGAGTCCTAGTAGACCAACAGAAAAGCCTCTCAGAAATGAGAGGCTTTTTTTATTTAAAAAAGTTTCCTTTAAAATTTGCATAAATTAAATAAAGTTTTAATTTTGCACCCGCTTAACCGCACTGCTGGTCTATGGTGTAATGGTAACACTACGGTTTTTGGTGCCGTCTTTCTAGGTTCGAGTCCTAGTAGACCAACACAAAGCCTCTCAGAAATGAGAGGCTTTTTTTATGCAACAAAGTTTTTTAAAATTCGAATATTTAAATTCCAAATTCCAAGGCTTTGCAGATTGGAATTTGGAATTTCTTTTTTGAAATTTTTTATAGTTGAGATTTATAAGGAAGAAGGAACGATTCCGAATTTCTTTTTAAAGGCAAAAGAAAAATGAGAAAGATCTTCAAAACCGACACCTATATATACTTCTGACGGTGTGTTTCCTTGACTGATTAAATAATAAGCTTCTTGGAGCCTTTTGTTTAAGAGCCATTTTCCAGGCGTTTGCTGAAATACTTTTTGAAAATCTCTTTTAAATGTTGCTAAACTTCTTCCAGTCAGATAGGCAAATCGATGCATTTGAACATTAAAATGGAAGTTTTTGTTCATAAAGGCTTCTAAATCAATTTTGCCAGGTTCGTTAAAATCAAATAAAATGTCTTTTAATTCTGGATTTACTTTTAATAAAAGATGAACCGCTTCTTTGATTTTTAAATGGAACAAAGCTTCGTTGTTTTCTTCTTCGATTTCAAGGTAAGACAACAGCGATTCCATAAAAGATTTGTAGAGCGGGTTGGGAGCTAGCGCAAACATAGCATCTGAATCTAATTTTTTGTCTGACTTTAAATTGTGTTCTTTGCTGATTTCTCTTAAAATGTCCTGATCTAGAAAAAGGGAAATCGTTTTGAATTCGCCTCCTTCTGGTGGAATTTTAGTAAACTTTGCTAAATGATTTCGCCTGCTGAAACGAAATTCTCCCGGTTTTATGTGAAAAGTGTTTTTGCTATCTGAAGCAATCATTTCTCCAGAAATCTGATAGCTGAAAACGTGCTCAGGTATAAAGTGTTCGCCTTCGCGACTGCGTGAATAATAACACGAGTAGAGAATTTTCGGCTTTGTGCTTGGTTTGGTGCTCATATTGTAAAAATACTAAAAGATCTGGAAATCTTTACGCTTAAAGATTTCCAGATATAGGAAGGTTATTTTTGTTGAATTAATGCTCTTGGTTCTAGATAAGCCTCTAGTCCTAAAATTCCAAATTCACGTCCGATTCCAGATTGTTTGAATCCGCCAAATGGAGCCATTGGGTCGTGGCTGATTCCGTTTACCTGAACGCGGCCAGCATTAAGTTGTGAAGCGACGCGGTGTGCTCTTTCTGAATTTGATGAGCTTACGTAAGCTTGTAATCCGTACGTGGTGTCGTTGGCAATTTCGATTGCTTCTTCTTCTGTTTTGTATGTAATAACAGATAAAACAGGTCCGAATATTTCTTCTTTTGCAATACGCATTTGATTATTGGCATGGATAAAGACAGTTGGCTTAACAAAATTTCCGTTTTCTAATCCTTCTGGTTTTCCTAATCCGCCAGTTAATATTTCTGCTCCTTCGTTAATTCCGGCCTGAATATAATCCTGAACACGGTTGTATTGTTTTGTGCTCACCATTGGGCCTACATTAGTGTTTGGGTTTTTAGGATTGTCTACAATAAGTTTTGAAACGGTTTCATTAATGAAAAGTTTTGCTTCATTTAGCTTGTTTTCTGGAATTAACAATCTGCTTCCAGCAATGCAAGCTTGTCCGTTATTCATAAAAGCGGCGCTTATGGCAAGCGGAATGGCTTTTGAGAAATTGGCATCGTCTAGAATAATATTAGGGGATTTTCCGCCAAGTTCAAGCGTAACTCGTTTCATGGTGTTAACGGCTTCTTTTGCAATGATTTTTCCAACATTGGTAGATCCTGTAAAAGATATTTTAGCAATATCTGGATTTCTGCTTATTTCTGCACCCACGATTTCTCCCAGTCCGTTTACGATATTGACAACTCCTTTTGGAAGATTTGCTTCGTGAAGACATTCAAGGATTAATTCTGTCTGTTGAGCACTCATTTCGCTAGGTTTGATTACGGTTGTGCATCCTGCTGCAATTGCTGTAGATAATTTGCTGCAGATATAGCCATTGCTGGAATTCCACGGAATAATAATTCCGACAACACCAATTGGTGTCATTTGAACTTCAGAATCTCCCATTGTTTTAGTGAAATTGTATGAATTAAGTAGGCTGATGGCAGAATCAAAACTTTTTAGCATATACTCATAACTTACACTGGCAAATTGAAAAGTACCTCCATATTCTTCTATCATTACATTAATAAAATCGTATTTTCTTTTTTCGACAGCAGATTTAATGTTTTTGAGGTATTGGATTCTTTCTGAAACTGTTGTTTTTGAAAAAGTTTTAAAAGCGTTTTTAGCGGCTTCTATCGCTCTTTGGGTGTCTTCTGCGTTGCCTAAAAGAACTTTTCCTAATTTTTCGTTTGTTGTTGGGCTAATAAGGTCAAAGTATTCTGTTCCTTGTGGAGTAATAAATTCTCCATTAACGTAAATTTTGTCTATTGTTTTCATTTTGTTGTTTTTTAATGAATTTCTATTTGACAAATTTCCGTATTAAATGGACTGGCAACTTTGTTGTAAAGCTCAACTAAGCTTTGTTGAAAAGCTCATTTTTTTTGTTTGGATAAAAAAAGCTTCTCGTTTGAGAAGCTTTAAAGTTTTTTGAATAATATATTTAAATCTTTAAGGTTATAACAGGTTTAACGGCGTGATTCACTAGACCTTCGCTGATGCTTCCGTTAAAGAAATGGGCAAAGCCAGTTCTTCCGTGCGTGCACATTCCGATGATGTCAGCATTTATTTTGTTCGAGAAATTAATAATTCCTTTTTCAATATTGGTATCATTGTAAATTTGAGTAGTGTAATTCTCAATATCGAATTCGGCTATAAAATCACTCATTGTTTTTTCGCTTACATGAGTTGGTTTAAAGCTGTTTGGTGTGCAAATAGTGACTAAATGTAATTTTGAATCAAATGATTTGGTGAAATTTAAAAGTTTTTCAAATGGTTTTTTGGCTTCTTCTGAAAAATCAGATGCGAATACAATATCAAATGGTTTAAAATCGGCAATGTTCTTTTTGATAACTAAAACAGGAATTTCGGAGTTTCGAACTACTTTTTCAGTATTAGAGCCTATTAATAATTCTTCAACGCCAGAAGAACCGTGCGATCCCATAACAATTAAATCGACATCATAATCTTTGCTTATTTGAGTGATTCCATGAATAGGCTTGTCCATTTTTACAATTTCAGTAACAGGAATTCCTTCAAGATATTCTCTAGAGGCAACTTCATCAAGCGTTTCATTTGCTTTTTTCATAAAAAGCATCGCTTCAGGAATGCTGGCTCCGCCCATTATGGCATCATTGGACTGGTGCGGCAATTCGAGCATGTGCAGAAGAATGAGTTCAGAATTGTTCTTTTTTGCAATTTGTGCGGCAACTTTTAAAGCATCTTCTGCGTGTTCTGAGAAGTCTGTAGGTACTAAAATTCGTTTCATGATTTGAGGGTTAAAAATGATGAATAATTCTGTGTTTTAATGCTATTATAAAGATAAGAAATTATTTTAGAGCAATCAATTTATTTGATTTATAAAAAAAACACTATATTTGCACTGTTATTTATTAAAATCTAAATAATGAGGGGACTAAGTGTCCCCTCTTTTTATAAAATTATGACATTCAAAGAAAAAGTAAACGGATTAATTACAGAAGCTCTTCTGGGAAAACCATCAATCTTTTTGGTTGATCTGGCTGTTTCGGATTCTTTTAAAATTAGTGTTGGTTTAGACGGAGATAATGGAGTGGCGCTGCAAGACTGCATAGACATTAGTCGTGCAATCGAGAATAATCTGGATCGTGAAGAACAAGATTTTTCGCTTGAAGTAGCATCGGTTGGAGTAGGGACACCTCTAAAAATGGTTAGACAATACAAAAAAAATGTTGGTAGGACGTTGATTGTTACCACAAATACAGAAAAAATTGAAGCAGAATTGGTAGAAGCTAATGATGTTTTTATAATTTTGTCTTGGAAAGCAAGAGAACCGAAAAAAGTAGGAAAAGGAAAAGAAACAGTTCAAAAAGAGCAACAAATACCTTATACAGAAATTAAAGAGGCAGTTGTTACGGTAACATTTTAATTTTAATTAAAAAATTCGCATGGAAAATTTAGCATTAATCGATTCATTCTCAGAGTTTAAAGATAATAAACTTATTGATCGTGTAACGCTTATGGCAATTTTAGAGGACGTATTTAGAAATGCATTAAAGAAAAAATACGGTTCAGATGAAAATTTCGATATCATTATAAATCCTGACAAAGGAGATATGGAAATTTGGAGAAGAAGAGTAATTGTTGCCGATGAAGATCTTGATTTTGAAAATGAGGAAATTACATTGACTGAAGCAAGAAAAATTGAAGCGGATTTTGAAATTGGAGAAGAAGTTTCTGAAGAAGTAAAATTGATTGATTTAGGAAGAAGAGCTATCTTAGCGCTTCGTCAGAATCTAATATCTAAAATTCACGAACACGATAATACAAATCTTTACAAACAATTTAAAGATATTATCGGTGATATTTATACAGCAGAAGTGCACCACGTGCGTCCAAGAGTAGTAATCTTGGTTGATGATGAAGGAAATGAAATTGTGCTTCCAAAAGAAAAACAAATCCCGTCAGATTTCTTCCGTAAAGGAGATAATGTACGCGGTATCATTGAAAGCGTAGAATTAAAAGGGAATAAACCTCAAATTATTATGTCTAGAACTTCAGAAAAGTTCTTAGAAAAATTATTTGAACAAGAAATTCCAGAAGTTTTCGACGGATTAATTACAGTTAAAAATGTAGTTCGTATTCCTGGAGAAAAAGCAAAAGTAGCGGTTGATTCTTATGATGATAGAATTGATCCAGTTGGAGCTTGCGTTGGAATGAAAGGTTCTCGTATTCACGGAATTGTTCGTGAGCTTGGAAATGAAAATATTGATGTAATCAATTATACAAACAATATTCAATTATTTATTACAAGAGCATTAAGCCCTGCAAAAGTTTCTTCTATCAAAATTGATGAAGAAAGCAAAAGAGCTGAAGTTTTCTTGAAATTAGAAGAGGTTTCTAAAGCAATTGGTAGAGGTGGTCATAACATTAAATTAGCAGGTCAGCTAACAGGTTATGAATTAGATGTTATCCGAGAAGGAGACGTTGCCGGAACTGTTGCAGATGAAGACGATGTTGAATTAACAGAGTTCTCTGATGAAATCGAAGAGTGGGTAATTGAAGAGTTTGCAAAAATAGGTTTGGATACTGCAAAAAGTATCTTGAAACATGACGTAGAAGATTTAGTAAGAAGAACAGACTTAGAAGAGGAAACGATTCTAGATGTTATGAAGATACTAAAAGAAGAGTTTGATAGTTAAGCGATAGCTTGAGTCTGCTCTAACAACACAACGAAAAAGGTAATAATAAAAAGGTTATATGTCTGAAGAGAGAGTAATAAGAATAAACAAGGTTTTAAGGGAATTAAATATTTCGTTAGAAAGAGCTGTAGATTATCTAAAAGATAAGGGGATTGCTATTGATGCAAATCCAAATGCTAAAATTTCTGATAGTGAATTTAATATCCTTCAAAGCCAATTTGCGGGCGATAAGGGGAACAAGGAGGCTTCTAAAGAAGTTGGAGAAGAGAAAAGAAAAGAAAAAGAGGCATTACGTGTAGAGCGTGAGAAAGAAATTGAAGACAAACGCAGACAAGATGAGGAGCGTCAAAAACAGCAAGAAATAATCAAAGCGAGAGCTGTTGTTTCTGGACCTGTACAAGTTGGTAAAATTGACTTGAATCCAAAAAAACCTGCGATTACTCCTTCTGAGGAAACAGCTAAGGTTGAAGAACCTAAAGCTGTTGCTGCTTCTGTGCAGCCAGAAAAACCTGTTCAAAATGAAACGGTAAAATCTGAACCAGTTGTTTCAACTCCTGTTTCTGAAACAAAAAAAGAAGAACCTATTATTACGGAGAAAAAAGAAGTTAAAGCAGAATCTAAAGTTGCTCAGGAGCCAATCGTGTCTACTGATCCAACAACTTCAGAGGAAACTATTACAACTCAATATCAAAAGCTTACAGGAACAACTCTTACGGGACAGACAATTGATTTATCTCAATTTAACAAGCCTAAGAAAAAGAAAGAAGATCCAAAAGCGGCTCAGAATAAGCCTGGAACTCCTGGGGTTGGTAATAATAACAACGCAAATAAAAATAAGCGTAAAAGAATTGGTCCTAAGCCAGGTGTGCCTGGTGCGCCAAAACCTGCTACGGGTAATGCGCCTGGAACGCCAAATCAAAATAAGCCAGCTCAAAACAATAATGGAGGAGGATTTAATGCTAACAGAAGTCAGAGACCTGGTTTTGTAAAAGGAAACCGTCCTGCAATTGTAGCTAAAGTTGAGCCAACTGAAGAAGAAGTAAAAAACCAAATTAGAGAAACTCTTGAAAAACTTCAAGGTAAAGGAGGGAAATCTAAAGCGGCTAAATATAGAAGAGACAAAAGAGAAACGCACCGTCAGAAATCTGATGATGAGCAAAGAGCTCTTGACGAAGGAAGTAAAACTATTAAGGTTACTGAATTTGTTACAGTAGGTGAAATTGCTATCATGATGGATGTGCCGATTACTAAAGTAATTGGAACTTGTATGTCTCTTGGAATCATGGTAACCATGAATCAGCGTTTAGATGCTGAAACATTAACTATTGTAGCCGATGAGTTTGGTTACGATGTTGAATTTATTACAGTAGATATCGAAGAAGCAATTGAAGTTGTTGAAGATAGAGAAGAAGATTTAGTAACTAGAGCGCCAATTGTTACCGTAATGGGTCACGTTGACCACGGTAAAACATCTTTACTGGATTATATTCGTAAAGAAAATGTTATCGCTGGTGAGTCTGGAGGTATTACACAGCACATTGGGGCGTATGGAGTTACTTTAGATAACGGGCAAAAAATTGCATTCTTAGATACTCCGGGTCACGAGGCGTTTACCGCGATGCGTGCACGTGGAGCTCAAGTTACCGATATCGCAATTATTGTGGTAGCGGCGGATGATGATATCATGCCACAGACAAAAGAGGCAATTTCTCACGCACAAGCGGCAGGAGTTCCGATTATTTTCGCAATCAATAAAATTGATAAACCAAACGCAAATGTTGATAAAATCAAAGAACGTTTGGCTGGTATGAATTTACTTGTTGAAGATTGGGGTGGAAAAATTCAGTCACATGATATTTCTGCAAAAGTGGGAACAGGTGTAAAAGAATTGCTTGAAAAAGTTTTATTAGAAGCTGAAATCTTAGATTTAAAAGCAAATCCAAATAAAGCAGCGCAGGGAACTGTTGTTGAGGCTTTTCTAGATAAAGGAAAAGGTTATGTTTCTACAATTTTAGTACAGCAAGGTACTTTGAAAATTGGAGATTACATGTTAGCAGGTAAGCATCATGGAAAAGTGAAAGCGATGCATGATGAAAGAGGACATATTGTTCTTCAAGCTGGCCCTTCGACACCAGTATCTGTTTTAGGTTTAGACGGAGCTGCTACTGCGGGAGATAAGTTCAATGTATTTGAAGATGAAAAAGAAGCAAAACAAATTGCATCTAAACGTTCTCAATTAATGCGTGAGCAATCTGTACGTACACAAAGACATATTACACTTGATGAAATTGGACGTCGTATTGCACTTGGTCAGTTTAAAGAATTAAATGTAATCCTTAAAGGAGACGTGGATGGTTCTGTTGAAGCATTATCTGATTCGTTCTCTAAACTTTCTACAGAAGAAGTTCAAATCAATATCATTCATAAAGGAGTTGGTGCAATTACAGAAACTGACGTTAACTTGGCTTCTGCATCAGATGCAATCATTATCGGATTTAACGTTCGTCCGGCTGGAAATGCTAGACAGCTTGCTGATAAAGAAGAGATCGATATCCGTTACTATTCTATCATCTATGCTGCTATCGATGACTTGAAAGATGCGATGGAAGGAATGCTTGCTCCTGAGATGAAAGAAGAAATTTTAGGAACAGCTGAAATTCGTGAGATTTTCAAAATTTCTAAAGTGGGTTCTATTGCAGGATGTATGGTAACTGATGGTAAAATCCTTAGAACTTCTAAAATTAGAGTTATTAGAGATGGAGTTGTGGTTCATACTGGTGAGTTAGTGGCGCTGAAACGTTTCAAAGATGACGTAAAAGAAGTAACTAAAGGTTATGATTGCGGTATTCAGATAAAAGGATTTAATGATATCGAAATTAGCGATGTTATTGAAGCTTACCATGAAGTAGCAATCAAAAAGAAATTGAAATAATATTCAGTTATATATTCAAAAGTCCCAATGAAAATTGGGACTTTTTTTGTTCTGTGTGTTTTGAAATGTAAAACAAATTTGTTGCAATTTATAATATGAAACGTATTATTAAAAAACGGGTAGGTTTTGATTTGTGAATTATTTATTCCTTTGCTCAAATTTTTTGATGGTGACTAGGATTTGATGCTTTGGTTTATTTGGCGGAAATCCTATGGTTTAATTGTGATTTTTGAGAAGAAAAAGGAATTAGATGAAAGTTGGATATGAAGCTAAAAATAATTCAGATTATTAATTCGCTCGTTTATAAAAAAGATAGGCGCAATAATGTTATTTCTAAATTCACGACAGTTGAACAGCTAAGAGCGGTCATGCCGGGCTTATTATATGGCTATTTGTCAGAAGAAGAGATGCCAAATAGTTTAAAGCTGCTGTCGCCTCCTCCAGAGATAACTTCTTCCGCTTATCAAATTGATTTAGAACATGCAAAAAGGGCTGTTGAATCAGATAATGAAATTCGGTTTTTAAAAGCGGCCAGCGATGCAGATTTGTCATTTCCTACTGCAGCTAAATGTTTTGAAGCTGTTTTAGGAATTGAGATTAGTGAGCACAAAACGCCTAAATTTTATGTTTTCATGCGCAGAGTAATGACAGATGCAGGATTGTCTACGTATGCTGCTAAGAATTATTATAATCGTGTGCGTCCGTTTGTTGTTAACAATAAAAAAACCTGTACGCCAGATCAGGAAGCAGTTTTAAAGACTGTTGGTTCTTTTCCGTCTGGTCATGCAGCTGTTGGCAGTGCTTGGTCATTAATATTGATCGAAATTTTTCCGCATCATAAAGAAGCGATATTAAAACGAGGGCATGATTTTGGAGAAAGCCGCGTAATTTGTAATGCGCATTGGCATAGCGATGTAGAGATGGGGAGAATTATGGGTAAAGCAACTGTTGAAAGTCTTTTTGCTAACTCAGCTTTTTTGTTGGACTTTGAAGCGGTTAAAAAAGAAATGCTTGATATTGGGCTTGCTGCTACCGATAAGATCTAAGATTTTTGATGTATAAGAGTATGCTTGTTTTGAATTTTTCTTTACTTTAGATGAGATTTAAATATTGAAAATATGAAACTAGCACTATGCTCATTTGTTTTATTTCTAAGTTTTTCTTCTTTATCCTTTTCGCAGGAAGCTGTAGAAAAACCAGCACCGCCAGCAGGCAATGCCATGGTTGGGGATTATTATGGAGAAGATATTTCTAAGGATGTCGTAAGTAAGGCAATTTCTGTTGGCGAATTAGAAAAAGATCTGAAAACGGTAAATAAGATAGAAAACGTTGCGGTAAAAGGAGAAGTAACGGGTGTTTGTCCAAAAAGAGGATGTTGGGTCAGTGTGAAAACTGAAAATGGAGCATCTTTCTTTGTTAAGATGAAAGACTATGCTTTCTTTGTGCCGACAGCATTAAAAGGAAAAAATGTAGTTTTAGAAGGAGTTGTAGAAAGAAAGATTACGTCTGTTGATGAATTAAAGCATTATGCAAAAGATGCTAAAAAAACAAAGGCAGAAATAGATGCTATTACGGCGCCTAAAGAAGAAATTCGTTTTCTGGCGAGCGGAATTAAAGTAGTAAACTAACTAAAAAAAAGAAGTTTTTTTTCAAAGTGATAATTATTGTTTGATTGTTGGCAGAAAAATTTTAAAGTCATAAAAAAAGCGAGATTTTCATCTCGCTTTTTTTTATTTAATCATTTGAATGGATTATCTTCCAGGTTTAAGTAAAAAGACACTTTTGTATCTCTTTTTAATTTCTGCCAAATTCCTTTCGGCTTCAATGCGAGTTTTAAAATTACCAACGATTACCTTGTAATTTGGGGTGCTGAAAATAATGGTTCCGTCTATATCTGAATTTTCTCTTTTGAAATCCGTTAGCGTTTTTTTTGCCTCATCGCTTTTGCCACTAAAGATTTGAATTCTATAAGTATCGTTTGTATTTATTGACGTGTTAATTTTGCGCTTTTCATTTAGTAACTGCTCAAATTTAGGATCTTGATTCAATGTTAAATTTTGGTCTTGAGCGTTAATGTTGTGTGCGAAAGCAATCGTTGTAATTGTTAAGAAAAGGTTTTTTGAAGGACTTAAAATTCTCATAATGTGATGGTTTTTATGCAAAAATACTATTTAAAGTTTGAGTGTAAAATTTTAATATTATTTAGAATTGATATAAATTGATAATTAAGACTATTTTAAGGTTTTGAGAATAGCTCATAAGTCGTATTTTTGTGGCAAGTTTTAAAAAAGGGTATAGATTTATACTGGATTTAGTACAGAAAAAATCATACCAAAAATTAGTAGACAATTATTTATACTATATGAAAAAGGTGGGTAACCATAATTCGATCTCAAGAAAATTACTGCTTGGCTTATCGCTAACGTTAATTTTCTCCCTAACTTCATTTGCTCAAGATGCTGCTGCTCCGGCGGCGCCTGAAGCTGCTGCTGCTGCTCCAGCTGCAGGAGGCGGTGATCCAGTAAAAGGGAAAGAACTTTTTAATGCAAATTGCGCTGCATGTCACAAATTAGATGCTAAATCAACTGGTCCAGCCTTAAGAGGCGTGGCAGATAAGCATGATAAAGCTTGGCTTTACAAGTGGGTGCATAACAGTTCTGACATGATTAAGTCAGGTGATCCTGTTGCTGTTAAACTTTTTGAGGAAAACAACAAAGCTGTTATGACTTCGTTTCCTCAATTGTCTGAAGGAGATATTGATAACATTATAGCATATACTTCTCAGCCAAAAGCTGAGCCTGCTGCAGTTGTAGCGGGTGGTGCAACTCCTCCTGGAACAAATGCTCAGGATGGTGCTATATCAAATAATATTATTTTAGGGGCACTTGCTCTTGTAATGGCTATATTAGTTGTTATGTTGTTCATGGTGAACAAAGTATTGACTAAAGTAGCAAACAAAAATGGTATTGAAGTTGCTCCAAAAGAAGCAAGACTTCCAATTTGGAAAGCTTTCGCTAAAAACCAATTCTTGGTTTTGGTAACAGCAATCTTCTTACTTTTAGCTAGTGGATATTTTGTTTACGGATACTTAATGCAAGTAGGTGTAGATCAGAATTATGAGCCAATTCAGCCAATTCACTACTCTCACAAAATTCACGCTGGTGATAACGAAATCAATTGTAAATATTGCCACTCTGCTGCTCGTGTAAGTAAAACGGCTGGTATTCCTTCATTAAATGTTTGTATGAACTGTCATAAAAATATTTCTGAGGTTGCTGAAACTACTGCTACTCCTGAGTACAGCAAAGCTTTCTACGATGCGCAAATTCAAAAATTATATGATGCTGTTGGATGGGATAAGACGAAACAAGCTTATACTGGAAAAACACAGCCTGTAAAATGGGTTCGTATTCATAATTTGCCTGACTTTGTTTACTTCAATCACTCTCAACACGTTTCTGTTGCTGGTATCGAATGTCAAACTTGTCACGGACCAGTACAAGAATTTGAAATCATGAAGCAATACTCTAAATTAACAATGGGATGGTGTGTTGATTGCCATAGAAAAACTGATGTTAAGATGGAAGGTAATGCTTACTATGACAAAATTCATGCTGAACTTTCTAAAAAATACGGTGTAGAGAAATTAACTGCAGCGCAAATGGGAGGTTTAGAGTGTGGTAAATGCCACTATTAATCGATTTATTAAGATTTTAATATATATATACAATGTCATCAAACAAAAAATACTGGAAAAGTGTTGAAGAGCTAGAAAATAGCTCTATTGTTGAGGCGCTTAGAAATAACGAGTTTGTTGAAGAAATTCCTACTGATGAGTTTTTGGGTAACGCTGATGCTTTATCTACATCAGGAACTTCACGTCGTGACTTTTTAAAGTACGTAGGGTTTAGTACAGCGGCTGTAACATTAGCTGCTTGCGAAGGTCCTGTTCACAAGTCTATCCCTTATGTATTACAACCAGAACAAATCATTCCTGGTGTTGCAGATTATTATGCAACTACAGTTTTTGATGGATTTGATTTTGCTAATCTTTTGGTAAAAACTCGTGAGGGTCGTCCAATTAAAATTGAAAACAATACAATTGCTGGAGCTAAATTTGCAGCTAACGCAAGAATTCATGCATCTATTTTAGGATTGTATGATAGCGCTCGTTTGAAAGAACCAAAAGTAGACGGAAAAGATTCTTCTTGGTCTGCGGTTGATTTAAAAATCAAATCAAGCTTAGCTGATGCAAAAGCAAAAGGCGGACAAGTAGTATTATTAACAAATACTTTAGCGAGTCCATCTACTGAAAAATTAATTGCTGAGTTTATTGCAAAAAATCCAAACGCGAAGCATGTAGTATATGATGCGGTTTCTTCATCTGAAGCTTTAGATGCTTTTGAAGCTGCGTATGGTCAGAGAGCTTTAGTTGATTACGATTTCTCAAAAGCTTCTTTAATTGTATCTGTTGGTGCTGATTTTTTAGGAGACTGGCAAGGTGGTGGATACGATTCTGGATATGCAAAAGGGCGTATTCCTCAAAATGGAAAAATGTCTCGTCACTTCCAGTTTGAATCAAATATGACATTGTCTGGAGCTGCTGCTGATAAGCGTGTTCCAATGACTACAGCTGCTCAAAAACAAGCTTTAGTTCAAATTTATAATATCGTTGTAGGTGCTTCTGTTCCTGTTTCTTTGGAAGGTGCATTTAAGGCTGAAGTAGTAAAAGCTGCTCAGCAACTTAAAGCTGCTGGTTCAAAAGGAGTTTTAGTATCTGGAATTGAAGATAAAAATGCTCAATTATTAGTTTTAGCTATCAATCAAGCATTGGCTAGTGAAGCTTTTAATACTGCTGGAGCAAGACAAATTAGAAAAGGTTCTAATGCTGTAGTTGCACAGTTAATTAAAGATTTGAACGCAGGAAGTGTTCACACTTTAATTATGAGTGGAGTTAATCCTGTTTATACATTAGCTGATTCTGAAGCTTTTGTTTCTGGATTGAAAAAAGTTAAAACATCAGTTGCTTTTTCATTAAAAGAAGATGAAACTGCATCAATCGTTTCAGTTGCTGCACCGGCTCCTCACTATTTAGAGTCTTGGGGCGATCTTGAACTTACAAGTGGAACATATAGCTTAACTCAGCCAACAATCCGTCCTATCTTTAATACAAAACAATTTCAAGATGTTTTATTGTCTGTAAATGGTACAGCTGGTACTTTTTATGACTACTTAAAAGCAAATTCTGCAGCTTACACTATAGGAACTTCTTGGAATAAAGTATTACATGATGGTGTAGCTGTTCTTGGATCTTCTGCATTATCTGGAGGCGCTATTGATGCTGCTTCTGCTGCTAATGCTGTTGCAAAATCTAAATCTGCTGGTGAGTTTGAATTAGTATTATATACTAAAACTGGATTAGGAGATGGTCAGCATGCTAACAACCCTTGGTTGCAAGAGTTTCCAGATCCAATTACAAGAGTTTCTTGGGATAACTATGTTACAGTTTCTAATGCAGATGCTAAAAAACTTGGATTATCAAACGAAATTGTTGCTAATGGAGGTTTAGATGGTAGTTATGCTACGCTTACTGTTGATGGAGTTAAATTAGAGAATGTTCCAGTTATCGTTCAGCCAGGACAAGCAGTTGGAACTTTAGGTCTAGCTCTTGGATACGGTCGTAAAGCCGCTCTAAAAGAAGAAATGCAAGTAGGTTTAAATGCTTACGCTTTATATAAAGGTTTCAATAGTGTTCAATCTGTTTCTATTGCAAAGGCTGCTGGAGTACACGAGTTTGCTTGTGTTCAAGGTCAGAAAACTTTGATGGGTAGAGGAGATATTATTAAAGAAACTTCTTTAGAAATATTCAATACTAAAGATGCTGAACATTGGAATGAAAAACCAATGGTATCTTTAGATCACCAAGAAGTTGAAGCTACAACAGTAGATTTATGGGAATCATTTGATCGTACAACTGGTCACCACTTCAACCTTTCAATCGACTTAAATGCTTGTACTGGATGTGGAGCTTGCGTTATCGCTTGTCACGCTGAAAACAACGTTCCAGTTGTAGGTAAAGCAGAGGTAAGAAGAAGCCGTGATATGCACTGGTTACGTATCGATAGATACTATTCTTCTGAAAGCACTTTTGAAGGAGATAACGAAAGAAAAGAAGGAATTGCAGGTTTATCTAGCTCATTATCTACATTTAATGAAATGGAAAAACCAGGAGATAATCCACAAGTAGCATTCCAACCAGTAATGTGTCAGCACTGTAACCACGCACCTTGTGAAACAGTTTGTCCTGTTGCTGCAACTTCTCACGGTCGTCAAGGTCAAAACCACATGGCTTATAACAGATGTGTTGGTACTCGTTACTGTGCAAACAACTGTCCTTATAAAGTTCGTCGTTTCAACTGGTTCTTGTACAACAAAAACAGTGAATTCGATTATCATATGAATGACGATTTAGGTCGTATGGTATTAAACCCAGACGTAAACGTTCGTTCTCGTGGAGTTATGGAAAAATGTTCTTTCTGTATCCAAAGTACTCAAGCTGTAATTCTTCAAGCAAAACGTGAAGGTAGAGTAGTAGCGAAAGATGAGTTCAACAATGCTTGTGCTTGTTCTGCAGCTTGTTCTTCTGGAGCAATGGTCTTTGGAGACGTAAATGATAAAGAGAGTGAAGTTGCTAAATTAGCTGAAAGCGAAAGAGCTTATCACTTATTAGAGCATGTTGGTACAAAACCAAATGTTTTCTATCATGTAAAAGTTAGAAACACTTAGTAAATTATTAATAAGAAACAATATAAAGGATTATGTCGTCTCACTACGAAGCACCCATTAGAAAACCTTTAGTTATAGGTGATAAATCATATCACGATGTAACTGTAGATGTGGCAGCGCCTGTTGAAGGACCTGCAAATAAACAATGGTGGATTGTATTTTCAATCGCATTAATAGCCTTCCTTTGGGGGTTAGGTTGTATAATTTACACCGTATCTACCGGTATCGGAACATGGGGATTAAATAAAACAGTTGGCTGGGCTTGGGATATTACTAACTTCGTTTGGTGGGTTGGTATTGGTCACGCCGGTACATTAATTTCTGCGGTATTATTACTTTTCCGTCAGCGCTGGAGAATGGCGATTAACCGTTCTGCAGAAGCTATGACCATTTTCTCTGTTGTACAGGCAGGTTTATTTCCAATTATTCACATGGGACGTCCATGGTTAGCATACTGGGTATTACCTATTCCAAATCAATTTGGATCTTTATGGGTAAACTTTAACTCACCATTACTTTGGGACGTATTCGCGATTTCAACTTATCTTTCAGTATCATTAGTTTTCTGGTGGACTGGTTTATTGCCTGACTTTGCAATGCTACGTGATAGAGCTATAACTCCATTTAACAAAAGAGTTTATTCTATCTTAAGTTTTGGATGGAGCGGTAGAGCAAAAGATTGGCAGCGTTTTGAAGAAGTATCTTTAGTACTTGCTGGTTTAGCTACTCCTCTTGTACTTTCTGTACACACAATTGTATCTATGGACTTTGCTACTTCGGTAATTCCAGGATGGCATACAACAATTTTCCCTCCATACTTCGTTGCTGGAGCGGTTTTCTCTGGATTTGCGATGGTAAATACATTGTTGATCGTTATGAGAAAAGTTTCTAACCTTGAAGCATACATCACATTACAGCATATCGAGTTAATGAACATCATTATCATGATTACTGGATCTATCGTTGGTGTGGCTTACATCACTGAGTTATTCGTAGCTTGGTATTCAGGTGTAGAATACGAGCAATATGCATTCTTAAACAGAGCTACTGGACCTTACTGGTGGGCATATTGGTCAATGATGACTTGTAACGTGTTCTCTCCTCAGTTCATGTGGTTCAAAAAATTAAGAACAAGTATCATGTTCTCATTTATCATCTCGATTGTGGTAAACATCGGTATGTGGTTTGAAAGATTCGTAATTATTGTTACTTCTTTACATAGAGATTACCTTCCATCTTCTTGGACAATGTTCTCACCAACATTTGTTGATATTGGAATTTTCATTGGAACAATTGGTTTCTTCTTTGTATTGTTTTTATTATACTCTAGAACATTCCCTGTAATTGCTCAGGCAGAGGTTAAAACAATTTTGAAAGGAACTGGAGATAATTACATTAGAGAAAGAGCAAACAGTAAAGATTCACATCATGAGTAATAAAGTAATATACGCCATTTATAATGACGATGACGTTTTGATGAATGCAGTAAAGAAAACTAGAGCTGCTCATCATCATATTGAAGAGGTTTTTACTCCATTCCCAGTTCACGGATTGGATAAAGCCATGGGATTAGCACCAACAAGATTAGCAATATGTGCTTTTTTATATGGATGTGTTGGTATTTCTGTTGCAACGACTATGATGGGATACATCATGATTCATGACTGGCCACAGGATATTGGAGGTAAACCAAGTTTTAGTTTTATCCAAAATATGCCATCCTTCGTGCCAATTATGTTTGAGATGACTGTATTTTTTGCAGCTCACTTAATGGTAATTACTTTTTACATGAGAAGTAGATTATGGCCTTTTAAAGAAGCTGAAAACCCAGATGTAAGAACAACAGATGACCACTTTTTAATGGAGGTTGCTGTAAATGATAACGAGGCTGAATTGGTTTCTTTCTTTGAAGGAACTGGAGCTGTCGAAGTTAAAGTAATAGAAAAGAATTAATTGTAGCTATGAAAAGGATATATAAAATAACACTTTTAGTTGGTATAACTATTTTAGTTTCATCTTGCCACAATAATTCGGCACCGAACTATCAGTATTTCCCAAATATGTATGAGTCTGTTGCTTACGAGCCATATACAGAAGCTAAAATATTTAAGGGAGGAAAAGAAGGACAGCTTCCTGTTGCAGGAACTATCAATAGAGGTTTTGAACCTTATGAATATGAAAATTCAACAGCAGGTTATGAATTAGCAAAAGCTAATTTAAAATCTCCTTTGGATTCTATCGAAAGAAATTCTGGAAAAGGTAAAGAGCTTTTCGAGATTTACTGTATCAGCTGCCACGGTGCTACTGGTAATGGTAAAGGTAAATTGGTTGAAAGAGAGAAATTTCTTGGAGTACCTAGCTATAAAGACAGAGAAATCACAGAAGGAAGTATCTTTCATGTTGAGACTTATGGTTTAAATGCAATGGGTTCACATGCAAATCAATTAAGTGCTCACGAACGTTGGTTAGTTGCTGACTATGTTCTGAAACTAAAAAGCCAATTATAATTGTTGAACAAACTGATCGTAATAGATATGTATACATTTTCAAGTAAATTAAAAACTTTTTCTATCATCTTAATGGCCGTTGGTTTATTAGGAATTGGGTATGGTTTTTTAAGTGCACCAAAAGATATTCAAGAAGTTGAAAAAATACTAGCTGCAGATGAACATGGTTCTCATGGTGCTGCACATGAAGAAAAAGCGGAGGCATCTCACAAAGAAGCAGGACATCATGAAGCAGCTGAAGTAGCACATGATTCTCATAAGGGAGCTGCACATGCAGAAGTTTCTGGTGCAAATGAGCACGAAAAACATTTAGAGCACGTATTGCACCAATTGCAAAATAAGCCTTGGTCTGCTGTATATGTAGCTTGTATTTTCTTCTTATTGCTTTCAATGGGGGTTTTAGCGTTCTACGCTATTCAACAAGTTGCTCAGGCAGGTTGGTCTCCAGTTTTATTTAGAGTTATGCAAGGTATAACAGCTTACTTACCAGCTGGTTCTATCATCTTCTTTATACTTTTAGTATTATGCGGATTACACTTCAATCATATTTTTGTATGGTTAGGTGAAGGAGTTACTGATCCTAAAAGCCCAAATTATGATGCTATCATCGCTGGAAAATCAGGATACTTAAACTTTCCTTTCTGGATTGTAAGAGCTGCTATTTTCTTAGCAGGATGGAATTTATACCGTCATTTTTCTAGAAAAAACTGTTTAGCTCAAGATGAAGCTAATGATGATCTTTACTACAAAAAGAACTTCAAAGCTTCTGCAGGATTCTTAGTATTCTTCATTGTTTCTGAGTCTATCATGGCTTGGGACTGGATTATGTCTTTCGATCCTCACTGGTTTAGTACTTTATTTGCTTGGTATGTATTTGCTTCTTTCTTTGTAAGCGGTATTACAGCTATTGCATTAGTAACAATTTATCTAAAATCTAAAGGATATTTAGAGTATGTAAATACAAGTCATATCCATGATTTAGCTAAGTTCATGTTTGGTATTAGTGTATTCTGGACTTATTTATGGTTCTCTCAATTCATGTTGATTTGGTACGCTAACATTCCAGAAGAGGTAACTTATTTTGTAACAAGAATTCAATTATATAACCTTCCTTTCTTTGGAGCGGTTGTTATGAACTTTGTTTTCCCATTATTAATATTAATCAATACTGACTTTAAACGTCTTAACTGGGTTGTTGTTATGGCTGGTATTGTGATATTATTAGGTCATTATGTTGATTTCTTTAATATGATTATGCCTGGTACTGTAGGAGACAAATGGTTTATTGGAGTTCCTGAAATTGCATCGATTCTTTTCTTCTTAGGTCTATTTATATTTGTTGTATTTACTGCATTAACTAAATCTCCTTTGCTTGCAAAAAGAAATCCTTTCATCGAAGAAAGTAAACATTTTCATTATTAATATTTAAAGAAGTAAACAGATGACAAGTTTGTTGGTAATTATAGTTTTAGTTTTATTAGCGGTTGCATTATGGCAATTGACGAAGATATTTGATCTTACGCAGGTCGGAACTTCTTCGGATGATTCTCAGGTTGCATCGGATAATGATAATAACATTCAAGGATATATTATGTTTGGCTTTTTAGCTTTCATCTATATATTTACGATTTATGGTTTACTAAAATGGGGTAATTTGGCACTTCATACCCCTGCTTCTGAGCATGGTGGTTTAGTAGATAATTTAATGAATATTACTTGGGTTTTAATTTTTACAGTTCAAGTAATCACGCAAGGTTTATTATACTGGTTTTCTTTTAAATATAAAGGTAACAAAGATAAAAAAGCGTTGTTTTTTGCTGATAGTAATAAATTAGAAGCAATTTGGAGTATCATTCCTTCTGTTGTTTTAGCTTGTTTAATTCTTTATGGATTATATGCTTGGAATAACATTATGTTCGTTGATAAAGATGAAGATGTAATCGAGATTGAATTATATGCTCAGCAATTTAAATGGACTGCAAGATACGCTGGACAAGATAACGTATTAGGAAAAGCTAACGTACGTTTAATCGAAGGAGTTAATACATTAGGAGTTGATATGTCAGATCCTAACGCTCAAGATGATATCGTAGTTTCAGAATTACATATTCCTAAAGGAAAAAAAGTTCACTTTAAAATGCGTTCTCAGGATGTATTGCACTCTGCTTACTTCCCTCACTTTAGAGCACAAATGAACTGTGTTCCTGGTATGGTTACTGAATTTGCTTTCGTACCAACTTATACTACTTCAGAATACAGAGAGTTACCATTTATGGTTGAAAAAGTTGCAAATATCAACAAACTTAGAGCTGAAAAAAGTACTGAGTTAGTTGCAAAAGGAGGTACAGCTTTAGATCCTTATACATTTGATTACCTATTATTATGTAATAAAATTTGTGGAGCTTCTCACTACAATATGCAAATGAAAGTTGTAGTTGATACTCCAGAAGATTACAAAAAATGGTTAAGCGAGAAAACTACTTTAGCTCAAGATATTAAAGCGGCGGCTGCTGCTGAGAAACCAGCTGAAGGAGCTGCACCAACTGCAGACTCTGCTGCAAAAGTAATCGATACTGTAAAAGCAGTAGTTGATACAGTAAAAGCGGCTGTAGCTAAAGTTGCGATGAAATAATTAATTTAGAAAATTTAAAGTACACATATATGTCAGCAGAAGCGCACGATCACGATCACGGACACGATCACGAGCACGAACATCATCATAAAGACACGTTTATTACTAAATATATTTTTAGTATAGACCACAAAATGATTGCTAAACAATACTTGATTACTGGTATTATTATGGGAATCATTGGTATCGCAATGTCTTTATTATTTAGAATGCAGTTAGCGTGGCCAGAAGAGTCTTTCAAGATATTTAATGTTTTATTAGGAGATAAATTTGCACCAGATGGTGTAATGGCAAATGATATTTATCTGGCTTTAGTTACAATTCACGGTACCATCATGGTATTCTTTGTACTGACGGCAGGTTTGAGTGGAACGTTCAGTAACTTATTGATTCCGCTTCAAATTGGAGCTAGAGATATGGCATCTGGATTTATGAATATGATTTCATATTGGTTGTTTTTCTTATCAGCTGTTGTAATGTTATGTTCTTTATTTGTTGAAGCTGGACCAGCATCTGCAGGATGGACAATTTACCCTCCTTTGAGTGCTTTGCCACAAGCAATTCCGGGATCAGGAACAGGTATGACATTATGGTTAGTATCTATGGCTATTTTCATCGCATCTTCTTTGATGGGATCTTTAAATTACATTGTTACTGTACTTAACTTAAGAACTAAAGGAATGTCTATGACTAGACTTCCGCTTACAATCTGGACATTTTTCGTAACAGCTATTATTGGTGTTATTTCATTTCCAGTTTTATTATCTGCAGCTTTATTATTGATCTTCGATAGAAGTTTTGGTACTTCATTCTTCTTATCTGATATCTACATTGCTGGAGAAGTTTTACACTATCAAGGTGGTTCACCTGTATTGTTTGAGCACTTATTCTGGTTCTTAGGTCACCCTGAGGTTTACATCGTAATCTTACCAGCGATGGGTCTTGTTTCTGAAATTATGGCTACAAATGCTCGTAAACCTATTTTTGGTTACAGAGCGATGATTATGTCAGTTCTTGCAATTGCATTCTTATCAACTATCGTTTGGGGTCACCACATGTTTATTTCAGGTATGAATCCTTTCTTAGGATCTGTGTTTACTTTTACAACTTTATTGATTGCAATTCCATCTGCTGTAAAAGCATTTAACTGGATTACAACTTTATGGAAAGGTAACTTACAATTTAATCCTGCAATGTTGTTCTCTATCGGAATGGTTTCTACTTTCATCACTGGAGGTTTAACTGGAATCATTTTAGGGGATAGTACTTTAGATATTAACGTTCACGATACTTACTTCGTAATTGCTCACTTTCACTTAGTAATGGGTATTTCTGCACTTTACGGAATGTTTGCTGGTATTTACCACTGGTTCCCTAAAATGTACGGAAGAATGTTAAATAAAAACTTAGGTTATATCCACTTCTGGGTAACTGCAGTTTGTGCTTATGGAGTTTTCTTCCCAATGCACTTTATCGGATTAGCAGGTTTACCAAGACGTTATTATACTAATACAAACTTCCCATTATTTGATGATTTACAAAATGTGAATGTTTTAATTACAACATTTGCTCTTGTAGGAGGTGCGTTCCAATTAGTATTCTTATACAACTTCTTTAGCAGTATTTTCTACGGTAAGAAAGCAGTTCAAAACCCATGGAAATCTACTACTTTAGAGTGGACTACACCAGTTGAACATATTCATGGAAACTGGCCAGGAGAAATTCCTCATGTATACCGTTGGCCGTATGACTACAGTAACCCAAATCATGATGTAGATTTTGTTCCTCAAAATGTACCAATGAAAGAAGGTGAAGAAGTTTTACACCACTAAAAATATAAGAAAGGCCATCTGAAAAGATGGTCTTTTTGTTTTTATTAAAGTTCAAATATGAAAATCCTAAATTCCAAACCTAATAGATTTCTATCTATTGGAATTTGGAATTTTTTCTTTCTGATTTTAATTTAAAATTTATCCTTTTTCCAAACTAATTAGTTTATATATCTTTGTAGGATGAATGAAAATCTAGATCCTACTACTAAAGGATATAACTCAGAAGAGTTAGATCTTGAAAAAAGATTACGTCCGCTGTCATTTGATGATTTTGCTGGACAAGATCAAGTTTTGGAAAATTTGAAAGTCTTTGTTGCTGCCGCAAATCAGCGTGGAGAAGCACTCGATCATGCTCTTTTTCATGGACCTCCTGGTCTTGGAAAAACTACTCTGGCGAATATCTTAGCTAACGAATTGCAGGTTGGTATTAAAATTACTTCTGGTCCCGTTTTAGATAAGCCTGGTGATTTAGCTGGTTTGCTAACTAACTTAGATGAAAGAGATGTTTTGTTCATTGATGAGATTCACCGATTGAGTCCCGTTGTTGAAGAGTATTTATATTCGGCAATGGAGGATTTTAAGATTGATATTATGATTGAATCGGGCCCAAATGCGCGAACTGTTCAAATCAATTTGAATCCTTTTACTTTGATTGGAGCTACTACAAGATCGGGATTGTTAACCGCTCCAATGCGTGCTCGTTTCGGAATTTCTTCACGATTACAATATTATACCACTGAACTTTTAACGACTATTGTTGAAAGAAGCGCTTCTATATTAAAAATGCCTATTGACTTGGAAGCTGCTATAGAAATTGCAGGCAGAAGTCGTGGTACTCCTCGTATCGCAAACGCGTTGCTAAGACGTGTTCGAGATTTTGCTCAGATTAAAGGAAATGGAAGAATTGATATAGAAATTTCAAGATATGCCTTAAAAGCACTAAATGTAGATGCTCATGGTCTAGATGAAATGGATAATAAAATATTGTTAACCATTATCAATAAATTTAAAGGTGGGCCAGTTGGACTTTCAACACTAGCTACAGCAGTTAGTGAAAGCAGTGAAACAATCGAAGAAGTATATGAGCCTTTCTTAATTCAAGAAGGATTTATCATGAGAACTCCTCGTGGAAGAGAAGTTACCGATAAAGCTTATAAACATCTCGGTAAAATCAACACCAATATTCAAGGAGGTCTGTTTGAATAATTAATAAAATGCCTCAAAGTAAAACATACAATTATCCGCCTAGACTATCTATTTTTAGATTTTTTAAGGATGCTGAAGGCGTTCGTAGAAACCCTATACCGTATCATAAAAAATATTTTGAGCGTTTTGGAGATTCTTTTTCTATAAAAATTGGAAAATCGAGGGATATTATCCTATCAAGAGATAATGATGTTGCGCAATATATACTGCAGAAAAATCATAAGAATTATCATAAATCTAAGTTTCAGTCTGTTTATTTGTCTAAATATTTGGGTAAAGGATTATTGACTGTTGATGGAGAATTTTGGTTAAAGCAAAGAAGGCTTATTCAGCCAGCATTTCATAAACAGAAAATGAATCAGTTGGTTGAAAATATGAAAACAACAATTGATTCTGAGTTGGAAGGAATAATTCCAAATGAGAAAATCGAGCTTTTTCCTGTTATGAGTGAATTGGCCTTTAATGTTGTGGCGAAATCATTATTTCAATTTTCTATTGCAGATGAAAAGTTGAATAGAATTAAATATATTATTGAGGCAGTTCAGAATTTTTTAATTAAAGAAATTAGATTGCCGCATAAAGCTTGGTGGTTTTCTGTAACAGGTCAGGTAAAGAAGCACCTTCAATTGGCAGAAGAAAACAATGAAATCATTAGAGGAATTATTGAAGAAAGAACTGCTTCAAAAACTGAAGTCAATGATTTGCTTAATATGCTTTTGGAAACTCGTTATGAAGATACAGGCGAGGGAATGTCAATCGAGCAGTTAATAGATGAAATTAAGATTCTTTTTATTGCGGGTCATGAAACAACTGCCAACGCTCTAACTTTTACGTTGTATTTATTGGGGAATCATTTAGATGTACAACAAAAGATATTGGATGAAATCCTTAAAGTTGAATCTGAGAGTGATGATATTGTAGAGCAGTTGCAAAAAATGACTTATGTAAATGCAGTTTTGAATGAATCGATGCGATTGTATCCTCCGGCCTGGATTACCGACAGACAAAATGTAGAAGATGATACTTTAGGGGAATTCAATATAAAAAAAGATACCCTTATAGGTGTTTCTTTTTATGAATTGCACCGAAATCCAAAATATTGGGAAAACCCAGATGATTTTAATCCAGATCGTTTTTTAGGCGAACAGAAAAAGCATTCTATGCAATATTTTTATCCTTTTGGAGCGGGACCAAGAATGTGTATTGGTGCTGGATTTGCTATTTATGAAATGTGTTTGGCGGTTTCTCACATCGTCAAAAAATATAAAATTGTTTCAGTCGGAGATACTGTCAATTTTAATCCGTTAATTACCTTAAAGCCTGTTGGTATTGAAGTTGTTTTTTCTGAAAGATAATGATTAATTCCAAAGAAAAATATTCGAAATTTATAAAAGAGGAAGCAAAAAGGCTTGGCTTTCTTTCTTGTGGTATATCTAAAGCAGGTTTTTTGGAACAGGAAGCGCCTCGACTTGAAAATTGGTTAAAGAACAATCGTAATGGTCAGATGGCTTATATGGAAAACCATTTTGATAAACGTTTAGATCCCACTTTACTGGTAGATGACGGTAAAAGTGTCGTATCACTTTTGCTTAATTACTATCCCGATTCGATACAAAACGACGAGAGTTTTAAGATTTCAAAATATGCCTACGGACAAGACTACCATTTTGTAATTAAAGATAAGCTGAAAGAATTGCTCCACTCTATTCAAGAAAATATTGGAGACGTGTCTGGACGCGCCTTTGTTGATTCAGCACCTGTTTTAGATAAAGCGTGGGCAGCAAAAAGTGGTTTGGGATGGATTGGAAAAAACAGTAATCTAATTACTCAAAAAGTCGGTTCCTTTTACTTCATAGCCGAACTTATAATTGATTTAGAATTAGAATACGATAACGCAGTTACAGACCACTGCGGATCTTGTACAGCCTGCATAGATGCATGTCCAACACAAGCAATCGTGGCACCTTATATTGTTGATGGCAGTAAATGCATTTCTTATTATACTATTGAGTTAAAAGAAAACCTTCCAGAAGAAATGAAAGGAAAATTTGATGAATGGATGTTTGGCTGTGATACTTGTCAAGATGTTTGTCCGTGGAATCGATTTTCTAAACCACATTCAGAACCTTTATTCAATCCTAATCCAGAACTACTTTTTTTTACTAAAAAAGACTGGATGGAAATTACTGAAGAAACCTTTAAGCTAGTTTTTAAAAATTCTCCCATTAAAAGAACCAAATTTGATGGTCTAAAACGTAACATCAAGTTTCTTCAATAATTATATTAAAGTCTGTTTTTAAGTATGTTTTTGACTATCAGCTATTTGTTTTAAATAGCTTTTTTCTTTTTGTACAACTTTGAATTCTTACGTTGTTTTACTTATTTGTCATTAAATTCTGTAAGAATTTAAAATTAACTCAATTATTTAAGAAAATTCCACTTCTTTGCTGTCAAATATTCATGTTTTTTCAATTCTCAAGCGATAAACAATTGTTAAAAAAGGTTGTTTGACGAGTTTATGTGCATTTTGTCGAAATAATGAGGTGTGATTTCATTCCTCGATATACTTTCGCACTTCCAAATCTACTTAATTTAAAACTTAAAGGACTTTTATAGTCGTTTTTAATCTAATGTCATGGTCTGCATAATATCCTTTTTTTGTGTAAGTCTCAAAAAAACTTTTTTAAGTTTTTTAAAATCCAATATACTTTTTTTCACGTATCTCACCTATATGCTAAAAACGATCATCCGTTTTTTAGCAAATGAAATTTCTGTTCCACAAACCCAAGTTGTCTATGCGTAACTTTACTTTTAATCGGTCTAGATTTTCTAGACTAAATTTTCTTATTTTATTATTAACATTAACATCGCTTTCGTTATCTGCACAAGTCTGTGGAACTCCTGGAGTTGATGGTCCTATTGCTGTTTCTAGTTCTGTAAATACTTATTATCCAATTACTGGTAATGTTACAATGGGAGCGGGGGCGCAATCTGTATTTTTAGCTGCTGTGCCAGCAACTGATCAGCATTTAAATAGTTTTGGAACAGTTCCAATTGCTGCTGGAGATTTGATTTTGATTATTCAAATGCAGGATGCTACGATAGATTATTCAGATACAAGAGCTTATGGATCGGGAACAACCAGTAGTGGACCCGATCTTTTAGGTGGAACAGGTTTTACATCTCTTGGAAATACAGGTATATTTGAATATGTAATTGCTACAAATAACGTCCCCCTAAGTGGAGGGAATTTGACGTTTAAAGGAACAGGTACAAATGGAGGAATCCTAAATAGTTTTTTTAATGCTGATGCTACTGCATCAAGAGGGAAAAGGACATTTCAGGTTATTAGAGTGCCTCAGTACTCTAATTTAACACTGACAGGTAATATTAGCACGCCGCCTTTTAACGGCGTTGCGGGTGGTGTTATTGCCTTTAATGTTTCAGGAACATTCAATTTTGCTGGATACAGTATTAATGGAACTGCCAGAGGTTTTAGAGGAGGATATAGTCCAAGAGCAGGTTCGGGAGCAAATAATTCTTCAACTTACGTAGGAGAATACACTGACGATAAAATTTCAGGTAAAGGAGAAGGAATAGCGGGAACTCCAAAATATATGTGGGATGGTTTTAATCAGGTGGTAAATCCGACTGAAGGACTACCAGTTGGATCATCAGGAAGAGGAGCTGCAGCCAACGCTGGAGGAGGTGGAAATGACCACAACTCCGGTGGAGGAGGTGGTGGTAATGGAGGATTTGGTGGTCTCGGTGGTGCTGGATGGCAAGGCGGAGGTGGAGATGCTTTCTCTAATAATCTTACTGGAGGAGGAAGACCAGGTTCTAAATCTTTTATTACAACTACTGCGTTTCCAAGACTTATCATGGGTGGAGGAGGAGGAGCCGGTGATGCCAATGATGCTTCTAGTGGAGTAAAAGGTGGTGTTGGAGGAGCCATAATCCTTGTTAATGCAGGAAATGTTTTAGGAAATGGAGCTATATATGCTAATGGAGGAAATGGAGCACCTGGTACGTATTCTGGTTCACCAGATGGAGCTGGTGGTGGTGGTGCAGGAGGAACTGTTTTGTTGAATGTTTCTAATAACAGTACCTCAAATATTACCATTCAAGCAAATGGAGGAAACGGAGGAAATACAGAAAATGATGCCAATAATGAACACGGACCTGGTGGTGGTGGTGGTGGTGGAATCATCTGTCATAACTTGTCGGGGACAGTAACTATTACATCGAGTGTTCTTGGAGGTGCTGCTGGTAAATCTAACGCTGGAGCGGGAATTCCTCATGGTGCTCAAAATGGTACAGATGGATACACATCGACTTTTACAGTTGCAGATATACCAGCAAATTTGCAGGTTAATGCAAACTGTTTTCCTGTTTTAGAAACTAAAGTAAAAACATTAACAACGACATCAGTTTGTAATTCTATTGATGAAAAAATTTCTTATGAAATTCAAATAAATAACACTGGATCAGGAAATGCTGCAGGTGTGCTTTTGGATTTTAAATTTCCAACAGGAATTGAATTTGATTCAGCTACAGCAACTTACTCAGCAGATGCTTCAGGACCTGCAGGAGCTTTATCTAATACTTCTACAGGAAATAATCCATTATTTGGAGGATTTAATATTGCTAAGAATGGTGTTGTCACTATAACTTTGATTGGAAAAGTAGTGGCATCTATTAATGCAGGTACCTACAGTTCAGATGCACAGGCCTTATATTTAGATCCAACACGTACAACTACAAACTCAACTAGAAGAATTACTGCATATACGAATGGATATGGTACTGCTAATAGAACTTATGAAGGTGCGGCTCAGGCTCGTGTTCCTGGAGTAAATTTTGCTGGTAACAGTACTACTGCTGATGATATAACAGTTTTAGCATTACCAGCTGCTCCTACAGTAACAACTACCCAACCGAGTTGTGCAACACCAACAGGAACTATTAGAGTTACTAGTCCAGCTAACGGCCCAAATATAAGTTATACACTAACTGGAACAAATCCTGTAACAGCACCAATAACTAATACAACAGGTGCTTTTCCAAGCTTAGTACCGGGTACTTATAAAGTAACTACAACAAATGCACAAGGATGTACTTCGGCTGCAAGTACTGGTATTGTAATTAATCCAGTTACTGGTGCACCAACAACGACTGGAGTAACTATTTGTCAAGATGGCACAGGAACATTAACAGCTACATCAACTTGTACGGTTTCAATTACTTCTGAATCAAAAAAAGGAAAAGGAAGTACAAATGGTAGTGGAAATAATTGGTCGAATCCATCAAACATTGACAATGGTTCTGGTAATGCTACTGCGAGTATTAATAGTAATAGCAGTAGTACAACTAGATATCTAATAGCAAACAATTTTGGTTTTTTAATTCCGACAAATGCTACAATTAAAGGAATTTCAGTTACAATTGGTCGTTTTGGAAGTTCAAATATTGGTAATTATGTTACAGATAATGTTGTAAGTTTAATAAAAACTGGCACTAATATTACTGGCGATAATAAAAGAATAAATACTTCTTGGTCAGCTGATAACACAGCTTCATCTAATTATGGAGGAGAAACAGATTTGTGGGGTACTACTTTAACCCCTGCGAATGTTAATGCAGCAAGTTTCGGAGTTGCCTTATCCGCAACTTTAAATAGAATTGTTGGCACTATTACAGCATCGGTTTCTTATATACAGATGACAGTAAGTTATACACTTGAAGGAGTAGAATGGTATACAACATCAACAGGAGGTTCACCAATTTATACAGGTTATTCTTTTAGTCCAGTAGGAGTAACTAATTCTGGTTTGGTAAATACAAATACACCAGGTACAACAACATATTATGCTAGTTGTATTGCTAATTCTAGTTGTAGGACTGCGACAAATTTTGTTATTAATCCAAGACCGACAATTACAGGAAATACGCCTGCTTCACGATGTGGAACAGGGACAGTTACCTTAGGAGCTACTGCGTCTTCAGGAACTATAAACTGGTATGCTTCGTCAACTAGTACAACTTCTCTAGGAAGTGGAACAACTTTTACGACTCCAAGTATATCCACATCAACATCGTATTATGTTGATGCAACAGATAATGGTTGTACTTCTGCTAGAACAGAAGTTAGAGCAACTGTAAATACTATACCTACTATTACTTCAACTACTGAAGCTTCTAGATGTGGTACAGGATCTGTTACTTTATCGGCTTCTGCATCTTCAGGGGCGACTATTAATTGGTATGCATCTCCAACTAGTACGACTATATTAGGAACAGGCGGAAGCTTTGCAACACCAAGTTTATCAGCTACAACAACTTATTATGTCGATGTCATTTCAGCAGCTGGTTGTCCTGCATCATCTAGAATTGCAGTTACAGCAGTTATTAATAATGCTTCTACAATTGTACTGACAAGTGGCACACAAAATCCACCAGTTTGTAATGGATCGGCAATGCCAACTACTGTTTATACTTTTGGAGGAAGCGCAACAAATGCTATTGTTACAAATTTACCAGCAGGATTAAGTTCTAATGTTAATACTATTGCAAAAACAGTAACAATTTCAGGAACTCCTACAGCATCTGGAACTTATACCATAACAACAGCTGGACATACTGCTCCATGTACAGAAGCTACCATAACAGGGACGGTAACAGTGAACCTTCTTCCTGCGGCTCCGAACATCACAACAACAACTCCAAGAACCTTCTGCTCTGGCGGAAATGTGGTTCTTACTTCATCGGCTTCATCAGGAAACCAGTGGTTCAGAAACGGATCTGCCATTACGGGGGCAACCAATTCGACTTATACTGCTGCTGCAGACGGTTCATATACGGTTACGTTCAATAATGGAACATGCACAAGCGCAGCTTCGACAGCAACAGTGGTAACAGTTAATCCTCTTCCTGCTGCTCCGAGCATCAGTGCGGGAGGTGCGACAACTTTCTGCTCTGGCGGAAATGTGGTTCTTACTTCATCGGCTTCATCAGGAAACCAGTGGTTCAGAAACGGATCTGCCATTACGGGGGCAACCAATTCGACTTATACTGCTGCTACAGACGGTTCTTATACTGTTACATTCAATAATGGAACATGCACAAGCGCAGCTTCGACAGCAACAGTGGTAACAGTTAATCCTCTTCCTGCTGCTCCAAGCATCAGTGCGGGAGGTGCGACAACTTTCTGTTCTGGCGGAAATGTGGTTCTTACTTCATCTGCTTCATCAGGAAACCAGTGGTTCAGAAACGGATCTGCCATTACGGGCGCAACCAATTCGACTTATACTGCTGCTACAGACGGTTCATATACGGTTACGTTCAATAACGGAACGTGCACAAGCGCAGCTTCTGCGGCGGCTTCGGTAACAGTGAATCCTCTTCCTGCTGCTCCAAGCATCAGTGCGGGAGGCGCGACAACTTTCTGTTCTGGCGGAAGCGTGACTCTTACGTCAAACTATGCAACGGGCAACTTGTGGTCTACAGGGGCAACAACCCAGTCAATCACAGTTTCGACATCAGGAAGCTATACAGTTCGTGTAACGGATGGTAACGGATGCCAGAGCGTGGCTTCAACGCCAGCTTCGGTAACGGTAAACCCAATGCCAGATGTACCGACATTAGGTTCATTTACGCAGGCTACATGTTCTACACCAAATGGAAGTTTTGAGATAACAAATTATAACGCTTCATATAGTTACTCAATTACTCCATCGACAGATGTTACAATAGTTGGCTCAAAAGTTACAGCCCCGACAGGATCATATATTTTAACTGCTACTTTAGGTAGTTGTACTTCAGAATCATCAGCAAATGCAGTAATTAATTCTGTAATATGTGCCAAAGAAGATGACTTCAGCGCTCCTGCGGTAAGCGCAGGAAACAGCACTGCAAGCGTAACGGCAAACGACACCCTTGACGGAAAATCCTTTGCGATCGGAAACGGCGCAGGACAGGTTACCCTAACAGGCATCACCGTTCCATCGGGCTTGACCTTAAACACATCAGACGGGACTATTGCAGTAAATGCCAATACCCCTTCGGGAACCTATACGGTAGTGTACCGCATCTGCGAGAACGGCGCATCGCCATCGAATTGCGACCAGGCAAGCGCTACGGTTGTAGTTGCCAATGCGATTGATGCCAAAGAAGATGACTTCAGCGCTCCTGCGGTAAGCGCAGGAAACAGCACTGCAAGCGTAACGGCAAACGACACCCTTGACGGAAAATCCTTTGCGATCGGAAACGGCGCAGGGCAGGTTACCCTAACGGGAATCACTGTTCCATCAGGCTTGACCTTAAATACATCAGACGGGACCATTGCAGTAGATGCCAATACCCCTTCGGGAACCTATACGGTGGTGTACCAGATCTGCGAGAACGGCGCATCGCCATCGAACTGCGACCAGGCAAGCGCTACGGTTGTGGTGAAAAATGGAATTGATGCCAAAGACGACGACTTCAGCGCTCCTTCGGTAAGCGCAGGAAACAGCACTGCAAGCGTAACGGCAAACGACACCCTTGACGGAAAAGCCTTTGCGATCGGAAACGGCGCAGGGCAGGTTACCCTAACGGGAATCACCGTTCCATCAGGCTTGACCTTAAACACATCAGACGGTACTATTGCAGTAGATGTCAATACCCCTTCGGGAACCTATACGGTGGTGTACCGCATCTGCGAGAACGGCGCATCGCCATCGAATTGCGACCAGGCAAGCGCTACGGTTGTGGTGAAAAATGGAATTGATGCCAAAGACGACGACTTCAGCGCTCCTGCGGTAAGCGCAGGAAACAGCACTGCAAGCGTAACGGCAAACGACACCCTTGACGGAAAAGCCTTTGTGATCGGAAACGGCGCAGGGCAGGTTACCCTAACGGGAATCACCGTTCCATCAGGCTTGACCTTAAACACATCAGACGGTACTATTGCAGTAGATGCCAATACCCCTTCGGGAACCTATACGGTGGTGTACCGCATCTGCGAGAACGGCGCATCGCCATCGAACTGCGACCAGGCAAGCGCTACGGTTGTGGTGAAAAATGGAATTGATGCCAAAGAAGATGACTTCAGCGCTCCTGAGGTAAGCGCAGGAAACAGCACTGCAAGCGTAACGGCAAACGACACCCTTGACGGAAAAGCCTTTGTGATCGGAAACGACGCAGGACAGGTTACCCTAACAGGAATCACCGTTCCATCGGGCTTGACCTTAAACACATCGGACGGGACCATTGCAGTGAATGCCAATACCCCTTCTGGAACCTATACGGTGGTGTACCAGATCTGCGAGAACGGCGCATCGCCATCGAACTGCGACCAGGCAAGCGCTACGGTTGTGGTGAAAAATGAAATTAATGCATTAGTAGATACAATTGATCCAATCAATGGCAATATCGGAGGAACGACAATAGTATTGACAGACAACGATACATTAGGCGGAAAACCATTTGCTATCGGATCCGATCCAGGAGAAGTTACGATCAGCATTGTGGGAATATTGCCATCAGGATTGACACTGAACGGAAATGGAACAATTACAGTTGCTCCAAACACGCCAAAAGGAGATTATATTATAGAATATACAATATGTGAAGTTGGAGCTAATCCAACAAACTGTGATTCAGTGACCATTACGGTTCCTGTTACAGTTGGAGATCTGGTTGCCAATGCGGACACAATACCATCGGTTGCGGGTTCAAATGCGCCTCAGACTTTAGGTGTCAATGTTTTGGACAATGACACTAAAAACGGAGCGAAGCTTGATCCTGCAGATGTCACTCTGACGGAATCGACGCCAGATCCAAAAGGCTATCTGACGCTGAATCCTGACGGAACGGTAGCGCTAGGAGCTAACCCTCCAGCGGGAACTTACGAATTAACGTATACAATCTGCGAGAAGCTGAACCCAGACAACTGCAAATCAAATAAGGTTACCGTTACGGTGGATCTTCCTGCGATTGATGCAGTTGCCGATACGATTGATCCGATCAATGGAAATATCGGAGGAACGACATTAGCCCTAACTGGCAATGATACCTTAAACGGAAAAGCATTCACTATTGGAGCCGATCCGGGAGAAGTTACAATCAGCATTGTTGGGACATTGCCAGCAGGATTGACACTTAATACTACGGACGGAACAATCACAGTTGCTCCAAACACTCCAAAAGGAAATTATAGCGTGGAATACAGAATCTGCGACAATACAAATTCAGGCAACTGCGACTCGGTGACCATTACGGTTCCTGTTACAGTTGGAGATCTGGTTGCCAATGCGGACGCGATCCCATCTGTTGCGGGTTCAAATGCGCCTCAGACTTTAGGCGTCAATGTTTTGGACAATGACACTAAAAACGGAGCGAAGCTTGATCCTGCAGATGTCACTCTGACGGAATCGACGCCAGATCCAAAAGGATACCTGACGCTGAATCCTGACGGAACGGTAACGCTAGGAGCTAACCCTCCAGCGGGAACTTACGAATTAACGTACACAATCTGCGAGAAGCTGAACCCAGACAACTGCAAATCAAATACGGTTACCGTTACGGTGGATCTTCCTGCGATTGATGCAGTTGCCGATACGATTGATCCGATCAATGGCAATATCGGAGGAACGACAATCGCATTGACAGGAAACGATACATTAGGCGGAAAACCATTTGCTATCGGATCCGATCCGGGAGAAGTTACGATCAGCATTGTCGGGACACTGCCAGCAGGATTGACACTGAACGGAAATGGAACAATTACAGTTGCTCCAAACACTCCAAAAGGAGATTACAGCATAGAATACAGGATCTGCGACAATACAAATTCAGGCAACTGCGACTCGGTGACCATTACGGTTCCTGTTACAGTTGGAGATCTGGTTGCCAATGCAGACGCGATCCCATCTGTTGCGGGTTCAAATGCGCCTCAGGATTTAGGCGTTAATGTTTTGGACAATGACACTAAAAACGGAGCGAAGCTTGACCCTTCACATGTCACCTTGACGGAATCAACGCCAGATCCAAAAGGCTATCTGACGCTGAATCCTGACGGAACGGTAGCGCTAGGAGCTAACCCTCCAGCGGGAACTTACGAATTAACGTATACAATCTGCGAGAAGCTGAACCCAGACAACTGCAAATCAAATAAGGTTACCGTTACGGTGGATCTTCCTGCGATTGATGCAGTTGCCGATACGATTGATCCGATCAATGGAAATATCGGAGGAACGACATTAGCCCTAACTGGCAATGATACCTTAAACGGAAAAGCATTCACTATTGGAGCCGATCCGGGAGAAGTTACAATCAGCATTGTTGGGACATTGCCAGCAGGATTGACACTTAATACTACGGACGGAACAATCACAGTTGCTCCAAACACTCCAAAAGGAAATTATAGCGTGGAATACAGAATCTGCGACAATACAAATTCAGGCAACTGCGACTCGGTGACCATTACGGTTCCTGTTACAGTTGGAGATCTGGTTGCCAATGCAGACACGATCCCATCTGTTGCGGGTTCAAATGCGCCTCAGGATTTAGGCGTTAATGTTTTGGACAATGACACTAAAAACGGAGCGAAGCTTGACCCTTCAGATGTTACCTTGACGGAATCAACGCCAGATCCAAAAGGCTATCTGACGCTGAACCCTGACGGAACGGTAACGCTAGGAGCTAACCCTCCAGCTGGCGATTATGAACTTACGTATACAATCTGCGAGAAGCTGAACCCAGACAACTGCAAATCAAACACGGTTACCGTTACAGTAGGTACACCTATCATTGATGCGATTGCAGAAACGTTAACGCCATCTATAAACGGAAGCATTGGTGGAACGACTACAGTTTCAGTAATTGATAATGATACATTAAACGCCAATCCAGCTGTCATAGGACAACTTGGAGGTCAGGTTAAATTAACACCAGTAAACGTTCCAATGGGATTAACATTAAATGCAGACGGAACAGTAACTGTTGCTGTAAATACACCATCAGGGGTTTACGAGATTGAATATAGTATTTGTGAAATTACTAACCCTTCAAACTGTGATACTACGATTTCAAAAGTTGCGGTAAATAATGGTGTTTTGATTGCGAATTCAGATGATATTCCATCTGTTAAACCATCAGAGACAGCACAGAATTTAGGTGTGAATATTTTTACGAATGATACTAAAAATGGAGCACCGCTAAATCCATCAGATGTAAATCTAACTGTTACGCCAGATCCAAAGGGATACTTAACAATTAACCCAGATGGTAGTGTTACTTTAGGAGCTAATCCTCCAGCCGGAGATTATGAAGTTACTTACACGATCTGTGAGAAATTAAACGCAGGAAACTGTAGTTCAAATACAGTAAGAGTGACAGTAGATCTTTATGTAATTGATGCAGTAGAAGAAACTTTGACGCCATCAATCAACGGAAGCCTTGGAGGAACAACTACGACTTCAGTAATTGGTAATGATACATTAAATGGCAATCAGGCTGTTATTGGAACACTTGCAGGTCAGGTAAAACTAACAGCAGTAAACGTTCCAACAGGATTGACATTAAATGCAGACGGAACTGTAACTGTTGGAGCAAATACGCCATCAGGGATTTACGATGTGGAGTACAGTATTTGTGAGATTAGCAATCCTTCAAACTGTGATACAGCGATTTCAAAAGTGGCAGTAAATAACGGAACATTGATTGCAAACTCAGATGATATTGCATCGGTTAAAACATCAAGCACATCTAAGAATTTAGGAGTTAACATTTTTACAAATGATACTAAAAATGGAGTGGCATTAAATCCATCAGATGTAAATCTGAATGTTACACCAGATCCAAAGGGGTATTTAACGATTAACCCTGACGGTAGCGTAACTATAGGAGCCAATGCGCCAGCAGGAGATTATGAAGTTACTTACACAATCTGTGAGAAATTAAATGCAGGAAACTGTAGTTCAAATACAGTAAGAGTGACGGTTGAAAGCATTATTGTTGCAAATATAGATGCTGTGCCATCAGCAGTTGGAATAAACGTTCCACAGACATTAATCAATGTTTTTGCAAATGACACTAAAGACGGAAATGCTCTTGTTCCATCAGATGTAATTCTTAATGTGACGGTTGCTGATCCAAAAGGATATTTAACATTGGATGCAAACGGAAATGCAATTCTTGCGCCTAATGCACCTGCGGGTAATTATGAATTGACTTATTCAATTTGCGATAAGTTAAATACATCAAACTGCAGTTCAAATGTTGTAAACGTAAGTGTAGCAGAACCAACGATGACGGTAGAAGCAAACAGTTATTGCTCGAACAATGTTCCTTATGTGAATTATAAGGTAACACCAGATAATTTCGCAGCTAATAATCAATTGACAATTAAATGGATTGATAGTGCTAATAATGTTGTGGCAACACAAACTAATTTACCATTAAGCGGAAATGTTATTTGGCCTGGTGCGATAGTTGATGCAAACGGAAATGGAGTAGACTGGCCAGGTTGGATTTTAAATAATGGACAATGGACAGAAGGTGCTGACGGTTTTGAACTTACTAGAAATGGAGTGAAAATCGAATTCTCAGTAAATCCAACAGTAACCGTTTCTGTAGCGTATCCAGCTGCTACAGCAGGATGTAATGCACGTCCGACATTCTCAATTATTGCAAATAATGATGAGGATGGACCAATTGATGTGAAAAAAGGAGCGACTGCTTCAGTTAATATTTTCACTAATGACTTTTTAAACGGAGTAAAACCAAACCCATCAGATGTTGTTTTAACAACTGTTGTATCTAATCCAAATGTGACTTTGAATGCAGATGGATCAATAAGTATGGCTTCGAATACTCCAAATGGAGTTTATGAAGTTACTTATCAAATTTGTGATGCAACCAATACATCAAATTGCAGCGCAACAGCAGTAGTGAAAATTACAGTTGTAAACAGTGTTGATCCAGTTGAACCTTCAGTGCCAAATGAGATTACTTTAGGAAATGATACTAATATTAGCGTAGACGGAATCAACGGTTCTATAGAATTTGTAAATGTTTTAGATAATGATTTGATTAACGGACAGCCAATTAATCCGGCGGATGTTATTATTAAACCAGTAATTCCTGATGCTTATTTTGAGTGGAATGCAGACGGAACAGTGAGCGTAAAACCAAACACACCAGGAAATACGTATACGTTAACATATCAGGTTTGCGAAAAAGCAAATCCATTAAATTGTTCAACAGGGGTATTAACTGTTTTTGTTGAAGTTCCTGCGATTGCGATAGTTAAAACGGCGGTATTTAATGATGAAAATAAGAGTGGTTTTGCAAATGCAGGTGAAACAATCACATATAAATTTACAGTAACCAATACAGGAAATGTGCCACTTACTGGAGTAACAATAAGTGACCCTTTACCAGGAGTTGTAGTTTCGGGACAAGCAATTAATTTAGGAATAAATGAATCGAATGAATCGAATTTTACAGCAGTTTACAAAATAACTCAGGAAGATATTAATAAAGGTAGCGTAAGCAATCAAGCAACTGTAAAAGGAAGTAGTTTAAGAGGCGTAGAGGTAGAAGATCAGTCAGACGATTTGCACAATGATGGCGATAATCCTACAGTCTTAGATTTAAATGGATGTTCAATAAAAGTAATGAATGCTTTCTCTCCAAATGGAGACAGCAAAAACGCAAGATTCTATATCCGAGGAATTGAATGTTATCCAAATAATACAGTTGAGATTTACAATCGTTGGGGAGTTTTGGTTTTCAGTATCGATCAATATAACAATACAGACCGAGCTTTTGTTGGGTATTCTAACGGACGTTCGACAATTAAGCAAACAGAAGGGCTGCCTGTTGGAACGTATTTCTACATTTTGAAATACAATGATAGTGCTAACGCATCTCACCAAGAATCTGGTTACTTATACCTTAATAAATAAAATGGATTACGGCTTAGTTTAGGCTAAGCCGTTATAAAGCTTTAAAAATGAAAAAGTTAATTTTAGTTTTTGTGTTTTTTTCGATTGTGTCGCATGCGCAGCAGGACGCACAGTTTACGCAATATATGTACAATACAATCGAAGTCAATCCAGCCTACGCAGGTTCTAGAGGAGTCTTGAGCGTTTTCGGATTGTATCGCACCCAATGGGTTGGATTAGATGGTGCGCCTCAAACCAGCACATTTTCTGTAAATACACCTTTAAGTAATAGTGATTTAGGGCTTGGTGTTTCTTTGGTAAATGACAAAATCGGACCTACAACAGAGAATACCTTATCGGCAGATTTGTCTTATACAATCCCAACTTCACCAACATGGAATTTATCTTTCGGTATAAAAGGTACGGCTAACCTGTTTAATATCGATATTAATAAATTGAGCATGGAAGATCAAGACGATCAGCAGTTTCAAAATTTGAGAAACAAGTTTTCTCCGAATGTTGGAGCCGGAGTTTATTTTCATTCAGATCGTGCTTATGTTGGGTTATCTGTTCCAAACTTTATTGAAAGTAATCGTTATGACGCGGATGATGTAGCCATTTTTAAAGATAAAATCAATTACTATTTAATAGCGGGTTATGTATTTAACTTGGATCGTTTAGAATATATTAAGTTCAAACCAGCCACAATGATAAAAATGGTAGAAGGAGCTCCGTTGCAGGTTGACGTTTCTGGAAACTTTATGTTTAATGATAAATTTGTTTTAGGTCTTGCTTATCGCTGGAGTGCATCAGTTAGTGCCATGGCAGGATTTCAAGTGACCAAAGGAATGTATATAGGTTATGGTTATGATCATGAAACGACAAGATTGAGAAAATACAATTCTGGATCGCACGAAATTTTCCTTCGTTTTGAGTTTTTCAATAATTACAATAAAATGATATCGCCAAGATTCTTCTAAATAAATGCCCGGTATGAAAATTAAAAAAATAGGATACACCCTTTTATTGATAAGCTTTTTTTTCCAGATAAGCGCACAGACAAAAGCTGTTAGCAAAGAAGAGAAAGCTAAGAGCAGCAAGCAGGCAAAACTTGCAAAAAAAGAAGAGAAAGAAAAAAAAGAATACGAAAAACTAATAAGCAAAGCTGATAAAAAATACGATGATTATGAGTATGTAGATGCCATAAAGGCCTACAAACATGTAATGAAAAAAGCAAAATTTGATGAAAAGTTGCTTCAAAAACTGGGCAATTCATATTATTTTATTGGGGATTTAAGAAATGCCGAAAAATGGTATGGAGAATTGTATAGAATAAATAAAGAACAATCGCCAGAGTATTTATATCGATATGCACAAGCGCTAAAATCTGTTGGGCATTACGAAAGGGCAGACGAAGTTTTAGAAGCTTTCAATCAAAAGGCAGCATCACAGAATAGAGCGGCTTTGGTTAGAAATGAAAAAAATTACCTGGCAGAAATTAAATCAAATTCTGGTCGTTTTGAAATTGCAGATGCTGGTGTTAACTCTGAATTTTCAGATTATGGAGGAACCGTTTTTGACAATAAAATTATTTTTACATCTGCGAGAGATACAGGTACCATTACTAAAACTAATTTTAAATGGACCAACAAATCATTTTCTAAATTTTATACAGCAGATTTACTGCCAGATGGAAGCATCGGAAAAATAAAACCTTTCCGTAAAAAGGACCACGGGAAATACAATGAATCGTCTCCTATTTTTACAAAAGATGGGCGTACAATGTATTTTACTAGAAATAATTTTACAGATGGAAAAAGGGGAGAAAATAGTAAGAGCGTAACATTATTGAAACTGTACAAAGTAGAACTTGTAGATGGAGAATGGAAAAACGAAAAAGAATTGCCATTTAACAGCAATCAGTATAGTACAGCCCATCCTGCTTTAAGTCCAGATGAAAAAGTATTGTATTTTGCATCAGACATGCCTGGAACTTTAGGAGAATCGGATATTTATAAAGTGAATATAAATGCAGACGGAAACTTTGGCACTCCAGAAAATTTAGGAGCGATTATTAATACAGAAGGAAGAGAAACTTTTCCATTTGTTTCAGAAGAGAATGAATTATATTTTTCTTCAGACGGACGCCCAGGTTTAGGAGGTCTCGATATATATGTAACCAAAATAAATGAAGACGGAACATTTGATGATGTTCAAAATGTAGGACAACCTGTAAACGGGAAACAGGATGATTTTGCTTTTACAATTGACAGTAAAAATAGAAACGGATTTTTCTCTTCAAATCGTGAAAATGCACATGGATTAGACGACATTTATAGATTTACAGAAATAAAAAGACTAGTTTGCGAACAAGAGCTTTCGGGAATAATTACAGATGCAGAATCTAATGCAATTGTAGCAAATGCATCGCTTATTTTATTTGATGAAAACTTCAATACTTTGCAAAGTATCGAATCGGACGAAAAAGGAAATTATGTCTTTAATAAAGTAAAATGCGGAAAAAAATATGCTATAAGAGTTGTTAAAGAAGATTTTAACCGTAAAGATGTTTCCATTACATTAAAGAAAGAAAATGGAAAAACAGACTTGCCAATTGAACTTCAAAAAATCGTTAAACCAATTGTAGCTAAGCCAATCGCAGTAAATAAGGTTTATGTTAAACCAGTAAAAATTGCAAACATTAATATTGGATCAGATTTAGTAAAATTGCTTCATATCCCGATGAATTTTTTTGATTTAGGAAAGTCAACAATCAAAAAATCATCAGAGCCTCAATTATTAAAAGTTGTTGGAGCATTAAATCAATATCCAAAGCTAAAATTAGATATTCGTTCTCATACAGACAGCCGTTCTTCTTCTGAAAGCAATCAGGTTTTATCAGACAAAAGAGCACAATCGACAAGAGATTGGTTAATAAGCAAAGGAGTTGATCCAAACAGATTAACAGCTAAAGGATACGGAGAAACACAATTAACAAATAAATGTGCAGATGGTGTAAAATGTACTGAACAACAGCATCAGCAAAACAGACGAAGCGAGTTTATTGTGGTAGATATGTAACCAATAAAACTTTTTAATTTATAAAAACCCTTTTCTAGATTTTAGAAAAGGGTTTTTTATGTTTACAAAAATAACCCCGCTAGGAGTTACTTGTTGGTTGTTAAAAAATCTAATTTTTCTCAAAAAAGCATTCTAAACAAATTCATTCTTTACACTATAATGTTGAAAATTTGGTTTTTGTGTTATTATATTTAAAATGAATTAGTTATGTTTTTAAAAAATCGATTTCGCTGTAGATTGTGTTTCTTTTTGTTATAACTTTATTGATCTAAAAATTTTTCATTATGACTGTAGATCAAATACTTAAAGCAAAGGGAAGAAATGTATATTCTATTTTCTCCAATTTAACGGTTTATGATGCGTTAAAAGTTATGGGAGAAAAAAACATTGGGGCAATTTTGGTTATCGACGATAATAATCTAAAAGGAATATTGTCTGAAAGAGATTATGCCCGAAAAATTGTTCTAAAGGATAAATCTTCCAAAGAAACTTTTGTTCATGAGATTATGGAAAGTAATGTTTTTACAGTAAAACTTTCAAATAATATCGAAGATTGTATGGAACTTATGAGCGAAAAAAGAATCAGACACCTGCCTGTTTTGGAAGATGGAGTCGTGATTGGAATAATTTCAATCAGTGATGTGGTTAAGGCAATTATAGAAATTCAGAAAGACACAATCAACCATTTGAATTCTTATATTTCTCAATAAACGGTATCTAAAAAAGATAAAAATTCAAAACGAGTCCAATTTCTATTGGACTTTTTTTATTTATCCAAATAGATTTTCGGAAAAGAAAACGCTAAAAAGACGCCATTTTAAAACAAGACTTATATCTTTGTAAGCTAGAATAAAAGCTAAAAAAATGAACAAAGAGAGTAAAAAAAGAGAAGCGTTACTGTACCACGCAGAGCCAACTCCAGGAAAAATTCAGGTAGTTCCAACAAAAAAATACGCAACACAGAGAGACTTATCATTGGCCTATTCGCCAGGAGTTGCAGAGCCATGTTTAGCAATTGCAGAAAACGTAGAAGACGTTTATAAATATACAGCAAAAGGAAATTTAGTAGCCGTAATTTCAAACGGTACAGCTGTTTTAGGACTTGGAGATATTGGTCCAGAAGCAGGAAAACCAGTAATGGAAGGAAAAGGTTTATTGTTTAAAATATTCTCTGATATTGACGTTTTTGATATCGAAATTGATACTAAAAATGTAGAAGAATTTATTCAGACTGTAAAAAATATTGCACCTACTTTTGGAGGAATTAACCTTGAAGATATCAAAGCTCCAGAATCTTTTGAAATCGAAAGAAGACTTATTGAAGAATTGGACATTCCGGTAATGCACGACGATCAGCACGGAACGGCAATTATTTCTTCTGCAGCTTTAATCAACGCACTTGAATTAGCAGGAAAAAAAGCTGAAGATGTAAAAATGGTTGTTTCGGGAGCAGGTTCGGCTGCAATCGCTTGTACCGATTTATACGTTTCTTTAGGAGTAAAAGTAAAGAACATTTTAATGTTTAATAGTAAAGGACTTTTAACAAAAGATAATCCTGCACTTTCAGATTTACAGTTAAAATACGCTATCGACGGTGCAAAAATTTCTTTAGCAGATGCTGTAAAAGATGCCGATGTTTTCATCGGACTATCTTCTGGTGATATTCTTTCACCAGAAATGTTATTAACTATGAAAGAAAATCCGATTGTTTTTGCAATGGCAAATCCAAACCCGGAAATCGATTATAATTTGGCCGTAGAAACGAGAAAAGACGTTATTATGGCGACAGGACGTTCAGATTTTCCTAATCAGGTAAATAACGTATTAGGTTTCCCATATATCTTTAGAGGAGCGCTAGACGTAAGAGCGACAAAAATCAACGAAGAAATGAAAATGGCGGCTGTAAAAGCTTTAGCTATTTTGGCAAAAGAACCAGTTCCAGAACAAGTAAACGTAGCTTACGGTGCGACAAAACTTGGTTTCGGTCAAGAATATATCATTCCTAAACCATTCGATCCTAGATTGATTACGGTTGTAGCTCCGGCGGTTGCAAAAGCGGCAATGGAATCTGGAGTGGCAAAAAATCCTATTACAGACTGGGCAGCTTACGAAGAGAAGCTTATGGAACGTATGGGTAACGATAATAAAATGGTGCGTTTGATTACCAACCGCGCTAAAGTAAATCCTAAGCGTGTTGTTTTCGCAGAAGCAGATCAATTAAATGTTTTAAAAGCAGCTCAAATTGTTTACGAAGACGGAATCGGATTCCCAATCTTACTTGGAAATAAAGAAGCAATTTTAGATTTGAAAAAAGAACTTGGTTTTGATGCTGATTTAGAAATTATCGACCCAAAAACGGATGAGGAAGCCGCAAGACGTGATAAGTTTGCAAAATCATTCTGGGAGACAAGAGGAAGAAGAGGCGTTTCTAAATTGGATGCTGAAAAATTCATGCGCGAAAGAAACTATTTTGCTGCAATGATGGTGAACGAAGGAGAAGCTGATGCGGTAGTTACTGGACATTCAAGAAGTTATCCTTCGGTTGTAAAACCAATGATGCAATTGATTCCAAAAGCACAGAATGCATCTTTAATTGCAACTACTAACATGATGCTTACGTCTCGCGGACCAATGTTCTTATCAGACACGGCAATCAATATTAATCCGTCTGCTCAAGACCTTGTTAATATTGCCATTATGACGGCTAAGACTGCTAAAATGTTTGGTGTTGAGCCTGTTATTGCAATGGTTTCATTCTCAAACTTTGGTTCTTCAACAAGCGAAAGTGCATCAAAAGTGAGAGAAGCAGTGGCTTATCTGCATAAAAATCATCCAGAAATGATTGTTGACGGAGAAATTCAAGCAGATTTTGCTTTGAATCCAGAATTGCTTCAAGAGAAATTCCCATTCTCTAAATTAGCAGGAAAAAAAGTAAATACATTAGTTTTCCCTAATTTAGAATCAGCAAATATCACGTACAAATTGTTAAAAGAATTGTACAAAGTGAATTCAATTGGGCCAATTATGATGGGTATGGGCAAACCAGTTCACATTTTCCAATTGGGTGCAAGCGTTGAAGAAATGGTCAATATGGCGGCAATTGCTGTAATTGATGCACAGGAAAAAGAAATTAAAAAGAATAAAATAACACAATAAACGTTCTTAACAAGGATTGAACAAATTTGTCGTAGTTTTATGTCATTTTTGTTATATTTGATACTAATAAATTAGATCTATGATAGCACATTTGCAGGGAAGATTAGTAGAAAAGAATCCTACAGAAGTTGTAATTGATTGTGGAGGAGTTGGTTATCAGGTAAATATATCGCTGCATACCTTCTCTTTAATTCCAAATTCTGAAAATATAAAATTGTATACGCATCTTCAAATTAAAGAAGATGCGCATACTTTATACGGTTTTGCCGAGAAATCGGAACGTGAAATTTTTAGAATGCTGCTTTCTGTTTCAGGAATCGGAGCTGGAATCGCAAGAACAATGCTTTCGTCAATTGAACCAAAGCAAATTATAAATGCCATTGCATCTGGAGATGTTGGTGTAATCCAGTCTATCAAAGGGATTGGGAACAAAACAGCACAAAGGGTTATACTTGATTTAAAGGAAAAAGTTGTTAAATTGTACGATATAGATGAAGTTTTTGCTGTTCAAAACAATAGAAACCGAGATGAAGCGTTATCTGCTCTAGAAGTGTTAGGTTTTGTCCGAAAAGCTTCTGAAAAAGTAGTGGAAAAAATCGTAAAAGAAGATCCTGAAGCTACTGTTGAAACAATTATCAAAAAGGCTTTAAAAAGCTTATAAATTTCATTTTATATAAAAGAATTCTATGCGTAAAATTTGTATTTTGTTGCTGGTATTACTCTGCGGTAATGTTTTGCGGGCACAGGTCACACCGGCAGCACAAGATACAACTAAAACTCAGTTTTCTGTAGGTAAAATAGAGCTTGAAGATCCTCCAAGCGTACTCTCTGCCTATAGATACGATCCTATTACCGATCGTTATATTTACACCAATTCAGTTGATGGTTTTTCTATCAATTACCCTTTAATTTTAACTCCGCGAGAATACGAAGATCTAGTTCTAAAAGAATCCAGAAGGAATTATTTTAGACAAAAAATGGATGCCATTGACGGTAAAAAAGCCGGAGCAGAAGCAGCCAAAAAAGACCTATTGCCAAGATATTACATCAATTCTAGCTTATTCGAAAGTATTTTTGGTAGTAATACAATAGATGTAAAGCCCACAGGATCAGTTGAGATGGACTTGGGAATGCGCTACACCAAACAAGACAATCCATCATTTTCACCAAGAAACAGATCCAGCCTGACTTTTGATTTCGATCAGAGAATCAGTATGAGTTTAATGGGAAAAATTGGAACACGTTTAGAAGTAAACGCTAACTACGATACGCAATCTACATTTGCTTTTCAGAATTTATTTAAACTAGCTTACACTCCTTCAGAAGACGATATTGTTCAGAAAGTTGAGGTGGGTAACGTGAGCATGCCTTTAAACAGTACCTTAATTCGTGGGGCACAAAGTTTATTTGGAGTCAAAGCACAGCTGCAATTTGGTAAGACGACCGTTACCGGAGTTTTCTCAGAACAGAAGTCTCAAACCAAAAGTATAGTCGCAGAAGGTGGAGGAACCGTGCAAAACTTCGATTTGTTTGCATTAGATTACGATAATGACCGACATTTCTTCTTATCGCAATACTTTAGAAATAAATACGATGCTTCTCTTCGAAATTACCCATTAATTGACAGCCGTGTACAAGTTACAAGGATTGAAGTTTGGGTAACCAATAAACAGAATAGAGTTACAACATCAAATAATAACTTAAGAAATATTATTGCGCTTCAGGATTTAGGAGAAGGGCAGGTTTCTGGTGTGCCAGATAACGAAGTTGTGGTTATTACAGATCCAACAGGCTTCTTTAACAAACCGATCGATTCTCCAACTGACAATACCAATAACAAATACGATCCAGCGACAATTGGAAGAGCTGGAAGTTATTTAAATTCTAATATTAGAGAAATTGTAACTGCAAAATCAGGATTTAATAATACCAACGTAAATGAAGGTACAGATTACTCTGTTCTAGAAAATGCTAGAAAATTAACGACAAACGAGTTTACTTTTAATCCGCAGTTAGGTTATATCTCGTTGCAACAGCGTTTGGCTAATGACGAAATTTTAGCAGTTGCGTTTGAGTATACGGTTGGTGGACAAACATACCAAGTCGGAGAGTTCGGAAGTGATGGTGTAGATGCTACTGTAGTTACAGGAAACAACAATGCCAATCAGGCCATTGTAACACAAAGTTTGGTTTTGAAAATGCTGAAAAGCAGTTTAACAAATGTGCAAAATCCAGTTTGGAATTTGATGATGAAAAACGTGTACCAAATTCCACAAGCGTATCAAATCAAACAAGAAGATTTCAGACTTAACATTCTTTATACTGATCCTTCGCCAATAAATTATATTACGCCAGTGCAAGGAACTCTTTTCCCAGATGATGATCCTGTAAATCCAGATCCGAAAAATTATTATATTACTAAGACGCCATTATTGAACGTTTTTAACCTTGATCAGTTAAATTATAATAATGATCCACAAAAAGGCGGAGATGGTTTCTTTGATTATGTGCCAGGAGTAACTGTTGATGTGCAGAATGCTAGAATTATATTTACAACAAAAGAGCCTTTTGGGGAACTTTTATTTAAGAAGCTTCAAATTACTGGTTCAGCAGAAAGCTATAATGATCCAACTACCTATAACCCGAATCAGAGGAAATATGTATTTAGAAACATGTATAGAAATACTCAGGCCGGTGCATTACAGGATAGTGATAAAAACAAATTCTTATTAAGAGGAAAATATAAATCGTCTGGAAGTAACGGTATTCCAATCGGTGCATTCAACGTGCCGCAAGGATCTGTTGTGGTAACAGCCGCAGGAAGAGTTTTAGTAGAAGGTATCGATTATAGTGTAGATTACCAATTAGGAAGAGTACAGATATTAGATCCTTCACTTCAGGCTTCTAATACTCCAATTGAAGTATCGTTGGAGAATAATTCAATCTTTGGTCAGCAGACAAGAAGATTTATGGGATTCAATGTTGAGCATAAAATTTCTGAAAAATTTGTTGTAGGTGGTACTTTCTTAAAAATGACAGAACGTCCTTTTACTCAAAAATCAAGTTATGGACAAGAATCGGTAAATAATACTATTTTTGGTTTCAACGGAAACTATGCAACAGAAGTTCCATTCTTAACAAGGTTAGCCAATAAATTGCCGAATATTGATACAGATGTTCCTTCTAATCTTTCGATTCGTGGAGAAGTAGCATTTTTAAAACCAGATGCCCCAAAAGCAAGTGATTTTGAAGGAGAAGCAACTATTTATATTGATGATTTTGAAGGTACTCAGACTACGATCGATATGAGATCGGCTTATGCGTGGAGTTTGGCTTCAACACCGTTTATCACTTCTGCTACAGACAATACTTTCAATGCCAGTTCAAATACATTAGAATATGGCTTCAAACGTGCGAAGCTGTCTTGGTATACGATTGACCCAATTTTTTATACTTCAAAGCCGTCTGGAATTTCTAATGATGATTTATCTTTAAATACAACGAGAAGAATTTACAGTAGAGAGCTTTATCCGAATACAGATATTGCACAAGGGCAGATTCAAGTTATTAATACGTTGGATTTAACCTATTATCCATCAGATAGAGGGCCTTATAACAATAATCCTAATTTTGGAGCCAGCAGTCCTTCGTCTAATTTTGGTGGAATTATGCGTGCGCTGAACTCTACGAACTTTGAGCAAGGAAATGTTGAATACATTCAGTTCTGGGTACTGGATCCTTATGTAGGAAATGGGCAAGCTCCAGGAACTAATAGCGGAAAAATTTATTTCAATTTAGGAGAAGTTTCTGAAGACGTTCTGAAAGATGGAAGAAAACAATATGAAAATGGTTTAGGGCCAGATCAGATAATGGTAAATCCGCAGCCAATTTGGGGAGACGTGCCAGCATCTCAATCCTTAATTTATGCCTTTGATACCAATGCAGACAATCGTAAAAATCAGGATGTTGGTTTAGATGGTTTGCCTGATGCAAAAGAAGGATCAATTTATACGAACTATGCCGGCGAAGAAGATCCTGCAGCAGATAATTATAAGTATTTCTTAAATACAGATGGAGGGGTTTTAAATCGTTATAAAAAATACAATGGAACAGAAGGAAACTCTGCTGTAAGTGTAGACGATCCAAATCGAGGTTCTACAACGCTTCCAGATGTTGAGGACATCAATCGTGATAATACAATGAGTACAATCAATGCTTATTATGAGTACAGTATTGATGTAAGACCAGGTATGCAGGTTGGAGAAAATTATATTACAGATATTAGAGAAGTTCAAAATGTAGAACTTCCTAATGGAGGTTCAACCAATGCAAGATGGATTCAGTTTAAAATTCCTGTTTCAAAACCTCAAAATACTATCGGAAATATTAGCGATTTTAGATCAATCCGTTTCATGCGTATGTTCATGACAGGATTTAATGATCAAATGACAGTTCGTTTTGGAGCTTTAGATTTAGTAAGAGGAGAGTGGAGAAAATATACTGGAACATTAGATGCAAATGATACAGATCCAGATAATGACGGAACTCAATTTGATGTTGCAGCAGTAAACATTCAAGAAAACGGTACAAAATGTCCTGTAAATTATGTTATTCCACCAGGCGTTCAAAGAGAACAACTTTACAATAACAATACAATTATTAACCAAAATGAGCAGTCTTTAGCAGTACGAATTGGTGGTAGTGGATTAGAATATCAAGATTCTAGAGCGGTTTTCAAAAATGTAAGTGTTGATATGCGTCAGTACAAAAAACTGAAAATGTTCCTTCACGCAGAATCACTTCCTAATGAAATGCCTCTTTTAGACGATGAAATGATTGGATTTATTCGTTTTGGTAATGATTTTACGCAGAACTTCTATCAGATAGAAATTCCGTTAAAAGTAACAAGAACGGGCGGATCTTGTACGATTAGTCCAGATCAGGTTTGGCTTGAAGAAAACAAGATAGACGTTGCTTTAGAGTTGTTGACTAGAATGAAAATTTTGGGAATGAAAATTGATCCTAATGATCCAAGAAGAGATATAAATGGTATATATTATCCCGATCGAGATCCAAGTGTAGAAGGAGGAGATAAGGATAGTAAGCTGACGTTAGGTATTAAAGGAAATCCGAATTTTGGTTTGGTTCGAAATTTAATGGTCGGAGTAAAAAGTGCTGCAAACCATAAAGATATTATGGGAGAGGTTTGGTTTAACGAACTTCGTATGTCAGATTTAGAAAACAAAGGCGGTATGGCGGCATTATTAAATGTTGATACCAATATGGCCGATTTGATGACATTGTCTGCCTCTGGTAAAAAGAGTACAATTGGTTTTGGTTCTTTAGAACAAGGAGCCAACGAAAGAGATCGTGAAGATATTCAGCAGTACAACATTGTGACCAATATCAATCTAGGGAAACTGCTTCCTCCAAAATGGGGTATTAATCTACCATTCAATTATGCAATTGGCGAAGAAGTTATTACGCCAGAATATGATCCTTTTAATCAGGATATTAAATTGGATCAATTAATAGCAGAAACTACAGATCCAGCAGAAAAAGACAATATTAGAACTCGTGCAGTAGATTATACAAAGCGTAAAAGCATCAATTTTATTGGGGTAAGAAAAGATAGAGCACCAGAACAAAAGCCGCATGTTTATGATGTAGAAAACTTCACGTTCTCTCAATCGTACAATCAGGTAGAGCGACACGATTATGAAGTGGAGAGCTATGATGATGAGCAATCTAATACTTCTGTTAATTATGCTTATACTTTCCAGCCAAAAGAAGTAGTGCCATTTAAGCAGACCAAATTCATGAAAACAAGTGATTATTGGAAACTGTTGAGTGATTTTAATATCAATTATCTTCCTTCGAATGTTTCGTTTAACACTAACATTTTAAGACAAAGCAACCGCCAGCAATACAGACAAGTTGATGTTGAGGGTATTGGTCTTGATCCACTTTACAGAAGAAACTTTGCATTTAATTATCAATATGGTTTTGGATTTAATTTGACTAAATCATTAAAATTAAATTACACAGCTGCGTCTAACAATATCGTCAGAAACTTTTTGAACGACGATAACACGCCTAAAGAAGACTTTAATATTTGGGACGATTATTTTGATATTGGTATACCAAATCAGCATTTACAGCAATTGGTTTTAAACTATGATATTCCAATTAATAAAATTCCAATCTTTAGTTTTGTAAAAGCTACTTATTCGTATACGGCCGATTATAATTGGCAAAGGTCGTCTCTTGCAATGTCTAGATATGAAGAGAATGGGGTGACTTGGGATTTAGGAAATACGGTTCAAAATGCCAATTCGAATACGCTTTCGACTACATTAAATATGAATACGCTGTATAAATATTTAGGTCTCGTTCCGGGTGGAAAACCAGCAAAAGCAAAACCAGCAGCACCGCCAAAACCGGGAGAGAAAATTGTAAATACAGCTAAACCAGTTACAAGCAGTAATCCTTTTTATGATGGTTTGATTGGAGTTTTAACGAGCGTTAAAAATGTTCAGATTAACTACACAAAAAACAGTGGTACAGTTTTACCGGGTTATATTCCTGGAGTAGGATTCTTTGGTACGTCTAAACCTTCGTTAGGATTCGTTTTCGGTAGTCAGGACGATGTGCGTTTTGAAGCAGCTAAAAATGGCTGGCTGACCAGTTATCAGAATTTTAACCAAAACTTTACGCAAGTAAGCAACAAGCTTTTAAAAGTAACAGCAAATGTCGATTTATTGCCTGACTTGAAAATCGATTTGGCTATGGATAGAGCGTACTCTGAAAATTCATCAGAACAATATAGTGTAGACCAGAGTACAGGTGAGTATTTACCATTGTCACCATATACTTATGGAATGTTTTCTATTTCAACAGTATTGATTAAGACGTCTTTTTCAACAAGTACAGAAACGGTATCGTCAGCATTTGATGATTTCAGAAGTAACCGTTTGGTTATCGCAAACCGTTTGGCTGAACAGCATTATGGAGGAGGACCAATTCCGAGATATGGAGATGCAGAAAATCCGATTCCAGCTGAGACAGATCCAAATTATAAAATTTATGTAGCCAACGAAGGTTATCCTATTGGTTTCTCAAAAAGCAATCAAGCAGTGTTGTTGCCTTCTTTCATGGCAGCGTATACGGGAGCAAATGCTTCAAGCAGTTCAACAAGTATTTTTAGAAGTTTCCCTATTCCAAACTGGAATGTAAAATATAATGGTTTAATGCGTTATAAGTATTTTAAAGATCATTTTAGACGTTTTTCATTGCAGCATAATTATAGAGCTTCTTACACGATAAGTCAGTTTAGGTCTAATTTTGATTATTTAGAAAATCCGTTAGGACAGGATGTAAACACGAACTTCTTTAATAAAACGATTATGTCTAACGTTAACTTAGTAGAGCAGTTTAGTCCGCTTCTTCGAGTTGATTTTGAGCTGAAAAATTCATTCCGTTTATTAACAGAGGTTAAAAAAGACCGTGCACTGTCTATGAGTTTTGATAATAATTTATTGACAGAAGTTAGAGGAGTAGAATATGTTGTGGGAGTAGGATATCGTTTTAAAGACGTAATTATTTCGTCAAGATTGGCAGATAATCCAACTGGAATTATTAAAAGTGATATCAATATAAAAGCTGATTTTTCATATAGAAATAATGAGACGTTAGTTCGATATTTAGATTACGATAATAATCAGCTGGCAGCAGGACAGAATATCTGGACTTTAAAATTAACAGCTGATTATGCTTTCAGTAAAAACTTGACAGCCATATTCTATTATGATCATTCGTTCTCGAAAGCAGTTATTTCGACTTCTTTCCCTTTAACGAATATCAGATCAGGTTTCACGCTTCGTTATAATTTCGGAAATTAATTTTTAGTTTCTAAACTAGATTTCATTAGAAGATTATTACATTTGTGGCTATAATTTTAAACAATCAATTTTCAAACACAACGATTATGAGCATACCAGCAAATTTAAAGTACACAAAAGATCACGAATGGGTTAGCATCGAAGGAGATGTTGCGACTGTAGGAATTACTCATTTTGCACAAAAAGAGTTAGGAGATATCGTGTATGTTGAGGTAGAAACTTTAGATCAGACACTTTCAAAAGATGAAGTTTTTGGAACTGTTGAGGCTGTAAAAACAGTTTCTGATTTATTTTTACCATTAACAGGTGAGATCATTGCTTTTAATGAAGATTTAGAAAGTGCTCCTGAAACTGTAAATTCTGATCCTTATGGAGCTGGATGGATGATTAAAATAAAAATTGCTGATGCATCAGAAATCGATTCTTTATTGTCTGATGAAGCTTATAAAGAATTAATCGGTGCCTAAACAACTATTATTAATTTGGGCAATTATCTGCTCTGGAATCATTGCTTATTTTTGCCTGACGGATTCTAGTAATATACCAGCGGTTAGTTTTCCAAGCATTGATAAAATTGTACATTTCTGTTTTCATTTTGGATTTACAATTTCTTGGATTTTGTTTTTCAAAAAAGAATTAAAAGGAAAAGATGCAGATGATTATAAAGCGTATCTGATTTCGTTTATATTTTCTGTTTTTTTTGGAATTACAATCGAAATTCTCCAAAATGCTCTGACAGTAACGCGAACTGCAGATGTTACAGATATTCTAGCAAATGCGCTTGGAGCCTTTGTAGCAGTTTTTTCTGCAATAGGATTTAAAAAGCAAATCGATAAAATATAATTGAAACCCACTTCGGTGGGTTTTTTATTACAAGAAAATCAAGCCGTTAAAAAGCTTTATTTTATCAATATAAAATGTACTTTTGTGCTGGTTTTCTGCAACTTCAAACAAAATGAATGTAAAGCAATATTTAGATTCGACGTATTTAAAAACTGCATCTCAAGCTGGTCTTTCGGAAGCAGAAAATACTATTGTGGTCAAAAATGCAATTGCCGAAGCTATTCAAGAAGGCTTTAAACTAATTATGATTCGCCCAGAATATGTTGCGCTGGCTAAGAAAATGATTGTTGAGACCAATTCTGTTTTATTAGTAGGAACTGTAATCGATTTTCCAGAAGGGAAGTCAAGTCTTGAAAGCAAAATTAAAGAAGCAAATGAAGCTATTGCAAATGGAGCCGACGATTTGGATTTTGTTTGTAACTATGAAGCATTCAAAAATGGCGATCTTGATTTAGTAAAAAAAGAAATCTTAATTGGAACCCAGATAGGCTTGGCAAATGATAAAACAGTAAAATGGATTATTGAAGTTGCGGCCCTAACAGATAAAGAAATTATTCAGATATCTGCTTTAATAAAACATGTTGTAGTATCTAATTTTAAAGAAGATGATTTTGAATCTGTTTATGTAAAATCTTCTACAGGTTTTTATAAAACAGATGATAATGTCCCAAATGGAGCAACAGTTCCGTCTATAATTATGATGCTCGAAAATGCTTCGCCACTTTCTGTAAAAGCAGCCGGCGGAGTCCGTTCATTTGAAGAAGCAGCAGAAATGATTCGTTTAGGAGTGAAACGTATCGGTACTTCGGCTGCAAAAGCAATTGCAAACGGAGAAATTTCCCCAAATCAATATTAAATAAATACCCAAATCTTAAGTGAATAAGTTTTTTTTGCCCCTTGTTTTAACCTTTTCATTCTTCATTGTTTCTGCTCAGCAAAAGGGCAATTCTTCAGTCCAGCCCGGTTTTACAGCAGAAATGTTTCCCGTTTTTCCTAACTGCGAAAATTTAGAAAGCAAAAAATTAGAAAACTGTTTTTATAAAGAGGTTCAGGATTTTGTGTTTGCAAATTTTCAAGTTCCTCAAAAATTAAAAGAAAACAATTATAAGGGAGCAGTAAAATTGCTTTTTGAAGTAAATGCTGAAGGAGAATTTAAAGTAATTTATGTTTCTGCAGAAACCGAAGAGTTGTCTGAAGAAGCAAAAAGGGTATTTGGACAATTTCCAAAAATAAAACCTTCAACTTATAACGGAAAACCGACGTATTCTAAATATACTATTTCTATTGATATTCCGCTAAAAAGTGCGACACAGCTTGAGGCTGAGGCTTTGGCGGCGGCACAAATTTTAAAACCTGTTGAAAAACCAATGACGGAATTGGATAGCATTGTGTACAAAAAATACAATAATCCAGAATTTGAAAGTCATTTAAATATCCCATTTTCTCATAGTTATTACTCGCAATTTGATGCTGAAATGAATCAGGTGGGGATAAATAACCACACGGCATCTAAGCCTTACACGTATGCTGAGGTTTCCAAATATTATAATTTAAGAGCAGTTAACGAGTCATTGCAGAAAAAAGCTTCGACTTGGCTGGGCAGAAAATGGTGGAATGAAAATCTAGTGCAGATACAAGGAGAAGATTATTGGTTTGCTTTAAATCCGATTGTAGATTTACAATTAGGAAAAGCTTCAGATATTGATGCATCTTACACTTACGTGAATACTAGAGCGTTAAACTTTAGAGGAGGTTTAGGAAAGCAGATCAACTTTACGACTACATTTTTTGAAAGTCAGGGAAGATTTGCAGGATATTTTAATGATTACGCAGAATCTATTAAACCATCTGGGGGAAATCCAGCGATAATTCCAGGAGTTGGAATTGCCAAAAGATTCAAAACAGATGCTTATGATTTTCCTTTAGCAGATGCGAATATAACTTTTGCGCCGGGCAAAATTTTTGACTTTCAGTTAGGTTATGGACGAAATTTTATTGGTGATGGTTACCGTTCTTTATTGGAAAGCGATGGAGCAAGTCCGTATCCGTATTTTAAATTGAATACCAAATTTTGGAAAATTAAATATACCAATACCTATATGTGGATGAAAGACGTTCGTCCAGAAGTAACTGCCGAAAGAACCTACGCCACAAAATTTATGGCCAATCATTATTTGAGCTGGAATGTGTCTAATAGATTGAATTTAGGTTTTTTCGAATCTGTAGTTTGGACCAATACAAACAACAGAGGTTTTGATGCTAATTTTGTGAATCCGATTATTTTTTACAGAGCGGTAGAATTTGGTTCTTCATCTAGAAGCGGAAATGCTCTTTTAGGAATAACAGGTAAATACAAATGGAATAATAGCATAAATCTTTATTCGCAATTCTTGATTGATGAATTTTCTGTTTCTGATGTTGGAGCAGGAAATAAAAGCTGGAAGAATAAATTTGGATTTCAGCTTGGAGCAAAATATTTCAATGCGTTTAACGTAAAAGATCTTTTAGTACAGGTCGAATTGAATAGCGTGCGTCCTTATGTATACTCGCACAGTGCTGTTATTACAAATTACGGACATAATAATCAAAGCGTTGGGCACCAATGGGGCGGAAACTTCCAAGAGCTTATTGCTATTGCAAGATACCACAAAGGACGCTGGCTTGCCGATGCAAAGCTGACAATGGGAACGCGAGGTTTGGATTTTGACACAGCAGAGGACTCTTATAACTACGGAGGAAATATTTATAAAAGTTATGATGTAAACCGTCCGTATGATACAGGCGTAAAAATTGGACAGGGAAATAAAACCAATGTTTTTATTGCAGATATTCAAGGAGGGTATTTAATTAATCCGATGACAAATTTGAAGCTGTTTGGAAGTTTAATCTACAGAAATTTTGACCCAACACAAGAAACAGCAACAACTTTTAAGCAAAGTACCACTTGGTTTAGCATCGGATTACGTTCAGATATTTTCAATTGGTATTTTGATTACTAGTTTTTAATAAGATTTTTCGAAATAATAGTGTTAAAGAATGCTGAGATCTTAATTTGTAAAGGGTTTATTGAAAAAAATCTAATTTTATAGGATTATATTCTACAATCTAATTTGTACATTTGCACCACTCAAAAAAAATACACAAAATACAACGGTATTGAACGCTGCAAAAAATACATTATCAATCAAATCAATATTTCTAGATTTCAAAGAGATTACTAAAGCTGGTCTGGCGATTAGTGTATTGTTTTCTTCTATTGCTGGATATTTATTAGGAGTAGATTCTGATCATCCTTTTAAATGGAGTGTTCTTCTAGTTTTATCAATAGGAGGTTACTGTATGGTTGGAGCTTCAAATGCTTTTAATCAGGTAATCGAAAAAGACATTGATTCTTTAATGGATCGCACCAAAAACCGTCCGGTTCCCTCTGGACGTATGTCTCCTAAAGTGGCTTTGTTAGTAGCAAGTCTACTTACTATAATTGGTATTGCGCTTCTTTATACAATAAATGCTAAGTCGGCAATGTTTGCTGCAATTTCTATATTTTTATATACAAGCGTTTATACACCTTTAAAAACAGTTACATCATTATCTGTTTTTGTTGGAGCTTTTCCTGGGGCAATTCCGTTTATGCTGGGTTGGGTAGCTGCAACTGGCGAGTTTGGTATTGAGGCGGGAACTTTATTTTTAATTCAATTTTTTTGGCAGTTTCCTCATTTTTGGTCAATCGGATGGTTTTTGTATGAAGACTATGAGAAAGCAGGAATTTTTATGCTTCCGACAGGTAAAAAAGATAAAGGCACTGCATTACAGATTATATTGTACACAATTTGGCTTATAATAGCATCGTTATTACCTATGTTAGGTTTTACAGGGCAACTGTTTATTTCTCCAATTGCAGCGGTCTTAGTGTTTCTGTTAGGGATTTGGATGCTTTTTTATGCAGTTCGTCTGTATAAGCTAAGAACTGCAAAAGCAGCAAGAACATTAATGTTAGTGAGCGTTTCTTATATTTCGCTTTTACAAATTGTATTTATAGTAGATAAATTTTTAAGATAGTTATGGAAATGATATTGAAAACAGAAGAGCAAGTAAGGAAATCAAAATCAGCAAAACTGATTCTGCTTTTCGCGATGGTTAGTATGACCATGATGTTTGCTGGTTTAACAAGTGCATTTGTAGTAAGTAAATCAAGAGCAGACTGGTTGAAGAATTTTGAGCTTCCTTCGGCTTTCTATTGGAGTACAGCAGTAATTATTGCCTGCAGTGTTACTTTTCATCTGGCAAAAAAAGCCATTCAGAAAGACAATAGAAGCGCAGTTACAAGCTTGCTTCTTGGAACTTTGGCTTTAGGGATTTTATTTGTGGTATTACAATTTCAAGGATTTGGACAAATCGTTGCAGAAGGGTATTACTTTACAGGAGAAGGTAGCTCAATTACTACAACTTTTCTTTATGTGGTAACAGTTACACACTTGTTGCACTTAGCTGGCGGATTAATTTCACTTTTAATTATAATTTATAATCATTTTAAACAAAAATACAATTCGACTCAAACTCTTGGCATAGAGCTAGGTGCGATGTATTGGCACTTTTTGGATTTATTATGGGTATATTTATTTTTATTTTTATATTTCTTTAAATAAGAAAAAAACGTAAATTTGGGAACTTTTTAACGAATATCTTTTATGGGAGCGACAGTTACTACTGCAAACAACGACGAAAAAACTTGGGGAGGCGGTCACAATGAGCCTTTAGGAGCAAGTTATGGTAAAATGATGATGTGGTTTTTTATCGTATCAGACGCCTTAACATTCTCTGGATTTCTAGGAGCTTATGGTTTTTCTAGATTCAAATTTATTGAAACTTGGCCTTTGGCTGATGAAGTGTTCACTCACTTCCCATTTATGCATGGTGTTGCGGCTCCAATGTATTATGTAGCTTTAATGACTTTTATTTTGATCTTTTCTTCTGTAACAATGGTACTAGCTGTTGATGCAGGGCACCAATTGAAAAAGACAAAAGTTGCAGTTTATATGTTCTTAACTATTATTGGAGGTTTAATTTTCGTTGGTTCTCAAGCTTGGGAATGGAAAAACTTCATTAAAGGTGAGTACGGTGCAGTTGAAACAGCTGGAGGAAGTTTACTTCAGTTTGTGGATAAAGATGGTAAAAGAGTAGCTTTAGCTGATTTTGCTGTTAAATTGCCAGAACAAAGAGAAGCTTTAACAAGAAGCCATTCAACTTGGTTTATGGAAGATGCACAGTCTTTACCAACTTACACAGTTGCTGAAGTTCAGGCTGGTTTTAAAGCTCATCCAGAAGTTTTAATCAGAACAGAAAAACTTACAGATAAAAAGAAAAAAACAATCTTATCAAGAGAAGAGTCTGAAAAACATTTAGCAACTGCTAAATATGTTGTAGAAGGTGCTAACTTGATCAGAAACGAGTACGGTAATAAATTATTTGCTGATTTCTTCTTCTTTATTACAGGTTTCCACGGATTCCACGTATTCTCTGGAGTTATTATCAATATCATTATTTTCTTTAATGTATTATTAGGTACTTACGAGAAGAGAAGAAGCTACGAAATGGTTGAAAAAGTTGGATTATACTGGCACTTCGTAGATTTAGTTTGGGTATTTGTATTTACAGTTTTCTACCTAGTTTAATTTTAGAATTTAATTATTATGTCACACGAGCACGTATCAAATACAAAAAGAATCTGGTTTGTTTTCGGATTACTTTCATTAGTAACTACGGTTGAAGTTATCTTAGGTATCTACAAACCTGCGTCATTAGAATTTACACATTTTGTTGGTTTGAATTTGTTAAACTGGATTTTCTATATCCTAACAATTTTCAAAGCTTATTATATTGTATGGGCATTTATGCACATGGAAGGTGAAAAAAGCAGCCTTAGATGGTCTGTAGTTTCTCCTGTTATCTTCCTAGTTTTATATTTATTGTTTATTCTGTTAACAGAAGGACATTATATTTATGGGGTTTTTAAAGATTCTACTATTAAATGGAATTTTTAACATGATATTAATTCGAAAAGAGTCCCGATAACATCGGGATTTTTTTATTTTTGTACCTCAATAACTTTCCGTTACTACAATGAAAAAAAATATAGTTCTCTTTGTACTTTTTGTATTGCCAATTGTAGCATATTTGTTTTTTGCTTCTGGTGTAAATAGTTTTACAACTCTTCCTGTAATAACATCTAAAGTGCCTGATTTTGGAGATTGGAATTCATTAAATGGAAAAAAAATCTCCCTAGATAAAAAGATTACCGTATTAGGTTTTGCCGGCACCAATATTCTGGAAAATAGAGGGAATTATTTTAATCTAAATGAAAAGATCTATAAACGTTACAACGGGTTCGAAGATCTTCAGTTTGTGGTTCTGTGTCCGATAGGAACTGAAAAAGAAGCTCAAAAAATAGTTGATGCTTTATCTCCATTTACAGATGTTAAAAATTGGAATTTCGTATTTGCTTCAAAAGAAGAAATCCAGAAGTTTTATGATGGATTGCATTTGATAGGTAAATTAAATGAAAATCTTGGAACTTCTAATGTTTACATTATCGATAAAGAAAGAAATCTTAGAGGAAGAAAAGAACAAAAAGATTATAAAGAGGGATATGACACCTTTCACCCGTCTGAGTTGAGTAATGAAATGCTGGATGACTTCAAAATCATTTTATACGAATACCGCGCAGCTTTAAAGAAGAATCACAACGCTACAAAGCAACTTTAAAATCATTTATAATGTTTAAAAACAAATCATATATAGGAATCTCTTTTATCATTCTGATTTTTGGGATTTACGCCATTCCTAAAATTGTTGATCGAGTTAAAAACGGAGACGTTGTAAAAGGAAACCGTTTGGATAATGTGGGAGCCAAATCTTCAAAAGAAGCTAAACTTTTGACAATTGGACCAGCTCCAAAATTCGAATTGACGAATCAGGATAATGTCAAAATTTCAAATGAAACCTATAAAGGAAAAGTATATGTTTTAGAATTCTTCTTTACAACTTGTCCGTCTATTTGTCCAAAGATGAACATGAGCATGCTGGAGATTGAAAAGACTTTTTTTGGAAATCCGAATTTTGGAATTGTTTCTATTACAATCGATCCAAAACACGATACGCCTCAGGTTTTAAAAGATCATGCAAAACTGCTTGGGGTTAAATCTTCTAACTGGAATTTCTTGACTGGAGATAGAAACGTAATTATGGATTTATCTAATAAAGGATTTAATCTTTATGCTGGTGAAAATGATAAAGTAAGTGGCGGATTTGAACATTCTGGTTTGTTTGCTCTAATTGATAAAGATGGAAATATTCGTTGTAGAAAAGACGAATTTGGAAATCCGAGTATCTATTATGATGGTTTAGATAAAAAAGGAGTAAGAGATATTCAGCAAGACATTAAAATTTTATTAGAAGAATAAAAATGGAAGATAATACTTTAGAGAAAAAATATAATAAATTCATTATTGCGGTTTCAATTGTAATTCCGGTTGTTGTGGCAATTTTGTTTGGAGTTAAACTTAAAGATTTCGGTTATAATGTTGAGCCATTATCAATGTTGCCTCCAATTTATGCTACAATTAACGGTTTTACAGCTGTAGTTTTGGTTGTGGCTGTTTTGGCTATAAAGAATGGAAAACAAAAACTTCACGAGCGATTAATGACTTTGGCTATTGCATTGTCTGTTGCATTTTTGGTAATGTATGTTGCGTATCACATGACTTCAGATTCTACGAAGTTTGGTGGAGAAGGCGCAATTCGTTATATCTATTTCTTTATTCTTGTAACACATATTTTATTGTCAATTGCTATTATTCCTCTTGTTTTAATCACCTATGTAAGAGCGCTTGCACAGCGTTTTGATAGACACAGAAAAATAGCTAAAATCACTTTTCCGCTTTGGCTGTATGTGGCTGTAACGGGAGTAGTGGTTTACTTAATGATTTCGCCATATTATGTACACTAAAAATAAAATTCAAATCACAAAATCCAAATCACAAACTTTGTTTTTTGGAATTTGTATTTTCTTAATTGGAATTTCTGCAAACGCTCAATGCGCTATGTGCCGTGCGGCTTTAGGAGGAGATTCTAATACTAAAAAAGCTGAAGCAGTAAATGATGGAATTGTTTACTTAATGGTAATTCCGTATTTACTGGTATTAATAATCGGATATTTGATTTATCGAATGTATTCTAAAAAGAAAAAAGCAGTGTAATTACACTGCTTTTTTTTATTTAAGTCCGTTTACCGAAACATTCACCGTCCCGTTTATTTTGATGAAAGCAATTATGGCTTGATTGGTCAATTGAATTTTATCAAACTGAATATCTTCAATTTTTCCGTTTACAAATACACCAGGCATTGGGGAGTAATTCTTTAAATAAGAAGCCATGCTTTTTTTGCCTTCTTCCAGATTGGGCTGGATTGAATAACGACAGTTTTCTTCCATTTTTCTTAGAATGTAACCTTGTGCAAGCCAGTTTGCAGTTCGCATCAATTTGCTTTTAGTATCTAGAACATAATCTAGTTTTTCGAAATAGATTTCTTTTGTCTGCGGATTATATTGCGGAAAACCATTTAAATAAAGCGTTCCGTTTATAGATCCTAACACGTCTAATGCAATAACCATTTTTCCGTCTTTATGCCAGATCGAAACATTTTTAACGGTTACTTTTTTGCTTCCTGAGCCAAATTCTTGGCCTGCAAAATTCTTGGTCATAATTTTAGAAGCATCAACATAACTCGAAATCGCGGCAATATTGGCAGAAATCTGATTAGGAATTTTAGCAACAGGTTTTAGAACAATTTTGCTAGCATTATATTTAGATTCTGGCTGTTTGCCAACGATGGTTTCCATATTGCATTTCATACCCATATCGAGCAGGAAAGAATCGTTTTTAAGTTTTGCATTTGTAGAATAAATTTCGACAGGAACAATGCGAAGCCAACTTTCATAAGTGTCGCTCATTTGAAATGGCGTGCAGATTTTTTCGACCGCCTGAAGAACATTCGGTTTAAAATCCATTGATTTTTCTATTGCTTCGTCTATTGTCTTTTCTAGTTTATTTTTAAAAATAGAAATCGCAGGATTTATTAAATACGTAATCGGCATGTTTTTGCCAAAAACGTTCATAGTCGGTGTTTCACTCCAATCGATCGATTTAAATTCAGTTTTTGTGCTGAGCTTCCAGTTGGTCAAAGCTGTTTCGCTGGATAAAGTAATAGTTCCGTTCAAATTAAATTCTCTCACATCGTACAATTCGACTCCTAATTTCTTTGTGCCGATTCTGTATTTGATATTCGCTTTAAGCGGCAAAATGGTTTTAATTCGTTTATCAGGATTAGCAGGGTCATTTTGAATTTTGATCGGAGCTTGTTTCCAGATTTTCATTTCAATATCGTCGTCTTCGATATTAGAATCTTCATAAATTAATCCGTTAAGAAAAGCATTGGTCTGATTTTCAATGTCATTTAATTTTATTGTAATAGGGAGATTGATGAATGAAGGGTTGCTGTCATAAACTAGCGGACTCGCATCATCTGGTTCTGGTTTTAAGGTTTCTAATTTTTGTGTCGAAGAACAGCTTGTGAGTACGGCAAGCACCGAAAACATTGAAATAATAGAAGTAAGCTTCATTTAGTATGAATTTTTAAGACAAGGTAAAATTACGAAAACTATGATATTTTATTAAAAAAGTGTAACAATAAGTAAAAAAGCAAGTCTAATACAAAATAGGTAACAAAATTATTAACTTTTTATTATCATAAATTACTTAATAAAAACGTTATTATTGTCTAAAAAATTTAACAATACCATGATCGAAATTAAAGATTTACACAAATCCTATAAGATGGGAAGTTCAGAATTACACGTGTTAAAAGGAATTAATTTTAATATAGAAGAAGGAGAATTAGTTGCGATCATGGGTTCATCGGGTTCGGGTAAGTCGACACTTCTTAATATTTTAGGGATTTTGGACGAAGCCGATTCTGGAAGTTATATTTTAGATAAAACACCGATTAAAAAATTAAACGAAACAATTGCTTCAAAATATCGTAACAAATTTTTAGGCTTTGTTTTTCAGTCTTTTAACTTAATAAATTACAAAACCGCATTAGACAATGTTGCTATGCCATTGTATTATCAAGGTGTAAAAAGAAAGGAACGTTACGAGATAGCAATGAAATATTTGGAAAAAGTTGGCTTAGGAACACACGTTCATCACTTGCCAAATGAACTTTCTGGAGGTCAGAAACAGCGTGTTGCTATTGCAAGAGCATTGGCTTCGAATCCGAAAGTATTGCTTGCCGATGAGCCGACTGGAGCTTTGGATACTAAAACTTCTTATGAAGTTATGGAATTGATTCAAGGGATTAATGACGAAGGAAAAACAATTTTGATTGTTACACACGAACCTGATATTGCTGCAATGTGCAAAAGAAATGTAGTCCTAAAAGATGGATTAATTATCGATGATAAAAAAGTAGAACAAGTTAGAGCTTCGTCTTATGTTTAATATTGAACGCTGGCAGGAAATATTTGAGGCCATTTCTAAAAACCGTTTAAGAACATTCTTAACGGGAATTTCTGTGGCTTCGGGAATTTTTATTTTGGTAATTCTTCTCGGTGCAGGTAAAGGTCTGCAAAACGGAATTGAAAAACAATTTGAACGTGATGCTGCAGGAATCATTGAGGTTTGGTCTGGAACCACGACTAAAGAATATAAAGGATTAAACCCAGGCAGACAAATTCAATTTCGCAATAGCGATTACAATCAATCGGTACAAAAATTTGAAGATAAATTAGATTTGAGAGCTTCAACCAATAATTATTGGGGGCAACCTTTTGCTTACGGCAAAGAGTCAGGAAGTTACCAGTTTAGAGGTGTAAATCCAGATTATGGCGGAATAGAAAACTTAACCATAGTTCAAGGCCGTTATGTAAATGCTAAGGATATAGAAAGTAATGCAAAAGTGGCGGTTATTGGAATGAAATTGAAAAACGATCTGCTGAAAGACAAGGATGCAATCGGAGAGGAAATTCTAATTAACAACATTAATTTTAAAGTAGTTGGAGTCTTTACAGATCCGGGAGGAGAAAGAGAAGAGACTCGTGCTTATCTTCCATTAACTACAGTTCAGAAAACTTTTGGTGGAGGAGACAAAATTAGCAACTTGTTTTTTACTTTAAAAAAGACAGACAATTATGATGAAGCGCTGGCGCAGTCAGAAAAATTTACGCAAGATTTAAAAGATTTGTTAAAGAGTAAAAATGTGGTGGCTCCTGAAGATGATGGAGGTGTGGGAGTTTATAATTCTGTTAAAGATGCCAAACAATTTTACGATTTAAACTTATATATCAGAATCTTTTTCTGGTGGGTTGGTATCTGTACCATTATTGCAGGCGTGGTAGGTGTGAGTAATATCATGCTTATTATTGTGAAAGAAAGAACCAAAGAAATCGGTATTCGAAAAGCATTGGGAGCTTCACCTTTTTCGATTATTTCGATGATTCTTCACGAATCTATCTTTATCACGACAATTGCTGGTTTTGTGGGCTTGCTAGGAAGTCTGCTTTTATTAGAATTCGTCGGGCCAATGGTAGAAAGCGAATTTTTCAGAAATCCAGAAGTAGATTTCGGTGTGGCTTTAACCACTTTAATCCTGCTAGTATTTGCGGGAGCTATGGCGGGATTTTTTCCAGCCTACAGAGCAGCCAAAATTAAACCTATTGTAGCACTTAGAGACGAATAATTATGTTTAGTAAAGATAATTGGGACGAAATATTACAGGCTTTAACAGCAAACGTCTTCAGAACGGTTCTAACTGCTTTTGGGGTATTTTGGGGAATATTCATTTTAGTAATATTGCTTGCTGCCGGAAAAGGACTGGAAAACGGTGTGAAAAAAGGTTTTGACGGAATTGCGACAAATACCATGTTTATGTGGAGCCAGACAACATCAAAAGCGTACAAAGGTTTGCCAAAAACACGACGTTATGATTTTAGAAACAGCGATGTGGCTGCACTAAAGCAAGCGATTCCAGATTTATTGTACGTTTCTCCTAGAAATCAACTGGGAGATTTTAACGGAACCAATAATGTGGTGAGAGGAACCAAAACTTCTGCTTTTACTATTTATGGAGATTATCCAGAATTGATTAAACAGCAGCCTATGGATATTATCAAAGGCCGTTTTGTTAATCAGCAGGATATTGAAGGAAGAAGAAAAGTAGCTGTAATTGGTAAAGGTGTTATTAGCGAGCTTTATGGTAAAGAAGAAGAATGTGTAGGGACTTATATCAAAATTAACGGTATCAACTTTATGGTGGTTGGAGTTTATAAATCCAAACAGCAAGGCGGAAATGCAGAACAAGATCAAAAAAATATTTTTATTCCGTTTACTACTTTTCAGCAGGCCTTTAATTATGGCGATAAAGTAGGATGGATGGCTCTTACAGCAAATGATGAATCGTCTATAACGGAATTAAAACCTAAAATATTAGAAATCATTAAAGCACTGCATTCTGTGAATCCTACAGATGATCGTGCCGTAGGAAATTTTGACTTGTACGAACAATTTAATAAAGTGCAAAGTCTGTTTAATATTCTGCAAGTAATTGCTTACTTTGTTGGAACATTAGTTTTGATTTCGGGAGTAATTGGGATTTCTAATATCATGCTGATTGTAGTGAAAGAACGAACAAAAGAAATCGGAATTAGAAGAGCTTTGGGAGCAACTCCTGCAGCAATTAGAGGACAAATATTATTAGAATCTATATTTTTAACCATTATTTCAGGAATGCTCGGTATTGCTGTTGCTACAGGAATTATAGCGCTTTTAAATATGGCATTAGATTCCATGCCGCCAGGAAGCGACACTATGTTTGCGAATCCTAGCGTAGATTTGAGAGTTGTATTTGTGGCATTATTAATATTAGTAGGTTCAGGACTGCTTGCAGGTTTTATTCCGGCGCAGACCGCTATTAGTGTTAAACCTGTAGATGCATTAAGATCAGAATAAATTATCAATCAAAATAAATCGATTAAACCAAAAACAAATGAAAAAAGGAGTAACCGTAACCATTTTAATATTTATTGCAGTTGTTTTTTTTGGCGCGCTTTACTATTTGTATGCTAAAAATCAAGAATCGCCAATTGTATTTAAAACGGAAAAAGCAGAAATTAAAACCATCGTAAAAAATACTATTGCGACGGGAAATATTCAGCCTGACGAAGAGGTTTTAATCAAGCCAAATATTTCAGGTATTATTGAAGAAGTGTATATCAAAGCTGGAGAAAAAATCAAAGCTGGTGATATGATTGCCAAAATTAGAGTGGTGGCAAATGTTTCGAATGTGAGCAGTACACAAAATCAAGTGACGACAGCGAAAATTGCATTAGACAATCAAGAAAAGCTTTATAAGAGACAAAAAACATTGTTTGAAAAAGATGTAATTTCTGCAAATGATTTTGATGCGGCTCAAGTAGCATATAATCAGGCGAAACAAACTTATTTGGCTGCAAAGCAAAGTTTGGATATTGTTAAAACGGGAACAACGTCATCTTTAGGAAACTATGCAAATACTTTGATTCGTTCTACAGTTAACGGAATGGTGCTGGATGTTCCTGTAAAAGTAGGAAACCAAGTTATCGAAAGTAATAACTTTAATGAAGGAACAACAATTGCAAGTGTTGCCGATGTTGGAAGAATGATTTTTATTGGGAAAATTGATGAATCTGAGGTTGGAAAAATTAAAGAAAAAATGCCGATTGAAATTACAATTGGTGCAATTGAAAATAAAAAGTTTGATGCTGTTTTAAATTATATTGCTCCAAAAGGAGTTACAGAAAATGGTGCAATCCAATTTGAAATAAAAGCGCAAATGGTTAACAGAGACGATACTTTTATTAGAGCTGGTTTAAGTGCTAATGCTTCCATTATTTTGGAGAAAGCAGAAAAAGTTCTGGCAATAAAAGAGTCTCTGGTTCAATTTGACAAAAAAACACAAAAGCCTTATGTAGAAGTTGAAACTGCTCCACAGAAATTTCAAAGAAGAGATTTGGTTCTTGGGGTTAGTGACGGAATCTATGTTCAAGTTAAAAGCGGTGTAAATGATACAGATAAAATTAAAATCTGGAATCAAGGCTTGATTAACGAAGGAGACAAAGAAAAAAAATAATCTAATTTGAAGGTTTAAGGATCTTTTTGGTTTTAAAAATGTTAAATTTGCGTAGTTCGGTTTACTGCGCCTTCATTAAAAGTATATGAAAATAAACAAATATAATAGTCTGGTTATTGCAATGTTATTCGGTTTCGGATTAACTGGACAGGCACAATCAAAGCAATGGACTTTAGAAGAGTGCGTTAGATATGCTCTTGAAAATAATATCACAGTAAAACTATCTGAATTAGATGTAAAAAATGCTGAAATTGATAAAAGAGGTGCTTTAGGAAATTACCTTCCATCTGTAAACGGAAATGCTTCTCACTCTTGGAACATTGGTTTGAACCAAGACGTAACTACCGGTATTTTACGTAATTCAACTACACAATATTCTTCTGTAGGATTAAATGCTGGAGTAGATATATATAAAGGTTTGCAGAATCAAAATACTATGAGGAGAGCAAAATTAAGCATCATTTCTTCTCAGTATCAGCTGCTAAAAATGCAGGAAGATATTTCTTTAAATGTTGCCAGCGCTTTTTTGCAGATTTTATCTAATAAAGAAGATTTAAAAGTTAAAAAGGAACAGTTGATAATTGATGAAAAACGATTTGCGCGTTCTGAAGAAATGGTAAATGCAGGAACTATTCCGCGTGGAGATTTATTCGATTTGAAAGCAACTGTTGCAACAGACAAACAAAATATTGCAGTTTCTGAAAATAATTTATTGATTTCTAAATTGAGTTTAGCTCAGCTTTTACAATTGAAAGAATTTGCAGATTTTGATGTTGTAGATGATACTAAAGTGGCAGATGAAAACAATATACTGGCACAGACACCAGTAGAAATCTATAATAAGGCTAAAGAAACGAGAACAGAGTTAAAACTAGCCCAGACAAATCTGGAAATTGCAGAAAAAAACGTTGCTATCGCTAAAGGGGCGTATCAGCCAACCTTAAGTGCTTTCTACAACTTTAATACGAGAGCAAGTTATTCTGATATTATAACTGGGTCAACACCAAATACGGCAAATCCAACTTCTCAGATTGGATTTGTTGAAGGAACTAATCAAGCAGTTTTACAGAATAATTTCACGCCTGTTTTAGGAAAAGCAGATCCAATTTTTGACCAATTTAGAGATAATAAAGGACAATCTTTCGGATTTCAGCTTTCAGTGCCTATCTTCAATGGTTTCTCAGTACGAAATAATGTAGAACGTAACAAAGTAAGTTTAGAAAAATCTAAAATAGATTTAGAGCAAAAAAGTTTAGATTTGCAACGTAATGTTTATACAGCTTTTACAGATGCTAAAGCGGCTTTAAATACGTTTGAAGCATCTACAGTAACCTTAGAAGCAAGACAGCAGGCTTACAATTATGCAAAAGAAAAATATGATGTTGGTTTAATGAATTCATTCGATTTCACACAAGCTCAAACATTATTGACCAATGCGCAGTCTGATGTTATCAGAACGAAGTACGATTACATGTTCAAAATTAAAATATTAGAGTTTTATTTCGGAATTCCAATTGTTCCAATTATTACAAAATAATCTATTATGTCAAAAAAAACAGTTTATTTCTTATTAGGCGGTGTGTTAATACTTATCATTGCTTTAGTGGCTCTTAAAAATGGTGGAATAATAGGAAGTAAAGATGAAGGAAAAGAAGTAGAAATTGCAAAAGTGACGGCTTCTACAATTGTTGAAACCGTTTCGGCGACAGGTAAAATTCAACCTGAAATCGAAGTTAAAATTTCACCTGAAGTTTCTGGAGAAATCATATTATTGAATGTAAAAGAAGGGCAAGTTGTAAAAAAAGGAGATTTATTGGTTAAAATCAATCCCGATTTATATACTTCAAGCTACAATCGTTCGGTTTCTAATTTGTCTGGATCTAAAGCTGGTTTAACACAGTCTGAGGCTAGTTATAAAGAAGCAAAAGCCAATTACGAGCGTAATAAAACACTTTATGACAAAGGTGTAATTTCGAGATCGGATTGGGACAAAGCAATTGCATCTTTTGAAGTGGCAAAAGCAACGAAACAAAACTCCTATTATAACGTTCAGAGTGCTTCGGCTTCTGTTAGTGAAGCAAGAGATAACTTAGGACGTACAACAATTTATTCTCCAGCAGACGGAACTATTTCTGTATTAAACGTAGAGTTGGGAGAAAGAGTTTTGGGAACGCAGCAAATGGCCGGAACAGAGCTTCTTCGTGTTGCCAACCTGAATAATATGGAGGTTGAAGTTGACGTAAACGAAAATGACATCGTAAAAATAAAAATAGGCGACGAAGCAAATGTGGAAGTTGATGCTTATTTGAAAAAGAAATTTAAAGGAATTGTAACCAGTATTTCAAATTCTGCAAGCACCACTTTGACTTCAGATCAGGTAACTAATTTTAAAGTTAAGGTTCGTATTTTAAAAGACTCTTATCAAGATTTATTAGAAGGAAAACCAAGTACTTATTCTCCTTTTAGACCTGGAATGACCGCTACGGTTGATATTATTACCACAACAAAAACAAATGTTTTGGCAGTGCCAATTAGTTCTGTTGTTGTAAAATCGGACACTACGGCTGTAAAAGATTTTAAAGTTGAAGATCCAAATGAAGATAAAAAAGCAGCTCCAAAAAGCGATAAAAAATTCGAATGTGTTTTTGTTAAAGTTGGAGACAAAGCTAAAATTAGAGTCATTAAAACTGGAATTCAGGACGATACTAATATCGAAGTAATGTCTGGGTTAAAACCTGGCGATGTTGTGATTACAGGTCCATATACTACAGTTTCTAAAGAGCTAAATTCTGGAGATAAGGTAAAACTTAAGAAAGCTGAAACTCCAAAGAAATAATCATATTTTAAGCTAAAAGAAGCCGAAGCTAGTTTTAAAACCTTCGGCTTCTTTTAGTTCACAAAAAAATAATTAATATTTAAAAATTACATATTTTGTCTTTTATTCTCAATATCGAAACGGCTACTAAAAATTGTTCAGTATCTATTGCAAAAGATGGCCAGACCATTGTTTGCAGCGAATTGTCAGATGAAGGATATTCGCATGCCGAAAAACTTCATGTTTTTATTGAAGAAGTAATAGCAAAAGCAGGTATTTCTGTGCATGAATTAAAAGCTGTTGCAGTTAGTCAGGGACCAGGATCGTATACGGGTTTGAGAATTGGTGTTTCGGCAGCAAAAGGTTTGTGCTATGCTTTAAATATTCCGTTAATTGCTGTAGATACCTTGCAGACTTTGGCTTCTCAGGCAGGAGTTGCAGATGGGAAAATCATACCGATGTTAGACGCACGCCGTATGGAAGTTTACAGCGCTATTTTTAATTCAGATTTAACGCTTGAGAGAGCTATTAAAGCTGAAATTATTGACGAAAACTCATTTCAAGAATATACAGACAAGCTTTACTTTGTTGGCGATTGTGCTGATAAATGCAAGCCATTTTTGACTAAAGACAACTTTGTTTTTTTAGAAAATATAAAATACCCTTCAGCTCAAGCAATGAGTAAAATTAGTTTTGATAAATATCAAAAAAGCGACACTGTAGATGTCGCTTATTTTGAACCTTATTATTTGAAAGATTTTATGATTGCTCCGCCAAAGAAACAATAATAATTTACTTAGACGAAATTGCTTTTAAACACATAGAAACATAGTTTTAGAAACTTAAATAAAGGCGTTTCACTTATTTAAATACACATAGTTGAACTATGTGAAAGAAATATTTTTCTCTTTGTTGTCGTCTTTGTGTTAAAATTAAATTTTCAATTTCAATAACACTGATAAGTACTATTTCTGTATAGTATACGGTTGAACTGAAATCCCAGCTTCATCCAAAGCTATTTTGCAATTTTCTAGAGTGTCAGAAAAAACGGCTCCGTAATTAGCATTTTTTGCCCAAGGACGAACAGCAAAATCAATAGAACTTGCCGATAGATTTTTTACGAAAACCTCTGGCGCAGGAGTCTTTAATACTTTAGGATTTTTATCCAGAACCTCAAGAAGAATTTCTTTCGCCTTTCTGATATCTGAATCATAAGAAATAGCAAAAGTCAAATCTGCTCTTCTTTCTCCCTGCATCGAGTAATTGATGATATTTCCGTTAGATAAAGAACCATTAGGAACAAATACAGTTTGATTATTTCCGGTAAGCATTTTGGTTACAAAAATCTGGATTTCAAGAACTGTTGCGATAACACCTTGCGCTTCTATCGTGTCTCCCACTTTAAATGGTTTAAAAACAATAATAAGCATTCCGCCGGCAAAATTAGAAAGTGATCCTTGCAATGACAAACCAACTGCAAGACCCATAGCTCCTAAAATAGCGACGAATGAAGAAGTCTCTATTCCTAATTTGGAAATGAAGGTTACAAACAATAATATTCGTAACGCCCACAGTAAAATGTCCGATAAGAATTTTGTCAGCGTCGGATCAAGATCTCGCTTGATCATTATTTTTTTAATAATTCGATTAATCAATCTGATGGCATATAAACCAACAAATAAGATTAAAAAAGCAGAAATTAATTTTGGTGAATAATCTACCAAAATATTAATAAATCTAGTAACGTATTTACTTACTTGTTCGGGATCGAGATTCATAATTTTTAAAATAAAAAAACCTTCTCATAGGGAGAAGGTGGTGTTTGTGCTGCAAATATAAATATATTTTATATTATTAGAAATATCAGTTTATGCTTTGACCTAGTTTTTTATTGTTTGTTAAGCCTCTGTAACGGGTTTTTCGCTTACATCGACAACAGTTTCAGAAGAAGTAGTTTCTGCAGGTTCGTTTGCAAAAGAAGCTGTTTTTTCTTTAATAGTATCAACTGCATCATTTACCACTTTGGCCGCTTTATCGGCATATTCGTTTACCGTTTCTTGTGCTTTTTCAGCATAATCTGCAGCTTGATCAATAATAGGTTCCGAAACTTCTTTTACTTTTTCAATTGTTTCTTCTGCAAAAGCTTCGGCTTTCTCGATATACGGTGCGGCAGCTTCTTTAGCTTGTTCAAAAGTACTTTCGGCATTATTGGCCAATTCGGTCACAGACTCTTTGGTTGAGCCAAATAAATTTTTAAAAAATGAAGATAATCTCATGGTTGTTAATTAATTGGTTAGGAGCACAATATTAGTTAAAATTTAGAATTAACTCGTTTTTTTTAATGATAAATAATTGATAGCGAGTGATTAATAATAAAAAAAGCGCCTCAAAGAGACGCTTTCTATGTATTTTTTTAAAGTAATTAAGCATTAACCGCTTCCACTTTAATCGCTTCATCGTTTAGCATGCTTTTTAGCATGTTTTCGATGCCGCTTTTTAGGGTAAAAGTAGAAGAAGGGCAACCGCTGCAAGCACCTTGAAGCAATACTTTTACTGTTTTATCATCTTCGTTATAAGATTCAAAAGCAATGTTTCCGCCATCAGCAGCTACTGCAGGTTTTACATATTCTTCTAAGATATTGATGATTTGCTGAGAAGTAACATCCAGTTTATCAAAAGCTTCATCTTTAGTAACTTCATTTTTCGTAGCAGTCTGGATAAGACTTTCGTCCAAAACAGTTCCTCCGTTTTCGATAAACTGTTTAATAAAAGTTCTTAATTCTAAAGTAATTTCAGACCAGTCATTGATTTCATATTTGGTAACAGAAATATAGTTTTCGTCAATAAAAATCTCTTTCACGTAAGGGAATTTAAATAATTCCTGAGCTAGCGGAGAAGAAGCGGTCTGATCGATGTTTTTATATTCTACGGCATTACGAGTCAGCATTCTGCTTACAACAAATTTCAATGCAGAAGGATTTGGAGTAGTTTCTCCGTACACCGTAATTGGCTGTTTTTTGGCTTTTGTTTCGTCAATTTTAATGATAACACCTCCTTTGTCAACAAACGCGCTGATTTGCTCTGCAACAGCATCTTTTACATCGTCCCAATCCACAATACTGTATCTTTCGATAGCGATAAAATTTCCTGAGATATAAACGGTCTTAACAAACGGTAAATAGAACAATTGCTGCGCTAGGGGAGAGGCTTGTGCTTCGTCAATATTTTTGAACTCAAAGTTTTGATTTTGAGTAATAAAGTCTTCAAATTCAAACTTTAATATAGTTGGATTTTGGGTTTCTTTTATAGTGATTTTAGTCATGATTATATATTTTTTGCAAATTTACTAAAGTTATTTTCTACTAATGGCTATATTTGATTTTTTAATGAAATAATTAAGACTCTTTTCAAATAAATCGTGTTAAATTGCAAGAGTGAAAATAATATAGAAACAAAATTGCCTTTATGAAATTTAAAATCAAGGTTTTATTAATTTTTCTCATTACTGTTTCGTACTCTTATTCTCAAGAGGGAATACCTGTTTATTCGGATTATTTGTCTGATAATTATTACTTAATTCACCCTTCTATGGCAGGTGCTGCAAACTGCGCCAAGATCAGATTAACAGCCAGAAAACAGTGGTTTGGAGAAGAAGATGCTCCAGCATTGCAAACTTTGAGTTTTAACGGAAGAATTGGCGAGCGTTCTGGTGCGGGAATTATTCTTTTTAATGATAAAAATGGATACCATTCTCAAAAAGGTGTGAAGTTGACTTACGCGCATCATATTTTGTTTTCGAGAGATGAAATAGATTTGAATCAATTGTCGTTTGGTATCAGCGGAGGCGTAATGCAAAATCAGTTAGACGAAACAAAATTTGGGCCTACTTTAGATCCCCTGATTTCTAATTCTGTCCTTACCGATAATTATTTTACGATGGATGTCGGCGCATCTTATAATTATTTAGACTTTTATGCACATGCAACGGTTCAGGGCTTGATACAGACTAGAAAAGACTTATATTCAGATTATGAGAATAATAATTTGAGAAAATATTTATTGAGTGCTGGTTATGTGTTCGGTAAAAATACTAATTGGACTTGGGAGCCTTCGATTCTTTTTCAGTTGTTTGACCAAACGAAAGGAAAAACACTCGATTTGAATATGAAAGCGTATAGAAATATGGATTTTGGAAGTCTTTGGGCTGCGTTATCCTACAGAAGAGCTTTTGATGGAGCGCAATATATTGCAGGAAATAGTGTATCAACTCAAAAACTGCAATATTTTACGCCTATTATTGGAGTAAATTTCAAGAATTTTATGTTTGCTTATACCTATTCTCAAGTTATGGGAAATGTGAAGTTTGATACAGGCGGATACCATCAAATTACTTTGGGAGTTAATTTATTCTGCAGAAAAGCACGTTACGACTGTAATTGTCCTGCAATTAACTAAATTTATTTTTATGCTGATTAAATCTGTAAACGGAAAATCACCTCTTATTCCAGAGGATTGTTATGTTGCCGAAAATGCTACAATTGTAGGAGATGTTACTTTTGGAGCATCTTGCAGCGTTTGGTTTAATGCTGTTGTGAGGGGGGATGTACACTTTATTAAAGTCGGAAACAAAGTAAACATTCAAGATGGTGCTGTAATTCACTGTACATACCAAAAACATCCGACAATTATAGGGAATAACGTTTCGATTGGGCATAACGCGATTGTGCACGGTTGTACGATTCACGATAATGTTTTAATCGGAATGGGGGCAATTGTTATGGATAATTGTGTTATAGAAAGCAATTCAATAATTGGTGCCGGCTCTGTGGTAACACAAAACACGGTTGTGCCTTCGGGAACTATTTACGCTGGAATTCCAGCCAAAAAAGTAAAAGACATTGACCAGTCTGATTTTGCAGGCGAAATCGAACGCATTTCGAATAATTATGTAATGTATTCGAGCTGGTTCAAAAACGAAGAATAACTTTAAAAATTCCAAATAAAAAATTCCAAATTCCAATGTTCTCAGCAACCTTTTGGAATTTGGAATTTTATTTTTTTTGGAATTTATCAATTTAGAGGTTTATTTTTTCGAAGAAAGTATTTTTGTAGCTTTCGCTGATTGGGATTCTTTTATCGCTTATTAAAACCTTGTTTTTCTGAATCGATTTTACGTGTTTGATATTGATAATATACGATCTGTGAATTCTCGCAAAACCTTTGCTAGAAAGTAAATTTTCCAATTTAATTAAACTGATCAATGTCAGCGTAAACTTATTGTCGGTGGTGTAAATTTTGACATAGTCTTTTAAACCTTCGATAAAAAGAATATCGGCAAAATTCAATTTTACATTTTCATATTCTGCTCGAACAAACATAAAATCCTGTTGAATTTCGGGCGTATTGTTGTTTTCTGCAACTGTTTGACTTGCCACAGAAGGCTGTAAAGCTTGCTGTGCTCTTACTACCGCTTTTAAGAATCGATGAAACGGAATTGGTTTTACTAAATAATCGACAGCGCCAAGATTAAATCCTTCGACAGCATAATCAGAATAAGCAGTTGTAAAAATAACCAAAGGCTTTTTTTCTATAGTATTTAAAAAATCAATTCCAGAAAAATGCGGCATCTGAATATCCAGAAAAACCAAATCAACATTATTCTGATTGATAAATGAAACGGCATCAATAGCATTATTGAAAGTGTTTATCAGCTCGAGAGTATCTACTTTTTTGACAAAATCCTGCAATAATTCTACAGCTAAAGGTTCGTCATCAATAATTACACATTTCATCTTTTCTGAATTAATTTGTTAAAATTTGTTTAGCAGTCAAAAGTAATTTGAAACCAGTAAATTAAGTTTTAAAATTTTCATAAAATACTGGTTTAACTAATCAAAATTATGCGTTTACGGTTATGGTTTTCGTTAGTGTAAAACCATCCGTCAGATTGCCTGTTATGGTTGCCAGTTCATCGGCTAAACTATCAGCAAAAACATTATCTCTCGTATTTGCAGTATCTGCTTGCCCGTGAGCAGCATAATTGGTGCTGGAATATACCTCGCTTGAAATTGTTTCTGGAAAAGCAATCTGTGTTACCAGTAAAGAATTTCCTGTGCTTGACAGAACTTCTACGTGTACGTGAGGCGCTCTTCCTTGGTACCAGCCTGGATAAATTGATATAAAAGAAACTTCTCCGCTCGTATTAGAAGTTTGTCTTCCTCTCAAGAAATGAACAGACGTATAATCGGTCTGCTGCATTTGTGTTCCGCCATATTCAGAATAATTTCCATCTTTGTCGCAATGCCAAATATCTACTAAAGCACCAGAAAGAGGTTCGCAATTGTTATTTTTGTTCTCAATTTTTAAATTAATCAATAAGGCAATTCCAACACGGTCAGATTTGATGTTTTCTAAAACCAACTGACTTGGAGTTTTGATCGGAAACGGACCTTTTGTTTCTGAAGGAGAAACGGTGCAGCTTCCGTCTCCAGAATTAGCCGAGTCAGTTTCTTCATTGTCGCTTTTAGAACAAGATTCTAAAAATTTGGTAGCTGTTGCCAATGAGGCAATGCCCAAAATACCATTTCGGATAAATTTTTTTCTGTCCATAATCAGTTTTGTTTAATGTAATGCGGTTTTAATTTCGTCTAACTTTAAATTCAAATGAACTCGGTAATATTCGTTATCCTGAGTAATGGTTAGTTCGTGTGCGTTTGGATACAGAAGATCAAGACGGCTTTGGATATTTACCAATCCAATTCCCGAATTTTCTGGGTCTTTCACATAATTTTCAATGGTGTTTTCGATCCAGAAATCAAGATTGTTATCTGTAATCAAGATCTTGATTTTTACGTGAGCTGCTCCTTTATAGTCGGTTCCGTATTTAAAGGCATTTTCGACAAAAGAAATCAATAATAGAGGCTCGATAAATTTGTTTCTCGTATCGCCGTGAACATTAATTACAATGTCTTCAATATTGTTTAATCGCAGCTTTTGCAGTTCGATATAATTCTGAATGTAATTAACTTCTTTTTCTAAAGCCACCGTTTTGTTGTCAGTCTCATACAGCATATAGCGCATGAGTTCAGACAAGGTGACGATGGCATCAGGGACCAAATCAGATTTTTTGTGTGCCAAAGAATAAATACTGTTTAAAGAATTAAATAAAAAATGCGGATTGGTTTGTTTGCGCAGATATATTAATTCAGTATTTGTTCGATGTGTTTCGGCAATCAGTTTATTTTGCTGATTATTATAAAATTCAGTTAATGTTCTAATAATGGCAGAGATTGTAATAACAAGAATATAAAAAAATGAAGGCCCAATTTTAAAGAAAAGCGGCTGTTTCATTTCTACTCTTTCTGTCATTCGTTCTCTAGGCATAAACTTTGGGTCAAAAAGCCCATGAGAATTATGAGGGACCAATCTGGCATGTACGATATTCTCGGGTCTTAAATGTCTAATTTCAGGAATAAAATAGTGTAGCCTGATAACCATAAATACAGCAATTAAAACAAAAGCAAACGTAAAATAAAGCCAGTATTTTTTTTGCAGCAAATAATTTGGAACCAAATAAAAATAGTTGAAATAAAACAAAATAATTCCAGTAATCCACTGCGCATAAAAATCGTTATTGATCTTAAATGGACTTTCGTAAAACTGAATTAAAGAAGTCAAAATAAAGAAAATCCATATCGCACAATGGAATAATATTTTGTTATAGCCTGTATTTTTAATGGTATCGATCTGCATTTACAATTTTATTTTTAATAAAATTAATTCATTTTTGGTTACCGTTGGAGATAAGTTTTGTTTGAGTTTCTGCTTAACAAGATTAGCAACTTTTAGGGCATCGGTTTCTGTTTCAAAACTTTTAGTGTCGCTTATTACAGGAATAACCGATTGTTTTATTAAAACTTTTTCTTTGTAGGCAATGGTATAGCCCCAGCCAGCATCGGTTTGAAAAGAAGCTGTTGTTAAGGTTTCTTTTTTTGCGCAAGCTGCACAAAGAAGAATTATAAAAACGATTAAACTCTTCTGGATGTTACTCCAGAAGAATTGTTTATGTTTAATTATCATCGTCACTTTGTTCATCCAATGGTTTAAACTCCCATGCATCATCAAAATAGGTAGAACCAATTCGTCCTAACATGTAAAATCCGCGGTTATTGATGGCAAAACCAACGGCGTCTGTTCTTGTTGCGCCTTCCATTGGAGTTCTTTCTGTCCATAAATCAGTTGATGGATTGTATTCCCAAATAGTTTTGATGTTTTCACCTCCTACAACATATCCTAAACCATTCATAGAAAAACTAGAGGCATTAGAGCGTACAATTGCATAATCGTCATTGTAGCTGTAATCATCGTCTGTATCTTTGTCGATATCACGTTTTCTTGTCCACACATCTGTCGATGGGTCAAATTCCCAGAAATCTTCCTGATAAACGCCATTGTTTACTCCAGTTACTAAATAAGCCTTGTCTGCAATTGTAAAAACTGTCGCATTACGTCTTTTGTTTCCGCTGAAACCATTTACCAAGGTCCAAGTATTGGCCTGATCGTCATATTGATAAAAATCTTTTAAATAATTTCCATCATAGCCTGTTCCAAAATACGCTTTTCCGCCTACCTGAAAACCAACGGCAGCATAACGTGCTGTTCCTGCAAAATCTGTTTTTTGTGTCCAACTATTTGCAGTAGGATCGTACTGATAAAAATCTTTCAGTTTGTTTGTTCCGTCGTAACCAAGACCAACATAACCTTTTTCGTTTAAAGCAAAACTAGAAGCAGAACTTCTTCCTACGCCTCCAAAATCTGCTTTTTGTTCCCAATAATCTCCAGTTGAGTTATAAACCCATAAATCTTTTAAATAAACATCTCCGGTATAACCGCCAACTACATAGGCAAAATCTCCGATAACGAAACTTGTTGCACTAGATCTCGCAGGGCCGTCAAAAGCCGATTTTTTAATCCAGTTTCCAATCAAATCATCGTCATCATTATCATTGCTGCAGCTTATCAAAAAGAGGCTTGAAAAAAGCGCTGTGAATAAAATTCCTTTTTTTAGATTAATCATAGTGTATTTAATATTTATTGTTTGTATTTGATCCCTATTCCTAAAGCGTAGCCATTCCCGCTATTGTAGTCGTATGTTTTATGGTCGCTGTTATCCAGTAAATTGTATTTTTTGTTGAAATCGTAACCCGCTTTAAAATTTAAAAACCAATTGCCTCCAACATTTCTTTCATATTCTAAAGCCGATGCCATTTGCGATAAAACTGCCTTTTCAGCATTATTATCTGTTTTGTCTAAATGATAAAAATTCCCATTAAAACTATTCGTCAGACTAAACTTGTTTCTGTCATTGTTTGAATAGGAAATTCTCGAATCTGGGAATCCAATTTTAAAATCGGTTTTCTCATTTATTTTATAATCAAAAGCAACCATCGGCGTGATTTTTGGCGTTCCAAAAATTGAAGTTCTTCCAGCTCCAATTGTTAAATTTATTTTTGAACCAAACTGCTGTGAAATTGCCAAACTTCCTAAGACTATAATATCTGAAAAATCCAATTTACTTTGGAAATTTGCCGTAGGAATAATAGAAACCTGCCATTTTGTTTTTTCTGCTATTTCAGATGAATATTCAAACTTGTTTTGAACTTGGTTGAATTGATCTTGATCCGCATAAAAATTATAGGGGTTCAATTCGTAATTCACCTTCAAATTAGAATATTCCAATGTGTTCGCTATTTTGCTTTTTGTTCCTATTTTTTTCTGATAAAGAACTGCAATGTCTGTTTCATTAAAATTTATCTTTTCTGTTGGCTCTGTTTTAAAATTTACAGTAGCACTCAAATTTTCCTGAGCTTTTAAACCAAAAAATGAAATCAAAAAAAGAGAACAAATTAAAAACCGTACTTTCATTATTTATTTTATTGGCTCAAAATTAGATGGATGGCGCCCTTAAAAAAAAGAAGATATATATATGACGTGTTTTGATAGACAAAATCGGCGTTTTCCCAGTCGAATTAATATTTGATAATAGAATTCAGGTTATAGATCAATTCGTGCTATTTGTAGCTTAAAAAAGCGCGGTAGTATATGTTATAGTGTGTCGCCAAAGTGTGCAATTTATATTTGCTCAAAAATAAAATTATGCACAAGTTTATATTGATACTGCTTTTTGTACTGACCTTATTTTCATGTGGTACAGATACCGATACGGGAGAATTTACTGTTGGGTCAGATTATCTGGCTTTAAGCAATAAGGTGATTATGATTGATACTGTTACGGTCGATATGTCAACTATAAATTTTGACTCTCTAGCAACTTCAAATCGCGGCAGAATTTTAATTGGAAATTATGAAGATCCTATTTTCGGAAAAGTAAAATCAGATAGTTATTTCCAGCTTTCTACAAGCATTTATGCATTATCCAGCGTTGGTTCAGATACAGAAGCTGTCAATTATGTTTTCGATTCTATTTCGATGATTCTGAAATACGACCATTATTATTACGGAGATACAACAAAAGTGCAGACGTTTAATATTCATCGTTTACTGCAAAAAGTGAAGCCAAATACCGAGGATGATAATTTTTATAATAACTCAACTTTGGCATACAGTCCAGAAAGTCTTGGTATAATATCATATAGACCAAGACCTGTGCAAAAAGATTCTATTAATATCAAAATGAGCAAAGAGTTTGGTGAAGCCCTTTTTCAAAAAATCAAAAAAAGAGAGGTTACAGATTTTGATACTTTTACAGAATACTTGAAAGGATTGGTTTTAGTTCCAGAAACTTCAAATTCGTCCAGCGCTATTGGATTTAGTGTTTCTGAAAGTAAGGTTCGAATGTATTATTCCAAATACCAAGCCGATGCAGATGAAGTACCTTTTACAATCGATTTTCAAATTTTGGATGCTACTAAGCAGTTCAATTCTATTTCCTCAGACAAGACAGGGACTATTCTTGAAAACCTTCCCATTTCGACGGGTAAGCTTTCCAGTACACTGACCAACAATCAGGGATATATTCAATCGGGGACAGGTGTGGCCTGTAGGGTGGATTTTCCGAATATAAAGCAGTTTAAAAATATATCAACCAATGGAGCCATTGTCGATGCAGAATTGATTTTGAAACCTGTCAATAATTCTTATTCCGAAAAATATCCTTTAGCAGATTCTCTAACTGTTTATGTGGGAGATAATTTGAATAGAATTAGTTCAACGCTCGTAAATTCTGCTGGAAGCACAGTTTATGGGAAACTGAATCAAAAGAGCGACGAATTTAATGAAAATGTCGGGTATTCTATTTCTATCGGAGCTTTTCTCCAGAAAGAAATGCTAAAAGCATCCGATTCAAGGTCGTCACTTATTTTAACCTTGCCCGGAATAGCCCAGTCTGTTAACCGAATAGTTTTGGGCAATCAAAAACATGCCAACAATAAAATTCAGCTGAAAATTTATTACATCTCTTATTAAATGAAAAATAATATTGTTTTATGGAGCTGCTTCCTTCTACTGTCGCTGACTTCCTTTTCTCAAAGTATTTCAAGTTCTCCGTATTCGCTTTATGGCGTTGGCAGTTTGTATGATGCAGATTTTGGCTATCTGCCTTCAATTGGCGGTTCAGGTATTGCTTTGCCTTCAGATACTTTTATTAACAACCTAAATCCCGCATCGCTAGGATTTATGTATTCGAATCATTTTCTTTTTGATATTGGAGGAAAAGCTATTGCCACAACGTATCAGAGTAGTACGCGTACAGAAAAGCGAAATAATTTTCAATTTTCGCATTTAGCTTTTGCTTTTCCAGTGACTAAAAATTCAGGTTTTAGTTTAGCACTCCGACCTTATTCTAGTTCGGTGTTTAAAATCTCAAATTTAAAGCTTCCAATTGCCGATAGCCAGGAATACTATTATGTAACGGCTCAAGGATCTGGCGGTTTGAATAATTTAGATTTTTCATACGGATATAGATTCGGTAAAAAATTGACATTGGGAGCAACGGGAACAGTTTTGTTTGGAAATACGGTTGATGATCGCGCTTTTTTAATTTCAAATGCCATTACAACAATACATAAACAAACAGATTATAGAGGAGTTCGAGCGACTTTAGGTGCTCAGTTTAAAATAGATTCTACTTTTACAATCGGAACAACGGTTAAAGTTCCAGCGAGAATAAACGCTTCAAAAGTACAGACGGTAACAAGCATCGCAGACGAAGTAGAATCTGCAATAGAAACCGATCAAGCTACAGATACAGACGATTATTATATGCCTCTAGAAATTGGTTTTGGAGCCAGCAAAAGGTTTAAAAATAATCTGAATGTGACTTTGGATTACGAAAAGAGTTTTTGGAAAAACACAAAGCAGTCTGAACTTTATGGCGAATTTGTAAATCAGGATCGTTTTGCGCTCGGATTTACTTATAGTGCCAAAAAGAATGTCAGGAAATATTGCGATAGAGTAGGGTACGCTGCAGGTGTGAATTTTGATAATGGCTATCTAGAAATCGACAAACAGCGCGTAAACAATGCCTCTATTTCTATTGGGTTAAATCTGCCAATAGACAATACATTTTCTTCACTTAATATTTCTTATTCTTACGGGCAGAAAGGCAGAATTGCAAATGATTTAATAAAAGAAAATTACCATAAAATATCACTCAATTTATCGTTGGACGGAATTTGGTTCGTCAAGCGAAAGTTTGAATAATATTCTAAAAGTCTTTTTTGATTACAGGATATTTATGTTCTAAAATTGACTCTAAAACCGTAGGATTTGAGTTGACATAAAATAAAGGATCATGATCTGCACTTTCAGAAAAACCAACTTTATCGCGAAGCAGGTTTTTGGTCTGGCGCGCAACAGCTTCTCCTGAATCTATTATTTTAATATGATCTGGGAGAATTTTTTTTATCTGTGGAATTAAATAAGGATAATGGCTGCATCCTAAAACCAAATAATCAATATTAGCTTCGATCATAGGCTGTAGGTATGACTCCAGTAATTGTGTCATTTCTGGCGAATACAAATTGCCATCTTCAATAAGCTGTACAAGTCCGTGCCCAACTTGTTCAATGATTTTAGTATTCTGAAACATCTCAGCCGTTTTATTAAATAATTCACTGTTAAGAGTTCCTTTTGTAGCTAGGATTCCAATTACCTGTGTCTGCGAATTGTTCGCTGCAGGTTTAATTGCAGGCTCAATTCCAACAAACGGAATATCATAATCTCTACGAAGTTCGAATATAGCATTTGTTGTTGCTGTATTACAGGCCACAACAATTAATTTGCAATTATTCTCTAATAAAAATTCTACATTTTTTTTACTCAATGCAACAATTTCGTCCTTACTTTTTTGTCCATAAGGAGCATTTTTACTGTCAGCCAGATAAATGGTTTTTTCATTTGGAAGAAGATCATGAATAGCGCTCCAGATGGAAGTTCCGCCAATACCAGAATCAAAAACGCCTATAGGATTATTGTTTGTCATAAAGCAAAAGTAGTATTTTTTAAATATAAATTCGTTATTCTAAGTTAAGTCAAATCTATAAATTATGCCAAATATTATGTTTAATTTTTTGTAAAAAAAAACTGCTCAAATTATAAAATTGAGCAGTTTAATTATAGCGATTTAATTTCTTAGAATCCTAAATCTTTTTTAACGTCAGCAGTGATGTTTGGACCATCAGCTAATAATAAAGTAGAACCGTCTAAAACGTATTGGAAACCTTTAGCTTTTCCAACTTTTTGGATAGAAGCTCTTACTTTTTCCATTAATGGTTTTACGATGTCAGTTTCTTTTTGTTGTAATTCTTTTTGAGCATTGTCTCTGTAATCAACAATTCTCTTTTGCATATCTTGAACCTCTTTAGAACGCTCACCGTTTACAGCATCAGTTACAGTTGCAGCTTCAGCTTCGTACTTTTTGATTTTTACTTGATATTCGTCAACCATCTTTTTGTATTCAGCATCATAAGTTCCACTTAATTTCTGTAATTGATTTTGAGCATCTAGCATAGCAGGCATTTTAGACATGATCTCGCTTACATCAACATGGGCTACCTTCGCTTGCGCGTTCATTGTGTTACTTGCTCCTAAAATTAAAATCGCAGCAATTAGTAAAGTTTTGATTTGTTTCATCATTTTTAAAATATTAATTAATTATTGGTCGTATTTGCTTTTTGTTGTTCGGCTTCTTTTGCTTTTTTAGCCGCTTCTCTTTCTTCTAAAATTTTCTTTCTTCTCTCTTCCAATTCTTTTTTACGCTGTTCGTAAAGTAATTGTCTTTCTTCTGCTTTTGACATTGCAGGCTGTTCTGTGGCAGGAGTTTCTCCTGTTGCCGCAGGCGTTGTTGCAGGTTTAGCAGTCGAATTTGTGTTAACAGCTCCGCTTGTTGCAGCAGGGACCGCTGTTGATGGAACTGTTCCAGAAACCGTGCCATTTTTTTTGGCTTCTCTCTCTGCAGCTGCTGCATTTCTTCGATCTTCGTATTCTTTTCTCTTAGCTTCCTGCTCTAATTTTCGATCTTGAATTAATTTCTCTCTAGCAGCTCTTTTTTCGTCTAGTGCTTTCTGGCGATCTTGCATTGCTGGATTCTCATCAATTGCATTTTCAAGATTTTCTTTAGCTTCTTGCTGTTTCAATTCTTTTTTCGTCAGCTGTTCACGTTTTTCAGTACGGTTTAAAATTCTTAAAACCTGATCGCTGATATCAAATCTTTTATTGCTAAAAAGCATCGTAAGATCTGATGATTTATCAAAAACAAAATCGTAATTTTTTGCTTCTGCTATATCTTGCACAGCAGTAAAAACCTGATCTTGTATAGGCTTTGCCAAAGCTGCCTTTTGTCTCATTAAATTACCGTCAGAACCAAATTGTTTCTGCTGATAATCCATCATTTCCTGCTCAAGAAACTTAATTTCAGTTTCTCTTTCTTCTATTAATTCTTTTGTAAGTAAAGCTTTTTCTGTTTTTAAGCTTTCTTTCAAATTATTTATATTTAATTTTTTAGCCTCAACTTCCTGTTTCCACTTTTGAGCTTTTTGCTCCAATTGTGATTTGGCTTCTTTATAATCGGAAACATTTTCTAAAATATATTCCATGTCGATGTAGCCTATTCTAGTCGTCTTACCTTGTGCCTGACTTGTATTTGCTACAATCAAGGCTAAAAATATAAATAAAAATTGTTTTCTCATAACATAACTTTATTTGATGATTTTTAACCAAACGTTATTTCACTAAAATTGTTGTCCAATGATAAAGTGTGTTTCCCATCCATTCGCTTTTGTTTGTCCTGGAAGAGCGTCAAATCCGTAACCAAAGTCGATACCCAATAATCCAAATGCAGGCATAAATACGCGTAAACCAGCACCAGCAGAACGGTTTAAGTCAAACGGGTTGTAATCTTTAAACGTTGGATATGATGAACCTGCTTCTAAGAATGTTAATGCAAAAATAGAAGCCGATGCTTTTAATGTAATTGGGTAACGTAATTCCATAGAGAATTTGTTGTAAATCGTTGCACCAATTGCATCACCATTTATGTTTACTGGAGTTAAAGAGTTATTTGGATAACCTCTCAACTGAATAGTTTCTCTACCATCCATTGAGTAGTTTGCCATACCATCACCTCCTAAGTAAAAACGTTCAAACGGAATAACACCTCTTTCTTGGTTATAAGCTCCTAAGAAACCAAACTCTGTTAGCGTTCTTAATACTAATTTTCCATAAACCTTAGTATACCAGTCTCCTTTAAATTTAACTTTATAATATTCTAACCAGTTGTATTTTTTCTGATCGACTTTTGCCACATCTGTATCAGCGCTTGAATAGTCTGATCCTACACTCGCATAACCTGTTTGACCGTTTACAGTTTCTGTTTTAACATAGTCACCATTGTTAAGCGGTTTTCCGTCTATACCACTTCCTGATGTTCCTGTATATTGTGTTTTGTATTCTTTCTGGTTTTGCAAATCACCATAATCAATTCCGTTAAATAATGAATATGGAGGAGTAACTTTAGCAGAAATACTAAATTCAGAACCATACATTGGGAAGATAGGATTTGTTCCTTTATTACTTCTTGAAAGTCCGATTGTATAAGCTAAGTTTCTTGACGCACCATTACCAAACGTAAACAAACCTGTATTATAATTGTTCAAGTCGTAATGCTGATAACTTACCGATTGTGATAATACGAAGTAGTCATCTGGCACGGTTAACCTTTTAGCTAAACCAACTTGGACTGTAAAAATATTAAAACTTTTGCTTCTATCAACAGTTCGAGTAATATAATTGTTAAGAAATTGCTTACTATATGAAATAGATGAACTAAACTGTACTGGTTTCTTTCCTCCAAACCAAGGCTCTGAGAACGATAAACTATACGTTTGGAAGTATGTACTTCCTTGCAGACGAAGCGCTACTTTTTGTCCATCTCCCATTGGTAAAGGCTTATAAGCTTCTTTGTCGAACATTTTTCGCGCAGAGAAGTTGTTAAACGAAAGTCCTAATGTACCAATGAAACCTCCACCGCCATAACCTCCTTGAAGTTCGACCTGGCTAGATCCTTTTTCAACTACATTGTATTCAATATCAACAGTTCCAGCTCCAGCATCTACGTTTTTAAACTTAGGATCGATTGCCTCAGGATCAAAGAATCCTAATTGTCCAATCTCACGAATCGTTCTAACCAATTGTTCTTTACTGTATTTTTCACCTGGTTTTGTTCTTAACTCACGGTAAATAACATGATCGTTTGTTTTGTCGTTTCCAACAACCGTAATTTTATTGAAATAAGCGATAGGACCTTCAGTAACTCTAATCTCAAAATCGATAGTGTCATTAACCGTTCTAACCTCTACAGCATTAATGTTTGAGAACAAATAACCGTTGTTTTGGTACAAGTTAGTAATGTCTTCAGCATCTGGTTTTGTTTTATCAGCAATTCTTTTTTCTAATAAAACTCCGTTATAAGTTTCTCCTTTTTTAATCCCTAAATAACGGTTTAAAAGCTGATCTGAATAAACGGTATTTCCTAAGAACTTGATATTTCCGAAGTAATATTTGTTTCCTTCTTCTACATTAATATTAATAGAAAGTGTATTTTTTTGTTTGTTATATTTTATAGAATCGTAAATAATACGCGCATCACGATATCCTTTTTCTTTGTACGTTGCGATTACTTTTTCTAAATCAGTTTTATATTTTTCTGGAATAAATTTAGAAGCTTTAAAGACACGAATAAAATTTTTCTGTTTGGTGTCTTTCATCGCAGCACGCAATTGCGTGTCTGTAAGTTGTTTGTTCCCAGTGAAATCAATATTGCTGATTTTCACTTTGTCACCTTTGTCTATTCTGACAAGCATATTAACTTGGTGTCCGTTAATAGTATCAGGAGTATTGGTAATAGTAACTTTTGTGTTATAAAAACCTTCTTTTTTATACTTGTTTTCGATGTAGTTTTTAGTGGTTGTAATTAAGTTTTCGTTGACAATTTTGTTTTTTGTCAAGTTGTTATCTTTAATTAAACCTTCGATTTTACTTTTCTTTACACCAACGATTTTAACTTCATTTAGTTTAGGAAGCTCAACAATGTCTAAATCTAAATAGATACTGTCATTTTCTACTTTATTAACATAGAACGCGATTTCATCAAAAAGCCCTAGTTTTCCTAATTTTTTAATTGCACTACTGATTTCTTCTCCAGGTACAGTGATCTCTTGGCCTTTTTGAAGTCCTGAAAAGGTAACAACAGTCTGTTCATTGAAGCTTATTTTACCAACAACAGAAACTTTAGCTAGAATATATTTTTTTCCTTGATCAAAAGGAACTCTTTCTTGTGCTTTAATTTGTGAAAAACTACCCAAAAGTAAAAGGGTAAAGACTATTTGTATTTTTTTTTGCAACACTAAAAAATTATTTAATTTGTTCACTGGTTTTTCCAAATCTACGTTCTCTTTTTTGATAACTAATAATAGCCTCATATAAATCTTGGTCTTTAAAGTCTGGCCACAAGACATTAGTAAAATACAATTCTGCATAGGCGATCTGCCATAGCAAAAAATTACTTATTCTATGTTCTCCACTTGTTCGTATTAATAAATCTACGTCAGGTAAATTTTGCGTGTAAAGATGCTCATTTATAATTGAATCGTCAATAGTGTCTATTGAAATTATATTATTTTTAACTTTATCACTAATTGACTTTACGGCATTTACCAATTCTTCTCTAGAGCCGTAGCTTAAAGCGAGAGTAAGAGTTAAGCGTGTATTATTTTTAGTCTTTTCCATAACATCCAAAAGTTCTTTTTGGGCTGTTTTTGGCAATTTATCAAGATTTCCTATTGCATTAAGTCTGATATTGTTTTCTTGAAGGGTAACGAGTTCTTTTTTTAATGAATTAATCAATATTTTCATTAATGCCTGTACCTCAAGTTTTGGGCGGTTCCAGTTTTCTGTAGAGAAAGCATATAGCGTTAAATATTCAATTCCTAGTTTAGCTGAGGTTTTGATGATGTCTTTTACAGATTTGGTACCATTTTCGTGGCCAAATGCACGCAGAAAGCCTTGTTGTTTAGCCCAACGTCCGTTACCGTCCATAATAATGGCAAGGTGTTTTGGTAAGTTTGTGTGATCTATTGATTCTATTAAATTCATTTTATTCTGCGCAATAGCAAGGTTTTTGTCCAAAGGTATAGGTTAAAGTAATACCTGAAAAAACATACCAGTCATTATTATTTAAATTTCCAAACTTTAAAATGTTTGAACTACTTGTGTCAGGGTTGCTTCCGTCAATATTGTCTGTAAAAGTATAACGTACTCCAGTTTCAAGTCCTAATACGAAACGTGGCGTTATATTCGATTTTATACCTAATATAAAAGGTATAGCAAGAGAGCTTGAGTTTTCGGAATATATTACGTTTGGGCTTGTAGTATACCTATATAAATTATCGAAGATAAAGAAATTTAATCCTGAATATACATAAGGTGTAATTTTTGTATGATAATCATGTAAGTTAAAATCAAAGAAGTTAAATTCTAATCCAGCAGAAAGCTCTTTTATGTCATTATCAAAACGATAGCCTCTCTGGTTTCTTCCTGATTCCTCCGATTTGAAATCGTTTCCACTAACATTTGATTGGGTGTAAGAGAATCTCCAAGAATGTCTAGGGCTTCTATTCCATTTATACAGAATGCCAAAAGCTAGTTTTTCTGGGTTGATATAAGTTGTTTTACCAACATCTCCAACAAAGTTGCTTCCACCAAGAAAAACACCAATCTCATTGATTTGAGCATTAAGTGTAATAAAGGGGAAAAAACATAACAATAAATTAAAAATTTTCTTCATTTAATTCAAAATTGCGTGCAAATATAATAATTATCAATACGAATCAAAGTTCCTTTGCTTAAATGTGCTTTTTTTTCAATTTACGTTATGATTTTGAGCCATTTAATGATGATTCACTACATGCAGAACGAGAAAATGTGGTATTATCGTATAGTGAAGAATCAGAAAAGAGTTTAATTTCTTTTATCTTCTCCCCAGAGCAGTTTGTTTCTCAAGGTCTTTAAGAAAGTTTCGCCTGGTATTTCAACCATTTTAATTTTGTAATCTGTTTTTTTAATTTTTAAAATAGATTCATTTTTCACAGAGGAAATTCTCGAATCTAAAGAAACCAAGTATTGGTCTTCTCTTCCTGTTACGCGTAGTGTAATTTCAGTGTCGTCAGGAATAACAAGAGGTCTGGCGGTTAAATTGTGAGGGGCAATTGGCGTAATAACAAGGCTTTTTACATCTGGCGTTAAAATTGGTCCGCCGCAGCTTAGAGAATATCCTGTTGATCCGGTTGGCGTTGAAATGATTAATCCGTCGGCCCAATAAGAATTTAAATATTCATTGTTCAAATAAGTTTCAACCGTAATCATCGAAGTCGTGTCTTTTCTGCTCACTGTAACTTCATTCATTGCAAAATTAAGTTCTTTAAAAGCCTCGTTATAAGGTTCACAGCTTAATCCTAACAAAGTTCTTTCAGAAGTGGTGTAATTTTGATCTATTACATATTGTAGTAAACTTTCGATATTTTCTTTCTGAACTTTAGCAAGAAAACCTAATCGGCCTGCATTTATACCTAATAAAGGAACTCCAGAATTACGAACAAAAGCAGCGGCTCTTAAAATGGTACCGTCACCTCCAATACTAATCAGCATTTCAAAACTATTGTCTAAAGCAGTACTTGGAGAAAAAGTTTTGTATTCTTTTTTTACAAGCTGTTTTTCGTAAAGCATTTTCAGGAAATTTTCTTCAATTACCATTTCAACGTTATTGGTATTGAAAAATTTGAAAATGTCTTTTATAATAGGTTCTGTGCTATTCTGATAGTATTGTCCGTAAATGGCTATTTTCATTCTATTTAAATTAGATAATTTGTCAATGTGTCAATTAGATAATTTGCAAATGTGAAAAATGTCTAATTAACTAATTTTCTCATTGGCACATTCAAAATCTATATATTAAGGTATTTGTCTAAATAATCTGATCGCTCTTTTAAGCTGTTAATATAAGTGTCTTCCTGATGTTCAGAAATAATTTCGTAACCATATCTTCTATAGGTCTGGATAATCTCATTAATTGCTCCTAAACCAATTTTTACCGTAATCTGAACATTGTTTTCTGTATCAGCTTCAGAAACAAAACAGCCTAAAACTTTTCCGTTATTGCTTTCTATAATTTGGGTTACCTCACTCATTGAATAATCCAAAAGACCTTTTTGTACAATAATAATAGCGCCTGGTTCTTTTAAAAATGGAGTTTCTTGAAAAAACTTCATAATGTCTACCATTTCATAATAGCCAATATAATTATTGTTTTCGTCAAGAATAGGAAGGATGTTCGTATGGTTTTTGGCAAAAACCTCTAGAACATCAAGCCAAATCATCGATTTTCTGGCAAAAAAACGTTCTAAAGTATATTTGTAGTCAATTGCTTTTTTATCAATGTCAAACGTTTCAACATCATCAGAAGAGATGCTTCCAATGAAAGTACCGTCTTCTAAAATCGGGAAATGAGAAAAATTTACATCGATAAAAAAGTCTTGAATCGAGGCTATCGTTTCCTGACTGTCAATCGCTCTGAAATCGTTTGTGATATAGTTTGTAATTTCTGTCATAAATCAATTGAGGATATTTGATGCAAAATAATCAAAAAATACCGAAAACCGCTCTGTTTTACTTTGTATTTTTGTCGTAACAAATATAAGGTTACTAGAATTAATATCTATTTATATGACAAAATTAAGTGTAAATATCAATAAAATAGCAACGCTACGAAATGCTCGCGGCGGAAATGTTCCTGATTTATTAAAAGTGGCTGCAGATATTCAGCGATTTGGCGGGCAAGGAATTACTATTCACCCACGTCCAGATGAGCGCCATATTCGTTATCAGGATGCGCGCGATTTAAAAGCAGTAGTTACAACAGAATATAATATTGAAGGAAATCCGCAGCATAATTTTATTGATTTGGTTTTAGAATGCAAGCCAGACCAAGTAACCTTGGTTCCAGACGCAATTGGCGCTATAACTTCTTCTGCAGGTTGGGATACAATAAAAAATCAAGAATATTTGACAGAAGTGATTCAGGAATTTCAAAGAAACGGAATCAGAACTTCGATTTTTGTTGATCCGATTTTGGAAATGATTGAAGGAGCTAAAAAAACGGGTACAGATAGAATTGAATTGTACACAGAATCTTTTGCGCACCAATACGATTTAGGAAACGAAAGAGGGATTGATCCTTATGTTGAAGCCGCTAAATTGGCAAATGAATTAGGTTTAGGAATCAATGCTGGACACGATTTGAGTTTGGATAATATTAAGTTTTTTAAACAAAATATTCCTGGTTTATTAGAGGTTTCTATTGGTCATGCCTTGATTTCAGAGGCACTTTATCTAGGTTTGGATAATACGGTGAATATGTATCTGAATAAATTGAAATAACACTTTTGCGAGTCTCTGCGAAACTCTGTGTGATAACTTTTACACAAAGATTCACACAGAGTTTCGCAGAGAATCTCAAAAAATAAATATTTAAATATGTTATACTCAAAAATAGAAGGCGAAGGAAAACCATTTGTCATCATCCACGGCTTTCTCGGAATGTCTGATAACTGGAAAACCCTAGCAGGACAATATGTAGAAGCCGGATTTCAAGTTCATATTTTAGATTTAAGAAACCACGGCCGCAGTTTTCACTCAGACGAGTGGAGTTACGAAGCAATGGTTCAGGACGTTTATGAATACTGTCAAGCAAATAATCTAACACGAATTGATATTCTAGGACATTCAATGGGAGGAAAAGTTGCTATGCTATTCGCGACTACGCATCCAGAAATTGTAGATAAATTGATAGTGGCAGATATTGGCCCGAGATTTTATAAACAGCATCATCAAGATATTTTGGAAGGATTAAACGCTATTGATTTTTCGGTAAAACCAAGCCGAAATGACGTAGAAGCAACTTTGTCACAATATGTTCCCGATTTTGGAACACGCCAGTTTTTATTGAAAAATTTATATTGGAAAGAACCTGGGCAATTAGCTTTCAGATTCAATTTAGAAGCTTTTAATAATAATCTGGATGCTATAGGAAAACCTTTGCCAGACGGTTTAGTTTTTGACCAGCCGACATTGTTTATCCGCGGAGGAAATTCTGGTTATATTCAAGATGCAGATCTTAATGGAATCCGTCAGCATTTTCCAAACTTAAAACTAGAAACGATTCCAAACGCTGGGCATTGGCTTCATGCCGAAAATCCGAAAATGTTTTTCGAAATGACAGCTTCCTTTTTAAAAGAGTAGTTTTTGTGATAAAAATTTTAGTACATTTATTTAAAATTTAAAAGAAAAAGTTATGAAATTAATACTTAGACTTCTTGTTACAGCAGCCTTGGTTTTGTTACTGTCTAACCTTTTAACTGGTGTTCATGTGGCAAGTTTTGGAACAGCTGTAATTGTTGCTTTTGTTCTAGGATTGCTTAATTTGTTTATAAAACCAATATTGGTTATCCTGACATTGCCCGTAACAGTGGTTACTCTCGGATTATTTTTATTAGTTATAAACGCCATCATTATTTTACTTTGTACAAAGATTGTAGGAGGCTTTGCGGTAGATTCGTTCTGGACAGCATTAATATTTAGTGTAATTTTGTCTATTCTGCAATCGATCACCTATAAAATACTAGGAGACGATAAATAAAACATTATGTCAGATTAAAACTGCTTCTAATACAATAGATTAAAAACTTGGTTGGGTTGCAAAAATTTTATAATTTTGCAACCCAATTTTATTATGTAAATTAAAGAAGAAGATGGATATTAAAAGAGTAGCAATAGACGCTGTAAACGAGACAATCGTTATGAACGTTGTTCATATGGATTATAAAGGTCAAGTAGCAAAAAGAATTAACGAAAAGATGCCTTTAGCACAAGTTAAAGGATTTAGAAAAGGTGCCGTGCCTAAAGATCTTGTTGAAAAACAATACGGAAAAGCTATTAAGCAAGAAGAGATCAAAAAAGTAGTTGATTTGGCTTTAGAGCGTTATATTCAATCTGAAAGATTAAATCTTTTAGGAACTCCTCTTGCTAAAGTAAATGAAGATTTTAACTGGGATGCAGAAGAATTAACTTTCGAATACGAAATTGGTTTAGTGCCAAACTTCGAAATTGATTTAGAAGCTAAAAATGATATCGTAAAATATATCGTTACTGCTGACGATAAATTAATCGACGGACAAGTAGAGCGTATCCAAAAACAATTTGGAAAAGCAATTCCTCAAGAAGTATCTGATGAAAACTCAGATTTAACTGGAACTTTCTCAAACGAAGCTGAAGGAATCGACAATACAACTACAATTGCAGTTAGCGCTTTCAGTAAAAAAGCTGGAAAACAATTCGTAGGTAAAAAAGTTGGAGATGTTGTTACAGTAAGCACAAAAGGTTTATTTGAAGACGATCACCAATTAATGGATTACTTAAAAGTTGCTCACGAAGGTGTTCACGGTTTAGATGTTGAAGTAAACTTTACTATCAGTGCTATCAACGGTTCTGAGCCAGCTGAATTAAACCAAGAATTATTTGACAAACTTTTTGGTGAAGGAAAAGTAGCTTCTCTAGAAGATTTAAAAGCTAAAATTAAAGAAGATGCTGAAGCACAATTTGCACAGCAATCAGAACAAAAATTATTATTAGACGTTCAGGATTTCTTAATCGAAAACACAAAATTCGATTTACCAGCTGAATTCCTTAAAAAATGGTTGCAAACTGTAGGAGAGAAAAAATTAACTGCTGAAGAAGCTGAAGTTGAATACGCAAGATCTGAAAAAGGTTTACGTTTCCAATTAATCGAAGGAAAAGCTTTAGCACAAAGCAATATCCAAATTACATTTGAAGACTTAAAAGCTTTTACATCAAGCGCTATCAGACAGCAAATGGCTCAATTTGGACAAACAAATCCAACTGACGAAGAAGTAGAAGGAATCGTGGCTAGAGTTTTATCTAACCAAGAAGAAGTGAAGAGACTTTCTGAGCAAGTTGTAGCATCAAAAATGTTAGATATCTTCAAAGAAAAAGCTAACCCAACAACTAAAGAGGTTACTTACGAAGAATTTATCGCTGCTTCTTACGGAGAATAATTTCTAAAATAATATTCATATTAAGAGCGTCAGGAAGTTTTTTCCCGACGCTCTTTTGTTTTAATTTATTTTTTGATTACTTTTCAGAAGCTAATCCAGCTATCCGTTGCAAGTTTTTTTATTGTCGCCTTTTTTTGTAAGGTAAAAAAAGAGCTTCCGTTGGTCGCTTTTTTCTACCAACAAAAAATAGTTGTCAATTAAAAAAAGCTTTCCACTGCTATCTGGGCTAGAAACAGGACAAATTGACATTTTTTTGAAAGAGGTACAACCTTTGATGAGAAAATAATATCATTAACATAAACTTAGAACACTACAATATGAACTACGGTAAAGAATTCAAAAAATTTGCTACAAAGCACCAAGGAGTAAACGCAATGTATTACGATAAAATCGTAGCCGCAATGACTCCAACAAACATGACTCCATATATTATAGAAGAACGCCAGTTGAATATTTCTCAATTAGACGTTTTCTCAAGATTAATGATGGATAGAATTATCTTTTTAGGAACAGGTATTGACGATCAGATTGCTAATATTGTTCAGGCTCAGTTATTATTTTTAGAAAGCGCTGATGCTTCAAAAGATATTCAAATTTATTTAAACTCTCCAGGAGGAAGTGTTTACGCAGGTTTAGGAATTTACGATACAATGCAATACATCAAACCAGATGTAGCAACAATCTGTACAGGAATGGCAGCTTCTATGGGAGCAGTTTTATTATGTGCAGGAGCAGCTGGAAAACGTTCTGCATTGCCTCACTCAAGAGTAATGATTCACCAGCCATCTGGAGGAGCACAAGGAGTTGCAACAGATATGGAAATCAACTTACGTGAGATGTTAAAATTGAAAGATGAATTATATAACATCATTTCACAACACTCTGGACAGTCATTCGAAAGAGTTCACAAAGACAGTGAGCGTGACTATTGGATGAAAGCTGACGAAGCAAAAGAGTACGGAATGATTGACGAAGTATTAAGAAGAGGATAATTTTCTTAAAGCTTCTAAGTTATTAAGATGCTGAGTTACTGAGGCTCTTTGTAATTTTAAAAAATCATAAATAAAGTATAAGATTAAGCTGTAAAGAAGTTAAGTTTTTAAGTTTTAGGTCAAAAAGCTTAGAAACTTAGTATCTTTGCAGCTTAGTAACATAAATAGAATGGCAAAAGTAGTATTAGAATGTTCGTTTTGTGGAAGAAAGAAGCCAGAAACTAATTTATTAATTGCGGGTATCAATGCACATATTTGTGATAAATGTATTGAACAAGCACACGGAATTGTATTAGAAGAATTAAAATCTAGCGGAAGCGCAAAACTAGTTGGGGACTTAATTTTAAAGAAACCAAAAGAAATTAGAGCTTTCCTGGATCAATATGTTATTGGTCAAGATCAGACTAAAAAAGTAATGTCGGTTGCGGTTTACAATCACTACAAACGTTTAATGCAACAGCAATTGGACGACGAAGTGGAGATTGAAAAAAGTAACATCATCATGGTGGGACAAACCGGAACTGGAAAAACATTAGTAGCAAAAACCATTGCAAAAATGTTAGATGTTCCGTTGGCAATTGTTGATGCAACAGTTTTGACAGAAGCAGGTTATGTTGGAGAAGACGTAGAAAGTATTTTGACACGTTTACTTCAAGCTGCAGATTATGATGTGGCAAAAGCCGAAAGAGGAATCGTATTTATTGACGAAATTGATAAAATTGCCCGTAAGAGTGATAACCCGTCAATTACGCGTGACGTTTCTGGAGAAGGTGTTCAGCAGGCATTATTAAAATTATTAGAAGGAACAGTTGTAAATGTACCGCCAAAAGGAGGACGTAAACACCCAGACCAGAAATTTGTTGAGGTAAATACTCAAAACATCTTGTTTATTGCCGGTGGAGCTTTTGATGGCGTAGAGCGTATTATTTCAAAACGTTTAAACCGTCAGGCAGTGGGTTACTCAACTTCTAAAAATGTTGACAATATCGACAAAGACAATTTGTTGCAGTATATCATTCCAAAAGACATCAAAGACTTTGGTTTAATTCCTGAGATCATAGGTCGTTTGCCAGTTTTAACGCACATGGATCCTTTGGATAAAGAAACACTTCGTGCTATTTTAACGCAACCTAAAAACGCTTTAATCAAACAATATCAGAAATTGTTCTTAATGGATGATGTTGAATTTACCATTACAGACGAAGCATTAGATTTTATTGTAGATAAAGCTTTAGAATATAAATTAGGTGCTCGTGGATTACGTTCGTTATGCGAAGCTATCCTGACAGATGCCATGTACGAACTGCCAACTTCAGACGATATCAGTCTGACAATTGACAAAGAATACGCAGAACATACGTTAAGTAAAAACTTATTGAAGCGTATGGAAATTGCTTCTTAAAGTAATCCTATAATTTTGTCAAAGTTTTAAACTTTGACAAAGTTCACATCCTAAACCTGTTCATTTTTTTGAGCAGGTTTTTTTTTATATTTTATTTCGTGTTATTTCTTACATTTGTTTTAGCCGATTCGTTTAATCATAAGTTTTAAATATGGATTTTGGAAGTATGGAAATTGGTTTGCTGATATGGCAAATTGTTCTTTTTGTTTTTTACGGTGCTTTTTTTGGAATTATTTTTTATACTTTGTTTTTGGTTATAAAAGCACTTAAAAAGTATTTAAGAGAATAAAAAAATAAATTGAAACTTAATCTGGTAATTAAATTATTGAAGATACTATATTGCTTCATTATTTTTTTTGCGTTGTGGTTCTGTGTCCAAAAGAAAGAGGATAAATCACTTTTGCTTCCAAAAAAAGAAGACAAGTTATTTGAGGCGAAAACAGATTATAGTTCTTATTACAAAGAAGCTTTAGCATTTTGCAAAACCAACAATTACAATCAAAATTTCTTTTTTCTTATTGATTTAGGATTGCATTCTGGCTATAAAAGATTTTTTATTTACGATTTTAAGCAAAACAAAATTGTAAAATCTTATATGGTGAGTCACGGCTGTGGCGATAACCAATGGCGAAGAACTTCTTCTAAAGAAAAACCGCAGATTAGCAACGAGTTCGATTCACATTGTTCCTCAATTGGGAAATATGTGGTTTTAGATCGCGGTGTGAGTCAGTGGGGCATAAAAGTAAATTATGTTTTGCAGGGAAAAGACAAAACAAATTCGAATGCACGAAACAGTGCCATAGTGCTCCATTCTTGGGATGCAATTTCAGATAATGAAGTTTATCCAGAAGGAACGCCAGAAGGTTGGGGCTGTCCAGCAGTTTCAAACGAAAGCATGAAAGAAATTGACGAACGTTTGAAAAACAATAAAAAAGTCCTGATGTGGATTATCAAGACTTAATATGATATCGCCATCGTGGCTTACTTTGTAATCGTCAAATAAGTAGGATTAGCAATAGCTTGACCATTAAGCCAAACATTTTTTTTGGTAGTAGAGTTTTTTGTTCTCGAATATTCAACTTTTACAATGTCTTTGTCATTTTCATTCCATTGAATATAAGTTTCGGGAAATTTCTCTTTAGGATTGTGGTTTAAGAAAATTCGAATTGCATATCGATCTGAATTTTGGTAAATCATGAAAAAATTAGGATAATCTAAATTGGCTTGATATTGCGGAACCAATTTCCCGTCCAATAAAAAAAGTATTTTTATTTTCTTTGGGTCGTAACTATCAGGATTGCTCGGATTCAATAAATCTTCATTTTTAGAATTAACAACACTGAAGTCTATAGAGGCATCAAGATTAAAACCTTCAATAATGTCTTCTTTAAAAGGATCAGAATCACAACCAATAGAAACCAATAGAATTAGTAAAAGACCAATAGCTTTTTTCATTATTTTAGGATTTAGAAATTTCAAATAAAAATAAGAAAATTTTTAACAAAACCAACTTTTTTATTGAACCCTAAACTTCTCTCGATATTCAATAGGTTTCATTCCGACCATTTTATAAAACACTTTCCTAAAAGCTTTCGGATCGTTATAACCTGTTTTTTCAATAATTTCTGAAATTGAAAGCTGGGTTTGTTCTAAGTATTTTTTGGAGCTTTCTACTCTAATATTCTGAAGATATTCAATTGGCGGAATTCCAGTTACTTGTTTAAAACGGCGTGTCATGTTTCTTGCACTGGTCGGAATATCTTTGGTGATTTCTTCCAGTTTTTCAATTGTATGATACTGACTTTCTATTTTTTGCTGCAACATGGCAACCAAAGTGTCATTGTGTAAATGATTAGGTCTGAAAGTGCTAAAATAACTTTGCTTGTATCGATTTAAATCGATAGAAAATATTTTAGCAATTTTTACTGCCATTTCATTTCCACAAAATTTCTGGACTAAAAGTATCAATAGGTGAAAGGTAGAGGTCGAGCCTCCGCTTGTGTACAAACTTCCGTCAGCGGTTAAAGTCTCTTCAGGTTTTAATTTGACCATTGGAAAAGCTTTTGTAAAAGCACTGCAAGCATCTACATGAGTTGTGGCTAATTTTTCGTTTAGCAAACCTGACGCAGCAAACAAAAAAGCTCCTGTACAAAAACTGGCTAATTCAGCTCCAGCTTGATGTTGTTTTTTCAGCCAGGGAATAAAATTTTTATTCTTTTTAATCATCTCGCTCATATTGTCGGTAGTAAAAGCGGGAATTAAAATTAAATCTAAAACACTATCTGAAGACTCAATAGCATTGCTTTTATATCCAAATAAATTTCCTTGATCGGCTTGTTCTTGCGATTGAAAAATCATTATTTCAAATGGTTTTTCGGCTCCCGAGGTAAGTTTGTTTGCGGTTTCAAATACTTCTAATATCGCTGCTATACTTAATAATTTATAGTCGTGAGGTACGATTAAACCTAATTTCTTGCTCATGATATTTATAGTTTTTTGGAGGTTCAGTTTATACAAAAATAAGTAAATTGTCTTAAATGCCCCTAAAAATGACTTTTATTGACATTTTAACTAATCTTAATATTTTAAATTTGTTTTAATTAATTCGTAATTTTATAAAGATGAAAACAAAGATATTCTTAAATCTTGCCGTAAAAGATTTAAAACGTTCAATTGATTTTTTTACACAGTTAGGTTTTTCGTTCAACGAAAAATTTACCAACGAAAAAGGAACCTGTTTAGAGATTGGTGAAAATATTAATGCAATGCTTTTGGTGGAAGAGTTTTATCAGACTTTTACAAAAAAGCAAATTTGCGACACGAAAACAACAAGCGAAGTTCTTATTGCGATTTCAGTAGAAAATCGTGAAAAGGTGGACGAAATTATGGAGAGGGCCGTTAAGGCAGGAGGAACTGATTACAACCAGTCACAAGATTATGGCTGGATGTATCAAAGAACTTTTCTAGATATAGACGGACATCATTGGGAAGTGTTTTATATGGATGAGAATAATATTCCAAATAATCCAGAATGATTTCAGTACAATGCATAATAAATGCACCAATTGCAAAGGTGTGGAAATTATGGACTTTGCCAGAACATATTATAAATTGGAATTATCCATCAGAAGAATGGCAGACAATTGCAGCAGAAAATGATTTAAAAATCAATGGTAAATTTAAATATACCATGCAGGCAAAAGATAAAAGTGCAACATTCGATTTTGAAGGAATATATACAGATGTAAAAGTTCTTTCCTCAATTGAATATTTACTTTCTGACAAAAGAAAAGGAACTATTCGCTTTGAAGAATATAATGGCGCTGTAAAACTTACTGAAATATTTGAACCCAATCTTCAAGACTCAGAAGATATGCAGAAACAATGGTGTCAGACAGTAATAGATAATTTCAAGACTTATGCTGAACATATTAAGAACAATAATTAACTAAAAAATTAAAAATGATCACAATACAAACAACCGTTAATGCATCTCTAGATAAAGTTTGGAATTTTTGGAATACCCCAGAACATATTACAAAATGGAGTTTTGCTTCTCCAGATTGGCACACACCTTACGCAGAAGCCGATGTGAGAGAAGGAGGCAAATTCAAATCGACTATGGCAGCAAAAGACGGAAGCATGAGTTTTGACTTCGAAGGTGAGTTTACTCTGGTAAAACCAAACCAAGCACTTTCTTATGTAATGGCAGACGGAAGAAAGGTTGAAATTACGTTCACAGAAACTTCAAATGGTGTTGAAATAATTGAAAGCTTCGACCCAGAAACTCAAAATCCAGAAGAAATGCAGCGCGCTGGCTGGCAGGCCATTTTGGATAATTTTAAGTCTTATGTTGAGCAAAATTAGATTCAAAGTCTTCAGAAGTTACAAAGTTGCAAAGTGACAAAGCAACAAAGATTTAATGCGATGCGGTAAAAGTGAAGGATTTTATCGTTAAGCAAAAAATAAAAACTTAGCGTCTTAGTGCCTTCGTGGCAAAACATACCCGCAAAGGTTCAAAGATTTACATTTAAAATTTACTTACATAACTTATATGGTTTAAAAAAAAGAAGAAAAAATATCTAACCCAACAAAAAAACAAAAAATGACAAAACAAATATGGTTGAATCTTCCTGTAAAGGACGTAGCAAAAGCGAAAGATTTTTTCTGGAAAATAGGTTTTTCGTTTAATGAACAGCATGATACGCCAAGTTCGACGTGCATGATTGTAGGAGAAGGGCATTTTGTAGTAATGCTTTTTGAAGAAATGCTTTTTTCAAGTTTTTCTCAGCACAATCTCACCGATACAAAATCAAGTTCTGAAGTCTTGATTTCGATCGATGCAGAAAGCAGAGAAGAAGTAGATGAATTAGCAGAAAAAGTCAAAGAAGCTGGCGGAACTGTTTTTTCGCCTCCTGCAGAAAGTCAAGGATGGATGTATGGCTGCGGTTTTGCCGATTTGGATGGTCATCGTTGGAATGTTTTATTTATGGACTTTAGTAAATTACCCGGTTAATATGGAAAAATTAGTATTTAATATCGATGTAAAGGCTTCCAGAGAAAAGATTTGGAAAGTCTTATGGGACGACGCAACCTACAGAAAGTGGACAAGCTCTTTTTGCGGAGAAAGTTACGTGCAAACGAATTGGAACGAAGGCGATAAAATTTATTTTTTAGGGTCTGGCGGAGAGGGAATGAACAGTATAATTGAAACTAAAATTCCGAACGAATACATGGCGTTTAAACATATGGGCGAGCTTAAAGATTTTAAAGAAGTTCCGCCAAATGAAGAAACGAAAAAATGGATAGGAGCAATGGAAACCTACAGATTAATTCAAAAAGGGGATGTGGTTGATCTTCATGTAGAAGTCGACGTAATCGATAAACATATAGATTTCTTCAAAGAAGCTTTCCCAAAAGGATTGGAAACGATTAAAGAGTTAGCAGAGAATTAGTTCTCAGTGTTAAGGACTAGAAACAACAAACAACAAACAATAAACAATAAAAAACATCATGGCAGCAGTAAACCCATATTTAATGTTTAACGGGACATGCGAAGAAGCATTCCTATTTTATAAATCAGTTTTTGGCGGAGAATTTCCGTATATCGGAAAATTTAAAGATGCTCCAGCAGAAGAAGGAGAAGTGCTTTCTGAGGAGGCACAAAATAGAATTATGCACGTTTCACTTCCAATTGGGAATACCATTTTAATGGGAAGCGACACACATCCAAGATACGGAGACGTAGGTTTTGGAGATAATTTCTCTATTTCTATCAATGCAGAAAGCACAGAAGAAGCAGACCGAATTTTCAACGGACTTTCTGCTGGGGGACATGTAGAAATGCCACTGGCAGACACTTTCTGGGGAGCTTATTTCGGAATGTTCAAAGATAAATTCGGCATCAACTGGATGGTTAATTTTGATAAAAATGAACCAATGAAATAATCAAAAAGTTACGTTATCTTAATAATAAAAGATAATTGTTAAATTACTCGAAAAAGCACATTGATATGTGCTTTTTCTTTTCAAAAAAACAAGGATTATTCTTTTTTATCAACTAGAGATTGCCGATTTTTGTCGCTTCAAATTCAAGAAAGAAAAATGGCAGCAGAAGATAAAGAAATAATTTTATTAAAAGTTTCAGGACACGATAAAATTGGAGTTACAGCAGGCTTAACCGCAGTTTTAGCGGCATACGATGCTAATATTTTAGATATCGGTCAAGCCGATATTCATGATACACTTTCTTTGGGAATTTTGTTCGAAATTGCTGCTGGATCATCTTCGGCGCCAGTTTTAAAAGATCTTCTGTTCAAAGCTTACGAACTGGAAATTAAAGTAAAATTTATTCCGATTTCTATAGAAGATTATGAAACATGGGTAAAATCACAATCTAAACAACGTTACATTATCAATATTTTGGGCGAAAAACTGGCAGCTTCACAACTAGCGGCAGTAACCAAAATCATGTCAGATCAAAATCTGAATATCGATTCTATTATCCGATTGACGGGAAGAACTTCTATTGTCGAAAAAGAAGAATATCCGCGTTCTTGTATTCAATTGTCTGTAACAGGTGAAATTGTAAACAAGATTATCATGACGGCCAGTTTTATGGAAATTTCTAGAACGCTAAACGTTGATATTTCTTTTCAAGAAGACAATATCTACAGAAGAAATCGCCGTTTGGTTTGCTTCGATATGGATTCTACTTTAATCCAAACTGAAGTAATCGACGAATTGGCAGAACTAAACGGAGTAGGAGATCAAGTGCGTGCCATTACAGAATCGGCTATGAACGGAGAAATTGATTTTAACGAAAGTTTCAAACAACGTATGGCTTTGCTTGAAGGTTTGAGCGAAGAAGTATTGCAAAACGTTGCTGTCAACTTGCCAATAACACAAGGAGCGCATCGTTTGATGAAAGCCTTAAAGTATTACGGATATAAAACCGCAATTCTTTCTGGAGGATTTACCTATTTCGGAGAATATCTTCAAAAAGAATTAGGCATAGATTACGTTCACGCCAATCAGTTAGAAATAAAAGATGGTAAGCTAACCGGAAAATATATCGGCGACATTGTAGACGGTCAGAAAAAAGCCGAACACTTAAAAGCAATTGCCGAAAAAGAAGGAATCCACATTAACCAAACTATCGCAGTTGGAGACGGAGCAAACGATTTGCCAATGCTAAACCTAGCCGGTCTCGGAATCGCTTTTCACGCCAAACCAAAAGTAAAAGAAAGCGCTTCAACATCTATTTCAAGTTTAGGTCTCGACGGTGTTTTATATCTTTTAGGATATCACGATCGCTATATCGATATGATGTAAAATCTATTCATAAGAATAGTTTTCAATAGTTTTGTCACCCTGAGCGGAGTCGAAGGGCGCTCCAATAGGACACGGGCTTCTCCCGAAGCGTCGGGACGCTCAGTCTGACAATCGAAATTCATAGTTTTGTCCTCCTGAGCGAAGTCGAAGGACGACAATCAAGATAAAATAAACCTCAGTCTCTCAATTAAAAAGAGCTGAGGTTTTTTATTTGGGCATGTCCCGCCAGAAAAAGGCGGGTCGGGCTATCCGTTGCAATCTTTTGTGCCGAACCCCGGCACAAAAGGATTTCCACTTCTATCCCTCATGCGGGTTAGTGGAATTTCCGTTTTTAAAGAATTAAAGAAATGTGAATTGCCTCCAGCTTTAGCTGGAGGTATGGAAGAAAACAAAAAAAAGGCTTTAGCCAAATGTTTAACAGGTTTGGCTAAAGCCTTCAAAGAGTCTTTTTAGAACCACTAGCTAAAGCTAGTGGCAATTTATATTTTTTTATAGGGCTATTTTATTCACGAGATTCCAACTCTCTTTTCATTTCTTTTAAATTTCTAACATTTAAAATCAGAATTGGCAATAAAGCAATAGGAACAACATTCATAGAACTAAAACCTTTCATGAAAATAATGAACAAGTTAAGAGCAAATAACATAAACAATACAACAGCAAAAATAGCATTAACCGTTTTCAATGTCTTCTGATTTTTAATCAGTTCTTCTGTTGTCATTTCGCTAAATTTAGTATTCTTCATGTGTTTTATTTAGATAAAAATCATTTGTAATTTTAATTCGTGAATTCGTGGCGGAAAAAAATCAACACATTTCCTTCAACTGCTCCAAATAATCCCTCTGATTCGAAAGTCTCGGAATCTTATGCTGTCCGCCTAACTTATCTCTTTCTTTTAACCAATCATAAAAAAGATTTTCGCGAGCAACATTAACCACCAAAGGATTCAAAGTCATATTGTTGTAGCGTTTGGCTTCGTAATCAGAATTTAAAGTTTGTAGCGTTTCGTCTAAAACTTTTTGGAAAAGGCCAACATCAGCAGGGTGTTTCTTAAATTCGATCATCCATTCGTGTGCGCCTTTTTCTTTGTCTTGCATAAAAATAGGAGCAACCGTATAATCAATCACTTCAGTTTGTGTAACCTGGCACGCTTTTGCAATAGCCTGATCAGTATTTTCGACCATCAATTCTTCACCAAAAACATTAATATGATGTTTCGTTCTTCCCGTAACCCTAATTCTATACGGATTTAAAGAGGTAAAACGAACTGTATCGCCAATCAAATAGCGCCATAAACCAGAATTGGTAGTAATAACAATTGCGTAGTTTTTATTCAATTCGACATCAGCCAGACGAATCACTTTTTGGTTTGGAGTTCCAAAAGTATCCATCGGAATAAATTCGTAGAAAATTCCGTAATCCAGCATCAGTAATAAATCACTTGAATTATTCAAATCCTGAATAGCAAAAAAACCTTCAGAAGCATTGTATATTTCGTAATATCTAAAATCTTTGCTTGGCAGAATATTTTTGTATTGTTCTTTGTATGGAGAAAAACTCACACCGCCATGAAAATAAACTTCTAGGTTGGGCCAAAGTTCGAATAAATTCTGTTTTCCTGTATTTTCCAACACTCTATTCATCAATACCAACATCCAAGAAGGAACACCAGCAAAACTGGTTACATTTTCGTTTTTAGTTTCATTGATGATAGCAGCCATTTTTGTTTCCCATTCGCTCATCAGCGAAGTTTTGCTGCTTGGCGTGCTGCTAAATTCTGCCCACATTGGCATATTCTCAATCAGAATAGCCGACAAATCGCCAAAGAAAGTATTGTTGTTTTCGTAAATTTGAGAACTTCCGCCTAAACGAAGGCTTTTTCCCAAAAACAATTCAGAATCTTCGTTATTGTTTAAATAAAGACACAAAAGATCTTTACTGCCTTTATAATGGCAATCTTCAAGCGCTTCATTGCTTACTGGAATAAATTTACTTTTGGCATTTGTGGTACCGCTCGATTTGGCAAACCATTTAATTGGAGTTTCCCAAAAAACGTTTTGTTCGCCCAAACGCGTACGCTCAATAAGAGGCTGCAGTTCTTCGTAAGTTGCAATCGGAACTCTTTCTGCAAAAGTCTGATAAGAGTTAATAGTCGAAAATTCATATTGTTTACCAATAACCGTATTTTCAGACGCCATCAATAAGTTGTGCAATAATTCTTCCTGAACTTCATTAGGATATTTTAAAAAAAGCTCTATTTGATGAATCCTTTGTTTTAGGACCCAAGATGCAAACGAATTGATAATTGATAAAGGCATGAATCTGGTTTTTAGTTAACTGATTTTAGGTTTTTAATCTTACAATCTGTGTAAAACAAAAAAACTTAAAATTTGAATATCGAGAGACAAATAGTAACTTTGTCTTCATATCAAAAATAATGTTTTTTTGTAAAAAACAATTCGATTTGAAGTAAAGATTCTACCTAATAAGTCGAATTTTAACACAAAAAACTTTAAATCTTTTGATAAGTCTAAATCAGCAATTATAAATAAAAAAACGAATGCAATATCAAGGTGTACTGACAAAAATGCAAACTGAACTTGGAAGCCCAATTCAATACTATTTAGTTTTCGAGGATAGTTTCTTAAATGTTAATCAGTTATTAGACAAAGAAATTGAAATCAATTTTGTGGGCTGTCAATGCTTGAATTGCGGTAAAAAGAAAAAAATATACCGTCAAGGTTTTTGTTACGAATGTTTTTATTCAAGTCCGGCAGTTGGAGATTGGATTATGAGACCAGAATTGAGTACAGCGCATTTAGGAATTGCAGATCGAGATTTAGAATATGAATCGAAAGCACAGTTACAGCCGCACATTGTATATCTGGCTTCGGCATGCGAAATAAAAGTTGGAGTAACCCGCAAAACGCAAGTCCCAACTCGTTGGATCGATCAAGGTGCTTCTCAGGCAATTGCAATCGTTGAGGTTCCGAATAGATATTTGGCAGGAATAACAGAGGTAGCTTTAAAAGATCATTATACAGATAAAACCAATTGGAGAAAAATGCTCCAGAATTCGGTTGAAACTTTTGATTTAATCGCAGAAAAAGCAAAAATAGAAAGTTTGATTCCAGCAGAAGTTAGAGATTACTTTTATGCACAAAAGAATGATCTTTACGAACTTCAATATCCAGTTTTAAATTATCCGGCAAAAGTGAATAGTTTAAATCTAGATAAAACACCTTCTTTTACAGGAAAATTGACTGGAATAAAAGGGCAATATTTATTATTTGAAAACGGAACAGTTTTCAATATTAGAGGTTCAGAAGGTTACGTGGTTACAATAAACGTCTAGAGTTATAGCCCATTCGTCTATTTTTGGCTTATAATGGTATAATTATAATCTTAAATTTAAAATAAAGGTTATACTTTGGCAACTTTCTAGAATAAATGATGTGAATTTTGATATTATAATTTACAATTCTATAATATTTACTTTATTCAAATAATTTATTTTTAAGAAAAATTTAACTTATATTTGGTTTGGTGTACACACTCACAAACCGAATATGGTTAAAGTTTTTTAATTCAAAAAAAACAAATTATTAAATGAGTAACTTAAAGAAAGTTAATGTTTTTAGGCGTTCATTAATGCGAAATCTAACTAAGAATATAGGAAATTCTGGAGTTAGTAATGCAGGGCCTATAGATAAGAGCAAAATTAAAAAAGTCTTGATCTGCAGACCTAATGGACGATTAGGGAATATGCTTTTAATTACGCCTCTAGTTCAGGAAGTGAGTAAAATTTTTCCAGATTGTAAAATTGATGTGTTCGTAAAAGGAATGCTGGCGCCAATTGTTTTTGAAGAATACGAAAACATCGATAAGATTATCCATCTGCCTAAAAAGCCTTTTAAAGAATTGGTAAAATACTTTAAGGTTTGGACGCTCATTAGAAATCAAAATTATGATATTGCTATAAATGTCGATCAGAATTCTTCTTCGGGAAGGCTGGGAGTAAAGTTTTCAACAGCAAAATATAAGTTTTTCGGAAATCTTCCAGAAGGCGTTACCTTAGAATATCCAGATTACGATCATATTGCAAAATATCCAGTTTATAACTTTAGATATTTTTTAAGCCAAGTAGGAATAGAAGATAAAAATGATCCTATTGCACTTTTGGATTTAAAATTATCTGATGCCGAAATTGCAAACGGAAAACAGATTTTAGATAAAATTATTGATCCAGCTAAAAGAACGATTGCTATTTTTACCTACGCAACAGGAGAAAAATGTTACTGTGTTTCTTGGTGGGAAGAATTTTATACAGCTTTGAAAAAAGAATTTCCAAACGATAATATTTTTGAAGTTTTGCCAGTAGAAAATGTTTCTCAAATAAACTTCGAAGCGCCAACTTTTTACAGTAAAGATGTTCGGGAAATAGGTTCTGTATTGGCCAATGTAGATGTTTTTGTTGGCGCAGACAGCGGAATTATGCATTTGTCAAGTGCTTCAAAAGCTCCAACAGTAGGTTTGTTTTCGGTTTCTAATTTGAAGAAATACGAACCTTACGGAAATGGAAGTGTAGGCTTGGATACCAATACTTTAGCCGTTCCAGATTTTATAAAAGCAATGCACAAAATATTAGATAAATAAAAAAAAGAAAAACCTGTTTTTTAAAACAGGTTTTTCTTTTTAAGGGACTAAGCTACTAAGGTGCTAAGCTCCTAAGTTCTCAAAGTTAAAAACTTAGAAGCTTAGTGTCTTAGCACCTTAGTAGCTTTTACTAGGGATTCTTCTTCTTAAACAATCCATTCAATAAATCACTGGCTTTTTTAGTTACTTCCTGAGTTTTTTGCTCTTTTTCAGTTTTAGCCGCTTGAGTCGTATCTTTTGCTTTTGTGTTTTTGTTGATCAAATCTGTTAAAGCAGAAGTTCCTTTTTGAGTCAGTTTTTCTTTTTGCTGGTTCACCAATTGTGTAGTCAAATTGCTCACCGCCGCTTTCATGTCTGTACTGATTTTAGGATTTGAAAAGTTACCGGTCAAAGAAGCATTAATTGGAATATTGTCCAGTTTTGCAGCATCGGCAGGAGATAATTTTGCAATTAGATTATTAGCTTCAGTACCTAGATATTTAGCAGGAACATCAAATTTAAGCGTGTAATTCATAGTTTGGTCAAAACCGTGCGTTCCGCCAATGGTAGCTTTAATATCTTGATATTTAATGTCAAATGGTTTTACATTTACTTTTCCGTTATCAAAAGTCAATGCCATTTTCAAATCATTTAAATTCAATTTGTTCAAATCAAGAAACTTAACATTTGAAGTCAACGAATTTAAAACAGTTGAGTTTTTTGCATTTACAGTAGTCGACAACAATTGCCCCAATAAATCTCCTGAAATAGATTTTAAATCTGGAGTCAGTTCTTTTGCATCCAAATTACCATTTAATTTGATGGTCGAATTCAATTTTCCGTTAATGATTCCCGCGATTGGAGCGATTTTTTTCATCATATCCAACTGCGTAAAAGTTTGTGCGATATCAACTTGATTGAATCCTAAATTCATATCAAAAGTCGGCACTTTTTCTTTTGTAGAAACAGCTCCGTTTAGACCAATAGATCCGCCGAAAATATTGGTTTTAAAGTTTTCAAGAGTTGCTTTTTCATCTTTAATAAGCAATCTTCCAGAAACATCTTTTAGTTTTAAATTGTCATATAAAACCGTTGTTGCTTTTGCATTTAAAGTACAGTTTAAGAACGCAGGAATCTTCATTGCCTCAGCAGGTTTTGCTGGGGTTTTTGTTTCTGTTTTTGCAGGCTCGCCAGAAGTCATAAAATCATCAACCGCCAATTGGTTTGAACTCATATTAAAGTTTCCTTTAAGCTCTTGTTTTTTAAACATAAAACCATAGAAATTCTCTAGAACTCCATTTATGCTGATATCACTTTTTCCAGTTGTAGCATCAAATTGTTTTAAGTTGATTGTACTTGTATTAAACTGAACTAATGCAGTACTAATGTTCATCGATTTGTTGTTTTCGTCAGTATATTTAAATCCTGACAAACTCATTGTACCAGCATTTTTGATGTTTTGGTATTGGCTTTTTTCTACAGAAGCCATATCAAAATTAGTGGTAACATCAGCTTTTAAAATACCCGCCAAAGGTTTATCCATCTTGATAGGATACGCTTTTGAAAGATTCGCCAAATTGATTGTTCCTCTTAAAGCCGCATCAACAATCGGATTTACAGTTATGTTTTTGATATTCGCTTTAGCGTTAAAAACATCCTGATCAATTCTAAAAGATAACTTATCTAGGTTAACATAAGTATCATTTAAAATTCCAGTTTCGTTGATAATTTTGGTGTCAATAACAATATTCTGAACCGATTTTGGAAGGTTAGGATATTGGAAAGAAGCATTGTTTGATGCAATTTCGATATTGAATTTAGGAACAGTTGTATCTGTAAGTTCTCCTTTTGCAAAACCGTTTACAGTAAAATCTCCAGTTGTTTTTACACCCTCTAAGCTTGAAGAATAAGCAGAAGGAATTAAACCTAAGAAATTGGTAAACGATGAAGTAGGCGTTTTAAACTTTAAATCGTAAATCTGCGCTTTTTCGGCCATCTGGATGAATCCGTCAAATTCTAAAGGCAATTGATTAATTAAAGCTTTGTTTTCTTTGAAAGTATATTTGCTCTTTTCTAAATCAATACCAAGAACAGCATCTAGCGTTAGTTTCACATTTTTCATGTAATTCATCTTATCCATGTCCAATGAAACTTTCGCAGTAGATTTTGTAGTTAAATCTAATTTAGAATTGGTAAAATCTCCAGTTCCTTCGTGGTTTAAACTGTCAATTACCATTTTAATTTTAGAACCTTGATCGATGTATCTAAAAGTAAAATTCTCAATTTTATAGTTCTGAATTTTTAAAGCAAGCGGTTTACTTTCCTCGCTTTTTGTTTCTTCTTTTTTATCTTTTAATGCGATATCAAAGTTTCCGACACCATCTTTATTAAAAATGATATTCACTAATCCGTTTGTAGAGCTAATTCCCTGAATGTTTAAAGGTTCTTCTTTTCCTTTGAAAAGTTCTTTAATGCTCATTTTTAAGTTCAGCTCTCCCAGAGATACTAATGTATCGCCTTCAAAAGGAGCTTTGTTTATGATAACTAATTTCTCGATTCCAACAGTAGCATTTGGAAAATTCTTGAATAAACTTAAATCGGCATCTGTAAAACTTACTTTGGCATCAACGCTTTCGTTAATGGCCTCGACAATTTTAGATTTGATTTGGTCTTTAAACAAAAACGGAATGGCAAATAATGCCGCAACAAATACCACAAGTACTATGGCACTTATTTTTAAAACTTTTTTTAGCATATTAATAGATTTGAGGGTTTACATAAATCGACTCCACAAAAATAGTTTTTTTTGCAAGAGTCCAAAATAAAGTTTTCTTAAAAATGTAAGAATTAACTTTATTTTAAAGAATTAAAAAAATCCGCTCTGATATTAGATCAAAACGGATTTTTTAAGGTGTTATTTTATTATTTCTGAATAAATGAAACTATTTTCTCGACTAATGCTTCAGAAATAGGAAGAGTTTCGTTATTGTAGCTCGCTATATTGTCTTCCTGATTGCCATCAATAATTTTCATAATATGATTCATCTTATCAATAATCTGCAATTCAGCATTTTTATTAGCCTGTTTTAAATTTTCGGCATCTTTAACCGCGATCTGTAGATCATTGTTTCCTTGTGCGATTAAAACCGGAATAGTGAGTTTCTGTATTTCGGTCTGCGGATTGTATTTGAACCATGAAATCAGGTAAGGCTGAATACTTGGCCTGAAAAGAGAATTCAGCATCGGATCGACTTTTTTTACCTCAAATCCATTTTTTAAACTGTCAATAATTGGAAAAGTTAAGTCGTTAAGCTGTTTCATGGATTTTGCTCCAATCTGCGTTTTCAAGATTTTATCAGCGGGCTCGCCTGCGCCTGCAATCGAAACAAATTTATCGGCTTTTGCACTCGCAACCATTCCAATCAGAGAACCTTCGCTATGACCAATTATAATTATTTTAGAAAAGCGTTTGTCTAGTTTTAGGTAATTAATCCAGCTTTTTGCGTCTTGAATGTAATTTTCAAAAACCAGACTGCTTTCAGATCCGCCTGCCGCTTTACTCTCGCCAATGGCTCTTTTGTCATAGCGTAATGATGCAATTCCGTTTTTTGCGAGCGCATCAGCCAGCATTTTTAACGAATTGTTTTTCATCATCGGATTATTTCCATTTCGGTCCGTTGGGCCAGAACCAGCAATAATTAAAGCAACTGGATATTTTTTGGTCAAATCTGGAGTTGTCAGCGTGCCGAAAATCTGATCGGTATTTATTTTTAATATGGCTGGCGTTTCCTTAAAAGTGATTTCTTTCTTGTCTTGAGCATTTATAAAACTCCAAAACAAAACCGTTAAAAAAAGAATTACTTTATTCATTTTTCAATTCAATTAATAAATATTGATTCCGTAAGGCAATATCGCTTGAACTCCTTTTTGTTTTTGGAATTTCTTAACCTGCTCGATCAGAAGGTAGTTTTCTTCGCCGATTTCTTCTTTGATGAAAGCCTCTTTAGATTTTGCAAAAGGAAGTCCTGAAATAAGATCGTTTAGCGTTTTTTCGTATTCAGGATAATTCTGAGTGCTGTATTTTTTTACTTTAGCTATTTTCGCAGCTTCAGCAATCGCATCATTCAATCCGCCGATTTTATCAACTAAACCAATTTTCAACGCTTCCGATCCAGACCAAACTCTTCCTTGCGCAATAGAATCAACTTGTGTAAAAGTCATTTTACGGCCTTCTGCCACATGAGTTACAAAAGTGTTGTAGATTTTTTCGACTCCTTCTAAAGTGAACGCTTTGAATTTTTCATCAACTGGAACAAACGGACTGTAGTTTGCCGAATTCTCATGCGTTTTTACTTGCTCAGAGTTAATTCCTAATTTATTGGCTAACGGACTAAAGTTTGGCAGCATTCCGAAAACACCAATAGAACCTGTAATGGTATTGTTTTCAGCAAAAATTTTATTGGCGTTGCAAGCAATATAATAACCGCCAGATGCAGCGTAATTACCCATAGAAACTACAACTGGTTTTACTTTTTTGGTAATTTCAATTTCTCTCCAAATTAAATCAGAAGTTAGCGCGCTACCGCCTGGACTGTCAATTCTAAGAACGATAGCTTTTACGTCATCATTTTTTCTGGCTTCTTGCAGAGAGCGTCGCATCGAACCTTCGCCAATAGTGTTGACATCTCCTTCGCCACTACCAATTTCGCCTTGAGCGTAAATAATAGCAATCTGATCTGTTGCCGAATTGGCCAAAGCAGTCGTTACATAATTTTGAGTATAATCTGCAATCGAAATTTTATTGTAATCTTCGTCTTTGTCCACTTTTAGCGCTTTTCTGATAGCGTCATGGTAAACATCTTCATAAGCTACAATATCGACCAAATGCTGTTGTTTTGCCATTTCTGGAGTTCGTGCCAAAAGGCCATTGGCAATTTCGTTCAATTTAGGAAGCGGAATATTTCTGCTTTTTGCAATATCGCTAGAAACGGTAGCCCAAATAGAGTTTAAAAGAGCCGTAATCTGTTCTCTATTGGCATCACTCATTTTATTTTCTAAGAAAGGCTCAACGGCACTTTTATATTTTCCGTGACGGATAACTTCCATACGAATTCCCGATTTGTCCTGAAAATCTTTGAAAAACATCACTTCAGATGAAAGACCTTTAAAATCAAGATCTCCAGCAGGATTTATATAAATGGTGTTGGCAACAGAATTTAGATAATATTCTTTTTGAGAATAAGTATTAGCGTAAGCCCAAACAAATTTTCCTGATTTTTTAAAGCTTTCCAAAGCATTTCTCAAATCTTTATACTGAGCAAGACCAAGAGAAGATTCATCATTTAAGATCGAAATTCCTTTGATGTTGTCATCGGTTTTAGCTGCTTCAATCGCATTAATAACATCGGTCAAGCCAATGCCTTTTTGCTCAGAAAAGCGAGTAACCCAAGGATCTTTATATTTTCCGGCGTAATCGTTTTTAATTTCTTTTAAATTCAATTCAATAACCGAATCCGATTTAACAGAAACACTATCGTCTCCGCCAAAAATAACTCCTAGAAAGATTACTCCAAAAAAGAAGAGCATGATAAAAACAAAAATACCAATTACGGTGGCAATTACATTTCCTAAAAACTTCATATGTATATTTTTTTTATAAGTAGCAAAAAAGAGCAAATTGTTACAAACGAGACATCTAAATTATTGATCGAATTTGAGACGTCGTTTCACAAATATATTGGTTAATTCTAAAATAGTTTTAGTTAATTTGCATTAATTATGAAATTACAGCATCAAGTCGTTTTATCGATAGGCAGCAACCAAGGCAGCAGACTAGAAAACATTCAAAATTGTATTGATTTACTGCATCAAAATGTTGGTACTGTTATCCAAGTTTCCAAACTTTATGAATCTCCTGCTTGGGGTTTTGAAAGTGATGCTTTTTATAATTGTGCATTGCTTTTGCATACCAATTTATCTGCTCATAAAATACTCAATCAAATTTTAAAGGTCGAAAAAGAATTAGGGAGAATCCGCTTAAATCAAGAAGGATATCAGTCTAGGATTATTGATGTCGATTTGATTGTTTTTGATGATGAAATAATTGATACGGAAAAACTTCAGGTTCCGCATCCGCTAATGCAAAATAGGAATTTTGTGCTGCTTCCTATGCGGGATTTAAAACTAAATTGGGAACATCCGATTTTAAAAAAAACAATTCCAGAACTGATTTCAATTACTCCCGATGAAAGTATTTGTACGGTTGTTCAAAGCTTAGAAAGTCCGATTGATAAAATTCCGCTCAACCGATTTAATTATGTTTCTTTTGAAGGAAATATTGGAGCAGGGAAAACAACTTTAGTACATAAAATTGCAGAAGATTTTAACGGAAAAACTGTTTTAGAAAGATTTGCTGATAATCCGTTTCTGCCGAAGTTTTACAAGGATCAGAATCGATATGCGTTTCCTTTAGAAATGTCCTTTTTAGCCGACCGTTATCAGCAATTATCTGATGATTTGGCGCAATTTGATTTATTCAAAGATTTTATCGTTGCCGATTATCATATTTTTAAGTCGTTGATTTTTGCAAAAATAACGCTTGCAGAAGATGAATATCGTTTGTACAGAAATCTATTCGATATCATTTACAAAGAAATGCCAAAACCAGATTTGTATATTTATTTGTATCAGAATACAGATCGGCTTCTTCAAAACATCAAAAAACGCGGACGTGTTTACGAACAGAATATTGAAGCGGTATATTTAGAGAAAATCAATAACGGTTATCTGGAATACATAAAATCTCAAACCGATTTGAATGTTTTAATCATCGATGTTTCGGATCGCGATTTTGTAAAAAAACACGAAGATTATCTTTATATTTTAGATGAAATTCAGAATAAGTTAATTGGTTAATGTGCCAATTAGAGAATTAGATAATTTTCTTAGTTTGTCGCAAATTAAATAACTAATATTTTGCCTCATAATATAATCGACACATTTTTTCCATTACCAAATTACCAAATTATCTCATTTTCTAATTATCTAATTAAAAAATTACCTAATTATACCAAGTTGTTTTCTCACTTTTACAGATAATTTCTCCTGAACAAGATTATAAGACTGCTGAATGTATTTTTTCCATTCTGACTTTTTCATTCGTGTAATATCATCAATTAAAACCCATTTGTATTTTGCAACATATGGCGCTGGTTTAAATCCAGGTTTATTGCTCATTTCTTCAAATTCTTCGTCCAAAACTTTAAACGAAGCCGATGTAGGATTTTGATCCAATCCTACCACACAATACATTTTAGTGCCTACTGAAAACACAAGATCATGCTCCCATTTAATATCTTCGGTTGTGCCAGTTAATTTTTGGCAGATTTCTCGAATTATTTCTATATCCATTTTATGCTTTTAGTAATTTTTAGAATTAGATTATTAGGCAATGTGTCAATTAGATAATTTAAGCAGAAATCCAAAGTATTATCTAATTTTCTAATTGACACATTATATAATTGATAAACTATCTTTTTAAAGTAAAATGTCCTCTTAAAACCGGCATCGAATCATCGACTTTTAATGCATACCAATAATCGGAAGCGGGAAGTGGAATTTGATTTAAAGTGCCATCCCAGCTCATTTTGAAACGGCTTAATTGTGCTACAAGTTTTCCGTAGCGATCAAAAATAGTAACAACTGCCTGAGGGTAATTTTCCATTCCGGTTACTTCCCAGATGTCGTTGTAAGTATCATTATTTGGTGTGAAAAATGGAGGAAAAACCAGTACTACAAATTGTTTTTCATTTTCACCACATCCGCTTTTTTCTCGTGCATAAGCGGTCTGAAGTCCTCCAGGAACATCATAAAATACATTAGAATCTTGATAATTGACACCATCTACAGAATATTCAAAATAATCTTCTGCTTTTACAGGATAAATAATCGCTCTAGTTCCTTCAACATCTATACGGGCAATCTGCGGAACTTTATGTTCTTCGACTATGATTGTTTTTGTGCTAGTACAATTTTCAGGACTTGTAACAGCTACAGTATATGTTCCGCCTTCAGTAACATCTATAGTTTGAGTAGTTTTGCCGTTTGACCATAAATAACTCATGCCCGAAATTCCTGCGTCTAATGTTCTGGTTTGAAACTGGCACAAAGGCAAAGTTTCATTTGTAACAGCTGGTGGCGTATAAATGACAATATTTATTGGAATTCTAGTCGAATTTATGCATCCGCTATTTGAAGCTTCAGCGTAATAAGTTGTATTGGCTGTGATTGTTGGCGTTGTAAAAGTCGGTCCGGTAAAAAGACTTGTTGTTGCAGTTGCTGAATCGTACCAGTTTATGGTGCCAACATTTGAAGTCGCTTTTATAGTTAAACTTCCTGAACCGCAATTTGTATACGTATCTTGTTCTGCAATAGGAGTAGAAGGAGTAGTATTTACAGTTGCAGTTACCAATTTGCGGTTCGATTCGCAGCCAGCATCAACATAGTAAGTTGTGGTTGCAGTTATTATTGGAGTAGTGTAGCTTGGGCCTGTCGCCAATAAGTTACCGCCAACAGCAGCATCAAACCATCTTATTGTTGCTCCAGCAGTTGTTGTTGAATTCAAAGTAAAACTTCCAGAATCGCAAACTGCACTAGGAGTCAGAGGTTGTGTTGCTATGGGAATAGTAATTTTAGTACTCGCAGCAATTTCTAACGGAGCTTCACCCGGCATTCCGCCATATTCTACAATATATCCTTTTGGCTGATAATTGTCGCCAGGAGTTAAAGAACCCGTATTAGATAAATCATTCCAAGAACCCCTTATTCCAACGCCAGGCTGAGTGATGTGAGCATAATCTTCATCGCCTTGCTGGTTAGGTTCGCCATTATTCCAAAAAGCAAAATTTGGTGTTGAGCCATTGGCATTTCCATTCCAAAAAACAGTTCCATTTTCTGGTCCAGTAACCCATTTCCAAACACCTTCTGTTTCGGCATCGCTTCCGCCAATCCATCCCGTTCCAGAGGCTTGTTCACCAATTAATTTTGCTTCATCAGCAGATAAAATTGTGGCTAAATATCCTTGAAGCCCATAATAAGTGCGTGCCGATGCTGCATCTCGTGCCGCAGTCCATGTGATGCCAATACTTGAAACGTATTCGTAATAATGCTGTGTAGACGGCAAATAATTTGCTTTACCCATTGTAATAGAAAATGTTCTAATTCCAGAAGCCGTTGCAGAAGAATTTGTAAAAACAACATCTTTAATGGCTGCAACAAAATCTGAATATAAAACATCTGCTCCTGTAGGACTTGATAAGGTTAGTTTTCCAGCTGTTGCCTCCCAGCTTGTAGTAATATTTGGGTGTGATGCAGGATTTGAAAGTTCCAGTTTGTCAAGGCCACTCGAATATCCAGAAGAAACTTGAATATAAACAGCTTCAGTGCCTGTGTCTGATGGATCATTATCTATTGTAACATCTTCTACAATTTTAATAGTGCCTTGAGGACAGTATAATTGATCACCTTTGGCTTTGATAGAAGGAGGTGCAGTAGCTGCAATTCTACTGCAATCAGTAGAATATCTAGCCGTATTGTCTCTGTAAGAAGGCCAGTTGGCATTAGAGTAATTTTCGTTATCTACGAGAATGCACGTCAGAGTTGGATTGTTTTTAAAATCAACAGCAGTAAGGTTTGAGTTTTGCCCATTTTTTACATTCAGATAAGTCAATTGATTATTATCACACCAAAAATTGATTAGACTACGATTGGTAGAAATGTCCAAACTGGTTAATTGATTGAAACGGCAATTTAGAACGAACAATTTTGTGTTTTGTGTAACATTTAGCGAGGTCAAACGATTGGAAAGGATATTGAAATAACTAAGGTCAACATTAGAAGAAACATCAATGCTTGATAGGTTGTTAGAAGCACAGCTTAAATCTCGTAATAAAATATTTTTAGACAAATCTAAAGAGCTTATTTGATTTGCAGTACAATTTAAACCTATTAAGGCTAGATTTTTGCCAACATCTAAAGTAGTTAAAAGATTATTAGAGCAAAAAAGCGTTTGTAAAAGCAAGTTTTGAGATACGTCTAAACTGCTTATTTTATTATGATCTACAAATAAAGTTTCTAAAGCCGTATTTTTTGCAACATCAAGAGTGGTTAGCTCATTGTAACCGCAATCTAAATGTCTAAGCAGTAAATTTTTTGAAAGATCTAAAGAAGTAATTCTGTTATTGGTATAGGGATTATTATTGTCTGATAATCCCAAGTCTAATTGTTCTAAATTTGTAAAATACTCAATTCCAGTTAGATTAGAAATTCTTCTGCCGGGAATTGTTAAGATTTTTACATTGACAACATTGGCGGTAAGAACTTGATTATCAATAATGCCATTATCAATATTCAAATCGATTAAAGCTTGTTCAAAATTAGGGTCAGGAATTTGAGTATATTGTTGTGCAAATCCAATAAAACTGGACAGCAGTAAAGGGAATAAAAAAGACGCTTTTAAAAAGTAATGTTTTTTCATTTTATAAAAGTATCACTTTTATAATAACAAAAAAATATTTTTACATTTCTAACATTTTAAGTCTGAAAAATATTTTAAAATCACATTTTTTTAATAAAATCACGCGTTAATTTTTATTTGGCCAATTCATTTTTTGAAACAAATCCCAAACTACAATTCCGGCGCTTACAGAAATATTAAGAGAGTGTTTAGTTCCAAGCTGCGGAATTTCAATACATCCATCACAGATAGCAACAGCCTCTTGCGATACGCCGTAAACTTCATTTCCGAAAACTAAAGCATATTTTTGGTCTTTTTCGATTTTAAAATCTTGAAGAAAAACGGAGCTTTCAACTTGTTCAATTGCCATCGTCAGTACGTTTTCTTTCTTTAAGTTTTCTATGACTTTCAAAACATTTTCATGATGTTCCCAAGCAACAGTTTCGGTGGCGCCAAGAGCGGTTTTATGAATTTCTTTGTTTGGAGGAGTTGCAGTAATACCGCATAAAATTATTTTTTCAATCAAAAACGCATCAGCAGTTCTAAATACAGAACCAATATTATGCAGACTTCTAATATCGTCTAAAACTAATATTAAAGGGGTTTTCTCTGATTTTTTGAAATCTTCAATTGATTTGCGGTCTAGTTCGCTGTTTTCGAGTTTTCTCATTGTGTTTAATTCAAGTCATAAAAAAAGCTTCCAAAGATAAGGAAGCTTTTTGATTATTTTAAATGTTTCTCAGATTAGCTTTTTACTGGATCTGGTAAAACTGTACCTTTAATAGTAAGGATTTTTGTTGGTTGTCCTTCTGCGTTAGAAGTTACTGTTACCGTTTTTGTGAAAGCACCAACTCTGTCAGTAGCATATTTTACACCAATAACACCTTTAGCTCCTGGAGCAATTGGTTCTTTTGGAGTTGTTGGAACAGTACATCCACAAGATCCTTGAGTGTTAGTAATGATTAATGGTTTTGTTCCGTTGTTAACAAAAACAAACTCACGTTTTCCATCAGCATTGTGAGCGATAGTTCCGTAATCAATAGTTTCTGTTTCGAAAAGCATACCTGCTCCTTCAACTTTTGCAACTTTAGTAGCTTTAGCTTTTTTAGTTGTTTGTGCATTTGTTGCTGTGATACCAGCTACAGCCAACATAGCGAATAAAATTATTTTTTTCATCTTTAAGGGTCTTTTTTTAAATGATAAACAAAGCTATGTAAAATTCTCCAACCGTAAACTAAAAAAATCTTAAAATATTTTAATTTTTGAAGCTTTCGATATGCCGTTAAAAAATCATAAATTCGCTGTCTTAATTTTTTCATTTTAAAACATTACAATTTGGCAGCTAAAGAAAAAGTGGTGAAGGAAACACCTTTAATGAAACAGTACAACGAGATCAAGGCTAAATATCCTGATGCCTGTCTGCTTTTCAGAGTAGGAGATTTTTATGAAACATTTGGAGAAGATGCCATTAGAGCTTCAAAGATTTTAGGAATTACATTAACTAAAAGAGGAGCAGGATCTGATACTGAAACGGCGCTAGCTGGGTTTCCGCATCATTCTGTAAACACTTATTTGCCAAAGTTGGTAAAAGCAGGACTTCGTGTAGCGATCTGTGATCAGCTGGAAGATCCAAAAATGACGAAAACCATTGTGAAAAGAGGAGTAACAGAACTTGTGACTCCAGGGGTTTCTTTGAACGATGAGGTTTTACAGTCAAAATCAAATAACTTCTTAGCATCGGTTTATTTTGCTAATAAAAATATCGGAATTTCATTTTTAGATGTTTCTACAGGAGAGTTTTTAACGGCTCAGGGAAATGCAGAATACATCGATAAATTATTACAGAACTTCAATCCGAGTGAGGTTTTGGTTCCAAAGAATAATAAGAATGATTTTAAAACTGCTTTTGGAGAAGATTTTCATAGTTTCTATTTAGAAGATTGGATTTATAAAGAAGATTATGCTTTAGAAACCTTAACAAAGCATTTTCAAACGAACTCTTTAAAAGGATTTGGTGTTGAAGAATTGAAGGAAGGAATCATTGCTTCTGGAGCAATTTTGTACTACTTATCAGAAACGCAGCACAATCGTGTTCAGCACATAACGGCGATTCAGCGTATTGCAGAAGATGCTTACGTTTGGATGGATCGTTTTACAATTCGAAACTTAGAATTATACCATAGCTATAATCCAAATGCGGTTACACTTTTGGATGTGATTGATAAAACGCTTTCGCCAATGGGAGGGCGTTTGTTGAAACGCTGGCTGGCATTGCCTTTAAAGGATGCAAACAAAGTAAAAAGCCGACATGAAGTTGTAGCGTATTTAAAATCGAATCCTGAGATCCTACATAATATTCAGTATCAGATTAAGCAGATTTCGGATTTAGAGCGTTTGATTTCTAAAATTGCGGCAGGTAAAGTTTCACCAAGAGAAATTATTTATCTAAAGGAATCTTTAGATGCCATTATTCCGATTAAAACTCTAGCGCTTGAAAGTCCGCAGGAAGCAGTGAAAGTAATTGGAGACAGTTTGCACGCTTGTGATCTGCTTCGTGAAAAAATTAAAACCACTTTAAATCAGGATGCTCCTGTTGCAATTTCAAAAGGAAACGCGATTGCAAAAGGGATTAATGAAGAGTTGGATGAATTGCGAGCGATTTCAACTTCTGGAAAAGAATTTTTAGAAGGAATTGAAAAAAGAGAATCGGAACGCACAGGAATTTCTTCATTGAAGATTTCATTTAATAATGTTTTTGGATATTATATCGAAGTTCGAAATACACATAAAGATAAAGTTCCAGAAGAATGGATTCGTAAACAGACTTTGGTAAACGCAGAGCGTTATATTACTGAAGAATTAAAAGAATATGAAACTAAAATTTTAGGAGCAGAAGAAAAGATCTATAAAATAGAAAGCGAACTTTTTGAACAATTAGTAGCGTGGATTGGAACTTATATTAAACCGGTTCAAATGAATGCGTATTTAATTGCGCAATTAGATTGCTTGTGTTCGTTTACTCAAATGGCTGTTGAAAACCAATATGTATGTCCTGAAATCGACGATACTTTCGAATTGGATATCAAAAACGGAAGACACCCTGTAATCGAAAAACAATTGCCTGTTGGAACGCCTTATATTGCCAACGATGTCTTTTTAGATCGCGAAACACAGCAGATTATTATGATTACTGGACCTAATATGTCGGGTAAGTCTGCAATTTTAAGACAAACCGCTTTAATTGTGCTTTTGGCTCAAATGGGAAGTTTTGTCCCTGCTGATAGTGTTAGAATGGGAATTGTAGATAAGATATTTACTAGAGTTGGGGCTTCAGACAACATCTCGATGGGTGAATCTACATTTATGGTTGAAATGAACGAAACGGCTTCTATTTTGAATAATATTTCAGATAGGAGTTTGGTATTGCTTGATGAGATCGGAAGAGGAACAAGTACCTACGACGGAATCTCGATTGCTTGGGCGATTGCTGAATTCTTGCACGAACATCCGGGAAGAGCAAAAACGCTTTTTGCAACGCATTATCATGAGCTGAATGAAATGACAGAATCGATGCCGAGAATCCAAAATTTCAATGTGGCGGTAAAAGAGCTAAAAGATACCGTTCTGTTTGTTAGAAAACTGGTAAAAGGAGGAAGTGCGCACAGTTTCGGAATTCACGTGGCTAAAATGGCGGGAATGCCACAATTGGTTATTTCGAAAGCGCAAAAGCTGTTGAAGAAATTAGAAAAGAATCATTCGAGCGATGCTCTAAACGGAATAAAATCGGCAAACGAAGAAATGCAGATGAGTTTCTTTAATTTGGATGATCCATTGTTGGAAGAGATAAAAGAAGAAATTCTGAATCTCGATATTAATGCAATTACACCTGTAGAAGCGTTAATGAAACTGAATGAGATTAAAAGAATGCTGGTTAAAAAATAATTTTAAATAATTTTCAAATTTAAAGTTTAGGTTATCAGAAAGTTATAAAATAAGTCGATTTTTTTTTGAAAAAACGCTTGTGTAATTGAATAAATGTCCTAAATTTGCACTCGCAATACGAAACAAATCAAGTGTTGCAGTTCTTAGTAAAATTTGAAAAATGCGAAAATAGCTCAGTTGGTAGAGCGCGACCTTGCCAAGGTCGAGGTCGCGGGTTCGAGCCCCGTTTTTCGCTCAAAAACCATACAATGCTCGGATGGTGAAATTGGTAGACACGCTGGACTTAAAATCCAGTGAACAGCAATGTTCGTGCGGGTTCAAGTCCCGCTCTGAGTACTAAAGCCTCTTCTTTTGAAGAGGCTTTTTTGTTTCTAGGCTGTGCTGAGGGTTCTGAGGTGCTAAGATTCTGAGGTTCTGAGAATTTTTGGTGCTAGGTAGAGGCTTAGTGGCTTAGTGGCTCAGTATCTTAAAAAAAAATCAACAATCTAAAATTTATAAATGGGTGCTTTTGTAATTAGCAAGCGATTTAATGATGAATATAAATTTACGTTTACTTCGAGAAGAGGGAAAGTAATTTTTACGAGCCTGAGTTATGAGTTGAGGTTTGAATGTGAGGAAGATATTGAAAAGTTTAAGGCGAATGTCGATCAGGCTAAGTTTTTAAAATTTAAAGGTTCTGGAGGAAAGTATTTTTTCAAATTGATGTTGGGAGAGGTGCACTTTGCTACGAGCCGTAAATATAGTACGGAATTGCTTTTGCAGAAAGGAATAAAAGAAATTGTAACCTATTCTTCTAGGTCGGAAATTTTAGATTTCTCTTCAAGTGAATCAATTTTTGGAGATGAAGAGTCTGAAGAAGAAGAGGAAGAGGCTGCTGAATAATAATAAAAAAAAGCGTCTGCAAATTGCGGACGCTTTTTTTTGTGTTTAATAGTGATTATCGAAAAATTAATCACAAAAAAAAACCATCTAAAAAGATGGTTTTAAAATCGTTAGAACTTAGGTTCTAATTATTTTTTTACTTCTTCTACTTTAGCAGCAGCAGAATCAACTTTAGCAGCAGCAGAATCAACAGTTGCAGCAGCAGAATCAACAACAGCAGCAGCTGAATCAACAGCAACAGCAGTAGAATCTACAGCAGGAGCTTCAGCAGCAGCGTCAGCTTTTTTACAAGATACAACAGTTAATACAGCAACAACAGCTAAACTTAAAAATACTTTTTTCATCTTACTTTATTATAAAAGGTTAATTATTAATTCGTGGCAAAGATATAAATTTTTTAATATGTAAAATATTTTTTCACTTTTTTTTTAAAATATTTTCCTTACTCACGATTATCTTATTTATCAAAGAATATGCCAAAATTATAAAAATTTCTTAAATTATTTAATTTATCGCGTAAATAATTTTTTATTAAATATTCTTTATAAAAACAGGTGGTTTTATTTTCTGGCTTATGGTTTGTTTTGTTTTTTAAGAGTATTTATTCAAGTGCGCTTGCTTAAAAATAGCGCTGTTTTTACTCTTTTTCTGAAATAAATGGCTCTTATAAGTCTCCAAGGCTACGAAACGAGCTTTATAATCGTATCGGTTGCTCCTTTATTATCTTGAATAAATGATCTGCAGATTTCACTTTTTTCTTTTAGAAAGCTTGGGTCGTTTAATAATAGGTCCAGAATTTCTTTTAATTCTGTGCTTGTTGTTATTGGTGTGCAGCCGCCAATTTCAACTAAAGCAATTGCTTCTGCAAAATTGGAATAGTTAGGGCCAATTACAATCGGAATTCCAAATGTGGCCGGTTCCAGAATATTGTGTATTCCAGGATTTCCAAATCCGCCGCCTACATAAGCGATCGTTCCATAACTATAAATCTTAGTCAAGATTCCGACAATATCAATTATAAAGACATTATAAACAGATAAATCTTTGTTTTCTTTCTCTGAAAATAAAACGGTCGATTTGGTAATTTTTGATTGAAGATCTGAAATCTGATCTGGTTTAATGTTGTGCGGAGCAATAATGAACTTAACATTTTCAGGCGCCTGATTGATGTATTCTGCGATTAAAACTTCGTCTTTTGGCCATGAGCTTCCGATAACAATTGTAGGCTGATTGTTTTTGAAATTTTCAATATAATCCAAACGGTTGTTTCTTTCTAAAATGGCGTCTACACGATCAAAACGGGTATCGCCCGAAACAATTACATTTTTAAAGCCAAGGCTTTCTACTTTCTGTTTCGATTTTTCATTCTGAACAAAGAAATAAGTGAAAGCATTTAAAGCTTTTCTATAAAATCCGCCGTACCATTTAAAGAACATTTGGTTGTCTCTAAAAATTCCAGAAATTAAATAAGTTGGAGTCTTATGGTTTTCAAGTTCTTTTAAATAATTCAACCAAAATTCATATTTGATGAAAAAAGCTTTTTCAGGATGAACTATTTTAATGAATTTTTTTGCATTGTTTTTAGTATCCAAAGGAAGGTAAACAGTGGCGTCTGCGACTGTGTTATTTTTACGCACTTCGTATCCAGAAGGTGAAAAAAAGGTAACAACAATTTTGTGAGCCGGATATTTTTCTTTGATTTTTTCTATAACAGGAAGTCCTTGCTCGTATTCGCCCAACGATGCAGAATGAAACCAAATGGTCTTATCTTCAGGTTTTATTTTTTCTTGTAGTGTATCAAAAACATTTTTTCGCCCCTCTACAAAAAGCTTAATTTTCGGACTAAACAAGGCTATGATTCTTAAGAAAAATCCTGCGAGGTGGATGGCTAAATTGTATAAAAAAAGCATGTAATTTTTTTTGCAGCTAAATTACATTTCTTTCGACTATTTTCATTGGTTTGAAGCTATTAATAACTATTTTTGTTCCTCCTTTTAGAGATTTCTGTCTAAAAACAGTGTCTTTAATTTTTTAAATACATTCAAAATGAAAAAAATACAAATGGTTGACTTGAAGAGTCAATACGAAAAAATAAAATCTACTGTCGATGCTTCAATTCAGGAAGTTTTAGATACAAATACTTATATTAACGGTCCTTTAGTTCATCAGTTTCAAAAGAATCTTGAAGATTATTTAGGAGCAAAACACGTTATTCCATGCGCAAACGGAACAGATGCTTTGCAGATTGCCATGATGGGATTAGGTCTTCAGCCAGGAGACGAAGTGATTACTGCCGATTTTACTTTTGCGGCAACTGTTGAGGTTATTGCTTTGTTGCAATTAACTCCAGTTTTGGTAGATGTTGATATGGTAAATATGAATATTGATATCGATGCGCTTAAAAAAGCAATTACGCCAAAAACAAAAGCAATTGTTCCAGTTCATTTATTTGGACGCGCTGCCAATATGGATGCGATTATGGAAATTGCAACTCAGTATAATTTATATGTAATCGAAGACAATGCTCAAGCAATTGGAGCAGACTATGTTTCTAAATCGGGTTCTAAAGCTAAGGTTGGAACAATCGGTCAAGTTGCAGCGACTTCTTTCTTTCCATCTAAAAACTTAGGATGTTACGGAGATGGAGGAGCAATTTTTACAAACGATGATAAATTAGCACACATCATCCGTGGAATCGTAAATCACGGAATGTACGAGCGTTACCATCACGATGTTGTGGGAGTAAATTCTCGTTTAGACAGTATTCAGGCAGGAGTTTTAAATGCAAAATTGCCTCTTTTAGATGAGTACAACAAAGCGCGCCGTTTAGCAGCGACAAAATACAATGCGGCTTTTGCTGGAAATGCAAAAATTATAACTCCAGAATTTGATGCAAACGAAAATGATCACGTTTTTCATCAGTATGTTTTAAGAATTATCGATGCAGATCGTAATGCTTTAATGCAACATTTATTAGATAAAGGAATTCCATGTGCAATTTATTATCCAATTCCGCTTCACTCTCAAAAAGCATATTTAGATCCTCGTTATAAAGAAGAGCAGTTTCCTGTAACAAATCAGTTGGTTCAGGAAGTAATTGCGCTTCCAATGCATACAGAATTAGATGACGAGCAGATTAAATTTATTACAGACAGCGTAATTGAGTTTTTAAAATAATACAGCTTAAATATTAGCCAAATATAACCACAAACAACCACAAAATGAAAGTATTAGTAACGGGAGGATTAGGATTTATCGGATCGCATACTGTAGTCGAATTGCAAAATGAAGGCTTTGAAGTCGTGATTATTGATAATCTTTCCAATTCTTCAGAAGATGTTTTAAAAGGAATTACAGCCATTACAGGTAAAACGCCTTTATTCGAAAAATTAGATTTAAGAGAAAAAAGTGCTGTTCGGGATTTCTTTAAAAAACACGATGATGTTACAGGTGTAATTCATTTTGCAGCTTCAAAAGCAGTTGGAGAAAGTGTTGAGCAGCCATTGTTGTACTATGAAAACAACATTAGCAGTTTAATTTATCTTTTACAGGAATTACAGCAAAAACCAGAGGCAAGTTTTATTTTCAGCTCTTCTTGTACGGTTTACGGTCAAGCCGAAAAAATGCCAATTACAGAAGATGCTCCAGTCCAAACAGCAATGTCTCCTTACGGAAACACCAAACAAATTGGAGAAGAAATCATTACCGATACTGCAAAGGTTACCAATATCAGCGCTATTTTATTGCGTTATTTTAATCCAATTGGGGCGCATGAATCAGTAGAAATTGGAGAATTGCCATTAGGAGTTCCTCAGAATTTGGTTCCATTTATTACACAGACTGGAGTAGGTTTACGTCAGGAATTATCGGTTTTCGGAAACGATTATCCAACACCAGACGGAACTGCAGTTCGCGATTATATTCACGTTGTTGATTTAGCAAAAGCGCACGTAATTGCATTACAGCGTTTGTTGAATAAAAAGAATTTAGCAAAAGTGGAAACTTTCAATTTAGGAACAGGAAAAGGAAGCTCTGTTTTGGAAGTCATTCATAGTTTTGAAAAAGTCAGCGATAAAAAGCTGCCTTACAAAATGATGCCTCGCCGTGAAGGAGATATTACTGAAGCGTATGCAAATACAGATAAGGCGAATAATGTGCTAGGATGGAAGGCTGAATTGAGTTTAGACGAAGCTATGGCAAGCGCTTGGAAATGGGAACAAAAAGTGAGGAATAAATAAATTTCTTATCAATTAAAATTATAAAATTTTAAGATCCCAAATTATAGCAGTATAATTTGGGATTTTTTTTAGCTGACTGATTATCATGAAACAAAGTTTAGATTATAAATTAATATTTGCCTTAATGGCCGTTGGAATTATCTGGGGAACTACTTTCTTAGGAATCAGGGTTGCGGTCGAAACTATTCCGCCATGGTTTGTAACATCAATTCGTCAAGGATTGGCAGGAATAATTATGATGGTTATTTTGCTGTTTAAAAAAGAATTAAAATGGATTGGTTGGGAAAATTTAAAACATCAGCTTGTTGCATCGGTTTGCATGCTTGTTATTGCGAATGGTTTTACCACAATTGCAGAACAGACTTTGCCAAGCGGATTAGCTTCTGTTATTAGTGCTTTGGCTCCGATACTTATTTTTCTAGGAAGTATTTTGTTCGGATTGCAAAAAATGAGTTTCAAAGGATTTATGGGAGTAGTTATCGGTTTCTCTGGGGTTGTTTTAATATTCAAAGACGGACTCGGCTCTTTTTTGGATGAAGATTATAGAACCGGAATGATATTCATGGGATTTGCAATCACAGCGTGGGCAGCAGGAACCATTTATACCAAAATTCACGGAAGTAAATCCAAGAATATTATCTTGAATTTATTTTACCAATTTTCAATGGCTTCTTGCATTCAATTGGTTTTGGCTTCTATTTTTTCTCCAAATCCAGATATCAGTTCGTGGAGTCTGACCAGTATAGGTGCAGCTTTGTACTTGTCAATTTTCGGATCGGTAATTGCTTTTTTTAGTTATAATTATGCCTTGAAACATGTTACGCCGGTACAGGTTTCTATTCTGGCCTATATCAACACCATTATTGCAGTGTTTTTAGGCTGGCTTCTTTTGAATGAAAAGATAACTGTTGAGTTTATAATTGCAACAATTTTGATTATTTTAGGAGTTTTTATTATTAATTATAAAAAGAAAGAAAAATCTCTCAATTAAATTTTTGACTCAATCTTTTATTGTAAATTTGACAAATTAAAAGTGATTATGGATGCAAAGAAAGAAAACGAGAAAAACAATAAGGTTGGAGAGACTGCTGTTGGATATCAGCCGATAAGACCAAAATTTAAAGGAATAGATCACGAGACTTTTGATTTTGATGCTGAGTTTGCAAACGGATTGACTTTAGAAGAGGCTAAAGCAGAATCAATTAAAAGAATAAGAAAGTGGTGGGGACAAAGAGAGCACAAAGGAATTGATCACGAAACTTTCGATTTTGATACTGAGTTTGCAAGAGGATTGACTTCTGAAGAATTTAAAGCTGAAATGCATAAAAGGATACAAGCCTATCCTTGGAAAAATAAACATTAAGTATTCGTAGAGATGCACCGCAGTGCATCTAACATAAAGTAAAAAATCCCGAATTCAAAATTTAATGAATTCGGGATTTTAAATTTATATTTTAACTGATCACTAAAAAAAAAACTGACCACTGATCACTTTAAAAATTAAGCATTAGCAGTAGCAGCTTCTTTATCAATTTTGTTAATTAATCCAGCTAAAACTTTTCCAGGACCAACTTCAGTAAATAAAGTTGCGCCGTCAGCGATCATTTGTTGTACAGATTGTGTCCATTTTACAGGAGCTGTTAATTGAATGATTAAGTTCTTTTTAATTTCGTTTGCATCAGAAACTGCATTTGCAGTAACATTTTGATACACTGGACAAATTGGAGTAGAGAAAGTAGTAGCTTCAATTGCAGCAGCCAATTCTTCTCTTGCAGGTTCCATCATTGGCGAGTGGAAAGCGCCTCCAACAGGCAAAATCAAAGCACGTTTTGCTCCAGCAGCTTTCATCGCTTCACAAGCTTTTTCAACAGCAGTAGTTTCTCCAGAAATTACCAATTGACCAGGGCAGTTATAGTTTGCAGCAACCACAACACCATCAATAGAAGCGCAAACTTCTTCAACAACATTATCAGCTAAACCTAAAACCGCGGCCATTGTAGACGGAGTGATTTCGCAAGCTTTCTGCATTGCTTGAGCGCGCTGAGAAACTAATTTAAGACCGTCTTCAAAAGACAAAGTTCCGTTTGCTACTAAAGCTGAAAATTCTCCTAAAGAATGCCCCGCAACCATTTCCGGTTTAAAATCTTCCAAAGTTTTAGCTAAAATAACAGAGTGTAAAAATACAGCTGGTTGTGTAACTTTAGTTTCTTTTAGTTCTTCGGCAGTACCTTCGAACATGATATCTGTAATTCTGAAACCTAGAATTTCATTTGCTTTTTCGAATAATTCTTTGGCTAAAGCCGAATTTTCATAAAGGTCTTTACCCATTCCTGTGAACTGTGCACCTTGACCCGGAAATACGTATGCTTTCATTTGTCTAATTTAATTTTTTATTTTTTTTTAAAATTGAAAATTAGTTTCAATTGGAAGGCAAAAGTACTATTTTTTTAACTTGTATAACCCTTAAACATGTAAATCCATGCTAATCTTGAAAATCGGAGATTGAAAGGAGTGAGCAAAGTAATGACAACAGCAATGATTGGAAGGATTCTCAAATCGAAGTTGGTTTCAAAAAAATACTGCGCAATACAATACGTCGCAATTCCTTGAGCCACCGTTAATCCATAATTTACGTACATCGCGCCAAAGAAATAACCAGGCTCTTTTTGGAATTTATAATGGCAATGACTGCAATATTCGTTCATTTTTGGAAAACTGAAGTTCAGAAAAATATTCTTGTCTGTAAAAACTTTTCCTTTGTGACAAACAGGACATTCGTTTTTTAAAATATGAGTTAATGCGCTTGACATGATTTTATTGATTTTTGTTTATACAAAGGTAATTTGTAATGACTTAAAAGTCTTTTTTATATCTTCGCTTATTATAGCACAAAAAAGACATTTTTAACTAAATTTTCAAAATCTAAATTCCAAATTCCAAATCGATCAATAGTATTCTGTAATCAGAAATCAATAAAAATTTTTTGTGTATGAAAAGATATCCTATTTACAGCGTTCAGAATTTCAGCTGTAACGACATTCACCGTGATTTTTATGTCAATACTTTTAAAGAACATTTAAAAAGCCACAGTTTTGTCGAAGAACCGCATCGTCATGATTCCTATTTAATGGTTTTTTTTACGAAAGGTTCAGGATTGCATGAAGTGGATTTTGATCAGTTTGAAATCAAAAGAGGGAGTCTTTTTGTTTTACAGCCTGGACAAATGCATCATTGGAATTTGTCTGAAGACATAGAAGGTTTCGTAATCATCTTTTCTCAGGAATTGTACAATTTGTATTTTGGACAAAAAAAAATCAACGATTATAATTTTTATCATTCCATTCATAACAGACCAGAAATGGTTTTTGAAGAAAATGAAATTCCTAAAATCCTGCCTTATTTCAATTTATTGATTCAGGAAAACACTCAAAACAACAAATATCAATTAGATAAATTACTGAATTTATTAGATTGCATTCATATCGAAGTGTCTAGAAAATATAGCGAAACCTATTCGCATCAAACGCATTCGTACAATATCAAAATCAATACTTTCGAATCTCTTTTAGAAGAATATTTCAGAACCGAAAAACTGCCTTCTTTCTATGCAGAAAAATTAAATATTACTTTAAAACATCTAAACCGAATCTGCAACGAAATCCTTCAAAAAACAGCAACAGAAGTTATTACAGATCGGGTAATCCTAGAAATCAAAAGAATGCTGATCGATAAACAATTAGCCGTAAACGAAGTCGCTTTTAAAGTTGGCTACGAAGATTACTCGTATTTTTCCCGCTTCTTCAAAAAACGAACCGGAATGTCCCCAACAGAATTTAGAAATACAGTGCGATAGTTTTTTCCGCCACGAATTCACGAATTATTTTTTGCCACAGATTAAAAGAATTATTTGGATTTTTTAATCTGTGAAAATCTTTTTAATCTGTGGCAAAAAAACTTAGTGCCTTAGTGTCTTCGTGGCAAACAAAAAAGCCCTGCACTTCATAGCACAGAGCTTTTAACCAACCAATTTTAATCTAAAACCAAAAGATTAAGCTTGTTTTACAAATTGTAATTCGATATTTAATTTTACTTCTTCACCAACTAAAACCCCTCCAGTTTCAAGAGCAGAGTTCCAGTTTAAGCCCCAATCTTTACGATTGATTTTTCCTTCTATGCTTAAACCAACTTTAGTATTTCCCCAAGGATCAGTCAGGATTCCGCTGTATTCAACTGGAAATGTTACTGATTTTGAAACACCTTTAATGTTTAAATCTCCAGTAATTTCGTAGCTTCCTTCATTGATTTTTTTGAAAGCAGAAGATTTGAAAGTTAATTTTGGATGATTCTCAGCGTCAAAGAAATCACCGCTTCTTAAATGCCCGTCACGATCTGCATTTGCAGTGTCAACAGAAGCGATATCAGCAGAAAAGCTGAAATCTGCATTGTCAAAACTTTCACCTTCTGTAATTGCAGAAGCATCATAAGTTCCAAATTTTCCTGAAACATTAGTAAACATCATGTGTTTAACTTTAAAACCAATTTCTGAGTGAGTTGGGTCAATTGACCATTTTGTAGTTGCCATAATTTTATTTTTTAAATAATTAATTTGTTTCATTTTGATAGGACAAAGTTACGGTGACAGTTGTCCTGAAGCACTTAACCTAGATTAAGAAATGAAAAATGTGATTTATTTTAGTTAAGCTACAGATTTTTTGTTTGCCACGAATTACACGAATCCTCACGAATTTTATTTGTTTTTAATTTGTGTAATTAGTGAAATTCGTGGCTTAAACTTTAGTAAATTACAAAAAAAAGAAACGGCAACAATCTGATTTGTAGATTTATTGCCGTTTCCAAGTACAGGTATTTAATTGTTTTTGTTTGAATTAATAATTCATCGGAACATCCATTAATAAAAATTCAGCATCTGTGTTGGCTTGAATCTTAAGAGTGTTAGTTCCTGAAATTCCAACGGCATCACGGCTGTTCAATTCCTGACCGTTGATGGTTACATTTCCTTTCAAAACGAAAGCGTAAACTCCGTTTCCTTCTTTTTTGATTTTATATTCCGCAGAAACTCCAGAATCGAAATTCCCCATATTGAACCAAGCGTCTTGGTGAATCCAAACCCCTTCATCGTCTGCATTTGGAGATAAAACCTGAGACAATTTATTATGTCTGTCGGCAACATCTAAAGTAATTTGTTGGTAACGAGGCGTTACATTTCTTTTGTTTGGAAACAACCAAATCTGCAATAATTTAGTCTGCTGATCTGCATTTGGGTTAAACTCGCTGTGCTGAATTCCAGTTCCCGCACTCATCACCTGAATGTCTCCGTTTTTGATCACTTCAGTGTTTCCCATACTGTCTTTGTGAGCCAAATCTCCTTCAAGCGGAATTGTGATAATTTCCATATTATCATGCGGATGCGTTCCAAAACCCATTCCGGCAGCAATCGTATCATCGTTTAAAACTCTCAAAGCTCCAAACTGAATTTTATCTGGGTTGTACCAGCTCGCAAAACTGAAACTGTGATAAGCATTTAACCAACCATGATTTGCATTTCCTCTTGATTCTGCTTTATGTAATACTATATTTTCCATGACTTTGTCGTTTTGTTATTTTTATAGTACAAAGATACCACCATGGTAAAGGAAAAGCACTTAATCTAGGTTAAGAAAGATTCTGAGTTATTCTTTCTGTAGTTTTAAAGATTTAGTAAAATTATCTAATTGACACATTTCCAAATTATCTAATTGATTTTTTGAAGCAGAAATTTTATTTTTCAAAAGAAGTCTAGTCCCGCTATCCGTTTCAATCTTTTGTGTCGAACCCCGTCACAAAAGGATTTCCACTTCTATCGGGGCTAATTTAGAAGTTTTTGTTTTCAAAAGTAGAAACGTAAAGAAACCACAATCTTGTCATTTCGACGAAGGAGAAATCTTCGTTAGAAACTCGACAAAGATTAATGATATTGTATGATTTTGTTAGTTGGTAACTAATTTGCCATCAGGATATTTGTAGAACTCAAGGTCTAATTTGTACAAGCTTTTGTTTATTTCTTCATTATCAAGTTCTTCAACTTCTCGATTTCGTAGTTTTGATATAAGATCTTTCTCTGATAATTTTTTAGGATTTATTAAAGCAATTGCTTTCTCAAGAATTTTTGCGGTTTTATCTTTGCCATTTCTCTTTAATATTTTTAATGTTTCAAAACAATTTTGACCACTATTAAAAAAGTATTGATTAAAACCACCATTATTAACTTCCATTTCTAATTCTTGAATGTTAGCCATTGGCTTGGAATTTTTGTCAAATGAATTTTGACTAAAACTGATATGGAATGTCATCAGAAGAAAAAATAGAATAAATAGCTTTGCTTTCATTTAATTTAGTTTGCTTAATGCTTTATAGATTTGTGGGATTGTAAATAAAACTATTTTATCTTAATCAATCTCCCTTTTCCAGTCACTTCTTCAAGATAATTCGTAGCAGAACTATTCTTATCATGCATATAAAATTCAATAGTATCTTTTTCGATTTGATCTTTTGGAATAGTAATAACTAAGCTAGTATTTATGAAGTTTTCCAACAATATTGCATTGCCATAAGAAACCTTTCCTTTTGGCATGTATTTATTATCAAAAACGAACACACTATCCTTAAAAGTAATTTTATCTTTTTGGATATAGGAATTATCGTCTTCAATTAAATAATTATAACGACCAATAAGTTTGTCTGTTTTCTGGTTTAAGTTGATGAAAAACAGTGCAATTAGTAATGTAAAATATTTCATTAAATTCTAGCTGTATTGATTAATAAATTGCTGCACAACCGAATCCGTATTCTCATGACGTTTCTTTTTCTCCAAAACAATTGGAGGCGCAGCTCTTTCTAGGCAATCTTGTACCGCGCAAGTTTCGCAAGTTACTCCTACAATTCGTTTTACCAAAGGTTTTCCATCTATGAATTTGAATTTCTTTTTCATGGTCGGATTAATTAAAATCCCAACTGATATACTTCTAATATAATTTTCTGCAAAAGGATCTTTTGTAGCCGATGAAAAAACCAAATATTCATTTCCGCTATTGGCATAACTCGAAATCTGTGCATCAAAAAAATGAGGTTTATTTTGACGAATTGCTTCATCAATAGTTTTAACCGAAACCCATCTTCTGCAATAATGCTCGTTGGTTTCGTTGGCGTGCGGTTCCTGCTGGTGCGTAATGTGTAATTCTTTGTTGATCTGATAAAAATCAGAATCTATCCTATGTGATAATCTCAGAAAGAAAAGGTTCTTCAGTTGAAAATCTTTTGGCAACAAATTTGTCAATCGCTGATAAAATGATTCGGGTGAAACCTGAAAACTTTCAATTAGAGAAACAAATTCTTCTGGTTTTGGATTTTCATTTTCCAGAAAAAGATTGATTTTATCTACAATCAGTTTTCTCGGCAAAAGCAAAGCACCGGCAAAATAAGAAGCGTAGAAATTATTCAGAACCTGATCAAAATTTTCAAACTTAATCCAGCTGAACGTCAATAAACGATCAGATATTTTGAGATAATTATAAGCAATTTCTTTGGCTAAAATAAAAGCTTTTTGTGGATCATCCAATTCGGTTGAAAGCAATAATGTTCTGCTCTTCGGAACATAAATCGAACGCAAATCGCCCAAAGCTTCCTGATCGGTAAAAGCGATTTCTTCAATTTTATACTCGTATTCTTCTTTGAGAATCGCTTCCAATTCTTCAACACTAATTTTAGAATCTAAATTAATCTGAAAAGACTTCGAAAAAGCAATTACTTTTTCTTCCAGATCTTCAAAATAATTGCTATGCGCTTCCTGATACGAGCGTAAAGCAGCAAGAAAAAAACTTTCGCGGCTCAAATTATAATGCTGTGCAATTTCGATAATCGTACTAATAAACGCATTGACTTTTGCTGGAGCATTTGCAATAATATCAATTAAATCCGCTTCTTGAATTCCAAAAAGTTCCAGTGGAATCTCTTTTAAAATTCCAGATTTAAGGATTTCGCCAATCGGAGCGAGGTTATTATCGAGTTTTAAAGACACCATTTGGTCATAAGGCACGTCCAAATGTTCGCATAAAAGCAAAATTTTATCTGTTTTGGGATATTTTTTTCCCTTTTCAATCTCGTTTAAATACGATTTTGAAAGATTGGTCAGTTTGGCCAAACCAAAAAGGGAGAGATTCTTTTGTGTGCGAACCTGCTTCATTTTTAGCCCAAAAATCAGCTTTATATAGTCTTTTTCGATATCCATAAATCAAATGTAAACAATCTAAAAATAATCGCCAAAAAAATATTTTTTAAATTTAGCGAACGTTCGCTTGTTTTGTAAAAAACTTTTTTATAACATTGTATCGTTGAAACTTGTTAATTATGAATTAGTTATGATTTAGTGATTTTCGGCAAAACCAAAATATTGAAGAGACAATCTCTTTAATGACTTAAAATTAAAATCTGCAGCTATGAAAAACCAATTAGAGATTACTGAAATGGCTTTAGAAATTCTGGCCGACAAAAAGCTTGCTTATCCAAAAATCTGGACAGAAGAAGCAACTGCTTTTATTATCGAATTACACAAAAGATTCGATTCGCAGCGAAAATTGTTATTGTTACAGCGTGAGCAAAAACAAACTGCTTTTGATAATGGAGTCATGCCGACTTTTATTCCAGAAACAAAAAGCGTCAGAGAAGGCAATTGGACAGCTGGAGAAACTCCGAAAGATTTATTGGATCGCCGAGTTGAAATTACGGGGCCAGTTGACCGCAAAATGATTATCAATGCGTTGAATTCAGGAGCGAAAACTTTTATGGCCGATTTTGAAGACAGCACTTCACCGACTTGGCAAAATTTGATGGACGGTCAAATAAATTTAATCGATGCGGTAAACAAAACCATTACCTACACCGATTTGGTGAAACAGAAATCGTATCATTTAAAAGAGAAAACGGCTGTTTTGATTGTTCGTCCTAGAGGTCTGCATCTTCCAGAAAAACATATTCTGATCGAAGGAAATGAAGCTTCGGGATCTTTGATCGATTTTGGTTTGTACGTTTTTCACAATCATAAAAGGCTTTTAGAAAATCATTCGGGACCATATTTCTACATTCCTAAATTAGAACATTACTTAGAAGCACGCTGGTGGAATTCGGTAATTGATTTTACAGAAGATTATCTAAAACTGAAAAGAGGGACGATAAAAGTGACGGTTTTAATTGAAACTATTACGGCAAGTTTTCAGCTCGACGAAATTATTTATGAATTGAAAGAACATATCGTTGGCTTAAACTGCGGGCGTTGGGATTATATTTTCTCTTACATTAAAAAGTTCAGAAAAAATCCAAAATTCATTGTTCCAGATCGCGATCAGGTAACTATGACTTCGCCTTTTATGAATGCGTATTCTAATTTGGTTATTCAGAGATGTCACAAACGGGGCATTCATGCGATTGGCGGAATGGCAGCGCAGATTCCGATTAGAAATAATGAAGAAGCTAATGCCATCGCTTTCGCGAAAGTGAGAGCCGATAAAGAGCGTGAAGTTCGAAATGGGCACGATGGAACCTGGGTAGCTCATCCGGATTTGGTTTCGATTGCCAAAGAAATTTTTGATAAAGGAATGCCAAGTCCAAACCAGATTAATATTAAAAGAGAAAATCGAAGAATTACAGAAGAAGATTTAATCGAACCGCCAATTGGATTAATTACGGAAAACGGTGTTCGAAAAAACATCAACGTTGGAGTTTTGTATCTGGCTTCGTGGTTAAATGGACAAGGGGCAGCGGCGCTTCATAATTTGATGGAAGATGCTGCAACCGCAGAAATCTCAAGATCGCAATTGTGGCAATGGCTTCAAAACAAAGTGATTTTGGATAATGGCCGAAAATTAGATTTGGCGTATTATCACGAATTGGCTTTAGATGAATTCCAAAAAATCAAAACCGAATTGGGAGAAGAAAAACACGAAGAACAGCAATTTCCGTTAGCTGAAAAAGTTTTGGAACGCTTAGTTGTAAATCCAGATTTTGTGGATTTCCTAACGATTCCGTGTTACAAATATTTATAATTTTTTTAATATAATAATTTTAAAAAAAAATCTCCTTAATCTGCTAAATCTGCGGGAGAATAATTTTTTTCACGCAGATTTAGCAGATCAAGCAGATTAAAATGAGAATAAATAGATTTTCGCAGATTTTCTCTCAGTTTAAAACTGAACACTCAAAAACTGAGAACTGAACACTATATACTAACCACTCTTAACTATAACATTTATGAAAACAACAGAAGACAGAATTCAGGAATTGATTAACGATTGGATTACGAACCCGAGATGGAAAGGCGTTGAGCGTCCTTATACCGCAGCAGAAGTAGTGACGCTACAAGGGTCGTATCAAATTGAGCATTCTATTGCCAAAATAGGAGCGCAGAAATTATGGAGAAAGTTAAAAAGTCAGGATTATGTTGCCGGGTTGGGCGCTTTAACTGGAAATCAGGCGATTCAGGAAGTCGATGCTGGTTTAGAAGCGATTTATTTGAGTGGATGGCAGGTAGCAGCCGACGCGAATCTGGCGGGCGAAATGTATCCGGACCAATCACTATATCCTGTAAACAGCGTTCCGATGGTAGTTAAAAAAATTAATAATGCCTTATTGCGCGCTGATCAGATTCAGACCGTGAATAATATTGAAGATAAAAAAGATTATTTGGTTCCGATTGTAGCTGATGCCGAAGCTGGTTTTGGAGGAAATTTAAATGCTTTCGAATTAATGAAATCGATGATTGAAGCTGGAGCTTCTGGAGTTCATTTTGAGGATCAATTAAGTTCAGCTAAAAAATGCGGACACTTAGGCGGGAAAGTTTTGGTGCCGACACAAGAAGCAATTAATAAACTGATTGCAGCGCGTTTAGCATCTGACGTTATGGGAGTTCCTACTTTAATCGTTGCGAGAACCGATGCTGATGCAGCTAATTTATTAACCAGCGATGCAGATCCACGAGACCGAAAATTTATTACAGGCGAAAAAACCAGCGAAGGTTTCTTCTACGTAAACAACGGAATCGAGCAGGGAATTGCCCGCGGATTAAGCTACGCACCATACGCTGATTTGATTTGGATGGAAACCAGTAATCCTGATTTAGATTATGCAAGAAAGTTTGCAAAAGCCATGAAAAAGGAATTCCCAGATAAAATGTTGGCGTATAATTGTTCGCCTTCTTTCAACTGGGCTGCGAAATTATCGGTTGCCGAAATGGAAACGTTCAGAGAAGATTTGGCTGCGATGGGTTATGCTTTTCAATTCATCACTTTGGCAGGTTTCCATGCTTTGAATACGAGTATGTTTGAATTGTCAAAAGCGTATAAAGAACGTGGAATGGCAGGTTATTCTGAATTGCAGGAAAGAGAATTCGCTTTACAAAAAAACGGCTTCAGAGCTGTAAAACATCAAGCTTTTGTGGGAACTTCTTATTTTGATGCTGTTCAAAATACGGTTATGCTTGGGAAATCAACTATAACAGCAATGGAACATTCTACAGAGGTGGAGCAATTTTAATTGCTTTTTTACCATTAAGATATTAAGAAAATTAAGTTTCGATGCTTAATGAACCTTAATATCTTAATGGTTTATTTTTACTTTTTCAAAAGACGTGCTTTCATTTTGCTAAAGAATTCTGGTGTTACGCCAATAAAAGAAGCGATTTGTTTTTGAGGAACTTTATGAACCAGCGTTCCATATTTTTTAGTGAATTTTTCAAAACGTTCTTCAGCAGGTAAACTTAAGTTGTCCATTAATCTTTGCTGATTCGCAACTAATGAATTTTCAATCAAAATCCTGAAAAAGCGTTCCAATTTTGGAATCTCTAAATATAGTTGTTCCTGATTTTCTTTGGATAACGAAACCACTTCAGCTTCTTCTAAAACTTCAATAAAAAGCTGTCCGGGTTTTTGCGAAAAATAACTGTACATATCGCTCATCCACCAGCCTTCACACGCAAAAGAAAGAACGTGCTCTACAATATTATCGTTGATATTAAAGCTTCTTAAAATTCCGGAATTCACAAAATACGAATGTTTACAAACTTCGCCAGCATTCAATAAAAGCGTTTTGGCTTTGTAAGTGTTTGTTTCTAATTTAGATAAAAAAAGTGCCTGTTCTTCTGGAGTCAGCGAAACGTGTTTGGCAATGTTTTCAAGAATTAATGCCATTATTTTTTATCGTCTATTAAAGTGAATGAAGTCGCTTTAAAACGATTTCCTTTTATTTCTCCTGTTACTAAAGCTTTGCTGATGGCATTGCAAAATCCTTTTTCAGAATGTGCATCACCATGATCGTGAATGGTTGTTCCGTCAACAAAATAGCTTTTTCCGTCAATGCGAACGGCTAAATCACAGCTATTGCCTTTCATTCCAAATTGGCATTCTCCGCATGAAGCTTCTACGATTGTTGGTTTGTCAAATTTCTTTTTGTCTTGTGCGTTTACAGCAATTCCGATAAATAAAAATGCTGCTAAGATTATATTTTTCATAATTAAGAATTTACAGTTATTAATTTTGCCGTTGCTTTGGCGCGTTCCGTTACTTCTTCAATAGGAGCTGCTAAAGAATCAGAACTCAAAACAACGCCCATTCTGCGGTACGGTCTAGAAGTTGGTTTTCCAAAAATCCTGAAATCGGTTTTGGGTAAGGCTGCCACTTTTTCGATTCCGGTAAAAGTTGGATTGGTTGAATCTTCAGATGCTAAAATTACAGCACTTGCTCCCGCTTTTTCTAAAGTAATTTCGAAAATTGGAAGACTTAAAATGGCTCTTAAATGCAATTCGAATTCGTTGAAATTCTGCGTTCCCGCCAAAGTAACCATTCCAGTATCGTGCGGGCGAGGCGAAAGTTCAGAGAAATAAACGCCTTCATTTGTCAGGAAAAATTCAACACCAAAAAGCCCGGCACCACCAAGAGCTTCAGTAATTTTTTCGGCCATATCCTGCGCCTCGTATAAATCTTTATCACAAACCAAAGCCGGCTGCCAGCTTTCCTGATAATCGCCTCGTTCTTGTCGGTGGCCAATTGGTGCGCAAAACAACGTTGGATTATTATTTTGAGTAATCGTTAAAAGTGTGATTTCTGAATTGAAAGCAACAAAAGCTTCTACAATCACTTCGATAACATCGCCACGCGAGCCTGCAACAGCATATTCCCAAGCTTTTAAAATATCACTTTCGGTTTTAATTGTCGATTGTCCTTTTCCGGAAGAAGACATTAAAGGTTTTACCACACACGGAATTCCAACTTCTGTAACGGCTTTTTGCAATTCTTCTGCCGATGTTGCGTATTGATATTTGGCAGTTTTTAAGCCTAATTCTTTTGCTGCTAAATCACGAATAGCTTTACGATTCATAGTAAAGTTTGCCGCTTTCGCTGAAGGAACAACGGTAATACCTTGTTTTTCGTAATCGTAAAAGCGTTCGGTGCGAATGGCTTCTATTTCGGGAACAATAAAGTCTGGTTTATGTTTAGCTACGATTTGGTCAAGTGCTTCGCCGTCAAGCATATTGATAACTTCAAAGCCGTGTGCGACTTGCATGGCGGGAGCATTTTCGTAACTGTCAACTGCTATTATGGTTTGTCCGATTCGTTGTGCGGCGATAGTGAATTCTTTGCCTAATTCGCCTGAACCTAGGAGTAGTATTTTCATTTTGGAGTGTTGTAATGTTGGAGTAGTAAAAGTAACGAAAAATGTTTTTAACCGCAAAGTTCGCAAAGAATTACGCTAAGAACGCGAAGTTTTTGTTTTTAATTAGTATGTAGAAGTGTTTCACGCAGATTTTGCAGATAGAGCAGATTTTGTTTGATTTACACATCAAGTAACCGCATTTTTTGTCATTTCGACGAAGGAGAAATCTCCACGAGTAGCTCGACAAAGATTGGTTTATCGGAGCGGAGTTACTTGCGGAGATTTCTCCTTCGTCGAAATGACAAGATTGTGGAAAGACCAGAATAAAAAAAGGTTCGCAAAGCTTAAAAAAAACTTTGCGAACCTTTGCGTAATTCCTTGCGCTCTTTGCGGTTAAATAACTACAGCGGTTAAGTGATAATTAATGATATTGATCTTCTTCAATCTCAAATTCAGCATCTTTTTCCCAGATTTCCATTTCGCAGGGTTTGCAGTTGAATTTCAGTTTGTATTCTAATTCGCCCTGTTTTAAAACTAATGGTTCTTTTACTTTAACACCTACAATATCTTTTTGGTGAATTGGGCATTTTTTTAATTCGTATTTGATGCAATATTTTGTCGTCATTACACGAGATTTTCCTGGATCCCATTGTAATTCGAATGCTTTTTCGATTTCGGTAACACCGTGGCGTTCATAGAATTTACGAGCGGTTTTGTTCGAAACGTTGTACATGAAATCCAATTTTGTTTCCGGATAAGGATGCGACGTTTTTACCAATTGATGTTCTTCACGTTTGTAATTTGCCAAACGAATTTCAGACAACTGATCGAAAACATTTCTTCTCATTTCGTTGATTTTTGAAATAGGAAGGAACCAGTTTTGCGAAAATACAACATCAATTTCATCAGCGCTGTAAGGTGTAAAACCTGTTTTTGCCAATTGTGTTTTAATATTTTCTGCAATAGATTCACCGGTTTTTGTTTGCTCTTTAGCATGTTCTAAAGTTACTGTACTTATGTTTCCGTCTTCGTCGGTTGCGATTAATTCGAAACCTTTTTCGTTTTCAGTAAACAATAGAGTAGTTCCGATTTTACGGATGGCACTATCTTCTCTTTCAACAATTTTGATGAAAGCAATATCATTATTACGGTAAATAAAAGTTCCGTCTTTTATTTCTTTTAAAACGTTTGGATATACTTTTCCGTTTTCGGCTTTGTTTACATAAATTCCGTCGGCTTCATTGTTTTCGTTGATAAAACAAAGTCCATCGCCGTTATTTAGCAATTCACCGTTTTCAATTTCATAAGCGTCTCCGATAGTTCGGATTAATTTACCAATATATTGTCCTTTTGATTTTGGACTTTCCCAAGAACCAATGCTTTTATCTCTGTCGTTAACGAAATAATCGGTATAACCGCGATTGAAAGTTCTGCTTAAAGAAGAATCAAAAGTATAAGTGCATTTTCCAGAAGAAGCTTTAACGTATTTATCGCTTCCTTCTAAATAACTGTCTAATTTCTGACGAAGATAAGATACGTTATTTTTAACGTAAGCCACATCTTTAAGACGGCCTTCGATTTTAAAAGAAACAATTCCAGCTTCGATCAAATTCGGAATCTGGTCTGAAACATCTAAATCTTTTATAGAAAGCAAGTGACTGTTTTTGATTAAAGTATCTCCGTTTCCGTCGATTAAGTTATACGGTAAACGACAGTTTTGCGCACAAGAACCACGGTTGGCGCTTCTTTCTCCGTTTGCCACACTCATATAACAGTTTCCGCTGAAAGAAACACAAAGTGCTCCCGTTACGAAGAATTCTAATTCTACATCGGCATGGTCGTAGATTGTTTTAATTTGATGCAAGTTCAATTCACGCGCTAAAACCACACGTTTGATTCCGGCATCTTTTAAGAATTTGATTTTATCAGCGTCACGATTGTTGGCTTGTGTACTGGCGTGAAGAACGATAGGAGGCAAGTCCATTTCCATAATCGCCATGTCCTGAATAATCAAGGCATCAACACCAATGCCGTATAGTTCCCAAATCATAGCACGACACGTATCTAATTCGTTGTCGTACAAAATGGTATTCATTACTACAAAAACCTGAGCGTTAAATAAGTGTGCATATTTTACCAATGCCGCAACATCTTCAATAGAATTGTTGGCATTTGAACGTGCTCCAAATTGTGGCGCACCAATATATACAGCATCGGCACCGCTGTTTATGGCAGCCATTCCGCCAATTAAATCTCTAGCTGGAGCTAATATTTCAATTTTCTTCTTCATTTCTAAAACTTTAGCCTTTTGTGGTATTCACGGAAAAAAGTGTGCAAAGGTCTAATAAATTATTTGAGTTTGCTAGAGATGAGACGATTTTTTTGAAATTGTTAACTTAAAATGGAATGATGCTAGTAAAAAATTTTAGTTTAAATTAATCTAAAGGGAAAGAATAACCGAGAGCAAATACTGCGGTGGATTGTTTTGCAGCTGGATGAAAATAGCCTGAAATGCCTATTTCTAGATTGTTTTTTCTTCCAATTGCCAATCCAAGACTAAATGGAATATGCAATAAAACATCACTCTTATCAAAATTAACACCAGGTGTAATGGTTTCGAATTTACCTATAGAAGTTCCGATTCCGCCTTCTATAAATGGAGCAACCCACGGAATTGGTGCACAAAGACGAACTTTTCCACCCATTAAAAAAGCATTTGTTGTTACTTTATATTGTGGTTGATTCTGAATATTTTGGTTTTTATCAACAGATTCAAAAATGGCACCAGCGTAAGGCCTTATACTAAACCATGATTTTATTCCAATAATATATTCACCTTGAAGATAAAGCCCGCCGCCCATAACATCAACTTCTTCTTGCATTCCATAATCTTCAATATAATAAGAAGCGCTTGAACCATAACCTATAGAGCCTTTGATAAATCTTCCTGTCTGTTGCGCATTTGCAAATGATGAAAATAGTATAGTAAACACTAAAGCAATAAAAGAGCGTAAATTTAATTTCATTATGAGTTTGTTTTATTGTAAGAATTAATCGCGGACGAATGTAGGAATTTTGTTTAATTAAAACAAAAAAACCACCCGATCCGAAGACCGAGCAGTTTCAAAAAAAAGCATGAATCGATCGATTAATTTGCTCTCATTTTAATTTGTGATAAAGTATTTTGAATACTATTCAATTGTTTTGAAACGATGTAAATCTGATCGTGTTCCAAATGGTTTTCTTCGAGTGCCATTTTGTATTTTTCAATTGCGGCCTCTTCACCGCTAATACAAGCGTTTATAATAGCTTCGGTGTCGCCTCCTGTGAAAGCTGATTTGATATCAATCCAAGTTCTGTGCAAAGCTCCAAGCGGTCCTCCGCCTGAGTTGTCTGTCGATTTTCCTAGTTTATTGATTTGATTTTGAAGTTCTACAATAAATAAGGCTCTTTCGCGGGCATATTCAAGAAAATCACTTTTCATTGCAGCGTTTTCTACGTGTTCTGCCGCATTTGTATATCCTAGTTTTCCATCTTCAAGAATAGAAATTAATCCTTCTAATGTTTTAATTGTTTCTGTTGTGGTTTCATCTGCATGTATCATAACATATAATTTTTTGAAATTAATATGTTACAAAGTTTACAATTATAAAACGCTTTGTTTTACAGGATTACACTTGAAATTTTACAATATTGTAGAATGGGAATTTTGAAAGATGGTTGCTTAGCCACGACTCGAGCGATAGCGAACTGGCGAAGCAAATTCACGAATTATGCAAATTATTGGATTGAGAGTTTAAAAAGCAAATTGCACTAATTTAGATGCTTATAGTTTTTTGAAAATGATACTTCTAATCTACCGTTTTGCGTGAGGGATAGGAGCGATATCCTTTTATGGCGGGGTTCGCCATAAAAGATATAGCGGATAGCCCGGCCCTTGGGACACGCCCATAAAAAAACAGCTTAAAGTATAAAAGTGATGAAACTTTTGAACCTTAAGCCGTTTTAGTAAAACTTAGAATATTGTTATGCAGTCAAAGCTTCTTTGATTCTGCGTAATGCTTCTTTTAAAATATCGTTGCTTGTTGCGTAAGAGAAACGAATACAGTTTGGATTTCCAAAAGCGTCTCCTGTTACAGTTGCTACGTTTGCTTCTGCTAAAAGATACATCGAAACGTCGTTTGCATCTTTAATTTCGTGTCCTTTTAATGTTTTTCCGAAGAAAGAAGAAACGTCTGGGAATACGTAGAAAGCTCCTTCTGGAACGTTGATTTTTACGCCTGGAATTTCTTTTAATAGTCCAACAACTAAATCTCTACGTCCGTGGAAAGCTTGAACCATTTCGTTTAATACGCTTGGATCTGCATCTACAGCTGTAATAGTAGCTCTTTGTGCAACTGAGTTTGCTCCAGATGTTACTTGTCCTTGAATTTTTGTACACGCTTTAGCGATAAATTCTGGAGCTCCGATATAACCGATTCTGTATCCTGTCATAGCAAATGCTTTTGCCACTCCGTTTACAGTGATTGTTTTTTCTAACATTCCTGGGATAGAACCAATACTGCAGAAAGTTCCAGAGAAATTAATGTGCTCATAGATTTCGTCTGCAACTACGTAAATGTTTGGGTGTTTTTCTAACACTTTAGCCAAAGCTGTTAATTCTTCTCTGCTGTAAACAGATCCAGATGGATTGCATGGAGAAGAGAACCACATCATTTTTGTTTTTGGCGTGATTGCCGCTTCTAATTGCTCTGGAGTAATTTTAAAATCTGTTTCTACAGAAGTCGGAACTTCAACAGGAACTCCGCCTGAAAGTTTTACGATTTCGAAATAAGAAACCCAGTATGGTGCTGGTAAAATAACCTCGTCACCATCGTTTAACATTACTTGCGCAATGTTGTATAAAGATTGTTTTGCTCCTGTAGAAACTACGATTTGAGATGGTTTGTACTCTAAATCATTGTCTCTTTTGAATTTTCTGCAGATAGCCTCTTTTAAATCTTGGTATCCGTCAACAGGAGAATATGTACTGTAGTTATCGTCGATTGCTTTTTTTGCCGCTTCTTTGATAAAGTCTGGTGTATTGAAATCTGGCTCACCTAAACTTAAGCTGATAATGTCTTTTCCTTGTGCTTTCAATTCGCGTGCTAAAGCCGCCATTGCTAATGTTTGCGAAGTCGCTAAGTTGTTGATTCTGTCCGAAAGAATATGATTCATTATAAAATTTTTGAATGTCCTTAAATTGCTGTGTTGTTTTAAGGAAGGTTAATTATTAATAGATTTTCTTTTAGTTTTTAGACTGATAATTCTGGTTTCATGCCCAAATCACGTAAATGCTTAAAGTGAGCAATAACAGCACTTCGCATTGTTTTGTATTCGTAGTAAGGCAAATTGCATTCTTTTGCAGTTTCTTTTACAATTTTTGCAATTTTACCATAATGAATGTGACTGATATTTGGGAAAATATGATGCTCGATCTGATGGTTTAATCCGCCTGTGTACCAGTTTACGATTGCATTTTTTGGTGCAAAATTAGTTGTTGTATACAATTGGTGAATAGCCCATGTATTGTCCATTTCTCCTAATTCATTTGGAGTTGGATTTGTAGTATGATCTACAACGTGTGCTAATTGAAATACTACACTTAAGATTAATCCTGCAGTATAATGCATTACAAAAAATCCTAAAAGTACTTTCCACCATGTAATTCCAATCGCCATTGGTAAAACAATCCAAATCGAAAGATAAATGATTTTTGTAATTACTAAAGTTGTCCAAAGAATTTTCGGGCTTTTTGGTTCTCCGTAAGATAATTTTCTTTTCAGGTAATTACGCATCTGTTTAAAATCGGTAGTAATAGCCCAGTTGAAAGTTAATAAACCGTATAAGAAAACAGAGTAGTAATGCTGAAAACGGTGAAAACGGTGCCATTCAGCATGTTCTGTAAAACGAATAATTCTTCCTGCATCAAGATCTTCGTCGTGACCAGGAATATTGGTATAAGTATGGTGCAAAACATTATGCTGTACTTGCCAGTTGTAAACATTTCCTGCTAGAACGTAAATTGTTCCGCCCATGAATTTGTTGATCCAGTTTTTAGTTGAATAGGATCCGTGATTTCCGTCGTGCATCACATTCATTCCTACACCCGCCATTCCAATTCCGATTACGATTGATAAAAGGAGCATTACCCAAAACGGCATCTCAAGCGTAAGGATTAAAAAGTATGGAGTTAAAAAAACAGCAAAAAGAATAACAGCTTTTAAATGCAACTGCCAATTTCCGGTTTTCTTTATATTATTTTCTTTAAAGTAATTGTTAACGCGAGAGTTAAGCGTTCTAAAAAACTTTAAATTGTCTTGCCTTGCAAAAGTTGGAGCAGTGTTATTCATAATTAATTTAAATAGTTTTCAAAGGTAATTATTATAAATTTTCAATTTGCAAAATTGAGTTAAATATTTCAATCGTAAAGTAGTACTTTTGTTAAAAAATTAGAGCAATGGATGAGATATTGAAATATTTTCCAAATTTGACCGATCTTCAAATAGAACAATTTCAAAAATTAGACTTTTTATACCACGATTGGAATGAAAAAATCAATGTTATTTCGCGTAAAGACATCGATTCATTATATACAAAACACATTTTGCATTCATTAGGAATTGCTAAGGTTATGAAATTCGAACCTGGAACAACAGTTTTAGATGTTGGAACAGGGGGAGGTTTTCCTGGAATTCCGTTAGCGATTCTTTTTCCCGAAACTCGTTTTTATTTGATTGATGTTATTGCAAAAAAAATAAAAGTAGTTCAAGGTGTTGTTGATGCATTGGAATTAAAGAACGTAAAAGCAGAGCAAAAGCGTGCCGAATTGGTAAAAGGCGATTTCGATTTTATTGTAAGCCGTGCTGTAACAAATATGCCAGATTTTGTTTCTTGGATAAAAGATAAAATTAAGAAACAGCACAAGCACAAACTTAAAAATGGAATTCTATATTTAAAAGGCGGTGATTTGGCGGAAGAATTAAAAGATTTTCCAAATGCCACACTATATGATCTAGCTGATTTTTTTGAGGATGAATTTTTTGAAACAAAAAAAGTGGTTCATCTTCCTTTAAAATTTAAGCCTTAAATCAAATAACCCGATTAGATTTTTAATCGGGTTATTTTTTTGAACTAAAAACCAACCGTTAAATTAGGAAGCCTTTTTTGTGAAATCTAAAAAGCTATTCGCTTTAAGGTTTAAATTGTCAATGAAACCATGAATTGCATCTTCTGCAGCTTCGACTGAATATTCGAAATTCTCATCAAAGAAAAATTCTCTGCAAATTAAAGGTTCGTGTGATGAATCGTAAACAGCCTCATCGCTTTCGTCTAAGTTGTCATTTCTGTACGGGTTAGGGTGAGAATGAGTTAAATTGACAACAGTCTGTGCAAACCAATTGTCGAATTTTTTCTTTTTTGGTGTGATGTGACGCGCTAACAATACCAATCCGATAAGGTCATTTTGTAAAAAATAAGAACCTTTTCGATATCTTACATCTATCATTCTAACGTTCATTAGTGCAATCCATAATGCACCGTTTACGCAGCCAGCAGCAGGCACTTCAAAATCGGTATCAAATAATAGCGGATTAGTCTGTTCGCGATTATTTATAGAACACCAAAGAGCCTCAATGCGTTTTTGTGTGTCATTTACGACTTGGCTGTAACCTGTAAAACGCCAGTAAATCCATTCTAATAAGGCAGCGGTCAAACCAATTGAGCCTTTATGATTGATCTGCATTAAGGTATATTCAAGATCTTCGTTTCCTTCAATAGGATCCAAAAGGTTATTGATTTTCTTTTTCGTCCATTTATAATCAATAGCATGGCCGATACTCTTGCATTCCATTATGATTTTAGGAACATTATTTAAATTTCTCATACGTATGTAGTTAGTTTTTATTAAATCTTTTAATGTTGTTTAATATTGAAACAAATTTATACGGATGAGTTTTTTTTGAAAGCAACAAGAAGTTTTTAAAATATCAGAATAAGGTATTTGCGGCTTTTAAAGTATTGATTCTCAAAAGAATAAGAAAAGTATTACAAATAGTATATTTGAAATATTCTTGTAAGATTATATATTTTTATGCAATTAAAAATTTTTCTTATTTAAGAATCTTATTTATAGTGTTTTAGGTTTTTAAATGTTATTCTATTACTTATTAATTTTTCATTCAATAAAAAGGTCTTACCATTATTTTAAAAAACAAAAAAGCAAAAGCCGAAATCTTCAATAGAAGTTCCGGCTTTTTTATATAATTTAAAATCTGAATTCTAAAATCTAAAATCAGAATATTAACCTAAGAAAGGGTATCTGTAATCTTCTGGAGTTACAAAAGTTTCTTTAATAGTTCTTGGAGAAGCCCAACGCAATAAGTTCAATGCAGAGCCCGCTTTATCGTTAGTTCCAGAAGCTCTTGCTCCACCAAATGGTTGCATTCCTACAACCGCTCCAGTTGGTTTGTCATTAATATAGAAGTTACCAGCTGAATTTTGCAATTTAGTAGTCGCTACTTCAATAGCATAACGGTCTTGGCTAAACACAGCTCCTGTTAAAGCGTACTCAGAAGTAGTATCAACTAGTTCAAGAGTTTCTTCCCATTTTGCATCTTCATAAACATAAATAGTGATAACTGGTCCGAACAACTCAGTTTCCATTGTAGTATATTTTGGGTTTGTAGTTACAATAACGGTTGGCTCAATAAAGTAACCTACAGATTTATCGTAATTTCCTCCAATGATGATTTCAGCATCAGCATCTTTTTTAGCTTGGTCGATATAACTTGCTAATTTGTCAAAAGAACCTTCGTGAATAACTGCTGTAATAAAGTTTCCAAAATCTTCTGGAGAACCCATTTTCATAGATTTTACATCAGCAATTAATTGCTCTTTTACAGCTGGCCATAAACTTTGAGGAATATAAGCTCTAGAAGCTGCAGAACATTTTTGTCCTTGGAATTCAAATGCTCCACGAGTGATTCCTGTAACCACTTGTTTTACGTTTGCGCTTGAGTGAGCAATGATAAAATCTTTACCTCCAGTTTCACCAACGATTCTTGGGTACGTTTTATAATTGTGAATGTTTGCTCCAATTTTAGCCCAAATATCTTTAAATACATGAGTTGATCCAGTAAAGTGAACACCAGCAAAATCACGGCTAGCTAAAACAGTATCTGTAATCATTAAAGCATCTCCGAAAACTACGTTGATAACTCCGTCTGGAACTCCAGCTTCTTTGAAAACGTCAAGAATAATTTTTGTTGAAAACACTTGGCTATCACTTGGTTTCCAGATTACAACGTTACCCATCATAGCAGCACTGGCAGGAAGATTTGCAGCGATAGCAGTAAAGTTGAATGGAGTAATTGCGTAAACAAAACCTTCTAAAGGTCTGTATTCAACACGGTTCCAAACTGTAGAATCTGATTTTGGCTGATCGTTGTAGATTTGAGTCATAAACTCAACATTGTAACGTAAAAAGTCGATTAACTCGCAAGAAGCATCGATTTCTGCCTGGTGGATATTTTTAGACTGACCAATCATAGTAGCTGCATTAATACGAGCTCTGTATGGTCCTGCGATAAGTTCAGCAGCTTTTAAGAAAATAGCAGCACGCTGTTCCCATGCCATGTTTGCCCATGCTTTTCTTGATTCAAGTGCATTAGCAATTGCTTTTTCAATATGTTGTTTTTCAGCTAAATGATATTTTCCAACAACGTGTTGGTGATCATGAGGAGCTGTAATGTTTCTTGTGTTTCCAGTTCTAATTTCTTCGCTTCCAATATGTAAAGGAACGTCAATTTGAGAATTCCACATTGTGGTATAAGCAGCCTGAACAGCAGCTTTTTCTGGTGAGTTTGGTGCGTAGCTTTTTACAGGCTCGTTTACCGCTTTTGGTACATGAAAAAATCCTTTAAACATGTTATTTAAAATTTGTGAATTAGACAATTTAAAGTCAGACGATTTGTTTTGTTACGAATAATCTAACGTTGCACAAAAGTACAAAGGATAAATTAATAAATTGACAAATTTATGATTAAGATAACGATAAAAGCTATAGATGTAAACTATATCTTAATTTAATGCAAAAGGAGCGCACATTCTAAAAGTAGGAACAATAACTTTGAATGTTTTTGTTGTAGTAAAATTGATCATATTAAAATGACCTTTCATGGCTCCGTAAGGAGATGATAATAAGCAGCCAGAACTGTAAGTGTGGTTTTCTCCAGGTTTTAAAACTGGTTTTTTACCAATTACGCCTTCACCATCTACAACTTCTAAATCATTTAAAGAATCAAAAATTTCCCAGTGGCGAGAAGTCAACTGAACAGAATCTTTACTGTGATTTTCGATGGTAACTACGTAGCTAAAAGCAAAATGAATCTTGTAGTTTTTGAAGTATGTACCTTCAAAACTAGTCAAAACAGATATTTTTATGCCTCGTGTAATTTGAGAAACCATACTAACGCCGTATATATGTGAGTGTTATAGTGGCAAAGCTACAAAAAAAAATCGTTTAAACTAAAACCTTAACATTGTTTTAATTGACTATATTGATAGAGTTTGCATTTCCTTTTCCAATTACACGCTGATAACGGTCGGTTGCTTCTTTATAATAAACCAAGATGGTGTACTCGTTTTCAGTTTGATAAAAGTTTCCGTCAATAGCATTTTCAAAATCAATAGCTCCTTTTTTGTCTGCAACCGTGTATTGGAAATTGGTAAAACCTTGCTTGATCATAATGGCTTTTTCAAAAACACCTTTATCATTGTTATAGTCCATTTTATATTCTGGCGAAAGACTGTAATTATTAAACATTCCAGTAATATAAATGTCTTTATTTATTCTAAAAGCAGGAGCAGAAAGACTAAAGTAAACCCAAGCATAATCGGCTTCGATATCATTATTAGAACCGTTAATATTTTTCACAACAAAGTTTCCGTTTACATCTTCATACAACGTATAAATCTGGTTTCCTCTTGCTGCATTAGTATATAAAAAGGCATTATAAATATCATTGTTAGATCCTATTTTGGCAACATTATTACTCGCAGCCCGAATGTCTTTGTTTTCAAAATACAAAAACTCGTTTCCGCCCCAAAACTGTGTTTCTTTATCATATTTATAAATCAGCTGATTGCCGATTGTATATTGAGGAACAATATTTTTTATTTCGGTATGAAAGTTTCCGTTTTGAAGCAAAAGCACTTTTACATTCTGCAATGGAGTTTGAAAAGCAATATCATTAGACAAAATTGTAAAATCAAGATTCTGTTTGTAATCGATGTTGCTAAGGTTTCGGCTTCTTTTTACCTGTGCGCCAACAGTACAATGATTTTCAAACAAAATAAATTTTCTCGAAAAAACAACTTCTCTGTCTTCGTTCAGAATTTTAAGCATGTAATTTCCTGAAAGACGTAATTGCTGCGTAAACTGATTAGGAAAAGAAAGTCGGTAATGCGTATAGACCTGCAAGGTGTTAAATGAATTAGAAAAATCAGTAATTCTCTGATTGTCCATACCTAATACATAATCTGTTTTTGGAATCTCTGTCGGAATCCAGTTGTAATCGCAATGAACAATTTCGAAATAATAATTGGCTTCGTTACCAAACAAATCATCAAATTGAAATGTAAATGAAGAACCTACTTCGAAAATTGGAGTAACATTGCTGCCATTCTGAATAAAAGAAACGGTCTTAATATTATATGGAGGATCGATTTCTTTTTCTTGAGCTTTCGCTAAAGTGAAAATAAAAAGGAAAATAAAGCTTGTATATAAAAATTTTGGCATCGCATTTCGTTGTAAGATTTGTAAATATAACAATTTTATACAACGAAAAAGATGCCAATCTATTGGGTTTAACAATTAAGAGCCCAAAATATACTCTAGGTTTCCTTCTATTTCATCATTAATATAACTTTCTTCTAAAAGAGAATCAGAAAGCAGTTTTTTGTTTTCCTGCAATTTGATGATTTTTTCCTCAACAGTATTTTTAGAAATAAATCGGATTACGTTTACTTTGTTCATTTGCCCAATTCTATGCGCACGCCCAACACCTTGTTTTTCTGCGAAAGGATTCCACCAAGGGTCCAAGAATAAAACGTAGGAAGCTTTTGTAATATTCAGTCCAACACCACCCGCTTTTAAAGAAATGAAAAATAACAACGGATTTTCTTTCTGTTGAAATACTTTTACCTGCTGTTCTCTTTTGTCTGAAGGTGTTTCACCAGTGATTTCGCAAAAATCTATTTTATTTTCCTTGCACCAATCGGTATAGAAATTCAAATTGGTCACAAACGAACTGAAAATGATTACTTTTTGTTTTGCTTTTACTAGATTTTCCAAATAATTAGTAACCGCGATAAATTTTCCAGAATCAATTTCAGATTCCTGATCGACCATTTTCGGGTGATTACTCAATTGGCGCAACTTCATCAAAGTGTTGATAATGCTGATTTTATCTGGAGATCCATCGGTTTTAAGCAAGAAATTACGAGCTTTAGATTTTTCTTTCTCATACAATTTTTCCTGTTCCGGATCCATATCGCAATAATAAATCTGCTCTGTCAATTCTGGCAAATCTTTAAGAACCTGTTCTTTGGTTCGTCGCAAAATATAAGGCTGGATGAGGTTTTTTAATTCGGCTAAAACTTCTTCGTTTTGCTTTTTCTCAATCGGATTTTTGAAATTTTCCATAAAGAAAGCATAACTACCCAAAATATCTGGATTGATAAACTGCATCTGCGACCATAAATCGTCAAGCGAATTTTCGATCGGTGTTCCACTCAAAGCAATTTTATGCCCAGTGCTGATTTTGTTTATGGCTTTAAAAATCTTAGAGTTTTTGTTTTTGATGTATTGGCTTTCGTCCAAAATCAAATAACGGAAATCGTATTTCTCTAAAATTGAAATATCGCGATGAATGATGCTGTAGCTCGTAAAAATCAAATCGGTCGAATTGATTCTGCTTGCCAATGATTTTCTATCGTTGCCCACATATTGCATTTTAGAAAAATGTGGCGTAAACTTTCCAGCTTCATTAAACCAGTTAAAAACCAGCGAAGAAGGCAAAACGATTAAAGCTTTTAATGGTTCTCTTTCAATAGTGGTTTCGTTGGCAAACAAATCAAAATTGGTTGTTTTGGTGGTAAAACCCAATTGTTCCTGAACCGATACTAAAACCGATAAAGTCTGCAAGGTTTTTCCAAGTCCCATATCGTCGGCAAGACACGCGCCCATATTGGAGTTAAAATGCCCTAAAAGCCATTTTACGCCATCAATTTGGTACGGTCTTAGAGTTGCTTTTATCAAATCTGAAGCAGTAAATTCAGCTTGATGGATTTGATCTAAATCATTATCGATTTCTGAAATTCCGTCTAAAGCGGTAAAGTTGCTTTTTCGCAAAAGCAAAAAACCATTTTCTGTTTTGGCCAGTTTTGCCAAAGAACCATATTTGCTAAACCATTCTAACGGAATCAAAAAGTAATTTCCGTCTGGTAAAGGAAAAAGTCTTTCTTTACTTTTTATGTTTGGAATAATTTCGCTGAAATTGATTTTATAATTACCAATCGTAATAATTATTTTGATATCAAACCAGTCTCCAGTTGTTTCTTTTGAGGCAGAAATAGTGTGGTTTCCGGTGATGATTTCTTTGCTTTCCAGTTTTAGATTTTCAATTGTAAAACCTAAGTCTTTCAGCTTTTCTTTATTATCAATAAGCAATTGAATATTGATGTAAGGATCTGAATTTTCAGTTTCAGAATTCAATCCAAACAATTCATTTTTGATTTTTTCTAAACCAATTTCGGATAGTTTTTCGATATATAGATTTTCGTCAGCGCTTCGTTTAAACTGAATAATTCGAGGTTCATTGGCAACGCTGAAATCTACAAAAGAATGTGTTTTTTTTGTTTTGCTTCCGTCAAAAACATAGCCATTATAATCAAAATAAAGATTGAGATAATAACAGTTTTTAAAGAAATCAAATATTGGCTGAATCGTGCAGGAATGGATTTGATCGCGAAGCTCTATTTCAAAACCATTCGCTTCAATGTCAATTTTTTTAGCAATTTCGGGAATGAAATTTTTAAAATAATCATCAACCAATTTAGAAGGAATTTCGATTGATTTTTTCTTTAAAAAAGGAGTTAGTTTTTTGCCGTTCAACTCTTTTAATTGTCCTAGTTTTTTATTGACAATCAGCCAGCCTGGCTCATCAGAAAGAATATCAACTTTATTGTCCATTGGCAAAAATGTAATTTCATTTTCTTTTAATGAAAGGGTATAGGTGATGCCTTCTGAATGTTTATCAAATTGAATTTGCGGTTCAAAATCCAGTGGATCGATGCTGACTCTCGAACGATAAAAATCTTTTTCTGGCCCTAGGTCTATGGACAACGGATATTGCTCTTTTACAATCAAATCGTAAAAAGGACTTAAATTGATTTTTAAATGCTGGCGAATAGCAAAATCAATTTTAGAATCTTTCTGTAAATCGGCAATTGTTTTGGCTGATTTTACTTTTGCGCTGAATTTTTTAAATACAAATTCAGGTTTCAAGGATTCGCAGATTGTAAGAATCTTTTTTGAATTGTGATCTAAATTTTCATAATCGATACCAAAACTTTCCAGCACACCTTTGGTTGCTTTTTTGTCCAGATATTTGATTTCGCTGGTGTTTTCAACAATATATGCTGTAGGAATATAGGCATTCAGATTTTTTTCAAAACTGATGTCAAAACAGAACTGAAATGGTTTTGTAGGTTCCAAAGATTTAGGTTTTTGGTTAGGCTTATAGTTTGGGATTGGGCAAAAAAAGAAAGAGTTTTCAAAATATCAATAATTTGAAAACTCTTTTTAATGAACTTATATCACTTATCTGTGAAAAATTAGTTTTCCTGTTTAAAGCAAAGCGGAATAATTTCGCCTTTTGCCAAACAGTATTTTTCTACCAATTCTGGTGCAATTTTGTTTGTATAATCTTCTTCGATAACAATAAAACCAATGCTTCTTAATTTATCGAAATAATCGCGTCCGTAAATGCGAACGTGATCGTACTGGCCAAATATTCTCGCACGCTCTTTTTGATCTGTAATAGAGTCGTCTGCAAAAGTAACGTCGCGGTTCAAATCTTGCGGTATTTGCAGAACAGCCATTCCACCTGGTTTTAAAACACGATACAATTCCTGCATCGCTTTTGTGTCGTCTGGAATGTGCTCTAAAACGTGATTACATAAAATAACGTCATATTCGTTGTCTTTAAAAGGCAAATTACAGATATCTGCTTTTACATCGGCCAAAGGCGAAAGTAAATCGGTTGTGGTGTAATCAAGGTTTTTTTGCTTGCGGAATCTTTTATAAAAAGCTTGTTCCGGAGCAAAATGCAATACTTTTTTAGGCGCTGTAAAAAAATCAGTCTGATCGTTTAAATACAGCCAAAGCAAACGGTGTCTTTCTAACGAAAGTGTACTTGGCGAAAGCACATTGTTACGCTGTTTTCCGTATCCGTAAGGCAGAAACGATTTAAAACTTTTGCCATCAATAGGATCTGTAAATTTATCTCCTCTTAAAGAGAATGCTAAAATAGGACGAGCCACATAACTCAAACGAATTAATAATGGTCTTGGGATTGTATTTAAAACTAATTTGAAAAGTTTCTTCATGGGGTTGTTTCGCAGAGCTGCACAAAGTGAGCACAGAGTTTCGCTAAGTGTTTATAAATCTTTTTATATTGTTTTTTAAAATTTTTGAATGAAAATTAATAAGCAAACCCAAAGGGTATTCACCAAGTTTTAGATAAGTTAATATCTGTGCAAAATGTACATCTGTAAAAGCTTCTACAGTTTTTAGTTCGATTACAATTTTGTTTTCAATTAACAGATCAATTCTATAGCCATGATCCAGTTTAACATCCTTGTAAATTATAGGCAAAACTTTCTGTCTTTCTACAGCTAATCCGGCATTTACAATTTCATAATATAAACATTCTTGGTACGCAGATTCTAGTAACCCAGGTCCTAGTTGTTTATGAACTTCAATTGCTAAACCTATAATTTTATATGAGATAGTATTTAATTCGTCTTGCGATACTTCATTTTCCAAATACATTTTTCAAAAGGCGTATAAAATAAATTTTGTGTATCTCGGCGTATATCTTTGTGAATCTCTGTGGAATACTCTTAAAGAACTAAAGGCACTTTTCTGAATTCATCTTCTTCATTGCTTTCGATTCCTAGAGCTTTGTAGATATATTGGAAAGTAGATAATAATTCTGGTTTTCCATCAATCAAAGCCACGTCGTGTTCGAAATGCGCACTAGGTTTTCCGTCTGCCGTTAATATTGTCCAGCCGTCTTTAAGTTGTTTAATGTTTCTAGTTCCCATGTTGATCATAGGTTCGATTGCTACAACCATTCCTTCAACAAAAAGCTTTCCACGTCCGCGTTTTCCGTAGTTTGGCATTTCTGGTTCTTCGTGCATTTTTTGTCCAACACCATGTCCGACCAATTCACGAACAACTCCGTAACCGTGAGCTTCAGTATATTTTTGAATCGCATTTCCAACATCTTCTACGCGATTTCCAGCTTTAAATTCTCTAATTCCAACGTAAAGAGATTCTTTAGTAACTCTCAAAAGTTTTTTCACTTCTGGCGCAACTTCACCAATTTCGAAACTGTATGCGTGATCTCCATGATAGCCATTTTTGAAAGCGCCACAGTCAACCGAAATTACGTCACCACTTTTAAGAGGCACATTGTTAGGAATACCGTGAACAACCTGAGCATTTGGACTCATGCAAAGCGAATTCGGGAAATCGTACAATCCAAGAAAACTTGGAACCGCACCGTGATCACGAATAAATTCTTCGGCTAATCTGTCAAGATATAATGTTGTTACTCCTTCTTTAATTTCAGAAGCAATCATTCCTAATGTTTTTGATACGATTAAAGCACTTTCGCGCATTAATTCGATTTCCTCTCTAGTTTTTTGGATGATCATATTTTTTCCATTTTTCAGTTCGCAAAAGTACAACTTTTCATGTGATTTTCATGCGATTTTTTTTGCCACGAATTACACTAATTTACACTAATTAATATTTTAGAATTTAAAAAGAAAAAATTTGTGCAATTCGTGTAATTCGTGGCGACTCATTTTTTTAACTTAATTTCCAGCAAAAAGCCTTAAATTAGTAGTAGAAACGCTTATAATTATGGAAACTATTACAGATCGAGATATAGAAAAGGTAAAGGCTCTTAAAAGAATGAAGAATAACGCTTTGGGACTTTTGGGTATTGCTGTACTGTTATTTTTAATCGCCATTTATTTTAAAATCCCAATACTTCAAGCTTTTAGCGAAGCAGCTATGGTTGGTGGAATCGCTGATTGGTTTGCCGTTGTGGCTTTGTTCCGCCATCCGATGGGGATTCCGATTTGGCATACGGCTATTATTCCGACCAAGAAAAATGAGATCGGAGAAAATCTAGGAAATTTTGTTTCAGAGGAATTTCTGGATCGCGAAAAAATGGAGGTTAAGTTGGATGAATTTAATTTTGCTGTTAAAGCTTCAGAGTGGATTTCTGACGAAGAAAACGCTAATAAAATTGCTGATGTTGTCGCTGTAAATATTATTCCTGGAATTTTACGAACTATTAAAGATGAAGATGTCAAAAGATTTATTCAGGTTCAGTTTAGGGAAAAAATAGAAGGAATTAATTTTGGAGATTGGGTGGCTGTGGCATTAGAACCGCTTCAAAAAGGAGATTTAAAAAATCAGATGCTGACGAATCTTCTTGAAGTTATGAGTAGCGAATTGACTAATAATAAAGATTTAATCAGGCAGAAAGTAAAAGCTTCGACTCCGCTTCTAAGTTTCGGATTGGCAGATAAAAGCATTACAGAAGGCGTATTTAATGGTTTGCAGGATTTTTTAAACGAAGCTAAAAAACCGGAAAGCGCCGTTCGTTTAAAAATTGACGAATATATTTTCAACTTCTTGGAAAAAGTAAAAAACTCCGAAGAAATGCGAATTAAAATCAATGATATGATTTTAGGTTTCGTTGGAAAAAAAGAAGTGCAGGATTATATTAATGGAATTTGGGACGAAATAAAATTATCCATAACAAACGATTTAGATAAAGGTGATGATTCTTCTATTAAAAATAGTATTGCTGGTTTGATCCAGACTTTTGGAAACGGAATTAAAGAAGATCGGATCATGATTGATAAAATCAACAATTTCATTAAAAATGATCTACTTTCCGTTCTTTTAAATAACAAAAAAGTAATCGGAGATTTAATTTCGTCAACCGTAAAAAGTTGGGACGGAAAAGAGGTTTCAGAAAAATTAGAATTAGAAATTGGAAAAGATCTTCAATACATAAGAATCAACGGAACATTGGTCGGCGGTTTTATTGGACTTGTGATTTACGGTGTGGAACAGCTGTATCATTTTGTGTTTTAAACCATATAAGTTATATAAGTAAATGTAAAAAGCTTTGTCTATAATGAAGGTCATTTAAGTAGAATATTTAATTATTTTAAAATGAAGTTGCATCACTTGTATGGTTTAAAACAAAAAAAAGAATCTCGCAAAGTCACAAAGACGCAAAGTTTAAAATTCTTAGCGACTTCGCGTCTTTGCGAGATTTTATTTAAATGAACTTATATGTTCTTTATTTTAGATACAGCTTTTAATTTTCTTATATCACTTATATGGTAAAAAAAACTACAACAACGAATGACAAGTCATTGCGTTTGGCTGTTGAACGCCCATCAATTCTAAAATAGTAGGAGCAATATCACCTAAAACACCATCTTGAATGCTTTTTAGCTCTTTGTCAACTAAAATAATCGGCACTGGGTTTGTTGTGTGAGCCGTATTTGGACTTCCATCAGGATTAATCATCGTTTCGCAGTTTCCGTGATCGGCAATTACGATTGTCGTGTAATCGTTAGCAAGAGCAGCTTCGATAACTTGTTTCGCACAAGCATCAACAGCCTCACAAGCTTTAATTGCAGCTTCCATAATTCCCGTGTGACCAACCATGTCTCCGTTTGCGAAGTTTAAACAAACGAAATCAACTTCACCTTTGTTCAATTCAGGAACAAGAGCATCTGTCAATTCATAAGCACTCATTTCTGGTTTTAAATCGTAAGTTGCTACTTTTGGAGAATTTCTCAAGATTCTTGTTTCTCCTTCAAAAGGAACTTCTCTACCACCAGAGAAGAAGAAAGTAACGTGCGGATATTTCTCCGTTTCAGCAATTCTAATCTGTTTTTTGCCCGCTTTTTCTAAAACTTCACCAAGAGTTTCTGTAATATTATCTTTATTGTAAACCACTTTTACGTTTTGGTACGTTTCGTCGTAGTTAGTCAATGTTACATAATAAAGGTTTAGTTTGTGCATGTTTTGTTCGTGGAAATCTTGCTGAGAAAGCGCTTCAGTAAGTTCACGTCCTCTATCTGTTCTAAAGTTAAAGAAGATCACAACATCACCTTCTACAATTGTAGCAAGCGGTTTTGCATTTTCATCCACAATAACAACAGGCTCGATAAACTCATCAGTAACGTCTTTTGCATAGCTGTCTAAAACACTTGCAACAGCATTTGTAGATGGAGTTCCAACTCCGTTCACTACAAGATCGTAAGCTAATTTTACACGCTCCCAACGTTTGTCACGGTCCATTGCGTAGTAACGCCCAATGATAGAAGCAATTTTTACTGGAGTATCTTTAATATAATCTTCTAAATCGTGAATGTATTTTCCACCAGATTTAGGATCAACGTCACGTCCGTCTGTAAAAGCGTGAACATAAACCTGATCTAAACCGTATTCTTGAGAAGCATCGATTAATCCGCGAAGGTGTGAAGTATGTGAGTGAACACCACCATCTGAAACTAATCCTAAAAAGTGTACTTTTTTATTGTTGTTTTTAGCATAAGTAAAAGCGTCAATTAAAACCTGCTCTTTTGCTAAAGTTTTGTGTTCTACAGCTAAATTTATTTTGGCTAAATCTTGATATACAATTCTTCCTGCACCAAGATTCATGTGTCCAACTTCGCTATTTCCCATTTGGCCTTCAGGCAAACCAACATTTAATCCGTCAGTTCTAAGTTGTGCGCTTGGGTAATTTTGGTATAGACTGTTTATAAAAGGAACATTTGCATTGTCTATTGCAGATACTTTAGGGTCAGGAGATTTTCCCCAACCATCTAAAATCATAAGGATAACTTTTTTGTTCATTACTTTTTGTTTTCTACAAAGATAAGTCATTTCTAAAATTAGCAAGAAAGCTTTGTTGCATTTTATATTTAATAAAAAGAAGGCAGACAAAAAATATTAATTTAATTACAGAAGCCTTTATTTTTTAAAATTAATTCACGCTAAGCTCTCTTTCTGACTTTATTTTTGACTGCATTATAGTCAATAAAATATTTCACACTGATAGAAAAGATGTGGTTTAATGCGTCATTGTTTAGTAATTCTGTAACATTGTGCTTGAAATCTTTATGGATAATGCGTTCAAAATTAGAAGCATTATTTCGGTATAAAGCAGAAAGTTGGCTTCCAGGAGCAAACCACCAAGAATAAGACAAATCGGCATTCCAAGAATAAAAACTCGAATTTTTGTTCTCCGTATATTGCGGATATGGATCTAAAGTCCCATCTGAATCAAGTTTAAGAATGTCTTTGTTTTCTGCCGAAGACCAATATTGGCGTATAGCTAAATTTAAAGTCATAGCACTATTGATTGCATATTTCCCGCTAATAGTGTTTGCGTAAGTAATAACATCGCGATTAGCAAATACAATAGTTTCAGCTGTGTTTTCATTGTCGTCGTCGTCAAAACTATCTATAAAACCTTTGTTATTGTTTCTTTTGAGAAAGCTAAAAGTATAAGTCAGCAGTAATTTATCGCTAAATCGGTATCGAGGCCCAATGTCTACGCCGTATGCCGCGCGGCCGCGTTCGTCTGCAATTGATACGGACGGATTCAAGTCTAAAGCAAACTTATGATTGTAATTGGTAGAAATACTTCCCCAAAAATCTATTTTGCGTGGTATAATTACATAACGGTTTGCTGCTCTTGGTTCATAATAATCGTGAGATTCTAATGGAGAAGCAGTAAAACCAGCTCCATAATAATTATTTCTGACGGTACTAAGATTTACTTCAGCTGCAATTTTATTGTCCTGTACTTTTCCCGATTCGTTATTAAACTCAGCATACATTTCATAGTCAATTCTAAAGCTATTGAAACGCTTAGTCGGATTTAAGATGCGGTAATTTGCGTTCCCGTAAATATTATAGTAATTCGTATAAAAATTAATTCCCAAATCATTTGGATCAAAATCTTTAGACACAAAATCGGTGCCTACGCTGTATCTATAGTTTCCACTTGTTTCTGCCAAACTTACTGTCGAAAAAACACCATTTTTGTCTTTACTGTCATTTATCGAACTGTATTTTACGTTTCCAAATAAACTATACGTATTGGCTTTTGTGTTTAAATCCCAAGCCAGACCCGTTACGTTTGCATCTCTAAAATGCCCGTTGCGAGTAACGTTGGTATTAATAAAAGTAACCGACGAATTTTTTCTGAAACGCTGATCTAAAACCAACACATTATAATTTGTCAAAGGTTCAACAACAGTGCGCCTAGTTCCTCCAGAGATTGTATCTTTTATGGTAGCAAAAGTTTTTTCTGTAACGGCATTTAAAATACCAATTCCGAGTCCGTCTTTTGTTCTTCCTGATAATTTTAAAGCATTAACAAGATTTACGGCAGCGGGCAGTTCTGTAATTTCTTCATTTTCATTTAAAGAAGGATCGACTGATGGCGCGCCACCAATTCTTCGCGAATAAAATATATTTCCTTTACTGAACAAATCCGTTCCTTCTGTAAAAAAAGCTCTATTTTCGTTAAATTGCTGTTCGAAAGGCCCAAGATTTAAAATCTGATCGTCATATTTGGTCTGTCCAAAGTCTGGTACTAAAATGGCATCAATCGTAAAAGCATCCGTTATGCCATATTTAATATCCATTCCGCCTTTGATAGTTCCGTATGTTTTTTGTCCGTCTGAGGCATTTAAATAATACGAGGCATAAGGCATGAAAAACAATCGAGTAGGAGGTTTTATGTTTTCAATTCCTTCTAGAGTTCCTGCCTGTTGCGTAAAAGTACCGATCTTTCTGTCAACAAAATTCCAAGTATATTTAAAGCGTTCGCGTTTAATTTCTCTAAAGAAATTGATTCCCCATGTTTGTTTGTTTTCTGCGGAAAATCGCAAAGCAGAATATGGAATTTTCATCTCAACAATCCATCCATTTTCTGCCAAAGACGCTTTGCTAATCCAAACGGCATCCCAAGAATAATCTTCGCCATTGGCATCGGTCATAATACAATCGCCCTGCACATCGGCAGCAGAAACATAAAACATAAAATCCTGTTGTCCGTCATTAAAACCATTTATAAAAACACCAAAAAGATCTGCGGTTCCAAAATTATCACGCTGCGAAATTTCCTTTAAAATTTTAGAAGGCTCATTATCGTACATCATTGCGCCAATATAAATCGCATCATTATTATATACGACTTTAACTTCAGTGCGTTTTTCGTGTGGAATAGCTTTACCGTTGTCTGGTTCCAGCATAATGAAGTCTGTTGCAATTGGTACATTTTCCCACGCAGTTTCATCGAGTTTTCCATCAATAGTAATAGCAAGTGGAGTTACTTGCGCCTGAATAGATTTTTTCTGATTCTGGCCGTAACTGCTTAAAACGGATAAAAGAAAGCCGAAAAAAAAGATTTTTTTCATTGAATTTTTGTGGGAATTGATAAGCAAAAGTACTTTAATATAGGGATAATAGACTTCATTTTGTTTCACTTGTTACAGTTTAAGTTTCAAAATTTTCATTTTGTTCGCATTTTTTTAAGAAAATAGAGCAAAATGTTAGGATTTTTAGCGTAAGATAAAATCTTACAGAAATAGCATTTTTATGTTAATAATGTTAAAGTTTAAGCAAAAAAAGCCTGAAAATCAGGCTCGTATTTTGCAAGGAGTGATTTTTTTATACTTTTGCCATACCCAAATTTTTTGTTTAACCTAAAGAAATTCAATGATTTACAAAATTTATCCGTTATTTGTGTTTTTGCTATTGTCTTTTGGAAAAGATTCAAAGAACACAGCCGATCTTAAAAAAATTGCCACTGTAAAGACGATTGCTAAAGTCGAAAAAGTTACAGTAGATTCTAAAATCGAGAGCGTTTATAACTCGTTAAATTCCAACAATTTTAAAATGCCTGAACTTAAAACTTTTTCGGAAGCTTTAAAGGGATTTTATTTGCTGAAAGAAAAAGGAGTGATCAAGAAAAATATTCTAACACTAATTGATTTTAGTTTGTCATCAAACACTAAACGTTTGTGGGTTATTGATTTAACTAGCAATACAATCTTGTTTAACTCGCTTGTTGCTCACGGAAGAAATACTGGAGAAGAATTTGCTTCAGCATTTTCAAATCTTAATTCGTCATTTAAAAGCAGTTTAGGATTTTATGCAACCGGTGAAATTTATCAAGGAAAACACGGCGCTTCTTTACGTTTAGACGGTTTAGAAAATGGTGTAAATGACAATGCCCGCGAAAGAGGTGTTGTAATGCACGGCGCAGATTACGTTTCGGAATCTTTCATTAGAAATCATAAAAGATTAGGCAGAAGCCAAGGCTGTCCTGCAGTTCCAGTTGAAATGACTAATGATATTATTCAATTAATAAAAGACAAATCGTGTTTATATATCTATCATCCATCAAGAAGCTTTGAGATGGAAGAGAGGCTAATTTCTTAATTGCGCATATAAATCCGAATCTAAATCATAAATATCAGCTCTGAATAGGAGCTGATTTTTTTTGCTCCAAGCCGTCCAATACCATTGGTATAAAGCATACTTTTTGGTAATCTTAAAGCTCATTGTTATTTTACGTGCAATAATAGTATCGATTCTGTCTTGAGGCCAGTTTCCGTCGACATCTAATATATGTTGAGCCAATTCTAACGGATTTTCAACACGCACGCATCCAGAACTCATGGAGCGGTTATTTCGTCCAAAAACATTACGGTGATTTGTATCGTGCAGGTATACGCTGTGATGGTTTGGGAACAAGATCTTCATTAATCCTAATGAATTATCAGAGCCAGGACTTTGTACGTAACGATAGTTGTTCGGTTTGTTTTCATTCCATGCGACAGGAGACACAACATTTCCAGAAGTGTCATAAATCGTGATGTTTTTCTTGGTCAGATAATTTCGGTTTCTTTTCATAGCAGGAACCACATCTTCTTTTAAAATAGTAGGAGGAACAGTCCACGTCGGATTAAAAACAACCGTTTTTAAATACGAAGTAATAATAGGTGTTCTTCTTTTGCTGGTTCCGACAACAACATTCCTAACTAAAGTAGTGTCCTGATTTTCGACAACATTTAAGCTGTAATCAGGAATATTAATAATAAAGTAATTTTCTGCCAATTCTGACGGATACCATCTCCAACGCTCCAAATTGGCGATTATCTGTTTTTTTCTGCTTTCTTTAGAATAATTTAAAGCACGAATAGTTCCAACTCCGATAACTCCATCTGCAGCTAAGCCGTGTCTCTCTTGAAATTTCTTAACCGATTCGAAAGTCTTTTTATCGTAAATTTTAGTAAGACTGTCTTTTCCAGTCATATCGTTCCAGTACAAAAGCTTTTTTTTGATGTTAATTAAAGCAGGATTGGTGTCGTTCAAAACAATTTTATCGGCAGATTCAATCGTGCTTATATTCTCATCTGGAAATGTATTGATGATTTCAAGTGCTTTTAGAAGCTCTTTGTAGGTTTGTGTTTTAGGCTGAATGTTTTCAACTATGCTATCTAGTTTGTTGTTGTTGAAACCTTTAACAAGAACAGAATTTACATCAAATGTTTTTTCGTTGAGGTCCCAATTCGTGTATAGTTTTTTAGGATCCAATTTTCCTTTATAAAGATGATTAAGGTATTTTTCAAAATTATAAGTCAATAAAATATCATACGTAGCCAAGTCACGATCGTTTAACGAACCGATTTTGCTTTCAAATTTTTTCAGTTGCGATATTTTATAATCTTCTGGTTCTAAGCCTAATTCGTCTGATTTTTCTAATTGCGATAAAACAAAAGTTCTTTTCTTAAGATTTCCCCATACCGTTTGGTTTTCAGATGCAATGTAAAATTGTTTTAAGGTTTCACTTTTAAAAGTGCCTATTATTGCGGTGTCAATTTCAACTTTTCTTTCGTCAGTAAGTATAATGGCTGGTACCTTTTTTTTGACAATAGGTGTAGGTTTTGGATCTTCTTTTTTACAGCCAATAAAAATGCATATTACTATTAGAGAGTAAAGTTTTTTCATATTATAATTTTTTAAACATCAAATAATGTTCGCCAACATCTTTAATATCAAATGATTCACCTAGGGGTTGGTAATTCAGTTTTTGATAAAAGCCAACGGCAGCTGTTCGGGCATTAAACCAAATCAAATCAACTTTGTTTTTATTGCAGTAGGTTTCACAATGTTTAACTAAAGCTTCGCCAAATCCTTTCTTTTGATGGGTTTCTAAAACAGCCATCCCTCGAATTTGCGCTTGATTTTGTGCCGCAAATATAGTGTTGATTTTATTAAATAAGGAAATAATTCCTATTAAATTTTCATCATCAAATAATCCAAAATGATGTGTAGACTCTAAATCGTCGCCTTCAAACACACAGCTTTCTATAGGTTTTCCTTTTCTTAAAACAGGTTGGCGAACAGCATAAGTCTCTTGTGACGAAATTTCTTTGATTGTAATCATGATTTTTTTTAAAAATATTGCATTTATAACTTTTTAATTTTAAATAAGTTATAAATAATTGTTGTTTTTTATTAAATTTTTTTGCCAAAAAGCTTGTTTTTAACTGAACTTTCTTTCTATCTTTGCCGAACCAATGCGAAAGTAGCTCAGTTGGTAGAGCTCCAGCCTTCCAAGCTGGTTGTCGCGAGTTCGAGCCTCGTCTTTCGCTCTAGAAAACAAACTTTTTAGTTTTGTTTTTGTGAAAATAAAATTTTTAATTTTTATTTGTTTTTAAAATTAAACTTTTTAAATTTGCACCCGGTTAATGCGAAAGTAGCTCAGTTGGTAGAGCTCCAGCCTTCCAAGCTGGTTGTCGCGAGTTCGAGCCTCGTCTTTCGCTCTTCAAAAGCCTCAAACATTGTTTGAGGCTTTTTTGTTTTTGTTTGTTTTTTAAACCATATAAGTAATATAAGAAATTTAAGTTTAGCTTTTAAAATTAAACTTATATAACTTATATGGTTTAAAAATTAAAAATTATTTCAGGTGGCTCAAGTCGCTTTCTGTTTCTAATTCTGTCGGATCTTGATTTTGTCTGAACAAGCGAGCTTTCAAGTCTCCTTTCAAGGTGATTTTTTCTCCTTTTACTTCTAACCAGCTTCCTTCTCTTAAACCTAAAACTGGAATTGCGTTGAATGCGTGAAATTCTTTGATTCTTGTTTCACGAGTTTCTCCCATGTGTTTCGATTGTAAATCGGCATCCAAATAATGCGGATTCAGGTTGAATGGAATTAATCCTAAAGTTTGAAAACTCGGAGGATAAACAATAGGCATGTCGTTTGTAGTCTGCATTGATAAACCGCAGATATTGCTTCCTGCGCTTGACCCAAGATATGGCGTTCCATTTTTTACAGTTTCAGAAAGTAACTGCATAACGTTGTTTTTGTAAAGCTGTGTAACTAGCAAAAAAGTATTTCCTCCGCCAGTGAAAATTCCTTCCGCATTTTTTACCGCGTCCTGCGGATTTTCAAATTCGTGAATTCCTTTGACAGCAATGTTGATTGTAGCAAATGCTTCAGCGGCTTTTTTGGTGTACTCCTCGTGCGAAATTCCACCAGGGCGCGCATAAGGAATAAATAATATCGTTTGACAGTTTTTGAAATGTGTTTTTAAAGTAGGTAAAATATATTCTAAGTAGTTGCCTCCGTGCAAGGTAGAAGTACTTGCAATAATAATGCTTTTCATGATTTTTAAACTCAAATTTTTGTTTGTTAAAGGTATTAAAAACTCTGATTTTGTTTAAGTTTTTAAGATTTTAATTAACATATTTTTACCAACTCATTAGTATTAAATTTGGAACTACTTGAGATATTTTTACCGTTTTAAGAATATTTTTAATTTATTTCATTTTGCTGCATAAAATTGCTTGTTTTTTAATTGTTATGGCGGGACAGGTTGGCTGGTCTCAGAGTCAGGATCGTTCTGTTTTTAATGGTTCGGTAGTTTCCAATGCATCAGATTTGGAAGGTATTTATGTAATTAATGCGCAAACCGAAGAAACTGTAACTACAAATGCCTCTGGATCTTTTTCGATTTTGGCAAAAGCAGACGATGTTCTGGTTTTTTCTTCGATAAGTTTTAAAGAAAAAAGGGTTTTACTAAAACAAGAAGATTTCTCCAGTCTCAATTTTACTGTCAATCTTACTATGATTATGTATCAGTTGCAAGAAGTTGTGGTAAAGCGATATGATAATATTAACGCCGAAAGTTTGGGCGTAATTCCGTCAGGGCAAAAAAAATACACTGCAGCAGAACGCAAACTGCAAACAGCGACAGCACTGAATGCAACAGCAAACGGAGGAACAATGGCAGGAGGTTCTGTTTCTGCAGATCCATTGTTTAATTTTTTCTCAGGACGAACAGCGATGCTTAAAAAAGAAGTTGCCGTTGAGAAAAAGGAATTTTTTATGAGGCTTCTGGAAAATATGTTTAGTCTGGATCATTTTATTGACCGATTAAAAATTCCGGCAGATTATGTAAAAGGTTTTGAATATTATGCAATAGAAAATGATAAGTTTACTGCAATTTTGAATTCTAAAAATAAAACTTCTACAGAATTTCTTTTAGGAGAATTAGCTGTAAAATATAAAGAAATGATTGCTGGTGAAAAAAAATAAAATCATATCAATTTTTGTTTTTTTGTTTTTCGTTCAAATTAGTTTTGGGCAAAAAAACGATGCCAAACAATTAGTCGGAAAAGTGTTGGAACATTCTACTCCAATTGAAGGAGTGAATATCATTAATAATAATACTCAAGTAGCGACAGTTTCAGATTCTGAGGGTAATTTTTTAATCACGGCCAAAGAAGGAGATGTTTTGGTTTTTTCTGCTGTCAATTTGGAGCCTTTAAAAAGGAGAGTCGTGCCTGAAGATTTGTATCCGAATACTTTAGTGGTGAAAATGACCGCAAAAGAAGTAGAATTGAAAGAGGTTATTGTAAATGAAAACGCGAATATAACGGCTGAAAATTTAGGAATTATTCCGTACGGACAGAAAAAATACACACCCGCAGAACGAAAAGTTTATACGGCTACTTCAACATCAATTGATAAGCTTTTAAATGGTATTTCGGGGCGAACTGCGATGCTGAAAAAAGAAGTGAATGTAGAGAAAAAGGAAGCTCTTTTTAGAAAGCTGGAATATCTTTTTGAGGAGAATTATTATACTGAAAGATTGAAAATACCTGTAGATTATATAAAAGGATTTCAATTATTTTGTGTGGATGATGCTGAATTTGCTGTATCTTTGAATACAAAGAACAAAACAATGAGTATGTTTTTGATCACAGATTTAGCAAGGAAATATCTAACAATTCTCGAAAATGAAAAATAAATTAGGAGTACTCGTTGTATGCTTATTTTGTCAATTTGTATTAGGGCAAAACGGTTTTAGGAAACCATTACACGGTCAGGTTATAAATGATTTTTTAGCCATAGAAAGTGGTTATGTAATGAATATTAATGCCAATGTCAGAACATTTATTGGTTCTGGCGGTTTATTTGATATCATGGCACAGCCAAAAGATACTTTACTTTTTTCTGGCCTTACATTTCAATCAAAAAAAATAGTTTTAACTGAAAAAGACTGTGCTGAGGTTTTGTTAAAAGTAAAGCTGGATTTGGTAAATAATCAGCTTAAAGAAGTTGTGGTTAAGAAAGATTTGAAGGTTAAATCGCTGGAGGGCGGTTCTCAGAAATTTGTAGACATGCAATTTGAAGATGATAATCAGTCTACAGCAAAAAATACTGCAATGCTCTCAGATCAAACTATAAAATATGGAACCGATTTTGTTCGAATCTTTAAAGATGTCAAAAAGCTTTTAAGTAAAAAAGAAGACGTAAAAGAGGAAGAAGTTACCGATATCGCTTTTGTAGAATATGCTAAAGATAATTTTACGAAAGATTTTTACACCAAGACACTGAATCTTAAGCCCGATGAAATAGAGCTTTTCTTGATGTACTGCTCTAACGATCCGCATTCTAAGCAAATGGTAGATCCAGATCAGAAGTTTCAGCTGATGGATTTCATGATTAATAAGAATAAAGAATTTAAGAAAGCTTCTGCTGTTCAAAAATGAAAAAAAAGTTAGTTTATCCTTTGTTGGGTATTTTATTTGTATTGTCTTCAGCATTTGCTTTTCATAAATTTTATGTTGGTGTTTTTCAGGTAAATTATGCGGCAGAAAAGAAAATGTTGCAGATTACTTCCCGCATTTTTATTGATGATTTGAATAATGCAATGGAGAAGAAGTATCACAAAAAAACATTTGTGGGCACAAGCAAAGAAACTCCAGCAGATGTTGAATTGCTAAAAAAATACCTTTCTGAACATTTTTTAATCAAAGTAAATGGACAGTCAAAAGCAATAACTTTTTTATCTAAAGAAGTTGAAGCTGATGATGTTCTAGTCTGTTATTCGAGAATTAAGGATGTGGATAAATTTAAAACTCTTGAAATTTCTAATACTATTTTGGTAGATTGGAACTCTGAACAACAAAACATTACACATATTTCAGCATTTGATACAAAAAGAAGTATCCTTTTTACAGAATCTTCAAGGAAAGAATTGTTAAAATATTAATGTATTGGTAATATTAATGTTATAATTACTATTTTCACAGCCTAAAGAAATTACCATTAAATTTTTATGAAAAACCTTTCATTATTATTACTTTTTCCTGCAATGTTAATGGCGCAGGATAAAGCAACAACCGCACCTGCTAGGCAACAAGGAAAGTACGATACGAATAAGTTTAGCCAAATGTATGATCTTCTGGCAACACCAAATATGTTTCGTACAGCTTCTGGAGCTCCAGGGCCAGCTTATTACCAGCAGCAGGCAGATTACAAAATTGATGTTGAATTGGATGATAAAAATTCAAGATTAAGCGGATCTGAAACTATTACCTACACTAATAATTCGCCAGATGTTTTGGAATATTTATGGGTACAGTTAGATCAGAATCAGGCAAAAGCAAATACGCAGACTTCATTAGCTGAAAGTGATAAAATTAGTCAGGTTTTGCCGCTTGATGGTTTTTCTTCTAAATATTTGAAAAAAGATTTAGAGCGCGGTTTTAATATCGAACAAGTTAAAGATGCTAAAGGAAGCGCAATGTCATATACCATCAACGAAACTATGATGCGTATTAATTTGACTTCGCCTTTAAAACCAGGAGAAAAAATTTCCTTCTCAATCAAATGGTGGTACAATATCAATAATTATAGAAAAGAAGGCGGTCGTTCTGGATATGAATTATTCGAAAAAGACGGCAATAAATTGTATGTAATTGCTCAGTTCTATCCAAGAATGGCAGTTTACAACGATGTTGAAGGATGGCAAAACATGCAGTTCTGGGGGAGCGGAGAGTTTGCTCTTCCTTTCGGAAATTTTGATGTAAACATTACAGTTCCTGCAGATCACGTGATTGATGCAACTGGGGAATTAATAAATAGAAGCGAAGTCTTTACAGCAGAACAAGTAAAAAGATACGAACAGGCTCAAAAATCATTTGATAAACCTGTAGTTATTGTGACGCAAGCGGAAGCTGAAGCGGCTGAAAAAGGTTTCTCTGAAAAGAAAAAAACGTGGAAATTCAGCGCTAAAAATGTGCGTGATTTCGGAATTGCTTCTTCAAGAAAATTCATTTACGATGCAATGGCTGTTAAGATGGGTAACAGAACTGTTATGGCAGAATCTGTGTATCCAAAAGAAGCAAATCCGCTTTGGGGAGAAACTTCTACAATGGTTGTAGCACATACTTTAAAAAGCTATTCTTCTCATACATTCGAATATCCATATCCAAAAGCAGTTTCAGTTTCTGCAGAAGATCAAGGAATGGAATATCCTATGATTTGCTGGAATTACGGTCGTCCAGATGAAAATGGAGTGACTAGCAAAGAAGTTAAAAACGGAATGATTGGTGTAATTATTCACGAAGTTGGACATACTTTCTTTCCAATGATCGTAAATTCAGATGAACGCCAATGGACTTGGATGGATGAAGGTTTGAATTCATTTTTAGAATATTTAGCTGAGCAGGAATTAGATCCAAATTTCCCTTCAAGAAGAGGACCTGCAAAAAATATTGTTCCGTACATGAGCGGTGACCAAAAGTTCTTAGAGCCAATTATGTCGAATTCAGAAACGATTCACCAGTTTGGAAATAACGCTTACGGAAAACCAGCTACAGGTCTTAATATTTTGAGAGAAGTAGTTATGGGAAGAGAATTATTCGATCATGCTTTCAGAACTTATGCAAACAGATGGAAGTTTAAGCATCCAACTCCAGAAGATTTCTTTAGAACTATGGAAGATGCTTCTGCAGTAGATTTGGATTGGTTCTGGAGAGGATGGTTCTACTCAACAGATTTTGTTGATATCGGAATTAACGATGTAAAACAATATTATGTTTCAGATACTCCAACGACTGATCTTAAGAATGTTAAAGTTAGAAAAGGGCGTTTTGGATTTGAAAAAGGACCTTTTGTTTACTTGGTTTCTGGAGATAACGCAGAAGTAAGCGATTCTAAGAAAAAAGCTTTAAAAGTTGAAGATTTCAAGCCTTTGGCAGATTATGTAGATCAGACATTTACGGCTGAAGAAAAAGCAAGCATTAAATCTCCTAAATATTTCTACGAAGTAGAATTTAATAAGCCAGGCGGAATGATCATGCCTATTTTAGTTGAGATCACTTACGAGGACGGTTCTAAAGACAATTACAAATATCCAGCACAAATCTGGAGAAAAAGTAATGAAACTGCTAGAAAAGTTTACGCTACAACAAAAGCAATTAAGAGTATTCAGATTGATCCGCAATTGCTGACAGCAGATATTGATGTGACCAATAACTCTTGGCCAAAAGTAGAAACAAAGTCAAAATTTGACTAAATAAATAAAATTTAGGATAAAAAGTTCATCAGGTTGAAAAGCTTGATGGACTTTTTTCTTTTTTGAAATGTATTTTAAAGGACTTTTTAAGTTAATTTTAAAACACTAAGCGTTCAAAATTTAATATCTTTGCGACAACAAAAATAAAAGTTATGTTTGGTATAGGAGGAGGAGAATTAGTTTTCATACTGTTTATCGTGTTAATGCTTTTTGGTTCAGACAAAGTGCCGGAAATTGCGCGTACAATGGGGAAAGCAATGGCTCAATTAAAAAATGCAACTAATGATATTAAAAGTGAAATCCAGAAAGGAGCAGAGGCTAATGGTCTTGATTCAAAATCCTTAAGTGATATTACAGGAAATATCAATGCAGAAATTAATAGTGCAAAATCTAATTTACTTGGAGATACAGGAAATCTTTTAGGAGATACTGCTAATGAAATCGAAAAAGTAAAAGAAGATATTGATGCTGTTTCTGGACCTATAAAACGCCAAAGATAATGCTTGAAAAAATACAGGAATTAGATAAAGATCTTTTAATCTACCTAAACGGATTAGGTTCTGAAACATACGATAACTTATGGCTTATTATTACCAGCCAATTAAACTGGACGCCATTTTTCTTATTATTGTTCTATCTTATTTATAAAAAAATAGGAGGAAAGCAAACCCTGTATATTTTACTTTTTATAGCAATTCTGCTTGCTTTTACAGATCAAACTTGCAATTTATTCAAACATACTTTTCAGCGCTTACGACCATGTAATGATCCTGAAGTGAACTCAATCATCAGAGTGGTTCAGGTTAGAAAATCGTTTAGCTTTTTCTCTGGACATGCAGCCAATACAATGGCAGTTGCAACTTTCTTATTTTGGGTTTTAAGACGTTATTTTAAATACATAGGATTCTTATTTTTATGGCCTTTAATATTCGCTTATAGCCGAATTTATTTAGGTTTGCATTTCCCAGGAGATATCCTAGCAGGCTATTTCTTCGGAGCGCTTTTCGGATCACTTTTATATTTGGTTTATAGAAAGCTGAAACCGCAATATTTTCCGGGATAGGTTTTTTTTAAAGCTTCTAAGGGGTTGAGGTGCTGAGCTTCTAAGTTTACCTAAAAAAATAAACGTATTTTTTTAAAAATTTATCAATAGCCTTCAGCTTTAGCTGAAGGTTTTTTTGTGCTCAAAAAGAAAAGGCTTTAGCCAAACATTTAATGTTTTGGCTAAAGCCTTTCTCTTTATTTTTAGCCCACCAGCTAAAGCTGGAGGCAATTCATGTTTTTTTAATCTTAGAGACTTAGCACCTTTAAAAAAACTAATTCAAAACCATTTTCTCACTCCATTCCAATCCGCTTGGAAGTTGTTGTTTGCTAAATTCAATATGAATAACTCTTCTGCGTTCGTTGTTTGTGGTTTTATTTGAGGCATGAAACAATAAAGGTTTCATAATCATGATTCCACCTTTTTCGACTTCGCAAATTGTTTCCTTTTCTTTTTCGAAATCAAGGTTTTCAATTCTCAAAATTCCTTTCGAATGCGAGTTATTTATCACTTTTAAAGCGCCATTGTCTTTAGTGGTTTTATCAATATGAATTCTGATTGTGAAATTGTTTTCTAATATTTCTGCTGGAGGCTGTACAGCAAATTGATTTTGTTTTACAGTCCAGTTTTCAAAATTTTCAACCTCAATTTTTTGATCAACCGAAATTGTTAAATCTTGATGATAAGCCACAAACCAATTCGATTTTTCTGGTTTGTCAAAATAAATGGACTTCGTTATAAAAAAGCCTTCGCCAAAAGTGTCTTCTATAATTTCCTGAAGTTTTTTATTAAAAATAACAGGAAGAGTTTCTGGAACTTCTTTGTGAAATTGTCTGATCGCAAATAAATCTTGTGACTTTCTAAAAGTAGCACTTTCTTGATTATCTGTAGTTTTGTTTTCAATCAAAGAAATTATATTTTCAATTTCATTTTCTGAAAAAACATTATTTATTATTAAAAAGCCTTCGCTATTTACCTGATTGGAGTAAGTCATTGGATTGTTTTTAAAAATAGAAGAAAACCTTAGAGTCTTAGCGGCTTAGTGGCTCAGCAACTCAGCAACTCAGAATTTTAAAGAACTCTCGATACCGTCAATCCATCACGAATTGGCAATAAAACCGTTTCTACTCTTGGATCGTCTTTTAAAAGCTGATTGTATTCTAAAAGTACTTTTGTGCTTACGTCATTTGGGTGAACAGGATCCAGAATTTTTCCGCTCCATAAAACATTATCAGACAAAATGATGCCGCCTTTATTCATTTTTGGGACAATCATTTCCCAGTAATTCAGATAGTTTTCTTTATCAGCATCAATAAAAACCAAATCAAATTTTAGATCTAAATCAGGAATGATGTTTACAGCTTCACCTAAATGCTGAAAAATTTGGTTTCCCCAAGGTGACATATCAAAGTATTTTCGCTGAAAATCGACCAATTCTTCTTTAATATCTATAGTGTGCAATTGTCCATTTTCCTGCATTCCTTCACATAAACACAAAGCCGCATAACCAGTATAAGTTCCAATTTCTAGAATATTAACAGGTCGAATCAGTTTAGAAAGCATGCTTAAAACACGACCTTGAAAATGACCGCTCAGCATTCTTGGCAAAAGTATTTTCTGGTAGGTTTCTTTATTGAGTTTCGCCAACAATTCTGGTTCTTTTTCAGAATGCTGTTCGATATAATCTTCTAATTCTTGAGAGATAAAATGCATGTTGTAGTATCTTGTAATTTAGCGACAAAAATACAAAATTATACACTTAGTATCGGGCATAAAAAAACCATTCGTTTTGCGAATGGTTTCTGTTTAGGATTTAGATGAATTTTATTTTTTCAAAGCTTCATTTACATCTTTAGCTGTTTTTACAGTTCCGTCTTTAGCAGCTTTAGCGGCATTTTCCACTTTTTCAGCGCCTTTTTTAGTAGCGTCTTTTACATCATTTGCTGTTTTCTTAGCTGCATTTTCAACGTCATTTGCTGCTTTTTTAGTAGCGTCTTTAACATCGTTTGCTGCATTTTCAGTAGCATCTTTAGCTTTTGCAGCAGCATTTTCGGCTTTGATTACAGCACTGTCTTTTACTTCTTCGATATCTGTTGTAAGAGAATCAACTTTGTTTCCAAGAGTTAATTCATCTTCTGCAGTTTTTTCTTTTTTCTCGCATGATTGAACAGCGAAAGCTAATAAAGCAATTACAGCTAAACTCAAAATTTGTTTTTTCATAATTTAATTTTTTTTTAGGTTGATAAAACTTAAAGGTTAAATGGCTGAAAAATAAAAGTACAAATTTTAAAATGATTGAGCTCTTTGTAAGATTATTTTTCTTTTAAGAGCAAAACAATTCTTGTGCCAAATTTTGGATTTTTTTGTAATAGCGTTTTAAATTTTAATGCGAAAAAATTATTTTTTGTATAAGCTGAAATTAATCACAATGTCATCTTTGACTTTAATCAATCCGGCCATCTTTACGGGGGCTTCCAATTCAATATCAGAGAATTTTAAATTAAGAGTTCCTTGAATTTTATCGTCGGTATTGTATAAGATAAAATCTTTGTATTTCAATGTTTTATCGGTAATGAAAAAGTTTAATCTGCATTTATAATTTTTTCCGACAGGTTTTATGTCGCTAATGGAAACAGTGCTGTTCGGAAATTTTTTAGCCTTTACAGTTCCTTGTAAATCTTTGGTCATTATCTTATTGCCACAATCAAATTCTGACATTTTGATCTCCGTATTAAAAGTGTTCTTTTTAACTGAATTTACAAAAACAGTATCTTTTATAGTAAAGGTGTTAGAGCAATTGTATTTACCAACAGTTGATAATCCTGTGATTTCTATTTTAATTTTATTTATTACCACAGCAGTATCTTCTGGGAAAAAAGTGGGTTTAGCACTTCCTAAGAAAAAGAAAGCTACTAAACCCATAATTAAGATTAAAAATCTTGTTTTCATTTTTTTTTTTAGAATGAAATTGTAGCTTCGAATACTAAACCATCAAATTTACCTCCGTAAAAGTTGTTTAAATTTCCAGTAGCTGGATCTCCTGTAAATTGAGCGTAATTTTTATAGTTTTGATTAACGTAGTTTAATTTAGCCAAAATGTTTTTAGTCATAAACCAACCTGCACTTGCTTCAAATTTATCTACAGTAACCTTTTGAGCATCAGCATTAGATAATTTTCCAGATACAGTATTGTATTTTCCTCCTATATAGAATTGTTCTGTTTTTCCAAATCTGTAAATAAGCTCTGATGCATATTGATTAGCCGTACGTTTGTCGTCAGTTCCTGCTTTGTCTCCTCCAGAAGCCAATTCGATTGTTCCAAAGAATTCAAGTCCTTTATATTTTACAAAAGGGTTAATCATGTAAGTAGTAGCCCAATTTTTGAAATTTGGGTTGAACGTTGCCTCTGGAGTAGATGTTTTACTGAAACTTGTAGGAACATCGGTAGTGGTTGTAGAAATAACAGTACCATTTGCATCTGTTTTAGTAATGGTATTTTTATAAGCGTTATTATTCAATATACCCCAATAACCAAATCCTGATCTATTAGCAGAATATATGTTTGCGTTACCCAAATTTGCATTGTGGTAATATGAACCCGTTAATCTTACTCTTAAATCTTTATTAAGCTGTTTATCATAACCAAATTTAGCTAAGATTGAAGGACTATGTGTCGTGTTAGCGTTCGGACCAGCGGGATAAAACACTTCTTCATTACTTTGATTTAAATTACCATTTGTAACACCTAACATGCTTACCAATCCGTTTCTGTTGTAGTAAACCTCCATACCCATTTCTGTAGTAAAAGAATACATGATGTTGTTGCCAACAAATGCATTTCTGATGGTGTTACCATTATCTGAACCTCTGAAATGAGCATCACCAAAATTATTTTCCATTTGTCCAATTTTAATGGTAGCATATTTCATTACATCAGCCAAGAAATCTTTTTTGATAAAGTCTAATTTGTCAATTTGCAAGTATCCGCCTTTTACATAAGAATCATTGTGGTGTCTTGAAGCCAAATAAATATCTAAATTTACTCGTACTCCGTCAAACAATTGAGCACCAAGATACATATCGGCTCCAGGAAGCGTAAAATTGTTTTCGGTATTCATTAAGCGGTATCCGGTAATTGTTCTAACAGTGGTCCCGGTAGCTGTAGTAGTCGTAGTTGTAACAGTGTTAGGTTGATCGTTGAATGAATTTGTAGCTTGAAAATCCATGTTGAAAGCACCGCCAAGATCAATACTGAGGCCTTTAAATTCTCGATCGTCTTTTTGAACGTCAAAAACGTTTATACCGTTCTTATCTCTAGAAATTTGGTTTTGCATGTTTCCAAAACTAACTTGTGCATTTACAGCAAGCGTACTTATTAATGTAATAAATAGTATATAAATCTTCTTCATGACGCTTATAAATTAAAGGTTAAATTAAATTTTAGGGTTAAGTCTTGTCCTGTTTTTATGGTTCCAAGCATTGCCGTTGGAGATTTCATACCGAATTCTGTGAAAGTGATTTTATTAGATCCCTGAAGGTTTAAACCATCTTTTGTAACCGCTGTTTTTACAGATGTTTTGTAAACTTTACTAACTCCAGCAATGGTGTAAGTTCCTGTTAGTTCCCAAGTATTCTCATTAACTTTTTCAGCAGATTTCAGAACATATTTTATGGTTTTGTTTTTATCTGTTTTTAAAGTTTCGTATGCTACTTTGTCCATGCTTTTTTTCTCGCTTTTAATACTTTCGGCTAAAAGAGTAACTGTCAAAGCTTCTATATCCGTTAATTTTCCATTAGCAATATTTAAAGAGGCTGTTCCAGTTCCAGAAGCTGATTTCATTTCCCAGTCGTGAAGTGTAGAGGTTCCCGCAACAGAAAAAGTAGATTTGTTATCCAAAGTGTAAGATTTCTGCGCTGTTGCGAATGATGTCATTCCGAAGAATGTAATTACAAGTGCAATTAATTTTATTGAATTGGTTTTCATCTTGTCATGTTTATTAAGTTGATAATTAATTTTTTTTAGTACTAAAATAAGGGTGCGATTTACCTCAAACACTCGGCAAAAAGCCTGTTTGTTAAGTAATAAATCAGAATAAAAATTGTTGTGAATCCCTAATTGATCACCAGGGTATTATCGTTTTTTGCGTAGTCGGTTAGCGTGATATTAAAAAGAATAGTCAAGTCCTTTCCAGCTTTAACAACACCAAGAGCCGCTTTTGGAGGAGCCATTTCAAAATCGGCAAAAGTGACTTGATTTGCACCCTGTAAAATAAAATTTCCGTTGCTGGCTATTATATTTACTTGTGTTTTGTATTCTTTACTCACACCAGCGATAGTATACGATCCAGTAAATTCCCAAGAAGTTTCGCTTAGTTTTTGTGCCGATTTTAAAAGGTATTCGATAGTTTTATTATTCTTGGTGTCCAAAGCTTCATAAGCAACGTTGTCCATGCTAGTTTTGCTGCTTTTTAGGCTTTCTGCTGGCAGTATAACAGTAAGACTGTTTATTGCATTGAGCTTGTTGTCTTTTATGTTAAAAACAGCAGTGCCATTTCCTTCAGTAGATCTCATAACCCAATCATGAACTGTAGAAGTTCCTGCTACTTCAAAAGTTGATTTTGAGTCTACGCTATATTTTTTTTGTGCATTTAGTTGTAAAGTGAAAAAAGTAACTGCAACGATCAGAAAAATTGATTTGAGAGTTTTCATGAGAATGTAGTATTTTGGGTTATTCATTTTAGTCTCGAAGTTCTTTACTAAAGAAACTAACCGACTAGTATATTTTTCTTGTATCAAATGTATTATGTATGCATAGAATCGCACATGATAAAAATCATTGTTAAAATTTTATTAAAAACCTATAATAAAAAGAGCGCTGATTTTTAGGATAGTAAAACAGTTCTGTTTTGAAAAACGAAATAGGTTTAAATAGTTGTAAATCAGAAGTTTGTTTTGGTTTTGATTGGGAAAAATCAAAAGAGAGCCACTCCTGTATTTGATCAAAAAAATGGCGTAAAATATTATTTTAGTACAAAAAAACAGAAAGTGAGTGTTTACAGCCTTTAAGCTTTAATAAAACGTTTGAAATTTTGAAGAAATTTTTTTCCAGTTTTTTGAATTTTAAATAAGAATGACATCAAAAAACAAAAAAAAATAACAAAAGTGCTTAACTTTGCAGCATGCAAATGGAGAAAAAAGACATACGAGCCTTATCAAAAGAACAGCTTCGCGATTTTTTTGTTGAAAATGGAGACAAAGCTTTTCGCGGAAATCAGGTTTACGAATGGTTGTGGAGTAAAGGAGCACATAGTTTTGATGACATGACAAACGTGGCAAAAGCTACGAGATCAATGCTTGAAAACAGCTTTGTAATCAACCACATCAAAGTTGATACGATGCAGAAAAGCAGTGACGGAACAGTAAAAAATGCCGTACGCCTTCATGACGGTCTTGTCGTAGAATCTGTTTTAATTCCGACTGATACTAGAACTACAGCTTGTGTTTCTAGTCAGGTAGGTTGCAGTTTAGATTGTAATTTTTGTGCTACAGCAAGATTAAAAAGAATGCGTAATCTAGAACCTGGCGAAATTTACGATCAGGTTCTGGCTATTGATAAAGAAAGCCGTCTGTATTACAATCATCCGCTTTCGAATATCGTTTTCATGGGAATGGGCGAACCTTTAATGAATTATAACAATGTCATTAAAGCCATCGATATGATTACTTCAGAAGAAGGATTAGGAATGTCTCCAAAAAGAATCATGGTTTCGACTTCGGGAATTCCGAAAATGATCAAAAAAATGGCAGACGATGATGTAAAGTTTAAGCTGGCAGTTTCTCTGCATTCAGCAATAGACGAAACTCGCGCGCGCATTATGCCATTCAGCAAAAACTTTCCTTTAAAAGATTTAAGAGAAGCTTTAGAATATTGGTACAGAAAAACAAAAAGCAAAGTTTCTTACGAATATGTAGTTTGGAAAGGAATCAACGATGACAAAGCTTCGGTTGATGCTTTAGTAAAATTCTGTAAATATGTGCCTTGCAAAGTCAATTTAATTGAATATAATCCAATTGATGATGGCGAATTCCAGCAAGCTTCAGAAGAATCGATTATGGCATACATAAAAGCGTTAGAGAATATCGGCGTAGTGGTAAAGGTGAGACGCAGTAGAGGAAAAGACATCGACGCCGCGTGTGGACAGTTAGCCAATAAAGAAGCAGAAGCATAATCCGCAAGGATTATCCGCTCACTAAAAAAATAAGCTATTCCAAAATATAATCCGCTAGGATTATTTCATCGGTATTAAAAAGAGCATTAAAAACGAGAAATTTCCCGTTCTTAATGCTTCTTTTTTTGGACAAAAAGGATGCTTTATTTTTTCAAATCTACTTCTTCTGTAACTCCGTCTTTTGTTACTGTTGCAAGTGTATCGCATTCTCCGTTTCCATAATCTATAGTTGCTGTAGCGCCATTTTTAGTTATAGAAACAATTCCTTTAACTGCAAAAGATTTTCGGCAGCTTGCATTAAACTCTAAAGGAGTAGTAATTTCTGCCGAAAAAGTATCTCCGTTAGGAAAAGTTGTAGAACCACTTCCGGTAACTACAAATACATTATCCTCCCAATCAAACCAGGTGTCATAACCAGAAGTCATTTCTTTTATCAATGTTCCTTTTCTAGTATACACTTTTCCATCATCAAAAGTAATAGTCAAATCTATAGAAGCTGTAGAAACTGGGTGTGGTGTTACCAATAGGCTGGTTTCTTTAATCGTTCTTACAATGCTTTTGCTTCCCTGAAGTTTTTTGCCATTATGATAAAACCCTTCAAAAGTGTAGCTGATCGTTTGTGTAGAAGAAGTAAAATCGTTAGAAAAAGAAACAACCATTTTTCCTTTAACTGTATTTCCATTGTTAAGAGTACAGCCTTCAGCGCCAAAATCTACTGTTTTTGTCCAAGTATTATTGGTTAAAACGGTCGTAATTGTGGCGCAGCTCGGAAGATAATTTTTTATTGGTCCGCTTGGTTTTGCATTCACATTAAGCTGAGAACTAAATTGGTCTTCAGCAATATTAGTAACATCCTCAACAGAGGCATCGATTTTAGAATTAGTTATAATTTCTTCGTTGGTAATCGCTGCGGCTGTTCCGTCATTTGTTTTTTCATCAGAATTACAGCTGATAAAAAAAGACATTGTAATACAAGTGCTAATTAATAAAAATTTTGTTTTCATAAATAAATAGTTTTTTGTTCTTCTTTTAGTTAATGAATTCAAATCAGTATTAGTTAGATCTATTTTTGGTGTTTTTTTTCAGGTTAGTGCATAAATTATTTAAATCCTAACCTAAAATACACAACGTATTTTTATTTAAAATAGTATATTTGGAGTCTAAATGAATATCACGTCTCAAATAAAGCAGCCTATTTTTAACGAGATGGAACTTTTCGAAAAAAAGTTTCATGAGTCGATGTCCTCTAAGGTTGCCTTACTAAACAGAATCACTTATTATATTGTAAACCGTAAGGGGAAACAAATGCGTCCGATGTTTGTTTTTCTTACTGCAAAAATGGTTTCTGGCGGTACGGTAAATGAAAGAACGTACCGTGGAGCTTCGGTTATCGAATTAATTCATACCGCAACTTTAGTACACGACGATGTGGTTGACGACAGTAATCGTCGCCGCGGATTTTTCTCTATCAATGCGCTTTGGAAAAATAAAATTGCCGTTCTGGTGGGAGATTATTTATTGTCTAAAGGTTTATTGCTTTCAATTGACAATGGCGATTTCGATTTATTGAGAATTATTTCCGTTGCCGTTCGCGAAATGAGCGAAGGAGAATTGCTTCAAATCGAAAAAGCAAGAAGATTGGATATTACCGAGGATGTGTATTACGAAATCATTCGTAAAAAAACCGCAACGCTTATTGCTGCTTGTTGTGCGCTTGGCGCGAAAGCCGTAATCGAAGACGATATTCAGGTAGAAAACATGCGTAAATTCGGCGAACTGATCGGAATGGCTTTTCAAATCAAAGACGATTTATTCGACTACAGCGAAGAAGCAATCGGAAAACCAACCGGAATCGATATTAAAGAGCAAAAAATGACTTTGCCTTTAATTCATGTTTTAAATACTTGTACTCCGCAAGAAAAAAAGTGGCTGATAAACTCCATCAAAAACCACAACAAAGACAAAAAACGCGTAAAAGAAGTGATTGCCTTTGTAAAAAACAATAATGGTTTGGCTTACGCCGAAAATAAAATGGTCGAATTCCAGCAAGAAGCACTTGCATTACTTCAAAACTTCGAAGATTCAGAATACAAAGATGCTTTGACTTTGATGGTGAACTACGTTATTGAAAGAAAAAAATAGTCTCTTTAAATTAGATAATTAGAAAATTTGTCAATTAGATAATTGTTTTACTTTATTGTAAATCAGTTGTCTATTTTTGTTTTATTGGGATTTGGAATTTTTTTATTGAAATTTTTAATACTTCATGCAACCATTTCAAATCGACAATCGTCTATGCTAATAGAAGTCTGTTTCTAAAACCAAAACCGAACCGCTTATTAATGAAAATTATAGCATTACATCAAGAAGAAGCTAAAATCATAAAGCTCGCTGTCGAAAACAATCGTCAGGCGCAACAGCAGATTTATAGTAAGTTTTCTTCAAAAATGTTAAGCGTATGCCGACAATATATAAAAGACATTCAGCTGGCTGAAGATGTAATGATTACGGCTTTCATGAAAGTGTTTACGAATTTAAAAAACTTCGAGCACAAAGGCAGTTTTGAAGGTTGGATTCGCCGAATTATGGTTAACGAATGCATTTCGTATTTACGAGTTCAGAAAAAAGTAAAATTTGCCGAAGATGAATTTTTTGTAGAAGAAAGCTTTAACGAAATCGACAGCCAGTTTACTGTAGAACAGATTCAGTATTTAATTGATGCTTTGCCTGATGGGTATAAAATGGTTTTCAATTTATATGCTATAGAAGGGTACAAACACAATGAAATTGCCAAGATGTTAGGAATAAATGAAGGAACGTCAAAATCGCAATTATCGCACGCTAGAAAAATGCTCCAAACACAAATTACTATTTTAAAAAAACAAGATAATGGAACCGAATAATTTTGAAAAGGATTTCCGTGACAAACTAAACCAACGCAAGATTGAACCAAGCAATAAAGCCTGGGATCGATTGGATGCGATGCTGACTGTGGCAGAAGAAAAAGAGCCAATTAAACTTCATTCGAAAAAATCAAAAAGAAAATGGCTGTATATCGCGGCCAGCTTCATCGGGTTTTTATTGGTTGGGACACTGTTTTTCAATCATAATAAAAATACAGTTAAAACACCAGAAACGGTAGTTGTGGAAAAAGAAAAGGAAACTGAAACTCAAAAAGAATCAGTAACAGAGCCTATTTTAAATACTATTGATTCAGCGAAAACAGAAACTGCAATTGCTGAAAAAACTTCGGAAGAAAGAGCAAACAAAAATGAAAAAAACAATTCCGAAGCTTCCGGACAAATTTCAAATAAAAACATTCAAAAGGAATCAAATCAAATAGCGGAGTCTTCAATCATCAATCAAATCAATCAAGAAAAACAATCAACAACCAATCAAGCTTTAGTAGCAGAAACTTCAAAAAAAGAAAACATTGATCAATTATTAGAAACGGCAGAAAATAAAATTCTGGCAGAAAATGCGCCTAAATCAAAATCTAAAGTAAAAATCAATTCTAACGATCTATTGGATCAGGTAGATGGGGAATTGGAGCTTTCTTTTAGAGAAAAACTGATTACCAAAATAAATAGAAGTTATCACACGGTTAAAGTTGCGGTAGAAAATCGAAACGTTAAAAAATAAGTATAATCATCAATCAATTAATCATATCAATCAAAAAAGTAATCATGAAAAATTTTACCATTTATTTATTTCTCTTAGTTTTCCTATTTGTTACTAAAATGGTCGGACAAGAAACTTTTGAGAACAAAGCAAAAGAGATCGCAATTTCAATCGAGAAAATTACAAAAGAAGAAAAAGCAGAACTTAAAAAAGAAGTTGACGATGTGAACACACAATTAGTCGAAGGAACAATTTCTAAGGAAGAAGCAGACAAAAGAAAAAAGGAATTTGCAGAAAAGAGAGCGCGTAATATCGAAAACAGAGTTGCCGTTGAACAAGAGAAATTACAGGAACTTGTTCAGGAAAAAGTGGACGGAAAGTTAAATTATGAGAAAGCGAAAGGCGGAACAATATTAGTAATTGGCGGAAACAATGACTCCATCAGAGCGAATCAAACAGAAATAAAAATTCCTGCAATGAAAGTATACGACGGTAAGGATGATAAAATTAAAAGGGAATCTAAAAGAACAACTTCTCAGTTTGTATTTGCAATGGGGTTGAATAATACTATGGTGGATGGTAAACTTCAAGATTCTAATTACGACTTTATTGGGTCACATTTTTACGAATGGGGTTTGACATTTAATTCTAGAATTCTAAACGACAATAATTTATTGCATGCCAAATACGGACTTTCATTGATGTACAATAATCTTCGTCCGACAGACAATCGCAGTTTTGTAGTAAATGGCCAGCAAACAGACTTAGTTACCAATCCGATACATTTAAAAGAATCTCGTTTTAGAAATGTGTATTTAGTGGCTCCAGTTCATTTGGAATTTGATTTTTCGAAAGATGGAAATCATGACGGGAAAACCTATTTTAGAACACACAAAGGATTCAGGATGGGATTTGGAGGATATGCTGGAATCAATGTAAAATCGAAACAGATTTTAAAATTTGAAGACAATGACTATAAAACAACGCAAAAAACAAAAGGCGATTATAATGTCAATAATTTCATCTATGGGTTGAGTTCTTACATTGGCTACAAAGAAATAAGCTTGTATTTGAAATATGATTTAAATCCAATATTTAAAAATAATACTGTTGATGAGAATAATATTTCTTTGGGTATTCGCTTCGATTTCAATTAAGAAAATTAAGTTTAGTTAGTAAAGAGCATCTCTATTTGGAGGTGCTTTTTTTGTTTGAAAATCATTTAAAATTCCACTAAGATTTACGTATTTTTGCTAGCTATCCACTTAAAAAAATAATTTAGATTTTGATTTCACAAAGCACCATAGATTCTGTTTTTGAAACTGCTCGAGTAGAGGAGGTTATCGGCGATTTTGTGAATTTGAAACGCGCAGGAAGTAACTTTAAAGGATTGAGTCCGTTCTCAGATGAGCGTTCGCCTTCGTTCATGGTATCGCCCGCAAAAGGAATCTGGAAAGACTTTAGTACTGGAAAAGGCGGAAATTCTGTTAAGTTTTTAATGGAACATTCGCAGTTTACCTATCCCGAAGCTATTCGATATTTAGCAAAAAAATATAATATCGAAATCGAAGAAACCGAACAAACGGAAGCGGAAAAAGCAAATACAGATCTTCGCGAAAGTATGTATCTGGTTTCGGAGTTTGCTTCTAAATATTTTCATGATGTCTTATTGAATTCTGAAGAAGGAAAAGCCATTGGTTTATCGTATTTTAAAGAAAGAGGTTTTACTAACGAAACCATTAAAAAATTTAATTTAGGATATTCTCCAGAAACTTGGGATGCTTTGACAAAAGAAGCCTTAGGGAAAGGGTATAAGTTAGAATTTCTAGAAAGTACGGGTTTAACAATTCCAAGAGAAGATCGTCCATTTGACCGATTTAAAGGACGCGTAATGTTCCCGATTCAAAGTATGTCGGGACGTGTTTTAGGTTTTGGAGGACGTATTTTAACCAATGATAAAAAAGCAGCAAAATACCTGAATTCGCCAGAAAGTGATATTTACCATAAAAGTAAAGTTCTTTACGGAATTTATCACGCCAAACAATCCATCGCCAAACAAAACAATTGTTATTTGGTAGAAGGATATACCGATGTAATTCAGTTTAATCAGGCCGGAATAGAAAATGTTGTGGCTTCTTCTGGAACCGCTTTAACGCCAGATCAGATTCGTTTAATCAATCGTCTGACGCGAAATATCACCGTTCTTTTTGATGGTGACGCGGCAGGTCTGCGAGCAGCAATTCGAGGAATCGATTTGATTCTGGAAGAAGGAATGAATGTTCGTGTTTGTTCTTTTCCACAGGGAGAAGATCCAGACAGTTTTGCCCGCGCCAATTCACACGACGAGTTAGTTGCTTATCTAGAAAACAACAGTAAAGATTTTATACAGTTTAAAGCTTCGATCTTAATGGATGAAGCCAAAAACGATCCGATAAAAAAAGCCGATCTGATTCGCGATATGGTTACGAGTATTTCTAAAATTCCAGATCGTATTCAGCGTGAGGTATACATTCAGGAATGTGCTCGAATTATGGATATTTCGGAGCAGGTTCTAACGAGTACTTTGGCGCAGCTGATTCAGAAAGATATCGCTGACGCGAATAAAAAGCAGAAACAGGAACAAAAACCTTTTGAAGTAGTTAGAAATCAGCCTCCACAAGGGGGCACATTTTCAGGAGGAGATCCAGAAGATCCAAGAACAGGACCGCCAGATGATTATCCAGGCGATCCAGGATATTATACGCAAGAACAGGCTCAAAAAGTAGATATTTTATACAATTTTGAAAAGAAAGTCATTGAAATTTTACTATTGTACGGAAGTGTGGTAGAAAGTTTTGAAGATGTTTACTTGAAAGCCGATGAAGAAGGAAATGTCAAAGAAGTTTCGGAAAGGAGAGAATATAAAGTATTTCAAAAAATATATTTAAGTCTGCAGGAAGATGAAATAGAATTGTCAAATACCTTGTTTCAAAATATTTACAATAACATTATTGATTTCTATAATCAGAATGAAACTTTTAGTCTCGATAAATATTTAATGCATCTAGAGCCCGATTTTGCTCAGGAAGTAACCAATATTTTAATGGAAGACGAAAGATTAACCATTCACAATTGGGAAGGGCAGAATATTTTTCCAAAACAGAAAAGCGAAACTATTGAGCAGAATGTTTCGGAGACCATATTTGCTATGAGATGGTATTTGGTGTCTGGAATTATCGCAGAATTAAAGAATTCGCTTTTAACCAATCCGCAGGAAGACAATTCAGAAGTTTTGGGTATGGTGATCGATTATTCTAAATTACTGAATAACTTTTCAAAAAAATTAGGACGAGTAGTTGTTCCTTATCATAGTTAAAAAGAAAAAACTCTATCTATTTTGATTTATCAAAATAGATAGAGTTTTATAATTTTTTTCGATTCTCTTAAAAGGTTAAGATTTTCGACTTGTGATTAAATAATTTCTAAAGTCTTAGCTTTGTTTACTAAGTCAACTAAATTAGTAACATTCAATTTAGTCAATAATCTTAGTTTGTAAGTACTGATCGTTTTTTCGTTCAGATTTAAGATTTTAGAGATTTCGTTGTTTTTCTTACCATCACTTAAATAACGTAAAACCTCGATCTCACGGTTAGAAAGTTTTCTGTACAGACGCTCACTTTTACTTTGTTTAGCAATAAGTGCCATGTTTTTACGTACTGTTTCGTTGATGATAATTTTTCCTTCGTGTACTTTAATAATAGAATGACCTAATGTTTCAAGTTTTTCTGTTTTGTGCACATACCCAGAAACTCCTGCCTTAATTGCATTTGGAGCGTACATTTGCTCAGCAAGATCACTGAAAATAACAATTTTTGTTTTTGGGAAATTTTTCAAGATAGATTTAATCTCAAAGATACTTGAAAGTCCTTCTAACTCTAAATCTAAGATTAGAATATCGATTTCCTTCGTTTGAAGGATATCTCTAACCATTGAAAAATTGCCTACGTTGGCAACAATTGAAATTTGATCGTGGTCTTTGAAATAAGACTTAACGCCAAAGTGCGTCACAGGATGATTGTCTGCTAGACATACTTTAATCATAATTTTTACCTTTTTTAGAATTGTTCATGTTTTTGGAACGGTAAAATTAATAAATAAATTCTGTAATAACTCGCAGAGAATGTTAAAATGTATTATTTTAACGTTTTTGGGATCAAACAAACCGGAATTGGATCCATTTTATGCTTGTTGCTGGTGTTTAATCGTTTATAAATTTCAAAGACAGATTTTTCTCTCCCTTCGAAGTCAGATGCCGTCTTTCCTGACTCCGCGGCCAACATCGCCCATTCTAGTTCGTCATAACTTGCCCCTAATTGGTCTTCATCGGTACGATTGTCTCCAAATAATCCATCTGTAGGAGCGGCTGTTAAAATTGACTGCGGAATCTGTAAAAATTCTCCTAAAGCATATACATCAGATTTCATTAAATCAGCAATTGGACTTAAATCGACTCCGCCGTCTCCATATTTAGTGTAAAAACCTACACCAAAATCTTCTACTTTGTTTCCAGTTCCGGCAACAAGCAGACCATGGATTCCTGCTAAATAATATAAAGAAGTCATTCTGATGCGGGCACGGGTGTTAGCCAAAGCTAAATTTACTTTCGCTGCATCTTCAGTTGAAGGTACGGCACTTTTAAAAGATTCAAAAGTTTCTGTCAGATCAGTCTTAACATCAGAAACATTTGGGAAACGTTTTTTAAGCTGGTCAATATGTTCTCTTCCTCTAGAAACTTGGCTTTCTGCCTGATGAATTGGCATTTCTACACATAAAACTTTCAGTCCTGTCTGTGCGCATAAAGTTGAAGTTACTGCAGAATCTACACCTCCTGAGATTCCAATTACAAAACCGTTTACTTTTGCATTAGTAGCGTAATTTTTTAACCACTCTACAATGTGCGTATTTACTTTTTCTGTCTGAATTGTGCTTTTTTTAGCCATAATAGTTTAAGTTTTAAGATGCAGGGATGTATATTTGCAGAATTATTTTGAGTATGCAACTGCTTAAAATTCTGATAACACAAATCTAATTAAAATAAAATGAAAATTTATCGCTTTGCAGTGGTTCTATGCCTGTTTTTTTTGTCTTGCAACCAAAAGAGTAAGGTTGAAAAAGAAGTAGAAGAAATCCCTGTTGATATTAAAGTAGAACGATTTGATAAAGTGTTTTTTGAAACTAAACCGCAAGATCTGGCAAAAGTAAAAAAACAATATCCTTTTTTCTTTCCTGGTAACGACGATAATGTCTGGATTCAGAAAATGAATGATCCGATCTGGAGAGAAGTTTATGAAGAAGTTCAGAAAAAATACAGTAATTTCGAGCCTGTTCGCAAAGAGTTTAATGAACTTTTTCAGCATATAAAGTATTATTTTCCTAAAACTAAAATCCCGAAGGTAATTACGGTTATTGGAGAAATGGACTATAATGCAAAATCAATTTATGCTGATAGTCTTGTTGTAGTTGCTTTAGAATTGTATTTAGGAAAAGAGCATAAGTTTTATGAATTTCCAAACTATTTAAAAGAGAATTTTGAAGAAAGACAAATTATGCCAGACGTGGTTTCTAGTTTTTCTTATCGAAATATTCAGAATTCTATAGACAAGAGTTTAGTGTCTCAAATGGTTTTTGAAGGAAAACAGCTTTATGCAAAAGATTTACTGCTTCCTGAATATACAGATGCTGAAAAAATGGGATATACGCCTGAGCAGATAAAATGGTGTCAAGAAAACGAAGCTTATATGTGGCGTTATTTTATAGAAAATGAAATGCTCTACAGTGATGATCCGAAATTGAATGCACGATTTATAGCTCCGGCACCTTTTTCTAAATTCTTTTTAGAAATAGATAACGATTCTCCAGGGCGAGTGGGAGCTTGGATTGGCTGGCAGATGGTACGTTCTTACATGAAAAATAATAGTGATGTTTCTTTGGCCGAATTATTTAAGTTACAGCCAAAAGAAATCTTCGAAAAATCAAAATATAAACCTAAGAAATAATGGCAAATATAAACTCAGAGATTAGATTTAATATAGAATTGGACGAAAACCGCGTTCCAGAAAAATTGACATGGAGTGCGCAAGACGGTGGTGTTCAAGCCGAAGAAGCAAAAGCAATAATGCTGTCAATTTGGGACAGTAAAGCAAAAGAAACGATGCGTATTGATTTGTGGACCAAAGATATGCCGGTAGACGAAATGAAGATTTTCTTCCACCAGACTTTAGTAGCAATGTCAGATACTTTCAAACGTGCAACAGACGACGAAAAGATGTCTGATACCATGAAAGATTTTTGTGATTACTTCGCAGAAAAACTAGAACTTACGAAATAAACTTAGGTTTAAATTTCAATACAAAAATTCCAAATTCCAATTAATATTGGGTTTGGGATTTTTTATTTTGTAAATTGTCTGAGCAAATCCAATTATATGCTGTTTCCTTTTCTAGTAAGTCTTATCGGATTGTTTTTTTTACTGGTAAACAGTATTTTATTTTGCAAGACGCGAAAAAACAAAAATGCACATTATTATATACTAATAGTATATTTGATTGGTTTGTTTGTCAATGAATTGCTTTGTAACATTATTGGGTTTTATGCTCCAGGCTCTAATTTTTTTCTTTCGCATTATTACTTCATTTTTCAATTTATTATTTTAAGCATCTTTTTTCGAGGCTTATTTTCAAATGCTGTTTTAAAGAAAGCAATTCTTATTTTACTGGTATTGGTTTTGATTCTGTTAGCAATTCAGTATTCTAGAACGCCGGAGCTTTATTGGCAATTTAACTTATTTGAAATTGGCGTAACTTCGGCTTTATTGGTTTTATATGCTTTAATTTACTTGACACAAAATTTTGAGAACGTTAAATCCAATTACATGTATTTCTCTAACGGATTGATTATATATTTAGTCAGCAGTTCGACTATTTTTTTGAGTGGCAATTCCGATTCGGTTATTTTTACAGAACCATTTTTACTGGACTTTTGGTTTTTTAACTCTTTATTTTATATCCTATATCAGTTTTTGATATTTAGAGAATGGAAAATTTTAAATAAGAAGTTTCGATAAAATAAAAATTCCAAACTCCATTTGATATTGGAATTTGGAATTGAATTTTGAATTATTTTAATTCACAGATCTTTTCTCTAGATCTTTAAGAATACGTTTCAAAGCACCAATCATTAAAGCGTTCGAATTTTTGTACAATGTTACATTATCTAAAAGTTTATCCGATTTTTCGGTTTCCCACATTGACTGTTTATTTGCTTTGTTGGTAATGCCGACAACATTTTGTGAATAAATGATCTGCTGTAAATTCAAATCATAAATCTCTAAAATGACCGAGGCTTCATTTTTTCCTGAAGAATAATCATCTTCATAAAGTTCGATAGAGCCTAAATCACTTTTGCTTTTATGTGTTGAGATATTAATGAAAAAGTCAAAACCAGTTCCTTCTTTTAGTTCTTTTAATTTTACGCTGTTCGGATTTAAATTGATTTTTCTTGGAACAAGTAATCCATTAACATCCTGTATGTAAAATACTCGATCGCCTAAATTTTTTCTAAAGAACTTTAAAGTCTCGTCGGTTAATTTTTGTTTGGAGTTTTTTGGGAAATCTAATTCATTTAAGAGCCATCTTCCAGAAGAGAAATCAACTCCGGTGCGTTGTCCAGTCATTAGCATATAATGGGAAGACTGACAAGAGAAGAAAAGGAACAGAAAGGAAATGTAAAGAATAAAACGAATGGATTTAAAATTGTTCATTGATTGTTTTTGGTTTGCGCCAAATATAACATAAAAACATATTCCTTAAGATTTTTCTGTAAAATAAAAAATTCTAATCGGTATGATTGGAGTTTTTATATTGTAGAAAAAAGATTTAAGGTTTTAATTCGACCCCATCGGGGTCGTACTGCATCAGGAAATATTTTTGCTATAAACATTTGAATCCTTCGGATTCTGATTTTATCAATTGTTAAAGCATAAAAAATCCCAAACTCCATTTTAAAATTGGAATTTGGGATTTTCAATATTGTATATTTTAATTTTAAAATTCAGAATTGTTTTTAAAAACTTCCTGATTCACTTCGTCAATATAAGAAAGCAATTCTTCTTTTCCAATTGATTCTGTAGATGAGGTTACAAAATACTGTGGCATTTCGACCCAATTGTTGGCAAACATTTGTTTTTTGTAAGCCGCGATATGCGAATCTATTTTTCCTTTACTAATTTTATCTGCTTTTGTAAAAATTATGCAGAACGGAATTTCGCTTTCGCCCATATAAGACATAAACTCGATGTCTATATTTTGCGCTTCGTGGCGAATATCAATTAAAACAAAAGCACAAACCAATTGCTCTCTCGTTTCAAAATAATCGGTAATAAATTGCTGAAAAACAGATTTTGTTTTCTTTGAAACTTTAGCATAACCATAACCAGGTAAATCGACCAAAAACCAATTGTTGTTAATCTTAAAATGATTAATTAACTGTGTTTTTCCCGGTTTTCCAGAAGTTTTGGCTAAGTTTTTATTATTGGTAAGCATGTTAATCAACGATGACTTACCTACGTTTGATCTTCCAATAAAAGCATATTCTGGCAAAAAGTCTTTCGGACATTTTGATGCGTCAGAATTGCTGACAATAAATTCGGCGGTATTAATTTTCATATTCCTTCGCGTTTTAAAACCTCCTAAAAAAATAATTTTCTGATGGCTATAATTTCTTTTCAGTAAGCCATTTTTCAAGAACTTCGTTAAATTCCTGAGGGTGTTCCATCATTGCTGCGTGTCCGCATTTGTCAATCCAGTACAAATCAGAATTCGGCAATAATTTATGAAATTCTTCTGCCACATTTGGAGGTGTTACAGAGTCATTTTTACCCCAAATAATACAAGTTTCAACAGTCATTTTTGGCAAATCTTTAGCCATATTATGACGAATTGCGCTCTTTGCAATAGTTAGAGTTTTAATTAATTTGATGCGGTCGTTAGCAGTAGCGTACACTTCATCAATCAATTCTGGGGTTGCAATTTTTGGGTCATAAAATACATCTTCAGCTTTCTTTTTAATGTATTCATAATCTCCTCTTCTTGGGTAACTGTCTCCCATTGCGCTTTCGTAAAGACCAGAACTTCCAGTAATTACAAGGCCTGCAACTTTTTCAGGATACAGTTTTGTGTGATATAAAGCAATATGTCCTCCTAGAGAATTTCCTAGAAGAATAACTTTGTCAAACCCTTTAAAAGTGATAAAATCTTTTACGTATTTCGCAAAACTTTTTACGTTCGTTTTTAAAATGCTTTGGGTGTATATTGGCAAATCTGGGATAACAACTTTATATCCTTTTGTTGGGAAATATTGTGCTACACCATCAAAGTTACTTAGACCTCCCATTAAACCATGCAGAATAACGATCGGAGTTCCTTCTCCAGCTTCAAAATAGCTGTATTTGCCTTCTTTTTTATAGTGTTTGTCCATCTAATCTAATGCCAATTTCAATTTCGACAAATATAGGGTTAATTACACAAAAATGAATTTTTGACGCCATTTTTTAACTAGATAATTTGAGTAGAATATGTAAAACATTAAAAATCAGTAATTAAACCTGTTTTTGCTAAAATCTTCAAATGTTAAGAAAAGTGCATAATAATCAATTTTTTAAGAAAATTAGTCCATTATTTTTTCGAATGAATAACAGAATTAAAAATCTGTTAATTAATAGTTAAGGTATTGATTGAATGAGAATTATAGAAAGTGGTAGCAAAGTGGTTAAACTTATTAACAAAGTGGTATAAAGTGGTAAAATGTGGTAAAATTTTTTATATTTTTGCTGTATAACATGTTAACTATTTTTTTTTGAACACAATTGTTGGAACATATGAATGTAAAGTCGATGCTAAAGGAAGGCTAATGATGCCTGCACCTTTAAAAAAGCAATTGACTGCTTCTCTTCAAGACGGATTCGTTTTGAAGCGTTCTGTTTTTCAGCCGTGTTTAGAGTTGTATCCGATGGTAGAGTGGGATGCGATGATGAAAAAAATCAACAAGCTTAATCGCTTTGTAAAAAAGAACAACGATTTCATTAGAAGGTTTACTGCTGGTGTTAAAGTGGTTGAGGTTGATGCATTGGGGAGATTGCTTGTTCCAAAAGATTTGGTAACGTTTGCAAGTATTTCTAAAGATGTGGTTTTTTCATCTGCGGTTAATATTGTGGAGATTTGGGATAAAGATTTATACGAAAAATCAATAAGCGGCGAAGATATGGATTTTGCAGATTTAGCCGAAGAAGTAATGGGAAATATTAATGACGACGAAGATGGAATATCATAATCCGGTTTTGCTTCATCCAACAGTTGATGGTTTAGATATTAAACCAGACGGAGTGTATGTAGATGTTACGTTTGGAGGCGGTGGTCATTCAAAAGAGATTTTAAGAAGATTAGGGCCAAACGGAAAGCTGTTTGCATTTGACCAAGACGAAGATGCGCTTGCCAACGCACTGCCAGACGAAAGGTTTACCTTGATTAATGAAAACTTTAGATTCATAAAAAGGTTTCTACGTTTTCACGGAGTAAAACAAGTTGACGGGATTTTAGCCGACTTAGGAGTTTCATCACATCAGTTTGATGTTCCAGAAAGAGGTTTCTCAACAAGATTTGATGCCGAGTTAGATATGCGGATGAGTCAAAAAAATGATTTAAATGCTTATCGGGTGGTTAACGAATATGAAGAACAGGATTTACGTCGTGTTTTTTTTGATTATGGGGAGTTGAAAAACGCACCAGTTTTGGCAAGAACAATTGTGGAAGCGAGAAAAGATTATCCGATCAAAACTACAGACGAATTAAAAGAGGTTCTGAAAAAGTATTTGCCAGAGAAAGTTCGAAACAAAATTCTGGCTCAGATTTATCAAGCGATAAGAATCGAGGTAAATCAGGAAATGGATGTTTTAAAAGAATTTATTGAGCAGTCATTGGAGATTTTAAAACCAGGCGGAAGATTTTCAGTAATCTCATATCATTCCTTAGAAGATCGATTGGTCAAAAGATTCATCAAAAATGGAATGTTTGAAGGAGAGCCAGAAAGAGATTTTTACGGAAACTTTTCAGTCCCGTTTAAAACTATCGGAAAACTGATTGTTCCAGACGACGAAGAAATTAAAATTAATAATAGAGCTAGAAGTGCCAAATTAAGAATTGCTGAAAAGATATAATATATATAGGTAGAAAATGAAAGGTGGAGTATTTAGCATATTAAAAGCAAGATTTCTGATTCATGAAGATGCAGTAAAAAACTGGAGATTCATTGTTTTCATAATTCTGCTGGCTATTTTGATGATTGCCAATACACAGCGATACGAGCAGAAGGTTTTTGAAATTGCAAAATTAAATAATGAAGTAAAAGAATTGAGATCGGAATTTGTAGATCGACGTTCAGAATTGATGAAATTAAAAATGGAGTCAACTATTTCGGATAAAATGTTAGAAAAACAAATTTTTCCGTCGACAGTTCCTCCAGTAAAAATAGAAGTTAAAAAAGAAGAAGAAAAAAGTTTCTTTAAAAGAATATGGCAGTAGACGATAAACATATATCCTACAGAATTTACCTCGTAGCAGTTTTCATCTTTGTGATGGCAATTGCTATTGTCGTTAAATTAACCAATATTCAGTGGGTTGATGGAGATTATTACAGAAAACTGGCTAAACAGCGTACAGTAAGAAACTTTGTAATTCCTGCCAACAAAGGAAATATTTATTCTGCTGACGGAAGTTTATTGGCAACATCGATCCCGAATTATGAAATTCGTTTTGATGCAAAAGCGCCAAAAACAGAAACGTTTGAGAAATATGTAAAACAATTGTCAGATTCTCTTGATACTGTTTTAGATAAACCAAGCGGTTATTTTCAGAAAGAATTGCGAAAAGCACGTGAGAATAAAAATCGTTATTATTTGATTGCCCGTAATTTAAGTTATACCGAATATGTGAAAATTAAAGGTTTTCCATTATTCAATTTAGGCGCTTTCAAAGGCGGAATTATTGTAGAACAGGAAACGGTTAGAAAACATCCAATCGGAAAAATTGCAGAAAGAACAATTGGTTACGACCGTATTGATCCTGCAACTGGAATTGAAGTAGGAAAAGGAATTGAATGGGCTTTTAAAAGTTACTTGAACGGAAAAGACGGTAAAATTTTAAAACAAAAAATTGCAAAAGGCCAATGGAAACCTATTCGTGATGTTAACGAAGTAGATCCAATTGACGGTTACGATGTGATTTCCACTATAGATGTTTTCATTCAAGATATCGCTCATCATGCTTTATTGAAGCAGCTAGAAGATTATGAGGCAGATCACGGTTGTGTGGTAGTAATGGAAACAGAAACGGGGCATGTAAAAGCAATTTCAAATTTAGGAAGAGCAGAAGACGGATCGTATTATGAGACAACCAATTACGCAATTGCAGAATCTCACGAGCCAGGATCAACTTTTAAATTGGTCGATTTAATGGCGATTCTAGAAGATAAAGTAGCCGATACGAGTACAGTTTATGACAGTCATAAGGGAGTGGTAAAATATTACGGGCGCTCTGTTCGTGATTCGCACAATGGAGGTTATGGAAAAGTGTCTTTGGCCCGTGGATTTGAGCTTTCATCAAACACAGTAATGGTTCAGGCAGTTTATGATAATTACAAAAGTAATCCGTCAAAATTTGTAAATCATATCAAAATTTGGGGATTAGATAAGACTTTAGGCTTGCATTTTAAAGGAGAGGGAAGACCTTATATTCCGCAGCCCGGAGATAAACATTGGTCAGGAACTACGCTTCCGTGGATGGCTTTCGGCTATAATGTTTCGATAACACCAATGCAAACACTTGCGTTTTACAATTCAGTTGCGAATAATGGTGTGATGGTAAAACCACAGTTTGTATCAGAAATTAAAGAATGGAATAAAACGATTAAAAAGTTTGATGTTGAAGTTCTTAATCCGAAGGTTTGTTCTCCTGAAACGCTAAAAAAAATAAGAGCAGTTTTATTGAATGTGGTTAAAAAAGGTACAGGTTCTAAATTGTATTCGAAAGATTTTTCGATGGCAGGAAAAACGGGAACCGCTCAGATGAATTATGGAGGAAAAGAAGGAAAGTCAGCTTTGTATTATGCTTCCTCTTTTGTGGGATATTTTCCAGCAGATCACCCCAAATATTCTTGTATTGTAGTGGTTCATAAACCGAATACATCTAAGAATAATTATTACGGAGCAGACGTTGCAGGACCAGTTTTTAAAAGAATTGCGCAAAAGATTTTTACAGATGCACCTTCGACAAATAAAATAAAAAAATTAGATACTAGAATTCCTAAACAGGATGCTAGTTATGATAAATACACTGCAGAAGCAAATAAAAAAATCAATCAGATTCCGAATTTAAAAGGAATGCCTGGGATGGACGCAATTGCTTTACTCGAAAATTTAGGTTTGAAAGTAAAAGTAAATGGAATGGGGAAAGTCAAAAATCAATCGATTCAGGCTGGAACCAGTATTAGCAGAAACACAACAATTGTATTAGAATTATCGTGAAAGTATTAAAAGACATATTATATAAAGTAGCCATTGAATCTGTAAAAGGTTCGACAGATGTTGCTATTCAGAAAATTGAATTTGATTCACGTAAAGTAGAAGCAAATGATGTTTTTGTAGCAATTCGCGGTTCGCTTTCAGACGGGCATGATTATATCGAAAAAGCAGTTCAGCTTGGAGCAAAAGCGATAATTTGTGATACGCTTCCGGCAAATACTGCAGCTGATGTAACGTATATTCAGGTAAAAGACACCAATACGGCTTTAGCTTTTATGGCAGCTAATTATTTTGAAGATCCGTCTTCAAAACTAAAATTAGTTGGTGTAACAGGTACAAATGGTAAAACTACAATTGCTTCCTTATTGTTTCAGCTTTTTCAAAAAGCAGGTTTTAAAGTTGGATTGTTATCAACAGTAAAAATCGTAGTTGACGAAACTGAATATCCTGCAACGCATACAACACCAGATTCTTTGACAATTAATCATTATTTAAATGAAATGGTCGAAGCTGGAGTTACACATTGTTTTATGGAAGTGAGTTCTCATGGTATTCACCAGAAACGTACAGAAGCTTTGCATTTTGTAGGTGGAATTTTTACCAATCTTTCTCACGATCATTTAGATTACCATCCAACATTTGCGGAATACAGAGATGTGAAAAAATCATTTTTTGATTCACTTCCAAAATCAGCTTTTGTTTTAACAAATATTGATGATAAGAATGGAGCTGTTATGCTTCAAAATACAGTTGCAAAAAAACTGACTTACGCTTTAAAATCTTATGCAGATTATAGAGCGCAGATTTTAGAAAGTCAATTGTCTGGTTTATTGTTGAAAGTAAATGACAATGAAGTTTGGGTAAAGCTGATTGGTACTTTCAACGCATACAATGTTTTAGCGATTTACGGAACGGCAGTAGAGCTCGGAATTGATAGTCTTGAAGCGTTGCGTTTACTGTCTGATTTAGAAAGTGTTTCGGGTCGTTTTCAATATATTGTGTCCAACGAAAAGATTACCGCAGTAGTAGATTATGCACACACGCCAGATGCATTGGAAAATGTTTTGAAAACGATAAATGACATTCGCACCAAAAATGAACAGTTAATTACTGTTGTGGGCTGTGGAGGAAATCGCGATAAAACAAAACGTCCGATAATGGCAAAGATAGCTTCAGATTTAAGTGATAAAGCAGTTTTGACTTCAGATAATCCAAGAAACGAAGATCCAGAAGTTATTTTGGACGAAATGGAGCAAGGAGTTGGGCCTCAGAATTATAAAAAAATGTTGCGAATTACAGATAGAAAACAGGCAATTAAAACAGCTTGTCAGCTGGCTCAGCCTAACGATATCATCCTAATTGCAGGAAAAGGACACGAAACGTATCAGGAAGTAAATGGTGTTCGCCATCATTTTGATGATATGGAAACCGTAAAAGAGATTTTAGAGCAACTGAATAAATAATAAAAAGGAAATTCCAAAATTTAAAATCCAACTCACATTGGAATTTGGAATTTAAAATTTGGAATTTAAAAAAAAACAGAAAAATATGCTGTACTACTTATTCGAATATTTTGATAAAACATTGGACATTCCTGGAACAGGAGTTTTCCAGTACATCACATTTAGGTCAGCTTTGGCATTTATGCTTTCGTTGCTTTTGTCTACTATCTATGGTAAAAGAGTAATTAACTTTTTACGCCGTCAGCAAGTTGGAGAAACAGTGCGTGAGCTAGGTCTTGCGGGTCAGAACGAGAAAGCGGGTACGCCAACAATGGGTGGGCTTATCATCATTTTTGCGACTCTTTTGCCTGTTTTATTATTTGCTAGACTGCACAACATCTACATTGTTTTGCTGATTGTAACGACCTTATGGATGGGAACAATTGGTTTTGTTGACGATTATATCAAAATATTCAAAAAAGATAAGCAAGGTTTAAAAGGAATTTTTAAAGTTATTGGTCAAGTTGGTCTTGGAATCATCGTTGGTGCAGTGCTTTATTTTAATCCTGCAGTTACAGTAAGAACTGATACTGGTCGTGCAGATATTTTTAAGACCGCTACAAATTCAACAGTGATTATGCCCGCAGGTGTTGAAGAAAAATCTACGGCAACAACAATTCCTTTCGTAAAAAACAACGAATTTGATTATGCTGAAGTATTGTCTTTTATGGGCGATGGATATGAGAAATGGGCGTGGTTAATATTTATTCCAGTTGTAATTTTCATTATTACAGCAGTGTCAAATGGAGCGAATCTAACAGACGGAATTGATGGTCTCGCAGCCGGAACCTCTGCGATATCCGTCCTCGCGCTCGGAATATTTACGTTCGTTTCTGGTAATATCATTTTTTCGAACTATCTGAATATTATGTATATCCCAAATTCGGGAGAAATGACGGTCTTTATTTCTGCTTTTGTTGGAGCGCTTATCGGATTTCTTTGGTACAATTCTTATCCCGCATCGGTTTTTATGGGAGATACTGGAAGTTTGACTATTGGTGGAATTATCGCAGTATTGGCAATTGCAGTTCGTAAAGAAATATTAATTGTTTTGTTCTGCGGAATTTTCTTAGCAGAAAGTGCTTCAGTAATTATTCAGGTGACTTATTTTAAATATACGAAAAAGCGTTTTGGCGAAGGTCGAAGGATTTTCCTGATGTCGCCTTTGCATCATCATTATCAGAAAAAGGGATATCACGAAAGTAAAATCGTAACCCGTTTCTGGATTGTTGCCGTAATGTTAGCGATTTTATCAATCATAACCTTAAAATTAAGATAGAGCTCAATTAAAAATTAGAAATTAAAAATTAAAAATTAGAAATTAAAAATTAAAAATTTTTAAGAATGAAGGAGAATGTTATTCAGGATAAATCATTTCAATTTGCAGTTAGAATTGTGAATTTATACAAATATTTATCTGAGAATAAAAAGGAGTTTGTGTTGAGTAAACAGGTTTTGAGATCTGGAACTTCAATTGGAGCAAATATCGAAGAATCAATTGGAGGGCGATCAGATAAAGAGTTCTTATTTAAGCTTGAGATTTCTTATAAAGAAGCAAGAGAAACTATTTATTGGTTGAAATTATTAAAAGCTACAGATTATATTTCTGTAAGTGAATTTGAAAGTATACATATTGAAGCAGAAGAAATCTGTAAAATATTGGCGAAAATTATAATAACCTTAAAAGGGAAAGTCAATTAAGGTCTAATGTTAGATTTTTAATTTTTAATTCTCAATTTTTAATTGTGTAAAGTATGAGGTTAGTAGTTTTAGGTGGAGGAGAAAGCGGAGTAGGAACCGCGATCCTCGGTAAGAAACAAGGATATGAAGTTTTTGTTTCTGATTTCGGAAAAATAAAAGAGAGTTACAAAGAAGTTCTTATCATTAATAAAATTGCTTGGGAAGAAGAACAGCATACAGAAGATTTGATTCTGAATGCGGATGTGGTAATGAAGAGCCCAGGAATTCCAGAAAAGTCTCCGATAGTAAAAAAGTTGATTGCGGCGGGAGTAAAAGTGATTTCGGAAATTGAATTTGCGATTCCTTATACAGATGCAATGACGATTGGGATTACGGGAAGCAACGGTAAAACTACTACCACAATGCTGACACATCATTTGCTGAAATATGCAGGGTTGAATGTCGGATTGGGAGGGAATATCGGAAAGAGTTTCGCCTGGCAGGTAGCAGAAAATAAATATGATGCTTACGTTTTGGAATTGAGCAGTTTTCAATTGGACGGAATTATAGATTACAGGCCAGATATTGCAATTATAACCAATATAAGTCCGGATCACTTAGATCGATATGAATATAAATATGAAAATTATATTAATTCGAAGTTCCGAATAACAATGAACCAGACTGAAAATGACTATCTCATTTACGATGCAGATGATGAAGCAAGTACAGAATGGTTAAAAAAGAACAAAACAAAAGCGAAATTAATTCCTTTTTCATTGACGAAAAAATTTGATGAAGGGGCTTCTATAAATAACAACAAAATGGAAATAAAGATCAACCAAGAAGAGTTTACAATGGATACAGAACACATTGCGTTAGAAGGAAAACATAATATGAAAAATGCAATGGCAGCAAGCTCTGTGGCGAAATTGATGCAAATTAGAAATGCAACAATCCGCGAAAGTTTATCTAATTTCCAAGGTGTTGAGCACCGTTTAGAAAAAGTATTAAAAATACAAAACGTTCAATATATCAATGATTCAAAAGCTACAAATGTAAATGCGACTTTCTTTGCTTTAGACAGTATGAATGTTCCAACCGTTTGGATTGTAGGAGGTGTAGACAAAGGAAATGATTACAACGAATTGATGTCATTAGTTCGCGAAAAAGTAAAAGCAATTATTTGTCTTGGTGTAGATAATCGTAAAATTATCGATGCTTTCGGAAACGTTGTGGATATCATGGTTGAAGTAAATAATATGAACGATGCAGTAAAAACTGCTCAAAGATTAACAGAAAAAGGTGATGCCGTTTTATTGTCTCCAGCTTGCGCAAGTTTCGATTTATTCGAAAACTACGAAGATCGTGGAAAACAATTTAAACAAGCGGTGCATAATTTATAATTTTAGATTTCTGATTTTAGATTTTAGATTGATTGCTAGACTTTAAGATCACAAACAAGTTCTTTTGGGTATGACGACGAATGAAATGAAGATGAGAACTAAGAAGTTTTCTTTGATAATAATTGATTTAGCTGAAAAGCTTCCGAATACAAATGTAATCAGATCAATTACAAGTCAAATAGTAAGAAGCGGAACATCAGTCGGAGCAAATTATCGGGCAGTATGCAGAGCGAGAAGTGATAAAGAATTTGTTGCTAAAATGAATATAGTTTTGGAAGAAGCTGACGAAACTTTATTCTGGATTGAAATTATAAAAGAAAAAATGTGGCTTGCCAAAGAAGAATTGGAAATCGCTTTGAAAGAAGCAAACGAATTAACAGCAATTTTTGTAAGCAGTCTAAAGACAGTAAACAACAGAATCAATAAATAAAAAAATCAAAACCGAAGGTTTTAAAATAATCTAAAATCTAAAATCAGAAATCTAAAATATGAAAGAACTAGTAAACAAATTAAAAGGAGATAGAGTAATATGGTCATTCGTGGCTTTATTGGCTTTGTTTTCGTTTATGCCTGTTTTTAGTGCGAGTAGTAATTTGGCTTATATCGGGCATGGAACTGGGAATACATTAGGATATTTGGTAAAGCACCTGGCACATATCTGTATTGGTTTTCTAATCATTTATTGGGTGCACCGAGTGCCATATCATTATTTTAGAGCGATTTCAAAAATTGCGCTTCCAGTGGTTTGGATTTTATTGGTCTATACACTTTTAAAAGGAACCGTCATTGCAGGAGCAAATGCGAGCCGTTGGATTCAGGTTCCTTTTATCGGAATCACATTCCAGACTTCGACATTGGCATCTATCGTTTTGTTTATTTATGTGGCACGTTATTTATCCAAAACTAAAGAAGAAAATGAGCCTTTTCAGACTTCATTGATTCAGCTTTGGGTTCCCGTATTTATAACATTGGCGTTGATATTGCCAGCGAACTTTTCGACCACAGCGTTGATTTTTTCAATGGTTTTGATGCTGACATTTATTGGAAAATATCCATTAAAATATCTTGCTTTTATTGTGGGTTCAGGAATTGCGATGTTGGCATTTTTCCTTTTGGTGGCAAAAGCTTTTCCAGATTCAAGATTTTTCAGCAGGGTTTCAACTTGGGAAAGTCGTATTATGAACTTTACTACAGACAAACCAGATGAAGATGATTATCAGATTGAAAAAGCAAAAATTGCCATTGCCTCTGGAAAATTAGGAGGATTGGGACCAGGAAAAAGTGTACAGAAGAATTTTTTACCGCAATCTTCTTCCGATTTTATTTATGCCATTATTGTAGAAGAATATGGTTTGGTTGGTGGTGTAGCGATAGTGGTTTTGTATTTGTTGCTTTTATTCCGATTTGTAGTTGCTTCTCATAAAGCGCCTACTTTATTCGGGAAATTAGTCGTCGTCGGGGTCGGGTTTCCGATGATATTCCAAGCAATGATTAATATGGCGGTTGCAGTAGAGTTATTGCCCGTTACAGGACAAACGCTTCCATTGATAAGTAGTGGAGGAAGTTCCATCTGGATGACTTGCCTTGGACTTGGAATTATCATTAGCGTGACTAAAAAAGAGGATGAAATCGCTGAAGAAAAATTAGAAAAAGAAAAGCGAAAAGAAGCTTTACAGCGATTGATTGATAAAGAATTGGCAGAAGATGATGTGATTCCTCAAGAGATATATGATGAAGAACCAGCTTATTCGATAGAAGATAATTCAAGAAACCCAATGAATGCGGTTTTAAACAAATAATTAAAAAGAGAATAAATTTTAAAACGTTGTAATTTTTGAAAGAGATGACAAAGTATAAATTCATACTTAGCGGAGGAGGAACAGGAGGGCATATCTATCCTGCGATTGCAATTGCAAACGAATTAAAATTACAATTTCCTGATGCGGAATTTCTTTTTGTAGGCGCCAAAGATAAAATGGAAATGCAGAAAGTGCCACAAGCAGGTTATGAAATAAAAGGTCTTTGGATTGCAGGTTTACAGCGAAAACTGACTTTACAGAATATGATGTTTCCTCTTAAACTGGCAAGCAGTTTATTGGAATCAAAAAGAATAATTAAAAAGTTTAAGCCAAATGTAGTAATCGGAACGGGAGGTTTTGCTAGCGGACCTTTGTTGCAAGCGGCTGGTTCTGCAGGAATTCCCACAGTGGTTCAAGAGCAGAATTCTTATCCAGGAATTACAAACAAATTGTTGAGCAAAAAAGCAAATGCAATTTGTGTGGCGTATCAAAATTTAGAGCGCTTTTTTCCAAAAGAGAAAATCGTTTTGACGGGAAATCCAGTGCGTCAGGATTTAATTGACATTGAAAGCAAACGTGAAGAAGCGATTGCATTCTACGGTTTAGATCCGAATAAGAAAACGCTATTGGTTCTTGGAGGAAGTTTAGGAGCGAGAAGAATCAATCAGCTAATAGAAAAAGAACTGCAAAATTTTCTTTCTCAAGACGTACAGGTAATCTGGCAATGTGGGAAACTATATTTTGAAGATTATAAAAAGCACAATCAGCCAAATGTAAAAGTGGTCGATTTTATTGAAAGAATGGATTTTGTTTACGCAGCGGCAGATGTCATAATTTCACGCGCAGGAGCTTCTTCAGTGTCAGAATTGTGCATTGTTGGAAAACCAGTGATTTTTATTCCGTCGCCTAATGTAGCTGAGGATCACCAGACTAAAAATGCGCAAGCAATTGTTGATGAAAAAGGCGCGATTTTGTTGAAAGAATCTGAGCTTGATAGTCAGTTTAGCATTGTTTTTGAAGCGTTGCTGAAAGATTTTGGAAAACAGAAACAATTAAGCGATAATATAAAAAAACTAGCTCGTCCAGATGCTACAAAGCAAATTGTAGAGCAGATAAAAAAGTTGTTATAATATAATTTTTAAGGAAAATTATACAACATCAAAAATAAATTTGAACGCTATTTTAGGCAATTTAGGTCTTTTGGTAGCGAAAAAACATAAAGGTTTAATAGCTAGTTTTTTACTAAAACAAAGAATTGGTAAAGATCTGAAAAACAGTAATTAAAAATGAATTTAAATCAAATACAAAACGTTTATTTTATTGGTATCGGAGGAATCGGAATGAGTGCTCTGGCTCGTTATTTCAAGTTTATTGGAAAACAAGTTTCAGGCTACGATAAAACACCTTCGATGCTGACTAATGAATTGATTGAAAGTGGTATAGATATTCATTTTGAAGATAATATCAATTTAATTCCAACTGATTATTATGTGGAGAATACATTGGTGATTTACACGCCAGCGGTTCCGAAAACACATTCAGAGTGGAATTATTTTATTGAAAGACATTACGAGGTTAAAAAACGTGCAGAAGTTCTTGGAATTATAAGTAAAGATACTTTCTGTTTTGCAGTTGCAGGAACGCACGGAAAAACGACAACATCAAGTATTTTGGGACATATTCTGTTCCAAAGTGGTGCAGATGTTACGGCTTTTATTGGCGGAATTGTAGAAAATTACAATTCAAATCTTATCGGAAGCGGTAAAACGGTAACGGTTGTAGAAGCAGATGAATTTGACAGATCGTTTCTGCATTTGCGTCCAGATATTGCTTGTGTAACTTCTATGGATGCCGATCATTTGGATATCTACGGAACTAGCGATGCAATTCAAGATTCATTTAGAGAATTTGCTTCTAAAGTTGAAGATAAAAATAATCTTTTTATAACCAAAGAATTGCCTTTAGATGGAGTTCAATGTGCTATAAATGAAGATGCTGTATATAAGGCGTATAATGTTCGAATAGAAGATGGGGCTTATGTTTTTGATGTTCAAACGCCATCAGAAATTATAAAAGATCTGCGTTTTGGATTGCCCGGCAAACACAATTTAATGAATGGATTGATGGCTATTGCAATGGCTAAAACCTATGGCACCCCAACCGATTCTATTGCAAAAGCCATTGCTTCATTCAGCGGGATCAGAAGACGTTTTTCGTATCAGATTAAGACTGAAAAATTAGTATATATTGATGATTATGCACATCATCCAACAGAAATAAATGCTGTTCATCAAGCAGTTAGAGAGTTATATCGAGGGCGTAAAGTTTTGGCGATTTTCCAACCGCATTTGTTTAGCAGAACGAGAGATTTTGTGGACGGGTTTGCTGAAAGCTTATCGCAGTTTGATGAAGTGTTTTTGATGGATATTTACCCTGCAAGAGAGCTTCCGATGGAAGGTGTTACTTCTGAATGGCTTTTGGGTAAAATGACCAATACGAACAAAAAAATTGTTGCAAAAGAAGATTTATTAGGTGCAATTAAAGCCAGTGATGCACCTATTATTGTAACAATTGGAGCTGGTGATCTGGGAGAGATGGTTCCGTCAATTAAAAAGATTTTAAATGAAAGTATTTAATTGGGCAAATATTAGATTAGTACTTATTTTCGGACTGGTTTTGTTTCTATATTCTTTCGCTCAACATCGAAATGGAGATCGAAAACTGAAAAAATCTATGGTCGTTTTTGTAGGAGAAAATACGCTTTTTGTGAAGCCAGAAACGGTTAATAAATTGTTGATAGAAAATAAAAGAGACGCTTCCAGTATTAGAAAAGATGAACTAGATTTGAATAAGATAGAGAAAACCCTTGATACGCAAGACATGATTGAGAAGTCAAATGTTTTTGTAAGTATCGATGGAGTTCTAAAAGCAGTAGTAAAACAGAAGACGCCCATAGCAAGAGTTTATGACGGCGGCGCTTCTTTTTATATTGACTATGAGGGTGATAAAATGCCTTTGTCAGACAATTTCACTGCACGAGTTCCTCTTGTTTCAGGGGCAATAAATGAAAAAAATAACGAAGATTTAGCAGCTTTATTTCGCACAATTTATGACGATGCGTTTTTGAAAAAAAACATCATTGCTATAGAGATTATGCCGAATGGAAGCTTAAAAATGTTTAATCGTAACTATGATTACTTCATAGATTTTGGAAGAACGATGAATGTTGATAAGAAATTTAGAAACTATAAAGCGTTTTTTCAAAAAGCAGTTTTAGATAGTTCGTTATACAAATACAAAAAAATTGACCTTAGGTTTACGGAACAAGTAGTTTGCACTAAATAATAGAAAATGGAAAAAGATAACATTGCAGTAGGTCTAGATATTGGAACAACCAAAATCGTTGCCATGATCGGCAAAAAAAATGAATATGGTAAGTTGGAGATTTTGGGCATTGGTAAATCCAAAAGTTTGGGTGTTGCCAGAGGAGTAGTAAACAACATTACGCAGACGATTCAGTCTATACAGCAGGCTATAATCGAAGCAGAAAATAATTCTGGATATAAAATTAAAGATGTGGTTGTGGGTATTGCCGGACAGCACATCAGAAGTATTCAGCATACAGATTACATCAGCAGAAATAATCCGGAAGAAGTAATCGGCGAAAAAGATATTCAGCTTTTAATCGATCAGGTTAATAAACTGGCTATGCTTCCAGGAGAAGAAATTATTCACGTTTTACCGCAAGAATTTAAAATTGACGGACAATCTGAAATCAAAGAACCAATTGGTATGTATGGTGGAAGATTGGAGTCTAGTTTTCACGTGGTAGTTGGACAAGCTTCTTCAATAAGAAATGTGGGAAGATGTATTCAGAGTTCAGGAATTGAATTGTCTGGATTAACGTTAGAACCATTAGCTTCTGCAGATGCTGTTTTAAGTCAGGAAGAAAAAGAAGCTGGTGTTGCGCTTATTGATATTGGAGGCGGAACAACAGATTTGGCTATTTTCAAAGATGGTATTATTCGCCATACTGCCGTAATTCCGTTTGGAGGAAATGTAATTACAGACGATATTAAGGAAGGCTGTTCGATTATCGAAAAACAGGCAGAGCTTTTAAAAGTAAAATTCGGATCGGCTTGGCCAGGAGAAAATAAAGATAACGAGATTGTTTCGATTCCAGGTTTAAGAGGAAGAGAACCAAAAGAAATTTCGCTTAAAAACTTATCTAAAATTATCCATGCGAGAGTAGTGGAAATTGTAGAACAGGTTTTTGCAGAAATCAAAGCATACGGACACGAAGATCCTCGTAAAAAACTAATCGCAGGAATTGTTTTAACAGGTGGTGGCGCACAGCTGCAGCACATTAAACAATTGGTCGAATATATTACAGGAATGGATACTAGAATTGGTTATCCAAACGAGCATTTGGCAGGTAACTCTAGTGAAGAAATCTCTAGTCCGTTATTTGCAACTGCAGTAGGATTAGTAATGAACAGTATCGAAAATAGTTCGCAAAGTGCCGTTAGAATGGAATTGGTTCAAGAACAGCCAAAAGTGGTTTATAGAACGGCTCCGCCAGTGCAGCGATACGAAGTTGAAGAAAACTACGTTGAGAAAGTAGAAACTATTGAAGATACTAGAGAAGCGGTAAGCCAAAAGGTATCTAACGAATCTACAGAAACAAAAATAAGAAGATCATTTTTTGATCGATATGTCGACAAAATCAAAGAATTTTTAGACAACGCAGAATAAATTAGAATAAAAAGAGAAGGATTACTTTCTGGCCCCAAGTCATGAAGTAAAAAATGTACTTAATAAGAATTTCAAAAAACCAAAAAGATGATGAGCAACTCAGAATTTGGAAGTATTTCATTTGATTTACCAAAAAATCAATCAAATGTAATCAAAGTAATAGGTGTAGGTGGAGGCGGAAGTAACGCAATTAACCACATGTTCAAACAAGGTATTAAAGGCGTAGATTTTATCGTTTGTAATACCGATTCGCAAGCGCTTCAAAATAGTTCAGTACCTAATAAGATTCAGTTAGGAGTTAATTTAACAGAAGGACTAGGAGCGGGAGCAAACCCAGACGTAGGACAGCAGTCAGCTATCGAAAGTATTTCAGATATTGAAAAAATGTTGGATAGAAATACTAAGATGGTATTTATTACAGCTGGTATGGGTGGAGGAACTGGAACTGGTGCAGCTCCGGTAATTGCTCAATTGGCTAAAGAAAGAGAAATATTAACAGTTGGTATCGTGACCATTCCGTTTCAATTTGAAGGGAAAGTGCGTCAGGAGCAGGCAATTCTTGGAATCGAAAAATTGCGTAAGCAAGTCGATTCTTTAATTGTAATCAACAACAATAAATTAAGAGAAGTATACGGAAATCTTGGTTTTAAAGCAGGATTCTCTAAAGCGGATGAAGTTTTGGCAACAGCCTCTAGAGGTATTGCCGAAGTAATTACGCACCACTATACTCAAAATATCGATTTACGTGATGCAAAAACTGTTTTGTCAAACAGTGGAACTGCGATCATGGGATCTTCTGTAGCAGAAGGTGAAAACAGAGCAAAAGAAGCGATTGTTTCGGCTTTAGATTCTCCGTTGCTAAACGACAATAAAATTACGGGTGCCAAAAACGTATTGTTGCTTATCGTTTCTGGAGCTCACGAGATTACTCTTGACGAAATTGGAGAAATCAACGATCACATTCAAGCAGAAGCAGGTTACAATGCCAATATCATCATGGGGGTTGGTGAAGACGAAACTTTAGGTGAAGCTATTGCTGTAACTATTATTGCTACAGGTTTTGATGTAGAACAGCAAAACGAAATTGTAAATACAGAACCAAAGAAAATCATTCATACGTTAGAGGATGAGCAGAGAAGTGTTCATAATTTAACAAACAGACCACTTACATCTTTTGATTTAACAACGGATACTCCTACGGCAAAAGTAGAAGATAAAGTTGTTTTCGAATTGGTAGATGAAGATGAAACATTTACACCGACTCCAACTCCTGTACAGGCTGTTGCTCCAGCTATCAATCAGGAAGAGTTAGTGGTAATGTCTGAGTTTATCAAAAACTTAGATGTAACTTTCGAAATTGTTTCGCCAATTACAGATATTGATTTTACAATTTCAGCTCCTGAAACACCAATTCAGCAAATACAGCAGCCGCCAGTTCAGCAGCAAAGAGTTTTTGAAAGAGAAGAACAAACAACTTTCTCTTTTGATCTTCCTTTGTTCAAACAAGAGCCTGTAAAAAGAGAGCCAGTTGTTGAAGATAATAGAGTGTTGTTTGAATTGACAAATGAAACTCGCGAAATTAAAGTAAACGATCCAGTACAATTTGTGCCAGTAACTGAAGTTTCTGACAACGGCATAATCAAATATTCTCTAGAAGAATATATGGAAGTTGAAAATGATTTATTGGCTTCTAAACCAGTTGAAAAAGTAGTTGAAGATACTATTCCAGAGGAATTAAACATCACATTGAAGCCAAGAGTTGATTTTGCTAGCCAGCCAGATTTCTCTACAACTTCTGAAGTTTCTCCTTTAGAATTGACTATCGAAGAAACATTGCGTTTAAGAGCTGAAGAAAGAAGAAAGAAACTAAAAGAATTTAACTATAAATTCCATAATAATGTTTCTAGAATTGACGAGTTAGAAAAAGAACCTGCTTACAAAAGATTAGGAATAGATTTGTCTAATTCGCAATCTAACAATACAAATTCTAGAATTTCTGTTGGAACAGACAGTAACAACGATTTGCAATTACGTTCAAACAATTCATTTTTGCACGACAACGTAGATTAATTTTAGAATCATAATATTGGGTAACCCGAAAATTGGATTTAATTTTCGGGTTATTTTTTTTATCTTCGCACAGAATTTCAAAATTTGACTTATTTACTAAACTTTTTAAGTTAATTCTTTTGTCAGTTCGAGCCCTTCGGCTTCGCTCAGGATAAACAAGTCGAGAACAAATTTCAAATTAACATATCAATTAATGGGCTTTGGCTTATTTTAAATAAAACATAAACATGAGTTTACAAACACAAATCATGGACGAAATTAAAAACGCCATGAAAGCAAAAGATACTGTAGCTTTAGAAGCATTAAGAGCTGTGAAATCAGAATTATTATTGGCTTCGACTGCTTCAGGATCTAAAGAAGATTTATCTGAAGAAGACGAAATTAAATTACTTCAGAGATTGGTTAAAACTCGTAAAGAGAGCGCAAGAATCTTTACAGAGCAAAACCGTCCAGATTTAGCTGAACCAGAATTGGCTCAAGTTGCTGTAATCGAGAAGTTTTTACCGGCTCAATTAAGCGAAGAAGAAGTAGAAGCTGTAATCGCAAAAATCATTGCTGAAACAGGAGCTTCTGGAATTGCTTCAATGGGTAAAGTAATGGGATTAGCATCTGCTCAATTAGGTGGAACTGCTGAAGGAAAAACCATTTCGACAATTGTGAAAAAACTGTTGTCTTAAAAATTCCAATAAATAAATTCCAAATTCCAAATTTGGATCACTCAATATAAAACTCCAAATTCCAAGCTTAAAATTGGAATTTGGAATTTAAAAAATTGAAGATTTAAAAATCTTGACCTCGTAGTTCAACTGGATAGAATATCAGATTTCGGCTCTGAGGGTTGGGGGTTCGAACCCCTCCGGGGTCACTATAAAAAATTAAAGCCTGAGAATGTAAATTCTCAGGCTTTTTTTTAGCTGTTATGAGTAGGTAGTTTTTATTCTAGATTTTTCCAACCTGAAACATTTTTAGATCTTAATTGAAGTAAAGCATATAAAAGTATTACTCCTGCTAATCCAAAAAGAGATGTAATTATTTCTACCCCAACATATAAATTAAGCAGAAAGGTTAAAATACTAATTGTGAAAGTTCCCCAAAAAGCCCATTTTTTCCATTTAAAAAGGAAAAATGTAAACAACAAATCTAGTATTGTAAAGATGATATAAAAATAATTTAATTTTTCGCTAAGATCGATTAAATCATTATTCGGGTTTGAATCTAAAATTGTTTTCAAAGTATAGAAATCGGCTATTAGAAATATTGAGAGTAAAATGGTAAGTATTATATTTCTTGTTTTAGAATTTTCTATATCGTTTTGATTTATAGTAATCATTTATTTCTGTTTTCTGTTTGATTATTCCTCAAAGTATAAGTTACTAGATTTTTTATATTCTCATGCTTATTATTATACTTTTCATTCTCCAATTCAAAGTTCAATTTTTTCAATATTGATACAGAATTAATATTGTCAGAAGACGGAAAAGCAGTTATCATTTTGGCTTTTATTTGTTCAAAGGTATATTCTATAATTTTTTTGATTGCTTCGGTCATTATGCCTTTACCTTGAAATTCGCTCAACATTTCATATCCTATTTCTACAATTTCATTTTCAATATCAAAATTCCATAAACAGATTGAACCAATTAGATCGTTATTTCCTTTCTCTGTTATAACCCAATAAATGCATTCATTTTTAGCTACTAAATTTTGTATTTTAATGATGTATTCTTCTGCTTTTTTTAAGTTTGATGAATTCTCTCTTCCAACAAAAGCATTTACCATTGCATCAGAATGTAATTTATGAATTAAAACAACATCAGTGTTTTCAATATTTCTTAGTAGCAATCTTTCAGTAATTAGTTTAGGAAAATCTTTAAAATTCAATTCCATTCTATAATTTTTTTGGATTATTTTTTATGATAAATTTTGGCTTTTGCCTTAGATTAATTGGTGTAAATCTTTGAGAGCATGAGAATAGTAACGTCAAGTGTGGTATATATGTCTGACGTCAAAGTTTTTATTTTCAACAATAGAATTTTATTTCATAAATCACCAAACAGACTTAAATCAAACAATAGCATTTCCAGTTTTCACTTCTCCATCTCGTTTGTAATTGGCTAAAATTACTCCGGTTGAAGTAATGGTACTATCTGTCAAAATAAAAGATGACGGATTTGCATTATCATCAAAAAGCTTTTTTCCTTTTCCTAGCAATAAAGGATGAATTTTTAGTCGAAGTTCGTCAACCAAATCATTTTTTAATAAAAGATGAATAAGTTGGCTGCTGCCCCAAACGTGAATGTCCTTGCCTTCAGAATTTTTAAGCTTCTTTATTTCATCGAGGCTTTCGATAAAAATAGAATTTTCCCAATCTGATTTTTCTCGGGTTTTAGAAAGAACATATTTGTTTCCATCATTAATACTCGGCCAAAATTCGGCATGGTCAGGCCAGTAATTTTCCCAAATTTCAAATGTTTTTCTTCCCAAAAGATAATCTGCGGGCTGCAATTCTTTTTGTACAGCTTTATCATAGATTTCATCGCCATAAGGCACAGTCCATCCTCCAAATTTGAAACCTTGAGATTGGTCTTCTTCAGGTCCTCCAGGAGCTTGCATAACTCCATCTAATGACAACATCGATAAAACAATTATTTTTCTCATATCATAAAGGATTTAGTAGTTGTTTTTATAACTTCAATGTGACGAAATTCGAATCTTATTCGATCTACTTTTTAGAATTTCTAATGATGTAATAAACTGAAAATACAAACACCACAATATAGATAACTGCCAATGCAGGATTTTCAAATTTTAAACTTTGAAAATCAAATTGCTTAAATAAGACTACGCCCAAAATGATTGCGATAATCCAAAAAACAAATGTAATCGGTTTTTTATTTTCCATGATTTTAGTATTAATAGTTAATTAAAAATTTCGATTTAGTTATTTAAACTTTATCCTGTTCTGCTCTTAAAACATCAATAATATTCTCGTTCTTAAAGTTTTCCATAAACAAATGAACCAAAGGAGCAGTAGCACTTTTGGGATGTTTTTTTAGAAAACGGTTAAACTCCTGAATGTTCTCTGGATAAATGTAGCTTTCTTCTGTTGCTCGTTCTCTAGTTGGTGTATTATCCTGACCTATTAGATAATCCATTTGATAATTTTTGTATTCTTCTTTTACAGCTGGAATTAATTTCGAGTTCGGATATTTAGCCATAAAATTTTCCCAAGAAATGATTCTATCGCCCAAATCTTTAAAAGAGATAGCAAGCCCTGCATCTGCAGAATAAAGTGTTTTGTTTTCTTCACTCTTTAGTTGCAAATAGTCCTTATAATCGTCTGTCACATAATCTTTAAAAATCTTGTAATAGAAATCGGGTAGAGGCTCAATTTCAACATATCCTTCTCCAATTTCCCAATAACGCAATTGATGTTTCGAAAGGTTTTTGCCTAGAAGCTCTACTGCTTTTTTGTCGGCTTCGTCTTCATTGTAGAATTTATCTAATATTCCAGTTTCTTTTCCAGCTATTTGCTGTAATAAATTGCCGTTTTCTTCAAAATATTTTTCATATAATGCGTTTGCAGCTTCTTTATTAGGCAATGATTTTAATTGGAGCACAACTTCATTTTTCCTTTTGGTAAATAATTGAAGCAAGTCAGAATCTGATGGTGCTGTTTGTACAGAATTTTGAATTTTAGTACTGTCTTTCTTTACTTCTGTTTTGTCGGCAGCACTTTTATTCTCCGTTTGTTTGCAAGAAGAAAGTAAAATTAGAGCCGTAATTGTAATAATGGATTTTCTCATTTATAGATTAAATTTATAAGCTGCTTCAAAATGTTTTTTAAAATAATAAAGGACAAAAAAGATAAAAATCTTCGTTTGTCCTTTATTTTATACTACTGACTTTAAAGAAAGTTAAAACGAAGTTCGTTTAAATTCTTTCATTCCTTCAAATTCTTTATATTCTTGATATAGATCAATTCCAAGAATGCTCCATCTTTTAGTTCCTCCAACATGATACTGAAAAACACCTTTCTTTTCTGTTTTATTGATATCGATGTATAATGTCGACCATTCTGTTCCACTTAGAAAACCAGTTCTTCTAATTAATGCTGAGCGCACATTTTCGCCATCAGTAATTGCATTCAATTTAAATTTGCTGCACACATCATCTTCAAGAATAATGTCTGAAATAAACGTGTCACGATTTGAAGACTGCGTTTTTGTCTCTCTGTTTTCAAATTCAAATTTTTTATCTTTTTCTTCATTGTTCGGTCTCGTAACAAAAGATAAAGCAAAAAAAGAAAAAAGAATTGCAACAGGTAAGCCCACTTTTTGACGAATTTCTGCTGCTTTTTTTGCAGAAAAAACAAAGAGCCCTAAAAACAATGTAACGTTTAGTATTCCCCAGATTAACTGTATCATAAATTTAGTTTTGGTAAATCAAAAATACATTTTTATTTTAAAAAATAAGAGAATCCTTATTTTAATTGTTCGTCAATAATTACTGCGATATCTGTATTCGAATAATCAGACACTAAAAATCTTCCAGTTTTATCGACAATAATCTTTGTCGGTATTCTAACTGTTTTACAAAAAAATGCCCAATCTCAATAAAGACTGGGCAAAATGTTTTTGGAATGAATCGATTTATTTCTTCGAAAACAAATTCTCAACAACCCAAGCTGGGCCAATTAATAAAAACTGAAGATCTTTTAAGAAAGAAGGTTTTTTACCTTCAATATTATGACCGTAAAATTGTCCGATCCAAGCCAACGCAAAAACGCCAAGTGAGAAAATCCATAACGGAACAAATTGCGAGATGTAATAATTGACAATGAGACAGAGAATAGAAAAAATAGCAATTTTAATAGCCATCGAAATGGATAAACGTATGTAGAAAATAAGAACAAAAAGCAAAACGAGAAAAGCCCAGTTTTCAATTATAGGAGCGTTTAATTGAAGTGTATTAGAAATTATCGCACTCGGAATACTCATAAGTAAACCAACGATTGAAAAGTAAATTGCAGGTACACAAATATAATGTATCGCTTTGTTTTTAGGGTTCTGATGACTTACGGCATATTCTGCAAACCATTGGTCTAATGTTCTCATTTTTTGTGGTTTTAAGGTTAGTTGCGTAAATCTAATAAAATTTCTTTTAGGTTTTACCGTGCTGTATTTTCATTATTTCATCAACAATAGAAATCGCTTTTTCTAACGTAATTCCGTTTTCCTGATCTATTGTCAGCGGGTGATTTTCTTCAATCATTTTTATTTCAGGAATTAAGTCTAAGCCTTGTTCAATTGCCATTGATTTTAATGACAAAGTTTCGCCATAAGTGGGTACATTGGTCTGCATCCAGCCAAAATAAGGTTCCTGATTTACTCGGTTTGGATCTTCCCATAAATCCATTCGAAGACAGAAATTATCTTCGCTTATGGTAGTCCATACATTAAAAACCAAATCTTCGTGGTAATCTATAATCGGAATAGTTAATCTGCCACGATGAAAAAAATGTTCCTCATCGATATAACACCAACTTCCGCCGTATTCAATTCTTTGTTCTCTTTCTTCTGGGGGAATGGTAAAATAATAAGCAGGAAATTCACTGCCAAAGCACAATGGCATTTGGTCAAAAACTTCTCCGCAGCAAGAACATATATAAGTATACATTATTTAATATTTTAAAGAATTGGCTTTCTGACTGTACTGAAAAACATTATCCCATAATTCATCAATGGCAACAAGCGCGTCATCTAGCGGAATCACATTCCATTTTCCATCAGTTTCTGTTCCCAAACCGATGCTTTTTAGTTTTAATAAAGCATCGTTTACATCAAAATCCAAATCGGCATTTAATTTTGTTTTAAACCAAGATTCTATTTGATGGTCTAGTTCGTCGGCGGTTAAAGATTTTTCACTTTCGTGTAAAAAAGTATAAGCCAGAATGGTTTCTTTTAAAGCTTCTTCTTCAGAAGAATTTAGAAGAGAATAAAACGCACCGCTGTTGTTGCCGACATTCTTAAAATACAAACTGTCTGAAAGCGTTTTAGAATAGCGAATTTTTTTGTTTATGAAATTATTGTATTGGCGAAAGCAGTACGCTCCTAAGATTCCCAACGCAATTAAACCTTGATTTAAGGAAGTTTTACTGTTTAATAAATCGATGGTTTCGCCAGTTTGATACGCTTCATACATATTAATCAAAGCCGGAACCACTTTGGCACTTAATAATGAAAGTCCACCAAAAACACCGGGAACCCAAAGTAATAATTTATCCTTTAAAGACATTTTCGGAATGGCATTTGGAAAAACCGTTTCGAGATCGTTTTTAGGAACGCGCTTAAAAATTTTCAAAGCGATAGAACCTGGATCGATTGGCATTTTCCCTAATTTGACTTTCTTCTGCTTAAAGTAATCTGCTTCGCTGTAATTCAGGTAAATCAGAACTCGGTCGTAATATTCAATCTCGACTTCTTTAGTCCAGAAAAAGTACTTTTTGACTTTTTCTTTTGCTTTATGATGCCCGCGCGCGTAAAGTTCGTAATCTTTAAAAGCATTGAAATCGATAGAAAGATGCAGTCCGACCAAATCAGATTCATGGAAGGCTTCGTTTAATGCTTCTTGGTTGATTCTGTAATAATTGCCACGTTCCAAAACTTTCAGCAAAGTTTCCTTAAAAACAGGAAAATCGCTTTTATTGATAAACTGCTCGCGTTCTTTTTCGCTTAAATCTGGATCGTAGAGCGCGTAATGCTGTTTTAGATTTCGATTAAGATTAAAAGATTCGTAATGATAATAGTGTTCGATAATTTCGAACAGCTTCTTAAAATCAGTAACCTTTTTAGGATTTTCAGCAAAAGCAGCAATTTGCTGTTCCAGTAAAAATTCTTTGTTAAACGGAATATAATGCTCTCTAGTCATTTGGACTTTTATTTCGTGGCTTTTATGAGAAGCAAAAATACTCTTTGAAATTGATTATCGAAAAGTTTTTTTAACCGCTAAGCACGCAAAGAATTACGAAAAGTGCGCTAAGAATTTTTTATGCGAGGCTTACAAACTGCAAAAGTTCGCAAAGCTTTGTGGTAAAATAGTTTCCCGCAGATTTTGCAGATTAAGCAGATAAAAATAAAATCTGTTAGATCTGCTAAATCTGCGAGAGGAAAAACTTAGTGTTCTTTGCGGTTAGAAAAAATGTAAAAGTTCATTATCGACAAAGCTTTGCGAACTTAATATTTAGATATCGCTCACGCTCCAAAGAGAAAGACCTTAGCGTGCTTTGCGTTAAAAAAACTTTGCGAACTTTGCGTAAAACTTTGCGTCTTTGCGGTTAAATAAAAAACAAAAAAAAGTGAAATTTCCAATCGGTACCAGCGACTTGAAATTCCACTTTCTGTTCCAAAAAAAAAGTGACAAAAAATTAAGAAGTTCTCAACAAGAAAACTTTTTAGAAACAAAAATTATTCACTACAATATTACCACTAAATAAAATGGTGGCTATAGGTGTTTTTACCTGTTTTTGTAGATGATCAAAGAATTTTAGTAGTTGATTTGCAAATGCTATTGTACTACCGTTTTCTTTAGTTCGATTACGCCTTGAATGTATTTTATTAATTCTTGTCTAGTTACAGCAAAAGAAGCTTTTTCGGCTTCGGACTCTAAGTACAAATTGGCAATACTTTCTGCATCTAGATTTTGAGTGAAGTGATGATGTTCAGCGTATTGTATAAGATGATCGACAAAAAGTTCGCGTTGTTTTCCTTTTTCAACAGTTTCGTGATCGCCTTCTTTTATTTTTTCGATTACAGATTCTGGCAAATCGATAGTGAGGTACATACAGTCTACAGCGACTTTAGAAAGCAATTCTTTGGGGACTCTTCCCGTTGCGTCGCAATAGGCGCATGGTGCAGGAACCCATTTTAATTGTCGGTTTAAACGGCGAATATCATCCCAATCAACAAATCTTTTTCCAAGACATCTGGGGCATTTTATATTAGATCTTCTAAAGAAATTAAAAAGGGTCATTGGGTTTAATGGCTTAGTGGTTTGGTTAAGCGGCGAATTTAAATAATTAAGTAGGAAAAATTGCTTAGTTCGTCGTTTTTTTTAAGAAAAGAATTAACAAAATCGTGAATTTGGATAGTTTGAAAGAGGGATAGAAGTAGAAAAAATGGTTTGTGATCAACAGAATCACTGATGACTAAAATGAAATATTTTTTTGTTTAAACTAAAATTTGATATGGATATTAAATAAGAACGTTCTTGAAAATATACAAAAAATCTCACTTTATTTCCTGTAAATTTGATAGAAAAATTATTTAGAAAAATTTAATCTTTACATATGGAATATATAAAAACTTCAAAGCTTCAAAATTTTATTCGAATATTTTTGGGATTGTTTATGATAACAGCTGCCATCGGACATTTTACTTTTCAAAGAATAGATTTTCAAGCGCAGGTTCCCAATTGGGTTCCTTTAGACAAAGATTTGGTCGTGATACTTTCTGGAATTGTTGAAATTATTTTAGGCTTGGCAATGGTATTTTTAACCGAATATAAAGTGAAAGTAGGAATGGCGCTGGCACTATTTTACGTTCTAGTTTTTCCAGGAAATATAGCACAATACCTTAACGGAACTTCTGCTTTCGGACTAGACACTGATCAGGCGCGTTTGATACGATTGTTTTTTCAGCCTGTTTTGATTTTTCTGGCTTTATGGTCTACTGGGGCACTTGCTGTGTTGTTTAGAAGTAAAAAATGATGAGGATATTTTGATTTTTTGAAACTAAAAACTTTAAAGAATTTTAAATATCTTTGAATTATGAGCACAGCAACAAAACCAAAACACATTGGCAGAAATATTAGCCGAATTAGAGAGCTTAGAGGTATGAAACAAGAAGCACTAGCTATTGCCATTGGTGTTAGCCAGCAATCTGTTTCTAATATTGAAGGAAGCGAAACCATAGACGACGAAAAACTAAATGTAATCGCAGAAGTTTTAGGCGTTTCTGCAGAAGCGATTAAGAATTTTTCTGAGGAAGCTGTGTTCAACATAATTGGAAATACAGTTAACAATCATGATTATGCTTCTTTTTTCCAATATCAACCAACTTTTAATCCAATCGAAAAGTTGATTGAATCTTATGATGAAAATAAAAAGCTTTATGAGCGATTGTTAGAATCCGAAAAAGAGAAGATTTCTTATTTGGAAAAGTTGCTTAATGGGAAATAACGTTTTTACGATATCATAAAAATGGAAAAAAGAGACTTTTATGAAGTCTCTTTTTTTTGTATCCTGTTTTTAGCTTATGCGCGTCATTTTACAACTCCATAGAAAACAAAAAGCCTAATCAAAAAAGTTGAGCTTTTCAAAAATTATCTAATTGACCAATTATCTAATTATCAAATTATTTAATAAAATCTGATATTTCCTTCCCACAGGAATCATTTCGTTATTGCACATCGTTAATGTTTTTGAAGTGACACTCGCAATTTTTTCTGTATTTACAATATACGAACGATGTACTTGTACGAAATTAGCAGAATCAATTTCTGAGGCAATACTTGAGAGCGAACCGTAAATAATATGCGGTAAATTGAGTTTGGTGCTATACAGTTTCATGTAGTTGCCAAGGCTTTCGATATAAAGAATATCACAAAGAGGCATATCAATGTTTTGTCCGTTTAAGCGGTACGAAAAGATTTTAGCGTTGGTTGGAGCTTCTTTTTTCAGACTGTTTCCAGAAAAATAGGTTTTAGCTTTTTCAATCGCTTTGGCGAATTTATCAGGCGAAATCGGTTTTAAAAGATAGTCGATCGCATCGTTTTGATAGGCTGAAAGCGCATAGTCAGAATAAGCGGTTGTGACAATCGTGAGCGGTCGGTTGGGCTGGAGTTCCATTAATTCGACACCCGAAATTACGGGCATATTAATGTCTAGAAAAATAATGTCGTATTGGTTTTCGTTGAGCAATTTTATGGCTTCCATACCATTAAAAGCACTGCCAGAATGTTCTAGTTCGTCAAATTTAGAGATGTGCGAAATCAAGGCTTTATGCGCCGGCGATTCGTCATCAATTATCAGACAGCGGTAGGTAAGTGCCATATACTTAATTTTACGATAAACATGTTTTTCTCTTTTTTACAGCTTAAACTGTGTCTTAAACCGTACACTTCCAAACGTCTTTTTAAGTTTTCAATTCCGATTCCTGTGCTCGAAAGTCTTGATTCCGTATCGAGACAATTATTCTTTAAAGTAAAGCACAGACTTCGGCAACTTACTTTCAAATCCAGATTAATAAAAGGCTCTGAAGTTTCAGCAGAAAACTTTACCGCATTTTCTACCAAAGGCAAAAAGAACAAAGGCGGAATCTCGATTTGATCATGAACGCCTTCAATATTTTGTGTTACATTCAGTCTTTCGTTTCTAAACGTGTAATATTCAATATATTTTTTGATAAACGCAATTTCTTCCTGCATTAAAACATAATCTTTTTTAGAAGCTTCGATCTGATAACGCAGCATATCCGAAAGATTCAAAATTCGATCGGGAACTTTTTCGGGTTCTGCCAAAGCTTCTCCGTAAAGGTTGTTCATAGCATTTAATAAAAAATGGGGATTCAGCTGCTGTTTTAAAAATGAAAGTTCAGACTTGAAATTCATAATATCTTTATCAACCTGACTCATTTTTTTGGTGATAACGATATGCAGAAAATAAAAGAAACAGCCGTTTATGATAAGTGATACAATCTGTAGGGTTTTTAAATTTCCTAATCCGACAAGCGGGAAAAACCAATTCATAAAAAAGTAAAAACCAGTCCAATAGATTGCCAAAAGCGTGAAAAAGATTTTAAACTTTTTATGAAATAAAAACGGATTGATAATGCAGATGTTGAAAACCGTAATCCAGACAATACAAGGAAAATAGCCAACTGCAATTTTGCTGAGAATATAAGACCAGCTGTGTCCCTCGAGTTTTATTTCGTCATAAATACAGGCCAAAATGACCAAATAAACTAGTGCATTTACAATTAAGTTTCGTAGAAAAAAATTCTGGTAGATTTTTGCAATTGTCATAGCGGCAAAAATAATATAATCGCATAGTTTGTAAGCATTTATCAAGAATAATTTATACCAACGCCATTCGTATAAATCATACGCCATTGGTATAAAAGTACTGTTACAATAGGAGTTTGTGGTTTATTTTTGAACTAGCTTTTTAATAAAATAATAAAAATGTACCAGTTTAAAGAATTACAAGAAGCAGAGAGGATTGTGGAAATTTTTAAAACAAATATCCAGAAAGAATCGGATCGAGATTATGTTATAGCGGTTATGCAAAATCAGTTTCCTGAGTATCAAATTAATTTTGATCTGGAAGACTGCGATAAAATATTAAGAGTTGAAGGTGTTGATTTGCAATATGATACTGTTATGAATAAGGTCTGCGGTTTAGGTTATACTTGCGAACGCTTGGAATAATTTTATGCCTTTTGGTTTAAATCAGGTGTAAATACGCTACCGTATTTGTATTATTTGTAAGTATTTTGTGTAATATTGTAACTTCAAAACTAAAAACAGAAATGATAGATTTCATTCTTTCCATTATTCTTCTTCTTCTCGAACAGTTAAGCTAAACAGCTGTTTATTCCTTTAGAGGTTTCTTCCGCTTTTTATCATATAAAAGGTTTGTTCTTTTTTGCGTATTATTTTTCTAATTTTGCGCCATGAAAAAAAAGTTCCAACTCTTCGATTTTAGCCAAAAAGTCAATTATAAAAACGAAATTTTAGCAGGTTTAACTGTGGCAATGACCATGATTCCAGAATCGCTGTCGTTTGCTATTTTAGCAGGATTCCCGCCTTTGGTTGGATTGTATGCCGCTTTTATCGCCGGATTGGTTACCGCTATTTTTGGAGGAAGACCTGGAATGATTTCGGGCGGGGCAGGAGCAACCGTGATTGTTTTAATCGCCCTGATGAAGTCGCACGGAATAGAATATGTTTTTGCTGCCGTCGCATTAGGCGGTGTCGTACAAATTTGTATCGGACTTTTTAAACTCGGAAAATTTATTAGACTTGTTCCGCAGCCCGTTATGTTTGGGTTTGTAAACGGTTTGGCAGTTGTGATTTTTATGTCGCAATTGGAGCAGTTTAAAACGGTTGTAAATGGTCAGGTTTCTTGGCTTCAGGGAACTCCGTTATACATTATGCTGGGATTGGTGGCGCTGACAATTGCGATTGTTTTAGTTTTTCCTAAAATTACAAAAGCCGTTCCTGCTTCTTTGGTTGCCATTATGGTGGTTTTTGCTTTGGTAATTGTTTTTAATATCGAAACCAAAACGGTAGAAGATATCGCTTCGGTTCAAGGCGGATTTCCTCCATTTCATATTCCAAATATTCCATTTTCTTTCGAAACTTTTAAAATCATATTTCCGTATTCGGTAATTGTTGCAGCGGCTGGTTTGACTGAAGGTTTGCTTACGCTAAATTTAGTCGACGAAATCACTGGAACACGCGGAAACAGTAACAGAGAATGTATAGCGCAAGGAAGTTCGAATATTCTAAATGGCTTTTTCTACGGAATGGGTGGATGTCCGATGATTGCACAGACTTTAGTTAATCTTGGTGCGGGTTCGAGAGCAAGACTTTCGGGAATTATCGGTGCTTTGACTATTTTATTAATCATACTTTTTGGAGCGCCTGTTATTGGAAAATTGCCAATGGCGGCTTTAGTTGGTGTAATGATGATGGTAGCCATTACAACTTTTGAATGGGCAAGTTTCAGGATTATTAATAAAATGCCGCGACATGATATTTTTGTTGGAATTCTAGTCGCTCTTATTACCATTGTACTGCACAATCTTGCTTTGGCGGTTCTGATTGGGGTAATTATCTCCGCTTTGGTTTTTGCTTGGGAAAGTGCCAAAAGAATTCGCGCAAGACATTACATTGACGAAAATGGAATAAAGCATTACGAAATTTATGGTCCACTATTCTTTGGTTCAACGACTACTTTTATGGAGAAATTTGATATTCAGAATGATCCGAATCATATTATAATCGATTTTAAAGAAAGTAGAGTTTCTGATATGTCGGCCATAGAAGCTTTAAATAATCTGACGAAAAAATACAATGAGCTTAATAAAAAAGTGGAGATAAAACATTTAAGCGAAGACTGCAGACAATTGCTCAAAAATGCTGATGCTGTTATTAAAGTAAATGTAATTGAAGATCCGACTTATAAAGTGGTTTCTTGAATTAATTAGATAATTAGAAAATTTGTCAATTAGATAATACACCATGTATATCTGTAGAGACGCACCGTAGTGCGTCTAACGCAACGTAACCCCAATATTGATATACACAACGTGTACGCATAAATAAACCCGACAGGTTTTTAAAACCTGTCGGGTTTATTGTTTTATATTTTTTGTCAGGCTGAGCGGAGTCGAAGCCCATGTGCCAATTGGAGCGCCCTTCGACTTCGCTCAGGGTGACATAGCATTTCGTTTCTTCTGTGCGGTTACGTTGCGTAGACGCACTGCAGTGCGTCTCTACAGATATGCTTTATGAAAATTATCTAATTATCAAATTGCCACATTATCTAATTAGCAAGCATTGCCTCAACATCACTCAATTTACCATCGATCTCACCAATTTGCAAACCTAAAATATGTGCTATTAAAGGATAAACTGAAACATTCTGAAATGTTTTTACTCTTTTATTGACTTTAAAGGCTGGGCCTTTTGCATAGAAAATAGCGTGCATATCTTTTTCGTCATTATCGTATCCGTGAGTTCCACCTTTTATATGAGTGCTTTCTTTGGTGACTAAACTCCATCCTTTTTCTGCTTCAATAACAAAATCATGTACACGCGGATTCGTTCCGTAATGCAATCTTTTCGGAATTTCTGTAGATTTCCAGAATTTGATATGCGGTACTTTTTTCAAAGCATTAGCAATCGAATCCTGATAACCTGGTTTTGCCTGAAGACTCATAATTGGATTAATAACATCTTTATACCCTAGCCATTCAGGTTTTAAATAGTCTAAAACAGCTACTTTTTTATCATTGCTGATATTTGCCATTCCGTGATCTGAAACGATGATTAAATTGATTTGTTTTCCGATAGGCAATTGATCTAATCTTTTAGAAATTGCACCCATTATCGAATCCATTTTGATTACCGTTTTTTTAGTTTCTGGCGAAAGCGGACCAAAATTATGTCCTGTATGATCGGGTTCGTCAAAATACAATGTGACTAAGTGAGGTCTTTGTTTTTCTGGAAGCTGTAGCCATTTCATAACTGTATCAATTCGCGCTCCGTACGGAATTTTACCATCGTAATTTTTGAAATAACTCGGATTTCGTTTGTCAATATCAGAGCCTGGCCAAAAGAAAGAAGCTGTTTTTACGCCTTGTTCTTCAGCTAAATTCCAAATCGGATTTCCTCCATAAAATCTGGAATCGTTTTTTGCTTTGCTTGATAATGAGAAAGATTCGTTTAAAGAAGCATCATAAAAAACATTATTGATGATTCCGTGATGATCTGGATAAAGTCCCGTTACAATCGAATAATGATTTGGAAAAGTTTTACTAGGGTAAGACGGCTTCATAGATTTGGCATGAACGCCTTCTTTTTCAATCTGCTTTAAATTCGGAAGGTCGAATTGCTTTCCGTAATCCCAACGAAAGCCATCCATTGAAATTAAAACAACATAATTGTCTTTATTTTGAGCTTGTAAAATGAAAGAAAATGTGAAGAAAATTAAGGAAAGGAGTGGAGTGAAATGTTTTTTCATTTTAATAAATTATTATGACGACAAAGGTATAGATAACAGATTTTTTAAAGAAAAAGGGAATGTTAAATAAAAAAAATAGCCACGAATTGCTTCGCCTATTCGCTGTCGCTCGAGTCACGAATTATTTTTTCAAATCTTTGTGTTTAAAAATAGTTGTCATTAATTGCACAAATGCTTTAAGTGAAAAAATTTGCCACAGATAAAAGAGATTCTCACAGATTAGAAAAAATAATTTGCGCAAATTTGTGTAATTTGTGGTAAAAAAATCCTTTTAATCTGTGTAATCTATTGCAAATAAAAATATACGTATAGATTAGAAAAAATAATTCGTGAATTACTTCGTCTGTTCCCTTCGGTCGAGTCGTGGCTAAAAAAAAGCGCCAGATAAAAATCCAGCGCTTTTAAGTTTTAAGAAGAGAACGAATTACATCATTCCTGGCATTCCGCCGCCCATTGGCATTCCGCCTCCGGCATTTTCTTCTTTAATATCAATTAATGCACATTCTGTAGTTAAGATCATTCCAGAAACAGATGCAGCATTTTCAAGCGCCACACGAGTTACTTTCTTAGGATCGATAATTCCAGCAGTAAGCATATCTACATATTCGTCAGTTTTTGCGTTGTATCCAAAATCACCTGAACCTTCAGAAACTTTAGCCACAACCACAGAACCTTCAAGACCTGCATTTTCAACGATAGTTCTTAACGGAGATTCAACAGCACGAGAAACGATTTGGATTCCTGTAGCCTCGTCAGCGTTATCTGCTTTTAAGTCAGCTAAAGCAAGTTTAGCTCTTAATAGCGCCACACCACCACCAGCAACGATTCCTTCTTCTACAGCAGCACGAGTTGCGTGAAGAGCATCATCTACTCTGTCTTTTTTCTCTTTCATTTCAACTTCAGAAGCCGCACCAACGTAAAGAACTGCAACACCTCCAGCTAATTTAGCCAAACGCTCTTGTAATTTTTCTTTATCGTAATCAGATGTAGTAGTTTCCATCTGACCTTTAATTTGGTTCACACGGTTTTTGATGATATCTGCTTCACCAGCACCACTTACAATAGTAGTGTTGTCTTTATCGATAGAAACTCTTTTTGCATTTCCTAACATTTCGATAGTTGTATTTTCTAAAGTATAACCTCTTTCTTCAGAAATTACAGTTCCGCCAGTTAAGATTGCGATATCTTCTAACATAGCTTTTCTTCTGTCTCCGAAACCTGGAGCTTTTACAGCAGCAATTTTAAGAGCACCTCTTAATTTGTTTACTACCAATGTGGAAAGAGCTTCTCCGTCAACATCTTCAGCGATAATCAATAATGGTTTTCCTGATTGAGCAACTGGCTCTAAAACTGGAAGTAATTCTTTAAGAGAAGATACTTTTTTGTCGTATAATAAGATGTATGGAGAGTCTAATTCAACTTCCATTTTCTCTGGATTTGTTACGAAATAAGGAGAAAGATATCCTCTGTCAAACTGCATACCTTCAACAACATCAACGAAAGTGTCAGTTCCTTTAGCTTCTTCAACAGTGATAACACCTTCTTTTCCAACTTTAGCGAAAGCTGTAGCGATTAATTCACCAATAACTTCGTCATTGTTAGCAGAGATAGAAGCAATTTGTTTGATTTTGTCTGAATCGCTTCCAACCACTTTAGCTTGTTTAGCTAAGTCAGCCACGATAGTTTCAACAGCTTTGTCGATACCACGTTTCAAGTCCATCGGATTTGCTCCAGCAGCAACGTTTTTCAAACCTTCTTTTACGATAGCTTGAGCTAAAACTGTAGCCGTTGTAGTACCGTCTCCAGCTAAATCATTGGTTTTAGAAGCAACTTCTTTCACCATTTGCGCACCCATATTTTCTAATGCGTCTTTTAATTCGATTTCTTTTGCAACAGAAACACCATCTTTAGTAACCGTTGGTCCACCAAATGATTTTCCGATAATTACGTTACGACCTTTTGGTCCAAGAGTTACTTTTACAGCATTTGCTAATGCATCAACACCACGTTTTAAACCGTCACGTGCTTCAATATCAAATTTTATATCTTTTGCCATTTTTATATTGCTTTAGGCAGTAGGCTTTAAGCTTTAGGCTTTCTACTGCTTGATTAGTAATTGTTTTTTGCTTTAAGCTATTTTTTGAAAAGCTTATTGCTTACGGCTTAAAGCTATTGCTGCGTAAGCAATTTTTTTAATTTGTAGATTTTGCTCTTTATGCTATTGATTTTTTCTAGTTGATTTTCGGCAATTTCATTATTTAGATATTGCAAATCTTTAGCTAAAATCAATAGATATTCTGTTTCATTAGCAGAACCCAAAGCGATGTTGAGAAATTGATTAAATTCTTTGTCGCTATTTCTTCCACATCCTTCGCTTATATTTGTTGGAATCGAAGAAGATGACCTTCTGATCTGACTTGTTAATCCGTACAATTCTTCTTTTGGAAATAAAGAAGTCAATTTGTAGATTTCTAAAGTTAGAGAATGGCTTAGCTGCCAAATATCATATTTCTTAAAATCTCTCATTTTTTTTAGAAGCTTTATGCTTTATGCAATAGGCTTTAAGCTTTTTGTAGAAGCCTATAGCTTACAGCTTATAGCGTAAAGCATTTAGATAATCGCTAAAATATCATCCTCGCGCATGATTAAATAATCAGTGCCTTCCAGTTTTAATTCTGTTCCTGCGTATTTGCCATAAAGAACAGTATCTCCAACTTTTACAGTCATTGTATGATCTTTAGTTCCGTTTCCTACTGCAACAACAGTTCCTTTTTGTGGTTTCTCTTTGGCAGTATCAGGAATAAAAATACCTGAGGCAGTTTTAGTTTCAGCTGCAACAGGCTCAATAAGTACGCGGTCTGAAAGCGGTTTAATGTTTAAAGCCATGATTTTATATTATTATAAGTTATACGTTTTTTTCTTGTTCTATAAACTTTCAGAAACTATGCCATGCTACAAAAACTGACATTATTTCTTAAAAAAAATGCCAGCTTTGACAGGCTGGCATTAGATTTTTATATCGAGCTAAAATTATTTAGTCGCTGGTGCTGCTGGAGCAGGAGTAGTTCCTTGTGCTGGAGCTGCAGGTGCATTTACAGGAGCTTCAGTTTTGTCAATGATTTTAGATTCAGTATCGCTTAAAGATCCAGAGAAGCTTAAGCTTGAAAGTAAAATTAGCACAATTAAAACAGTAGCCAAAGTCCAAGTACTTTTATCTAAAAAGTCAGTTGTTTTTTGTACTCCACCTAACATCTGCGTTCCGCTGATAGTAGAAGACAATCCGCCTCCTTTAGGGTTTTGTACCATGATAACTACGATCAATAGAAAACAAACTATTGTAATTAAAACTAAAAAAATTGAAAATGTGCTCATTACTTAATTATTGTTATTGTTATTTTGTTGTAAAATCTTTATATCCGATATGCGGTCTGCAAAGAAAGTAATTTTTTCTGGATATTTCAAAATTAATATTTCATATGCCTGAATTGCTTTTGTATATTTCTTTTGTTCCAGATAAACTCTAGCCAAAGTCTCTGTCATTAGGTATGAATTGTCTTCAGAATTGCTTTCAATTTGTACCGCTGGAGCATTGCTGTTAGGTTTTATTGGAGAAATTTTCGGGTTGTTTTCGATAAATTTATCGATAATTTCGGCCTTCTTTTGTCTTTCTTCTTCCTGTTTTGCTTTTTCAGCAGCTTCTTTTTCTGCTCTTTCCTCTGGCGAAAGATCATTTGAACGGTCAATAGGTTCTGTTCTAGATAATTGCAACCATTCTTGGAATGAATGTTTTTCATTTAAAGAAAAATCCAAAGGTTTTCCAATTTCTAAATGTTCTGCAGCTGTTCTAGCAGGTTCATTTTCTTCTTCCTCGATTAGTTCTTCAATCGGTTCTTCATTTTCCTCTTGAATTTCTTCTTCTTCATCCTCAGTTTCAACTGCAGCTTCTTCAATCGCTACTTTTGGTTCTTCAGGAGCTTTTGTTTCAGATTCTCTAATAGAAGAAAGAATAGATCGTTCAACCGTATTCATTTTGAATTCAGGAATAATCATTTCTTCAATAACGCTGTCATCTTCCTGTTCTTCAGCCGAATTTAAAACAGGTTCTTCTATAATAGGATCCGCTTTTGCTTCTCCTGTTTTTTCAGATTGTTCAGCAGTTGCAGCTTCAGCTTCTTTAATAGAACTTAAGATAGAGTTTTCAATACGCTCATTTTTAGGTTCTTCAGTTTTTATAGTTTCTGGTTCAGAAGGCGTTTCAGAAACTTTGATAGAACTTAAAATAGAATTTTCTATACGATCAATTTTAGGTTCTTCAATTGGTGTAGAATCTGTTAACGGAGCTGTTTCTGTTTCCTCGACTTCCTCTACAATATTGTGTTCAATAGAATCCGTTTTCTGTCCTACTTCTTCTATTACGGGTTTTTCAAAAGTTACCGATTGTGCTTCTTTTATGGCTTTAAAAATAGATAAATCTATTTCTGGAAGCGGTTTAAGCTCTTCTTCTTTTATTGCAGGTTTCTCAAAAGTTATTGTCTGAGCCTCTTTTATTGCCAAGAATATAGACGGGTCTATTTCTGGCATTTTTCTAGGCTCTTCGGCAATTACGGGTTCTTCCGTTTTTATTGATTCTTCAACTTTTACCGATTCATCAACCTTTGCAATCTCTTCAACTTTTATAGATTCTTCAGTTTTTACAGATTCTGCAATTGAAGGTTTTTCAACAGAAGATATTTGAACTTCTTTTATTGGCTCTGAAACAGGCTGTTCTTCAATGTCAGCTTTTATTTCAATAGCTTTCTGAATTTGTTCTGGCGAAATTATTTCGCTGTCAAAAACAGTAATCTCCAAAAGATCTCTCAGTTTTTGCTCGTAGAAATCATTCTGAATAGAAGTAAAAGCCTCAGAAGTTATAAAATCAAATAAAACAGAACGGTCAGAAGTATACGCAGCCGTAACTTTCAAAGCATAATTATACTTAAAACTGTTTTGATTATAAAGTCCCTTTAGTCGCAATGCGCGTGCACTTTGAAAATACGGAAATTCATTCAAAACACTGCCTAATGCATCCGCTTGCTTTTCTGTAATAGCATCGGGTTTGTTCATTAAGTAGGTATAATCGCTAACGTTCATTTTTTGGTTTTAATCGTTTAATTATTTATTAATAGTATTTTGTTTTACTTGCTTATTTAAGCAAGCAAACTTACCATTTAGCCAATGATTCATTAAAGATATCTTGGGTAATTCTTTCAAAAATAACCCTTATAGCTTCGCTCAAAACTGATCCAGTAGGTAATTCTTGTCCTGGAAAGTCATAATAAAACTCAAATGATTTTTCAAAATCATCGGTTTCTTTCTTTTTATTTGCGAATCTTACCTGAACACGAATTGACAAACGGTTTTGTGCCGCTCCCGCAGTTCCGTCTGTTGATACAGCTGTTGCAGTCATTGGAGTAATGCGGTAGTCTGTAATTTCACCTTCGTAAGTTAATTCGCCTCCAGTGCTTACCAAGTTTAAATTGGTCTGGTTCATGATCAGATCCTGTAAAGTCAGCGTGAAAGTTCTGTCGATTCCAGGCTCAACTAGATCTGCATTATTCTGAAAGAAGTTAACTTGAAATGTTTTAGCATCGATTGGTTTTGCTCCTGTAAAGTTGTAGACTCCACAGCCACTCAACATAAAAAGGCTTAATAAGGCGAAAAGAGAATATATTTTTTTCATAATTTTTTTAGTCAAATTCCAATATTTTGAAATTCCAAATTCCAATGTTCACCATTATAGTGAAATATCAAATTCCAAATTTCGCCAAATATACTAATTTGGACTCGAGCGATAGCGAACAGGCGAAGCAATTTGGAATTTATTTTTGGAGTTTATTATATTTTGAAGATCCAATCTTGGAATTTGGAATTTAAAAGATTGGAATTTGTTTTTTATAAATCGAATTGTTTGATTTTACGGTATAAAGTTCTTTCAGAAATTCCTAATTCGTCTGCAGCTGCTTTACGTTTTCCTTTGTTTTTTTCTAATGATTTTTTTATCATTTCGATTTCTTTTTGTTCCAAACGTAAAATTTCTTCTTCTTCAATCGTTTCTGCATCAAGATAATTGTTGTCATCTTGTATGCGATAACTTTCTTCACGAACAGCAGGCGTTGTCATAACAGCAGTTCTTGGTTCTTCTTCAAAATCTATTTCGCTGTCATTTTGCTGATTTCCGTATATTTTCTGAATTAGATTCGGATTAATATCCTGTACTTTTGAACTTCCGTTTTTCATTAATTCCAAAGTCAGTTTTTTCAAATCGTTCAGATCGCTTCTCATATCAAAAAGCACTTTATACAAAATATCTCTTTCCGTACTAAAATCGCTTTCTTTTTTGCTGTCGCTAATAACTGAAGGCAGATTACTTCCTTCGGCTGGCAAATACGATTGTAAAGTAGCAAGGGTGATATCTCGATTGGTTTCTAAAACAGAAATTTGTTCGGCCACATTTCGAAGCTGGCGAATGTTTCCGCTCCATCTAAATTTCTGTAAAAGCTGCACCGCATCGTCATCCAGTCTTAAAGGCGGCATTTTGTATTTATGAGCAAAATCGGCAACGAATTTTCTAAACAATAAATGAATATCGTCGTTTCTTTCGCGCAAAGGTGGTAGCGTGATTTCGACCGTACTTAAACGATAGTACAAATCTTCACGGAATTTCCCTTTTTCAATTGCATTAAATAAATTCACATTGGTTGCAGCAACAATACGAACATTTGTTTTTTGAACCTGAGACGAACCTACTTTAATAAATTCGCCGTTTTCCAAAACACGAAGTAATCTTACTTGAGTAGTTAAGGGTAATTCACCAACTTCATCAAGAAAAATTGTTCCGCCGTCGGCTACTTCAAAATAACCTTCACGCGTGCTTGTTGCACCTGTAAAAGCACCTTTTTCGTGACCAAAAAGTTCACTGTCAATTGTTCCCTCAGGAATTGCACCGCAGTTTACGGCAATATATTTACCATGCTTTCTGTGCGAAAGCGAATGTATAATTCTAGGAATATTTTCTTTACCAACACCACTTTCCCCAGTCACCATAACCGAAATATCAGTAGGAGCAACCTGAATGGCTTTTTCGATGGCACGATTTAATTTCGGATCATTTCCGATAATCTCAAATCGCTGTTTTATTGCTTGAACTGTTTCCATATGTTTTGTTTCAAGTTTTGTTTGTTTAGGTTTTTCTATGCCTAAAACTTTGGCTTATATTTTTTTTCTTTAGCCACGAATTTCTCGAATTTCACTAATTTTTGAAATGGGTTGCTAAATTATCTTTATGCTGTAAAATTTTTTAGCCACGAATTTGTCGAATTTTACTAATTTTTGAAATGGGTTGCTAAATTATCTTTATGCTGTAAAATTTCTTTAGCCACGAATTTCTCGAATTTCGCTAATTTTTGAAATGGGTTGCTGAATTATTTTTATGCTGTAAATTTCTTTTAGCCACTAATTTCTCGAATTTCTGAAATGCGGTTAATGAATGACTCTTTTATGCTGTAATGTTTTTTTATTAAAATTAACGATAATTCCTAAATCGCTATCAGCTAATCTTAAATAATTTATTGTTTGGGCTGTATGTTCGTCAACAATATCTTTTGATGCTTTTACTTCCAAAATGATTTCATCATAAACCACAAAATCTGCGTAAAATTTATGTGCTAAAACAATTTCTTTATACTGAATATTGAATTCTTTTTCGCGTTCAAAAGGAATATTATGTTTCTTAAATTCATATTCTAACGCATCTTTATAAACAATTTCCAAAAGTCCGCCCCCAAGTATCCTATGAACTTCCATGCAAATCCCAACTATCCTATAATATTCCTCTTTTCTATATAATTCCATATTTTGTTTTTAAACAAAACTAAAAAATATAATAAAGAAAAATACTACTTTTTAATTTAAGGTTTACAATTTCAAATTTACCGTAGCAATTAGAAAATTAGTGAAATTCGAGAAATTCGTGGCTAAAAAAAAATCAATTCATGCTACTCAACCCCACAGCTTCACCTTTTAAAGTTCCACTAGTACAGCTTGTAATTTTTACGTTTACGAAATCTCCAATTTTATAATTCTCTTTTGGGAAAACTACTGTAATGCTTTGAGAGTTTCTTCCAGAGAATTCGTCTTTTGATTTTTTAGAAACCTTCTCCACTAAAACTTCAACCGTTTTTCCAACAAATTCCTCACTTCTAAACCACGCGTGTTTTTGCTGTAAATCCACAATTTCTTGCAATCTTCTCGCTTTAGTTTCTTCCTCCACATCATCTTCCATTTTTCTTCCAGCCAAAGTCCCAGGACGTTCAGAATACGAATACATATAACCGAAATTATATTTTACATATTCCATCAAACTCATAGTATCTTGGTGATCTTCTTCAGTTTCTGTAGGGAAACCAGCAATCATATCTTGCGAAATCGAAGCATCTGGAACAATCGCTCTAATTTTATCAATCAAAGCCATATACTCTTCACGAGAATGCAGACGATTCATTTCTTTCAAAATTCGGTTACTTCCAGACTGAACCGGTAAGTGAATATGTTTACAAATATTTGGATATTTCGCAATAACATGCAAAATACTCTCGTGCATATCCTGCGGATTTGAAGTCGAAAAACGAATACGCATTTTCGGGAAACCAGCAGCAACCATTTCAAGTAATTGATCAAAATCAACTGCTGTTGCTTTTTGCATTTCAGAAGCGTTTACAAAATCCTTTTTCAAACCGCCTCCGTACCAAAGATAACTGTCAACATTCTGACCTAAAAGCGTCACTTCTTTATAACCTTTACTCCACAAATCCTGAATTTCAGCCATAATACTTTGTGGTTCACGGCTGCGCTCGCGTCCGCGTGTAAAAGGCACAACACAGAACGTACACATATTATCGCATCCGCGGGTAATCGAAACTAAAGCAGTGATTCCGTTACTCATCAAACGAACCGGCGAAATATCTCCGTAAGTTTCCTCTTTCGATAAAATGACATTGATCGCGTCACGTCCTTCTTCAACTTCAGCCAATAAATTCGGAAGATCTTTATAGGCATCTGGACCAACAACAAGGTCAACGATTTTTTCTTCTTCCAAAAACTGACTTTTCAAACGTTCCGCCATACAGCCCAAAACGCCCACTTTCATTTTCGGATTCGTACGTTTTACCGCATTGTATTTTTCCAGACGTTTACGAATCGTTTGCTCTGCTTTGTCACGAATTGAGCAAGTATTTACCAAAACCAAATCGGCTTCCTCTAAAACCGAAGTTGTATTGTAGCCACCGTCAGATAAAATCGAAGCTACGACTTCACTGTCCGAAAAATTCATCGCACAGCCATAACTTTCTATAAAGAGTTTTTTAGTATTCTCAGGTTTATTTTCCAAAACAAGACTTTCGCCCTGTTTGCTTTCTTCAATAATCTTTTCCATTATAAAAATTCAAAGTGCAAAGATAGGTTAATTGCACTTAATATGACAAGATGGCAGAAAAGAATTTTAGATTTCTGATTTTAGATTTTAGAATAGAAATTCCAATTTTTGAAATCCCAAATTCCAAAAAAAGAGCGCAGCGATTTTTTTTAGAAAATCTAAAATCTAAAATCTAAAATCTAAAATCTAAAATCTAAAATCTAAAATCTAAAATCTAAAATCTAAAATCTAAAATCTAAAATCTAA